>CAVRLX010000007.1:0-426673 GCA_963721725.1 uncultured Chloroflexia bacterium
CCGATTTAACCCGAATCATTTCTGATATTGATAAAAAGAACAGCGATGGCAGTTATTTATTTGCGATTATGATCGATGACCGTCTCGAGAACTTGTTAAAAAGGCTATTGGATGAAGCGGAGTTTTTATCCGATTACGGCATCCGTTCCCTCTCGAGATGCCATAAAGATGAACCTTATGTTTTTGGCTACCAGGGAAACAATTATTCTATACAGTACGAACCGGGGGAAAGTTCGAGTACTATGTTTGGAGGAAACTCAAATTGGCGCGGACCTATCTGGTTACCTCTAAATTACCTTATCATCAGTTCCCTTCGAAAGTACTATGAATATTATGGCGATAAGTACACCTTTGAATTTCCTGCAGGATCTGGCACAAAGTTGAATTTGAAACAAATTGCCAACCAATTAACCAGGAGGCTATTAAAAATTTTTGAAAACGATGAAAGCGGCAGCTTTCAATATCATGCTAAAGATCAGCCCTTTTGGTCAAAGGAACATTTTAAGGAACACCACCTCTTCTATGAATTTTTTCATGGTGATACAGGGCAAGGTTTAGGTGCCTCTCACCAAACAGGATGGACGGCTTTGATTGTTAATCTGTTGCTGGAAATGGATGAGGAGTGATTAATTTTTTTGGGGAACGGACATAGGTTCTTTATTCGGCATCGTTGTGTCACTCACTTGTACTTGTATAGCTTTATTCGGCCTTTTTTCTTAGCGTTCTTTCTATTTGCAGGTGCAGGTTCATGATTATTTAGAGTTGATGTAACAAAAAGATGACCATTGTGTTACAAAAAAATTTTATGTCTGCCTTCTTGAATCTTTCAATGGTTGAAAAGACAAATAAGAATGTGATGGTAGTATAAGTTTAAGGGCTTTCCTATCTGAATGCTTGTTACTATCTTAATAAAACAACGATTATCGATATTTTGTAAATGATGAACATTAGCGAGGAAATGCTTATGCCTTATATAACTACCTTGATAAAAATTTATCATACTGTTTATATTGTATTGTTATTAATTATAGTCTACTCAAGCTAATAGCAATCAAAAGTTGGAAAAGTATCGATAAATATGTAGCCCGATTAAGGCTCCTTAATTGCTGACTAAGGAGAATAAACCAATATTTGACAAGAGTAAAATTTTTTCGGTTTAGAATATTCCAGGTATTTTCATGTACTAACCCATCCTATAGTTAATGGTTAAACAGCACAAAAATACCTCACTGCCAAATTGCCGAAGCAACTCCAACAGTACAAGGGTGTGACACAACAAAAGCTTTATAGTAGCACTCTGTTAAGTTCAAAATAATTCTTACATGCCTACAAATAAATTATTGCTATAGCAGAGGGCTTTTATAAACACAAAGCCTCCGTAGTTGTCCTGTTGGCTACGGAGGCAAGAGAAAACTCAGGTGTTTGGTATTAAAACCAATATTTGTGATAATAGAAAATTCTAATCCCAAATCATTATGCAAATGCTTTCCGCGCTGCCCTGTCGGGATCACTTTTTACAACCGGCATATCATCGAGTATCATCGTTTCGCCGTTTTCAGGTGTAAACTTAGGCCAGTCAGGTAAACCAACACTATTAGGATTACCGGTGCGGCAAAAGCTTACCAGCGCGTCCGACATTTTAGCGGACAACTTTCTTGGTCGGGAACCACCTCCCGTATGTGTAAGCATCAAGTCGGTATTATAAAACCAAAAACTAATATCACTGCAATGGAAAGCCCGCATCCTGTTATCGAATAACGGGGGTTGCCAACCAAACCATGCTACATATACCGGCGCTTTTTGCTTCGATTTTACATTAGCAAGTGCCACTACGTTTTGCCTGTTACTTACGGCCATTGACCAAATTTCAACCGGCTTTTTATCGGGGAAAACTTTGGCATAACCATCTATTACCTGGTCTGTTTTATCTCCAAAACGTTCTTTCACTTTCTCCTTTACTTCACGGAAGGGTAATATTTTCTAAAGCAGGGTTCGAGCGGCTAGGTGAAGTTTCGTTAAAGGTGGAGCACAATATAAGCGGAACGTTTTCTGACAGCGGCGATCCTACAGGATCGAAAGGATGTTGAGCCACCACCACTCCATCGGCTACAGGACTCCATCCCCCACCACGTTTGCCTTGTGCCCGCATTTCCTCTGCAAATTTCCGGCTTGCTTTTGTAGCAATGTTATTATATTCTTTCCATGGCATTTGCTGCAGTTTATCCATTTGTGGTGCAGTCTAAGCCAGCCTCTTTCAAAATATAAGCTCCTAACTTTTCTGATACCTCTTTCTCACTTACTTTAATGTTGCTCCGCTAAGCGCTACCCCTTTATGAAATAAACCTTTAGCTGAAGGCATTGCCATTAGGGTACATACTTTTCCGCCACCGCCTGACTGCCCCATAATGGTTACACTTCCAGGGTCTCCGCCAAAATGGGCAATGTTATTTTTTACCCATTCCAAAGAAGCTACAATGTCTAACATTCCCACATTACCGGATGATGCAAATTTTGGCGAAACACCTGCAAAATTTGCGTAACCGAATGGACCTAACCGGTGATTAATTGATACATATACCACATCGCTTCGCCGACTAATATTTTCACCATGATATCCGTCTTGTTCAATAGCATTACCGTTGGTATAACCACCACCATGAAGCCAAACAATCACCGGCCTTTTTTTCCCGTCGGCAATAGCAGGTGTCCAAACATTCAAACGCAAACAATCTTCACTTACGTCGTCGTAATTCCAATGGTCAACAAATGAGCTTATTGGGTCATGCATATCTTTTCTCCATGTTCTGCGGGGCTGTATTGCCCCACCATATAGTTGGTTTAATATCTGTCCAGGGAGCTGGTTTTTTTGGCGCCATAAATCGGTTTTCGCCTGATGTATCTGCACCATAAGGAATTCCAAGGTAAGTAAAAATTCCCCGTAACTTAAAGCCTCTCACCTTGCCATAAGTTGTGTTGGCAATGGCTATTTTTTCACCAATAAAAAGAACCTGGCCGTCATCTTCCTCCGTATCTGGTTGATTGGTATTTGCCAGAGAAGTAAGCGGCATAGCTGTGCCGATACCTAATGCAGTGGTGCCTGCACTTAGTTGATGCAGGAACTTTTCTACGATTGCTTGCCATACTAGTAATTTGAGTGTTTACGAATAATGTTGAAAAATGAATGAATACTTGTTAGGGAGTTTAATAAAAATTAGTCTGAGTCGTTTAATCAAAAAGGAAAGGCGTAAGGAACAGTAACTTTTATAAAATAGAAACTAAGTTAACATGTAATAACGACAATTAATATTTTAAGGAGAAAGATGAATAGTTTCTAACATAATAATATCAGGTGCTGAAAAGAACGCCAATTTTGCAATTTTATTCCCACCTTTTTTGTTGCTTTCAGAATAGTTCTATTTCTGCCACAATAGTAAAGGGTTACTCATTTGTATAACTGATTTGCTTACGACAATACTTGCCATAGCAAAAATGACTATTCCAGGATAAGATATTAACATGCCATTGCCAATGAGGTATAATGCGATATTATAAGTGTGTTGTATTTTTACAGGGTTAAACTCTAATTTAATGCGTTATTTATTTGTTCTTCTGGTAGTAATAAATGTTTTTACTTCTTGTTTTAAATCTGAACCAGGTACAAATTCTCCTGCTGTTATTCCCGATGTTATAATCGGTGCTGTAGATGAAGTTTATTTTAACCCAATTAATATTACAACCCCAGATAAAGGTTCCTTGATTATTTCAGCAAATAATACAGCTTATAAAGTTGATTTTAACGTGACGGAGGAAACTCAATCTAACGCGGTATTAATTTTTGATACTGATACCTATATTGGTAGATGGAAGTAGAGAATTTGCCAACCTTGGAAACGATATTAGTTGCTTACCGGCCAGTAGGCGAAAATATAATTACTATAAATTTTAAGGATGGAAGAAGAATAAGTGGACACTTCGACCAAATTACAACTGTTGGGGGAAATTTTGGAGAAACATTAATAACTCAATGGCGAACTTCTGGAGACCCTACTAAACCAACCCAAAAAGCAAAAGACGACCTTATATCATTTATATACCGTTATTTTGATAAGGATGGTGCAGGTCCTGGTATTGCACCAAGTAAGGTTTTTGTTACAGTTTCTAAAATTTAATAACACTTTGAGGGTGGCCTTTTCTTAATGTGATAGAAAAAATTTCTCTTGCAACAATTTAAAGAAAATGTAAACTAAACTACTACTTCTACTTTTGCCGCAATATTTTCAAAAGTACAAGTGAGTGACACAACGAAAGCTTTATAGCAGTACTTAGCCAAGTAAAAAAAATTTCTCTTAAAATAAAACTCTTAATAAAATTTATTAGCCTTTTAAATATAAATTTTTAAAAATGTGTGATTTGTGTAACAATTTGAAATAAAAGTGTAACAATTCCTTTAACATATTGCCCATCTTTGCATCTCGTGAAAATGTTTTCACGACTTATCCAATTCTAAATGAAATTCCAATATCTACTTCAAGTAGTAACAGCCGTTACTATATTTTTTTCTCCTCAAATAAGTTTTGCACAGGCTCCAAATCTTAGAACTGCTGCTAATTTCGTTCTCTTTACTTCTGATGGCGCAGTTCAGAATACAGGAATGTCGCTTCTTACAGGAAATGTAGGGTCAAATAATGGTGCAGTAACCGGATTTGGTAATGTAAATGGCGTAATGCATGGCAGCGATGGTGCAAGTGCACAGGCAGCAGCAGATTTGTTTATTGCGTATAATCAAATAGACACTACAAAGCCAACATTCTTTCATGCTCCTCTTTTAGGTAATGGCGATACGCTGGTTCCAGGTGTTTATTCTATATCGGGCAGTGCAGTACTTAACCTCACACCTAATTTTAAATGCGCAGGGGCAATCGTATGCGGTTTTTATTTTCAAGATTGCAGGCGCATTTTCTACAAATACCTCTTCCCGGGTTAAATTGATAAATGGCGCACAGGCATGCAACGTATTCTGGAAAACGGAAGGGGTGGTAAGCATCGGAACGGTAATGACTACTAAGGGGACTTGTCATTGCGAACAATGCTGCAATCACTATGAACCCTGGTGTTTCACTGGAAGGAGGGCCCTATCCACTACGGGTGCAGTTTCCATTAGCGGCATTGCCGCCCACACGCCCACTGGCTGCGGAAGTCCGGTACTGACAGGGCCCATAGCCCCGGCACTGGGTTCAACTGGCTGTTATTCAATTTTTTCGGGCAATGGCTCAGTTACAAAGCAGCGACTTCGCTGATTACCGGTAACGTGGGAACAAATGTTGGATTGACTGTTGGCTATAACGCTTGACCGTGAATGGCAAAGTACATCCCGTTCCAGATGGTTCCACCGCAGGAGCTGCAGCCGACTTGTTGAACGTTTACAATTACATGAATAATCTACCTGTCGACATCGGTTTGTTATATCCTGCACAGTTTGGAAACAGTCTTGTTCTTACGCCGCATACTTATCTCCTGCATGGCGCAACGTAATTTACAGACACGCTTTTCCTCGACGCTGAAGGTAATGCGAACGCCGTATTTGTTATAAAGTTAACGGCGCTTTATCTACCAGCACCTTCGCCACCGTTACGCTGTTGAACGGGGCAATTGCTGAAAACGTTTTTTGGACAGTGGACGGCGCGGTGAGCATGAGTAATTTAGTAAATTCAAGGGAACGATTGTTTGCAATAATGGAGCAGTCAACTTAAAAACCGGAGTTGAAATTGAAGGCAGGACGCTTACAACTTATGGAGCTTTAAGCACATCTGCAGTAATGGTTAATGTACCTATGGTACTTGCAGTAATTCCAAAACTGTTATTACATCCAATACTGGCAGTGATACTGCCGCTGTTAATATTTCTGAAAGCATTACTACCCTTACTACTGTTACTTCAACACGTGCAAAAGGTAATAACGTTGCTTATATTATGACAGGTGGAATGGATAAAAGCAAATTCAGGATAAACAAAACTACAGGTGTACTTTCCTTTATTGCCGCCCCTGATTTTGAAGTTCCTTCAGATGCTAACAATAACAACATATATGAAGTGAAAGTAAGAGCTACCGCTAATAATACCGGTATGTTTGATGAACAGGTTTTAATTGTAACCAATCTTAGATGTTTCTGAAATTATTAGCGCATTTGTTACAGATATTACACCATGTGTAAATACTGAATTTATTGTAACGGCAGAAATTCCAGGAACTTTTGTTAATATGCCACATCAGTTTTCTGTACACTTAGATAATGCAATTGGCAGCTTTGCCTCTCCAACTTCAATAGGCAATTTAAAAACAGAGCTTAACGGAAATAACAATAACATAAGTATTCCGGTTACCTTGCAATCTAACCTCAGAAGCGGTAATGCATACAGGATTCGCGTTGTTAGTAGTACACTTAAATATGCTTCTGCAAATAATGATCAGAATATAGAAATATTGATAGCAAAGGCAGGTGAAGACAGGACTATTTTTAAATGTTTTGGTTCTGTAGTTGACCTGACTGGTATTTACCAGGACAACAATTACGTAAACAAATGGAATACTTCAAATCCTGAAAGTGTTACTCAGTCAGGTATTTATACGCTAACGTTAACAAATGTCAATGGTTGCAGTGCATTTGCTAATGTAGACATCAGAATACTTCCTAAACTTGTTATAGGTAACGATACCATAGTAAAGATTACATCGGGAAAAGTTGACCTTACAAAAATTTACAATACAGAAGGTTTAAACACAAGATGGAGCACTGCAAACCCAACAGCAGTATCCGAAGGCAGGTATCGATTGATTGGATCGAATGACAGGTTGTACCGACACTGCTGTAGTAAAAGTAATTGCAGGTGACGGATTTAGTGCAAGAGGTGGATATGAGACAGCGGTAATGTCAACAGAAAAAGGAACATTAAATAACGGTAAGTTTAGCATATCAGTTTACCCTGACCCTGCAAAAATAGGTTCAAAGTTACAGGTTAGCGGAAGTGAAAAAGGATATTCTGCCATCTTAACTGATCTTTCAGGAAAGGCATTATGGAAATCAGCAACCCTTTATACTACCCAGCTTTCTTTGCCAATTGAAAGACTTCCAACAGGAGTTTATTTAATTACTGTAAATAATGGGACAGAATTAAAAACCATAAGATTAATTAAAGAATAATTATTAAATATTTATACCTAAAAAAGCCCGCATCACTAATAATGGTGCGGCTTTTTTAATTATAATAATTAAGGTGTAATAAAGTAAGTGCATTTTTTGAGCCGGACTGAATTACTACTATAAAACTGCCGTTGCGTCGCACTCTTGTACTTTTTTTAGTTATTCAGCACATTGCAAAGAAAGGGTACCAACTTATGCCTGCAAAGTATTAGTACCACTTTATTTCTCCAACCATTATCCTTACTTGTGTTTGTAAAAGGATTGCTGTTTATAGTGCTTTTGTTAGCAACTAAAATTAGTATATAAAAAGTGGAAGAATACTTTTGTTTCACGCTGAAGGTTTTAATTACCAATTAAAGAAATGAAAACAGTGATGAGGACTAACCCTTTGATAAAAATTTTTTGAAACTGAAGGTCTGGTAAGCTTGCCCAAAAGGTATAGCCATAACATACAATTATAGCCTGCAGGTCTCAACCCTTTTTGGCTGTAATTAAACAAAAAAGATATAAAAAGCTTTACCGGAAACCTGCAGAAGCAACTACAAAAGTACAAGGGAGTGCACACAACAATGATCCCATAAAAAACCTCCTGTTTGCTACCAAAAATACTTACACATTATAAGTTGTTAAAGTAAAAATAAGTAGAATCTTAATTTATATAATTTTAAATAGAAAAAGGGAAAAAACACAAATAAAGCCACTAATTGAAGAACAAAAATCTTATTTATTAATCTTTTATTAAGAAGAATAGATCTTTCAATTGCAATATTAAAGATTAAATAATATATTAGAGAATTCTTTAAAATAATCGTAGTTTCTCAAAAATCTCTTCAATATTCATCTTTAAAAACTTTATTAAAAATGACAAAGTATTTTACTTTAGCAAAATTAATGACTGCCTTTGCTTTTACCCTTTTATGGCTGATGCCGTCAGCACAAGATCTAAGCAAGTCTTCTACTCCCCTCCTATTAGTAAAAAAGAACGCTGCTGCTATTGGCTTATCTGAGGAAAATATTCGAAACTCACGAATTACCGATTCCTATTTAGATCCACTTTCAGGAAATACGTTGGTATACCTGCAACAAACCTATCAGGCATTAATATAGACAAAGTAATACAGGTACTGGCTTTTAAAAACGGAACGCTGGTTTCAAGTACTGGACAAAGAATGGATTTGACTTTGGTAAAAAAGCCATCTCAGCATGAGAAAGGAATGGCACCAAATGCTACAATAACCGCAGCGGAGACGCCATTAATGCGGCAGCTAAAAATTTAGATCTTGCCGTACCTGCAATCAATCATCAATTGGTTGAAAAGCAGGACTTTTCGGTACTAAAAAATTTTGGAGACCTTGGTATTGCAAAAGAGTGACGTAACAAGCCGTCTTTTGTGGTTACCTGTTAAGAGCTTTTGAAAGAATACAGCTGGTGTGGGAAGTGAATATCTCACCAAAAAAATCTTCAGACAACTGGCGGGTTATGGTTGACGCCAAAGCGGGTAAAGTAATTAAAAAGGAAAATTATACCGTTTGGGATCATTGGGAAAGAGTTAAAAGTTGAAGGAGCAACCTTGGAAAAGGGGCCATTATTAACCGGTCTCAAAAAAAGACTTACATCCAAAATCAATTATTCAGGAGACATTACTTCTGTTACATATCGTGTTGTACCATTCGCTTCAGAAGCACCTACATTTCCGTTTGGTTTACCTTCATTGGTTACAAACCCATGGGAGTTTTCGCCTGCAGAAAGCAGAGCCACTCCTTTTATTTGGAATGATGATGGATCAAGGCAATATAAATATACCCGTGGCAATAATGTTTTGGCGCAGGAAGATGCTAATGGTAATAACGGTACAGGCAAAAGCGCAAAAGGCACTGTATACAAAAACAATCTTTACTTTGATTATGCTCCGGATTTTAGTAAAGCACCCGGCGATTCTATCAACCAGGGTTTTGCAATTACCAATTTGTTTTATTGGAATAACATCATGCACGATCTCTCTTACCAGTATGGCTTTGATGAACCATCCGGCAATTTTCAGCAAAATAATTTGGGCAGAGGAGGTCAAGGTTATGATTTTGTTTTTGCCGATGCACAGGACGGAAGCGGTTACAACAATGCAAATTTTAGTACGCCTCCTGATGGTACAGAAACCCGAGGATGCAAATGTTTTTATGTGATGGCGACCCATCAAAAAGAATGAAGATTAATTCGCCTCTTCAATTTCAGGAAAGGTAACGGCAGTTGAAGGCAGCATTAGTCCGAATAATTTACTGAAGAATGTTGGTCCTGTTACCGGCAATGTTATTCTTTATCATGATGTTTCGGACACGTTGCATCCTGCGTGCGGTAGCGCCGCAAATAGGAGTGCATTGAATGGAAAAATTGCATTAATAAGAAGGGGCGATCTGTGGCTTTACCACTAAAGTTTTAAATGCACAGGATGCAGGTGCAATTGCAGTAATAGTAATGAATAGTGGTTCCCGGTAGAAGGCCCTTTTATCATGGGTGGGTCTCAATTCTGCTATTACCATACCTGCGGTGATGATAAGCTATGAAGATGGAAATAAGATCATGGATGTATTGAGGACACCTGGCGGTAAATGTTACCCTTAACACCTGTACCACCTACCGATGGAGATTTGGATAATGGCGTTATTGCCATGAATACGCACATGGTATATCAAATCGGCTTACCGGCGGACCTTCTAACGTTTATTGCTTGTTTAATGCAGAACAAATGGGTGAAGGTTGGAGTGATTATATTTCGCTGATGACTATTACGGACTGGCCAAGAGCCCGAATAAATGACGGCCCTAAACCAAGAACTATTGGAACTTATGTCTTGAATGAAGCGCCAAAGGGTGGAGGTATAAGACAATACCCTTATTCTACCAACATGACTATTAATCCACATACTTATGCAGATGTTGCAGCCACCGGTGGTCAGCCTCATGCTGTTGGTGAAATATGGGCTACCGTACTTTGGGATATGACATGGTTTATAATAGAAATGGATGGTATCAATAAGGATATTTTTAATGCCTAAGGCATTGGAGGAAATTCAGTTGCTTACAGACTGGTAATGGAGGGAATGAAGTTGCAGCCTTGCAGCCCTGGATTTGTTGATGGCCGTAACGCAATTTTAAAAGCTGATACTTTATTGTATAACGGAAAATACAGTTGTGCTATCTGGAAGGCATTTGCACGCAGCGGTATGGGTGTTGGCGCTTTTCAGGGAAGTTCGGAAGTAACAGGAGATGAAATAGTTGACTTTAAGCTGGGAGCAGTATTTGTTACAAAACATGCTGATAAAAAAGCATCCCCGGGCGATTATTGAATATGTTATTGGCCTGAAAGCAAAAGCTGTTTGTGAGGGAACTGATTAAACAAAATTATTCTGTAACAGATTCTTTACCGGGCAATGTAACTTATGTAAGTAGCAATGGCACATATAACAATGCTAACAGGACAGTCAGCTTTCGTAATATTGATATGAATAACGGGGATAGCCTTACATATAAAGTTAAGGTAAAGGTAAACAATAATACTTCTTTTCCTGACTCTGTTTATTTGAATGATGCAAACTCACCTAAAATATCCAATAAATGGATTGAAAGGAATGGAAAAGAGCTTGAATGGTCAAGTATTGACCTTGGCTATTATTACTATTATTCAAATGATGCTTCAAGAAAAGATGAAGAAAAACTGGTTACCAGGCAATCTTATATTATACCGGGTCATACAACCACTTTTAGCTTTTTCCAGAATTTGTTACTCATGATTTTATAATGGAGGAGTGGTGGAAATAACAACCGATAGTGGTAAAACCTGGGAGGATTTGGGACCTTATATAGTACCAGGTAGCCTTGGTTATAATGAAACAATAATCGGCAATTCTGAACTTCAGGGCAGAAGGGCTTTTTCCGGCTTCGCTTTTGGTGTCACTGTTATTGACCTTAGCCCGTTTGCAGGCAAGATGGCAAGGATTCGTTTTAGGTACGCTACAAGTAGTAATAGTTTTTCAGTACCTGATGGAGGTACCGGATGGATTATAGCGGACATTCTTCTTTCAGCAACTGCAAACATTACAAATACGGCAATATTATTTGATAGTAAAAAAGCAGTAAGCGGGTTCTCTACTGTAATAACAAAAATTAAAGGGAAAAATATACCAGCAGGAGATTTTGTTGTTGAAAAGCAACACACAAAAGCGTTACTTACCTGGCATACTCCCGAAGAATTAAATGAAGGTATTTATCAGATAGAGAAAAGTATTAACAATGGAGCAAGCTTTAAACCTATAGGCAGGCTAAATACTATTAAAGGCCATAAGGATTTGCATTTTTACAACTTTACTGATAAATCGCCGTCAGCGGGTCTGAATTTATACCGGCTTAAAAATATAACCAGTAAAGGAGTTAATTATTCAGTTGTAAAAAAATTGAGTTTTGAAAACTTAAAAGTTGTAAATATATTCCCTAACCCGGCTAAAGACAGGGTAAAAATATTTATACCAGGTAATAATCAAACGGCTATTTTACAATTAATGGATGCTACAGGAAAACAAATTAATAATTACAGAATGCCGGGGCAAAATATGGAGCTAAATTTACCACAGCTATCATCAGGAGTTTATTATTTAAATGTGATAAGAAATGGTATTGTAAGCAAGCATAAAATTGTTATTGAATAAGTTTGTATAACAAAAATTAAATCCCAGATAAAACCACATGAATGAAAATTCATGTGGTTTTTTTAATCTATTAAATAATTATACTTTTCCCTTTGTAAAAAAGTGCAAGGATTGTTGCCATCTATTTTTTCTTAGAGGCTTTTGCTATTTCATTAAAGTCAAGCGCAAGTTTTATCCAAAATTCTAAGTCAGCTTTTGTTTTTAATTCCTGGTTATTAATACAAACATAACCTATGCATTCCCTACCTTTCATTAGCATGGTTTCGGTGCCCTCTTTTTTTATTACATTCTTATGAATTGCTGGATTTATACGAATCATTATTTTATCCTTATTTACATTAATACATATTTTGTCATTTACCATAAATGCTAATCCACCAAACATTTTCTTTTCTTGCACTACAGGTAAATTTGCTAAAGCCTCTCTTATTTTGGATGCTATTTCCTGATTGTATGCCATAAAGAGTATTACAATTATTTATATTATTCTATAACTAATTTTAACAATAGGGTATTATATACTTAAATTATTGCTTTTGGTAATTTTAAATTAGAGAATATATTATACAATAAAATAATAAATTCTCCTTTGCTTTTACAATTTTATTAAAAACTAGAATCCACCAATGAACTTCAATTAATAAATTGCAGTACTAAAATTATGGACAATTCCTATTATATAGCAGCCGACGATAAAGGTTTTAAGGCTGAAACAATAGACGAACTACTTGCTGCTGGTTATTACCGGATGCAGCACCTTATGTTTACATGTAACAATACTACTTTAGGCGAAAAAGGGCAAAGCATTCCTGTTTTTTGGTTGCGCACTCTTGTAAAAAAATGCAGGCTTCAGAACTCTGCAAACACCATTTTAAAAAAATGTGCTCAATTTTCTGTAAATATTCAACCTGCTTTTGTAAACGATGAAGTGGAAAACTTGTTTGCTCTGTATAAGGAATGGGTTCCATTTTCAGTATCAGCTAACTGTTCAAGTTATTTATACCAGGAGCTTTTGCCACAGCCCTTTAATTCTATGATGGTGCAAGTACGTTATCAAAATCAATTAATAGCTACCGGTTATTTTGATACAGGCAAACACTCTATTGCAGGTATTATGAACATTTACCATCCCGAATACAAACAATATAGTCTTGCAAAATTTTTAATATTGCAAAAACTTCAATTTGCCTTTTCTCAAAATAAATCCTTTTATTATACAGGCTATATTAGTCCCGCAAGTACCCGTTTCGATTACAAAACGTTTCCTGATCCTAATGCTGTAGAAATTTTGCTGCCTGATAAGCAGGAATGGGTGCCTTACTCTTTATTAAACAAACAATTTTTATCGGAATACTATGATAAATTCTTAACCTCAATAGATTAACAGATATGCTTAAGAAAGCTAGAATTTTATATACAATAAAATGAAGAATTTTCTTTTGGTTCCAGACTGAGGGAGGCTATTCAACTCCGGTTGTGTCACTCACTTGTACTTTTAGTATTACAAGCAACTTTTACCAGCAATTATTTTCCTATGTAGTAAATAGCAATTACTAGTGGTAATCTAATACATACACTATTAAATATGTTCTGAATTATTGGTACAATTAGTTGAATAACTATTAATAAACGAATCGCCTTATAAAGCGAACATAAGTTAATGAAAAAGTAAAATTAATTAACAGTAAAGGAAAAACAACCACGGAAAAAGGTTAAAAAACCTCAAATTTTATAGCTGAAACTAAATTAAAAAGTACAAGTGTGCGACGCAACGGTAGCTTGATATTTATTCAAAAAGATGGTAACCAAAAAATCTACCTATTAAAATACATTCAATTATAATAGTTCAGTTTGCCAATATTCATTTTTTTATCAGGCCTATAATTTTGAAAAAATTATATTAGTTAAGCATTCAATTACACTAAAATTGATGCATTACTTTTTTTGAATATTGTTTTTTTGGATCTTCCTTTCTTTTTACTTCATTTGGTTTATTTATCTTCTTGTTTACTGAGCTTAAGTAGTTGGAATATATAATTAATGTAATAGCAGAAATAAATAACAGTGAAATAAAAATTAAAAGTATCATAAAATATACATTTTGGTTATTAGTACATAAGATGATAAAAAATAGTGAAGAGTTGCACTAACAATTACGCATCAATTACATACTACATTTTAAATAAAATAGTAAACATTACAAATTATTGCAGGTATTGTAAAGTAATAACAAAATGTAAAAGTTGTATTATTTTTTTTAGAAACTTCCATACAAATTTACTGCCACTTTTAGTTTAAACTGTTTTGCAGAAGAACTTACAGATATTTGTCCTCTATTTTTCTATTATAATTTTTTACTTCTTTGAAATTATTAATTTCTGTAAATAAAAGGAGAAAAATAGAAGAGAGCGCCATTAAAGCAATTACCAAAAAAAGGATTACAAAGGTTGTATTCATACAATTGGATTTTTTTAGAAAATAAGGATATAAATATTAGACGCAACTAGTTTAGAGGGGGTTGCAGAGAATAAAGATTAAATTTTCCCTCTTTAATAGAAATTTTATTAAAATAGTTTAGCACGATAGCATAAAAAAAGCCGTCCGGGAAATGAACGGCTTTAGTAAATTTGTTATTTTAATTTTAAGTCACTAATAATTGCCTGTATTTTTTCATCCATTTTCTTTTCTGTTTCTTCAAACTTCTCAACACTTTCCAACGTCGTTTTTACACTAAAATAAAATTTAATCTTAGGTTCTGTTCCACTTGGTCGTGCAGAAATTTTTGAACCATCTTCCAATACAAATTGCAACACATTGCTTTTTGGCAATTCAATATCCCAAACATTTCCGGTTTGCAGATTTTTACCAACCTGCATTTGGTAATCCAGCAATTGAACAACAGGTGTGCCGGCAATTGTTGCTGGTGGATTTTCGCGGTATCCCTGCATCATTTCAGCAATTTCTTCAGCTCCACGCATTCCTTTTTTAGTTATTGAAATAAGCGACTCTTTATAATAACCATACTGCACATACAAGTCAATCAATTTTTCAAACAAACTTCGTCCCTTGTTCTTTTCGTAAGCTGCCATTTCACATAACAATGCAACTGCCGAAATTGCATCTTTATCGCGCATTTTATCGCCTATCATTAACCCATAACTTTCTTCACCACCAATTATATAATTTTCTTTGCCTACTTTTTCGGTTATCAGTTCAGCTATCCATTTAAAGCCGGTAAGAACATTGTAACAGGTAACACCATTTGCAGCTGCTATATCATCAATCAGATTAGTAGTAACAATTGTTTTAACCACCATATCATTTGGCTTTGCAATTCCTTTTGCCTTTCGTGCTTCAATCATATAATTAAAAGCAAGTACAGCAGTTTGGTTTCCATTCATTAAAACCCACTCACCTTTTGGATTTTTTACGCCAATGCCAACCCTGTCTGCATCAGGGTCAGTACCCAGCAAAATATCTGCATCCAGTTCTTTTGCTTTTTGTAAGCCAATACTCATTGCTTCACTTTCTTCAGGATTTGGATAAACAACTGTAGGAAAATTACCATCAGGAACTGCTTGTTCTTCAACAATGGTAACATTGGTAAAACCAAAACGCTCCAATACCTGCGGCACCAGTGTAATACCGGTACCATGTATCGAAGTATAAACAATTTTCAGATCTTTTTGCTTTTCAATCACTTCAGGATAAATACTAAGGTCTTTTACCATATCAATAAATGCATCATCCATTCCTTTTCCAAGTATCGAAATGTTTTCTTCCCCACCAGTCCATAACACTTCATCAACACTTGTAATTGCTTCTACTTCTTCAATTACATTTTTATCGTGTGGAGGCACCAATTGTCCGCCATCGTTCCAGTAAGCTTTATAACCATTATATTCTTTGGGATTATGCGATGCAGTTAAAACTACACCTGCCTGGCATCCTAAATGACGTATTGTAAAAGACAGTTCAGGTGTTGGCCGCAGGTCTTCAAACAGGTACACTTTAATGCCATTTGCAGCAAAAACATTCGCAGTAGTTTCAGCAAAAAAACGGCTGTTGTTGCGGCAATCATGGGCAATGGCAACTTTTATTTCAGCGTTTCCATATACTTTTTTCAGATAGTTGGCAAAACCCTGGGTTGCCATACCAATTGTATATTTATTCATCCGGTTTGTACCAACGCCCATAATACCTCGCAAGCCACCGGTACCAAATTCAAGATTTCTATAAAATGCATCAGCAAGTTCATCTGGCGAAGATTCTTGCATACGTTTAATTTCATCTTTGGTTGCCTGGTCATAATTTCCATTTAACCATACATTTACTTTTTCTAAAATAGCAGCATCCATATGTTTTAGCTTTTAGTTTTTGAAATACATAATTATGATACCAGCTTTTGAAGTTCTATTTATCATCGTTGCGACGCTCCGTTCAGGCTTTAGTTGCTACTATTAAACTATGTGTCATAAACCTTATTGTAGAATTTGTTTTCACATTATTCCTATAAAAGTCTTTATAAATTAATTTAGTAAAGCAAGTTTAAGAAAATAAATGATTGAAAGCACAACCTTATATAATTTTATCACGTACGTTTGGATTATGAAGAACAGGTTTATATACAAGGCTGCTATTTTATACATATTTGTTTACTTATTTTCCTTTCTTCCTATCAATGCTATTTCACAGGATACTAGTTAACAGTAAATAATACTTCAGCTTTCTCTCAAAACAATTCTACCAATTATCAGTTTTTGAACCTAGGCTATAAGGCAGTTGCAGAACCTATCGACAAACTACCCTAACAAAAAAAGAGTTCGCCTGGTAGCTGCTGCAAATATTATTGGATACGGTGGAACAATGGTAGGTTTGTATTCTGCCTGGTACAGTAATTATCCCCAAACCAATTTTCACTTTTTTAACGACAACAACGAATGGAAGCAGGTTGATAAAGTAGGCCATGCTTATAGTGCATATATTGAAAGTTATGGCAAGTATGGAAATGTGGCGCTGGGCAGGGGTAAGCCGAAAAAAACGAATTTGGATTGGCGGATTAAGCGGTGTAGCCTATCAAACAATTATTGAAACACTGGATGCATTTAGTGTAGGCTGGGGCTGGAGCTGGGGCGACTTTGGTGCAAACATGTTTGGCAGCGGTTTATTAGTAGGCCAGGAGCTTGGCTGGAATGAACAACGGATACGGTTCAAGTTTTCTTTTCATAAAAAAAACTATGGTTCAGATGACTTGAACATGCAGAGCAAATAATTTGTATGGAAAAAGTGTGGGCGAACGAATGATTAAAGATTACAATGGGCAAACTTATTGGTTAAGTGCAAATCTAAAATCATTTATGCCTGAAAGTAATCTTGCCTCCATGGCTAAGTGTTGCAGTTGGCTATGGTGCCGATGGAATGTTTGGAGGTGAAGAAAATATAGCTAAAGATAATTTCGGAAATATAACTTTTGACCGACAGCGATATAAGACGTTATCGCCAGTGTTACATTTCACCAGATATTGATTTAACAAAATTAAAACAAACAGTAAATTTTTAAGGCTAGCATTAGGCGCTTTAAATGCTTTTAAATTTCCTGCACCTTCAATGGAGTATAATTCAAAAGGAAAATTTATATTTCCATTTTATTCACTTTTAATTATAGTAAAATTTACATTAACTACATGTTAGAAATATCCCACTTTCAGTAAAGAATACGATTACTTCTATCCCTAATTATCCTGAAGATAATTCTTAAATATGCCCTTCTGTATCAGATAATAAAGGTTTTTCTATCTAGTGTATATTAGAACATACTAAGTAAATTTATTATATTTAATTTCACTTAAGGGTATTTATGTTTTTTTGAATATACCTAAATTCCCGTTACAAATCCTGCTTTTTAATTTTAAAAATACCTCAATAGAAAAATAAAATTATTTTTTAGAATTTCCTATTCGAAAAAAAATGAACTTAAATAGAGGTGTTACACTTAAAAATAAAAATGCAAGCTGACCATTGACAAATTTTGCAATAATGAGTATCTTAATCATTCTACTGTATGTTAGGCAAAACTTCTGTAAATGTTTACACTTAAAAGAGATAAACTGTTACAAGGATATATGGCACGGTTTGGTCCTCTAACCAACAATTTAGCTGAAGCCTTTAATTTTCTGCTATCTAAAATGGAGCAGGATGAACGCTTTAGCCAAACCGAAACTGACCGGAGACAGTTAGCTTATTGTATGGCAACGTTTAAATGGGAAACTGCACATACAATGCTACCAATTGATGAGTTTGGGAACGAAGAACGATTTAACCGGCTTTATAGTCCTCAAACACGGGTTGGTAAAATGTTAGGTAACATTGAACCAGGGGACGGTGCTCGTTTTCACGGTCGGGGTTATGTGCAATTAACTGGTAGAAGCAACTATACCAGTGCAAGTAAATTTACAGGTAAATACCTTGTAAATCATCCTGACAAAGCTAAAGATCTGAAATTGCCTATTTTATTGCCATTCAGGGAATGAAAGACGGATGGTTTACGGGTAAAAAATTAAAAAGTTTTATTAATAATGAAAAGGTGGACTTCGAAAATGCACGAACTATAATAAATGGTCATGACAAAGCTGATATAATTGCAAGTATTGCTAGGCGGTATAGCGAAATTTTGAAAGAATCTTTATAAGGTAACAGGCTGAAAAGGTGAAAGGTTGAAAAGTTGAAAGGTTGAAAAGATGAAAGGTTAAAGGTTAAAGGAAGGTTTAAAATTATAATAAATTGCTCTTCTTCCTATTGTGTATTTTTTTGTGGGCCAGGCAATAGAACATACATTTTACAGCCGTTGCGTCGCACACTTATACAATATTTCACTTTTCAGCAGAAATTATTGCCTTTCAAGATTTCACGGTTTTTTTTACCCATTTTCGGCCCTTATTGTAGCTCCTGCATTTGAAGTTATATTTAGTATTTTTTAATGCAGTGTTTAGGTTATTTTGGTTGCTTAATACAAAAGCTAATATACCAACTGGTGCGTTTGCTTAATAATACCCATCACAAAAACACTTTGCACATGTCCCATATTTTCTATCTGGCTTAGCTTGTTTACATGAAAATCGTAGTAGGCATTCATGTCTTCGGAAACTACTTTCAGCATAAAATCAAACTCTCCTGAAATATTGTAACATTCAATTACTTCATTCAATTCCTGTATGGTTTTAATAAATTTATCACCTGCATTTTTACTATGTTGCTTTAACGAAACATAGCAAATCACCATCAACCCTTTTTTAACTTTTGTATGATCAACTAATGTGGCATATTGTTTAATTACGCCCGATTTCTTCCATGCGTTTTATGCGTTCATGAACAGGGGTTGTACTTAAATGTATTTTTTCGGATATTTCTTTTACCGTAATTCGGGCATTCTCCTGTAACAGGCGAAGTATAGCAAGGTCTTTACCATCTAACGCAGTTCTGCAGTAGTTGAATCTTCTTTTTGAGTTGTCTTTGCCATTACAAAATGTACTGTTTATTCTACAAAAGAAGGAAGAATTTTATCTTTTTCCCAAAGTTATGCAGTTGGTAGAATAATTTCTAAGAAGTTACTTTTGCCCCGATGTGAAACTTTTATATGTAGTAAGAATAGATTAATTATAAGGAATATAAGAATAGACAGCATTGATTCCTCTGTAATTCGTGTTTGTCCGATAAATTTCGCAAATCCTGGCTCAGCCGGAAAAATGCTGAAAAAAGAACAACCAGTACAAGAGTGCGACGCAACGGTGAAACAACAAAGAACAAAGGCCTGGCTCCAAAAAGAAACTTATAAATTCAATCATCAAGCTTCAAATCAAATCAAAATCATAAAATCAGAAATACAAACAATATGTCAACAACAACCAACACTCAGATTGATTTTAATCTGAAATACAAAGTGGCTGATATGAGCCTTGCTGCATGGGGCCGCAAAGAAATACGCCTTGCAGAAGCAGAAATGCCGGGATTAATGTCTATTCGTGCAGAATACGGACCATCACAACCATTAAAAGGTGCACGTATTGCAGGTTGCTTACACATGACCATTCAAACTGCAGTGCTTATTGAAACATTGATTGCTTTAGGCGCTGAGGTTAAATGGAGTTCTTGCAACATTTTTTCTACACAGGATCATGCTGCTGCTGCTATTGCTGCTGCCGGTATTGGTGTTTTTGCATGGAAAGGTCAGAGCAATGAAGATGCTGACTGGTGTATTGAACAAACTTTGTTTTTTGGTAGCGAAGACCGTCCTTTAAATATGATTCTTAGATGATGGTGGTGATCTTACCAACATTGTTTTTGATAAATATCCTGAACTTATTCAGCACGTTAAAGGCTTAAGCGAAGAAACTACTACAGGTGTTCACCGCTTGTACGAAAGAATGGAAAAAGGTACTTTGCCTATTCCTGCAATTAATGTAAACGATAGCGTTACCAAATCAAAATTCGACAACAAATACGGTTGTAAAGAAAGCTTGGTAGATTCTATTCGTCGTGCTACAGATGTTATGCTTGCTGGTAAAGTTGCTGTTGTTGGTGGTTATGGTGATGTAGGTAAAGGTTCTGCTGCTTCATTGGCTGGTGCAGGTTGCCGTGTTATTGTTACCGAAATTGATCCTATTTGTGCTTTGCAAGCTGCAATGGACGGTTTTGAAGTGAAGAAAATGATTGATGCAGTTAAAGAAGCCGATATTATTGTTACTGCTTCAGGTTGCCGCGATTTGATTACCGAGCAGCATTTCAAAGCAATGAAAGACAAAGCAATCGTTTGTAACATTGGTCACTTCGATATTGAAATTGATGTTGCCTGGTTAAACCAGAATTATGGTCAAACAAAAGATACCGTTAAGCCACAGGTTGATATGTACACTATTGATGGTAAAGACATTATTTTATTGGCTGAAGGTCGTCTTGTAAATCTAGGTTGTGCAACAGGTCACCCAAGTTTTGTAATGAGTAACTCTTTCAGTAACCAAACTTTAGCGCAAATTGAACTTTGGACCAACCACGATAAATACGAGAACAAAGTATACGTGTTACCAAAGCATCTTGATGAAAAAGTTGCCCGTTTTCACCTTGCAAAAATTGGTGTTGTATTGGATGAATTAACTGATGCACAATCAGAATATTTAGGAATTAGCAAAAATGGTCCATTTAAGCCTGAGATGTATAGATATTAGTAGAGAGTTTTAAGTTATAAATTAAGAATTCTGAGCTAAAAATTAAGAATTGAATTTTTCATAGGTGCAAAGGAACCTGCTTTTTTAAGTCAGGTTCCTTTGTTTTTATGGAAGAGTTGCTTCATTGTACGAATGTCTTTTAACTAATCAATACTTTATTCCTGGTTGTTGGCACCAAAAATCTAAAAGTTAATTCTTAAAATTTAACCCAAACCCCCTATTTTAGCCTATTAACTATGCTATGCATTTTTCTGACATTCAAAATGCGGACAGGGAAAAGAAAGACGACGCTCCTTCGAGAAAAAAACCTTTTTACCCTATCAACCCTGCGCTACGCAGTTACCTTAAAAACCATGGACGCGAAGTAAACTTGCCCGTTACTTACGACGATCTTGCCCGAATTACTTATTCCGTTCCCTTAAAAGACAAATTTGGCAAAGACACTTATTGGGAAAAGGCTATTATACGACATGAATGAATGGGAATACTTGCGCGAAGGGTCTTATTAAATATTTATGCCATTTTAAAAACAGAGGGTGACCTTATCTTTTTCAAAACACCTGGATGTAGCACGAATTGATTATTGTGCATTTGGCAATTCAAATCCTTTTCGCATTCGTATTGTTAATAAATACAACGACAACTACGATCACTTTTATATTAAAGTTGCCGATGCGTCGCGTATTTATGGCCTTGAGCTGGAACACATTTTATCGCCTAACCGGATTACTTATTTTACTCATTACAATACCCTTGGTTGAAGAACATATTCCTGGTATTCCCGGAGACTTGTTTACCCAGCAATACCTTGAACAGCCCAATACCAACAAAATACGTTTTGCAAAAGAATTTGTGAAGTTTAACGAACGTTGTTTTGTACGGTTACTGGGCGATATGCGCAGTTATAATTTTGTGGTTGATATTACACCCGATATTGAAGATTTTCAATATCGCTTACGGGCAATTGATTTTGACCAGCAATCTTACGAAGGACGAAAAAACTTATACCTGCCGCAATACTTTAAAGAAAACATTGTACTTGTAAACCTTGCTCTTCAATACCTTAATAAAGACTCGATTGAGCAATACCAGTCTGAAGAAAGAACGATGATGGCTTTTCGGGTAGCTGATTCACGTTACCGGCTAATGGAGCTGTTTAATATTATGTGCAGGGATCATATTTCTACGCCGGCAAAAATTGAACAGTTAAAACAGGAACTGGCAGCCTTTTTCAACAACCCTCAATTTCTAAAATGCCAAACAATGGGCGATGTTGTGAAATTAAACCTTAAGCAAACTCTCCTTAAAAACCTTCTTTTAATACAACAGGCAAAACGAAATAAATCGAGGTAATTGAAAAATAAGATTAGCTAATTTTTGCATGGATTCAGTTATAATAATAACGTGAAAAAAGCTGCCTGAAAAGTAAAAAGTACAAGTGAGTGACACAACGACAGACTGTGCGAAAACCTCTTTAGTAATGAAACATATTATTTTCAATATTAATATGTCACTCTGTAGTTCTGTATAGCGTCTATCATTGTGAACCTTCTTTAGGACGCTTCAGCTACTCTATAGGGCATATAGTGAGCTAAAAACTTATTTATGCCTTGCTTTTGTCCTTTTCGAACGGTTTTCCATTCTTTTAACCGTTCAATTAACCCTTTTATGCCAAGTATAGACGTAACTCTCCTTAGATTGTACATTGAAAAGATTATTGCCATTTCTCCACCTACTTTTTCCAAGCCTTTTAACAATGTATAAGTGTATCCCCAACTTCGCTTCAATGTTCCGAAGGGAATAGCGCTGCATCACATCGCGCAGGATTTGCTTGCCATCTTTGGTTTTTTGAAAGAATTTGTTGGTCTTATTGCCTGGCTCATTCTCATTAATCCGCACTACATCGGCCAAATTATTTAATTTAAGGCGAACAGGACAACGCATAGCAAAATCAACCAGATCATTATCCAAGAAGGGCACGCGCCCTTCCAGACCATGTGCCATGCTTAGTTTATCTTCCACTACCAGTAAACCGTGGAGAAAGGTCTTGGCCTCAAAGTATAGCGAATGATTGATATAATCTTCTGGGGACTGTAGTTGTTCTGGGCGCTGTTGGAACACATCCCGAAAGATATCCCTTGTCCAGACATGCTCAACATCAGGCCAGATAGGGGCAAATACTTTTCGAATCAGGGTATTCGGGATCAGGCGTTGCCAATAGAGGTAATACTTGTCAATATAGCTCTCAAAATTATCGTTCACCACAGCACGATAATAGCGCCAGGGGTATCCTCCGAAAAGTTCATCACCGCCTGCACCACTCAAGACCACTTTGACAAATTTACTGGCAAGGTGGGCAGCGTAGTAATTAGGATAACTCTGTCCCACCCGGGGTTCTTCTAAATGCCAGGCCAACTTGGGTAACACGCGCTCCATGTCGCCAGCCTTCAAGACCATTTCATAATGTTCGGTCTTAAAAGTGTAAGACATGGCCTCAGCACGAGTTCGCTCATCAAACGCCAGCTCAATGCCCGATGCAGAACTCAAATCAAAACCGCAGGTAAACGTTTTGAGGTAGGGGAAAGAGCGTGCTGCAATAGCTGTAATTGAACCAGAATCCATCCCTCCGCTCAGATAGCTGCCCAACTCAACATCAGTGATCAATTGGCGGTTGACTGCCTGTTGGAAAAGCCGATCGAGTTCCTCACGATATTCGTCGTCGCTTGCCTTTTCGGTTGGTTCACGAAAGTTGTAATCCCAGTACTTCCTTTGTTGTAGCTGGGGATTCGCCTGCTTCAGATCCAACAGGGCATAGTGACCTGCTGGCAGAAGTTGAATATCTTGCAGCAGGGTACGACTTGTGAAGATGTTCTGAAAGGTGAAGTATTCAAGCAAGGCTGGTTTGTCCAAACAGCGGACAAAGCCAGGGCTCTGCAAGATAGCCTTTTGTTCAGAGCCAAAGGCAAAGAGTGCACCCTGTTGCGCCACGTAGAGCGGCTTAATTCCGTATCGGTCTCGCGCCAACAGTAGGGTACGTTCTCTACGATCCCACAGAGCGAGAGCAAACATGCCGTTGAATCGGTTGAAGGCGCCAACTCCCCACTCTGCTAGTGCATTGAGGAGGACTTCGGTATCAGTTTTAGAGTGAAACCAGTAGCCTGCCGCTTCCAGTTCGGCACGGAGTTCTCGAAAATTATAGATCTCGCCGTTGTAGCTCAGCACATAACGATGATCCACACTAACCATAGGCTGATGTCCAGCCGGGGGAGAGATCAATAATCGCCAGCCGTCTGTGCCCGATGCCAACATTGCCATCAATCCAGTGCCCCTCGCCATCTGGGCCACGATGTGCCACGGCATCGGTCATGTGCTGTAAAATCACAGGCGAGACAGGCGCACCATCCAGGTTGATCATTCCCGTAATTCCACACATGGGTTTCTATCCTAAGCTAGTCAGAACCTCAACCACATACTGGTAATCATCTTCAGACATGCGGTTGTGTAGCGGAATCGCCATTGTCTGTTGATCACAGTCACGCGCCCCCGGAAAATCACTATCTTTGAGTCCAAAACGTTCCTGATAGTACCCCAGCATGTGAACGGCATGAGTGCCTGGTCGTGTTGAGATGCCGGCTGCCTGCAATCGCTCCATAATTTCATTACGGGGCATGGGCGCTTTTTCTGGGTCAACGTAGGTGACAAAAGCCTGCCAGGCATGCGCACCATTTTCCGGAAGGAGAGGCATACGAAGCCAGGGAATAGAAGTGAGAGATTCTCGATAGAAATTAGCCCAATAATTGCGTTCCTCTATAAATCCATCAAGTTTATGAAGTTGAACCAGCCCTACCGCACCTTGTAAGTCAGTCATCCGGTAATTGAACCCAAGCAGGTTAAATTCTGGTAGCAAGTAGGGGCGCGGCCCTTTATGGCGCTGCTCTTCTGAAACAGAGGCCCCATGGTTGCGTAACATGTTAGCCATATCAGCCAGTTGGTCATCATTGGTCGTGACCATGCCACCTTCACCTGTCGTAATTGATTTGCGTGGGTGGAAAGAAAATGCGGCGGCATCTCCCAGCCCACCCGCAGGAACCCCATACAGGCTGGCCCCGGCGGCACACGCTGCATCCTCAATGAGTTTAACATCTGGCGGCAGAAGTTGACGTAGCTTTTGCATTTCTGCACATAAGCCAAAAAGATGAACAGCAATGACTGCCCGTGTGCGCGGCGTAAGTTTACGAATCATATCTTCGGGATCGATGTTGTAACTTTCGCGCGAAACATCAGCAAGAACTGGTGTTGCACCACAATAAAGCACAACATTGGCAGTCGCTACCCAGGTAAACGCAGGTACAATTACTTCATCCCCTGGCCCAATGCCAAGCGCAGCTAGGATTAAATGTAAGCCTGTGGTGCAACTGGTGGTTGCCAGCGCATGCTTCACTTGATGGCGTTCTGCAAACAATTTTTCAAAGGCTGCTACCTTTGGCCCTTGTGTTAGCCAACCACTCATGAGCGGTTCGCGGGTAGCCTGCCACTCTTCCTCACCCGTTGCTGGCAGCGATATTGCAATTTTGCGAGGTGGAATATTTGTTGTCATTCTTCACTTCCATTGCGCTTGCGCCAGATCAATTAGTCGTTGTAACCCTTCTTGCAATCCATATTGATAAGAGAAATTGAGATCGTGTTGGGCTTTCTCTGGTGAACCTATGCGGTTTTGCACAAGACGACGCGCATCCTCAGCACTGTAAGGCCGATACTCTACTGTTAGACCAGAGCCAGTCAGTTGCAGGATTTGATCACAAAGCTGTTTGATGCTCGTCTGTACCCCTGTACCTACATTATAAAAGTCATCACTGACATCTGCTTGTAGGGCCAGAACATTACAACGGGCTACATCTTCTACATAGATAAAATCGTAGGCCTGAGTGCCATCTCCGTTGATAACTGGAGCCTGATCGGCATCGATTTTATTGAGCATAATTGGAATTACACCTGTATAGGCTGCTGTCTGATCTTGATGGGGACCGTAGACATTCATGTAGCGTAGCCCTACGTAGGAGAGTCCGTACCGATTATAGAAGGCCCGACACATGGCCTCGCCCGCAATTTTCGTGGCCCCGTAGAAATTGCGATTGTTAAAGGGATGATTCTCCGTCATAGGCAGATCGACTGCATCCCCATACACAGAGGCGGAAGAAGAATAGACCAAGCGCTGGATGTTGTTCTTGACACAGGCTTCCAGCACATTAAAGGTTCCCTCAATGTTGACGTGAAACGCCGTTCGGGGGAAATCCTTGCAATGCAGCAGCCACATGGCAGCCAGATGGACCACACCATCCATGCCCTGGACGGCAGCATTCAGGATATCGATATCTCGAACGTCGCCGCCATGAGGATAAACACGACAACGCGTATCTTGCAGATAGATTTCAAGATTGCTCTGCTTGCCGCGTACGAAATTGTCATAGACGACGACTTCGGCGACATCCGTTTTCAACAGTTCCCCGACTACATGGCTGCCGATGAAGCCGGCACCCCCGATAACCATAATCCGTTTGCCCTGAAGATCCATCTGCTTCTCTTTATCCTCTGTACTGAATTTTGTGAGCTACAATATCAATGGTCGTAGAAATGGGCAATCACATCAACCACGGTAGTTAACATGGCGTCACTTAGCTCTGGATAGATCGGCAATGCCAGACTCTCTTCTGCCGCCTTTTCGCTTTCAATAAAATCGCCACGCCCATGGTTCAACTCTGCAAAACATTCTTGAAGATGCATGGGGACGGGATAGTATACTTCTGTGCCAATCTTGTGTTGCTTAAGATAGTCCATCAACTCATCGCGTCGAGACGAGCGAATGACAAACTGGTTGTAGATATGACGGCCATTTGTGCCCTCGGCAGGGAGAAGAATCCCATCGTCCACAGCATGTCCATCTGCGCTGTGTCGCACCAGAGCGGCGTCTGTAAATAGTTGACGATAGCGATTAGCATTTTGCTGACGAGCCTGGGTCCACCCATCTAGATACTTCAATTTTACGCGCAGCACAGTTGCCTGAATCGCATCCAGTCGAAAATTACCCCCGATAATCTGATGATAATATTTGGGGTGAGAACCATGTCTGCGCAGCAAATCACAGCGGCTAGCCAGTTCGGCATCATTGGTGACAACCATGCCGCCATCGCCAATGCCCCCCAGGTTTTTCGAAGGGAAAAAGCTAAAGCAGCCTAAATGCCCAATGGAGCCGGCGCGCTGACCTTTGTACTCAGCCCCGATCGCCTGTGCCGCATCCTCAATCACCACCAAGTTATGGTGCGCAGCAATCTCCATAAGAGGGTCCATATCAGCCATCTGACCATACAAATGGACGGGAATGATTGCGCGCGTACGGGGTGTAATGAGCGCTTCCACTTGGGCCGGATTCAGATTGTAAGTGCTCGGATCAATATCAACAAAGACAGGCTTAGCCCCCAGGCGCGAAATGCAGCCCGCGGTGGCGAAAAATGTATAAGGCGTTGTAATGATCTCATCGCCAGCTTTTAGGTCGATAGCCATTAGTGCCACCAACAGCGCATCGGTGCCTGAAGAGACTCCAATGCCATAGTGGCATTGTGAATAGGCGGCAACTTCTTGCTCCAGCGCTTTGACCTCTGGTCCCATAATAAAATATTGGGATTCTAAAACACGTTCGACCGCGGCCTGAACCTCTGTGCGAATTGAATTGTACTGCGCTTTTAAATCAAGCAACGGCACCGCAACTTGATCTTTCTCAATATAAGTTACCATGGGCTTGTTATGTTTCCTACCCTTTATCTTTATAATGGCGTGTCTTCGGCCCAATCAAGACAACGCAAGCATTTTTCATCAGATTCTTCATACCGCCAGCCACTTTCCGGGGCAAATCAGATACCCATCGCTATCTCTTTGGGTCAGTCGATGACCATGTCGGCTCATCCAGCCTTTTTGGACGGCAGGTACACCCACCATCAAGGCATAATCGGGCACATCGCCACGCACCACAGCCCCCGCTCCAATAAAAGCATAGCGCCCCAGGGTGGACCCACACATAATGGTGGCATTCGCCCCAATCGTCGCCCCCCGTCGTACCCGTGTGCGTTTGTATTGGTCTCGCCTGGCAATTTGTGAACGCGGGTTCATCACGTTGGTAAACACACACGATGGCCCACAAAAAACATCATCTTCCAATTCAACACCTGTATAAAGAGCAACATTGTTTTGGATCTTTACATTGTTGCCGATCATTACATCATTTGCCACAAGCACATTCTGCCCCAGGATGCACTTCTCTCCAATTTTGCTATTGGGCATAATATGGCAGAAGTGCCAGATTTTTGTCCCTGCCCCAATTTCACAGGGTTCGTCTACATAGGAACTTGGGTGAACAAAAAAAGCCTTGTCGGACATATTAAAGTTCCAGAGATGAATAAGAGCGGCACCGTTGGTGTAAAACGTTTCTACTGGCAGCGTAATAGGCTCTCCGTTCATCACCAATGAACGTTGGGAAGCCTGGAGCACACGCAACACACGCAATCCACTTTGCCCATCAGTCAGCGGTGGACGGCGCGTGGCAATGGCCTCTAAAAAGGCCTGACATTCGATTTGTAGCGGTTCTTGCCCATCAAACTCAATCGATTCCCCTTTACCCTTAATGGGCACAGGTTCACCTTCTTGCCATTCCACACGCTGATCGTAGAGGACTAGCTGCTTGGATACATCATCAAAACTAGCCATCCGCTTCGAGCCTATCACAACCAATCGCTGTTCCTTAAATGGATGGAGCCAAGAGACATGAATATGGGCGCGCACGCCATTGTCAAACAAAAGGTTTGTCACGGTTACGTCCGCAATATTGGGCTGAATATAATTGCCCCCACAGGCAACCACCTGAAAAGGGAGACTGCCAATAATGCGCAAAATTACGGCTACATCGTGGGGAGCAAAGCTCCAGAGAATATTTTCTTCGCGGCGAATTTTGCCCAGACTCAAGCGATTGGAGTAGATATACAAAATTTTCCCCAATTGCCCCGATTGAATCAGATCAAGAATGCGTGTAATCGCCGGATGATATTCAAGCACATGGCCTACCATGAGCATTCGCTCACGCTCTACGGCGAGTTGAACCAGTTCATGTCCTTGTTCATAGGTAAGTGCCAGCGGTTTTTCTACGAAGACATCTTTATCTGCTTCTAAGGCTTGTTTCACCAATCCATAGTGGGTTTCGGCAGGCGTTGCAATCACAATCCCTGCGACATCAGAGGCGAGCACGGCTGATAAATTTGAGACTATTTCCGCGTCTGGTGCTAATAATGTCGCCGTCGCGCGTCCCTCTTCGGTAGCATCACAGACATACCTGATCGCCCCAAGATTGCTAAAATTGCGCACTAAATTTCTGCCCCAATATCCACACCCCACAACGGCAACCGTCATGGAATTGCTCCTTCTCTATCCTCAGAAATTAAACTGATTCTTTCTGATACCATTCAATGGTTTGACGTAACCCTTCTTGAAAACTAATCAAGGGTTCATAATTCAGCAGCCTACGCGCCTTCGAAATATCAGCCTGCGAATGTTGAACATCGCCCACACGCGGCTCAAGGTGTTGGCGGTTAAGGGACTTTTGGGTATACGTTTCAATTTCGTGGATCAGATCTAATAACGAATGTCTATTCCCACACGAAATATTGATGGCTTGTCCGGCTGCATTTGCTGCTTCAAACGCTAGCAAATTTGCCTGTACAACATTCGAGATATGGGTAAAATCTCGCGACTGCTGCCCATCCCCATGAATTTGAATTGTCTCACCCTGCAGGGCAGCAACAATAAATTTAGGGATAACTGCGGCATAGAGTGATTGTGGATCCTGATGTGGACCGAAAACGTTGAAGTACCGGAGGCAGACTGTTTCTAATCCATAGATCTCATAAAACACTTGACAGTACTGCTCCGCAGCCAGCTTAGAAACCGCATAGGGGGATTTAGGCATTGGACACATGGATTCATGCTTGGGCAAGGCTAAATTATTGCCATACACCGAAGATGAAGAGGCGTAGACAAGCCGTTTGACACCTGCCTTGTGCGCAGCATACAAGAGGTTGAGTGTACCTACCACATTAACCTGGTTGGAGCTAATCGGATCACGAACCGACCGGGGGACCGAGGGAAGGGCCGCTTGATGGAGAATAAACTCGACGGACTGTACTGCATTTTGAACTATATGATAATCTCGCAAATCGCCTTCAAAAATTTCGAGATGACCTGGAAGCGTCTGTAGATACGAATGGTAACGCTCAAGGTTAGCCCGTTTGCCTGTGGAAAAGTTATCCAACACATGAACATGATGACCTCTGGCTAACAGTGCTCCAACGAGATTTGACCCGATGAATCCTGCGCCGCCCGTTACCAAATACCGATGCATACTCGAATTTTGCTCCTGTGCTTATGAAAACCCACTAAAGTTTTGGTACACAGATTTCCCGGTTTCACCGATTGCTGCAATCAAGATCTGGGTCTCAGCTAGCCTTGCAAAAACTCTTAAAAAATTGTTATAGAGCAGTCGTTTGGAACTATGCTTTACTCACTGATGGTACGCACTGGGAATGCAGCCATCTCTGGTGGCAGCCAGTAAAGGATGCTGGCGTGCCCAGGAGAAACTGCGTACCATCAGTTACTAACTTCAAGGGAGAAGATGGCGAGTATCAATGATAAGGGGGGCGTTCTCTGCAATCATGCTCCATTCATAGGCAGAATGGTCGGTGGCGATAACGACACAATCAGCATTTTGGATTGCGCTCACCAAATCCACCTCCGAACTCATTTCTAAACCCTCATACTGCACAAAGCGAATGTGCGGATCGTGATAACTGATTGTAGCCCCTTTTTCTTTCAAAAGGTGAAGAATATCCAAGGCTGGGGATTCGCGTATATCACTCACATTCTTCTTATAAGCGACACCGAGGATTAGAATACGGCTGCCCTTCACGGACTTAGAGATACTATTGAGCGCATCCTGTACTTTTTGCACCCAGTAGCGAGGCATTTCGGTATTGATTTCGCTGGCCAACTCAATAAAACGGGCGTTGTACTGCAGGGTGCGGAGTTTCCAGGAAAGATACTTCGGGTCAATCGGAATACAATGGCCGCCCAGCCCCGGTCCCGGCGTAAACTTCATAAAGCCAAAGGGTTTGGTAGCAGCAGCCTCAATGACCTCCCATGCGTCCAGCCCCAACTTATCGCACATGAGCAACAATTCGTTAGCCAGCCCAATGTTAACAGAACGGAAGGTATTCTCGAAGAGCTTCACCATCTCCGCCGCATCTGGAGACGATACTGCTACCAGATGTTCTATGGCCCCGCCGTAGAACGCCATCGCCATCTCTAGACAGGCCGAGGTGACTCCCCCCATCACCTTGGGCGTGTTCTGCGTCGTCCAGTCCGTGCGGCCAGGATCAGACACGTTCGGGGGAGAAGGCGAGGAAGAAATCGTGGCCAGGGATTGGGGATTGTCGATTAGAGCTTAGGGGCTGCTTATCCCATTCCTGCTCTTCACTTCCCAGTTCCTGATCTCTCGTTCCTTGCAAAATCGGCAACACCACCTCACGTGTGGTGCCAGGGTAGGTGGTGGACTCTAGCACAATGACCATGCCTGGATGCAGGTAGCGGGCGATCTGCTCACTGGCAGCCACAATGTAAGATATATCGGGATCGCCGGTTTTACTTAGCGGAGTAGGCACACAGATGGATACGGCATCGCACTCGGCCAGGACGGAGAAGTCAGTAGTGGCAAGAGATCCCCCGATAAGGTGATCGGCTGATTCGATGATGGGCCGTTTCTGTCGTAGGCGGAAGATTGGAAAATGGAGAGAGTGGGAGATTGGGCAGATACCGTTGGTGCCGCCACCGCCTGTTCCCCGCTGCCTGATTCGCGGTCTCTGAACACCAACGGAGCCAGCCGGGCCGACGGGATATCCTCAATATAGGACTCTCCCTGATGAATACTCTCTACCTTACGTGTATCCAGATCAATGCCGACGACACTGTAGCCGGCCTCGGCAAAGACTACGGCTAGGGGCAGGCCCACGTAGCCCAGACCAATTACAGCCACCCTGGCCTGGCGGGTCTGAAATTTTTCAAGAACCATCTCTGGGAGGGCATTGCTCATCATCCACCGGATTCTATACACTCATCTGGAGACCTGCCAGGTTTCTGAAACCTGGCAGGTCTGGCACATTAACTCGTGAAATTTAGTTACGGCGTAGCTGTTGCCACAGGGGTCGGCTCCATCAGCATCGCGCCAGACGCTTCCACGTCAAACTCTTCCGGCCAGGCTGTTGACGCGTTATACTTTGTCTTGGTGAGATTGGCTGTTTCCAATGTGGCCCCGGTCAAATCAGCTCCCTGCAGATCCGCATATTGTAAAGCAGCTCCTGTCAGATCAGCACCAGTGAGGTCAGCACCCTGAAGATTGGCGCTAACAAGATTGGCCCTGATTAGTTGTGAACCGTTTAGGTTAGCGCCCACCAGATTAGCGCCACTTAGATTCGCTTTGACCAATCGTGCTCTACTCAAATTAGCATCAGTCAGAGTAGTCCTGACTAACATAGCTTCGCTCAAATTGGCACTGGAGAGATCGACTTCATGTAGATAAGCACCCTGCGCATCAAATTGTACCAGCCACAGATCGCTGGGCTGGTTAATGAGTACATAGAATTCCAAAGGCAATTGGAGTAGTCCCTGACTGTTCGAAGAGGCCACTGCAGGCGAAGGCAATAAATACGGGCGAGCGGCAAAGCCCAAGCCAAAGAGGAGCAACAAGGTTGGAATCCAGATCAATCGAGAAAGTTTCATCGGTATCCTCTTTCTGTAGGTGAAAAAGAAATCATCATCAAAACAAATCGTGAACAACTGTACTTCTTTGGAGATTTATGTTCTCTGCAATCTCTAACCACTAAGTCCTTCTGTTCTATTCAGGCCTATCGCAACTGCTTAAATCCTGCTGTTGTTACCTTGCCATGGCCGAGCGCCGCATGAAAGGGGCAGCCCCCATAAAATTAGCTAGGAAAGACGACAAAGATAGCCAGCATCAAACCAACGATACCGGCCAGCGCCACCGTGGTAATAAGGCCAAGTCGATCTACCGGTTCCAGCGGTGGCAGAGCAGGTGAGGCAAACCGCACCTCGCTGTTAGCACCGGTACGCGCTACCTGTAGCTCAGTACTTTTGTTTTTCAGCGTAGTCAGCGTGTTCCAAGTCAGATCCCGTTCCTGGGCAAGTTGCTGGCGACGGGCATTTTCAGCTTCGCGCCCTGCCTGGAGAGTTTGGATTTCAGATTCCAAGGCTGTCAATCGCTTGCGTCAGCGGGGCAGCGGCAGCAGTATAGTCCGGCAGTTCCTCCAGCCCCTGGAGTTGAAGCAGTTCTTTGGCGCGTTCCTCTCCGAGGATAGAAAGGCCATTATTGGCAGCAATCTGTTCGGTCAGGGCGGAAAGGTCACCCGCATCAAAGAGCGATGGGTATTGGGCTTGAATCGCCGTTGCCAGCGGTGTGGTCCCTGAGAGGACAGTGGACGCTGTGGTGAGCGGCCCGACGCCAAAGAGTTCTTCGTAGCGGGCCAGAATAGCCGTAGAGAGATCGCCTTCCGTCCCCTGTCCATCAGCGATTGTGTTGGCTAAAATGCCCACCTGAAACAGTTCTTGATACTTAGCCAAGATGGCCGATGAAAGAGGTGTCGTGTCCGAGAGCACAGTGCTGGCCGACGCCAGTGCGCCCACCTCAAACAGTTCTTGGTATTTAGCCAGGATAGCCGATGAAAGAGGTGTCGTATCAGACAGGACTGTGCTGGCGTCGGCCAGTGCGCCCACCTCAAACAGTTCTTGATATTTAGCTAGGATAGCCGATGAAAGAGGTGTCGTATCAGACAGGACTGTGCTGGCGTCGGCCAGTGCGCCCACCTCAAACAGTTCTTGATATTTAGCCAGGATAGCCGCCGAAAGAGGTGTCGTGTCAGACAGGACTGTGCTGGCCTCGGCCAGTGTGCCCACCTCAAACAGTTCCTGATATTTAGCCACCACCGTGTTCAATAGATCACTATCCTGCCAGACGGCGTCACCAGCCTGGGCCAGAGCACTAACGGCGAAAAGATCATTGTACTTGCTCAAAATAGCCTGAGAAAGCGTACTGCCATCGACCCCTTCGGCGCTCTGGGCCAACTCACCGATTTCAAAGAGGTCCAAATATTTCTGGCGCAGAGCACTAAAGAGTGGATCATCCTGAGGGCGTTCGGCGCTGAGCAGATCGTAGCCTTCGTTGTTGAAGATTGTCTGCGATTGGGTGTTAATTTCCGCCGTCACGCTGACGATACGCTCATTAAGTACATCCACCAGCGCATCCAGATCGGCGAGTTGGGCATCACCATCAGGGGTAAGTCCATTTAAATTGCCCAGGGCCAGTTGCAAATTCCCCGGCACATCCGCCGAACTGGCGTAGACTTCGGATTTCAACAATAGGAGGGCCAAACTATTGGTAGCCGCCCCACCCTCACCACCAGCCGCCGCTTGACTGCGCAGGGCCTGGGCATCGGCCAGCAAGCGTTCCAATTTCAGACGGGTCTCGTAGCTTTGGCCCAACTTTTGCAGGCGAGACTCCACCTGCTCGTTAAAGACCGCTACTTTGGCTTTGGTATCTGCGTCGGCATAGGCCTCAAACAGAGCGCTTTTGGCATTTTGTTCCTGGCTCAACGCGGTTAGTCGATTGTTGATCTCCGTATCGACATACTGGGCAAAGAGCTTAGATCGGGCTTCCTGATCCTTTGTCACAGCGGCCAGACGGTTGGTGACCAGCGCGTCAACATATTGATTAAACAACTGGCGGCGGATCTCCTGATCCTTGCTAAAAGCCGTGGCCTGATTGGTGATCTGGGCATCTGCATATTGCTTGAAGAGTTGCTGGCGGGCAGATTGATCCGTAGATAGGGCCAACAACTGATTCTCTATTTCAGTCTCAACATACTGGTTGAAAGTTGCTGGCGAGCAGATTGATCTTGAGAGAGGGCTAGTAACTGATTTTCTGTTTCAGTCTCTGCATACTGGTTAAAGATCTGTTGCCGAGCAGCCTGATCTTTCTCAGGGCCAGCAACTGGTTGTCCAATTGAGTCTGAACGTATTGGGTAAAAAGTTTGCGCCGAAGGTCCTGATCTTTGGAGAGTGCCATCAACTGGTTTTCTAGCTCGGCCTGGGTAACTTGGCTAAAGAGTTGTTGGCGGGCATCCTGATCCGCTTGAATAGCCTTGAGGCGGTTGTTAGATTCTGCATCGATCAGCGTTGAGATCATCGACTGCTTGGCCGCCTGCTCTTTGTTAAAGGCCAATAGGCGGTTGCTGGCCTGAGCATTGATATAGGCCGAGATAATCTGGCGGCGCGCCTCTAACTCTTCGTCTACAAAGGTCTGGATGGCGGTCTGTTTGCCCGTTTGCAGGCTATTGATGATCTGCTGTTTTTCGGTGATCTGGCGGTCGAGCTGGCTCAGTTGGTTCTCGGCAATAAACGCTTCCAGGTTACTTTGTGCCTGCGCATAGGCCGCTTGGGCGCTGGTCAATTCGCTCTGGACCGATGCTACCAGATCAGTCGGCACTTGTCCATAGAGCAGGTTGGTTTGCTGCACATAGGCTTCGGCCCAGGCGTTGGCAATGGCGGCAGCCTTTTCTGGGGAATCGGCACGCGCCGTAATGCGTATCAGATCGCCTTCACTGCGCGTGCCTTCCGGGGAGATTAGCTCGGATTCAATGCGATTCATCAAACGCAGAAGGGTTACGTTCTTTCTCTTCCAAGATATCGACAAGCTGCTTGGACACAGTTTCGGCCACCGCTCCATTATAGACCAATCCCAAAAGAGCAGACCGTCGAGCACTGGCATCTAGCAGTTGCGTAGAGGAATTAGAGCTTCTGTTTTCTCCGGCAAGATCTGTCTGAAAACGGGCATCAAAAGAGATATTGCTGGTTGTACGGGCAATCGCCACTGCGGCTGAAGCCTCGTAGACAGGATCTTGGATAAAGCGTAGTCCAATCACGACGGCAGCACCCAGAATGGCACAGAGCATGCTAATTGTGACAATTTCGCGCCACCAGGCGACGAGAACCCAAATATATTGGCGCAGATCGATCTCATCCTCGGCCCAGCTTTCAGCAGGCAACAGAGGAGATTGAGAATCGATAGGCGCATTGCTCACAGTCATAGCGTGAATCCTATACAAACGCAAAATGCTGCTGGCATGTAGAAAGGCGCCTCAGCATCAAGAAATCGGATTGTACCAACGGCAGTGGAGTTTAAAGAAGACAAGGAAGGTAGTAACATCTTTGAGCGTAGGGCATCGACACGGTTGCAATGCGTCTGCTTTTGAGAAAGCCTATAATTTCATGGCTGCGCTTCTGGTCCCGATAATAGCGGATCCCCCAAGCTTTTGGCAAATCGTGAGGGCTTCTTGTTCAACACTTGTACCTATTCAGGTGCGACGCACTGGTCAGGAGAGGATTCAGTATTGTAGCCTATTTCAGACCAGTGCGTCGCACCTGAATAGTGACCAACTCTTAACAATTACGTTATTGGCTTCTGTGCTACACAGGCAACGAAACCGTCACCTGTGTTCCCCCTTGCACAGGGGACGCCACAGTGAGATCGCCCCCAAAGAGGCCCAGCCGCTCGCGGGCGTGATGCAGCCCGAAGCCATCGCTGTGCGCCGCACTCTCTTCTCGGTGAAAGCCCTGCCCGTGATCCTCGACCACAATCAGCAGTCGCCCATCTTCGGTTTGCAGACGTACCAATGCTTCTTCCACGCCGGCATGTTTGACCACATTAAAGAGCAGTTCTCGCACAATTTGGAAGAGCAGAATCCGCATCTCCTCGCTCAGCACTCCCGGTTCGTTGATGACCTCCATATGAACACGCAAATGATGGATCGATGCCATCTGGGTCGCCAGCCATTGGATCGCTTCCACCAGCCCTTCGCCCTCTAGGATGGGTGGGCTAAGATCAACCGTAAGCGTACGCGTGGTGCGAATGGCATCATCCACCAGAGATCGGAATTGATCGAGTAACTCTCGCTGGTGGTTGCCAGCGTCGCGCTGAAAGATGTGAATGCGAAATTGCAGCGCATAGAGTAGCTGTTGCAGGTGATCGTGCAAAATCTGGGCCACGCGGTGACGTTCGCGCTGCTCGGCCAGGGTTAATTGCGACGCTAACATACGCACCTGGGCTGTGCGCTCTTGTACACGGCTTTCTAACAGTTCGTTGACCTCAATCAACGTCTGTTTCGCCGCTTTTTCCAGCGAGACATCCTGCCCAGCCCCCAGAATCTGGACAACCTGTCCTTCCTTTTCGCTCCATACCGGCTGTCCATAGATGCGTAGCCAGCGGGTTTCACCACTTTTGGTCATAAAACGATGTTCCATGACAAACTTTTCATTCTTGTCCATGTGTGCCATGAAATCCCGCACAAGGGTTCGGTCGTCGGGGTGGATCATCTGCCACCACAGATCACGCGTCGCCACCGAATCGGTGGGGTAGCCCGTGATCCGCTCAAACGCATCAGAGATCCACTCTACCTGAAACATGCCATCGGGCTGGCGGCGATAGGAAAAAATGTAGTCAGATGTGATCTCCGACAGGAAGCGGTAGCGCTGTTCACTGGCCCGCAACGCCTCGCGTGCCACTGTGCGTTCGGTAATATCATGGGAGATTGCCAGTGCCAACCCCGTTTTCCCCAAAAGGGTCACCCACACCTCCAGATGAATGGTCTCGCCGCGTTTGTTGAGGGTGGTAATTTCGCTGTGCCCATAGCCATGATGGCTGATCTGTTGGGTCAGCGCCATACGCTGGGTCTGGCTGTGTTCACTGGTAAAGAGGCTAAAGTGTCGCCCGACAAGCTCTTCACGCGCATAGCCCAGCAAGGCACACATGGCCGGGTTAACCTCCACATAGTAGCCCTGGGCATCGATCAACATAATGCCGCTGGGCGCGGTGTCGAAGATGGCGCGGTATTTCTCTTCAGCGCGTTTGTGTTCGCTCAGGTCAATTCCAATCGCAATATACGTATCGTCGGAAATAATCATACTCATCCACAAACTTTCCATGATCTGCCCGGTGCTCGTCGAAAGCCGGATCTCGCGCCATTCGGATTGCACGGCGGCCAGATAATCACGTACGCCCTGGCGATAGATTAGGTCGGGACAACATTTCTCCAGCAGATCGTCTAGTGTGGTTTGCCCCACAGGCCAGCCGGTGAGTTTTTCAAAGGCGTTGTTGAGTTGTAGCTCGCCAGTGCGTGGCGAATAGATGACAATCATCACGGGAATCTGGGCGAAAATTTTCTGAAGCAGTTCCTGTTGGTGCAGAAGGCGGGCCTGGGTGCGCTGTCGCTCAATGGCAAAGGCAGCATGATTGCCCACCATCTGGGCAAGGTGAATCTCTTGTTGGCTAAACTGGCGTGGGACATCAAAATAGGCGGTGAAACGGCCCAACAACTCTCCTTTGTGCAATAACGGGATCAGTATCATGGCCCGAATGCCTTCACGCTCAATCACGGGCAAATAGGACTGGAGATTGGAGGCGATGTGTACATCGGGGATGACCACTGGTTTTGCTTCTGCCGAGGTCGGCCAGGGTCGATTCCCCTCCATGGCCGCCCTGTATTCTGGCGAAAGCTGCCGCCACGCATGAAAATACATGGCGCCCGTCTCATCGGCCAACAGCAGCGAAGCCCGATCTGCCTTGAGCATGGTGCAGATGCCGTCCAGTGCGCTGTCGTAGATCTCCCAGTCGGCGCGGCTTTGGGCCAAGTTGCTGCTCAGTTGATAGATAATCTCCAGTTCGCGCAGCCGCGACTGAATCTCCTGACTATGGCGTTGTTGCAAGCTCATATCTCGGAACGCACCCTGCACATAGGAGCGTCCGTCCAGTTCAATCAACTGCACGCTCACATCCATTGGCACAGACCGCCCATCTTTGGTCAGAATATAGCGTTCCTCACGCAACCTTCCATGCTCAATCAGCCGTGCCATGCGCGTTTCCGAGTTGGATCGTTCGCTTTCAGGACTCAACTGCCCCAGGCGCAACGACAGCAGTTCGGCGCGCGAATATCCGGTCAACGTCTCGGCGGCGGCGTTACAATCCACAAATGCACCGGTGACAGCATCGGCAATGATAATGGCGTCGTTGTGGCTCTCAAACATGCGCCGATAGGCCAGATCGTGTTCGCGTTGGCGCAGTTGTTCTTCTAATTCGCTGATGCGTTGTGTGAGGTCAGGGGACGGTTTGCCATCAGGATTATCGGAATTATGATGCAGAGAGGTATCCATACCTAAGCTTTCAGGATTTATCAAATAGCAACATCAAATAGCAGGATTTAAATCCGCCCCTCATAACGAAAAGTCGCCGCAACGACTCAGTTTTTAGTGCCTGAGGGCACTTGGCACTGTCAGAGCCGGATTTATCCGTTGTTATCACGAAGTCCGCGATTGCTGCCACAAGCCATGCGCCTGGCGCAAAACTGTGTCGGTTTCCGCGCGCATGGGATAGCGGTGCAGATCCGCCAGCCCCACCCAGGCAATATCGGCGGCGTCGTCGGCGGCGGTAGCAGTGCCGCCCACATAGCGCGCCCAATAATCCGCCACCACATAATGATACTGGACCCGCCCATCGGCGTCATGGTGAATCGGCTCGAACAGCGTCACCAGCCCGCCGATCTCCACCTCCACAGCACACTCCTCGCGCACCTCGCGGCAGACGCCATCCTGGAGGGATTCGCCCAGATCCAGCAAGCCGCCGGGCAACCCCCATAGCCCCTGGCTCGGCGGTCGCCCGCGCTGAACCAACAAGACTTCGCCCTGATCGTTAAAGACAGCCGCCGCCACCCCCAGCAGCGGTGCGGGCGGATATTCACGCGGAATTTGCACGGGATAGGTCTTGATTGCCTGGGACATGGTCGCCTAGATCCATGCCTCGATCAAGGCTGGCAGCATTGCCAGATCGTCAATCACCGCATCGGCCTGCACCGTCTCCACAATGCGTTGATCCTCCGCCAGCGGGATCATGCGACAGTGCACTGTCTGTGCGCCCAGTTCCAGCCCGCCGACAATGTCATGTTTCAGGCTATCGCCCACACAGACAAGCTCATACGGCTCGGCGTCCCAGCGTTTGAGCGGAATGTCATAGATCTCGCGGCCCGGCTTGCGCCATTCCACCGCCGCGCTGGAGATGCAGACATCAAAGTAGGGGCGCAGGCGGGTATAGTCCACCATACGCTGAAAGGCCCGATCACAGCTATGGTTGGCAATCAGCGCCAGTTTATACTCCTGGCTTTGCAGCGACCGTAGCAGATCGTGTGCGCCGGGCATGGCCTCCCAGGCGCTCATTTCCGGCGCATAGAAGAGGTCCACGGCGCGGTGCAACACATCCAGATCCATTTTCGAGGTAGGGTAGCCAAAGAACTGGAGCAAAAAGCTCAGGGTGTCGTCGGCCACATGCTCGTCGCCTTCGTCGTCAGATTTCGTCTCGGCAAAGATGCGTGCCTCGACAATGCTCTCCCAGAACGGATCGGGCAGATCCATGCCTGTGGCGCGCATATACGCTTCCGCGTTTTTGGCCCCTTCCGCCATCAGATCGGCCAGGGGACGGCGCAGCCGCGCCAGTGTGTTGTCAAAATCAAAGACAATCCCCTGCACCAATCGGCGCGGGCGCATTGGGGTCGTCACTTCGGGGAAGAAGTTTTGGACAAGGCGCGCCACTTGTTCCGGATCAATATCCACTACGGTCTCTGTGGGCACGGACGTATCATCGCGCAAAGCAGAGCGAGTACTTTCGCGGAAACTCTGGGCCCGCTCCTTAGCCCGCTTCATAAAATCATCCAACTCTTCCAACGTCAGCGCTTCCATCTTTTCAGAATAGAGCGCATCCAAGTCGGCGGCAGGCGTCTCATCACTGATTTTGGTATTCGGATGCTCGTTTTGTTTGGTCATCTTGTTTGGCTATCTATTCGGGAAAACAACATTGCTGTTGTGAAAATTCGTATCTTCAAAAGTATCATAGCGATGCCGAGGGCTGTCAAACAGTAAGCAAGGCGTACTGGGGAGAAGATTCCGGGAATGGACCAGAACCGCACGCTGTAGACGCTCATCGCCCGGTCCATTTCCGGAATGCTGAGCAGGCCGTGGGGTTCGTTCCATCTCCCCATGCGTGATATACTCCCACACACTTTTGTTGCAAAAAAGAGCCATAGAACGCAGATAGCCGCAGAATTCTCCGATCTGCACAAATCCGCTCAATCTGCGTCATCCGCGTTCTATCTCTGTCATCTATCTCTGCCACACAAATGGAGCCAGCCCTATGCCCTATACTCTTCAAATCGGCGCGATTCGCTGTCACATTCTCAGCGACGGTTGCCAGCACAGCGACGGCGGCGGCTTTTTTGGGCTGATTCCGCGCGTCCTCTGGGAACGGGTGATCACCCCCGACGAAAAGAATCGTATCCCCGTCGATCTGCGCTGTCTGCTCATCGAATCCGAGGCCGGGCTGATTTTGGTGGACACCGGCCAGGGCGACAAACTCCCCGATAAAACGCGCGCCATCCTGCGCATGACGGCGCGCAATGAACGCCTGCTTGGGGATCTGCGCCAGTTGGGCTTTGCGCCCGACGATGTGGACACCGTGCTCCTGACCCATCTGCATGGCGATCACGTGGGCGGGGCGACACGTTGGCGCGAAGAAAGTAATCCGGCCAGTGGCGTGATCCCCACATTTCCACACGCCCGCTATCTTGTACAGCGCGCCGAACTGGCCGATGCCAGTTTCCCCAACGAGCGCACCGCCGCCACCTATCTTTCGCACAACTGGGAGCCGTTACAGCGCGCCCAGCTTTTGGATGTTGTGGCTGGCGATCAGAACCTCAGCCCGAGTGTACGCACCGAGGTGATCCCGGGGCATACGGCCAGCATTCAAGCCGTTTGGATCGAAAACGGCGGCGAAAGCCTGCTCTTTCTGGGCGATACGTGTAGCTGGGCCGCCCACATGAACCGGCTGGCCTGGGTCCCCGCCTTTGATCTTAATCCCATGGCTGGCATTGAAGGCAAGCGCCATCTCCAGACCGAAGCCCTGCGCCGCGATGCCCTCCTCGTCTTCCAACACGACAGCCAGATCGTCACCGGCCGCCTGCGCCCCGGCGAGCGCGGCCCAGAGGTCGAGCCTGAAATAACCGAAGAAGCAGAAAGTTAACAGAAAAGAGATTGGGAGAGTTTGCGGTTACCCGATCTGCAATCGCCGACAACGAAACCGTGCTCAGCGGTCCGCATTGTGTTGCTGCATTGACGCTGGAGCGGCATGGGGCGGGGACGGGCTACAAATGTTGAAGGTATGCTTCAGGGGCGTTTAGAAACGAGCGGGTAATCGTGACGTGTTCCAGATCACCCCAGGCCACAGACCGCACCTCCCCACCGTCAAAGCTAAGGATGGTGGCCCCTGGGTAGGCCATCAGAATGGGCGAATGAGTGGCGATTACAAATTGTGCCTCCTTCGCCACCATCTCTTTGAGCAGCGACAAGAAGCCCACCTGTCGTAACGGTGACAGCGGAGCTTCTGGCTCGTCCAACAGATAGAGGCCATCGGGCACGAAGCGGGCCTGAAAGAGCGCCAAAAAGCTCTCACCGTGAGACTGGGCGTCCAATCCCTCGCCATAACGGGCGCGCATCTCGTGCAGTTCACGCGCATAGGGCATCTTCGCCAGCCCCTTGGCCTTTTCCGAACGCCCTTTATAGTCAGTGTCCACTGCGGCCATCTCGGCGCGTAGCTCCGCTTGCATCTCGGCCATGCGCTTGGCAAAGCCAAAGAAATCCTCGGACCGCAAAAAGAATCCCCGATGCGTGCGCTTGCGCCACGTTACTTTCAGATGCCGGGCCACCTGGCGCACTGCATCCAGCGTCTTGTCCCGGTTGATCTCGCTGCTGCCCACGGCAATCGATCCCGTGGCAACGGCCAACGCTTCCAGAAACGTTGACTTCCCCGACCCATTTTCGCCCACCAAAAAGGTCACCGGCGACTCAAAGCGCAGTGTCGTCAGCGTTTGCAACGCCGGTACGGTAAACGGAAATTCAGCCTGCTCCCGCGGGAACGATGCGCGCATTTCAAGTGATTGCAAGTGAATCAAGGGGGATTCTCCTTTGAAGTGGGATGGGGAGGGCAGCATTTAACGCAAAGATGCAAAGATCACCTCTGCTTCTCTGCGCCTCCGCGTTAAAATTGCCCAGCGTTAAATTCTGGTTTCAATTTTGTGCGCGTGCCACGGCGGCGGTGATCACCCGCCGCAACAAGACGCCCAACATTTCGTGGCGATATTCTTTGCTGGCGCGGTGTTTACTGGTGCGAAGTTGGGCCTGGGCCTGGGCGGCGCGAACCGCGCCGTCTAAAAGGGCATCGTCAAAGTCATCGGCTGAGGTGAGTACGGCTTCGGCCTCTGTGGCGCGGAATGGAATCGGCCCTGCCGGCCCCACGGCCAGCGTCGCCTCGGCAATCTTTCCCTGTACGTCGTCCCAGCGGATGCGCGCCGCCACCCCCAGCACAGGCAACGCCACCCCTTGGGGCCGCATGATCCGGTCAAAGGCGCTGCCCTGCTTTTCTCCCGTGGGCTGAAAGCGAAACGCGCTGATCATCTGATTGCGCTCCAAACTGTTCCGCCCTGGCCCGGCAAAGATCGAAAGCAGCGGCTGCCATGCCCGCGCCACCGCGCCATTTTGCAGCGTGCAGATCTCCACCTCAGCGTCCAGTGCAAGCAGCCCAATCGTGCCGTCGGCGGCGGGCAGCGCATGGGCCACGTTGCCGCCAATCGTCGCCACATTGCGCACCTGTGGCCCGCCCACCACGCGGCAGCTTTCCGTGAGGCAGGTTGCCACGCGCTGCAATTGCGGGTGGCGTTCGATCTGATAGTGGGTGACGCCCGCCCCGATGAGCACCCAATCGGCCTCTTCCCCAATGGCGGTGATCCCCTCAATGCGTGTCACATCCACCAGCACTTCTGGCGGCGGCGTGTGCCCAGATTCCATGTCGAGGATCAGATCCGTGCCACCGGCAATCAGGCGGGCACTACCATGAGTGCCGTTGTATTGCCCCAACAGCGTCAGCGCTTCGTCCACTGTGGCTGGTGTGTAGTATTCTTTCCAACGTTGCATGATGGCTCTGTCCGTGGGTGAAAACAGCTTACGGTTGCGATGAAAGATGGGAGCCAGTATAGCAATCTGCCTCTGTTTTGTCTATCGTCTTTGGACTTTGGTCTATCCTCCCATTCCGCCAGGGGTTTGGCCGATTGGTGATGCGCCGTCTATAATGCAAGACATTTCAAGGGGAGTGTATGCGTGTTGTCCTGATCAGCAAAGCCCTGGTGGTGGGGGCCTATCAGCGCAAAGCCGAAGAGATCGCCCGCTGTGGCGTGGACCTCACTGTGGTGATCCCCCCGGCTTGGTCAGACCGGCGCGGACATCAGCCCGCCGAGGCCCGTTTTACCGAGGGCTACACGGTGCAGATCTTGCCCATCCACTTCAACGGCAACTATCATCTGCACTTTTACCCGGGCCTGGGGCCATTGCTGCGCCACCTTCGCCCCGATGTGGTGCATATGGACGAGGAACCGTACAATTTGGCGACTTGGCTGGGCATTCGGGCGGCACAGGCTGCCGGGGCCAAACCCACTTTCTTCACTTGGCAAAATCTGCACCGCCGCTATCCGCCGCCCTTTCGCTGGATGGAACAGGCCAACTATCGCGCCTGTGCGCTGGTGATGGCGGGCAATGCCGAGGCCACCACGGTGCTGCGCCAAAAAGGCTATGGCGGCGAGGTCCGCATCATTCCCCAAGTTGGCGTTGATCCAGAAATTTTTGCGCCCGACACGCAGCACGCATCACGCAGCACGAATTCGTTTCATATCGGCTATGCCGGTGGGCTGCTCCCCGAAAAAGGGCTGGATCTGCTGCTGCGGGCCTGTGCTGGGCTGCACGGCACGTGGCATCTCTCGCTGGTGGGGAGCGGCGAAAGCGAAGCGGAATTGCGCCGCCTTGCCGAAACACTGGGCATTGCCCACAATGTGACCTTGGGGCAGCGCATCCCCAGCCACGAAATGGCGAATTTTTACCGAGGGCTGGATGTGCTGGTTTTGCCCAGCCGCAGCCAGCCCAATTGGAAAGAACAATTTGGCCGTGTGCTCATTGAAGCCATGGCCTCTGCTGTGCCGGTCATCGGCAGCAGTTGTGGCGAGATCCCCAATGTCATTGGCGACGCCGGGCTGATCTTCCCCGAAGGGGACAGTGCGGCATTACAAGCACATCTGCAAGCGCTGTTGGATGATCCCACCGCGCGAGACGATTGGGGCCAAAAAGGGCGTCAACGCGTCTGGAAAGATATACCATGCACCAAATTGCCTGTGATACAGTGGCCGCCTATGAAGCTTTACGTTTATGCTGATTGCGATTAATGCCCAACTTCTCAACACTGCCCAGACCTATCGCGGTGCCGGTGTCAGCATTTATAGTCAAAATTTGCTGCGCGCCCTGGGCGAACACAACGCCGATTACAGCTTGCACGCCTATGTGAACGACGCAACTTTTCGGTGTGAGGGCGTGACGCTGCACCGTACAAGTTGGCCCGCCCAGCAACCGCTGGCCCGCATTGCCTGGGAACAGAGCGCGCTGCCGCTGTCAATTGCCCGCTCTGGGGCAGATCTTGTTCACGGACTGGTCAATGTCTTGCCGCTGGCAGCGCGCATCCCCAGTATGGTCACGGTGCATGATTTGAGCTTTCTACGGATGCCCGAACGCTTCCCGGCAGCCAAACGTGCCTACCTCTCGTGGCTTTGCCGCTGGAGCGTCCACAAGGCAGATCGGGTTATTGCCGTGAGCCGCCAAACTGCCGATGATCTTATAGGGTTGCTGGGCGTTGCGGCAGAGAAGATCGAAGTTGTGTATAATGGGGTAGCGAGCAGCTTTGCGCCGCGGCTTGCTGCCGAGATTGACTCCATCCGCGACCGTCATGCTATGCCCGAACGTTTTCTGCTTTACGTAGGCACCTTGGAGCCGCGCAAAAATCTCGAACGGCTGTTGGTGGCTTTTGCTCGCTGGCGCGAGAACACCGACGCGCAAGATGTGGTGCTGGTCTTGGCCGGGGCCAAAGGCTGGTTCTACGAGCAGATTTTTGCCCAGGTGCAAACACTGGGGCTGGCCGATGCAGTGCGCTTTCCCGGTTTCATCCCTGCCGCCGATCTGCCTGATCGGTATAACGGCGCGCTGGCGTTTGTCTATCCCAGCCTGTTCGAGGGCTTTGGCCTGCCGGTGTTGGAGGCGATGGCTTGTGGCACGCCAGTGATCTGTAGCCGAACAGCCAGTCGATCGGAAGTCAGCGGCGACGCCGCGCTAACCTTTGCGCCAGAGGAGGTTGACTCGCTGGCCGATTGCCTGACCCGTATTGTATCGGAACCCGACCTGCGCGCCGATCTGCGCCAGCGAGGGCTGGAGCAATCCCGGCTATTTTCGTGGCAACGCTGTGCGCGTGAAACGCTTTCTCTCTATGATGACCTATTGTGATCGACAAAAACTACCCTGAATCCCAGATATCAATGAGTGTCAAACCGCTCGGTAGCAACGTCGCCATCGCCCCCCACTCCCATTGGCTGATCCAAGTGGTGCAGCGCGTCGATCCACGCTACTGGCCCTATTTGCTGCGCCTGAGCGATGCTATGCTGATCGTGGCTGCCTTTTTGCTTTCGTATTGGATCCGCTATCGGCTGCAATGGTTTCGCACCGTCGATCCGGTTTTTCAAACTGAATTTTCCAGCTATTCGCTCTCGTGCGTATCGCTAGTCATCATTCTTTTGATGCTCTTTCATTTCTCCGGCGTCTATCGCCAGCGCCGGGATCGCAAATGGCCGGAGGAGATCTATCAGATTGCCAGCGCCACCACCATCGGCATTTTCGTGGTGATCACGGTGAACCTGCTCTTTCGCCCGCTGCTATCCAGCCGCCTGCTTTTCCTCTATACCGCCATTTTGGTAACTATTTTTATGGGGAGCAGCCGCGCCATTCTGGGCTTGCTGCGTCGCTATCTACGCCAGCAGGGGATCGGCGTACAGCGCGTGGTGCTTGTGGGGGCGGGTGATGTGGGGCGGATGGTGATGCGCACGTTGGCCGCACGCCCCAATTTGGGGTATCGCCTGATCGGCTTCCTCGACGACAACCCGTCCAAAGGCTCCACCGACATTGGGCGTTTCAAAGCGCTGGGGCCTGTGGATAATTTCGCCCAGGTTTTGGCAACCCATACTGTCGATCTGACGATTATCTGCCTGCCTTGGCAGAGCCACCGCACCGTGGCGCGCTTGCTCAACGAGTGTGAGCAATGTGGAATTAAGGCACAGATCGTGCCCGATCTCTTTCAACTGACCAAAAATCAGATGCAGGTAGAAGAGATCAACGGCATACCGTTAATTAGCTCGCGGCGAGGTTTCCATTACCGGTTTGAATCTCATCTTTAAGCGGATTTTTGATCTGATTTTCGCCACACTAATTTCTGTGATAGCGTTGCCGGTGGGCTTGCTAATTGCCCTGGCGATTCGGCTCGATTCGCCGGGGCCGGTGCTCTATGCACAGACGCGCGTGGGGCGTAATGGCGACCTTTTCAAGATCTACAAATTCCGTTCAATGGTGGCGAATGCCGACGAACGCCGCAGCGAAATCGCCAATTTGAATGAATCGACGGGGCCACTCTTCAAAGTGCGCGATGACCCACGGCGAACGCAAGTGGGGACGCTGTTGCGCCGCTTCAGCCTGGACGAACTGCCACAGTTGATCAACGTCTTTCGCGGTGAGATGAGCCTCGTGGGGCCGCGGCCCAATCTGCCCGCCGAGGTGGCCCAATACCAAGAGTGGCACCGCAAGCGGCTTTCCGTCAGCCCCGGCATGACGGGGCTGTGGCAAGTGAGCGGGCGCAGCGATCTCACTTTTGACGAAATGGTATTGCTCGATATCTATTACGCTGAAAACTGGAGTTTTGGGTTGGATATGAGTATTCTGTTGACAACCGTGCCCAAAGTGTTGTTGGGCAAAGGCGCGTATTAACCTTCGCCCAACAACCCCTTGATCAGTGCCGGAATGCTTTCGGTCGCTTGTGTGTTCCAGCGCCGATACCGTTCGACACGGGTCCGTCGCTCCTCCAACCCTTCCTGGCCTGTGGCTAACGCCTTCACCAACGTGTATTGCTCCTCTGCGCGCAGAGCGACCCATCCCAACCCGTGGTCACGGATAAACTGGAGGTTGGGCGTCTCCTGGCCTGGAATATAGGTCGTCGCGATAAACGGCTTGCCCAATGTCACCGATTCAAAGAGCATGTTGGGGCCAGCCTTGCCCATGATAATGTCGGCGCTTGCCAAATAGGGGGCCACTTCTTTGGTGAAGGGTAAGACATAGCAATCATCAACATGACGAAACCGTCGCTGTACATGCTCGTTTGTGCCTGTTGCCAAGATAATTTGAAGCAAGGGGTGCGGCGATTCTTGGTTGATGCGCAGTAAATTTTCCACGGTTTGCGTAAATTTAGCCGTGCCTTCGCCGCCACCTTGCAGAAAAATGGTTAGACGGTTTGGATCAAGACCCAACTTTCGGCGAAAATCGTTTATAGTAGTGGCATGGGCAGCGTCATAAAACTGTTGGCGCACAGGCCAGCCCGTGATGTGAACCCGGCCGGGATCAAAGCCGGCGGCAATGGCTTCTTGAGCGGTTTCACGGGTGGGGGCAAGGGTGGCCGTGGCAGTTTTCAGCGTTAACCATGCGTGATGAAGCTGTTGTGGATCGGCAAAGAGCACGCCCAGCGGAATCGTGCGCCCCAGCTTTTCCAGCGCCTTTTGCACCGAATAGGAGAAATACGCATAGGTCGAGAGAATTAGCGCCGGGTCTATCTTCTTAATTAAGTTGACAAGCGAGCGCTGTGCAGACAAGCTAAAGAGACGATGCGAAAGGCGCGCACGGGTTGGCGTGTTCGAGAGGCGATATTCTGCGGCCCACAGCCAGAGCGCATGGCGGCTGACAACTCTGTAGTGAAAATGGAAAAGGCGAGACTGTGGATCGACAATCTGGATGTCGCTGGGGGGCGATAGATAGGGAGCGATTTGATCACGCAGGGCCTCGGCCAAGCTGACATGCCCGCCGCCGGTTCGCGAGGTGAGGATTAAAATTCGTTTCGGTGTCATGGGTTTAGCGTTTCTGTAGGTGTCTTCCAATGGCTGACCTCAATTATCAAATTCGCGGAGATGGAATGCCGCTGCTGATGCTGCATGGCTTCGGCATTACCTATAATATTTGGCAAAATCTAGCGCCAATCCTAGAACGCCATTTTCGGCTTATTATGGTGGAGTTGCCCGGTGTGGGCAACTCCACCATGCCAGAAATTGACCGCCCATACTACCTGACCTGTGCTGATGCGCTGGATCAACTGCGCCGGGAATTGGGCATCTCCCAGTGGTCTGTACTTTGTTATTCGTCGGGCACGCGTGTGGCCGAAGTCTACATGCGCCGCTATCGGCAGACCATCTATCGCGGTGTCTTTCTGTGTCCGCTCTATATTCCGGGTTGGCGTTGGTATAGCCTGCGCCTAGCCACCTGGGCGGACACAATGCTACCCCAGTTTGGGCAGTGGGCGCTTTCTGGTTGGCGATTGGGCGGGCTGGTTACCATCTTGGGCTTTAACGGCGCACGTAGCTCATATACGGTGTCATGGATACAAGAGATCAGCCATCAGCCGATTACCACCCTGCGCCGAACTTTGCGAGAGCTTCCCGATCCCGGCTATCATATGCTCACGCTGGATGTCCCCACACTCTTTATTTGGGGCTATCAAGATAGAATTGCGGCCCGCCCCACCCGGCACAATGCCTATCATAAATACATACGAACCACACACGGTGCCCCGCTCCTGGCCGCCTATGAAGTGGCAGAGATGACCATAAAATTTCTGCGTGACAAGTCAAGCAGCGAGCGAAGTTATCCCTTAGCCACGTTCACCCAAGACAAACAATCCTATGCCCAAGATCCTTATTTTAATGAGTGACACAGGCGGCGGTCATCGAGCCAGCGCCCAGGCTTTGGAGGCAGCGTTTGGTGAACGATTTGGCAACCACGTGCAAATTGATGTCATTGATCTCTGGACTGATCACACGCCCTGGCCGGTGAACCAGATCCCCAAATCCTATGGACCGATTGTCAATCGCGGCATCTGGTTTTGGAAATTTCTCTGGCAGGCCAGCGAACGCGCTTGGCTGACAACGGCTATTTTGCCGCGTAGCGGGTCTCTTTGTGCGCAACACCATGCGCCAAACTTTTCGCCAATACAGCCCCGATCTGGTGATCTCCGTTCACCCGCTCATGCAAGAAATTCCCATCTATCACCTACGCAAAGTCGATAAAACCATCCCATTTGTGACAGTTATCACCGATCTTGCAACCATCAACCCCCTCTGGTTTCACAAAGATGTGGCCCTCTGTTTTGTCGCTGGGGAAGAGGCATTGGAGCGGGGGGTGCGCGCCGGGCTACGACCAGATCAGATCTTCGTTTCGGGGCTACCCATTCGCCCTGCCTTTGCCCATCCCCCTCAATCGAGCCTTGAATTGAAACAAAGCCTGGGGTTGGACCCGACGCGCAAAACCGCACTCCTGATGAGCGGAGGCGAGGGCATGGGACCCGTGGCGGCGATTACCGAGGCAGTGACGCGCCAATTGGCTGCCGACAACCGCAATGCGCAGCTTGTGGTGGTATGTGGCCGCAATGAACGCCTGCGCCGGGCCGTGACCGAAAAAAGCTGGCCCATCCCTGTCCATGTACAGGGCTTTGTACAAAACATGCCCGAATGGATGGCGGTGAGCGATTGTATTATTACCAAAGCTGGGCCGGGGACGATTGCCGAGGCGCTGATTTCCGGGTTGCCGATCCTCCTCAGCGGCTACATTCCGGGGCAAGAAGAGGGCAACGTTCCCTATGTGCTCGACCACGGCGCGGGGGCCTATAGCGAAGATCCGGCTGAGATCGCCCAGATTGTCAGCCGTTGGTTTGGCCCCGACGCGTCAGAACGCAACAAAATGGCCCAATGCGCCAAAGCGTTGGGCCGTCCGCAGGCGACGTTTGAAATTGTCGAGCGCATTGCCGCGCTGATTCCCCCACCCTCTGCACGTTAAAAATCCCCGCATCCTCTCCCTTTGTCACCAACGCCAGTGCCCGCTGCGCCGCCATGATGTGTGCTGGCTGGCAAACTTACGATCTGTTGCCAATAGGAAATAGAGCGCATCTGGCGCAAATCAAGTGTGACATTAGCGGCTTCCCTCTGTGGCCTCAGATTCGTGGGCGCGGATGTAGCCGCTCATGGCACGCATGAGCGGCAGCGGCGCGCCGTTACTGTCAAAAAGGTCGCCGCTGGGGTAGAGGTGATCACGCGTGCTGAACCAGTTCCAGCGCTGCACCAGCCGGTTATCGTCGGCAGGGTACCCCGTTTCAGCGTCGCGCAGGCGGGTGAAGAGATCAAACGAGCCGACCATAAACTCGATGACCCGGTACGGGTCAAAGCCATACTCGGCGGGCATGAGAATGCCATACTCGGTGATGTAGAGCGGTTTGTCGCGCTCACCCTGGTGTGCCATCCAGCGGCGCATGAGCCGCACCTGATTTTCCACCAAGATCAGGTTGTCGTGCTGCGCGATCTCCCACAGCACGCCATGCTCGACATCCTCGAAGCCGGGCGGCGTGCCCACCCCCCAGTTATCCGCCTCTTCACGCAGGACAAAGGCGTGCATGTTCCAAACATCCACAGGCATGGGGCGGGCAAACTGCGCCGCGTAGCTGGCAAGAACGCGATCAAGATAGGCCAGCCGCAGCGGGGTGATCTGGCTGACACCGCCAATGGCGACCTGGGCAGTGGGGTCCGCCGCTTTGATGGTCTCATAGGTGTGGTGATAGGTACAGGCGTATTCCTCCGGCGTGGCGTCGTCTTGCCAGCGCACATCTGGCTCGTTGCCAATCAGCCAAACGCTGCCGGGGCGTGCCGTGGCGATGGCGGCGATGGCTGCCAGCGATGGCTTCAGCCCGTCGGGGGTCAGCCGCACCATGGGCGTAAATTCCATGCCCAGTTGTGCGGGGCTATACGCGGCGGCCAAAGGCTGCGCGTTCCAGTTGAGATACCAACCGGGGCGGGGCGTGGGCCAATCATACGAAAATGGGTTGCCGTGGGCTACCGCCGCACCTGTGCGCCAGCGCAACGAATAGGGTGCAGCCAGCGGCAGCACATCGGGCAGTTTGGGTTCGGCACGCGTGGGAACAAATTGAGTAAAATAGGCTTCGCCGGCTTCGGGCGTGGGGATCAATAGATCTGCCGTGCGCGAAGTGTACGATTCACAAGCGGTTAGTGGCTCGACAGCAGACGCGGTTTCGGGCGTTGTGGCAGGCATCTGTTGCCATTGCAAAACAAGAATTGTGCCCAGAAAAAGCACGACTACGGCTAAGGTTAAAAAAAGGGCAGAAAAGCGTGTGCGCATTGATAGTCGATTCTATTGATGATCCTGACCCGGGTTCGCCACTGGGGATATTGGTATTCTGCATCGGTTATCCCGATCTGTTCAGCATCTCGTCCAGGTGGCCCAGGGTGGATTCCAGCGACTGTATAGCATCGGCGAGTCGGTGCTGCGTCTGATCATCGGCGGTTGGTTCCGCCCCAAAAAGCGTTTCGGGATTGTAGTGGTTGTAGGCAGATTCTTGCAACTCCGGGGCGCTTCTGTCTCGGATCTCAATGTGGTGACGGGCCAGCACACGCTGAAAATAGTCGTAGCGCTCGCTCAGCCCTTCGGTCACCGATTGAAAGCCGTGGTTGGCAGCGCGCATCCGGTTGTGATAGTCCATCAGATTGTAGCCGAACATCTTTTGATCGTCGGCGCGGGGTTCGATCAAGAGGAAATCCACATTGGGATATTGGCGGTGCAGGCTTTTGATGTGATAGCGCAGACCGGCGTGCATGACAATGCGGATCACCTGGTTGACGATAGTACGTATGCCCTCGTCGCCGATGTGTTCATCTTTGCCGTAAAGTTGTTGGGCATCCAGCGGCACCAGCGGGTTGATGCAGACCACGAGATCGGCGCCGGATTCCACGGCCAGATCGAGGCTGGCCGTGCCGCGCATACTGCCGTCCACATATTCTTTGCCATAGATACGCACCGGTTTGTAAATGATGGGGATGGCGCTGCTGGCGGCCACGGCTTTGCTAATCGGCACAATGCCCTTGCCGCCCTTGCCAAAGACTGCCCTTTCGCCGGAATCGAGATCGGTGGCGATGATGTAGAGTTCTTTGGCAAGGGCGTCAAAGCGGTTGAGGCAACCGGGGCGACTGAGCACCTCTTGTACATAGCTCTCCAGCGCGTCGCCGCTGTAAAACCCTGTGGGCAGCAGATCGGCAAATTCCCACAACAGTTCTGTCAGCGATTTTTCGTTTGCCCGGTTGAGCAAGTTTTTGCCGCCGCGTAGCAATGTGCGCGGCAAACGGGTGAGGCGGGTCAGAAATTCTTTTTTATTGCTCTGGAAGATGTCATCGGAGCGGATGGCGCGGATCTCGGGGTGGTTGTTGCCAATGGCCTGCATCATCTCTTGGGGTGTCATGCCGTTTGCCAGCATGGCGGCGACTAGGCTCCCGGCACTGGTCCCCACATAGATGTCGAAATCGTTGACGGTATGGTTGACCAGTATGTCGTTGACAGCACGCAATGCGCCGATTTCATAGACCGCGCCGGTGATGCCGCCGCCAGCCAACACCAGGGCTGTCTTGCCGCGCTGTGGTGTACAGGCAACTGTGCCGTGGTTGCGCGGATAGGAGATGTCATTAAATGTTTCGTCGTTGAAATTCATGCGACCTCAGTCGAAAGTGGGCAACATTGCCCGCTGAGAGTAGGGATTGGGCGTTACGTAGCGGATTACACTATCCAATACCTACTCTCTTATTCCCCCTCATCCTCTGCTGCATCCGCCTCGTTGCTGAGTGCGTCTAACTGTGCTGTGAGCAGGGTCAACTTTCCGCGCAGATCTTCCACATCGCGGCTGGTGGGGATGTTAAGCCGATGTAGCACGTTGGCGACGCTTTCATCTACAAGCGAGCCTTCAGCCCCCGGCTGCAAGGTTTTAAGCACAGATCGGGCCTGTTCGGCGCTGAGCGTGCCCGCCGCCACCAGTCGAGCGATCTTCTCTTCAATTGCGCTTGTGTTCAGCGGCAGCGTCCCCTGGAGCGAATGCAATAAATAGTCCAAAGTTTCGCCGCCTGTGCGGATCAGATCGGTCATCAGCGATTGGGGCAGAAACCCTGGACCGCGCTTCTCTTGGTCGAGAATAACTTGACTCAAGGTCAGCGAGGTGAGATCGTCGCCGCTCTCGTGATCGATGACCTGTACATCGTGTCCGGTGCGGATCAACTCGGCGATCTGCTCCAAGGTGACATATTGTTTGGCCGTGGTGTCATAGAGTTTGCGGTTGGGGTAACGTTTGATCAAAGGCATGACGACTTCTCGTTTTAAAAGCAAAGAGGATGGGGGTTCAATAGAGAGGATCATAGCACAGGACAACGCAGCGCGTCAAAGGATTTGTGATTGTCCTGCCCGGAGAAGAAACCCGCGGGTGGGCAAAAGCATGACTTACACGTGGTAGATACGAAGGGCGCAAACGAGGAGGATCTGCGCGATCTGTGGTTCCACCGGATTTTGGCCGGGAAGTCGAGAATCGATTATGGCACAAGTTGAGGAATATAATTAAAGAGCGTCGTTGTAAACCCTACCATTTGCTGCAACATCCACGGCCCCAGCAGGGCAAAGACGAGGACAATGCCAATAATCTTGGGCACAAAGGTCAGCGTTACTTCCTGGATTTGGGTGATGGCCTGAAAGAGACTTACCACCAATCCAATCACAAGGCTAACGCCCAACAGCGGCATACTCAGCATGATCATAATGGTGAAGGCTTCGCGCCCCATTTGGATAATCATCGTTTCGGTCATGGTGCGTCCTTTGGAAGAAGGTAGCAACTTACTACTTGCAACTTATACCCATTGTCTTGAAAAATCCAACAGATGGTAGAGGTTCTGCTTGCTGAACCCACGGGGCGCAGCAAGCATGCGCCCGTACCGCTTCCGTTGTGCTTCGTTCAACGACTAGTATTACTACTTGCAACGTGCCATTCGCAAGTGGCCGCTCACGTCATGAAACTAATAATCAGATTCCGAATCAGCAGATTCCAGCCATCAACCATCACAAAGAGCAACAGCTTGAAAGGCAGGCTGATAATCGTCGGCGGCAACATCATCATGCCCATGCTCATCAGCGCGCTGGAGACAACAATATCAATCACCAGAAAGGGAATATAGATGATAAAAACCATCTGAAAGGCCACCTTCAATTCGCTGATCACAAAGGCCGGGATCAGCACATAGGTGGGAATTTCGCTGCGGGTCTGCGGGCGTTCGCCGCCGGCCAGATAAACAAAGAGGGCCAGATCGTCCTCGCCTACCTGCTTGAACATAAATTCGCGCAGGGGACCGAGAGCTACAGTCACCGCTTCGGGCAGATCCATCTGTTCTGCCACATAGGGTTGCAGCGCGGTCTCGTTGATGATCTCGAAGGTGGGGGCCATCACAAAAAAGCTCAAGATCAGCGCCATGCCCACCACCACTTGATTGGGCGGCAGCATGGGCACGCCCAGCGCCATGCGCAGGCTGGAGAGCACGATCACAATGCGCACAAAGCCCGTCATCAACATCAGTGCTGTGGGCAAAAAAGCCAGTCCCGTGAGCAGCAACATGGTCTGGATGCTGTTGCTAAGACCTGTGTCACTGCCGGGGATGTTGAGGGCCACGGAGACACCGTCCCCGGTTTCGGCTGTGCCAGCGGAACAGCCCGCCAATAAGAGAACGGCTCCAAGGGCAAGAATAGGTAGCCAGCGCCTATGCATCATCGCCTCCGCGCTGCCAACGTTGCACTTTGCGCAACTCTTGCAGGCTCTCTTCCAATGGGACGGGCTGCGGCGCGGCTGCTTTGGCCGAGGTGGGGCGCTGCGCGGCTTGCAGGTGATCATCAAAGCTGCCCTCAAACTGCTCTGCGCCATAGCGAGCCAGCAGCGTAATCGTCTGATCGGTTGCGCCGATCAGCAACATCTCTTCGCCCAGGCGCACCAAATGTAAGTTCTGGTTCGTGCCGATAGGCTGTGTCTCTTGCACCGAAAGCAAGGTGCCGCCCATCTTGACCGTGCCCTTTTGGCGCAGGGTAATCTGTTTGTAGCCCCAAATGCCCGCATAGGCCAGCCCCCCCACGAGCAACACCGCCATGATCAACGAGCCACCCAGCGAACCTGATGCCGTGGCGGCGCTTTCCGGTTCCGCGGCGTTGGCGTCGGCGGGGGCATTGGAAAGGCGCTGATATTCATTCAAAAATTCGTTCCCCAGGCTATCTTCCGTTGCAGCGGGGGTGGGTGCGCCGCTCTGTTGTATGGGCGCAGGGTGGGGGGCAGCGCTGGCTGTCTGATCCACGTTTGTGATCAAAACTGTATAGAGCAGACCGATGATGCCCAGGGCCACCATGCCAATTTGGCGGGGCGAAAGATTGCCTCGTTTGAAGAATAGTGCCAGTCCTTCGGTCAACGATCTCTGCAACGGGGAGCGATTCATGGGCTTAGAGTATACTCTGCACACGTTGTGCAGGCGGGATAATATCGGTGACACGCACGCCGAACATATCACCCAGCACCACCACTTCGCCTTTGGCAATGGGTTTGCCGTTGATCAAAATGTCCACAGGTTCACCGGCCACCCGGTTGAGTTCCACCACGGTGCCCGGCCCCAGCGAAAGCACCTCTTTGATGGTCATGCGGGCGCGGCCTAGCTCCACGGTGATCTGCAAGCCGATATCCATTAACATGTCCAGGTTAGGCGAATCCGTGTGACCGTTGGTGTGTGGCTTGGGCTTTTTGGGCTGTAGATCGGCAAAACTGGCTGGGCTGACGGTGATGCCCTCGAGATCGGAGGCTTTGAGCATCAGATCATCGTCATCATCAAAGGGTTCGTTGCCAATCCGGTTTAGGTTGTTCATATTGTGATCCATAACCAAAATCTCCTCGTCAATCATGCACATTATGGCTTGTTATGGGGGGCAAATAGAGGCCCATCCCCCAAAAGCTTAGGCCAAGCTAACTTCTCGATCTTCCAACACAGCGGTGATTTCCACAGAGATCTTGCCGCGATGGACGCCCAAATGGCCGCGCATTTTGTCTCGATCCTGCATGGTCAGGTCCACTTGTTCGCTAATATGGCGCTGCAACGGGATCACATCTCCCACGCGCAGCGAAATTAGCTCGGAGAGAGTGAGTTCCCCGCCTTTCAAAATCGCCGTCAAGTCCAGTTGAAGTGTATCCAAATGGCGGCGTACATGGCGGCGCACCTGCACCAACTCGTCTTCGTCTGTCTGCTGCCCGCTGCCTGCGATCCAGGCTTGTGGGCTAAGTTTCGGCGTAACCGGCTTGAGCACCGAGGCCGGAATACATAAATTAATGGCGGCGCTGTGACCGTTGAGCGCCACTTCAAACGAGATCCACGCGCAGGTATCCGACGGCAACGCAACTTGGACAAAGTAGGGATTGGTAAGTTTTTCTTCCAGTTTGGGCGAAAGTGTAATCGTACCTTCCCATGCGTCAACAATGGAAGCGTTTACCTCGTTGGTAATCGAGGCCAGCAGATCCATCTCCAGATCGGTCAACTCACGGTCCGTATTGCGCCCCGGCTTGCCCATCCCGCCCAGCAGGCGATCCACTAGCATATCGGCCAGGCGATTGTCGTATTGGATCAAAATCCGACCGGGCAGCGGCTTCACGCTGATCAAGTGCATGGCGCTGGGCGATGCGGTGATCTGTTGAATAAACGAGCCATAAGGGCCAGTGTCGATAAACGAGAGGATCACATCCACCGAGGTACGCATTTTGGTGGAAAGCTGCAACGCCAGCCGCCGCGCCATATTTTCATGGATCATGCGCAGCGTGCGCAGATGCTCCTTGCTAAAACGGTCCGGCTGGTGAAAATCATAGCGACGCACCACCTCGCCCGCCACTTCATAGCCACCAGCGTTCACCCGATGAGCAGGTCCGTCCGCATCTTCGGTCTTGGTGTTGAGCATGCTCAGCAGAGAATCAACTTCATCCTGACTCAGCAGACCACTGACTAAACCTTCAGTCACAGTTTTCTCTCCCCATGGCAAAGGGCCACACGATGGCGGGCGGATGGAAGGAGTTATTGAATTACAAAATCGGTGAGCAATACACGCTGCACATAGCGGTTGCGCAGGTTATAGTTGAGCTGTTCACGCAACTCTTCGCGCAATTGATTCTTCCCTTCCACGGTGAAGATATCCGCAAAGCTTTTGCTGGTTAGCACATCGGTAATCACATTGTCGATCAGCGGGCGGTGGCGTTCGATTTCAGCGCGGAATTCCTCTTCTGCCGTCGCCAGTTTTTCGCCGGTTAAGGTGTAAAAGTCAGGCGAAGCAGGCAAAAATTCTAACACAATCGAAGAGCGCAAAAAGCGATAGCCCCCTGGATCGGCCAAGTTCACAATGCGCTGCCCTGTGTTGTAAAAAATGCCCCCGGACAGCTCGTGCAATTCTTGCGGCGGTTGATAATAAGGCAGTGGCGTGGGAGCGGACGCAGCAGCCGCTGCCGGATCGCCTGCCATAATCCCTCCTGTGCTCAATTGCACCGAAAACGGCAGCAATCCACTTAACAGCAAACCGATCCCCAAAATCACTGTGACAAGCACAGCCAGAATTGGAATCATAATTTTTTTGAAAATCCCTAAGACAGCCCTCATAATCGTTCCTCGTTCGGTTGCGATAGGTGCGTTTTGGCTATCGCACAGGTTGCTCAATCACAGAAGCCTGAAGATCAATGACCGGTGGTTTATCATCCACAGGATAGAGAATCAAAATATCGGCTCGCCGGTTCAAAGCTCGATGTTCCGATGTATCGTTGGGGTAGATGGGATGGTGTTCGGCCAAGCCCACTGCTGCCAGCCGTGCCGGGTTCACATTTCCCCCCTGCAAATAACGCACCACAGAGACTGCTCGAGCGCTGGATAGCTCCCAGTTGCTTGGATAGATGGGGCTACTGGTCGAGGTGTCGTCGGTGTGGGCCTCCACACGAATACTGTTGGGGATCTCGTTCAGCAGCCGTGCAATCGCATCCAGCGTTTGCCGCCCCCCTTCGCCTAATTCTGTGCTGCCTGATGGAAATAGCAATGCACTGGAAAGGCTGATATAGATCCCCTCTTCGCCTACGTTCACCGCCACCTGTTCGGCAAGGTTATTATCCGTTGCGTATTGGGTCAAAGATGTACTGATTTTCAAGTAATCTTGTTGGCGGTTGGGCAGCGCCCCAAAGTTGATCACATTGACGCCAGGCTCTTGCATGCCAGCCGCGTCAAACCCATCGCCCATGCCCATGCCCCCAGAAAAAACGCTGACCCCATTAAAAGCAGCCTTCAAGCTGTTGGAAAGCAGCCGAAATTTCGCCAGATCGTCCTGCCCAAACGCAAAGAGCAGGATAAAAAAGACCAGCAACAGCGACATCATGTCGGCGAACGTTTCCAACCAGCGTTTTGATTCATCAATTACGGTCTCCGGCGGAGATTTGCGTGCCATTGTAAGAGGATTCCTTTATGCTTCTCTGACGGCCAGGGCATCGCGAACACCCACAGGCAGAAATGCTTCCAGTTTTTGGCGCACAATCTGCGGGTTGTCGCCAGCCTGCACAGACATCATCCCTTCCAGCGCCATTTCCTGCTCCGAAACTTCAATCTTGCTTACACGTTTGAGGCGACCGCCCAGAGGCAGAAAGAGAAAGTTGGAGAAGAGCGCCCCATAGAGCGTGGTGATAAAGGCCAACGACACTTGTGCCCCAATCTGATCCGGTGTGGTCAGGTTTGCGAGGGTAAAGATAATCCCTGTCACCGTTCCCAACATGCCCATGGTCGGCGCATAGGCCCCCATCGTCTCTAAGACGCCATAGCGGCGAGCATGGCGGCTTTCAAGCTGACTAATGTCCAGTTCCATCATCTCGCGGATCGCTGAGGGATCTGTGCCATCAACCAACAACTGCATCCCCTTTTTGATGAAAGGGTTGTCAATGCGTCCGATGCGCTCTTCCAGGCTCAACAGCCCTTCCCGGCGCGCCTGTTCAGCCAATTCTACAAAGAGCGCAATCACTTCTTCATATTTGGCTTCTTTACCGCCAAAACCACGCGGCAAGATCTTCATCGCCGCCATTAAGTCCGCGCTGGGGATGCTAAGCATCGTAATGCCCACTGTGCCAAAGAAAACCAGCACAAATGAGGACGGATCCCACAACGCAGCCGGGCTGCTGCCCGCTGCGATAATCACATAAATTAACCCAAGCAGCGCCATTGCAAAACCGCCAAGGGCAAAAGGACTCATAGTAATCCCACCTTCTTAAGGTCTAGCGTATGAATCAACTTCTTAAAAATTATGGCTATTCAACTCTGTAGGAAATATATACTTGCCATCTCTAGGCGCATGATTCACCACACCCTATCTCATAAAAGTTAGCGTCCCATGGGCGTGGGCGACGGCGTCCCAATATCCGCTGGGGCAAACGAAGACGATTTATAAAAGACAGACTGCCGATAGGCAATCACACGCTGGATCACCTCTGCCCGACTTTCTAGCACCAGAAAGCTGTTGCCGTTGACCAGCCGAATAAAGGTGTCAGGATGAGATTCAATCACCTCGATGAGATCGGCGTTGAGTGTAAATTCACGATTATCCAAACGGGTGACATTGATCACAACGGCCTCCACCAGAACACCCCGTCAGCGGGGCATACACAATGAACTCATCACACTATAACGTCAAAGAAAGAGTATGTTCATTTTTTCAAAGTATGAACGCTGTAAATCATGCGTAACTGATTTCATCCTCTCTTCCCGCCCCTACAAAGAAAAAGACCGGTCGGGCCAGCCCGCCGGTCTTTATAAGAAAAATCGTACCTATCCAGGTCTCGGGTGCGACGCATTCGCCACACAACCGTTCTCCTCCTGGCGAGTGCGTCGCACCTGAATCGTTACGAAAAATCAGCCAAGATCCCCGACAAAGCGATACCCGTGGCGATAAACCGTTTGCAAAAAGTTAGGTTCGCTGGGGTCTTGTTCAATCTTGTTGCGAAGCTTCATCACCTGCATCCGCACAATGGCCGGGTCGCCAGTGCCAGGGTGATAATTCCAGACGTCGCGCAGCAATTCTTCGGAGCTGAAGATACGGCCCGGGTTCGACATCAGATGATTGAGCAGGTTAAATTCGCTGGGTGTCAATTGAATGGAGCGGTTTTTAACATAAATGGTGCAGGCCGAGCGGTCGAGGGTGAGGCAGCCCACCGAAATGCGATCTTGTTCTGCTTCGGCATGAGAAATGCGCCGCATCATGGCTTTGAGGCGCAAATGCATTTCTGTCAGATGCATGGGTTTGCTAATAATGTCATCGGCCCCGGCCCGGTAGCAAGCAACCCGAGATTCGGAACTGTTGTCTTCCAGCAACATCACCAGGAGAGAGGGAAGGCGCAGGTTATGGCGCAGATATTCACACAGGCTTAGCCCATCCAAATCTTCGGCTCGGTCGGAGATAAAGATTAGATCTGGCATGGTTTCTTGGGCCAGTTTCACGCCCTGGAGTCCGCTGTTTGTCTGGCTGACAAAATGTGATTCACCGATAACGGCAGCCTGAACCATCTGAAAATCTTTTGCTTCGCTAGAAACAACTAACATACGGGCCATGTTGAACTCTCTCCTCTAATGTTTCTATAATCAGCGGTTTGATGCGATGAGGCTTCGCAGCGCCTCTGATTTGTAAATACAATCTTTTTGTTGATATTCACAACTATTTCTTGATGTTAAAGATAACAAATACTTTACGCTTTGATTATGGTACGCTGGTCATGGTTTGTCGGAGTACCATGGGACTAATTCAGGCTAATTTGGGCGTTTTGTTGCCCCTAGTAGCCATTACGAACTACTAAAGAGGCAGGGAAAGCATATTTACAGAGCACTTACACTATATTTAGACCCCAGCATGTCATCCAAACCGCGGATGAATCGTTTCCCAGCCAGATCGGCTTTTTTCTCGGAAAGGGCGTAACTACTGGTTGTGTGCGGTTGGCTGAAGCAGAGAGGGTTGAAAAACAAAGCCCGGAATCGAACAGATTCCGGGTGAACCACAAATTTATTTTGTCTATGCACACTATGCATATCATAGGCATGAAGGCAATGAGGGATCGAGAAAACGAACGCTCGTCTATTAATTCATACGCTCCGGCATTGTCATTTTGCCGTTTTGTCCTGTATAGGCGGCGGTCGCTCTGGGATCTTCACGCAGCGCAATATGAATGGACATATCGCCCAGGTTTGTCTTCAGCGGCACCACAAGGCGCTTAAAGTCCAACGTAGACAACATGGTTCCTCGGCCCACCACCAGCGTTGGCACCGAGATCGAGCAACGATAGCCCGCTTCGGCTAGATGGGTGGTGGCGACGCCGGTAATGACATTGCCCATTTCGGCAATGCCGCTTTGGGCCAGTTCGTCGAAATCCTGGAGTTCCTGGCCGAGCATGGTGGAGACCAATTTCAAGGCCATGGGAACGCTCATGCTAAATAACACGACACCGCGCACGTCACCGACAACGCTTAGAAGGACAGTTACATCAGAGGGCGTGTAGCAAGTATTTTCTAGAGATACTTCCCCGCGCACCACGGTGGCCCCTACCTCTGTTGCCAACACCGCTTTTGCTGCTTTCAAAAATGGATTCATGAAATTGACGCTCACTGCAAATTCTCCTAACCTCTAATAGTCAAAATCGTTTCATTCTCTTCTTGACCTGTTTATACTTCGCAGCACACAAGGACATTTTTCAAAGACCAGAAACTCTTCCTTTGGGGCGCTGCTTAGCATACCGGACAAACTCAACCGAATCCAACCCCGGAAGTGGGGCTATGTCCCCACGTACCGATAGAACGAAGGGGCAATGTATTCAAACCCAAGTTGTTGATAATTTGCGATTGTTTCTGTGCTCCCGATGAAAAAGTAGCCACCGGGTCGGAGTGATCGGGCTAGCCGTGCATAGACCTGGGGTTTCACATCCATAGTAAAGTAAATAACCACATTCCGACACATGATTAGATCGAATTTTCGAGCCGCTTCATCTTTTAACAAATTAAAATGTCCGAATTCAGTCATACTACGCAGCGCCGGTTTGATCGAGAATAATTGTCCGTTGACTGGCTTCATGTAGGCACTGCTCAACTCCGGGGGCAATTCTCGGATCTCATTTTGAAAGTAAGGTCCGCCTGCTTTGGCCCGCTCTAGCACTCGTCCATCAATATCAGTGCCCCAGACATAGTTGCGCCGTGCCGCGCTCATCTCGCTTAACAACATGGCTAGCGTATAGGCTTCTGCGCCGATGGAACAGCCTACGCTCCAGGCATTGATCCCCTGGGGCGAACGGGCGAGTAGTTCGGGCAAGACCCGCTGGCGCAGAAAGTTCCATTTTTCCGCATCCCGATAGAAGGACGAAACATTAATCGTGATGAAGTCTTGAAAATAATCTAACTCGACCTGTTCTCTACGCAGGCTATAGACATAATCCGGCCAGCTTTTGGCTGTGCGCCGTTCAAGCAGCGTAGTCAGCCGCCGTTCCATTTGTTGCGTGCGATAATGGTTCAGATCAAGGTCAAGCAGTTCCAGAACGGCATCGCGCAGCAATTTATAGTGGTCGTCCGCAATAGTCCATTTATTCGTATCCGTCAACCCAGGGAACAACTGACTGTTCTGGAAAAGATTTGTCGGTGTGGAAAAAGAGCCTTTTTCATTTGCCGTTGCAAAAGCGCCGGGTGCATTGTTAAGATTTCTCATACCTTTGCTCGTTCTGAGATAAATCGACCTAAAAGTTCTGGCGAACCAACCGCCTGGGCCAGATTGGCTTCCACGATATGACGGGGCATCCCATAGACTACTGAACTTTCCTGATCCTGTGCAATGACCTTGCCGCCCTGGTGGTAAATTTCTTGAACCCCTGCATATCCATCTTTCCCCATGCCCGTTAAGACAACCGCCAGAATCTGTGGACCGTAGAGCCGGGCCAAGCTCTTCATCGTCACATCGGCAGCCGGGCGGACACCGTTGACGGCGGGTGCTTCGGAAAGCCGAGCAATACCGTTTTCGTCGAAGACCAGATGAAAGCCACCGGGTGCGACTAAAAATTGTCCCCGCTGGATCTGATCGCCCGCTTTCGCTTCGACAATGCGATAGCCGCAGATTTTGTCGAGCCGTTGGCTGAGGATGGTCGTAAACCCAACAGGCATATGTTGGACAATGACACCGCCAATCGGCAGATCTGGAGCAATGGCTGAAAAAAAGTTCGTCAGGGCGGTTGGCCCGCCGGTGGAGCTGGCAACGGCTATCAACGTATCACTGGCTCGGAGCGGTGAAACTACTCCTTTGGCGGCTGGTGGCGGCTGCATCAACCGTGTTGACAGGGCGGGCGCTTCGGCTGTGGGAGCCTTTCGGCGGAGGCGAGCACGCACAGAGGAATGGGCGGCGTGGCGGATCTTCTCGATTAAGATCTCGACTGTATCGGCCATGGTGGTGCCAGGTTGCGGCTTCACCACAAAGTCAAAAGCGCCAATCTCCAGTGCTTGGAGCGTCACCTCTGCGCCTTCTGATGTCAAATTGCTCAGCATGATCACGGGTAATGGATGCGTCCCCATTAATTGGGCCAGCGCTTCTAGCCCATTCATTTCTGGCATTTCCACATCGGAAATCACCACATCCGGCTTTAGATCTTCGACCAACGTCAGGAGTTCACGTCCATTCTGGCCTTGTCCCACCACCTGTACATCGGGGAAACGGCTCAGATGTCGATTCAGCGTAAGCCGAATTAGCGCAGAATCGTCAACGGTCAGCACACGAATGGGGGCGACAGGTTCGGCGGTGGTGACTGTTTGCGAGCGACTTTCTCGAACTGGAACACGGAAACTCATGGGCAAGGTAGCCTCATCGATCTGGGAAAGAGAGCGTTACATTAATAGCTTTGTCAACGATTTCAAAACCCGATCTGGCTCAAAGGGCTTCACAATAAAATCTTTGGCACCTGCTTTGATGGCCTCAATCACCACATTTTGTTGGCCCATGGCGGTGAGCATGGCAACCCGAGCCGATGGGTCCAACTCGCGGATGGCCCGCAGCGCGTTCAGACCGTCCATTTCTGGCATACTAATATCCATCAAGACTGCATCGGGAGATTCAACCTGATATTTTTCCACAGCCTGCACGCCATTTTCCGCCTCGATCACGGTAAAACCCTGATCGGTGAGAATCCGTGCGCAACGCACCCGCATAAACTTTGCATCATCAACAATCAAAATTTTCTGAGCCATTCTTTTCTCCTTATAAATTGCAGCCAGCAACAAAATTGATGGTCTTGGCAATGGATGTTGGCCCATGGTGAACATGCCATCTATGCACACAGCCAAACGCACAAAAATCTATACTATCTATACGTCAGGGTGCGACGCACTCGCCACATACTTTTCAGCCCAATCTACCCTCGGCGAGTGCGGCGCACCTATATCGTTACAATCTACAAATGCACATAGTGAACTAACGACAGACCAAAAGTGCAGCCCGGCACTGGACCGTCATCCCATGGGAACCCCAAGGTTTTCCTGGGGCTTGCCACTAAAATTCAGCCTTGCTGTCTGTTTTACGAAGCCGTTTTTGCGCTTTTGAAGGTAACTTTATTCATCGCCATGTCCACCAGCGCGCCCACATCGGCAATTAAGCCAATACGTCCATCGCCCAAAAGCGTTGCCCCCGAGAGACCGCGTACATTGTTGATGGGATAGCCAAGCGATTTGATCACCACATCTTGCTTACCCAGCAGCCGTTCCACCACTACCCCAAAGCGGGTATCTCGATGATTAAGGGATACCACAAACTCACCATTGGCACTGCTGTGCGCTTTCGCCGCCAACACTTTCCGCCTCAGTTTCTCCAAAAATTCGCGCCAGCCGAAAGAGCGGCAGAATCTCGCCACGCACATACGCTGCTTCGCGCTTGCGCACCGTGCTCACCGTGTTGGGATCCAGCTTAAAAATCTCCAACACATTGGTCAACGGCAGGGCAAAGACCTGTTTTTGCACCTCCACTAGCAAGGTCGGAATAATCGCCAGGGTCAGCGGTAGACGCAGTTCAAAGGTTGTACCTGCGCCGGGCGTGCTATAGGCCACCACCGAGCCATTCAAGCGTTGAATATTGCTGCGCACTACATCCATGCCCACGCCCCGCCCCGACAGATCGCTCACCTCAGCGGCGGTACTTAGCCCCGGCGAAAAGATTAAATCGATGGCTTCGGCATAGCTCAACGTAGCTGCCTGTTCGCGGGTGATCAAGCCCATGGTCACGGCCTTTTGCTTCACACGCTCAGCGTTGATGCCGCGGCCATCATCCGAGACGGTAATCACAATATTGCCTTCTTCCGAGCGGGCACTAAGCTCCAGCCAGCCCGTGAGCGGCTTGCCCAACGCCTGTCGATCCTCTACCGTCTCAATGCCGTGATCAATGGCATTGCGTACCAGATGCAAAAGGGGATCGCTGACCTGCTCGATCACAGAACGGTCCACTTCGGTGTCCTGCCCAGACAATACCAACTCGACCTGTTTGCCCAACTCCTGGCCGATCTGGCGCACCAACCGGGGAAATTTGTTAAAGACATACTCAATCGGCTGCATCCGGGCTTTGACCACTTCATCGTGCAGCCGGTCTGTAATTGTGGACAGATGAGTAATCGTGTCGTTAAGCATGCTAAGCTGATCTTCGGCCAACATGTGGCTGAGATCTTCGTAGATCTTGAACATGCGGTTGCGGTCGGTAACCAACTCTCCAGCCAGGTTCATTAAGTTATCCAGCCGTTCAATGCTGGTACGCACCGTGCGCCCTGCACTGCGTTGCTGGCTCGCGTCCTTCGATGTGCCATCTTCGTCAGCAGATTCGCCACCGCTGCCTTCGATGCTCTCATCCGCATTAACCGAGACCGCCAGACCAACGGTATCAATCTCCGTGACGCTGGAAACCGCAACCGGCTCCTCAGTATCGGACTTAAGCAAAATGTCCGTGGCGTTGGTCAGATCGGTTACGTGCACACTAAGCAGATCAGGAATCGAGGCGGCTTCTTCCTGAATTTGCTCCTGGGGCAAGCGGGTTGCCACCACCGATATCATCACTTGTTGCCCAACGCCCATTTCTAATTCGTCCACCGTGGGCACAGACGCGATGATTTCAGCGCCCAATTGCTCCAGTTGTAAATAGACTTGGAGCAGCCGGGCCAGCGGCGCAACGCCCGCTGGGTCCGCCTCCGTATAGATGACCAGAATATTTTGCTGATTCGCCAACGCTTCCTGAACTACTTGGCGTGCAGCAGCATCCAGCGCGGGGAGTTCTATGTTGAGCTGCGCCTGGGGTGGGATTTCCTGAACCAACTGTTTTTCGAGCCGTTTGACCAATTCATCAACCTTGACCGAGGGAACCCTGTCATTAACCACATCGTTGAGAAACTGTTTCAGGCTATCCACTACCACAAAGAGTACATCCACCATTTCGCTGGTGACGATCAATTCGTGTTGACGCACTTTGTCCAACACTGTTTCGGCGGCGTGAGCCACATGTGCCATTGGGTTATGGCCGATGCTACCTGCCGCTCCCTTCAGCGTGTGAACTGCCCGAAAGATGCGATTGATCAGGTGGTCATCAGTGGAGTGTTCGATTAAGACCAGATCGCTGTCCAGCGATTCGAGAAGTTCGTTTGCCTCCTCAAAAAAAACGTCTGCTTCATCTGAAGTTAGATCGTAATGGTTACTCACAGCGGTCCTCTATCAACAGATGCGAAAAGAATGAAACAACACTGGTCCGCGCGGATCACTCTGCGGCAATCTCCTCAAATTCGTGCTTTTCACTTTCGTTCAACAGCCGATGCACATCCAGTAGGATGATCAGATATCGCTCTTGTTTGGCAATCCCACGCAAATAGGTGTCGGCGATTAACGTCGTCAACTGCGAAGGTGGCTCAATTACGTCCTGCGGAACTTTGACAACTTCGCGTACGCTATCGACAATCAACCCCAGGCGATTGCCCATCGTCTGGATCACCATAATGCGTGTGTCACGGCCATAGGCACGAGCAGGCAGACCCAGACGTTTACGCAGATCCATCACCGGCACAATTTGCCCACGCAAATTGATCACGCCTTCAATAAAATCGGGGGCCTGTGGAATCCGTGTAATATCTAGCATGGTGTTGATTTCCCAGACTTCGCTGATTTCAACCCCATAATGCTCGTTGTCTAGTGTGAAGATCACCAAATGTTCTTCACGCGGTAACGTGGCAGTCTTCTGCTGATGGGCCCCGTAGATTTTGGTACGGTGCTCACGAATGGCCGATGCTGCGGTCATAAAACGTTCCTTCTTCCTGATCCAACTGTCGTCGGGACATATAAAATGAGTTGAAGGGATTCTGACTGATTACTGCTGTTACATTTTCTACAGTTTAGAAAGATTTCGTTATGGGATATTTGTCGCATTTATACAATGCATTATTTTTGATTGGACTCATTTTTTGATTTTGTCCAGATTCGCCTAATTTGGCTTAACCAGTCCTTTTTTTATACACTAATTGTGAGGTTGAATCACCTGTGTCTTTATCTGCATCCAACGGGTCCACTCTGCATTTTATCCAGAATTGGCAGACCCCTCGGCGGCTCTTCTTGCTGATTTTGGTCCTTTTCTGGATGTTGGGGCTGCTGTACAGCGTCAGCACGCCGATTTTGGAGGCCAGTGACGAGATTAAACATTTCCCCTATGTGGTCCATTTGGCCGCGGGCAATCCATTGCCTGTGCAACTCCCCGGCCAGGAGACAGCCTGGGGCCAAGAGGGCAGCCAGCCGCCGCTCTACTACTTGCTCTCTGCTGCACTGATCCGCTGGATTGACACCAGCGATCTGCCGCAACGCTTGATCCACAATCCTCACGCCCAAATTGGCATTCCGCTGGCTGGCGATAACAAAAATATGCTGATTCATTCCGCTGTCGAAGCGTTTCCCTGGCAAGGGACCACTTTGGCCGTCCATCTGCTGCGTATTTTTTCGCTGTTGCTTGCCACGGGAACCCTACTCTGCACCTATGGATTAGGGCGGATCCTCTTCCCCACACAGCCGTGGATCAGCTTGGGCGCCATGGCAATCCACGCCTTCATCCCCATGTTTCTCTTTATCAGCGCTTCGGTGAACAACGACAATCTGATAATCTTTCTGGCCGCGTTGAGCTTGCTCTATCTGGCCCGTCTGATTCGCTTTCCCCAACGCACTATTCCGCTGTGGCCGCTGGGGCTGTTGTTGGGTCTGGCCTGTCTAAGCAAATTAAGCGGATTGGTGCTTTTGCCGCTCAGCGCGGTGGCCCTGCTCTTGCGCTATTGGCTGCAAACACGCACCTTTGTTCCGCTGCGTTGGCTGCGCCAGAGTTTGAATGACGGGGGATTGCTTGCGGGGATGGTAGTGGCTGTGGCCGGGTGGTGGTATCTACGCAACTGGCTGCTTTATGGCGATCTCACGGGGCTGGGGCCGATGTTGGAAATCGTGGGAAGTCGCCCTAGCGTACCCTCGCTGGGGTCATTGCGCGGTGAATTTCAAGGCTTTTTGATCAACTTTTGGGGGCTGTTTGGCGGCGTCAATATCCTCATGCAACCGGGGTGGGTTTATCCACTGCTCAACGGGATGGCATTGCTGGCCGCGGGTGGCCTCCTGCTTTGGTTCTATCGAACGGGACGACGGCAACGTCCCTCTGTACTGTTGACCTTGATCTTGCTGGCGGGATGGACGACGGCAGTCTTTGTCGCCCTGATTCGCTGGACGATGATGACCTATGCTTCGCAAGGGCGCTTGATCTTCCCGGCGCTGTCGGCTATTGCGCTCTTTATGGTCTTGGGCATTGGTGCGTACTGGCCGCGCCGCTATCAAGGCCGCGTCGTTGGCGGGCTGGCGCTGGCGCTGCTGATCTTGGCGACCAGTCTGCCTTTCACCGCCATTCGCCCGGCCTATGCCTTACCCGTTTTGCTGCGCGCCGACCAACTCCCTGCCGAGATGCGCCCCTATGAGGTCACCTATGGCGAGCGTCTGCGGCTGCTTGGCTATACCGTCTCGCCACAGGTGCTGCACGTAGACGATGCGCTAACGGTGACGCTCTATTGGCAGGCGCTGGCCCCCATGCAGATCGATTACACGCTTTATCTGCAACTGAGCGGGCTGCACGGTGAACGCTTCATCCAGATCGACAGCTACTTGGGCGCGGGCCTCTATCCCTCTTCGCGCTGGCTGCCGGGCGAGATCCGGGCCGAGCGCTATCAACGGCGGTTGAGTGTCGGGGCCAGCCAGCCCACCGCTGCCTTTTTAGATGTGGGCGTCTATGATCTGGCAACGGGCGAACGCCTCCCCGCCCAGGATGCCGCCGGGAATCCAGTGGATCGGCCCTACCTCACCCGCCTCAAACTCGACGTGCCCACCTCCCCGCCCGCTCCAATCTATGGGGAAGATGTAAACTTTAACAACCAGATTCGTCTGCTCGGTTATGATCTGGACGAGAGTGCCCTACGCGCCGGGAACGAAGCCGCGATTCGTTTGCACTGGCAATCGTTGCGTCCCACTGGATTGGACTATTCAATTTTTATCCATTTGGTGGACGTCACCGGCACGCCGGTGCGCCAGGCCGATGGCCCGCCATTGGACAATGCCTATCCCACCTCGTTTTGGGGCAGCGGAGAGTTTATCGACGATCTCCATCATTTCCCAGCCCAGAATGCCCTACCAGCCGGGAGCTATCGGGTGTTGGTGGGGTTTTATGAGCCAGTGACAGGGCAACGTCTGCCCATTGTCGATGAAAGCGGTGGCATCGTGGGCGACAGCGCAGCGATTGCTCGCTTTGAGGTTAGAGAGTGAGGGGCGTCAGGGTGGCGAAAAGGGCAAGAGCAGGCGGTGTTCGCCCTCGCGCGGTGCGCCATCAACCTGGGTGATAGGCAGCGTTTCCAGCGTAGCCGGATCATACCAGAATAGCTCTAGTTGATAACCCGCGCCGTTGGCGTGGGCAACAAAGAGATCGGAGTATTCCTCAATAACGGTTTCAGGTTGCCAGCGGCTGGTGGGCAAAAAGCCGTCATAGGGTTCGCGCTCGGTGGTGGAAAGCGACTTTCCATCAGGCGCGGCCAATAGTCGCAGCACGTATTTGTAATTTTTGTCGATGGCGGTCAGTGGTTGCCAATAGAGCGTGATCGGGGTGACACTGCCAACAGCAACGGGCACGGAAGCTGTGTAGCCCAAGAGCCGGATTTTGTCGCCAAAGACCACATCCAGAGGATGCTCAATAGTGGCGGGCGGCGCGGCCAGCACCGGCGGTGTGGTGACGTAGAGCGAAAGATGTTGCCACGAGATGGGGCTGGCATAGCCCACGTCTTTGATCAAAAGGGTGTGGTCGCGCAGCCATTCATCTAGGGTATTTTCAGGGTCGCCAGCCACCAGCCAGATACGCTGTGATTGCTGGCGCAATGTCTCCAAAAGCGCCTCGGTGTCGGCCACAGACCGATGCAACAAGGGAACGCCCTGCCAACCTTTGCCACCCGGCCCGCTTGCCAGATCCAGCGGCAAGTGATAGCGATAGAGCGGGATGGCTTCGGGTGGGTTCAAGAGAAGCAAATCGCCGGGGTGAAATTCGCGGCGTATATACTCGCCCATCTGGGCCAGACTGCCTTTGCCGTAGGCCGGGTTGGTGTAATATTGCGCCGAGCTGTAAATCATACCGGCGATAATTAACGCTGCGGCCCCCATGCCCAGCCAGCGCCGCCATTGCCCGATTAGCGCAATGCCGCCCGCCATCAAAAGCACATAGGCACTACTGATCAGGCTAATGTGGCGGGCGTTCATATAGGCCGGGCGGATCAGATTCGCCACCAAGATCAGCCCAACCGGGAAAAGGATAAAGGCTGGCAGAACCCAGCCATAGCTACTCCAGCCGGGTCGTCGTCCGATTGCCCAGATACTCGCCGCCAATACCAGCCCCCCGGCAATCGCATCCAGCCACCAGACTTGGGCCAGATCGGCACTGATACCCAAGCTAAAGGCGTTGACCAGATCCGGCACAAGTACGCCCAGCGAGATGGATACAAAATTGCTGCCGCTAATCGGCGTGCTAAACACTTGGCGAAACCCCAGGAAAATTGCCCCGGCGGCCACAAGGCCCACCGTCCCCAGCACCGCAAGCGCTTGAATCCAGCGCCCGCGCACCAGCCGCCAAAAGAAGATCAGCCCGTGGACCGGCAACAAGAGTGCGGCGTAGAAATGAGTGAACAAAAAGGTTAGGGTGAGGAGACCATAGGCCACCAACCAGAGCCATTGCTGGCGACGGTTCTGGCTCAGCGCCCAACGCAAGAGGCTGTAGACCGTCAGCGGGGCCAGCAGCGTCCACACTATGTACATGCGCGCTTCCTGGCCGTACCAGAGGAAGAATGGGTGCAGCGCCGTCAGCAGCGCCGCCCACAGCGCGCTGTGGCGGGGCAACGCTTGCCGACGTTCGAGCAAGCGGGCAAAGACCCAACAGACGGGAACCAGTAGCGTGGCGGCCATCACCGACGGGAAGCGCAACGCAAACATGCTGTCACCAGCCAGTCGCAGCCATGCCCCCAATCCCACAAAATAGGCAAAGGGATGTTGATCCAGCGTGGGGATCGCAATTAGACCATCGCCAACCATAATTTGCCCGCGAAGGAGATCCGGCCACGGCGCGCGCACACGTTCCCACGAAAAGGCTTCATCGATCCAAAAGCTCTTGGCATCCAACTGCCAGAGCAGGCGGGCAAAGGCAGCCAGCAGCACGAGTAACAAAAATGTGCGAATAAACGGCTGGCGGGATAGGCGCGGCGTATGGCGATTTGGATGGGTCTCAGGGGGCGTAAACGTAGGCGTCATAGCCTCTTATTATGCTTGATCGGAAAGTTCGCTCAAAATTGGCTTTGCCGATGAAGATCCCCCCGAGGCAATAAAGAGGGGAGACTATGCAAAAATAAAGGATCCGCGAAGGAGCACGAAGACATGCTTGCTTCGTGCTCCTTCGCGGATCAAGAGTTTTGTGGGTTGGCGCTAGCGCTGGGCCAGTGACACAAAACTCTGTTACGGCGTGGGTGGTGTCAGTTCTATAGGTTGCATCCGGTCTGGCTGTAGCGCTTGCACCAGGGGCAGATAGATCGTGCGCTGATCGGCCACTGGCGTGCCGCCCAAGAAACCGCGTAGCGTGTTGGGCAGATAGAGCGCAAAGCGGCTGGTGGTTATGCCAAACATGCTGAACTCGGTAAGATGGCAGATCTCCACGCTGAAGATGTTCTCGTCGGGGCGTCGGTCATAGACCGAGGTGGGCGTGCAACTGGTGGCCGCATCGACCCAGGTCGTGCCGTCCCAGAACGGCAGGATCAGGTTGGTCTCGTTAAGGCCGTTAATTTCGTCATCTGTATATTTAATCGTGACAGCCACAGGCAACTGAAACGCGAATTCATTAAGGGGCAGCCCATTTTCATAGGCATCTAGGCTGAAACCGCGCCCGCCAAAGACAAAGTTGGGCTGCCAAGCGTTGACCGTTGTCATGGCGGCATAGTGCAGGCTGATCTCGCGATCCACGGCCCCGGCAGGGATATGGATGGCAGTGCTGGCATTGATATTGGGAGCCACATAGGAGAGGGTACTCGCCGCATCGGGGCGAGCTACAGTGCTGGCCCCTTCCACAATATTCACAAAGACGGTGCCACGCGATGCCGACGTCAGCGCGTTAATCTTGGCGCGCCCCAGTTTCGTCCCTGCTGTGAGCACTGCCGTGGCCCGGCCCTGTGCATTCGTCGTCACCGTGGCAGGGCTGACGCTGCCCAACGTGGTTTCAAACGCCACGGTGGTATTGGGCATGGCGTTGCCCAGGCTGTCATGCACTTCGATGCTGAGAATGCTGGTGCTGCGACCATCGGCCACCAGCGCCGCCGGATCCGCTTTGGTTACAATTGGCGTGCCAATGTCAGAATCGTCGGCGCTGGCATCATAGTTCTGGAAGATCTCGCCCAGCGAAAGCGCCCGGGTGTAGATGGCCAACAGATGGTATTCACCCAGCCAGGGTGATTCACCGAGCAGGGTATTGCCCAAGACCAGTCGATAGCTATTGTCCCAATTGGTGATCAGCCCGCCCGTGCTGCCGCTGGCAACCTCCACCCCGTTGACATAGAGCTTGTTCATGCCCGATGCATCACGGGTGTAGACCACATGGGTCAGCTCGCGCCGCGCCGATCCGGCCTGCGAGGCCAACACAGGATAGCCGCTACTGTCGGTGGTGGTGGTGCGCAGCGCCACGCGGTAATAGTCGAAGAGCTGCATCAGGCTGATATTGCGGCTATCGATGCTCTGCCCCAGCGAGACAATCGCAGCGTCGGCATTTTCGCTCTGTTCAGGCGAGACCACCCAAGCTTCAATCGTGATGGCGCTGTTCCAACTGGTGGCGTTGATCAGCTTCGTGGCCGGGCCTTCGGTGTCGATCACGGTGGGTCTGTCGAGTGCCAGCCCATTCTCTACCCAGGTCACATCGTTGCTATTTTCCACAATCAGGTTAAGCGCCGTGCCCACGCCAGAAACATCGTAGATCACATTGCCCGCATTTTCATTAAAGGTATAGAGCACCTGCAAGCCGTGCTGTACCCGTGGATTGGCGGCCGGCGGGTTAATCGGCGGGTCGTTGGAGGCGGGACAAAGTGCAAAGATGCCGCCCGACGAGATTAGCTCTACCTCCAGCCACTTCACATCTTCCACGTCTAGCATGACCTCTTGGGCCGCGTTGATACCCAGTGAAGGCACATCCACGGCGCGGATCAGTTCGCTGTCGCCGTTGAAGGCGCGTACAATGCCGCCCACGGCTGAGCTATCCTCCACGTTGACCAGATAGATCGATTTGAGTTCCTGCGGCTGATCGAACTCAAAGTAGATGCGTCCGCCAGTGGCCTCTTCGGCGGGGGTGTCAATGTGCCCGTCCTGGTTGGCATCGACATCATTTTCGGCAATGATCAACAAGTTCCCCAGCGTATATTGGTTGCGGCCCGGCTGGTTTGCGCCACCGCCCGCGCCGATGCCCGGCCCGCCAAAGGCCTGGTTGGGCGCGCCCAGATCCGCATTCCCACCCGTGGGGGCGCGGCTGTCGAAGAGGATTGCCAGATCCGGATGGCCGGAGAGGTCGTTCTCGGCGCGGATGCTGATGCCAGGGATCTGTTGATTCAACACGGTTCCGGCTGCAAACTCGCCAAAGGTAATGGCATTCGGACCCATACAGAAGTTCGGCGGCCCCAACTTGGGCGTGGCCGTGGCCTGTGGCGTGTTCGTTGGTGTAAAGCTCGGCGTTGGCGTCGGCGTAAAGCTCGGCGTGAAAGTCGGCGTAAAGGTTGGCGTCGAGGTATTGGTGGCTGACGGCGTATAGGTTGCTGTCGGTGTACGCGTCTCTGTCGCCGTATAGGTCAAGGTGGGCGTGTTGGTATCTGTCGGCGTATGGGTCAACGTCGGTGTGTTGGTCATCGTCGGCGTAGCCGTATGCGTAGCCGTATGGGTTGGCGTGCTCGTCGACGTAAAACTTGGTGTCGGCGTTGCTGTAAAACTTGGCGTCGGCGTTGGCGAAAAGGTCGACGTAAAGGTCGGCGTCGGGGTCAGTGTGGGCGTGGGTGTGGGCACAGACGTTGACGGCCCTGGCACAGAAGCCACAGATATGTTGCCACCAGTTTTCGCAGTAACATTAATCTGCCCCACCAAGTAGTTTCCATTGAGGATAAAGTAGTAGTTTCTACTATTTTTCTTGGTGATGCTGCTGCCGAATCGGAGGCCGGTCACATTAGTAGCAGAATCATAGCCCAGGCTGGGGCTGCCGGCTGAGGCTGTCAGATCGTTCTGGGTGGGTGCCCATGTGCCAGCACCCGCTGTGCCATTTACTACACTGTGGGGTCCGCCCTCTGTGGTCAAGTAGAGATCATAGACCAGTGAATCCAGATCTTTGGCTGTACCGGCTTCGACCGTGTAATACCAGATGGATTGTCCCGCCATCGGATAGTTATAGCGTGCACCGATAAATATAATATCGTGGCCGTTTACAGAGACAGACGCAGGTGTGGGCGTGTTCGTCGGCGTCGGTGTATGGGTGGCAGTGGGTGTGCGCGTCGACGTAGGCGTCTGGGTGATGGTGGGTGTGCGGGTCGGCGTGAAGGTTGGGGTTGCCGTGGCCGTGTTGGTGACCGTGGGCGTCTGCGTCGCCGTGGGTGTACTGGTCATTGTGGGCGTCTGCGTCGCCGTGGGCGTGGCCGTGGGCGGCAAAGGCAAGGTTGAGAGCATCAGTTCGTCAAAACAGCGTCCGGCGAAGTTTTCTTCAGTAAGTCCATCGGTAAAGAAGCGCACAGTATCAATAGAGCTAACGGGGCTATCAAAGGGCAGCGATGCCCCCACCAGCACATTGTTGATGCGGATTTCATAGGTGCGGGCCGCCAGATCCACGCGTACACTGAGCCGGGCAATGCCGCTTAGCGTTGCCAGCGCTGTGTTGACGCCGCCCTTGCGGAAGCCGAGTTTCTCGTGGCTGTCCATCTGCGACCAGATCAGGTTGACAGCCACCCCGGCATTCTGATCGTTGTCGTTCATCTGCGCGCCTGTGCCCAGTTGCATGAAGACGCGATAATCGTCCTCGTTGCCGCTGCGCTGCCAGTTGAAGGTATATTCCCATAGCAGGATATTGGTGGAGACCGCCGAAAAAGCATGGCGCACCAGCGGTCGGTTGACAACATCAGACGTATCCACAAAGCAGAGTTGCTCGTCTTGCATAGAGGCCGTTGCCGCACTGCTTTCGACTTCGGCCCAGCCATTCCCCACCACGGCGTTGTTGGGCCGATTAAAGGTGTCGGCAAAGAGCAGCGTGCGGGGATCCGACGTGGGCGTGGGCGTGGGGACGGGGGGCGGCGTGGCCGTGGGTTGGGCTTTCACCACCGCCGATGGCCCCAGAATGCTGGTTGTGTTGATGGGGTAGACATTCGTCTCGCCGCAGGTGGCATAGCCCAGGAATTTGGCCGAAATGCGATTTTGCCCCGGCAGTCGATAGTCGGTGATGCGTACTTGGGCAAAGGCCGAGACGTGATAATTGGCGTTGTTGCCCTGGCCCTGGGCCACATCCCACACCGGCACAATAATGTCGCGCGTTTTTAGTTGATCCAATGCCTTACGCACACCCGAGGCGTTGGCAACCCCCGGTGAGCCTTGCACCCAATCGCCTATGGAAACCCGCTTGTCTGCGGCATCATAGATATTCACATAGGTGTGGCTGTCGCCCGGCGGGGTCAAGCTGTTGGCGAGCGTGGGCGCGTTGGGGCTGCCCGCCCAGGTCATCCACCCAAAGTTACCCGGCTGCGAGCCGTTGAAGATATCGCCCAGGGCTTGGCCGGGCGTTGCCCCGTTCAGCGTGTTCTGGTGCAGCGCAATGGGATAGAGTTCACAACTGATCACAGGCGGCGCGGCCACCACTTCCACGGGAATGGGCGTAGGTTCAAAGCATTGATCAAGCGTAAAGTAGTAGCTGCGCGTTTCGTTGTTTTCAAACGCCTGGGCAAATTTCAAGCCATTGCGCTTGGTGATATTGTCGTAGCCTAGCACAGGATTGCCCGTGCCGCTCTGAACCTGTGTTTTCTCTGGCCCCCATTTGCCTGCCCCGCCGGTGCCGTTGACCATTCGGTGTTGCCCGCCTTCTTCGGCCAGGTTTAGGTCAAAAAAGAGAGAATCGATGACGGGGCGTGTGCCAGAGCGGACGGTGTAATACCAGGTGGAGCGCCCTGTGCTTACGTCACAATATTCGCCCACAAAGGTAATCGAACTATCGTTGACATGCGTAGTCTTGGATTCGGCGGTGAGGCAGTCGGAGCCTTCAATGTCGCGCAGTGGCTCGGTGAACTGGCCGACAAGCGTGGCAATGGCCGTGCTCTTGTCAATGTGATAGAGACCGTTGGGCGTGGGGCCGCTCTTGCCCGTTGTGCCATAGAGGTTGCCATCGTTAAGAAAGCTCAGCCCCTCCATGTCCTGCACCATGTTGCCGTTGCTGCTGCGAATATCGCCCACTACGGTGACTGCGCCGCTGTTGAGGTTGACAATCACCAGCTTGCCCACGGTTTCGCTGCCCTCGTTAATCGAGGCATAGAGCACCCCCGTGGTGGGGTCAAAGGCAATATCATCCACATCATCCAGGCCATTCACCGATTTCATCTCGACAAAGTCCACACGTTGCCCCGCGGCAAAGGGATCGGGGAAGGCGTTGGGCACGAAGCGCCCCGTGGTGGTGTCAATGCGGAAAAGCAGGTCGTTGCCGTTGCGACGGGTCGTGCCATAGAGATCGTTGGTGAGCGGGTTAAAGCTCAAGCTGTCCACATCGCTAAAGCTCTGGCTCGATTTGGCGTTGCTGCTGCCCACATAGCCCAGACCGCTGCCAAAGGGCTGGGGCATGGACGTGAACGTTCCAGTTTGTAAGTTGAGTCGTCCCAACTGCCCGGCATCGGCGGCATAGAGGGCAAGGCTGCCCGGTTGGAAGGCAATCGCCTCGATGTTATAGACGCCGGTGTTGCCGATCTGTCCGTTGATGGCGGCGGTCGCGCCGGTCAGCCGGTTGAGATAGGTCAGTGTGTCCAGTTGTGCGCCGTCGTTGGCGCTGGTTGTGCCATCGGCCACAGCATAGCAACTGTTGGTGTCGGGTTGATCCGCCGGGGCCACGGTTACGGCTGGTGTGGGCGTCAAGGTGGGCGTGGGGGGCGCTACGGTAGTTTGCGGCGTGGCCGTGGGGTAGACATTCCCGGTGAGACAGTCAGACGCTTCAATGTCGCGCAGCGGTTCGGTGAACTGGCCGACAAGCGTGGCAATGGCGGTCGATTTGTCGATCCGGTAAAGGCCGTTGGGCGTGGGGCCGCTCTTGCCCGTTGTGCCATAGAGGTTGCCATCGTTAAGAAAGCTCAGCCCCTCCATGTCCTGCACCATGTTGCCGTTGCTGCTGCGAATGTCGCCCACTACGGTGACTGCGCCGCTGTTGGGTTGACAATCACCAGCTTGCCCACGGTTTCGCTGCCCTCGTTAATCGAGGCATAGAGCGTACCCGTGGTGGGGTCGAAGGCGATGTCGTCCACATCATCCAGCCCGCCCACGGCCCCCACCTCCACAAAATCGACCCGCTGTCCAGCGTTATAGGGGTCGGGGAAAGCACCCGACACGAAGCGACCTGTGGTCGTGTCAATCCGGAAAAGCAGATCTTTGCCATCGCGCCGGGTCGTGCCGTAGAGATCATGCGTAAGCGGGTTAAAGCTTAAGCTGTCCACATCGCTAAAACTCTGAAACGACTTACTTCGACTTCCGCCCACATAGCCCAGGCCGCTGCCAAAGGGCTGGGGCATGGACGTGAACGTTCCAGTTTGTAAGTTGAGTCGTCCCAACTGCCCGGCATTGGCGGCATAGAGCGCCAGACTGCCCGGTTGGAAGGCAATAGACTCAATGTTATACGCCCCCGTGTTGCCGATTTGACCGTTGATGGCGGCGGTCGCGCCGGTCAGCCGGTTGAGATAGGTCAGCGTGTCCAGTTGTGCGCCGTCGTTAGCGCTGGTTGTGCTGTCGGCCACAGCATAACAACTGTTAGGGTCCGGCTGCTGTTCCGGGGCCACCGTCACCACAGGCGTGGAAGTGGGTTGCGGCGTCGGCGTAAAGGTGGGCGTGGGCGCAAGCAGGGGCTGGCATGTGGAAATTGTGTGAATGCCGCCAGCGCCAACCAATTCGATTTCCAGCCGATGCACGCCCAGTTTATGAACGCTAACCAGTTGCACGGCGTTGTCGCCCTGCGAAAAGATGGGGACAGTGCTCATCAACGCCCCGGTGGTGTCATAGCTGCGGATGTACCCGCCGGTCTCGCCGCCATCCACATCCACCACTCGGAAGGCGTCCACAGCCTGTGGTTGGTCGAACTGAACGAAGATTTTGCCGCCGGATCCCTCGTCGTCGGGGTCGTCAATCAGCCCGTCGCCATTGGCGTCGACGTTGTTTTCCGCCAAGATCAACAGATTGCCCAACTCCAGGCTATTTGCGCCGGGTTGGCCGATGCGCCCTCCGGCGCCCAGTCCGGGACCGTCGAAATCTTGATTGGGCGTGCCCAGATCGAGATCCCCGCCGCTGGGATAGTCGCTGTCGAAAATAATGGCGCTGTTGGGATGATCGGCGCGGTTGTTCTGCGCCCAGATCACCACACCGGGGATCTGGCTGTTCAACACTGTGCCGGCCAGCAGATCGGAAAAGTCCATGGAAACCGGCGCGGTACTGCAAAACGGCGTGGGGGTGGCCGTGGGCGTAGGCGTGTTGGTGGGTGTGAAGGTGGGCGTAAAGGTCGGCGTTGCCGTATTGGTCGGCGTGTTTGTCACCGTGGGCGTGTGGGACGGCGTGGGCGTTTGCGAAGGTGTCCACGTCTGGGTGGGTGTGCGCGTCGGTGATGGCGTGCGGGTAGGGGTGGGGGTATGGGTGGGCACCACACAGCTTGTGTTGAAGACATAGAGGCGCGATTCCACATCAATTACCAGCAGTCGCCCGTTGCTGGGAATAGCCGGGATCTCAATCGAGGTGTGCGGGCGATAGCGCCAGAGCGCTGTGCCGCTTTGGGCATCCAGCGCGGTGAGATCGGCGCTGGCCGAAACGCGATAGATCACATCGTTGGCTCCCGTCAGCCACCACCAGCCGCCATCGTTGCCATTGTCGGTATATTGGACGCGCTGCCCCTCTTTGCCATTGGCAATGTTAAGTTTGATCAGATATTTCGTTGTGGTGTCATCTCCCGACATCACAAAGCCATAGACCCAGGGGCCATCGGCCATCAGCGACGAAGCAAATTGCGAAGCCGGCGCGGGCGGTTCATATTGCCAGAGAATGTTGCCGTTGTCGGAATCCAACGCGTAAACGCGGTCCTGATAATCGCCGCTGGTTTTGATGTTGTAGCGGATCAGCAGGCGCTCATTGCGCATGTATAAATAGCTGTCGAAATTGACAAACGCTGTCAGGGTGTCGGCGGGCTTAGGCTGCCGCCAGATCACTGCGCCGGTGGCGGCGTTGAGGGCAAAGACGCCTTCGTCGCTGGTTGCCACATGGACGCGCCCATTGGCAACCAGTGGATCGGAACTGGTTCCGTTGCCGTCAGGCCGATCCACAATATGGGTTTGCCAGAGAATGTTGCCCGTGAGCCGATTCAGGGCATAGACTGTCTGCCGCCAGCGTTGGGCAGCGTCATCCCAATAGTCGGCGGTGATGTAGAGCGTATTCTCCACCACCACGGGCGAATGCACTGCCGGGGAATAGGTGCGCGGCACAATGCTGCTGCCCCACAACACCGTCCCGCTCCAGCGATCCAGGGCATAGACATAGCCTGCCCACGTGCCAAAATAGAGAGTATTTTCCACCACGGCAGGGCTAGAAACGTCGTTGTCGCCAATCAGCGAGCCGCCGAACGAGTCGGTGAGGCGGCTCCACAGCACCGCGCCATCGCTCAGGCGCAGGGAGTGCATGCCATCATAGCCACCCACATAGGCAATGTCCCCCACCACGGCGGGCGTGCTTAGATTCCATGCGCCCACTCGATCCCAAGCCAGAGAAAGCGGCAACTGTAGCTTACGTTCTGCGCGGTTATAGAAGCCGTGGAGCGCGTCATAGCCCAGCGTGGACCAATCGCCCACTGTGGCATTACACGCCTGTACCTGTGACGGGTCCATGAGCGATTCGCCACCGCTGCCCGACGGCTGCTCTGCCAAATCGGCGGGCACAATCCGCACATAGCCTGTCTTTAGCGTACCATCCTCGGCCCGCCACGCGTGGATCACCACTTGTTGGCCGGGGGCCAGCGTGGCCTCTGTGCCGTTGCTGCCGGCGGCCACAATCTGCATGTAGGGTTGAAGTTGAAGTGTATAATATTCGCCTGTGGGAGCAACGACCTCGATGGTGGTCTCGTCCAGGCGGGTGATTTCGCCGCGGAGGGTGCGCGTCGTCCACGTTTCGGCGGCGTAAAGTGTGGTCTGCGGGCTGATCGTCATCCACCCGATCCCCAAAAGCAGGATGAGACCTATCCATAAAAGCACCGTATTATTGATGCGTTGCATTGTCATAAACCTATCTTTTCTAGCGGATCAAGGGGGCACTTACAGGCCAAGAGAGGGCAACACGCCCATGAAAAATCTTGGCCCTTGTAGCATACTCACTAGCGTAAGGCAGCGAAATAGTACATTGTTTCCACCATACGGTAGTACTAATAATCCCTATTCAAATTTGTATGACGGGCATACAATGAAAAGTATCTGGCGTGTCGTTCCACCCGATGCGCCCCTCATCCACGCTTGGGTGAGCAGGGTCAAGGATCTATATCCATGCGAAATCTGCGTCGCTGCGGGAGCCTCTTGGGGCATAATTTATTCAACGAAAAGGGACAATCGCTTGTGCTGGTTGCCATCTCCATGACGGCTTTTATTGCCATCTTGGGATTGGTGATCGATGTGGGCTATGCCTTTGCGCGCTATCGACAGATGCAAACGGCTGCCGATGCTGCCGCGCTGGCGGGGACGCGGGAACTGGCCTATGGCAACGGCGAACTGGCCGCCATTTCGCGTATGGAACAATTGCTAGAGAGCAATGGGGCCGACGTAAACATGTCAACTTACGAAGTTGTAGATGATCGGGCAGTGGTCGAAGCTCGCGCAGCCATCAATCCCGTCTTTACGCCTATCTTTGGGCTACATCAATTTGAGGTGGGCGCCGACTCAGAAGCGGTCTATGGACAGTCCGCGCGTATGACCGATATTCTGCCCTTCGCTGTGGATGAGAATCTGTGGGTGCTGGAACAAGAGGTTAACATCTGGACCGGGCAAACGGGTCCTGGGGGCAACTATGGCTGGATACGCTGGCCGGGCCAATCGCTAAGTGCATCGGTGCTGCGCGATAACATTGACGATGCCTCCAACAGCGGGGTCCTGCATATTGGCGACGGTGTGGCCGGGCGGCCTGGCCTTTCCATCAGTTCTGTCCGTCCCAGCCTGGAGGCCAAGATCGGCCAAGTGGTAAATATCTTCTTTTATAACAGCGCCGATATTACTGGCGAAGGCGCAAATCTGCGCTATAACGTGAGCGGCTTTGGTAAATTTCTGATTACGGAGATTCGCGCCAGCGGGGCTTCCAGCGAAATCTCTGGCTATTTCGTCCAAACGGTAGTGTTGGGTGGGCAGATCTCGCCCGGTTCCACGCGTGGGGTAATGGCAACGGGGCTGACCCAATAATGCTAGTGTAGCGCGGCGCAAGGTAACCCAGGATTTGACGCTTATGTGGCGTGATTCATACTTCTACGCAACACGAATCACGCCACAAAATACCCGTTGCCTAGTTGTGCCGTGTACTAGGGATTGTAAATTGCCCCCAACACACGCATACGCGCGCCCTGGCGCAAGGGGATGCTGCCCCCGCCGATTAGATCCGCCACCAGCGGTGTCACCGGTATGAAATTGTAGAGCAGTTCCACATCAGCATATTCCTCTGTGCGATCGATGCTAATGGTGACGCTGTTGGCATCGACCCCCAGTAGTTTGCTGCGCACCGCCCCTTCAATTGCTGCATAATTTTCGCTCACCGCGCCGGCACGTGCGCCCTGTTGTGCCGCCGCGCTAAGCATCGTGTATGTGTAGACCACCCGCCCCAGATCGAGAATCCCCACCAAAAAGAGAATCAGCAGGGGTGCAGTCAGCGCCATTTCCACCAAACTTTGGCCCCGCTCCGACAAGAACCCGCGCATCCGAAGTGGAGCGACTTGGTGTTTGAATCCTGCTATACGGTGTGTAGGGTTTATTTGCCATTTCATGCCACAAGTGTAGCCTGTGAATCCTGGCAGATCACTGTGACCTTTGGCGCATCTCTGGGCAGAGATCTTTTCACCGCAAAGAAGAGGAGTACCGTTTGGCTTTGCCCGGATCTGTTTTACCCCCAATCCGGAAAATCCATGCCCCATTCTGCCCTTTGCCCCTCTGCCTGTTTGGGGCTTTGCGTTAAATTTTTCAGCCTTCAAGCGCCACGGCAATCTGGGCGGCGATCTGCGCGTTGTGTTTGAGCAAGGCCAGGTTGGCAGCGATGCTGCGCTCCCCGGTGAGTTCGGCAATGCGCGAGAGCAGAAACGGCGTCACAGCGGCGGAGCGTAACCCCTGGCGGGCGGCATCGGCCACGGCTCGTTCGATCACCGGCTCAATCTCCGCCGCCGGGATCTCGGCGGCGGCAGGGATGGGATTGGCAACCAACAGCCCGCCGGGCAGCCCCAACCGCTGTTTGGCCCGCCACACATCAGCCACCTCTGCCGCCGAATCGCAGCGCACATCCACAGGCAAGCCACTGTGGCGGCTGTAAAAGGCCGGGAACTCGTCGCAGCCCATGCCGACGATGGTCACGCCGTGGGTTTCCAGATATTCCAGGGTGGCGGGTAGATCAAGAATGGCCTTGGCCCCAGCACAGACCACAATAACGGCGGTCTGGGCCAACTCTTGCAGATCGGCGCTGACATCGGCACTAACACCGGCACTGATGCCACCATGCACCGCCCGATGCACGCCACCGATGCCGCCCGTAGCAAAGACTTCGATGCCGGCGCGCTGGGCGATCCACATGGTGGTGGCGACGGTGGTGGCGCCGTCGAGTTTGCGCGCCACCACAATGGGCAGATCACGCCGGCTGACTTTGCGTACATCCGGCGCAGTGGCGAGGTGGTGGATCTGCGCTTCGCTGAGACCGGCGATTAACTCCCCGCCGATAATGCCAATGGTTCGTGGGATCGCGCCAGCGGCGCGCACGATGGCTTCCATGTCGCGGGCCAGCGCTATGTTGTGCGGATAGGGCAGGCCGTGGGAAATGACGGTTGATTCGAGGGCAACTTGCAAGGGTGGCATGGTTGGGTCCAGTTCGGTGTGAATGCGGTTATGGCTTCTCGCGCAGCGGCACAAAGCGATAGCCCTCTCCCCACTCGTTTTCAATATTGCCGATGGTCAATTGTAGCTCGTCTAGCCGGTTGCGCAGACGGCGAATGCCCTCTTGTACCCGGCGTTCCGAGGCATCGGGCCGCTTCCAGACCTCCGCCAGCAGTTGATGCACAGTGATGACCTGATCAGGGTGATCCAAAAAGTAGCGGAGCAGGTTGCGTTCCTGTGGTGTAAACTCGTCGGCCTGGGTTTCGATGAACGCTCGTGAATCAAGATGGGAAAGGGGATGGGCCGCGCGCTCTTTCCGGCGGAAGTCGCCCCTGGAGATAGTCGGCAAAGAGCGGCGAAAAAAGTTCGCACATGGCCCCGGCAATGCGCACAATGCCCATATTCAGCAGCCAATAAAAGGCGTGTGCCTCGTCGGGGCGGATCTGGGCAAACCGGAAAGGCGCAATCAGCAAACGTCGTACCAGGTCCAGCACCGTGGTCTGCGCCGTGCTCCTCGTGGGCCTCCAGCGCCCGCCACAGGTGACCAAAGAGCAGTCGCCCGTAATCTTCGCTTAGCCGCAAACGAATCAGCGGCAAATGATCCGCGCCGATCTGTTGGCCGGTGGGCAGTGTGTCCACGTCGCGCAGGATCTCGCCAATGCGCGAGAGCAAAAAGGGATGGCCGCCCGTCCAAATTTCCAATTGGTCTACCAACCGATCCTGATCATTGTAGCCTGCCGTGAGCGCGCGCAGATAGTTTTCTGTCTCGTGTGGTTCGACAAGGCGCAAAAAGACCTGGTTGAGCAGGTTAAAGAGTGGGGACGAGGCCAGCTTGCGGTTGGCCTCGTGGAGCGGGCGCTCGCTGGCAACCACCAGAACCACCTCACGCGTGAGGGGGCGCAACTGGTCAATCTTGGCTTCCATCTCCGGTGTGGCGTCGGTAATCAGGGTATCAAAGTTATCCAACAGCAGGATGGGCCGATAGTCGGCGTTAACCAGATGGTTCATGGCAAGGCGCAGCGCGTTTTTGCTGTCGCGCTCAGCTTGGATCGACTCGAAATCCAGCCGTAGATCGCGGGGCTGCTGTTGCAGATGGCGCAGGGTTTGCGCCGTGAGAAAGGCAAAGAGATCGTGGCTGGCTTCGGGCCAAGCGCAGTCGAAATAGAAAGGCATGGGCGTGATCTTGTGCATGGGTTCGTTCAAAATCTCGTGCCAGAGGCTGTCTGTGGTATCGGCCAGTTGGGAAAGGATACGGGTCTTGCCCATGAATTTGGCTGCGATCAGCGAAAAGTTCTGGGGCGGCGTGGCGGTGATGCCGTCAACGAGGGTCTGAAGCTGAGGGCGCACAAAGAGATGGTCTCGGTTCGGTGAAGTCATCAATGGTCCTCCTGTGGGCGCGAATGGATAGGGTTGGCAACGAGCCAATGGGCGAAAAGAAGACTGGCAAACTGGACGCCTTGTCCGCTGGGGCAGGGCTGCAAAATGTCATTGTTGAGCAGGGCGGTCAGTGTGTGGTTGATCTGGTTGACGGTGAGATCGGTCAGCGCCGCGGCCAGCCTGTCGGCGCTGACACACTCGCCCTCTGGGCCGCTGAGGTGGGCCAGGGCGCGCACCACAGCATCGCCCACGCCCCGTGCCAGATCCAGCAGATGGGTGAAGAGATTTTCGTCCGGGGCCATAAAGTGTTGGATCACGCTTTCGACCTCGGCCAGATCCACGGCGGCGGATTGGTGGCGGGCGATCACATGGTTGAGCATGGCACAAAAAGCCTGGGTCAAAAAGGGACTGCCGCCAGTCAACTGGCTGATGCGGTGCAGGGCGGCAGGGGTGAAGGTGGTATAGGTGCGCATGGGCAAGGCCACCAGATCGGTGGTCTCTTTGGCCGAGAGCGGGCGCACCGTCAGCGATTCGGCGATCTCCAACAATTGCCAGGCTGGGTTATCGGTGTGGGCCTCGCGCAGCCGGTCATAGCTGACCTGTTGGATCACGGCCACAATGCTGGCGATGGGATGGATGCGTTGGACCAACGAACGCCATTGTAAAAAGAAAGTTCCATCCAGCCAGCCGTAATGGTGGTGGTCAAAGGTGGTGCTAAATTCATCCATCAAGAGCACCAGCCGCCCGCCCAGGTTGATCTGTACGCCGCGCAGATAGGTTTCCAGTTGGTGTGCGGCGTTTTGTTGAAAAGCGTCGGGGGCTGGCGCGCCGATATCCACTGCCCAGCCAGCGCGCTGAAGCCCGTTGTAGACGGCGTTGGCGATTTCGTAAAAAGTAGTTGCGCCATTGGGTCGGCCAAAATCTTGAAAGTCAATATAGAGGGGGAAGAAGTGGGGCGGCTCTAGTCGATAATCGCGCAGGTGCAACAGCAGCGAGGTTTTGCCGATACGCTTTTGACCGCGCAGCGTAATCAGTCCACACCCGCCAGCCAGCAGATCTTGTAGCCACGATAGCTCGCGCTGGCGACCAAAGAGCATGTCGCGGTCGCTGACGGGCAGGCGGCTATAGGGGTTGGTATGAACGGCGGCCAGGGGGATGGCAAGCTCTTCCCATTCCGAGAGCAGCAGATGCATCTGGCGCACATCTTCAATGCGGTGGTTGGGCAATGCTTGAAGCGTGGCGGTGATTTCGTCAATGGTCTCCTGATCCGCCTCAATCGTGAAGCGCATCCGTGCTTGCCCATGGCGAGCCTCGGCCTCGGCTTTGTGCAGGGCCTGGGGCGAATGTGTATAGATAACGGCCAAGGCCGCGCCCAACAAGCCGTCGCTGTCCAGGGCGGTCACATCCAGCCGCCGAATCGTGCGTGTGGGCGGGCGCAGCAGCCAGCTCACCTCCAAAGTGTTGGGGGTGGAATTGCCATCCAGGGATTTACACGCCTGGGTATGCACGGTCAACGAGACCAACAGGCCGTTGCGATAGCGAGGGCAGCCCACAATTTCATCGCCCAAGCAGGGACGACAACACTGGGCCAGCTTGATCTGGCGATAGCGCAGATGGACCTCCGGCGGCGTTTTAATCTGGCGGGCCAGTTCTTCGGCGAAGATGGGGTGCAAGAGGCGATCCGGGTTGAGGCGACCGGCGGCGATCTCGGCAAAGAGATCTTCGTTGCGAGCGAGGTGCAGGCGGCGGCAGCTCTGTTTCAGCGCGCTCTCCATGTGATGTTTGGGAATGTCGAATTTGTAATGTTTTTCCAGATCTTTCTGGCGATCCTCCAACACACGCTGTCCGTGTAGCGCGCCCTGCCCTTGGCGGCGCAAGAAGCGGCGGATCTCGTTGCGGGCGCGGCCTGTTTTGGCCGCTTCGAGCCAGGCATGAGTGGGGCCAGTTGCTTGTGGATCACGCACCAATTCCACCAGATCAAGATGGCGCAGGGCAGTGGTGGGGGCGACGGCTATGCCGTTGACAAAAAATTGTTGACACTGATAGGCCAAGCCGCTGTGGACTTTATAGGCATAGTCCACTACGGTGCAGTCGCGCGTCATGGCAAATAGCTCGCCCTGAGGGCTAAAGACGGAAAAAGCATTGGCCGATGTGCCCAGGTCGGCGGCGCGGATGGCGGCGTCGCCCTCGTGGCGGCGGCTCCACCATGCGCCGGGCAGATGATCCGATTGGCGGCTGCGCAGCAAGATCGCCATAATCCCCCAGCGGTTGATTTCGTCCATGGCCGGCGTGCAAATTTGAAAATGAACGCGCAGCGGATTTTGCCCCACCAACATGAGAACGGTGGTGCGGAGGCTGCGGTGTCCGTTGAGGTGGCAGTTGCTCAGGGTGTCGAGAATTGTGCCATCGACTGATTGCCAGATCTCATGGAGTCGGCGCAATGTCTGATAACAAGTGGCTTCGTCTTTGACCAACAAATGTACGCTGAGGCTGTAGGCGATGTCGGGTTGGGCGGGATCAAGCGTGGGGGGCAGGGTGGGCGGGTGCTGGGCGATCTGGAAATCCGAGAGCGTACTTTCCAGTTTGCGCTGGATGATCTCATAGGCTTGCTGGAGCAGGGGATCGACCTGGGCCAGCCGGGCTTGCATGCGCTGATAGTCGCGTTGGCGTGGGCCGTTTGCCAGCGTCCAGCTCTCTAGCTCGCCTTTAAGCTCACCCATGCCCAACATTTCCAGCAGAGGGATGGTCGAGCGTTCGGCCTCTTCCAAAAAGCGACGGCGACGGTTGCCGTCGGTCTGGCGCGCCACATTCCAATGATCCCAGCGGTCGGCAATGCCTAAAAAAGCCAGCAGCGGGTTGCGATAGGCGGCGATATAGAAGCGGACTCGACGCAGCCAAAAGGGGTCTCCCGTCTGCCTGACCCACCGGCCGCGCCTGCAATATCTCCCGATAGTCCCGGCAGAGAGCGGCGACTTCTTCGCCACAGCTCTGAGCCACGGCCTCTATGGAAAGCAGATTGTGCCAGACAAAAGGATGCAGCAACCCGGCGGCCTCCAATGGGTCTGGGGCCTGCCAGTTGCGTAGACGCTCTGCCACCGCCAGGCCGTGGTGATAGCTATCCAGCGGGCGCGGGCGCTCGGCGTTGATGGCGCTATAGCTGCGTGAGGGAGCGCGGCTTTCAGCATCCACAATCGTCTCCACCAAAATGCCAGCTTTTGCCGTGAGACTATTCATTGAAGGGAACTCCCGTAATCATATTTGTAACTGTTCAGGTGCGACGCACTCGTCAGGACAAGATCGGGCTAGAAATTCTGTGTGGCGAGTGCGTCGCATCCTAGACCTGCATAGGTACTAATATTTCAAAATTAAGCCCTGTGGTTTTGGATAATTTGGGATTTTGGGTCTTGATTTTGCGAAAATTTGTGTTAAATTGTGTAATATGCGTATCATTTACTGGATATGCAGAATAGCACACGGCGGTGAAACTTACCAGGAGATAAAATCATCATCGCTCATCTTGCCAACACCAACGAGAGGAGAAACCCTATGGCCGTGGTTGTCTTAATACTCTTGGTTGTGATGGGATTGCTGACTCAGCAAGGATCACAGGTGGATGAATTAGAGGCTCGCAACCAGGCGCTGGCCTCGGAAAATCAGGCACTGCGTCAAGCCTTGACGGGAAAGCCTGCGCCTGAAGCCGCCCCTGAAAATTGGGGCTGTGGGTGGCTTCTGCTGGTGACGTTGGTAATGTTTCTGATCGTGGCTGCTGTGACAGGAGGTAGCTCGCTGTAAAAAGTAGAGGGTCCAGGGAAAATGCTTCGGTTTGCTTTCCATGGGTGAAAGGAGTCTTGCGATGGAACTGCTGCGACTTGCATCATTCTTCGCCGCCAATCTCTTTTTGGCGCTCGCCCTGGCACTCGCCATTATCGATCTGCTCTGCCGCCGCTTGGGTGCCCGTTATGAACGCTTGGATAGCTGTTTAGGCAAATTGTTCAGCACGGTCCTGTTGCTGGTTGCGTTGGGTCTCTTTTTCCTCTCCTATACGCTGGCATAGCGCATGATGGGAGCTAGTATAGCACAATTCTACACAGTCCGGTTATTTATATTCCAAAACTGAAGATACAACTTTCTGGATTTGTGCAATAAAAAGAGGTCGCCTCGCGGGGGAGCGGGACGACCTCTTTTGTTTGAAGTAAATCGGCTAGGTTTCAGAAACTTGGCCGAAAGGCTCTTGACCAGAAATTAGGGCGCGGGGGTGGGCGTCTCCAGCGGTGAGACCTCGACGGGCGGCAAAGGGATATCGGTGGGCAGCGGCTGAATTTCGGGGACGGGTGTCCACGTGGGGGTAGGCGTTGCCACCGGCTCCGGCGTCGGTGTCCACGTGGGGGATGGCTCCTCCACCGGCGCGGGGCGTTATTTTCCACAAAGAGTTGCACCCGGCTCTCGTAGGCGTTGCCAACCTGATCGCGCACCACCAGCCGCAGCGTATGCGGCCCATTCTCCAGCCCCGTGGTCTCCCAATAGCCCAAAATTCCATCCTCCACTGGCACGTCCACCGGCCCCCAGATCGCCCCGCTAAACGCGCCGGGATCGTGGCTGATGCCATATTGAAGTTCATAGTTGGCAAAGCCGGCCACGGTGGCGCTGCCCATCACGGTGACGGTGTTGCCCACGGTGGCTCCCTGGGCTGGCTCGCGAATGCTCAGGCGCGGCTCGCTGGTGAAGACATCGCTTGCCTCACGCGGCGGCTGCGGAATGCCGTGTTCTTCGGCCCACTGCCGATACTCGTCGGGGTAGACCTTGAAGGCGCGCTCTTCAATCGCCTCGGCAGGGGTAAATTCCGTCGCCAATTTGCCGCTCACCCGGTCCAGGCGGATGAGTTGCCAGAGATCTTGTTCTGCGGGAAGGGGCGCACGGTCGGCGCGGAAAGGGAATTGAATGCGCTGTGGACAGGCTGGGGAAGGCTGCGCGCCGGTATCTTCGCAGATCTCAACCGACTGGATGCCGTCGGGCACGCTAAAGTTTTCCACGGGTGCGTTCGCCAAGGCGGCGCTCATAAAGCGATTCCAGACCAGCGCGGCCCCGCCCGATCCGGCCACCCGATCCATGGGCGAGTTGTCGGTGTTGCCCACCCAGACGCCGGTGACAAGTTGCGGTGTATAGCCCACGGTGAGCGAATCGCGGTAATCGTTGGTGGTTCCGGTTTTGGCGGCAGCCGGGCGACCCAGGTTCAGTGGCGAGTTGCCGCCAAAGGCCGGCGTGCGCGCGGCGTTGTCGCTGAGAATGGCCGTGAGCAGATAGGCATCACCCGGGTCAACCACTTGATCGCCGCCATTGGTGCCCCCGCCAAAGCGGCAAGGGATATTGGTGGCGGCGTCGCAGATCACGTTGCCTGTGTTGTCCTCAATTTTCAGAATTGACACGGGAGCCTGGCGTACACCATTGTTCGCCAGCACGCCAAAAGCCCCAGTCAGTTCCAACAGCGGCACTTCGCCGCCGCCCAGGCTCAGGCTCAGGCCATAATCGGGGCGAGTGAGAGTGGTGATGCCCAGGCGGCGCGCCAGCGGGAGAAACTCAGGCAGGGTCACCGTTTGCAGCGCCCGCACGGCGGGGATGTTGTAGCTGTTGGCAAGCGCCGTGCGTACGGTGACCATGCCATGTTCTTGCATATCGTAGTTGGTGGGCACATAGGGCGGGTTGGCCCCGTCGGGGAATTCCTGTTTAATGTCGGCGATCAGCGTTCCCGGCGTCCAGTTGTGCTGTTCAAAGGCGGCGAGATAGACAAAGGGCTTGATGGAACTGCCGGGCTGGCGCGGGGCCAGGGCCATGTTTACCTGCCCGTCAATCTCCACGTTATCAAAATCGGCGCTGCCCACCAGCGCGCGGATCTCGCTGGTTGTCGGGTCCAGCGCCACCAGCGCGCCGTTAGAGACGTTGCGCTCGGCCAGCGCCGCCACCTGTTCGCGCACGGTCTGTTCGGCCAGCGCTTGCAGTTGTGGATCAAGACTGGTGGTAATGTTCAGCCCAGCTTTTTCCAACCCTTGTTGTTGAAAAAGTGCCTCCAACTGTTGGCGCACATAGAGCACAAAATGGGGTGATTCAAATTCGTAGCTCAACGGCACGTAGGTGAGAGGCTGCAACCACGCTTCGTTGGCCTGTTGCGGCGTGATCAAATTGCTATCCACCATCAGCCCCAAGACCACGGCCTGGCGATTCTTGGCGCGGTCGGGAAAGGTGTAGGGGTCATAGTAGGCGGGCAACTGGGGCAGCCCGGCCAACAATGCCGCTTCGGCCAGGGTTAACTCTGCGGTCTCTTTGCCAAAGTAGGTTTCCGTGGCGGCGTTAATGCCATAGGCCAGATTGCCGTAGTAGACCTCGTTGAGATAGATCTGGAGAATCTCATCTTTTGTGAAGGTGCGGCTGACCTCAGTCGCCAGAATCGCTTCTTTGATCTTGCGCTGCCAGCTACGTTCGGGCGAGAGAAAGAGCATTTTGACCAACTGCTGTGGAATGGTCGAGGCCCCGGAGACAAACTCGCGTTCGAGTACTGCGTAGTAGACTGCGCGCAACAGCGCTACGGGATCGACGCCGCTGTGTTCATAGAAATTGGCGTCTTCGGTGGAAACGGTCGCCTGGATCAGATAGGGCGAGATCCGATCCAGCGGCACTTCGACGCGCCGCCCGGCGTTGGGGTCAAAGGTTTCGTAGAGCAGGTTGCCCTCACGATCATAGAAACGCGTGCTTTGGAAGTTGCTTTTGAGCGTGTCCATTTCGTCGGGATAGGGTAGATCGGCGGCGATGGAGGCATAGCCCACCACGACCACGGCCAATACCAACAGCGCACCCAACAGAAAGAAGATGGTTCCGCCGATCAGCCCGCGCCGGAATGATCTATCTCGGCGCGGGGGGGCAGCTTGGGGTGGGGTTTGTAGTTCGTAATAGTTCATAGAGTTCACGTTAAAGGTAGGGTAGAGATGCCATAGTTTGCGTCTCCACCGGGTTACGGCCATTGCCAGGGTAGTTGGTTTTGATAAATCCAGGCCCCTGTATGCAGGGCTTGGACGGCGATCAGCGGCCAGATCGCCAACCGTTGCCAGCCCGGCTCAGGAAACCAGCGCGGCACCTGCCAGATCAAAAGCAGCGTGGTGGGGATTGCCGCCAGGCTAAAGAGATCCCAATCGCGCTGTCCGCCAAAGTCCGGGTTCCATAGACAGACGAGCAGCAGATGCGCGCCTGCCGCCCAGCATAAAAAGCGTCCAATGCTCTGTGTGCGCTGTCGTTGATCTAACCCCGTTGACCGCTGCAAAGTTCCCAGCCATCCCAAAAGCAGGGCAGGCAAGACGACGGGCGCTACCAATGCCTGTTGGTTAAGCAGATCGCGCAGGTGCAGCCAGCTAAACATCGTGTAGTGTTCCCGGCGTGTCGTCGTCTCCCACAGCGGAACCAGCCAGCGGCCATCGTCCCCGCCGGGGCGGTCCCCGTAAAACAGCATTGCCACGCCATGCCCGCCCACTTCCATCATCAAGACTGTGGCCCCCGCCACAAGCAGCATAGGCAGCATGAGGTGGAGCAAAATAGTGAATGGCGGTCGTCTGCTGCCTGTCGGTCTGCCACGCCAGATAGAGCAGACTGGGCGTGTAAATCACCGTGCTGGGATGGAAGGCGTTGGTCAGCGCCAGCACGGTGGCCGCTTGCCAGAGCGGACGCTCGCCGTGCAGGACGCCTAGCCCCAGCCAGAGGTAGAGCAGAATTCCGGCGGCGGCAAAGCTGTAGTTTTCCACATAGCCGAAGAAAAGTTGCAGCAGCCCCAGCGAGGTGAGCAGCCCAATCGTGAGCCAGCGCGGGGCCAGTCTTTCGTCATTTGCCAGCCGCAAGACGCCCCACAGATAGAGCGCGCCGGCCAGCGGGCTGAGCAGCCGATAGACTGGCATAGCATCGCGCCATCCCTAAAAGAGGGTGGAGCCAATCCCAGACTTGGCTATGCAGGTAGACATCCAGCGGGGCCTGCCAGGAATGGGTCAGCCGCAGGGCTGGATCGGGCCAGGCCATGCCTTTGGCAAGTGTATAGGCGTCACCCCAGCGGGTATGCACAAGGGGAAAGAGCCAGAAAGCGCCAAAAAGCAGGGCCACGACTGACCAACTCCACCCCTGGGGGAGCGTCCAACCCTGGTTGTGACGCTGTTGCCACGCCACGACGATTACGGCCACTACGATCAACGCGCCGCCGATAACAAGCCAGCCCGGCACATAGGTCACAGGCCACACACCCCACCAACGGCTTTCGGCGTCGGTGGCGGTGGGGATTGCCGTGGGGGTGGGCGGTAGCGTTGCCACATACAGGTGTAAACCAACGATCACAAGCGCCAGCCCGTTGAAGAGCAACGCGAGCCGCCTTTGATCTATGGTGTCGATCCGCCGTCTGTGCATTGTCCTATTCTAGCCGATCCTTTCATTCTCGCCCAAAAAAGAACGGTCAGCCTCCCAGGGAGACTGACCGCTTTGGGACCGAGAGAGGGAACGATTAGCGCAGGGGCGCGCCCACCTGCACAAATTCGCTGGCAACCCAACTGGGGCCGGCAATGTCGGGCAGGTTGAGCAATGTCCATTGTCCATCCACAGTGGTGGCGACGACTTCGTATTGTTCGCCTTCCAACAGGGCATCGCGCAGTTCGCTATCCACCGAAGGAGCTGCGCGTACACGCAGACGCGAGCCTTCGCTGGTGATCACGGTGGCGCTGCCCAGCGTGGGGATGACCTGAATATTTTGGCTGAGAATCAGAAATTCCGTGGAGACCCAGCCCGCGCCGCGCAGTTCGGGCACAGCCAGGGCAACCCAGGCCCCGTCCGTGCTTTGATCAACCACGGCGTATAACTCACCCTGGCGCACGCCCCACAGCACTTCGGCGTTGGCATCGGGCGATTGGCGCACACGCAGTGACCGCGTGTTGACCTGGGCCAGTGTGTTGGAAGCGGGCAGGATCACAGCGTCACTGGCGGGTGCTGGCGTGGGTGTCGCAGCGGCAACCGTGGGTGTAGTTGTGGTCGTCACAGTCACAGTGGGTGTGGGGGCCACAGGTACAGCAACCGTGGCGGTGACGGCAACCGTGGGCGTCGGAATGGTGGCGGCCAGCAGCGCGTCTACATCCACCGAGGGCGGAATCAGCACGCTGTCAATCACGTGAATGATGCCATTGCTGGCGACCAGATCGGTGAGGGTGACAGTTGCATCGTTGACGGTGACCGTGTTATTGGTGACACCGATGCTGAGCGGTTCGCCCGCGGCGCTTTCCACTTCCATGCCATCACTCAGGTCGGCGGTGGCGATCTTCTCTTCCACAACGTGATAGAGCAAAACCGTACGCAGCGCGCCTTCGGGATCGGCCAGCAGTGCATCCAATGCGCCAGCGGGCAGGCTATCAAAAGCGTCGTTGGTGGGGGCAAAGATGGTAAATGGCCCCTCCCCAGCCAGAATTTCGGCCAGGCCCGCGGCTTCGACAGCGGAGACCAATGTCGAGAATTCATCGGCTGCGCCGGCAGTCTGCACTAGATCAATCTGCGGTGTGACCTTTATGGCAGCGGTGGCGGTGGGCAGCGGGGTGGCGGTGGGCAGCGGGGTAGCGGCTGGCGTGGGCGTGGCAACTGCGGCCACTGCTTCACCAGCCTCGTCGCCGAGCACGGGCAGTCCGGTGGGATCACCATCCACAATCAAAAACTCGGCAGCCACCCAACCCAGAGTTTCAATGTCGGGAACTTGAATTTGCAGCCATTGGATGTCTTCGCTGCGCGCCAACACGGTGACCGCCGTTCCCTCGCGCAGACCCGCCACAATGGGTGATTCTGCTTCGGGTGATTGGCGTACACGGAGCGAGCGGGTGTTGACCGTCGCGGTGAGCGTAATCGGTTCGGAAGTGGGTTCGACAGTGGGTTCCACTGTCTCGGCGCTCTCGCCTGGGGCCTGGTCAGCCGGGGCCGGTGTCACAAAGACAAACGTCCCATCAGGGCCGACATAGCAGCCGCTAAAGAGCAAGACCAGGAGCAAGAGCACGCCGATGGAGAGTATTTTGGAACGAAACATGGTGTCTCCTCGATGTACTAAGAACGTAGATATAAAGAACAGGGGGCTTAAAAAAATCTACCCCTTGCACCCTGTTCGATGCGCTGGTAGAGGTAGAGATGAGCTGTATAAACCTGCCCAACGTATCTGGGCAGCAGGCGCTATTATCGCATGCTGTGCCGCAGTTGACAAATGATCGACCTATTTTGTCTCGTTCACTGGGCGGCAACAGCGGGCAACGTAGGCAGAGTGAGGGTAAATCGTCCGATTTCGGTGGCGGTAGTGGCGTCGTAGGGGATGACCAACAGGTGGCACGCGGGGGCGGGATAGGGGAGATAATGTACATCGCGCACGATTTCGCCGGGCAGCCAGTCGGGGGTGAGGGCAACTTGGCGCAGCGGAAAGCGATCTTCCACGCCCACCACATCGCCATTTTCAGCCAGCATGCGCAGCGAAAGTTTGAGCACGGCGGGCAATGGGCGTTGCGCTTGCCAATAAAATGCCACCCGCAGCGCCGGCCCCCCGGCCTCGTCTAAAACTGTCAGATCATAGCCGCGCACACAGAGCAGATCGTCGCCCAAACAGAGAGCTAGCGGCATGGAGGGCATGCCCGGTTGTGCGCTGCCGCGCGGCCAGACACGCACCAATGGACCCTCGGCGCTGAAAGAATACTGGTTGCCGATGCCCGCCACTTCTTGGGTCAGAAAGAGCGGATACCCTGCGGCCATCCCTGCGGCCACAAAAGCTTGGCGCGCCGCCGGGTCATCCAACGCCACAGGGATGGCCGCTTGCCCCAAGCCTTCGGCCTGTTGCATGTATTGAAGCACGCTGATTTGGCCGCGCAGCCCCACCACACGGCTTTGCGGTGGGAAATCGACTGTAGCAAGCGCCACGGCGTAATCATGGGTTGTCCATGCTTGGCTGCGGTTCACTATCGGATCGCGCCCGCCGGGGACGAGGAGAATGGCGGCGAGCAGCAGGGCATAGAGCGTTCTGCGCCGCCAGGGAATCTGGGCTGAAATGTGGCTGATGAGGCGTTCGGCGGCCAGTCCGCTTGCCAGAGCCAGACAGAGAAAAACCGGGATAGCGAAGACTTCGGCGTCGGCAACACGATAGCGCATGGCAAAGGCAAGGTTAATCGCCAGCGTGAGGCTAATCATGACCCAAGCAGGGCGCTGGCGCGAGGTGAGCAATCCGATGCCCAGCCCGATCATGCCCAGGATCAGCCCAAGCCAACCGCCTTGAGCGCGGATCACGGCCAGCCAATCGGCGGGGGTGCGTGCCACCGCCAGCGCGTTGTCGCCGAGAAATGTAGTGTAGGTGCGCGCCAGTACATGATCCCAGAAGCCGGTCCAGGTGTTGACATAGTCGCCTTCCAGCGGTTCGATGCCGTTGGCCGCGCGCAAGGGAATATAGAGATAGAGCAGAAAAGGCAGCGCCAACGCCAGCCCCCAGCGCAGCCACTCCCGCTGCGGACGGGCCAGGCGCGGCTCCGTCCACAGCAGAGAAGCGACCACAGGCGGGAGCAGTAAAAGGGTGGTGCGGTGGTGGGCGAGCGAGAAGCCAATGAGCAAGCCAAGCACGCCCAATGACCGACGCTCAAGCCGCACTGTGGTGTAGAGGATCAACGCTACAAAGAGGCCATGCAGCGCGTAGACCTCGGCTACGGTGGTCTGCTGCCACCAGATCGGCCCCAAGGCAAAGAGCAGCGCCGCCACCAATCCGCCGCCATTCCCAGCCAGCCGGCGCGCCAACAGAAAAAGCACAGTCACCGCAGCCGCGCCGCAGAGCGCGCTGAAAAGGTTCATGCGCCAAGCCCAATTGCCCACCGGAAAAAGCAGGCGACTCCACAGCCCGCCCAGCAGGATATAGAGCGGATAGCCGGTGGGGTGGGCGATGCCAAAGGTGGGGCCAACCAGTTGAAATTCCAGGCTATCGTCGTAGAGTTCGACAATGCTAGGGGCGGCGGTGAGGCTATACAGAAGCAGGGTAAGCAGGCCCACACCCACGGGTAGCCAGCGGGCGGCGGGTGTAAACGGGAGCCAACGGTCTTTGTGCATAGGGCGATATTATAGTCAAAGGCGGGGATAAAGCCCAAGCGGCGGCACAAGGGTGGGATCTTGCCTGATGGAGCGAAATCCACAGTCATGCTCACACGGAGCACGAGGCATAGCCTGTCCGCTTCCAGCCCGAGCCGGGGGGCTGTTTGTCTCCCACTCGCTTTTTGGGTATGATAGCGGGGCTTGCCCGAAGGATGAGGGATGCACGGGGTGTAATGCAAGGTGGGGTCAACAGAAGTGCCGAGGACTTCGCGCAAGGGAAAGAGGACGAGTTCGCCAACCCTAAAGTCCCCATGACTTTTCGAAGATTCTCCCCCATTCTGAATTACACCCGCTCTGAAAGCTGTCAAGTCTCCTGAGAATAAAATCAAGTGCGTACGTTTTATGCCCACGGCATTGTTCCCACAGGACGGTACACCCTATGGATTTTTCCAACAATTGGTATCTCATCGCGGCTGGGCTGGCCTTTTTGATCCCAGCCGGGCTTGTCTTATTGGGGGCTGCGTGCATGTCTCCTAAGCGGGCCTGGGATGCGGCGCTGGGAGGGCTGGCGGCGATCTGTCTGGCGGGCCTGGGCTATTGGGCGGTGGGATTTGGCCTGCAATTTGGCGGCGTGGGTCTTTTTTACAATGACCCCCACCTAAGCGAACTGGTCTGGGAATGGAGCGCGCTGCCCGCTGATTGGGGCACGGGCTGGGGCATGGCCGGGTTGCGTGGCTGGTTTCTGGCCGGGATTGGAAGCAACTATGCGGTCTATGCCCTCTTTTTGGCCCATCTGCCCTGGGCGGTGACGGCGGCGCTGTTGCCTGTGTTGTCGTTACGTGGCCGTGCGCCCGCCGTGGCAACCCTGTTGATCGCCCTCTTCACCGGCGGCCTTTTCTATCCGCTGGCAGGCAACTGGGTGCGCGGCGGCGGCTGGCTGGCGGCGCTGGGCAATAACCTGGGCCTAGGCCACGGCTTCATCGACTTTGGCGGTGCGGGCACGGTCTTTGCTGTCTCCGCGGGGATCACGTTGGCGGCGCTGCTGATCTGGCTGCCGCGCAGCGTCCCGCGCTCGCTGTTTGATCCCACCCTGCCCTCGGTGCATCTACCCTTGTTGGCCGTGGTGGGCGCGCTGCTGCTCATGGTGGGTAGCCTGGGCTGGAATTGGAGCAATCCAATTCAGCTCAGCACCCTAAGCGAACTGGCTCCTCTGCGCGGCAGTGTCAATGTTCTGCTCTGTGCCATGGGCGGCGGCGTGATCCCGCTGCTCTACACTTGGTTTGTGACGGGCGAAAGTGATCCATCGATGACGGCACGCGGGGTGGCGGCAGGGACAATTGCCGGGTTTGCGGTTGGTCCTTTTATCGCACCCTCGGCGGGCCTTTTGGTGGGGTTGATGGCCGGGGGCACTGTGCCTTTTGTCACCTTTGTCATTAACCGGGTGATGCGGCTCAACGATGTGGCTGGGGTGGTGGTGATGGCTGGGTTGCCTGCGCTGATCGGGCTGCTTTCAGTAGGGATTTTGGCCGATGGGCTGGTGGGCAGTGGCTGGCAGAAGACCGGGATTGAAAGCTATCTGGGCGTTGACGGGCAGGGGGTTTCGGGGCTATTGGTGGCGGAAGGGTTTCAGCGCGATTTCCCCGCACAACTTCAGGCCCAGATCATCGGCACGGTGACGCTGCTGTTGTGGGGATTTATCACGGGGACGCTGGTCTGTGGGCCGCTGGCTGTCTTTTTCCACGGCGTCGAAGTGGCGACTGCGCCGCAGCGCCCACGCTGGCGGGTGGATGAAGAAAGCAACGCCGAGCCGGTGGCTGCTAGCCCACCCTAGCCCAAAGCCCCCTCCGTCCCTAAGGGCAAGGGGGATAGTGGCATACGGAATGAAAAATGCATGAGCAGAACGAATGGGGTGCGACGCACTCGTCCAAAGCTTTTCACAACCACTCTATTCCTGGCGAGTGCGTCGCACCCCAAACGTGAATAGATACTCTGCTTCATTCAGCTTCTTGGCACAGCGCAAAGCGCGCCAACTCGCTATAGCGCGCACCGCTGGGATGAAGCTGGCTTTGCATCCACACCAACTCGGTGACAGTCCACTCGCCCAGGCGCGGGGATGATTCTGCCGTGGGCCGCAAGAGATTGTCCAGTTGGCGCAAGATCGGGGCAGGCGTGTTCTGGTCCAGCCGGGCCAGCGTGACGTGCGGACGATAGAGGCGCGTTTCGGCGGCGAAGCCAGCCCGCTGTGCAACTTGCTCTATCCCCGTTTGCAGCATAGCCACTTCAGCCAGATCCCCGCCCACATCCACCCACAACACAGCCATCTTTTGCCACTTTGGAAAGGCCCCCAAGCCATGCAGATGCAGCCGCACTGGGGCGATTGTCCCGGCGAGAGTACGCAGCCCGGACTCTATCGGCTGCCGTTGTGCCTCTGTGGTTTCACCCAAAAATCGTAACGTCAAATGCAGTTTGGTGGGGTCGGCCCAGCGCAGCGCATCGGTTAGCCCGTGGGCGGTGAGGCGCGCCTGTAAATCTTGCTGGCGCGCTCCAATCGCGGCTTTGAGCGCAGCGGGCAGGTTGATGGCGATGAAAGTACGCATGGCGCGCTAGCGACGGGACCGTAAATAAAAGAGCGTACCCAGCAGCGTTGCCACCCCCAACAACGCCAGCCCCACACTGCCCACACAGAGCATGAGCACCAACAGCCCGGTGAGCGAGCCTTCGTCGGGTGTGCCGCGCCATCCCCCGCCCAGGAAGCCAAAGACCGAAGTAGGGGTCACCGTGGGCAGGGGCGTCGGCGTGGGCAAGATCACTAGCGGCGTGGGGGTAAAGGTGGCGGTTTGCACGACGTAGGTGGGCGGAATCGCTGGATCAGGGGTCTCGGTCTGCATGAGGACCGTAACGCCGCCTTCTTCCTGCCCGCCAGTGACGGGCGGAATGGGTGTATCTATCAGGAAGGGCTGGGTGGGAAAAGGGGTCTCGGTGGGGAAGGGTGTTTGGGTGGGAATGGGTGTCTCTGTGGGCGTGGGTGGAAAGGGAGACGTGGGCGTAAAGGTGGGCGTGGGCGTGGTCCCAATCCCATAGCCACAGCGCTCAAAGACATCGCCCGGCTCGTTGTTGCTGGGGATCTCTTGCAGCCGAAAACAGTAGCTGACACTAGGTTGCAGTTGATAAAACTCGGCCTGATAAATAGCGCCGCTGTCCAACTGGCCCTGGGCCTGCACCGGGCCACCAATGGGCTGATAGGTGGCATCGGGCTGATCGGCCGGACGATAGTACAATTGAAAGGCAGCCACGTCATATTCGCGGGCTGTCTCCCAGACGATCTGCACGCGGTCCCCCAACGGGGTCACGGTTAAACTCGTCAATTCGACGCCTGCCCAGGCTGTTTGATAGGCAAACAGGGCCACCACGAACAAAAACGTCAGCCGAAGCCAGCGCGGCTGTGTTGTGGAGGAAGCAGGGGGCGCAGTGGGTTTCATGCGTGGCTATGAGCGGTGGAGAAAGTGGCGAAGATCGTCGGCCAGCACATCAACGGGGGTGTCGGCCTTGAACAGCCCAGCCCAATTGCCCGCCCGATCCATCAAATAGATGCCACTGGTATGGTCCATGAGGTAGCCATTCTCGCCAGCCGGGGCTGTGCTCTTTTCCGCAAAGAGACCATAGGGCGCTTTGAGCGTTTCTAGCTCGGCAGGGGCGACATAGACACCGTGAAAGTCTGGGTGAAAAGCCGGAACGTAGGCCGCCAGTCGTTCCGGGGTGTCGCGTTGTGGATCGAAGCTGACGAACGCCACCTCCAGCCCGTCAATGAGGGCCGGATCGGACTCGGCCACCTGGGTATAAGCACGGGCCAGCGCTGCCAATGTCATGGGGCAGATGTCGGGGCAATAGGTGTAGCCAAAGAAGATCAGCACGACCTTGCCCTTGTGATCGCTCAGGCGAAATGGTGCGCCTGTGATGTCCGTGCCCACAATATCGGGGGCAGGCTGTGGGGTCTCAAACAGCAGCGCCGTGTATTGATGCGGCAGGCTACAGGCCAGCATCACCAGCGGCAGCAACAGCAAGGTAAGCCCGCGCACCAGGGTTGTTTTGGTCAAAAGATCTCTCATCACAGGTCCGCTTAATCCTCAGAATCGTCGCTACCCAATGCGTTCAGCATGGCGCGAATTTCGCCGATACAGGCCACCGTCAGATCGTCGTTGTACCAGATGCGCATTTGATTGGTTAATTTGGCAATCAGCGCCTCGGCAGCCTCGCTCGCCTCGGCGCTCTCGTCCATCAACGCCTCATAGGTGGGATGGTCAGCCAACCAGCTTTCCAGGCGCGCCTCGGCAGCCTGGGGGCGCGGTCCCCACTGGGCCTGATAGTTCCATTCTTCGTCAAAGACCAGCAGCAGCGGCATCTCTAGATCGCCCGCGGCTTCTTCCAGATCCATCTCTTGGTCTAGCAGACGGTTCAGCGCCGACAGATCCGCCTCGTCAGAGACAATACGCAGATCAATGCGCGGGCTGCTTTCGGCCAGCCGCTGCACAATGGGCAAAATCATGCGCGTGTCGGGTGTTTCCTCGCTGACGAGAATCACCCAATAAAGCCAAGTTGGATAGGTTGCCAGAAATCCCTGGGTGTCGGGATCAATACGCACGATATCGTAGCGGCGGCGTAAAAACTGGCGGCTTTCCAGAGGCAAATGGCCCAGATAATGGGCAAAGGTTAGCCCGGCGGTAAAGGTAAAGATCGCCTCGTGGCTGTGAATGATAATGTCAGATGGGTCAGAGTCAGATGTGTTAGATAGAAGCGTTGCAGAATGAGCAGTCATGGTTTCCCTTTGGTTCAGTCGTCCCTCGGAAGATTCTACCACGCATAGGGAAACGAAAGCCAAATCACCCTGTCGTTCCTTTTCTGTCTCTCTCGGAAAGGACGCATTGACCCAGACGTTGACGCTTCGGAAACGCTTGACTTTTCTTGGCAGACTGTCGGTGCGTAACGCCTGTCTCTGTGCTACAATGCGAAAACTTCTGCCCGTCTTCTTAACCCATCCTCTTTAGCCCAAAGGGAAACCAGATGTCCACACCCGTGTCAGCGGCGAACACACTCCCCCCCACAGACGACCGTCGGGAACAGGTCGGCTGGTATTTCTACGACTGGGCCAACTCGGCCTTCTCCACCACGGTTGCCACCGTCTTCCTCGGCCCCTACCTTGCCAGCCTGGCGCGCGCCTCGGCCCAGGCCGCTGGTACAGATGTTGTCTATTTCTTGGGAATCCCGATTGCGCCAGATTCGCTAATGCCCTACTGCGTTTCACTTTCCGTGCTGCTCCAGGTCTTCTTTTTACCGATTCTGGGGGCGATTGCCGACTATTCCAACCAGCGCAAGCGCATGTTACAGATCTTTGCCTTCATCGGCTCGCTGACCACCATGCTCTTCTTTTTCGTCAGCGGTGATCTCTGGTGGCTGGGCGGGCTGCTCTTCATTGTGGCAAACTTGGCCTTTGGGGCGGCGATTGTCTTTTACAACGCCTATCTGCCCGACATCGCCTCGCCCAATACCCGCGACAAAATCTCGTCGCAAGGCTGGGCCATGGGCTACTTGGGCGGTGGGGTACTGTTGGGGCTTAACTTGGCCTTCTTCCTCCTGCGCGACCGCCTGGGCGTCGACACCAATCTTGCCATCCGCATCAATCTTGCCTCTGCCGGGATCTGGTGGTTTGGGTGGGGATTCCGCACCTGGGCCACACTGCGCCCGCGCCGCGCCGCCCGTACACTGCCCGCTGGCGCAAGCTATCTGAGCGTGGGATTTCGTCAGCTTTTCGAGACCTTCCGCGACGCCCACCACTACCCGCAGACCATCCGCTATCTGGTGGCTTATTTGATCTATAACGACGGCATCCAGACAGTGATTGTGGTGGCGTCCACCTTTGCCGCTGCACCGTTGATCCAGGGCGGGCTGGAGATCGATCAGAGTATGTTGATCTTGGTGATCTTAATGATCCAGTTTGTGGCCTTTGGCGGCGCGCTGCTGTGGGGACGGCTGGCTGGGCGCGTGGGGGCAAAGCGGGCCATCCTGATTAGCCTGGTGATCTGGGCCGGGGTGGTGAGCTATGCCTACGTGGGGCTGCGCGGCGAGGGGCGTGTGGCGGAATTTTGGGTGCTGGGGGCCGTGATCGCCACGGTGCTGGGCGGCAGCCAGGCCATCAGCCGCAGCCTCTTTTCGCAGATGATCCCACGCGGCAAAGAGGCAGAATTTTTCTCGATCTACGAGATCAGCGAGCGGGGGACCTCCTGGCTGGGGCCAGCGCTCTTTGGGTTGGTCAATCAGTTTATGGGCAGCCTGCGCCCGGCAATTATCTCGCTGATTATTTTCTTTACGGTGGGGATGATCATTCTCTTCACCGTGGATGTGCGTAAAGCCATTCTTGAAGCCGGCAACGAAGTGCCAGAAAAGGTGTAGCAAACGGGTTGTGTGCTGCGTGTTCTGGAGATATACAACACGCAGCACGCAACAGTTCAACGCTACGCATTGCCATCATAGACATTGCCCGTGTTGGCGTCGATTAAGATCATGCGTCCATGTTCCAGTTCGTTCCAATGGCCGCGCGCGCCGATAATCGTGGGGATGCCCAGTTCAATTGCTGCCAGCGCCCCATAGCTCTCCATCCCCGCATCCTGGGTGATGATCCCGCCCACTTGGTAGACCAGATCCGAATTCGAGCGATCCAGCCGTTCGGCCACCAGAATATCCTGCATACTGGCGACAATGCCCTGGCTGCTTTGGCCCGGTTCCAGCCGGATAATGCGCCCGCTGTGGCGACGATGGCCCAGCCCTGTGCCGTTGACCAAAATGCGCGAAATCCGCCGCACCGTCATCAAATTCGTGGCCCCCGGCACGCCGCCCACCACGCCGCCCGTCACCAGTACAATATCGCCCTGATCCACAAAACCGGCCTGATGGGTGCGGTTCACCGCGTCGTCCACCACTTCATCGGTGGTGTTCATACGCTCGCCCAACAGCGTATAGACGCCCCAATAGAGCACAAGTTGCCGATGCACAATCGGGCTGGGGGTCACGGCAATGATGGGCATAGACGGGCGAAAGCGCGAAAGCTTTTTGGCCGTGGCCCCGCTCACCGTGGGGGCGATAATCGCCGCCGCCCCCACTTCGTGGGCAGTGACCACAGTGGCATGGCTCACCGCCCCGGCAATGGAATCGATGTTGTCCCAGGGCTGGGCTGTTGGCCCCTGGTTAAGATAGCGCACACGCTCGGCTTCTTCGGCAATCTTGACCATGGTCTGCACCGAGCGCACAGGATACGAACCGCTGGCCGTCTCGCCGGAAAGCATAATCGCATCACTGCCGTCGAGCACGGCATTCGCCACATCGCTGGCCTCGGCGCGCGTTGGGCGCGGGTTGCGGATCATCGAATCCAGCATCTGTGTGGCCGTGATTACAGGTTTGTCGGTCTGCCCACAGCGGGCAATGATCATCTTTTGCACCATGGGCACGGCTTCGGGGCTGGTCTCGATACCCAGATCGCCGCGAGCCACCATGATGCCATCCGAGGCTTGGATGATCTCCTCAATATTTTTCACCGCTTCGGGCTTTTCAATTTTGGAGATAATCGGCGTGGTGCGGCCAAAGGCGGCCCGCCCGCGGATAATGTCGCGCAGGTCTTCCACATCTTTGGCCTGGCGCACAAAGCTCAGCGCAATCCAATCGGCCTGTTGTTCCAGCGCAAACTCAACATCCTGTTTGTCTTTCTGGGTCAGCGAAGGAATGTCCAGTTTGGAGTGGGGCAGATTCAGCCCTTTGTTGTCAAAGAGTTGCCCGCCCACAATCACCACGGTGTTGATCTCGGTTTTGGTGGTGCTGCGTACTTCTAGCTCCAACAGGCCATCGTCAAGCAAAATGCGCTCACCCGCCTTAAGCATACGTGGCAACTCTTTATTTTGAACGGGGACACGGCCTGGCTCGCCCACGATCTCATCAATGGTCATCACCAAAGTTTCCCCGGCCACCAGCGGTACGCCGCCTTCCTGCATTTTGCCCACACGCAGCTTTGGCCCTTGCAGGTCTACCAAAATGGCGATGGGCTTGTTCAGGATCTGGGAGATCTCGCGGATGCGACGGATATTTTCGGCATGATATTCATAGGTGCCGTGGCTCATGTTCATGCGTGCCACGTTCATGCCCGCTTCAATCAATTGAGTGAGCACTTGCGGCTCGCGGCTGCTGGGCCCGATCGTACACACAATTTTGACACGTCGCATAAAGTCTCTTTTTCCTTCGCTCTAATGGCGGTTCATCCAATGAATTATACTCCGCAGCGCCACACAGGAATAGTTTCTGCTCTTTGAAAACTCCCCCTGTGGGCTGCGGAGTATATAAAGCTACGAGTGGTTCTCCAACGCTGTGCTGGGCGCGGCGGCTGGCTCGGTTTCGCTGCGGGTTTGGGCCTCGGAGAGAGTCAACTCGCCAGCATCGTGACGGGCGCGGGCTTCGGCAAATTCCGTTTCGCTCATGCCCAGCGGCTTTTCGTCGCCCAGCGTACGATGCCAGCCCAGGCGCAACCCTTTGAGCGTGCGCTGCACAGGATTGGCGCTGTGCGTTTCGGCAAAGGTGCTGACGGCGGCCTCGGCGCTGAGCGGGGCCAGCCCATAGCCAGCAGCCAGATCTTCGCGGTGTTTGCTGATCCAAAGATAGAGATCGGCTTCGCTGCGGTCGGGAAATTCCTGTAACAGATTATAATGCCGAATGGCTGTGACCATCGAGAGATAGATGGTGTCATACCAACTCATGACAATGTCGCTCGGCCCCAGCCGGTAATTTGCATTCTGTCGATCCAACTCCTGGTTGATCAAATAGCCATGTACGTTGATGTGATCGCGAATGATCTGATATTGACCGGGAACAGTGAGCAAGAGATCCGCCCCTGGGCGCAGTAGATCCAGCCGGGTTTCTTGGAGAAAATCTGCATATTCCATTTTAATCAACCACCGTTCACGCTCGAAATCGTCCAGCGTCAGCGGGATGGGCGTCGCTAATTCCGTCACATACGCTTCAATAACATCGATGCCATTAGCCCGGGCCACGCTGACCCGATGGTTGCCATCTTTGACAAAAAAAACATCGTGAATCCGGTAGAGTTCCACCGGCGGCACAGGATCGAGCGCGTTGAGCGCGGCGTCCAGTTGTGACCAACGATACTCACTCACCGTGGGCCGTGGCAGAAATTCCCGTGTGAAATCGTGATAGCGCCCCAGGCTGCCCACAATCTTTTCCACCGGCACAATCTCGATAGCCTTCCCAACCTCCTGACGAATGTGCAAGCGTTTTGTAACTTCTTCAAAATTCACCAAATTATTATCGCTACCAGTGATCAGGCCCAACAGATCCTGCATTTGGGCCTTGCGCACGTTGCGAGCATACCGCTCTCGCGCCACTGTTTCATAGTGTATCCGTGACATAAGACTCCTCTTCCTCCAACCGCACAAAGTCAACGCCTCACAAGCGTTGCCGGGGATACCGTCGGCTGGAATGCGGCTCATAGCAAATCCGGGACGGTCCTCCATCTTATCCTGTGCCGACGCGTCCATCGCCGGAGATTGCCAGAGTCCATTCAACCTTATCCTTTAGCATATTTGCTTTCTTGTCAACCTGTCAGATCTCTTTTGCCCAATTCCCCTTTGATCTTTTCGGGCGAGTTGTCCGGTTCGCCAGGGCTGTGGGCATAAAGAAAGCAGGTGAAGGACAGTCGGCGCTGACATTCACCTGCTCTTGGATAGAGGTTTGATTAGGGTCAGCTTAGGCTCCGCAGCAGCCCACAAGAACATAGTTCAAAGAGCAGAAACGGATCCTTTGTGGCGCTGCGGAGGATAAATCGCTGCGTTGGCAACCCTTCTCTCGTCTACTATTGATAGCTCAGCGTAGATGTGTCTTGCAGTATCTGTATCCAGCTTTGGCCGGGGCGCAACGGGATCTCTTGTTCACCGGGGCCAAGCCAACGCGGTGGGCTTTGATCGCTGGCCCGCCATGTGCCTTCATAGACAAGGCCATCGCGGAAGATGCGAAAATCGCCAAAGTCATAGAGTTGAATATCCACGCCTTTGGTGCCCAGGCTATCTTCCACAATGTTGGTGAGATTGTGTGCGGCAATGACCACAATCACATTTTCACTGGTAATCTGCTGACCGTTCATATTGTCAATGTGGGCCACGCCGCCCTGGAAGCGCACATAGAGCTTGCGGGCGGCGTCATAGCGCCATTCCACACTGTTGCCGCCGGGATAGCGAATGTTGATCACCGATGCCGTAGCTGTGTTTACCGACGAGGGCGTTTCGGAAAACTGGAAGCCGGGTCGATTCCAGGTCTTAATCGCGCCCTCTGGCGTGAGCAGGTTGTTAAAAACACGCTGACAATAGTTCAAACTGGGATTGGCGACGCAACGCTGGCGCACATCTTCCAGCCAGCGGCGCACCCCGTCGGTGCTCACCTGCATGCGCGTCCGATAGTCGCTGCCCAGGCTGGTGTAATAGACATTGTTGCTGGGGTCGTCAATATCGGCGTCGAGATAGGGGAAGCCCACCTCGTTCTTGAGCAGATAGCGCACCTCATCGCTGCCGCCAGAGCAGGCCAGCGCGGCGTCGTACATATAGGTGATCTTGATATTGGGCAGCCGGGCGCTGCGGACCGGCCCACACGCTGCGCGCCCTGGCTCTGATAGAGCGCCGAGAGGCGCGTTACCGAAAAGCCATCCACAATATATTCATAGACCAGATCCGCCAACTCCAGCCCAAAGTGGGACGCCCGCCCCACAGGATCATTGTTGACACAGACAAAAATCGGCTTCTGTTGGAGCAGGCTTTTGTCTTGGACGGCCAGTCCGGTATAGGGCGCGATATTGTCCGGCGGCGCGGTGGGGGTGGGGGGTTCCGGCGTGGCCGTGGGCGGCTCTGGCGTAGCCGTGGGCATGGGGGTGTCGGTAGCTTCCGCCACTGCCGCTTGGGCCACAGGCGTCTTGGTGGGCGTGGCTGTCGGCTCCGCAGCCGCCGCGCCACAAGCCGCCAGCATCAAAATAAACAGTATGCCCAGGGCAACAGCGCCCAGGCGGCGAAGTACAAAACGATGGAGTTGGCTATGCATACGGCAATTATCTCATCTTTAGAATCAGGGTTGATCTCAATCCAATAAACGTGGCGTAGTATACCACAGCCCATCGGATCTACCATATGGCTTTGCAGTGAGGAAAGAAGACAGGGTGTGCGCTTCGCAATCTCATGAAGGGCGGCAAACGAATAGGCGATGTCCAGAACTCCGCTGCTCTCAATCGCTTCCTTTCGTGATACTGACTTCTTACTCCGTACTCCATACTCCTTTATTGTATAATAGGACCGAAAGCGTACTCACTTTTCCCACACCGCAAAGCCTGCGCCGCCATGATCGCCGATGCCACCACCGATTCGCCGTCTCTCTTCAAAAACGTTCTGATCCTGTGTGCCAGCCTGTTCCTCATGGGGCTGTTGCTGGCCGGGCTGGTGCTGCCTTGGGTCTGGGACCCCGCCCCCGGCGGGGATTTATTGGCGCGCTATGCGCCGTTGAGCAATGGAGAATCGTTGCTCTATGCTGTGCAAGATCCCTCCACCGCCGCCATCTCCACGTGGGACAGCTATAACATCCGCACCCTGCCTGTGGGCCAGGCCTTGATCAACGTGTTGGATGACGCCACCCGCAACGCGCTGGTGGATTTTTATTATGGCGAAGCGGAAATGACCGCCGATTTGGCAGAGATCGGCAGCACGCACACGCGGCTCTGTAGTCTATCAACAACGCAATCAGAGTGTAGATGCCAGCGGCAACATCACCGCCACCGTGGCCTTGCTGGTGCGCGACCCTGCTGGTGATCATCTGTTGGCGATCCACGATGAAGCCAGCGCCCAGACGCTGATCTTCTCCCCGCCGGCGCTGAGCCTGCCCGCCGATCTGACTGTGGGCCGATCCTGGGAATCGCATGGCATGCTGGGCGAAATCGACTATGTGTACACCGGCGAAGTGCTAACCGCCGCGGCTTCGCACACCACGCCGCTGGGGGCCTATGGCGACTGTGTGCAGATGAAGCAGCGGCTGCTCCTGACCCGCGCGGGCGAATCGCTGCAAGATCAGACCGATCACGTGTGGATGTGCGCCCAGGTGGGCACGGTGACGATTCTTTCCACAGATGCCACAGGGACCCCCACCAAAGAGTTTTTGCTCGTGGCGGCCACTACGTTGCCCGATGCCATACGCGATGCCGTGGCAGCTCGCCCCAATCTTTTACCGCCGCTGGCCTCGTTGCCTGCGCCGACGCCTGTTGCCAGCACTGCCCCCTGGACATGGGAGCGAGTGGGACGTGCACTGCCCGTGGGGCAGACAGGGGCCAGCACCATCCAGCCTGTCTATATGCCGGGGGAACCGCCCCTGTTGTTGGCGGCAGGCTATCAGGGCGATCTGGTTGCCTTTGATGCCAGTTCGATTGACGGCGATGTGCGCTGGCGTTTTCATCCCGGCGCCACGATCTACGGTCGCCCTGGCTATGATCCACAAACTGGCATCATCTATGTGGGGGCCAGCGACAAGCATTTATACGCCCTCAACCCCCAAGGGCTTTTCCTGTGGTCGCGCGCCATTGGCGATAACCTTGCTACCATGCCCCTGGTGGTGGCGGATACTGTCATTGTGGGCGGGGAGGATCGCTCCCTTTATGGCTTCCATGCCAAAACGGGCGCGCTGCGTTGGCAGCGATCCACGGGCGGGCCAGTGGTGGCGTCGCCTGTGCTGGCCGGGGATGTAGTGGCAATCGGGGCCGACGATGGCGCAGTCTATGCGCTCGACCCGGCCACCGGCACAGAGCGCTGGCTCTATGATGCTGGCGCGCCGGTGGAAGCGCCGCTGGTGGCCGCCGAGGGGGTGATCTACGTGGCCGGGCGCAATAACGTGCTCGTGGCATTGGCCGCTCGCGATGGCCGCGAGTTGTGGACCGCCGCCACACGCTATGCGCTGCGTACCGCCCCGGCGGTGGATGCAGATCAGGTCTATGTGGTGGATGAATTTGGTGATCTGACTGCCTTTCCGCGGGCCACGGGGCAGCGGCGCTGGACGGTGGCTACCCTTAACTTTGTGGGGCCAGCCACCGTGGTGGACGATGCGATCTTTGCCGTAGCAGGCAACGGCGTCGTGCATCAACTGGATCAGCAAGGCCAAACCGTCACGGTCTGGTCGCCCAGCGCCGATGATCCCGCCCAATATGCCCTGGGCGCAAGTCTGGGGGGCGGCGCGCTGTGGCTGGCAGATACCAATGCGGTGATCCGGCGACTTGGCCCCGCTCGCCTTGCGCAGCCGCTGCCCACACTCGCCTGGGCGCGCAGTTGGTCGGATGCCCCTTTCCAACATAGCCCGTTTGTCACCACCCCCGCCACCGACGGGGAACGCTTCTATCTGCTCGACGAAGGCAACACCCTCTACACAGTGCAGCCCGCCACGGGGGAGACAGAAATTTTTGCGCATGTCGATGCCACCGCCAGCACTGTCAGCGCGCCTCTGGTTCATGCCGATCAACTGTTCGTGGCCGTGGGCGATCAACTGGCGGCCTATGCGCTGTCCACGGGCGCGCTACGTTGGCAACAGGCCGGTGAGGGCATGACCCTGCATCCGCCGGTGGCTGCCGATGATGACATTTATTGGCTGACCCAAACAGACGACAGCATTGCCTGGCAACTCACGGCGCGGGATGTAAAGACCGGTGACGTGCATTGGCAACAAGAGGGCGGCCCCGTGGCAATCATAGGAAGTCTGGCCGTGGACGCTACGTCGATCTACCTGAGCACGCCGCCCTCGGCCTGGGATCGGCAAACGGGCGTGCTGCGCTGGTCGCTGGCGGATCAAATTGGGCTGGGCCTCCCCCGTCTGAGCGACGACGGCGGTACGCTCTTTGTGGGCCTGATCCACGCGGACATGAACCAGGGCATGGTGGCCGCGCTTGATCCCGCTGATGGCAGCCGCCGCTGGGAGACCCCCTTGCCCAGTCCGGTTGGGCCATTGGATAGCCTGTGGCAGCATGGCGATCTGCTCATCGTGCCGCTCTATTTCGGCACAGGCGATCTGGTGGGGCTGGATGTGGCCGACGGCAGCCTGCGCTGGCAGTATCACCCACCGCTCAGCCGTCTGGGCAGTGTAGCCCTCATCAACGGGCGCATCTGGGTTCCGTTACAGGATGGGCGTGTGGTATTGCTGGACGCGCACACTGGCGAAAAGATCGCCACGTTGGGCGATGCCGGGGGCAATTTGAACAGCAACAGCTATGCCCAGCGCCCCGCCGCCGTAGATGGCAGCGTACTCGTCCCCCTGGCAGATCGTCTATGGGGGATGCGGCTGGAAGAATGACGACGGACACCCCACCGTGGACGATGTCATCCCTAATCGCCAATCCCTAATCGCCAATCCCCACTCTACAGAAAGCACTTTCCATGTTGGCATTTCTTCAACGCTTTGGCCCCACCGGATCGACGCTGGCCGCCGTGCTTGGGTTGGTGCTGGCGTTGACTGTGGGCGGTGTGCGCGATTTTGTGTGGGCGGATCTCAAAGAAGGAACCATTCGGCTGCGCGGGCTATCGCTTTCAGTGCGCGGGCTGGTCTGGATTGGCTTTGGGTTGCTTTTTGCCATGCTGGGCGTGCTGCTCTTTAACGACGCCGGGCGCGCCTTCTTTCCGCTGCTGCCCTCCCTCGGCCCGGTGACGGGGCGCGGTTCGCTGATCCCCACGGCATTGCTGCCGCTCACCGTTTTTATGCTGTCGCTGGCGTGGACCTTTGCCCTGGCCGGCACGCTCTACAGCCACCCGCTCATCCGTCTGGCCGTGTTATTGCTCTATCTCAGTGTGGGCACGCTGTGGGGCTATTTTGTTTTTGTAACGGGTTTGGGTTCACCCTCCCCTCTCCTTTTGTTGATTATGCTGCTCATGCTCGGCGGCATGGTGGGTGTGCTGCTCCTCTTTGCCACAAGCCGTTGGATCAAACCATCGCCTGAAGTTGCGTTTACTCTATTGCTGGCCCTGGTCGGGATCACCCAAGCGCTGGCCCATCTGCAAAATGTCTCTGATCTCCAAGTCACGGGCATTCCTTTGGTGCTGGGCCACATTGGCCTGAGCCTAATCGTGTTGAAACTGCTGATTATCCCCCTGCTTCTCCTCATCGGCGTGGACATTGCCGACTTTACACGACAGGCGGCACGCTGGCCGATTGAGATCATCTCGGCACGCCTGCCAGGGAGCGTTTTGCTCGTCGCTTTGCTGTTGTTGTTGGGGTGGCGGCTGTGGGTGGTGGCGGTGGACGTGGCCGGCCAACTGGCAATTTTCCCGCTTGCCGAGCTACTCTACCCTTATGGGGGCGCGCTAGGGATTCCTCTGGGGCTGGCGCTAAGTTGGGGATTGATCACCCGGCAGGGGCCTGTGGATGAAGAAGGAGTGGATGAGGCCGTACAACACTATGCCTTGCCGATTATCCTGATCTACTACGTTGCTCAACTGCTCGACAGCTACATTCCCGGCCCAGAGCTGCTTATCGTGGTCAGCGGGGCGGCATTGCTGGTGGGTCTCGGATTGGCGTGGCGAGGGCGCCGGGCATTGGCGCTCTATCTGCTCTTGGTGGCCTTTGTCCATCTTTGGTCGCGCCTGACCGAACTGGACGCGCCGCTGCGCCGATTTTATTGGGATCGCCCGGAAACGTTGGAATTTTGGTGGGTACTCCTCTTCACAGGCGTGACTGTTGGGTGGGGCGTGCGCCGTCGGCTCACCCCGGCACGCGCCGAGCAGATGCTTTTTTTGTTGATGGTGATCACGCTGCTGCGCCAGACCGACTTTATCGAAAACCCCTTTAGCCCCTTCTTTGCCTTCGCCGGCATCGGCTTCATCGCCTTTGGCATCGCCTGGGACGTGATCACGGCGGGATCGTGGGCCAACCTCTCCACGCCAGCCCTGCCACGGGTCAGCCGGATTTTCCTCTACATCGGCTACATGCTCATCACCGTCACCGTGATCAACTGGGCGCTGACCACCCACGATCTCTCCTGGCTGGAAACCTTCACTGGCGGCGGTGCCTTGGCCGGGCTGACCCGTTTTGGGCGTCCCCTGCTCTATGCCATCTTTGCCATCACCCTGACCCAGGCGGCCCGCGTCGAGCCGCCGCCCAGCGCATGACAATGCTCTCGCTGCTGGCAAATGCCCTGTGGGTGGCGCTTTCCACGCCGGATGCGTTGCGCTGGCGTGCCGCCACCCGTCATGTGCGCGCCACGCAAGAAGCAGTCTTGCGGCGCATTTTGCACCAAACCCGCGCCACGGCCTATCTGCGCCAGTTCACCCCGCCTGCCCTTGACAGCATAGACGCTTTCCGCCGCGCAGTGCCCTTGACCACCTATGAAACCTATCAACCCTGGATCGAACGCATTGCCGCGGGTGAAGAGAATGATGCTCACAGCGGAACCCGTGCGCCTGTTGGAACCCACGGGCGGCTCCACGGCGGCGGCCAAGTTGATCCCCTACACCGCCGCGCTGCACCGCGAATTTCAACGCGGGATTGCGCCCTGGGTGGTCCACACCTTTGTGCGCGATCTGGCCCTGTGGGGCGGGCAAGCCTATTGGTCGGTGACGCCGGTGACGGCGCGCGGACGCCGCTCCACAGGCGACATTCCGATTGGCTTTGAAGAGGAGAGCGCCTATTTTGGCCGTGTGCAAAGCCGCCTGATCACCGCTGTGATGGCCGTGCCCTCGGCGGTGAAACTGATCAGCGACCTGGCAAGCTTCCGCTATGTGACGCTGCTCTTTTTGCTGCGCAGCCGCACGCTGGCGCTGGTCTCGGTGTGGAATCCCACCTTTTTCATGCTGCTCTTGGATGGGCTGGAGCCGTGGGGCGCACGGCTGGCCGATGACATCGCGGCGGGGACGCTGACGCCGCCCGCGCCGTTGGACGCTGATCTGCACGCTGTGCTTTTGCGCCAGAACCGCGCCGATCCGGCACGTGGGCGCGAAGTCAGCGCGATTTTGGGGCGTGAATCAGATCCGGCGCAGCGCAACGCGGCGTTGTGGCCGCGGCTACGGCTGCTCAGTTGTTGGGCCGATGCCAACGCCGCGCCCTATCCGCGCCAGTTGGCCGCGCTCTTTCCACAAGCGCGGCTTCAGCCCAAAGGCTTGTTGGCGACGGAAGGCTTTGTCTCGTTCCCGCTGCATGGACAGCCGGGCCACGCGCTCTCTGTGCAATCCCACTTTTACGAATTTATCCCGCAAGAGAATCACCGCAAAGGCGCAGAGGATACAAAGCTCGGAATGGAAAGAAAATCTTTGGGTTCTTCGCATCTTTGCGGTGAAAATTTCGAAACTCTCTTGGCCCACGAGCTGGCGGTTGGCGCACGCTACGCAGTGGTGATCAGCACGGGGGGCGGGCTGCTGCGCTATCAACTGGGCGATATTGTGGAGGTGGTGGGCAAGATCAACCAGTGTCCACTGTTGCGTTTTGTGGGGCGTCAACGCGTTGTCGATTGGTTTGGCGAAAAACTCAACGCCGCGCACGTGGGCGGCGTGGTGGAAGAGGCGCTGCACGCCCACAGCGTCGAAGCCGCCTTTGCCATGCTGGCCTGTGATCCCGATCTTGTGCCGCCGACCTATGCACTCTATATTCAGAGCGCCGCCGAACCCTCCCGCCTGTATAGCCTGGGCCACGCCATTGAAAAGAGCCTGTGCCAAAATCCCCACTACGCCTATTGTCGGGCGTTGGGGCAGTTGGGCGAGCTGCGACTTTTCGCCGTTGAAGTCGGCGCGCGACAAACGTACATCGACGGCTGCGTCAGCCTCGGTCAGCGCGCCGGGGATGTTAAGCCCGTGTGGCTGCACCGGGATGGCGGATGGTCGAAGCGCTTTGTGGGCCAATTTCTCTCCCGCTGATCTGGCTAACTTTGCACGCCTGTGCCGATTCGTGTACAGTTCAGTTTCCTGTCTTAACCAGAGAATTTATCGCAGAGAACGCAAAGAACAAAGAACTATAGAGAAGGCAAAAGGCAAAGTGCAAAAAGGGCCAAGCTTCTTCTCTCTGGGCAAGATCCATTTTTATCTATAAAATCCAAACTGTATCATATCTATGCAGGTAAGGGGTGCGACGCACTCGCCACACACGCTTTTCACACCCGTTCTACTGCTGGCGAGTGCGTCGCACCTAAATAGGTACAATTGTTCTATTCTAACCTCTGTGTTCTTTGCGCTGCGGTGAAAATTCTGAGAAAAAACATCCATTCATTCCAAGGAGGTACTTATGAAACAACTTCGTTTGATTCTCTTGTTGGGCGTGCTGGCCCTGATCTTGGCCGCCTGCCCGGCCCCGGTCCAGCCCGCTACCACAGCCGAAGGCGGTACGCCTAGCAGCGAATCGGCCCCGGTCAGCGACGAAATGAGCGACACCCTCGTCGTCGCCATTGCCGAGGACACCGCTTCGTATGACCCGCAGCGCGCCTATGAGACGCTGCCCTCGATTGTCCACAAAGCCACGTACAACACGCTGGTCACCTTCCCGCCGGATTCGGTGGAGACGGTTGTGCCGGATCTGGCCGAATCGTGGGAGATCTCCGAGGATGGCACGGTCTACACCTTTACGCTGGACGCCGATGCCACCTTCTCGGATGGCTCGCCCGTCACCGCCGAAGATGTAGCTTTCTCGTTTAATCGTCTCAAGAATATCACCGGCAATCCTTCGTTCCTGGCCGACACCATCGCCTCGGTGGAAGCAGCGGACGACGCCACAGTGGTGCTGACGCTGACGCAGCCCGACCCGGCTATCCTTAACAAGATCGTCTTTGGCGGCTTTAGCGTGGTCAACCAAGAGGCGGTCGAGGCCCAGGGCGGCACAGCGGGCGAAGACGCCGCCACTGCCGACACCGCCGAGGAATGGCTGAACCAGAACAGCGCCGGCACTGGTCCCTATGTGTTGGAAAAATGGGAACCCGGCGTCGAGACCGTGCTTGTGCGCAACGCCAACTACTGGGGCGAAGCTCCCGCCATCGAGCGGGTGATCTTCCGCAACATCCCCGAAGCCGCCACCCAGAAAATTCAACTGGAGGCCGGCGATGTGGATATTGCCTTTGACCTGAGCCAGGATCAGACCGCCTCGCTGGCGGGCAACGCCAACGTCACCATCTTCGACGGGCTGAGCAACACGCTGGTCTTCCTCAAGGCCAATCAAAACGAAGAGATCGCCGGCCCCATGGCCGATCCGCTGGTGCAACAGGCCGTGCGCTATGCCCTGGACTATGAAGGCATTCGCGCTCTGGGCGGCGGTCAATCGGTGACCCCTTCTTCAATGTTGCCCGTGGGCTTCCTGGGCGCGTACGAACCCAACACCGGCATCGCCCGTGATCTGGATCGCGCGGCCGAGTTGCTGGCCGAAGCTGGCTATGCTGATGGTGTCGAGGTAGAACTGGTCTACCCTGATTTCACCTTTGGCGGCATCAACTTTGGCACCTTTGCCCAGAAAATTCAGGCCGATCTCAACGAGGCGGGCTTCACCGTGACGCTGGCCCCCAAAGAGGTACAAGTGGCGCTGGAAGCCTATCGCCAGGGGACGGAACCCTTTGGCCTCTGGCTGTGGTTGCCCGACTATCTGGACGCCAACGATTACATTGAATTCCTGCCCAGCGGTGTGGTGGGGACTCGTGTGAGTTGGACCGACGAGAACGCCGACGAAACTGCGTTGGCCCTGCGCGACGCTCTCAAAGTGGAGACCGACGAGGCCGCCCGCGCCGAACTCTTCGCTCAGATGCAAGATTATCTGATGGAACAAGGCCCCTATGCGCCGGTGATTCAGCCGGGCATCCAGATTGGGCTGAGCAACCGCCTTTCGGGCTTTAGCTATAACCCGCAATGGCGTGTGGATGTGTCGAAGCTGATCAAAGAATAAGAATAGAGATTGGGCGATTGATCAGTTGGATCAATCGCCCGATCTCTTCTTTTTTAATCGATCAATTTTGAGCAAATGGAAGTGACATGGACTGTCGTGTTGGCTGTGGGGCGTGTTGCATTGCGCCGTCGATCTCTTCGCCCATTCCCGGAATGTCGCACGGCAAACCGGCTGGGATGCGCTGTGTACAGTTGACCGACGACAACCGTTGCCGACTCTTTGGTCATCCCGACCGCCCCGCTGTGTGTAGAGGGCTGCGCCCTTCGCCAGAGATGTGCGGCGATACCAACGCCGCCGCCATGCGCTATCTTGTCGCATTAGAACTTGTCACGGCCCCGGCCTGATTTTTTAACGCAAGGGCGCAGAGGTGCAAAGCCGCAAAGAAGTTTCTTCCCCTTTGCGTCTCTGCCTCTTTGCGCCTCTTCGTTAATTTTCCTCTTCCAGCACAAACTTGCGGAGTGCCACTGCCGCCCCGTCTTCCTCAAGCGGCGGTGCGATCCAGATCGGCCACGGCTTTCACCTTCTCCGACGCCTGCCCCATTGCCACGCCAAAGCCCACGCTTTCAAACATCGGAATATCATTGTCGTTGTCGCCAATGGCCATCACCCGCGCCGGGTCGATGGTGAGATGGGCCAACAATTGACGCACGCCTTCGCCTTTGTCCACGCCCGCCGCTGTGCCTTCCACCAACAGGTCATGGGTGCGCGTAATGTGCAGGGCAGGGAATTGGGCCTGTAGCTGTGCCGTCAGATCGGCCTCGTCTTTGAGCGCGTTATACGTAATAAATTTTAGCGCCGACACCATGCCCACCGCGGCCACCGCCTCGCTGAGTGCTGGGACCAATTGCCGCGGGCTGCCAAACCAGTGGTCATAGTGGTGGGGATCGTGGACCTCGCGGTTTTGGTAGATCAGCGTTTCGCCCACGCCATCGGTGACGTAGAGTGCCGTCACCCGTTGTGTCTCGTCCACCCAGCGCGCCACATCAACCACGGCGTCTGGCGGCAACAGCGCTCGAAAGATTATCTCGCCTGTGTGAGGGTGTCCCACCACTGCGCCCTGTGTGGTCACCACCGGCAGCGTAATTCCCAGCGTCCGCGCCACAGTGCGTACATAGTCCAAAATGCGCCCGGTGGCAATCGTCACCGGCACGCCCGCTGCTTGGACATCGGCAATGGCTTGGATCACCGCGGGCGAAAAGCCGTTGGCATAGCGTTTATCCAAAATTGTGCCGTCGAGATCGAGCACAACGAGATCAAATCGAGGGTGGGCAGTCACGGCAGGGCCTTCTTTCTGCAAGGGTGTAAATAAGCGGGATAAAATAACAATTTGTCCACGATGGCGGAAATCGTACAAGGGTAATCGGATTGCGTGATGCGTATCTCTGTTTCATGCAAAACGCATCTGGTCTGACGGTTTCGGTCTATCCCCCGCAGCACTGGATCAAGCGGTTTGAGGGATTGCTCTGCCAGAAGCTCTGGCGCAGTTCGGCGTTGGGAATAGTATTGGCGATGCGGGTGAGAACGGCGCGGGCGCGGGCCAACAAAGCCGCGGCGCGTGGATCGTCACAAGCGCAGAGAATGCGATAGACATCGGCGTAGACATGGCTCTGATCCACCACAATGCCCAGATCGCCGGTCAAAATTTCGGGCAGATAAGGTTCGATCATTGCGAGCGCTTCGTGACTTTTGCCCTGGGCCAACAGAATCGTCGCCTGTCCCAGCACCGCCGTCTGAAAATCCATGGAACGGCCATGTTTATCTAAAATCTGCATGGCGCGTGCAAAGGCATCCCACCCGGCAGCCAACTCCCCCTTTTGTACATAGGCACGGCCCATCAAAATGGAGGCCAACGCTTGCAGATCCAAATGTTGGAACTCCTGTGCCAATTGGATAGTCTGCTGCGCAATCTCAATGGTGGTTGTTTCATTGCCCGTAAAAAGAGCATGAAGCGCTTTGCGCATGTAGTAAATCGACAGGTGAAGTAGATTCCCCGCCTTTTTGAGCAAAGGGTAGCATTGCAAATTGTACGTAGCCATCTCCTTGAAATCGCCTAAATAATAGTAGTAGCCAGCGTACAAATTGAGGGCTTGGGCTTCGATTAGCACATTTTTTACCAAGCGGGCGTTGTGCAGCAGATGATCGAGGTGATGGCGCACTGTGGAGAAGTCGCCGGACCGGTTCTGGATGTGGACCAGATAGCGGCGGGCCATGAAATCCGCCATCAGATCCCCGCTCTGTTCTGCCAACACTACAGCCTTTTCCAAAAGGGCAAGGCGTTGGGCCAGATCGCCTTTTTGCCCAGCCAGGGCCGACAACTCCATGTAAAGCCGGGATTGGATCGCATAGTCTGAGGAAGTGTGCAGGCGCTGATACGCTTCGTTCAGATGATGCTCCACCTGGGAGCGTCGCCCCTGGTGATGATAGAGCCAACTCAGGGTGAGGTGGATTTCGCCGAGCAGATCCGGCGCGCCGCACGGCTGCTCTTCGGCCAGGGCCAGCGCATGGTGGGCAGCCTCTACAACCTCGGCCAGAGGCGCATGAGTATAGGCAAAGCTCGCCTCGATTAGCTGTAAGCGCGCCAATAGATCAGACTGCTGGGCCGCTGAGAATGCTGGATCGGCGGTGGACCCTGCCAGCGCGTGGCGTACCTCCGCCGCCAGCCGTTGTCCCTCGGCCTGCATGCCTATGATGGACCAAAAGCGCGCAAACGCTTGCTGGCTCTGCTGCACAGTGACCCAGTCTCCGTGGACACCCGCCGTCACCCAGGCTGCGCGTAGATTGGGCAGATCCAGCCGCAACCGTCCAATCGCCTGAAATTGACCCGTCCCCACAATCTCCTGGCCCTCTGCGGCTAAGCGTGCCAAATAGTAGCGGCTGTGGGCGCGACGCATAGCCACCGTGTCGCCTAATTCCGTCAGTTTTTCAGCACAAAACTGGCGGATTAACCCGTGTATGGTAAAGCGGTCGGCGGCCACCCGTGTCACCAGCGAATGGGAGATCAGGCGCATGAGATCCAACGGTGAAGCTTCGGCCACACGCTCAATGGCCTCCTGGCTAAAGGTATCGTGGAAAATAGAGAGACGGGCCAGGGTCTGTTGCGCCGAATCGGGCAGCAGTTGCCAAGAAATCTCGAAGGTGGCGCGGATGTTTTGATGGCGGGCGGGCAGATCGCGCAGAGGCGTGGCAAAGAAATCCAGGCTTTGGCTAATCTGTGCGGCTATCGTGGCGCAGTCGTAGATAGAAAGCCAAGAAGCGGCCATAGAAATTGCCAGCGGCATTCCCTTCACCCATTGGCAGATCTCTAAAATGGTACGCAAGTCGGCATCGGTCGGCTTAAAATTGGGCTGTGTACGCCGTGCCCGCTCCAAAAAGAAGGCCACCGCGCTGTACTGTTCAATGGGTTGGACTTTGGATTTCGCCTCGGCTTTGGCCTCGCTTGGATAGTCCAACCCGTCCAGCAGAAGTTGCCATTCAGCTTCGATTTGCAAGGGGTGGCGCGAACTGACCAGACAGGTGACGGCGGGCGCAGCCTGCAAAATTTCCAGAATCAGCGGCACGCTTTCCATCAGTTGTTCGAAATTATCCAATACCAACAAAAGGGTTTGTTTTGCCAACCCGCGTAGTAGTTGCTGTTGGGGCTTGCCGCCTTCGGCCAGGGGAATAGAAAGCGCGTCGGCAATGGCGTGAATCACCTCTTCGGTACCCCTGGCCGCGGCCAGCGGCACAAAATAGAGGCCGTCGGGATAGTTAAGCGGGTTCAAGTGCTGGGCGGCTTCCACAATCAGGCGGCTTTTGCCCATGCCGCCGGGGCCGGTCACAGTGAAGAGCCGACCGCTTGGATCGGCCAGCCGCTCCACAATGTGGGCGAGTTCCATTTGACGACCAAAGAAGGGGACCAGAAATTGGGGAAAATGATAGCGTTTGCCGGGTTTGGGTAATTGGCGCTGCACCGCCTGCATCAGAACCTCTGGCTGGCGAAAGTGATTGAGCTGGGCGTAAAGCTGAGTCAATTCTTGGCCCGGCGCAACCCCCAACTCGTCGGTGAGCATGGCAAGGCAGCGATCATATTGGGCCAGGGCTGCTTCGCGCTCGCCCAAGAGCGCCAGTGCCTCGATGAGGTAAGCATAGGCCGACTCTTGATAGGGTTCCAGCGCGATAAGTTGTGCGGCCAGAGGGCGCACCGTGGCGTGGGCTTGCAGGCCGCGGTGATAGCGGATCAGGGTTTGCAACGCGTCCACAACTTGGCGGTGAAAAACTTCGCGCTGGAGCAGGAGCCACTCCTCGAAAGCTGGGCTATCGTCCACGCTCAGCCCCATCAACAACTCCCCGCCATAGAGCGCCACGGCCTGATGCAAGCGCGCTGCACAAGGGGCACAGCGATCCAGTGCCGCGTGAGCGTGTTTCTGGCAGTCGTGCAGGATGGCCTGAAAGCGCAGCGCATCCACCGAAAAGAGTGAGGCATCAAACTGGATCGTATGATAGTCACTCCCAAAGGGATCAGAGCCGGGGCCGCTCTGAAGATCGCGGCGCATGCGTGAGAGGGTCTGGCGCAGGTTTTGGCGCGACAGTTTGTGGGGCTGTTCAGGCCAGAAAAGCTCGGCCAAGGCGGCGCGGGTATGGGTAGGGGAAGGGTTTAGCAGAAGATAGGCCAGCAGAGCCTGTCCGCGTTCGGTGGCAAAGCGTGACAAGGGTGTGCCGTTGATGTGAAGTTCAAAGATACCGAAAAGGGTGACGTTAACTTGTGGGGACATAGAAATAATTATAGGGTAGCTTCTTTATTTGTTCCAAGCATACTGATCTCCCTGGACATAATTGAGAATGGGGAATCGGCGAAAAGTGCCGGGGGCTTCCCACATCAGCCTTGCATTACACCCGATCTCCCTTCTGTGCCCCAACGGTTTTGTGTCCGTCACACTTTCGTCACACATGGCCTATAGGCTGAATTCAATGAGGATCGACGCCGTTACAGGCTGGCAGGTGTAATCAAGAATTTGGCGTCGCCCAAATCTCTGAGTCAAGATGGAGTCGCCCCTCATCATAACGAATAAGGAACCACAACAGTACCGGAAAAGGATCGTCCCTATGCCTGACGCCAGATACCCGCACTACCAGTCTTTCTTGCTGCGCTTCTGGCAAGAATCCGCCCAAACTCCCTGGCGTGTTTCGCTCCATTCCGTTGACGATGGCAAAACCATCGCCTTTGGCGATCTTGAGTCATTACTGCTCTTTTTGCTGCACCGGGCCGACCAGATCACCGATTCATCGCTGCCCTTTTCTATCAACGATTCCATCCCCACAGGAGACACCCCATGAAAGTCTACACGCTCCGCTCTCTCGCCTTTTGTATGCTCATCCTGTGTGCTGTGCTGCTAATGGTGGGCACATTCTTCATGGCGGCCCCCTCGATCACCCACGCCCAATTGCCGCCGCGCCCTACGTTGACGCCCACGCCTTCCCCCACTCCCTTGTCTACGCCCCTTGCCACTGCGCGCCCGGTGGATAATCCCGTCCGCATTCGCTTGGCGGTGCCAGCGTATGAAGGCGCGTGGTCTCTCGTCCAATGGCAGGACAGCGCCGGGGGCTGGCACGACGTCGACGGCTGGCAAGGCGAGATCGAAGCGGGCCAGAAACAGTGGCGCGTGTCTCCCAAAGATTTTGACACCGGCCCCTTTCGCTGGCTTGTGATGGATCAGCCCAACGGCGAAATTTTGGCGATCAGTGATCCCTTTCTCTTACCCACCCGCGCCGAGCCGCTGCGGGTGATCACTCTGGGAGATGAGCCTATGCCATAACAAACCGATATCCCCATCCACCTTGTTGCCACCCCAAACACTGACTATTTACTTCCAAGAAAGAGAGCACCCATGATTCCCCTATCCGCCTTTTCGCGACGTTCTTTTTTACTCACCACCCTGGCGCTGCTCATATCGTTGTTGCTTATGCCATCCCAGGCGGCTATCGGCGCACAGCCCCAAGCGCCCGCCGCCACTGTCCGCTACGTGAACGCCGCCGCCACGGGCAACGGCAACGGCACATCCTGGGCCAACGCGTTTACCAAAGTGCAAGATGCCCTGGCCGCCGCCGTGGCAGGCGATGAAATCTGGATCGCCGCCGGCGTCTACACCCCGAACACAGCCAACACAACCATCGATTTGAAGAATGGTGTCGCCCTCTATGGCGGCTTTGCGGGGACAGAAAGCCAGCGCGACCAGCGCAACTGGCAGACCCACCGCACTATCCTCAGCGGCGATGTGGACGGCAACGATTTCAACAGCGACGGCAACTTTATCAGCGAAGGCGTTGGCCACATTCAGGGTACCAACGCCGGGCGCATTGTTGTTAGCAACGGCATAGATCGCACGGCTCGTCTCGACGGCGTCATCCTCACCGGGGCCGCCGTTGATGGCGCTATCATTCTCGACAACAGCAGCCCCACCCTGGTCAACCTCACCATCATTGGCAATCAGGCTCAGGGTGGCAATGATGGTGGGGGGATTCGCATTTCCAACGGCAGCCCTCTGCTCAACAACGTCCGCATTGTGAACAACACGGCCTTTCGGGGAGGGGGTATCCACAGCTTTAACAACAGCAACCCGATTTTGCTCAACGTAACCTTGCAGGGCAATGTGTCTGAGGGCGGGGCCGGGGGGATGAACAGCGCCACTAGCAGCGCCACGCTCATCAACGTCTCGTTTGTGGGCAACCGCGCCGGGGGCGAAGGCGCGGGCATGAATAATGACAAGAGCAACGCTACCCTCGTCAATGTGATTTTTGTGGGCAATAGCACCACTGCCGCGCAAGGCGGCGGCATGGCAAATGTTAACGGTGGCACCATCACCCTCACCAATGTCACCTTTGTGGACAACGGTTCGAATGACAACGGCGGCGGCATGTACACCTATAACAGCGAACCCACCCTGCGTAACACCATCTTCTGGAACAACGATGGCACAGATCGTGTCAACCAGATCAACGGCAGCACGGGCAGCATCCAGCACAGCCTGATCCAGGGGGACAACACCACCGACAACGGCAATTTGGACGGTACCGTCACCCAGCCCGGCTTCGTGCGCCTGCCCAACGGCAACGACTACGGCGATCTGCGCCTGCGCACCGATTCCGCGCTGCAGGACAAGGGCAACAACAGCTTCCTCCCCGCCGACACCCAGGATCTGGACGGCGACGGCGACACCACAGAAACGCTGCCTCTGGATCTGACCCTGAATCCTCGCATTGAAGCAGGGACTGTGGATCTGGGTGCATATGAGTTCGGCCTGCCCTATCGCACCTTTGTGCCGATGGCGCGCAAATAAACCAAAGATCTGTCAGGTTTTCGGGAAACCTGGCTGGTCTGAAGTAACTCCATTTTCCAACAAAAAGTTCGTCACACATTGTGGGTACGCTGACAGCACCGTCACGCGTGCCGCCCAGCCCGTTGTGCTATCTGCTTCAATACCAAAGGAGATCCCCCATGTCCGCTCGCCGCCTGCCAACCACCATCGTTGCCTGTCTCGCTGCCCTGGCGCTGCTGCTTGGCGTGCTCTCCACAGCGCAGGCAGATGACCACATTATCTATGTCGACGCTGACGCTACCGGCGCGGCCACAGGCCTTTCGTGGACCAACGCCTTCACCACCGTGCAGGATGCCCTGGCGGTTGCCCAACCCGGCGACGAAATCTGGGTGGCCGAGGGCGTCTACTACCCGGACGAAGGCGCGGGGCAGACGAACAACGCCCGCGCCAGCACCTTCCAACTCCTGGACGGGGTGGCCCTCTACGGCGGCTTTGCGGGGACAGAGACGGGCGCGAGCAGCGGGATTGGAACGCCAACGTCACTATCCTTAGCGGTGACATCGACCAGAACGACGGCGTGGACGCCAACGGCGTGGTCACCGACACGGCCAATCTGGTGGGCAACAACGCCAACACCGTGGTGATTGGCGACGGTACAGATGCGACCGCCGTGCTGGACGGGGTCACCGTCACCGCCGGGCAGACCACGGGCGAAGGCGGGGGGATGTCCAACGGTGGTGGCAGCCCGACCTTGACCAACGTCATCTTCAGCGGTAACCGCGCCAACTCAGGCGGCGGCATGCGCAACGTTATCAACAGCAGCCCGACCTTGACCAACGTTACCTTCAGTGGCAACCGCGCTGAGTTTGGCGGTGGGGGTATCTACAACTATGAGAGCAGCCCGACGCTGACCAATGTTACCTTTAGCGGCAACCGCGCTGAGTTTGGTGGCGGTGGTATATACAATGATGGCAGCAACCCTGACCTGACCAACGTTACCTTCAGCGGCAACCGCGCCGCCGCAGGGGGCGGCATGTACAACAATGAGAGCAGCCCGGTGCTGAGCAACGTCACCTTCAGGGACAACAGCGCTAACAGTAACGGCAGCGCTGGCGGCGGCATATACAACGCTACCAACAGCAGTCCGACGCTGACCAATGTCACCTTCAGCGGCAACCGCGCCAACTCAGGCGGCGGCATGGGCAACGTTGCCAACAGCAGTCCGGTGTTAACCAACGTCATCTTCAGCGGCAACCGCGCTCGAGTTTGGTGGCGGTGGCATGTACAACTTTAGCAGCAGCCCGACGCTGACCCATGTCACCTTTAGCGGCAACCGCGCCAACTCAGGCGGCGGCATGAGCAACACTACCTACAGCAGCCCGACGCTGACCCATGTCACTTTCAGCGGCAACCGCGCCAACTCAGGCGGCGGTATGAGCAACACTACCAACAGCAGCTCAACCCTGGCGGATGTGACCTTTAGTAGCAACCACGCCGATAGCGTCGGTGGTGGTCTGTTTAATGGCTTCTTTAGTAACCCAACCCTAACGCGCATTATCTTCCAGAGAAACACGGCCAGTGATGGCGGTGCACTTTATCATCGAGATAATAGCCTGAGCTTTACGGATAGTTGTGTTGTCGGCAACAGCGACACGGCGATCACCAATAACGTATCCCTTGCCACTGCTGGGGTCATTACTGCCACGGGCAACTGGTGGGGTAACGCCAGCGGCCCGTCGGGGAATGGCCCTGGCAGCGGCGATTCAGTGGGCGAAGGTGTGGACTTCGGTGACTTTCTGATCAGCGCCCCGGCAGGCTGCGCCATCTTACCGGTCATCGAGCTTTCCGTGGGCGATGTGAGCGTGGACGAAGGGGCGGGAAGGGCACTTTTCACCGTCACCCTCAACGTCACCACCACGCGCAGCGTCACCGTCGACTACGCCACGGTAGACGGCACAGCTACAGCGGGCACAGATTACACCGCAGCCAGCGGCACTGTCACCATCACCGCAGGCATGACCCAAACCACCATCCCCGTGTCCATCCTGGATGACAATCTTTTCGAAGGCAACGAAGCTTTTACGTTGATCCTGAGCCATGAGACCAACGCCGATATCCCCGACGGCAGCGCAACGGCCACGATTGTGGATGACGACGTGGCAACGTCCACAAGTACGGCAACGGCCACGTCTACGCCGTCGGCCACCACCCAACCGCCCACGGCCACACCGTCGGCCACCGCAACGGCCATACCCTCCCAGACGGCAACGGCCACAGCGACAGCTACGCCATCAGCCACGCCCTCGGTGACGCCTACGCCAACAGCCACGCCGACAATGACGCATACGCCGTCAGCCACGGCCATTCCATCGGTAACACATACACCCTCGGCCACGCCTTCGGTGACGCCTACGCCATCAGCCACGGCCACAATGACAGCAACCCCATCGGTCACGCCTTTGGTAATGGCTACACCAACGGCCACGCCCACCGCCACGGCGATATCTATGCCGCAGATCCGCATCAACTACATGCCGTTAATTCACGGCCCCACCTGGCCGGATCTGGTGGTAGAGGCGATTGTGCTCTCGCCCCAGGTGGGGGTGGTGGTACGCAATGTGAGTGGTGCGCCGGTGACCGATGCTTTCTGGGTGGATATCTATGTGAATCCTAATCCTGTGCCCGCTGCGGTCAACCAAATCTGGCCGGATCTGGCAACCCAGGGCGGCACTTGGGGCGTCATCGCGGATGGGCTGCCTTTGCTGCCTGGGGAAAGTCTCTTGCTCACCGTGGGGGATGGTTTCTATCAGGCTGCGTACAGCAGTCTGCCCGCGCAGTTGGCGTCGGGGACAGTGCTCTATGCCCAGGTGGACTCGTGGAACCCGGCCACCAGCTACGGCGCGGTATGGGAGAGCCACGAGCGGGACGGCACAGCCTATAACAACCTGCGCGGCCCGGTGCAAACAGGTGGAATTATCACACTCTCAGCGCCCAGTGCGGCGGCACAGGAACGCAATGCCTTCGGGTTACCCGTGCGGGCTGATGTGCGCCGCAGCAGCGCAACACCGTGGCTCTGGCTGCCTGCGGTTCAGCGCTGACCGGGTTGTGTAGACTGAAGAAGAGCATTCCCGGAATGGGCCATATCCTACGCGTTGAGGAGAGGATGCTAGCCCCATTCCGGGAATGGTTTCCCCAAACCTGAATTACACCCGTCCCATGCCTTATGGGTTGCCCTTCACCCCAAAATGACATACCATAGAGACGTAACATACAACTCTCCACTCCCCACCCACAGGAGATGATGCGATCTTATGGCAAAGCCCGATCCCAACTATAGCCACATTGAAATTCCCAAAGCGGGACTTGACCTGCCCATTGAAGGTGGCCCGGTCTCGCGCCCCGATCCCAATTTACTGGAACAACTGAAACAGGTGAGCAGCGCCACAGCCAGCGCCATGTTGCACCGGCTAGGCGTGCGCCAAACCTTTATGGCGGGTCCACTCCAGCGCAAACCGGGGACCAAAGTCGTCGGCCCCGCTGTGACGTTGGCCTTTATGCCCCAGCGTGAGGATGTCTTTTCGGGCAAGGCCCAGGAAGGCGCGGAAAAGCGTAGCGCGCTGTGGGCTGTCTTTGAAACCGTAGAACCCGGCGATGTGCTTTGCATTCAGGCCTTTGGCAGCCTCTATACGGGCTGTTTGGGCGAGATGCTGGCGACCTATTTTCACGGGCGCGGCGGCACCGGCATTGTGGTGGATGGCAGCGTGCGCGATTGGCCCAACATCCAGCCCATTGACATCGGGCTGTGGACGGTGGGCTTTACGCCCAATTATGCGTCTCAGGCCGAGCTTTTCCCGTGGGCGTACAACGTGCCGGTGACCCTGAGCAACGTGCTTGTTCTCCCCGGCGATGCCATCATCGCCGACGATGACGGCGCCGTGGTGATCCCACAGCAGATGATCCCGTTGGTGCTGGAACACACGCTGGAACACGAAGAGTGGGAAGTCTTCAGCCGGATCAAACTGGCCGAAGGCGGCGCGCTGAACAAATACTATCCGCTCAACGACGAGGGCTGGGCGGAGTATGAGGCGTGGCGGAAAAATAATGAGTAGCTGATAGTTCTGCCAAACTGTGCCCCCCTTTGGCTCATGTTACAATCAGATTGGTAAAGTGCAATGTATATCGCCGATATCATCTGGATGCCAGAGATCGTTGATAAACTGGCATGGAAGCATGGAGTTAGCCCGCAAGAAGTAGATGAAATCATCTTTGGGCATCCGGTCTACCGAAAGGTTCAGAAGGGGCATGTGCCTGAAGAACACGTCTATGCAGCGTTAGGACAGACAGAAGCAGGGCGTTACTTAATCGTCTTCCTGATCTATAAGGCAACCCGTGAAGCGCTAATTCTGAGTGCAAGGGATATGAGCGACCGTGAACGACGCCAATATGAACGACAGTAAAACGATTCCAGAATTGAATAGCTATCAAGAAATTGCAGAATTTTGGGATACGCATAGCTTGGCAGACTATTGGGAGCAAACAGAGCCGGCTGAGTTTGAGATCTCGCCCAACGCACGTCGCCGATATCTGGTGACAGTGGATCCCGAATTACTGGCTCGCATTCGTCGGATCGCCTACAACCGCGGGTTGAGCACTGAGAGTCTGGTGAATCTCTTTCTGGAACAACGTTTGCACGAATTGGAAGCTGGCTAGAATGGTTTGGATACGGGGAGCCTATCTTTTTGCAATCCCTAGAATTTCCTAGACCTGACCGATTCTCGTTCCGGTTCTGTACGAACTGGCAACGGGGATCTGTCAGGTCTTTTCAACTTTGTCATCAAACAGGAGGAACCAAGCGTGTACCTGACCCGACACAATACCTATACTGGCCCGCGCTGGGCCGTGGATGGAAAACTGCTGCCGCAAGGCGTCACCCTGGCGACATTGCTGGCGCTGCCCAAGTCACAAATGCACGATTTACTAGGCGCGCTCTCCACAGGCGAAGCGGCCAGCGGCGATCTGCTGCCGCCGGTTGAAGCCACCCAAGAAGTCTGGGCCTGTGGCGTCACCTATCTGCGCAGCCGCGACGCCCGCAAAGAGGAATCCACCTCAGCGGCAGATGCCTATGACAAGGTCTACGACGCCGAACGCCCGGAGATCTTTTTCAAGTCGGCGGGCTGGCGGGCTGTGGGCGACGGCGCGCCGATTCGCATCCGCAAGGATTCGCATTGGAACGTGCCCGAACCGGAGCTGACGCTGGTGGTGAATGCTGGCGGCGAAATTGTGGGCTACACTGCGGGCAACGATGTTTCATCGCGGGACATTGAGGGCGAAAACCCGCTCTATCTGCCCCAGGCCAAGAGCTACACCGGCTCGTGCGCCGTGGGGCCGGGCATTCAAATTGCCGACGTGGAGAGCATGACCGATCTGCCCATTCACCTTGTGATTAAGCGCGACGGCAAGACCATCTTCGACGACACCGCCGCCACCAGCCAGATGAAGCGCACGCCTACGGAACTGGTTTCGTATCTCTGCCGCGAGTTGAGCTTTCCCCACGGCGCGCTGTTGATGACGGGGACCTGCCTTGTGCCGGGTGGCGATTTCACGCTCTCGTCGGGCGACACTGTGCGCATTAGCGTGGGCGATGTGACGCTGGAAAATAGAGTGGCGAGTAACGAGTAATAAGTAGGGAGAGAGAGTGAACTCATGAATTGCATCTCATGACGAATTTCATCTGCATTCTACTCATTACTCCTTATACTGAGTACATATTTAGCCTATTCAAAAGGAGTAACATCTATGCAACAGTATAAAAACCTAATCGGCGGCGAATGGGTCGATTCATCCGACGGCGAGACCTTTGAGAACCGCAATCCGGCCAACTATGACGAGGTGTTGGGCACGTTCCCCTCGGCCACCAAAGAAGACGTGCTGCGGGCGATTGAAGCGGCTAATGAGGCCAAGCGGGGCTGGGCCGACATGCCCGCGCCGTCACGCGGGGCGATTTTGGACAAGGCCAGCCGCATTATCGAAGACCGCGCCGACGAGTTCGCCAAAGCCTTGACCCAGGAAGAGGGCAAAACCCTGGCCGAAGCAAAGGGCGAGGTCAAGCGTGCCCAAGACATCTTCCGCTACTACGGCGGCGAGGGCTGGCGCGCAGGCGGCGAAACGATCCCCAGCAACACCGCGGGCGAGTTGCTCTATACCGCGCCGCGAACCCCTGGGCGTGGTAGCGCTGGTGACGCCGTGGAATTTCCCGGTGGCGATCCCGGCGTGGAAGATGGCCCCGGCGCTGATCTATGGCAACACGGTGGTTTTCAAACCGGCGTCGCTTGCGCCGCACATTGGACTGTTATTGGTGGAAGCGCTGGTGCAGGCTGGGTTACCGGCGGGCGTGGTCAACTATATCACCGGCTCTGGGCGCACGGTAGGCGACACACTGGTGAGCAGCGCCGACATTAACGGCGTCAGCTTCACCGGCTCCACTTTTGTGGGCAAGAAGATCTACGAGCAGGCCATGCAAAACCTGACGCGCGTCCAGTTGGAGATGGGCGGCAAAAATCCCATGATTGTGTTGGACGACGCCGACATTGACATGGCCGTGAAACTGGCCGTGGCGGGCGGTTTCGGCGTCACCGGACAGGCGTGTACCGCCAGCAGCCGCGTGATTGTGGAAGAAGCCGTGGCCGAGAAGTTCGCCAGCGCGCTTACCCAGGCGGCGCGCGCTGAAAGTGGGCAACGGGCTGGAATCGGGCATTCAAATGGGGCCAGCCGTGGACCAAGAGCCAACTTGAGACCGACATGGAATATATCGAGATCGGCCAAAAAGAAGGGGCCACGCTGCTGGCCGGTGGTGACCGTGGCGGCAACGGCGGCTATTTTGTGCAGCCCACGGTTTTCGACAACGTGGACGTGAAAATGCGCATCGCCCAGGAAGAGATCTTCGGCCCGGTGATCAGCATCATCCGCGCCAAAAATCTCGACGATGCCATCGAAAAGGCCAACGACATCCCCTTTGGCCTCTCGGCGGGCGTGGTCACCAACGACCTGAAGCGCGCCTTTGCCTTTGCCAATCGCATTGACGCCGGCGTGGTCAAGGTCAACGAACCGACCACGGGCCTTGCCCTGCAAGCGCCCTTTGGTGGCTTCAAAAATTCCAGCGCCAACACCTTCAAAGAGCAGGGCGGCGCGGCGATTGAGTTCTATACACGGACGAAGACTATCTACATGGGGCATGGCTGAGTGTAGACGACAGACCAAAGACGAAGGACGAACGACCCGGATCTTGGTGCAGCATTAGGGCGTAGTCGTTCGCCCTTCGTCAACTTTTAACTATCCACCGACGAACGCCAGGAAGTGAAGGCGAATCCAGAAGTGAATCACACCATGCCAAACCTTCGTCTATCGTCCTACGTCTTTCGTCTCTCTGAATCGAGACTTTTCCATGAAAATTACCTCTATCAAAACCGCCGCCACCCGCGGCCACGGTATGCACCTCTGGGTCAAAGTGGAGACCGACGCTGGCGTCACCGGCATTGGCGAGTGTGTGCATGGCGGCAAACAGGCCATCGCCATTATTCAATCTTTGGCCCCCAAACTGGAGGGCCGCGATCCGTTCGCCATCGACGCCCTTTTTGAAGACCTGCGCCGCAGCCACGTCTTTGACGGCGGCTTTGCCGGCGCGCTGATCACCGCCCTCACCGGCATCGAGATCGCGCTGTGGGATCTCAAGGGCAAGGCGCTGGGCGTGCCTGTCTATGAACTCATGGGCGGCAAGTTCCGCGACAAGATCCGCGTTTATGCCGACTGCCAGGTCTCGCCGGGGATGACCTTCGCCGAGATCAAAGAGGTGGTGGATGATGTGGTGGAGAAGGGCTTTACGGCGCTCAAGATCGATCTGGATTTGGGCGCATATGGGCAGTTCAGCGATGAAGTGGCGCACATTCAAAAGGATCGCTTCAACTATACCGCCGGGCAACACGAACACGAGCGCATGGTGGAACTGGTGGATATGGTCACCAGCGCCGCGGGCAAAGGCGTGGACGTAGCCGCCGACGTGCATACACGGCTGGACGTGCCCAGTGCCATCCGCCTGGCTCGCGCTCTAGAGCCGTATCATCTGATGTGGCTGGAAGAGCCGGTTCCCGCCGAGAATATCAAGGCGCTGCGCGAGGTGAAATCCCACACGAGCACGCCCATCTGCTCCGGCGAGAACCTCTATCTGCGCCACGGCTTCCGTGACCTACTGGAGCAGCAGGCCGTCGACATCATCATGCCCGACATCCCCAAGTGTGGCGGGCTGTCCGAGTGTCGCAAGATCGCCAACATGGCCGAGCTCTATTACATCCCCTTTGCGCCGCACAACGTCTCGTCGCCGATCGGCACGATGGCCTCGGCCCATGTCTGCGCCACCGTGCCCAACTTCCTGGTGTTGGAATTCCACTGGCTGCACCGCGACTACTGGACGCACGATCATCCAGGAGAACAGGGACATCATCAAAGATGGCTATATCCACCTGGACGACACCCCCGGCATCGGCGTGGAACTGAACGAAGAGGTCGGGCGGCAGTACCAGTTTGAGGGCACGACCTGGTTTGAGTAGGCGGAGGAGATTAAGGCGATTAGGCGATTGCTGCAAAGAGATTTTCACCGCAAAGTGCGCGGAGGACGCGGAGAGATTCGGAATAGGATTTACGCGGTTCAACCTCCGGGAGGTGACCACCACAGAGTGGTCAACGAGAGATCTCCCCGTCACCTCCCGGAGGTTTTGCGACATCCCACTTCTGTTGTTCGCGGATGCAGCACACTCACAGGAAGAATTAAGATTCTATGTGCTGGGAAAGACAAACCGTGATCGTCGACTGTTCCTCTCCTTCACGATACGCGGCACAAGGATACGAGTGATTTCTGCACGACCAATGAGTCGCAGAGAGCGAGAAAACTATGCCCAAGCAGATACCTGATTTTGAAACTGAGGATGCCGAGCGAGAATTTTGGGATGAGCAAGATTCGGCAGATTACATTGACTGGAGACAAGCGCAATCGGTCGTGTTTCCGAAACTGAAACCATCGACGAAGACGATTTCACTGCGATTGCCTGAGTCAATGTTGGCTCAGATTCGTTTGTTGGCGAACAAGCGAGACGTCCCCTATCAATCGCTCATCAAAGTCTTTCTTCAGGAACGAATTGATGAAGAGTTTCACCGATCTTGATCTGTGTGGTAATGCGCCACAAGCCCAATGCCACCTTCAGCGATACGCCTGCTGCAGTCCGTCTCAACTTGCTCTAGACCAGCCTTCACACAGCTTTTATGAGGTAGACAAAGATCAAGTTAAGGATAAGGAACTGGCAACTCTCGACATCCTGGCAGAAGAGATCGCAAAGGCGTGGATCTCTGATCGTAGTGCGGCTGAACTGCTGGAAGAGATGCGAGAGGGGTAGCGCAGGGAGCCACTGGTGACCCTGGACAAGCAGCAGCGCCAGCGCAGGCAGGCCGTGGTGACGGTGATGGAGCCGGCTTGATGAAGTTGCAGATCGGCTGCTCAGGCAGATGACCAGAGCCAGACACCATCAAAGCGGATAGCTGTGCCATCGGGGAAAGCGCCGGGGTAAACGGTACGGTCGATAGCGCCGCTGGCATAGAGGCCCACATTAACGGAATCGTCCACGGGAAACTCAACTCTACCCACGCTAAACCATGTTTCGCCGTCGGCGCTGCACAGGGCGCGCACGGTGGAGCCGATCCGCTCCAGGCGCAAGGTGATAGAAGCGTTGGGGGATGCAGAGAAAAGATGGCCGCGCCCGCCGAAGAAATTCTGCTGCGCTAGTCGCCCTTCCAGCGAGAACTCCGTGGGGCCACGCAGACCCCGGTTGAGGCAGAGAAAATTTTGTCGATCCCGCCAGATCAGCAGACCACCGATGGCGGGCTGGTCTGCCGAAAAGGCATCCACTTTCGTTTGGAGCGTGAAATTTCCCGCTGCCGGACGCACCAATCTGGGCGCGGTGGTGTTGACATTATAGAGATCCCGCATGTTGGCTGCATATAGGAGCAGCCCATCCTGCACGGTATAGCTACAATCTCCCTCAGGATCAAGCCAATTCCAGCCCGGTGCAAGCACCTCCGTAAAAGAATCTTGAAAGACCGGGACTTGAGATTCGATCAATGACTTATACGGCTCCAAGTGCCATTGACCGGACGCTGCTTCTAGCTCTTCGCCACAATCAGCTAGGATCTCTCGACACAACATGCGATAGCGGTTGCCATCTTGCAGAGCCGCTTCTAGCGTGCTGGAGGCATCCAACACGGCCGGGCGCAAGCGCCACTGAAAAAGATGATCGAGTACCGTGAGATTGCGACATGCCAGTAGATGCAACGCTTCCTCACAGGCATGTACACCCTCCATCCGTCGCCCCTGCGCCAAGTATGTTCGGCCTAGCAGGATCTGTGCCTCTGCCTGCATGATCGGGTGGTCGCCAGAATGTTGGAACATCTGGCGGGCATAGCGCTCGGCCTCACCCAGGTTGTTTTGAGCCAATGCAAGGATGGCTAAACAGAAGTAAATCTCACGAATTTGCTCTGCATTTATGCTCTCTGCCAGATGTAGCGCCTGGTGTGCATACGTCTCTGCATCAGCAATATTCCCCGCGTGTAGATGGCCCAAAGATCGAACCAGAGGAATTTCAGGAATACGTCTATAGTATTGCGCGTCTGCAAAACACTTTTCTGCTTGGGCTAACTTCGATTGCCACTCCTCAATTTTCCCCATGAACCTTGTGACATTGTACGCTGACGTAGCGAGGGCTTCTCCCCATCCTCGCAAATCATAGTGACTGCGTGCCTGTGCCAAATAGACCTCACGCCACTTTCTGGCCTGCTCCGGCTCCCCATTCATGATGTAGACATATTGCACGGCACCATACATTGCGCGCAATTCCTCCGTATAGGGCAGATTCTGAAGGAATGATGTGCTGCGCATCGTCCACTCATGCATGGCTGCATAGTTCCCTGCAATATGGTGACCCCAGGCTATAACTGAAGTCAACATTGCGGCTTCAACTGTGTCCTGCGCATCCTCCAGCAGAGCAAGCCCTTCCTGGGCTATGCGCATACTCTCCTCAGTCCGTCCCCCATCAATATTCAGTAGCTCACCGAGCCAAAAATAGGGCGCAATTTGTTCTTGCCGAGAGAGTGCCAGCGTTGGCACCATAACCACAGCATCACGCAAGTAGCGCTCACCGTCTGCCAGTTTGTGTGTCACGGTGCAGGTCTGCCCCAGACCAGTCAGCGCAGCTAACCGCCGCATCTGATACTGTTCATTACTCGGAAGTGTGTCCAGCCGCTCCAGTACTCGCCGGAAGTAACGAATAGCCTCCTCGTTCAGATAGGCCCGCCGTGCCTTCTCCCCCGCACGCAACAGATACGCCACCGCTTTCGCAGTCTCGTCGCTGTGATCGAAATGATAGGCCAGCGCCTCGACCTGTTCTTCCAGTTCATTAGCATAGAGTGCTTCGATAGCCGTGGCGACCTGCCCGTGGAGTGATTCTCGGCGGCGGCGCGGCAGCATGGCGTAGACCGCATCGCGCGCCAGCACATGGCGAAAGGCATAGACAGTCTCCGGCACGGCCTGCTCTTGATAGACAAACCCCTGCTCTTCCAGATCCCACAGCGTTTCATCCAGATCCACATCGGGCATCACCTGGGCCAGTACACGCCGAGCAAAGAGCCGTCCGAGTACGGCTGCCCATTGGAGTGTCTGTTTGAGCGCACTATCTAGCCGATCCAGGCGGCCCAGCACCACACTTTGCACACTATCAGGCACGGTAAACTCTGCCGTCTCGGCGCGTGCCCTCCACATGCCGTCGATCTGTTCGATCATCCCGGCATCGATGAGCGAACGCACAACCTCCTCCATAAAGAAGGGGTTGCCCTGGGCGCGCTCTCCGATGCGCACGCGTACGCTCTGTGGCAGATCGGCGACGGCGAGCAGCGAGGCGATCATCTGCTCGCTCTGCTGTAGTGTCAGTTCGCGCAGGTGGAGTTCGGTGAAACGGGCCGGGCACTTGCGCCGGGCAACGGTCGCCAGACGCCAGCAGCGGTGGTCCTGTTCGTGCCGGTAAACGCAGAGCAACAGCAACGGCACCGCCTGGAGTTGTTCCATCAGGTGGGAAATCAGATCCAGCGAAAGATCGTCGGCCCAGTGCAGATCTTCCAGCACCAGCCACAGCGGCTGGCGACGGGCCAACGCAGTGAAAAAGTCCGAGAGCGCCACAAAGCTGCGGTAGCGGATCTGCTCCGGCGACGTGTGGCGCAGGTGCTCGTCCCACTCGTTGCCAAAACGCAGCGAAAGCAGATTGCCCAAGGGCGGCCCGATCTGCTCCACCTGTTCCGCTGTCAGATGCCCTTCGTTCGCCAGCGCCGTCAGTTCGTCGACAAACTGGCGGGCGCGTGTGGCCTCGTCTTCTTCCGGTGACCAGCCAAAGTGGGTGCGCAGCAGATCGACAAAGGGCCAATAGGCGGTGGCAGCGGTCATCTCCTGGCAGCGACCTTCGAGGAAGAGGTGCAGGGGGCGGGGGGCGATTGGCGATTGCAGTTCAGCGACAAGACGTGATTTGCCCAACCCCGCTTCGCCGATGAGCGAGACCATCTGGCCCTCGCCATCGAGCAATCTGGACAGGGCTTGCTGAAGCTGGGTCAGTTCTTCGTCGCGCCCAATTAGAGCGGCCTGTAGCCCTTCGATGCCGCGGGCCTTATGCACCCGGCGGCGCGGACGCTCCACACGGTGGACAGGGAGAGGCTGGGACGCACCTGGTACGGAGATGGTATGCGGCGCAGTGCGAAACGCGCCACGCACCTGGCGATAGGTGCTGGCTCCGATTAGCACCTCACCGGGGCCAGCCTCTGCCTGCAAACGCACGGCCAGCGCCACCACAGGCCCTGTGGCGTTGCCTGCGCTCCCTGTGGCCAGATAGACGGAGCCAGTGTAGATGCCAATGGCCGGGTGCAGATCGGACGTAGCCTTGATCTGCCAGGCGGCGCGCACAGCGCGCTCAGCGTCGTCCTCGTGGGTTTCGGCCACGCCAAAGATCGCCAGCACGCCTCCTGCCGCCAGTCGTTCCACCGTTATGTCAAACTCCGCCAGTGCCGCGGTGACCTCTCGCCGCAGCCCTTCCTGTTGTTCGGCGGTTTCGTCGGGGTCTTGATCCCAGAACTCGTGCGCGCGGCTCAGTCCCACACAGAGCACGGAGACCGGGCGGATCTCGGCCTGGAGTGGAGGGGCAAGGGGCGAGGGGAGATGGGCGTATTGCGTATTACGTGTTGTGTCATCGGCGGTCGACGGTCGGCGGTCGGCGGTCGGCCCAGCATCCCCTGCCACCTGCTCCAGGCCACCTGTCTTTTTCATCTTATCATCGACGGGGAAGCGTCGAGTACGGATCGCCTCATAAAGTTCCGTCGTCTCATCCGCCGGGGGCACGCCCAATTCCTCGTCCAGGATGCGCCTGCACTCCTCGTATTGGCGCAGGGCCGCAGCCTGTTGACCCGACTGGGCGTAGAAGTGCATCAGGTGACGGTGGGCCGATTCGTGCAGTGGATCTAGCGCCAGCCAACGGCGGGCATAGGGCAGGGCGGTCTCAAGATCACCCGCCTCACCGTGCGCGTGGATCAGCCTCGTCAGGGCCGAGACCAATTGGTGTCGGTAGATCTCGGCCTGAAAGAATTGCCACTCGTCGAACGGGGGAGAATCCGGGATGGTGAAGCCAGTAAGGAAGTCACCCCGGTAGAGATCAACCGCAGCGGCCAGACGCACCAGATCCACCACATCCCCCAGGGCTGCTGTCGTCGCCGCAAATTGTGCGCCATCAAAATAGATCTCCGCCCCCGGCTGCCACGCCACCGTTTCCCGCTCCATCTGTAGCCACGCTGACAGCGTCTGGTTGAGATCCCAAAGTTCGCGACGCAGCAGAGTACACGCTCGAGTCTGGTCGCTCTCCGGCCAGAGCAGCGTAGCCAGTGTATCGCGCCGCTGTGCTTCGCCGGTGACAGCCAGATAGGCAAGGATAGCCAAACTTTTGCGGCGCGTGATGACGACGGGGTCACCATCGATCTCTATCTGGGGCGGGCCGAGGAAACGAAGTTGAAGTTGTGGCATGGGAGTAGGAATTGTTTAGAAAAGGAGCTAGAACATTCCGGGAAAGGGCCAGATGGTGGTCGGTACAAAGCCAGCGTGTGGCCCTTTCCCGGAATGTGGCGTCGCAACCGGGCGATCCACACAGCTTTTCGGGAATTCGGAAAGCCTGAAACAGGATTGTACCGCGAGAAACGCCATCAGACAACCGAAACTGCAAAACTGGTGACAGGAAACGCGCCCGGCTACACGGCGGGAAACGACGAGGATACGCGCCGCCTGTATTCTGAGAATCAATAAGGCTGAGACAGACAAAAGACGAACGCTTCCAGCCATCCTTTCAACCGTATCTATTCCGAGGAGGAAGTCATGTCCCAGACAGCAAACCGCCAGATGCAGAGCAACCTTTTCGCCCCCGTCAACCCGATAAGTCCATCAAAGGAGATCCTTATGAACCGCACGTCTATCGTCATCACCGTCGTCAGCCTCTTCGCCGTTTTGTTCCTCAGCGCCTGTGCAACGTCACTGACCACGCTTTCGTCCGCTCTTTTGGATGCCGCCACAGCCTACGCTGCCGAGCAGAACGCAGCGGCCTTTCCCGATCTCGTGGATCGCCAAGCCCTGGCCGAGTACCAGATGACGCTGCCACACTACTCGGTGACAACTGCCAGACCACAAGCAGTGGTTGCTGGTGATTTCCTTGCCGACCACCGATCTCTGGCCGAGTACCAGATGACCTTGCCGCATGTCTCATTGCCCACCCGTGAACCGGCGATCCCATTCACCATCAACGACCGACAAGAACTGGCCGAGTACCAGATGCTGCTGGCAGGCGGCATGATTCGCTAACCCGGCATCGCTCATCGTCGCATAGCCGTGATCCCGCTGATATTCAGCGGGATCATGGCGCGTCCCAAGTTCAAAACATGGGGGGCATTTCAAGTCGGGCGACACATTCCCGGAATGTTTCAGTTTGCTCCGATCTAAATAAAGTACACCCGATAGAGATATGGAGATATGGGCACTGATTGACACTGCAATAACCTTGTGCTATCTTGTCACCAAGGTGGTGACAAGAATCTATGCGCATTATTTCACGGAAAATCCTTCGCGAATTTATCGCCGACCATCCGCAGGCACGCCAACCACTGGATGAATGGTATCGGCTTGTCACCCATCTGGATTGGCAAAGGCCGGTAGATGTAAAGCTACATTTTAGGAGCGCCGACATTCTGCCAGACAATAGAGTTGTCTTCAACATTGCCGGAAACAACTATCGACTCATCGTTAAAATCGAGTACAAATTTCAAACTGTCTACATACGCTTTATCGGGACCCACGCAGACTATGATCGAATCGACGCAACAACTATCTGAACCAATTACAGTTCGACCTGTCAGGAGCGAAGCTGACTATCAAATGGCTCTTGCTGAGATCGATCAGATGCTGGGGCAGGTGCAACCAGGCACGCCAGAAGGAGATCGCTTTGACCTCCTGGTGACGCTGGTGGAAGCCTACGAAGCTGACCATTATCCGATGGGCGGGACATCGGATCCAGTTTCCATACTTGAGTTTGTGATAGAGCAACAAGGTTTAACCCGTAAAGATTTAGAACCCTACATTGGTCCACGCCAACGCGTTTGGGAGATCATGGAGCGCCGAAGACCGCTGTCATTGGCGATGATCCGCCGATTGGCGAAGGGGTTACGGCTACCGGCTGAACTTTTGATCCAAGAGTATCCGCTACAACCCGAATAACGCGGCCTCTCCATATGGCTTTATGTCCTTGTCGAACCCGCCATTTTTTCCCTTTCCCCGTACACCACGAACTCTTTCTCACCCGCCGATCGTAGAGAAAATGTATGGCAAAAAACTTGACGGCATGGCGCTGGGCGTCTATGATGGGGCGAGAGTATGTGATAAAGTTCACGATTTTGCCGTGCCATTCCTCTAGCAACGTAGCTTCCCAAGTGAGCAGTAACCCACCTGTTGGTTACCCCGGTCTGGCCGCAACGAGACGTCGACGTTTCCAAGCGTAATGTAGGGTGCATCTAGGTGCTATCCTGCTAGACCCAGGGGTAATTCAGGCTAGACCTATGCTATTGTGTGTGGATAGGTGTGGAGACGTCTATTTTGCTGGCCTCCACATTGTTATTTTCTCGACTGGCGCTGTGCCAGTCCTCCAGTGTATCTATCTAGTTGAGTGTTAAAGGAGTTTGAATGAGCGTACAACAGGAACCCCTCAAAATGAGCCAAACAACGTCTGACAAAAAAGATGCCCACGGGCACGTCAACGAACCGCCCAAGTTGGAGTTTGCCAACTCCAGCGAATCGCTGGAAGCCTTTGGGGCGGCCCTGGGTGGTGCTATTCTGGGCGTGCTGGCAACCTTGCTGATTTTGGCAATCATCAACAATGGCACGCTGCGCTTTAGCTCCACGGGTGTGGCGTCGTTGGATGCCAAAGTTACCCGCATTGATGAGAATCTGGGCGCGGTGAACCACAACGTGGAAGTCGTGGCGCAACGGCTGGAAGCCATGGAGACCGACGGCGGCGCGATTTTTGATCTGCGCAACAGCCTGACCACCCTGGATACCAGCTTGGCGACGTTGGACGAGGAACTGAGCAGCCAGGGCGTGCAGATCGAAGAACTGAACGTCACCCGCCGCAACTTTGAAGCCTTCACCGTGGCCTTGGCGGCGGCGCTGAGTGACATAGGCCCGGAAGCGGCTGTGCAAGAACGCGCGGTTGCGCCCATCCAGGCACAGGCTGCCTCTGCCGAAGCGGCTGCGGCCACGCCTGCCGAGAGCAGCATGCCCGCTGTAATGGCGGATGCGGCTGTTGCGGCGGATGCTGTGCAAGCCTATCTCTTTGTGGATAGCAACGACGACGGTATCATGGATGCCGAAGAAGCCAGCCTCGTGGGGCGCTACTCTGGTGCTGACCCCGGCTGAGGGTGAAAGCATGTCGGCAGTGACCACGGACAGCGGTGTGCTGTTCGAGGGCCTTGAGGCCGGTGTCTACACCGTGACTGTGGAAGATGCCCTGGGCTTTGAACTGCTCAGCGGTGAGAGCGTTGACGTGACCGTCGCCGAAGGTGGCGAAGGCAACGCTGTCTACTTCTCTGTGGCGGCTGGCGAATAAGTTTTTTGGTCTTGATTTCACAATAAAAAAGGGACGGTAGCCCGCGGGCTACCGTCCCTTTTTTATTACGAGGAGAAGTTGAACTTTTCGGAAAAGTTCAACTTCTGAGCTGACTCCCCTTTTATTGATCCGCTTCTCTCCCCACCCCCTCGTAAAACAACAGCAGCACTGAACCATAGGTGCGTCGGTCAAATTCTACCAACGTTTGCAGCGTCACCGATGCCTCTTGCGCGGGTGGATCTGCACCAGCACCACGCTTTCGGCGTAGAGCAGTTCGGGGCGTTCGTCCACAATTTGCAGCGCTTCGCTCCACATGCCTTTGTATTGGGGCGGCGCAATGAAGATCAGATCAAACGGCTCGCCTGTGTAGCGGCGCAGAAAATTGAAGCTGTCGCCCATCTCCACATTGGCTTGATCTGCCAATTTGCAATGGGTAAGATTGGCGTGAATTGTCTCCACAGCGCGGCGGTTGCGGTCGATGAACTGCACAAACTCCGCGCCGCGGCTAAGCGCTTCGATGCCCACTGCGCCTGTGCCGCCAAAGAGATCGAGCACGCGCGCGCCTTCAATCCACTCACCCAAAATCGAGAAGAGCGCCTCTTTGGCGCGGTCGGTAATGGGCCGGGTGGAATCGCCCGGCACGGCTTGTAAATGATGACCTTTGGCACTGCCAGAGACGACACGCATGGAGTTTCTCCTGTGACTGGAATTGATGGGTGTAGGACGGACTGTTTGCAGAGTAAGAAAATAACCGGGCAAGCGTACGGGCGCTGCTTGCTGCACCCAGAGAGAGCAGGCGCAGCAAGCAGCGCCCGTACACCATACTCCAATCAATTTTTTAACATCCAGTCAGTCCGTCCTACAAAACTTCATCTTGTCTCAACCGGCTCCACCACAATCGGCCCCAGTTCCACGGCATCGCCGGGGCCAGCACTGGCGGGCTGGCGTTCACCAGTGGCGGCGTCATAGAGGCCAATGTGAATGTAATAGCGACCTGGCGGCAGCGCCTCATCGAGCAGCATCCCATAGCGATCTTGGATGCTCTCGCCTGGTTGCCAAGTGCTGGTGGGGCGCAGCCACAAGAGGGGCTGGCCGTCGCGCTGCGCCACTTTGGTCCCGGCTTCGTCCAGAAGATGGACAAAGACATGGTAGTTTTCGGCCACGGGGCGCAGGCTCTCCCATGCCAGCGTCACCAACAACTCGCCGCCGGGATGGGCCTCGCCGGTGTAGCCATAGCCATTTAAGCGCGCCCAAGGTGGGTTGCCAAATTCCACGCCCACGCCGGTCTCGGTGAGCGGTTGCGCCGTGGGGAAGGCATAGAGCGCCATCCGCTGCCCAGCCACGCTTTCCTCCCAGAGCAAAAAGGCGCGGCTGCGCAGGGCACGCTCCCAGCCCGACTGATCCGGCGACATGGAGTCCGGCACGATCCAGATCCGCCGATATTGGGCTTCCCAGCGGGCCAGCCATGCTTCGTTGGTGCTGTCCAGGCTGCCGGTGGGCAGCGGTCCATAGACGGGCAGTCGTCCGTGATAGAGATTGGCAAACGGCGCGCTTTCGTCGGCACGCAGATGCAAAATGGCGTCATCTGGGCTTTCGTGGGCGGTGATTTGGGCAGCGGTGGCGGCGATGGTCTCCCCGGAGAGCGGGACTTGATAGCGCAACAGCAAGACCAAGGTGATCAGCCCCAGGGCCACGCCATAGGACCACGGCGTGCGTAGATCTGGGCTATCTGTCTGGCTGCCCAAGTGGCGGGTTAGCAGGCCAGCCCCCACCAACAGGGCCGCGCCGATGAGCGCCAACGCCAGCCGATCGGGGCCAGCCCGCCACCACGCAAACTGAAAATGGGCTTGGGTGAGATAGCCGAATTGGCGCAGCAGCGGCGAATAGCGCGGCCACAGGAAGGTCTCGGTGGCAAAAAGCGGCTGCACAGTGTCGGCCAGCCAGGTTTGCACAAGGGTGAATGGGACCAACAGCCCCAGCCATTGAACGGCCAGCGAGAGCGTGAGCAGCAGGGCGAGCGCAGGCGCGGGCCAGCCAGCCCCCGCGGGCGGATTCATAGACGCGCTGCCACACGGGCGCGGTCAAGAGCATCATAAAGGGCAGCACGCGGCACGACAAAGCGCGGCCCCCAGCTATAACCGCCATGCCACATGAACCATTTGGCATAGACCGCCCGATCGAGCAGGGGCACGCCCCACAACAAGGGCAGCAGCGGTCGCCATGTGCGGGCAGCGGCGCGCAGGCCGCCCAGCGCCAGCAGCACAATCGGGCTATACCAGAGCAGGCCGCGGCCTGGGCTGAGCAACAGGCCATAGAGGCCCAAGAGCCAGTTGGCGCTAAAGCGTTCGTTGGGCAGATAGCCTGAATCCAGCAGATCGCCATAGCGCAGCCAGTTCCACCAGAGCGAGAGCAGCCCTGCCGCTAAAATCGGCACCCCCAGGACGATCCAATGGCGCACGGTGGGCAACAGGCGATCTCGGCGCAGCGGTAGCGCTCGCATAGAGCAGCCAGCCCAGGCTGAAAAGATAGAGCGGCAGGGTGAGAAGGTTAAGCGAGCGGGCCAGATAGGCGATTCCCCAGGCCAGCCCTGCGCCCGATCGATAGCGTTTGCGCCCGCTTTGGTGATGGGCGAGGATGGCATAGAAGGCGGCGAAGAGGCCCCACGCCGCCACGGGATCGCTAAAAAAGGTCTGCGTATAGGGCCAGGCCAGGGTCGCCAGCCCATAGGTCAGCGCCACGATGGTGGCGACAAAGCGGCTCCAGCCCAGGCGCACCGCGGCGGCATAGACAAGGCCGCCGGTCCAGGCTGTGAGCAGCGGGTTGAGCAACATGGCCGCATGGACCAGCCCCGCGCGCTCCACTGTACGGCCAGCCAGACCAGCGGCCAGGCCAGCAGGGTCATGCCCACGCCTTTGCGGCTGTAGAGATCGCCGTCGGGGCCAAAGCTGCCCTGTTGCAGCCCCATCCACAACAGTTGGTTGGCGTCGGCTTCGCCCCGGCGGGCGATGCTCTCGGTGGTGGCAAACATGGACAGCCCGTCGCTGCTCTCCAGCACGCCGGTGTAGGTGAGCAGATAGCAGGCAAAGAGAAAGCAGGCAAGTAAAAACGCCACGCGGCGATCTTGGGCAATCATGGGGTCTGGGGCGGGTGACATGGGTGCGTGCATGGACAGATTGTATCTATTCAGGTCTAGGGTGCGACGCACTCGCCAGGGGCAAGTTGGTTGTAAAACGCTTGTGTGGCGAGTGCGTCGCGCTTGTATAGGTACGATAGATTCTAACGACAGAACGGCTGCAAGTCTGTAGGGCGTGCGCAGATTTTAGCGAGATAGACCAGTTCTATCTCGCCATCGGGTCGATAACGATTTCAAGCGCGTCGCGCTGGCTGCCGTCGGCCAGGGTGATGGGTTGGCGACCGTCTGCCGTGTACATGCCCACGAGCAGGCGCAGCGTTTCCGGGTGTGGCGCAGCCAGGGTCAACTGATAAGTATCGCGCACGATCTCCTCAGGCTGCCAGCCGTCGGTGGGACGTGTGCCGCTGACCGGCGGGTTGTCTTGCTGGGCGATCATGGCGCCGCTTGCATCGAAAAGCTGGGTAAAGACAGTATAGGGCACGGGCACAGGCGAGAGCGCTCGCCAATACAATACCAGATGCAGCGTGGCATCGTCGGCCCAGACGTGTTCGACGCCAAGCAAGTCAATGGGGCCGCCAGCCGTTGCAACGGTGGCGACGGGCGCGCCGCTGTGGACCAGCCGCGTCAGCGTACACGCGCGCCTGCGGTCACGGTCTCCACACGCTGCCACTCTGCGCTTTGCAGGAGCGCCGCCAGCAGATCGAGATCGGGCGCATCTGGCCCCGGTGAGCCACCAAACACTGGTCTCATGGGCGACACGGGCGGCCAGCCGTTCTGTGCCCACGGCTAGCGGCTCGCCGGCGGGGGGCATAGGTGTCGATGACTTCGAGGGTGTAGTCGTGGCGCAACCAGGGATAGACACTCTCCCACACGTCGATTTGCGGCGTCAGCACCAGCGCCGTGGGCCACGCGGCGTCGGCGTCGAGGGTGGTCATTACCGCGGGGCAGGGGTGTTCGGCCAGCCGCTGCGCCGTGTAGGCGTCGGCCATGCGCGGCGTGGCGAGGATCAGCGCCAGCAGCGCCGCCGCCAGCGTGGCCCACGAAAGTGTGCGTGCCGTGCGGCGCATGGCGCGTGCGGCGGCGGTGGGCCAGATCTGCCCCAAAAATTCCAGCCCCAAGAGCATCAGCAGCGCCGTGCGCAGCAGCACCGTTCCCCACAAGATCCAGATCTCTTGGCGCAGCACGATGATATAGAGCGTGGACTCGATGAAATTATCCAGCATGAGGGCCACGGCAATGGCGACGCCACGGCCATTGGGCATCAAGAGCGCGATCATCGCCAGCATCCACAGCACAAATTGGGGACTCCAGCCCTTGTTATAGAGAAAGAGCCAGATCACGCTGGCCCCGGTAAAGGCGACCAACGTGTGCGGTTGGTCCCACCGATAGGGGCGGGTGTAGATCCAGAGGTAGAAGAGCAGAAAGAGCGCCGAGATCAGCGGCCAGGGCAGCACGCTTTCCCACACTTGATTGGACAGCCCGGCGGGATTGCGGTTGTCCAACAGCACTTGCCCAAAATCATAATAGCCGTCGAAGAGCGCCCAAATGCTCTGCCAGGGGGGGCGCATGCTCTGCACGCGAAAGCTGCTCAGGGCCAATGCGGGATTTCCGCGCACCAGGGGATAGCCGACCGCCACCACAGCCGCCGAAAAGACGAGAACGTAGAGCGTCGGGCGCAGCAGGCTGTGCGGCGATCTGGGCTGGAACCATTCGTCACGCGCGGCGGGCCAACTCAGGCGCGCGCCCAGCCAGCGGATGGCAATCGGCACCAGCAGGGCCGGCGTAAGCTTGGTCAAAAAGCCGAGGGCGGCGAAGATGGCGCTGGCGATCCAGCTCTGGCGCTTGTGCTGGCCGCGGATCAGCGCATCCAGCCCGGCCAGGAAGAAGAAGAGCGTCATCGGCTCGAACCAGCCCAACAGGGTGTAGAGCGGCGCAAAGAAGAGGGCATAGAGCAGCGGTGAGACAATGGGGTGGACAATGGGCTGGACAATGGGCTGGACAATGGGCTGGATTGGCCCGGCGGCGTAGAGTTTGCGGGCAATGCGGTAGAGGGCGATGAGGTTGCCGGTGTCAAAGGCCAGCAGGCTCAGCCCCAAGAGCGTGTTAAAGGCCAGGCGGGCATCCACCCAGGGCGGGATGCGCGTGGAGAGGGTATAAACGCCGTTGATCAGGGCATGAAAGAGCGGCGGGTAGGGGGACCAGGCGTTGACATAGGCGTGATAGCCCTGGGGGGCCAGCCGCCCGTATTCCCAATAGAAGCTGTAGTCGGAATAGTCGCTGATATAGCCGCCGGGGCGCAGCAGCAAAATCGCCATTAGGCGCAGGCTGACGAAAAGCAGAAGCAGCAGCCAGAACGGGCGATGACGCCCATAGGCCGCTTTCGCGTTGATCACGATCCAGTTCGAGTCACCCATCCGCACGCACGGCTCCCCACCCACGCAATCGAATCACCGCTGGCTGCAAAGTGCCCCATCGTACCATTGATAGGGTGTGGGCAGCAATTCGAGGTCCGTAGGGGTCCAGGTCCAGCATGCTGGACCCCTACGGACCCCTACGGTTTGGTATTTTGAATCATTTGCCAGATCTCAACAGCCAGCGGATCACGGCCAGAAGCCGCATCGTTATAGCGATCCAGTTGCCATCGTTTGGGGTTCTCGCGTATGTAGTGGCGAATGGCATAGAGTTGTTCCTCGGTGCGCACAATGGTTTCATAGTAGTTGCGCTGCCAAATGGATGAACCTGGCTTGTTTTCCTGTTGATTGATCTGTCGGGTGACAGCGGCTTTGAAGGAGCGGATGACTGCACCTAGAGAACCAGGGACTACGTTCGGGCGTAGGGGCGCACCATGCTGCGCCCCTACAAGAGGATCATTCGGTGATTCATTCTGTAGGGGTGCAGCATGCTGGACCTGCGCCGTTCCCTTTTCCTCTGTCGGTAGGGGTCCAGCATGCTGGACCCCTACGTGAAACCAGAGCAGGCCGTGAAGGTGATTGGGCATGATCACCACTTCGTCGAGGGTGACGTGAGAAAAATGCGCAGGAATGGCCTGCCAACAGTTCTGGGCACCCTCGCCCTCGATTGAAAGAGTTACCCCCTCGTTGGTGACGCTGCCCAGGCGATGACGCCGATCTTGGGTGCAAATGGTGACGAAATAGGCCCCAGGGGTCGTGTAGTCGTATCCTTTTTTGCGGATGGAACGACGATTCGGTTTCTCCATTGTCGCCTTCCTTTCTATCAAATTTCGGGGCGTACCATGGTGCGCCCCAATGGTGTGCTGTTGTGGGGGTCCAACCTGTTGGACCAAAGATGTGGGTGATTTCTTTGAACGTGGAGGGGTAGGGGTCCAGCATGCTGGACCCCTACCCCTCCACAATCCGGATCTCATCGTCCGTCAGCCCGTAGAGCCGATAGACGATCTGGTCGATGACCCCATCGGTGAAGGCCAACTCACGGCGTGAGGGGGCGCACTTTTTCCACGCTGGCCGTGTATTCGCGTTCCAGCCGTTCTTGGAAGGCGCGGCCCGTGGGATCTTTGCTCAGTTTGCGCTTGTTTTTGACGAGCACGTCGAGTAGCTCGTCAAAGGGCAGCGGCGGATCGCCCTTTTGATAGTTGCCGGGATAGCCCTGGATTTTGGTTTTGCCGGGGAGATCGTCCAGCGTGCCGCCGGTGTGCCGGTCTAGCCAGGTGAGGAAGCCGCGCATCTCTTCGGCTTTGGCACGGTTGAGGTCGATCATGCGTTGGGCCAGAAAGGCGAGCAGGTCGTGGATGACGTCGGTGCGGGGGGCGAGGTGATCGTCGACGAAGGCAAGCAGGGGCGCGGGGTCGGCGCTGGCCAGGGCGGCGGTGTAGCGGGCCTGCCCTGCGGCGGCAGCGGCCGCACGCTCGTCTGCGGGCGTGGTGAAGTCGATGCGGCGGATGGGGATTGCGCTAAATGTGCCCTTTGTAACTTGTGGCCAGTAGCTGTCTCCACTTTCTGAGGTGACAATATGTTTGATAAAACCAAGATCATTAGGGACGAGTTGAAGAATCCTAGACAGCATATTGAAGCTTCTAGGGCTGTATCTTGCTGATGGTCACAGTGATATAGATTATCTCGAACAAGTAAACTGTCTGCTCGTCTAAGGTTGCAATCTATAAGAATCCCCTGTTTGCCGGATAACAAGTCTTTGGTCAGCTTTTAGTATAGCTCAATATCTCAGGTCTCAGCAAAGCATTCTCGAAAACGATCCAGTAGTCACTGTCCAGAGATTTGACGTATAACGATGATTTGACTCCTTCGAGAGCTAAGCTGAAATTCAATTTGTATCGGGTATCAGCACATAATTTTGTTCGCATGAAACAATGCTCTACTGGTCCTGTGGAGGACTCTTTTCCAACCTGAAAAGCTTTTGCTACCCTGCGATGATTGCAAAGCCATTATCCATGAATAACAGGATTAGCACGCATTTTGTCTGCATAAACCGCAATAAATTCTGGTCATTCACTTTACAATTTACAGGTTTACCGTCTTGATCAGCCAACGCATTCACGAATGGGATCAACGAATCCACCTGTTGATCTGGCCAAGTTCTATCGTTGATTGATAGTTGTCTAAAGCTTTCGATCCATTCAGAATTGCAACTTGCATGTATCAACGGTAACTCCATCGGGAAAACTGAGCAGTCAAACTCGTCTCACGATTCGAACTGTAACATGTCTGCAAATATGTACTTTCGAAACATTTTGTAAGCTTGCAGGTTGAGAAACCAAGTATTAGGCATGATCATGCCCCAAGCACCCTCAGCGTTAATTAAAAGTAAACCTCGCTCTATAAACAGGAAATAAGAATCAAACCCGTAACTCAGCGATTTGAAATATCATCGTAAAGTAGTTACATGAGTTGCTTCTGCAGACTGATCCACATACGGCGGATTCCCGATCACCGCGTCAAACCCCGGATTGTCCGCCCAGTCGCGCCGTTCCAGGTCAATAAAGACTTCGGGGAATTCCAGATCCCAGTGGAAGAAGCGCTTTTCTTCCCACAGCGTTTTGGCGCGCTCAATGGCGGCTGCATAGTTGGCGGCCAGGCTGCGTTCGCCGCGCACGGCGGGCAAGAGGGCGTCGCTGTAGAGGGTGATAAATTCCAGCCCGGCGGCATTGCCAAAATATTGGCTCACCCACAGGTCCAAAATCTGTTTATAGGCAGTGAGTTGGGCCTGAAACTCCCGATATTGGCGGGCGCTCTCGCCCACATCGGCCAGGGTGGAATCGGTGCGACTCCACAATCTCCAGCATGATCGCCGTCAGATCGAGCAATCCGGCAAAGGGACCAGCAAAGAGTCCACTTTGAAAGCCCGTGAAAGTCTCCTGCGCTTCTTCGCCGCGGCCTTCGGCCAGCCGCCGCGCTTCGCTGCTGATCTTGCCCGTACTTTGGGGGATCTGGATCTCGCGCTCTACAGTTTTGACGTCTGTGCCGATCAGCGAATTGCCCCAGCGCAGGTGATGATCCAAAAAGCTGAGGGGCGCGCCCACGGTGAACGAATGGAGCCAGAGCGAGAGCTTCGCCAGTTCCACGGCCATGCGGTTGAGGTCTACGCCATAGATGCAGCGCTTCATCACCAGCCGCGTGAGCAGGGCGGTGTCGTCCACTTGATCGGCGTCCACGGCGATGCCCTGCCCATTCATTTCGGCCAGAATTTCGCCGCGTACATGCTCGATGAGGGCATAGACGGGATTCCACGCCAGCGGCACGTCGGCGCGGGCGTCGTGATAGCGCTGCATACGCTCGATGATGCCGTCGGTGAGGTGATCCACGGCGTTGACGAGAAAATGGCCCGATCCCATGGCCGGGTCACAAACTTTGATGCCCAGAAAGGCTTCGCGGGCGGCGCGTTCGTGCGTCTCCAATTGGCCGCGCAGGAGGCGATTGGCCTGGGCGTTTTCTGTCTCTTGCAGGCGACGGCGCAGATCGATGCACTGGTCCAACGCCGTGCCAAAGGCGCGCTCGCGCTCGTCCAAAATCGGGTCCAGCGTCTGCGCCACAATGTATTCCACAATGTAGTCGGGGGTGTAATAGGAGCCGCTGGCCTTGCGTTCGCCCTTGTCGTTGATCAGCGTCACCTTGCCGGCGGCGGCATCGTCCACACGCAGTTTGTTCTCCAACAGCCCTTCGTAGATCGATCCCAGATTGCGCACGCTGATGTAGGCATAGTCCACCGGCTCGCCACGGTCGCGCACCAGCAGATCCACGGCCTCGGCCACGGCGGCGTCGCTGAGTTTGTGGGTTTCCAAAAATTGATTGTCCGGCGTCCCCTGGGCAAACAGACCGCCATTGTAGCGGGGCACGCCCAGGCTGGGATCGCCCAGATCCACACGGTGGAAGAGGGCAAGCAAGCGGCCATACTCTGGCGTGGCGTGGGTGGCCGTGCTGATGGCGCGGCCTCGGTCGCGCCAATCGGCAAAGCGGGCGGCCATGCGCGTCAGGCTTTCGTCGCGATAGGCTTCATTGTGCATGGGCAGCAGGGCGCGGGCCTCGGCATAGAGCAGAAAGAGCAGTTTATAGAGCAGACTCAGCGAGGCCCGGTAGATCTGATCCAGACTTTCCGGCGTCTCCGCAGTGATGCCCAGTTGGCGCTGGCGATAGGCCACAAAGCCACCGGCAATCGCGGGCATCACCTCTTCATAGACGATCTCTTTGAGCTTGTCGCTGATCTCGCGGGCATAGGTGTTGGAGCCGGTGTGGACGCGCTCCACGAAGCTTTGCCCGCCGGGGCCGGTCACAAAGGCGACGCGGCGGAAGAAGAGCCACCAGCGTTTGAAGGTGTCGGGCGCAGCGGGTAGGGGTCCACCATGGTGGACCCCTACGGTGTCGGTGGGTAGGGGGCCACCATGGTGCGCCCGTACGGTGTCGGTGGGTAGGGGGCCACCATGGTGGCCCCGTGCGGTGTCGGTGGGTAGGGGTCCACCATGGTGGACCCGTGCGGGAGAAAAGAGATCGGCGAGGTCGAACTCATAATATTCGCTGGCCGTGCTGCTGGCTTCGCGGCTATAGAGCCACCAGACGCGCCCGTTGGTGAGAATGCCCCAAGCCACACGGCTGCCCACCAAATAGCTCACCATTTGATGGCTGGGGTTGCCCTTTTTCCAGTCGTCGGCGCTGTCGTCGCCGCGCAGGCTGAGGGGCCGATCCCAGCGTTTGGCCTCGGCGATGACGGCGGCGCGGGCAAAGAAGGCATCTTGGCTGCTGGCTTTGGCACGCTCGGCTTCGTCTTTCACGGCCTGGCTGGGGAAGAGCGTGTAATCCGGGCGCTGAAGCTGTGCGCCGCGGCTCTGTTTGGGCTGCACGGTGTAGGGCCAGCCCAGCACCTCGCTCAACACCGGCTTGATGAACTCTTCTTCGGTCTGGGCCTCGTTCCAACCCGCGCCAAATTCGGCGGCGCGATCCCAAAGCTGGCGCAGACGATCAAAGGCGGCGGCGGTGTCGGCTTCCCATTCGGGCAATTGTGGCAGCCGTTCGGCGAGATAGTGCTGGGAAAAGAGCGATTTATTCACAAAGAAGCGTCTCTTGGGGTGGGGCGTGGGGCCGCGCAAACTGGCCCGCACAAAACGGTAGGGTTGGGGAAGGTCTGGGGATGATGGGCGGCGACGTGATGAACTTCCGTGGATTTCAGTATACAAAAAGTTCACGCAGCGGGCAACGCTCGAAATCGCCAGCGGGTGTGATTGAGACTGGGGGCGGGTCAGCATTCCGGGAATGGACCGGGTGAGGAGGGTTTACACGGTGCGGTTCTGGTCCATTCCCGGAATGCTAACCTGGATTTGGCGAATCTGCCGAACGGGTGATGTATTTCAACCTCTCTCAAACGCCACAATAGCCATAGACTCCGTTGTGGGGTTGCCCACGGGCACAAGGGGAGGTCTATCCTCTGGCTTGTTTCCGGGGCGCGCTACTCTGGTGATGGTTCGCTCTTTCGTTTCCACAATTCTTTTCGGGAGAAAATTTACCCATGCAATCGACTGTTTTTACGTTTGATCTGCGACCCATCCGTCGCAGATTTTTGTTGGGGAGCTTGCTGCTCTTGTTGGGGTTGACCCCGCTGGTGGCCGGGCTGTTGCCCATCCGCGCCCAGGCCAACGCCTGCCCCGATCTGGTCACCAATGGCGATATGGAATCATCCACGCATTGGGTGGCCCAAAGCAACGGCTCCTATAGCCTGTTTAGCAACTACAACGCGCGCAGCGGCAGCAGTGCCGCCTATCTGGCCGGGGTGGACGGCGCACAGGATAGCCTGCGCCAGACGCTGGCCCTGCCCGCAGGCAACCAACTCACCCTGAGCTTTTGGTGGCAGGTCAACAGCGAAGAGAGCACAAGCGGCTGGGACGGGCTAAGCGTCTTGTTGGCAAACAGCCAGGGCACGCCGCTACGCTCGCTCTTCACCGTCACCGACCGCAACGCCAGCGCCGTGTGGCAGCAGACGATTGTCGATGTGAGCCAGTATGCCGGGCAGACGATTCAACTCCAGTTCAACGCCCGCACAGACAACACACTCGCCACCGATTTCTTTGTAGACGATGTCAGTGTGGTGGCCTGTGACACGCCCTCGGCCTCGACTTCCATCTTCTTGCCTCGCGTCCAGCGTTAAAAGGTGCTATCTCTTATGAAAATAAATTATCGCTCAACCTCTGTTCGCTTTCTCTCTTGGCTGGGTCTGGCGCTGGCCCTGCTGCTGATTACCATGTTCAACCAGCCGATGCTACAAGCCTCCCAGGCCCGATCCACCGTGCCGCCCGTTTCCGAAACGTTTGTGAAACTGGTCGGCCCTGTAGAGGATCAAAGCAGCACGACAATTTGGATGGTGGCGGGCATCCGTGTGGATGTTACCAATGCCCGTATCAACGAACGCATGGGCGCGGCTGCACGCGGCACATGGGCACGCGTCGAAGGCATCTCCGATGGCAATGGGGGCCTGATTGCCCAGCGGGTCAAGGTTTTGCCGCAACAGCCCTTTATTCGCATTGAGGGCCAGTTACAAACCTTGAGCACGACCACGCTGCAGGTGGGCGGGCTGGCGCTGGCGCGCACCGTCACCACGATTGTGGCGGGTCATCCCGCCGTGGGGGATCGGGTGCAGGTGGCCGCCGCTCTGGATGCCAACGGCGCGCTCCTGGCGCTGCGTCTCCACAAGGCTGGTCAGCACGATAACGACGACAATGACCCAGATGACGATGCCGAGACCGGACACACCCACTTGATCGGTGTGATCCAAGCGCGGCCCACGGCTGGCCGTGTGGGCATTTGGAAGATCAGCGGCATCAGCGTGGAATCCATTGCCAACACAGAGATTAACGAGCGGGTGGGGCCGTTGATGGTGGGGTCGTGGGTGAAGGTGGAGGGCGTTAGCGACGGCAACGGCGGATTGCGGGCCAGTGAGATCCGCGCGTTTCGCAGCCAAAGCACGCACAAACTCGAAGGAACCCTGAGCAGCCTCAGTGCCAGCGCCGTCGTGGTGGATGGCGTTGCCGTACCATTGGATGCCAGTGTACAGATTAAAAAGAACCCCACGCCAGGGCAGCCTGTGCAGGTGCGGGCTGTTTTGCACAGCGACGGTACGCTGCGGGCCATATTGGTCCAGGGCAAGGGGGAAGACGATGATGACGAAGACGGCTTGATTCGTCTCAAAGGTACAGTTCGCCGCGCTGCCCGCCGGTGGGTTGGGCGAGTGGCAGATCGGCGATCACACGGTCATCGTCACCGAGGCCACGCTGATTGACGAGCATAAGGCCACGGCGGCGGTGGGGGTCAGTGTGCGTGTGAAGGCGACGCGCAGCGGCGATAGCGTGGTGGCCGTGGAAATTGTGGTCACCAAAGGCAAGAACGGCCACGATGACAAGCCCGGCAATCGCTTCATCAAGTTTGAAGGAACCGTGGAGACATTGCCCGCCGGCGGCACGCTGGGCACGTGGACGGTTAGCGGGCGCTCTGTGCTGGTGGATGAACGCACGCGCATCAAGGGCGACCACGGCAATCTTGGCGTGGGGTCCACCGTTGAGATCAAGGGCTATCAGCGCGCCGACAATATCATCGAGGCACGCCAGATCGAAGTTGAAAAGCAGGACGACGAGGGCAAAGAGGTGGAGTTAGAAGGAACCATTGAGGTCTTGCCCGGCGACCCCCAATACATCGGCATCTGGGTTGTCTCGAACCAGACTGTACACGTCACCGCCGAGACCGAGATCGATAAACGTGGCTGGGTGCGTCTGGGCGCGCAAGTCGAGATCAAAGGCCATACGCGCGAAGATAACAGTATTGTGGCGGAAAAGATCAAAGTAGAGAAGAAGTAGCGCAGAAAAAGTTCTGGAAATCTGCATACGTCCTATTGGCTTTACGCAGAGGGGGAGTGGGCGAGTGGGTAATTAACCCAATCGCCCACTCCCCTCTCTTTTATTGGCTGCAACTATACAGGTGCGACGCACTCGCCAAAAATAGATTGGTTGCGAAAAGCGTGTGTGGCGAGTGCGTCGCACCCTAGATCTGTATAAAGACTATTGGCTTTTATTTTGGATGATGACAAATTCGCCACAGCCTGCTATACTATTCTCGTCTTGTGAATTTTGGAACGAAGCCTTTGGTTCTGAACAACAAGGAGGGGAAAATGTCTGTTGCAACACAGGAAAAGAAGCTAGCTGCGGTTAACCGAAAAGTGATTCCCAGCATGGGGGGCGGGGTGATGGGCGTCTTGCCCACATTTCAGCGCAATCCGTTGGGTCTCTATCTCGACGCCATGTACACCTATGGCGACATTGTACGGATGCGCTTTGCCCATCGCTATTCGTATGCGGTCTTTCACCCCGATTTTATCAAGCGGATTTTGATCGACAACAACCGTAACTACAAACGCAATGAGTTTGGCAACGATCTGCTCAAGGTCATCTCAGGCGAAAACTTGGTGACCAGCGATGGCGAATTCTGGCGACGCCAGCGCCGCTTGATGCAGCCGGCCTTTCACCGCAAACGCATTGAGAGCTTTGGCACGATTATCACCCACGCCGCCAGCGCCATGGTGGCCCGCTGGGAGTCCATCCCCGCCGGGCAACCTGTGCAGATGGATCAAGAGATGATGCGGATGACGCTGCAAGTGGTGGGCGAGGCGCTTTTCAGCGTCGATCTCACCGACGATGCCCACGAATTGGGCAACGTGATCACCGTGAGCAGCGAATACTTCGCCTATCGGCTCAAGCATGTTTTTGCGCCGCCGCTCTGGGTTCCCACCCGCCAAAATCGGGAATTCAAAGAGGCTGTGGGTAGCGCCGCCGATATTGTGCCGGAGATCATCGCCCAGCGCCGCCAGCAGATCGCCGAACGAGGATCTGCTGAGGTCACGGGCCGCCCCTATGACATGCTTGATCTGTTGTTGGATTCGCGCTACGAGGACACGGGCGAGGGCATGGAGGACGATCAACTCAACCGCGAGGTGCAGACCATGATCACCGCCGGCCACGAGACCACCTCCAATTCGTTGGCGTGGACGCTCTATCTGCTTAGCCAGCACCCCGACGTAGAGGCCAAACTCCAGGCCGAGGTGGACAGTGTGCTGGCCGGGCGCACCCCCACGATTGACGATCTGCCCGCGCTACCCTATGGCGAACGGGTGATGGAAGAGGCCATGCGGCTCTATCCGGCGGCCTGGGCGATCTCGCGCCAGTCGATTGAATCCGATCAACTGGGCGATTATGAGTTGCCTGCCAATGCCGGGCTGGTGCTGCCCATCTATGCCATTCACCGCCACCCCGACTTTTGGGAAGAGGCCGAGCGCTTTGATCCCGACCGCTTTACGGCGGACAAAAAGGCCGAGATGCACCGCTTCGCCTATTTCCCCTTTGGCGGCGGACCGCGCCAGTGCATCGGCAACATGTTCGCCATGATGGAAGCGCGGCTGGTGCTGGCAATGATTGTGGCCCGCTATCGCGTTCGCCTTGTCCCCGGCACAAACGTTACCCCCGAACCGCTGGTGACGTTGCGCATCAAAAACGGGCTGCCTATGACGGTGGAACGACGGTAGAAAAGAATATGAGAGATTGGGTATGAGAGATTAGCGGTTCAACCTTAATACCCGATCTCCAATACCCAGTATCTCCCCGTTTACTGCTTCAAACTACGCAACTGTTCAAAGAGGTTGCGCTCTTCGCTGCTCAAGGTCTGGGGCAGGGCCACGCTGATTTCGGCGTAGAGATCGCCTCGACCATCCCCGCGCAGGCTAGGCATGCCCTGCCCGCGCAGCCGGAAGCGCTTGCCGTTCTGCGTGCCCGCAGGGATGGTCAGCACCACAGGGCGCTCTAGCGTGGGGATCTGTACCTCGCCGCCCAAAACCGCCGTGTAGAGATCCACCTCTACCTTCACCGTGAGGTCGTCCTCTTCGCGGGTAAAGCGGGCGTGGGGCAGAACCTCCACCATTAGATAGAGATCGCCGGCGGGGCCACCATAGCCCTGGCCGCCCTCGCCGCTAATCCGCACACGCGAGCCAGTGCGTACCCCGGCGGGGATGTTGACCTCCAGCCGTCCGACGCCGTCGCGCTGGAGCGTACGCGTGGCCCCGCGGAAAGCTTCTTCCAGCGAGATCTGCACCGGCGCTTCCACGTCTTGGCCGCGACGGGGCGCGTGGGGCGCCCGTCAAAGGGCGTGCCCTGGGTATTGCGCCGCGGTGTCCCCGCCGCGCCGCCAAAGAGAGTCTCAAAGAAATCTGAGAAGCCGCCGTTGCCGTTGCCCGCCATGCCACCAAACATCTGCTCGTACTCTTCCGGCGAGACGGTGCGCCCGCCGCTTTGCCCAAAGCCGCGCATGTCGTCGGGGTTGACGCCCGCCCGCTCGTATTGCTGCCACTGTGCGCCAAAGCGGTCGTACTTCTTGCGCTTGTCCGCATCGGACAATACCTCGTAGGCCTCGCTGATCTCCTTGAAGCGCTGCTCTGCGGTTTTGTCGCCGGGGTTTTTGTCCGGGTGATATTGGCGGGCCAACTGGCGATAGGCTTTCTTAATCGCTTTATCGTCGGCGTTCTTGTCTACGCCCAAAATTTTATAATAATCTTTGTATTCCATAGGGTTCTATCCTGCCCTTCACTCGGTGCATCAAGTTGCTGTGCCGCTGCTCACCAGAACACGGGCTGGCCGCAAAAGTTGATCGTTAACGGTATACCCCATGCGCACCACCGCCGCCACATAATCGGCGGGGACGTCGGGGCTAGGAAGGTGGCCGATGGCTTCATGTTGGGCCGGATCAAAAGGCTGGCCCACGGCCTCCATCCGCTGCACGCCATATTTGCGCAACGTCTCCAAAAAGGCGTGCAAGGTGGCCTCCAGGTTTTGGCGTATCGCAAGGCCAGTTTCTGGCGAAGCCACGCTTTCCATAGGCTGGGCCAAATGATGCAGCGCCATTTCCAGATGATCGGCCAGGGCCAGCATCTCTTCCAGGATCTGGTTGCGCTGCTGCATTACGTCCGTTGCGCTGCGCTGTTCCAGCCGCCGCCGATAGGTTTCGGTCTCGGCTTGCAGCCGTGTAAAGCGATCTTGCCAGTCGCCGTCGCTTTGTTGGGTGCGGTTGGCAACATGGCTGAGCGCGCTGCGTAGCTGTTCGATCTCGCTGCGGCTGGCCTGCACTTCTTCATGGAGATCAATCGCCTTTTTTGTCTGTTCGCGCAAAGCCTCTTCGGTGGCACGTAGCCGCTTTTCCTGTTCTTCATGGCTTTTCTGCAAAGCCTGATAACTCTCCACCAAGCGGTGATAATCTTCCAGCGTGGGCTGTGCGCCGCCGGCCTGTGTATCCCCTGGGCTGGTAGACCGCCGCTGCGGGGGCATCGGGCGATAGCGCCTGCCAAACGGGTCATAATAACTCATGCGTCTTTATCTCCCAGGCCAAACGCCACAATGCGCCCGGCCCTGAATTTTTCTGTGTACTGGCTTGAATCGTTATTCCACAAATCACCCTTAGGATACCAAAGGTGCGTTACTTTCCCATTACACAAGCATTAGAAATGTGTGTGATGATGGGGAGCAGGCACGCCAAACGCCGAGTTTTCACACACGCGGCTTCTTTTGGTGAAAAGATGCGGCGGCGAAACTCGGCGTTTGAACGCTATTGCTTTGTCCCTATGCAGGTGCGACGCACCTCAATAGATACATCGGCTTGGGGAAAAGAGTGAGGGAATGACGGTTCCACAGCCCGCCCACGGTTAAAAACGGGTGCTAAAAACGGGTACGGATTTCCACGGGCGCGGGCAGGGCCGCATAGAGCGTTGGGTAGACTTTGGGGCGCTGCGAGCGGCGGCTGCGCGCCAGCCAATAGCCAAGATCCACCAACCGATTACCCAGGCGCACGGTCACAGCGGGCGTGCGTTGAAGCGTCCCGGCGCGGCGGCTGGGCGGGCGCAACATCTGCCCGGCATAGTCCAATGTACGGCTGTGATAGTCGGCGGCGAGGGCGAAAAAGCGTTGGGGATCATAAGAAAAATCGATCATGGCCTGGCCTCCTGAGGATGAAAACGAAGAATGAAAAGCATAAGGAAATTATAGAACTTATGTTCTTGTTTGTCAAAAAAAGAGGAGATTGAGGGCGAGCATTCCGGGAATGGAAAGGGCGATCATCGTCTATGGCGTACACTTCTGCGCCATTCCCGGAATGCCGACCAATCGGCCATCTGGCTTTACTCCGCCGCGATCACCACAATGGTGTCGCCAGGGGCGAAGGTGACCGCCACGGCCTTGTTGGGGTTAACGAAAACGCCATAGTTGCTGGCTTTGTCTGTGCTGTGGCCCAGCTTGCGATAGCCGATGGCGATTTCGCTGCGCTGACGGGCTGCTTCGACCACGGTGTAAAAATTTACAGGGCTTCCCGGTTGCACATAGCGCTCGGCGGGCTTCAAATAGACTTCGGAGCCGTCGGCGTCAAAGAGATCGGCAAAGACTGCATTGAGCGCTTTGTTCTCGGAAACTTGCGACAACAGAAGGCTGATCAGACGGCTGCTCACAATGAAATCGTCGGCCTGGGTCACCTCGGCCAGGTTGCGGTTGCGGTTGTCCAACATTTCGCTGACAATCGAGAAGTTTTTGTCTTGACGCTGCGCAATATCGCGCAGGTGCAACAGAGTCATCAACGTCAACGCGTCGGCATGTTGGGCCTCTAGGGTGTCGGAATAGGAGAGGGTGATAACGTGGTTGTAGTTGGCAATTTCCAGTGCATCAAGCAAGGTGCGGTCTGTGGTGTCGCCCAGGTGATACGTGAACGTTTGGTTGCGTAGCCCCGCGCATTCCTCGGCCAGAATCGCTTCGGCGTCGGCCACATTCGCCACCACGGTCACGCGTGATCCCGGAGCGGCGTAGCGATCCAATTCGTTGATGATAATCGGCACACGCCAGTTCCAGCCCAAGATCAAGGCGTGTTCTGGCGCGACGATGTGGGGGACGGGCGGCACAATGGCCCCGGTCTGCACAGGCGCGATTGCCAGCCCGGAAAGGTGGATGGTGTCGTCGTCGGCGGAGATCACAATCAGGCGGTCACCTGCGCCGATGACTGTTCCGGGGGGCGGGTTGAGATGGGGTTGCCCGTTGCGCGGCGCAATTCCAATCACCGTGGACGTCTCGTAGACCTGTAGGCTCTCGTCAAAGCGTTTGCCCACCAAGCTTGGTTCTTCTTTGAAATAGATCTCGTCGCCGCCGAAATCGAGCAGTTCGGTATAGACGCTGGACAGCCCCGATTGGCGGCAGGTCTGGGCGATGATGCGGGCCACCAGATCGCCGATCAGCACAATTTCGGCCTCCTCTTTGCCCACCATGCGTGCGACAGCAAAATTCTTGGGTTCGTGTAGCTCTGCTACAATGTGATAGGGTTCGGCGCGGCGGTCGGGCGCGTTGGTAATCGCCAGCAGCGCCTTGATTACCTCGGCGTCGGGGTTGACGTCATCAGGGGCGAGGATAATAATCGAGCGGGCGGTATGCAGGCTGGCAATCGCCAGATCAGCCATTTCAATGGGGCTGCCTGTACGGCAGACAATACGCGTGCGCCCGCTGTTGCCGATCTTGCTGCGGATCTCGTCTTCCATTTCGATCTTGTCGTTGGGGGCAAGGATCACAAGGCAAGAATGGCGTTGATTGGCATTAGCCACGATCAACTCTGAGAGAATCGGGAAGATCTGTTCCGACCAGCCCAGGATCACCGTGTGGTTTTGCTCGATGACGCGTGAGCGCCCTTTGCGTAGATCTCCGAGCCGGGCTTCAATCCCCGTGGTCAAAATACCGATAAGCGTGCTGAGGACAAAAATGCCGCCAAAAGTAACCAGTAACATGGTGAGCAAATAGGGCCACGACCCAACATCCCCGGCCACCGTGCCCGAATCCATGGTGCGCATCAGGTTCATCCACAGCAGTTGTACAAAGGGCGTGTCTGGGTCCATGCCTAACAGCCAGACTACAAAGGAAGCGATCAAAATGACCAACGCCGAAAGGAGTCCCAGCCAGCCGATGAGGGCGGAGGGGCCTTTGGAAAAGGCGTTGTCCATGGCATAGCGCAAACGGTCGGCAAAGGTAACTTTATCCATGAAATCTCTCGATACAGTGTACACAAAACGCCACCGGGCCAGCCGACGGCGTCGTGTTGGAGGCTCAAATTTTCGTAAGCATACAGGCGAACAAAGAGGCTGTCAACGCAGAGGGGATGCGTAGAATGGCGGGTATGATAAACTCGTGGGAGCAGTGAATTTTTGGAACTATCCAGGTGCGACGCACTCGCCAGAAATATGAGTGGTTGCAAAAAGCTTGTGTGGCGAGTGCGTCGCACCGTAGACCTGCATAGTTACTTTTTTACACAGATTGAGCGAAAGGCTAAAGGAGATCCGTATGGCAATTTTACCCCACGACCGCAGCGATTATGAGCCGATTAACACCCGCAGCCGCATCCCTGGCGGGCGCATTGTCACGCGCCAAAGCGCGGGCGCACTGCATATGGAATTGTGGGCGCAGACCATGCCGCCCGGCGGCGAGATCCCGCTGCACTATCACGAATGTGAGGAGAGTTTAACCTTCCTGAGCGGCCGCGTCGAGGTGACATTGGGGGACGAAATTCATGTGGTCGAGGCTGTAACCACTGTGTTTGTGCCAGTGGGGGTATTGCACCGTGTGGTCAACGTGGGCGAGGAAGCGGTGCGGCTGCTGGCCTTCTTCCCGGCCAGCAGCCCGGCGGTGTTGTATTTGGATTGAGAATCTGTTTAGAGAGACTGAAGTTGGCGCAGGATGTGATTGACCGTATCAAAAAGAGGCGTAAAGTGGAGTTGTTTGAGTTTGGGACTTTGCCAATAGCTATTGCCCTTGTCATTCATGCGGCTAAATTCCGTCTGAATAAACTGTAGTTCGGCAATGGCTGCGGGAAGATCGCCATTTTCAAAACAGCGTTGAAACTTCATAAGCCGTTCGTTGTAAACCTTTTTGGGCAGCATACCCGATCCGAGCGTCATCTGTTTGGTGGCTTTTTCCTTCATATCTCGATAATCGCCAGCCGTGGGCATCTGCCGGATATTAATTGTTTGGCTGGCAAATCCAATGTCTTCTTTAGCCCGCTTGCCATCAAGTTTGGCATCTGCGCCATTGACAGCGGCAACCCCGCCCGTTGCGCCAGCATTTGGATCGTCGGTATCGTAGTTTAGTTGCCAGTTCCACTGAGCCAGATATTTAACATGTGTGCCCGAGGTGTGGCGCAAGATGAGCCAGGTTTTGAAGGTGTCCTGTCCTGTGGAATCCAGCACCCTGTCTGTACTGACATATTTATTTTGAGAATAGCCCGGTTTGTCATCCAAAAGCAGATCGTTGATTAGTTCAAAATCCTGGGTCAAGGCTTGCCTGCCTCGGGTGGCATCGTACCAGGGATTGGGGCCTGGTCGCTTGTCGATATGCGGTTGATCAACATCAATGCGCAGCGTGCGGATCTGGCGTGGGTTGATAATGCGCAGGCGACGATGCGACGACATCAAGGTCTGGATCAGCCCCACTTCCCATTGGCCTTGCTCGGTTTTGGGCACACGCACCGCCAACTTGGGTTTGAACATAATATGATTTTGGGGATGCAGATCAATTTTGGGTTCGTTTTCGCCTTTATCCATGTTCGCCACATCCAACGGCGAAGGCAGTGTGTGGTTTGTGCCCAAAACCTGTACCTGAACGCCCTGTTCATCCTGCGTGGGCGCAAACTGGGCATCTGCCTGGCGAGTTTCAATCTCGCGTTCCAACTTCTCATAGATGTTGGCTAAATAGTGCTGTTGGGTATCTGTGACAAACGGTTTAATCGCAGCCAGGATCGCCTCGTCACTCATAAGCGCTTCCCCAGTGGGGGTCTGGCTCTGGGCAATTTGGTAGACTTCAGGCTTCGCCGCCTTAAATCTATCAAAGATTTTCGACGGATTGTCACGTTTATTGCCAGCCATCACAAAGCGCTGTACCCAGGTTGGCTGAGCGTCGGGTTGGGGCGACGGCTTTTTTTGCAAAAGAGGCTGTAACAACTCTGTCGTCGCCCGGTTGCCCACTGTGCGCTGTAAGATCATCACCTCAGCATGGGTGAGTGATTGGGGATCGGCCTGGGCACGCTGCAACAATTGCGGCGTCGCCTGGGGGTGCGCTTTCATCGGCGAAATTGAATCGCTATTTCTGGAAGATTTCTCCGAAAACAAGGCCTGTTTGGGCATAATTCCCTCTTGTTTACCTTTTTCTGCTAAAATTCTGATCGCCATCCAGACAATATCATGAAGGGTAAGGCTGGCACAATGGGGGAATGTAGGTGCCTGCCATATGGTATGGGACAGTCCACCCCTTATCCCTTTTGATCTGAACTGTCCTTCTCTTTGAATTGCTTTGACAAAAGCAGATGGCTCTCCTATAATCCTGACTGCCTACACAACATAAATCGCCTACTAACCGATTTACGCTTCTTCTCACAATAAATCTATCCAAACTTACATCAAAGGAGCATTCTATGCAGAAGCGAAGCACCCTCTTTGCGTTGCTGCTTGTCATCGCCCTGCTGTTGGCGGCCTGTCCGGCCCCCATGCCTGCCGGTGATGGCGCAGCCGCCCCAACTACCGAAGCACCCGCCGCCGAAGTGCCCGCCGAAACCGCTGGGGAAGCGGACGCCAGCGCTCAGGTGATGATTGCCCCCGGTGAAACCATCCGCATCGGCCAATCGGTGGCCCTGACTGGCCCCATCCCCGATCCGGGTTTGGACATTCGCCAAGCCGCCGAGATCGCGGTTGACGACCTCAACGAGGCCGGTGGGTTTGAAGGATTCATGTTTGAACTGGTCGTTGAAGATGGCGCCTGCTCTGGCGATCAGGGCACGGTAGTTGCCAACAAGTTCGCTGCCGACGACAGCATTGTAGCCGTGAGCGGTGGCACTTGCTCTGGCGAGACCTTTGGCCTGATCCCGATTCTCTCCGAAGCGCGCATCCCCTTTGTCTCCCCCAGCGCCACCAACCCCGATGTCACTTCGGCAGATTGCGACGTCTGTAATCGTGTGGCTTTGAGCGATGCCCTGCAGGGCGATGTGGACGCCAACTTTGTCTTCACCGATCTGGGGCTGACCAAAGTGGCCGTGATGCACGACAATTCCGACTATGGCAAGGGGTTGGCCGAAGTCTTCCAGACGGTCTTTGAATCGTTGGGCGGCGAGGTCACCAATTTTGAGGGCGTCCAAGTGGGCGATACCGACTTCCGCGCCGCGCTGGCGAAGATCGGGGCCAATGCGCCCGAATTGATCTTCTTTGGCGGCTATTCCACCGAAGCGGGCCTGATTGCCCAGCAAATGGAAGAGACACCCGGCCTGGAAGAAGCCAGTTTCATGAGCGATGACGGCGCGTACACCGAACAATATCTGGAGGCCGCCGGCGCTGCCGCCGAAGGCACCTACATGTCGTTTGTGGCCGGGGCCGACAACGAAGATCTGAACGCTGCCTTTGACCAGAAATACCTGGACAAGTACGGCGTTTCGCCCGACAGCCTGGGGCCGTTCCACGGTCAGTCCTATGACACCATTCAGGTGATTGCTGACGCCGTTAAGCGTGTGGGCACAGTGGACGCCGACGGTAATCTTGTCATCGACCGCGAAGCGCTGATCAGCGCCATCCGCGTGACCGCTGACCTGCCAGGACTGACCGGTACACTTAGCTGCACCGAAATTGGTGAGTGTGGGGCCGGTGGTGTAAAGGTCTTCCAGGTGGTGGATGGAGCCTTTGAGCAGGTTTCCGGGTACGGATTAGAATAATCTTGACTTCTTTTGCCTGAGAAAGGTGGGGCAGAGCCGTACGCTCTCCCCACCTTTTTTTAGCCCCTTTTGTGCCGTCCCCTCTATCGCTTGTGAGAAGTCTATGACGCAATCTGCATCTACGCGGTCCCTGCGGGGCTTCCGCACCGCCAAGCAATCCTATTCCACGGCGCTGACTTGGGGCTTTGGCCTGTTGATCCTGGCCCTGGTGATCTGGCGTGTGGTCACCGTGGGCATTGCTGAAGGCTACCCGGCCTCGTTTTGGATCACCCAGGCCATCAACGGGTTGGTGCTGGGCGGGGTCTATGCGTTGGTGGCCCTGGGCTATACGCTGGTCTATGGCATCCTTTTTATGATCAACTTTGCCCACGGCGAAGTGATGATGCTGGGTGGCATTACCGGCTTTTTTGCCCTGCAATTTGCCCTGGCGCGTGGCTGGATGGAAGGCCCAGCGCTGGTGGTGATTGGCGGTCTGCTTTTTGTGCTGCTCATCGGCATGCTCGGCTCCACGCTGACGGGGGTGGCGCTGGAACGCATTGCCTATCGACCACTGCGGCACGCGCCGCGCCTTGTGCCGTTGATCAGCGCGATTGGGGCGTCGCTCTTTCTCCAATATTCCGTGCTACTCATCTTCGGCGTCAGCCCGCACAGCTATCGAAAACCGGAGTTAATCGCCGGCGGGCTGCGGCTGGAAAATATTTTCATCTCCTACACCGGCGTGATTATTTTCGTCACCTCGATCCTGCTCATGCTGGGGTTGTATCTGATCATCCAGCGCACCAAACTGGGGCGGTCCATGCGAGCCGTGGCCGAAGACCGCGACACTGCCTCGCTCATGGGCGTGGATGTGGACGCCGTGATTGTGGCGACCTTTATCCTCGGCTCGGCGCTGGCGGGCGCGGCGGGTGTCATGTTGGGCTTTCACAACACCGTGGTCAAGTTTAACAGCGGCTTCATCCCCGGCATCAAAGCCTTTACCGCCGCCGTGCTGGGCGGCATCGGCAACATCCCCGGGGCCATGTTTGGCGCGTTGATCCTGGGCTTGATCGAATCGCTGGGGCCCAGCGCGCTGGGCATCCCCACCGAGTACAAAGACATCATCGCCTTCACCGTGTTGGTGCTGATCCTGATCTTTCGTCCGTCTGGTCTTTTCGGCGAAGTTTTAAGCAAAAAGAAGGCCTAACCATGCGACAAGCAATTCAAACGGGCCTGATCGCCTTTGCTGCCTTAACCTATCTTCTGCTCGTCGGGATGCCGGATCGGATTGGCGAACTGGCCGGGCCAGTGTTGGCAGTTGTAATCGCACTCTTCTTTTATCTACTTTTGCGGCGGCCCACGGTGGGAGCCGCTGCCACAACCGTATTGAGCATCGGCGGCGTGGCTGGGCTGGTGGCCGGGATATTAATTGCGTTGGAGGTGGCCTTTTTTGCCTCGCTGCTGGGGAATGACATCAAAGTGCAGCCTGTTTTCGATAAAATCGTGCCCACGAACCTTGCCGATTTTCTCAACGTGCGTGCGGGCACGGTGGCGCAAGCCGAAATCTCGCTTGTCGCCTATTTGATGCTCATTACGCTGATGGTGGGGGCGGGGCTGCTGGGCGCGGCGTTGGTGCTGATCTTCCGCAGCGACGGCGCAAAGTCGGCGCGCCAATTCCAGATTCCCGGGGGGCGCTGGCTGGTGATCGTCCTGCCGTTGCTCCTCTTTGCCGTGGTCTACGTGGTGGGGATGCCCGGTGTGCGCATCTTCGGCTCGGTGCAGGGAACCGTGCGCCTGTTGATCGCCATGATGGCGATTGGCAGCGGTCTTTTTGCCCTGCGTGCTACCCGCGGCGGCCTCGAACGGATCGTAGTTTCGGTCTTATTGTTGCTTTTGATGCTGGCCCTGCCGCTGACGTTGGATCGGTTCCAAAATTCGGTAATGGGCATTGTCTTTATTTTTGTGATGATGGGGCTGGGGCTGAATATCGTGGTCGGTTTTGCCGGCCTGCTTGACCTGGGCTACGTGGCCTTTTTTGCGATTGGCGCGTATGTCTACGCCTTTGTGGCCGCGCCGGCCTCCTCGCCCTACATTTCTGCGTTGCTCACCAGCATCGGCATCTCCCCGGCCAGCCCGCTGCTAACCTATTGGCTCGCCATTCCGCTTGCCATGATCACGGCGGCGATTGGCGGCGTGCTGTTGGGCATTCCTGTGTTGCGGCTGCGCGGCGACTATCTGGCCATTGTAACCCTGGGCTTTGGTGAGATCATCCGCCTCTTTATGCTCAACCTTTCGGATCTGACCAACGGGCCGCGTGGGCTGCTCAACCTTGCTCAGCCCCGGTTGATGACCCTCAATTTAGGCAACCCGCAGGGCATCTTCTATCTGGCCCTGTTTGGCTCGGCGCTCATCGCCTTTGTGGCCTATCGGCTCAACGATTCGCGGCTGGGGCGGGCCTGGGTCGCCATCGCGCGAGGATGAAGACGTGGCCCAGGCCACGGGCATCAACCTTGTGCGCACAAAACTACTGGCCTTTGCGATTGGGGCGACGTTTGCGGGCATGGCCGGGCAACTCTACGCCGCCCGTCAGGTCAACATCTTCCCCGAAAACTTCTCGCTCTTTGTCTCGATTGACGCGCTGTCGTTGATCATTGTGGGCGGCATGGGCAGCCTGCCCGGCGTTGTGCTGGGGGCGCTGGTGTTGAAAGGGCTGCCCGAAGTGCTGCGCGGCGTGGATGAATATCGCATCGTGGCCTTTGCCGCGCTGTTGATGATTATGATGGTGGTGCGGCCAGAAGGCATCTTGCCCTCGGCGCGGCGGCGACGCGAACTCGCAGCAGAGATCGAAAGCGCGGGACCGCCGTTGGAAACCGATCTTACTGCCAGCCCAGAAGGGGTTACGGCCAATCAACAGAGAGGGCGTGGCTAATGGCACTGCTCACGGCAAGCGGCGTCACCAAAGTCTTCGGCGGGCTAACCGCCGTGGATCATGTGGATCTGACCATCGAACCCAAAAGTATCTCCAGTTTAATTGGCCCCAATGGCGCGGGCAAAACCACTTTTTTTAACTGCCTCACCGGGCTGTACAAACCCGAAGAGGGCGACATTCTCTTTGGCGGGCGCTCAATTGTGGGGTTACGTCCGGATCAGATCACGGCGTTGGGGATTGCGCGCACCTATCAAAACATTCGGCTCTTTGGCGGCATGACGGCGCTGGAAAATGTGCTGGTAGGGCAGCATGTGCGCATGAAACAGTCGCCGTGGGGGGCGATTTTCCGCACGCCCGCCCAAAAGGCCGAGGAAGCCCGTGCCGAAGCATACGCGCGCGAACTGCTTCATTTTGTGGGGTTGGGCGACAAGGAAGATGTGGTCTCGGTGAATCTGCCCTACGGCGATCAGCGCCTATTGGAGATCGCGCGCGCGCTGGGCAGCGATCCCCAGTTGTTGCTTCTCGACGAACCCGCCGCGGGCATGAATCCACGCGAAACTGACCGCATGATGGATCTGGTTCACCGCCTGCGCGACGAAAAGGGCGTCACCGTTTTTCTGATTGAACACGACATGAAAGTGGTCATGAACATCTCTGAGCAGGTCTCGGTACTGGACTATGGGCGCAAGATCGCCGAGGGCAAGCCCGCCGAGGTGCGCGCCGACGCTCGTGTCATCGAAGCCTATTTGGGGCCAGGCGTGCTGGTCAACACCGGATAGAATGGTGAACGGTGAACGGTGAAGTGGAGGGAGGGCGATGGCAAAAGGGGATGATTTGGAAGAGCGGTTGATTCGCTTTGGGGTTATGGTCATCGACCTATGCAATAAAATTATGGATACGCCCGCTGGTCGTCACCTGTCAGGGCAGCTTTTGCGCAGTGGCACATCCCCGGCAGCCCATTATGCGGAGGGTCGCAATGCGGAAAGCCGCAAAGACTTCATCCACAAATTACGGATTTGCTCGAAAGAACTCAACGAATCTCGTGTCTGGCTTAAAATGATTGGGGCGGCAAAATTGCTACCCAGGGAAGGAGCGATCAATGTCTACAAAGAATGTGACGAACTGGGTCGAATTATTAATGCCAGCATTCGCACGGCTCTTGCCCCGTAGCTGTCCCTTTGTCATTCACCATTCACCATTCACCATTCACCATTCAATATGCTAATTCTCAACGACATCCACACCTATTACGGTCGCATTCACGCTCTCAAGGGCATCTCGCTGCAAGTAAACCAGGGCGAGATCGTTACGCTGATTGGCTCCAACGGGGCGGGCAAGACGACGACGCTCAACACGATCAGCGGCATTTTGAAGCCGCAAGTGGGCACGATCGCGCTGGACGGCCAGCGCATTGATCACCTGCCCGCGCACAAGGTTACCCATCTGGGCGTGTCGCAATCGCCTGAAGGCCGCAAGATCTTTGCCCGCCTCACGGTAAAAGAAAACCTGGAGATGGGCGCGTTTAACCGCAACGATGCCGCCGAGGTTCAGCGCGATTACCAACGCATTTTGGAGTTGTTCCCGCGGCTGCGCGAACGCCTGAAACAGCCCGGCGGTACACTCTCTGGCGGTGAACAGCAGATGTTGGCGATTGGCCGCGCCATGATGAGCCGTCCGCGCATTTTGCTGCTGGACGAACCAAGCATGGGATTGGCCCCGATTTTGGTGGAGCAGATCTTCCGCATCATTCAGGAGATCAACGGCGGGGGCACGACGATTCTCTTGGTGGAGCAGAACGCCCAGGCCGCGCTGCAAATCGCCCATCGCGGCTATGTATTGGAGACGGGACAGATCCGCCTAGCGGGCGAAGCAAAAATGCTGTTGGCAGATCCGCAAGTGGTGGATGCGTATTTGGGGGTATGAACCAGCTCTATTCCTCATTTCCCTCGGCTTCGGACAACATCTTCGCCAGCAGTTCTTTGGCGGCTGCCGATGCCTCGGCCCGGTGGCTAATGTTGTTTTTCACATTGGGGTGAAGTTCGGCCAAGGTCTGCCCGAAGCTGGGAATATAAAAGATCGGATCGTAGCCAAAGCCGTGCTCCCCGCGCGGCAGGTCCGTAATCACGCCTTCCAGGCTGCCGGCGCGGGTGTTGACCTTGCCCGCGGGCGTGGCGATGGCGACCACACAGCGAAAGCGCGCCGTCCACGCCTCTGGGGGAAAGGCGCGCAACTCCCCTAACACCTTCTCATACTTCTGCTGATCCGTTGCGCCGGGACCGCCATAGCGCGCCGACAACACCCCTGGACGCCCATCCAGCGCATCAATTTCCAACCCGCTATCATCGGCCCAGGCCCACAATCCCGTCATGGCTGCGTAGGTACGCGCCTTCAAAATGGCGTTGCCCTCAAACGTATCTTCGGTTTCGTCCACATCTTCGGTCACGCCCAACTCCGTCAAAAAGGTGATCTGTAAAGGCAGATCGGCCAACAACGCTTGATATTCGGCAACCTTACCGGCGTTGTGGGTTGCAATTAAAAGTCGCTGCATGGGGAAACTCTCCTCTGGGGAATTTCGATTGTCTGATTCTGCTGTCAGTTTTGACCCTGTTCCGTATGCTATCATATAATGCCAAAGGGTGTGAATTCGTCCTGAAACGGCCACCATTGCTGCCTTCCATACCTGCCCTGGCCGACGATAAAGGGGAAAACCTGTTGTCTTACCATCCGTTGCGTATTTTTTCTGGCTCTGCCCATTTGCAACTTGCCGGGGAGATCGCCAATATTTTGGGCGTGGCCCTGGGCAAATCCACCACGCGCCACCTGCCCGACAGTGAAATTCATGTGATGATCGACGAAGTGGTGCGCGATCAAGACATCTTTTTGATTCAACCGTGTAGCCAGCCTGTAAACGATAACCTCATGGAGCTTGTGCTCTATTTGGATGCCTTTCGCCGGGCCAGCGCCCACAGCGTCAGCGTGGTGATCCCCTACTTTCCCTATTCGCGCCAGGAACGCATGGCGCGCGGCCGCGAGGCGATTCAGCGCGCGTGTTGTCGCCAATATGATCGAAATGATGGGGGCGTCGCGTGTGATCTTTATTGACATTCACGCCCGCGGCATTCAGGGCTTCTTCAACATCCCCGTCGATCCGCTGACGGCGCTGCCCCTGCTTTCCGACTATTTCCGCAAACCCGACTATGAAAACGGCGCGATTGTCAGCCCGGATGTGGGGCGGGCCAGCTTGGCGGGCAAATATGCCGAGTTGCTCAACTTGCCGCTGGTGGTGATGCAAAAACGGCGCACCAGTTTCAGCAACACCGAAACTACCCATGTGGTTGGCGACATTGAAGGCCGCCGTCCGATTATCATTGATGATATGATGGCGGGGGGCAGTGTGCTTAAACAACTGGATGCGCTTTATGCCAACGGAGCCGAGGGCAAAGCCGCCTTTGCCGTAACTCATGGCATTTTACTGCCCACAGCGCTGGAACGGCTTGACTCTGATGATCGGATTGAAAAGCTAGTCGTCACCAACACCATTCCCGTGCCGCCAGACAAGAGCAGCCACCCCAAGATCGAGGTAATCTCCGTGGCCCCGCTTTTGGCCGACATTATCAACCGCATCCACCAGGGTCGCAGCATTTCACAAAAGTTAATCCTGGTCTAACGAGGGAGGCCCCTTTGTTCCGACGTTCTAACCGCCCAGAGCCAGATGCCATTGAGGTGATCATCGGGCCGCGGGCTTCGTATAAGGGCACATTACGCAGCGATACCAGCATCCGCATTGATGGCGTGGTCGAGGGGGGAATTCTGCAAACACCGGCCAATGTCATTCTTACCGAGACCACGCGTGTCTCTTGCGAGATCTACGCGCGCACTGTCAGCATTCGCGGACGTTTCAACGGCATCATCCGTGCAGACCGCGCTGAATTGTTGGCGGGTTGCCATGTCAGCGGCGCGCTCTTCGTCAACAGTTTTTTGCTGGACGATGGCGCGCTTTTGGACGGCGAACTGCACATGGCAAGCGCTAGTGAGGAGATTCTCGCCCTGCCGCTTAGCCGCCCCAACGCCCCCATCCCCATCCTGCCCGGCACGTATGACCCCGACCAGCCGCGCAGAGATCGTTAACTCTATTTTCGCCACTAAAGGAAGGCATCCACGTGAGTGACTCTGTGCAGACTGCGGAGGCTACATTTTTTCTGGGCGATACGCCGTTGGCTGTCTCTGGGCAGCGCTTGGCCGTGGGGCAGCCCGCGCCCGACGTCTGCATTGCCGACGGCTGGATTACCGAAACCAATCTCTTGGCAAGCACAGCGGGCAAAGTGCGCCTGATCAGTGTGATCCCGTGTATTCATACCCACGTTTGTGATGCCCAAACCCGGCGCATGAACCAAGAAGCCAGCCGCCTCGGCGAAGATGTCGTGGTCATCGGCGTGAGTACAGATCCGCCGCCGGTACAGGGCATTTGGTGTGGCGCGGCTGGCGTGGATCGAGTGGTCATGCTGTCGGATCATCGGGCAATGGCCTTTGGCTATGCCTATGGCACGGCCGTGGAGGCCATGCGCGCCGATCAGCGCGCCCTGTTTGTGGTCGATCAAAACGACGTTGTGCGTTACGCCGAATATGTACACACTATCGGCGATCAACCGGATTACGCCGCCGCGCTCACGGTTGTGCGCGGTTTACTGGCATAGGGACTCCAATTTATGGACTGGCTATTTGTCATGGGTGCGGCTGTGGTGGGCTATGTTTTGGGATCCATTCCCGTGGGGCTGTGGGTCTGCGCGCTCTATGGCGTGGACATCCGCACCGTGGGCAGCGGGCGGATTGGCGGCACCAATGCTTGGCGCGCGGCCGGGCTAAAAGCTGCCATCCCCACGGTGCTGGGCGATGCGTTGAAAGGGGCCGCTGCGGTGCTCTTGGCGCGCTATGTGGGCGGTCTGCTCGCTGTGGATGCAACGTCAATCGCGCTGGCGGCTTCGCTGACTGGGGGCGCGGCGGTGTGGGGACACAATCGCTCGCTCTTTCTTGGGTTCAAGGGCGGCGGCGCCGGCGGCATCACCACCGCCGCCACGACGATGGCGATCTCTCCGCTGGCTGGTGGCATTGTCTGGCTGACCGGCGCGCTCTTAATCTGGTGGAGCCGCATGGCCTCGGTGGGGACCTTTGCCGTGGGCGCGTGTTCGCTGGCAACGTTGCTTTTCCTCTATTTTGTGGATAGCACCCGCTGGCCGTGGCCCTATCCCCTCTTTGGCGTGATTGTATTTTTGGCGGTGACAGTTGCGTTGCGCCGTAACCGCGCAGCCTTGAAAGAGGGCAAAGAACGCATTATCAGCATGTGGTAGATCGCGCTTTTCTAAAGATTGTTCTTCTGATTGGAACGTTTCCACTTGCTACACCCTGCTCGCTATAGTTGAATGAGTAGTTGAATAGGAATTGTACAGGTGCGACGCAATCGCCAGGAGTAGATTGGGTGTGAAACGCTTATGGCGAGTGCGTCATATCTTAGACCTGCACAGATAGTTTGAATATAGTTGATGACGTAAACACTCACATATCGGCATCAGAATTCGGTATCAGAATCGGTAAAGGAGCGACACTGTGGATAAAAAGCAAAACGGACAAGAGTCAACCGAACCCACCCTGACCAACCGCCAGGGTCATGCAGTGACCAACAACCAATCGCAGCGTACTGTGGGTAGCCGTGGTCCGGCCACACTGGAGAACTATCAGTTTCTCGAAAAGATCAGCCATTTCGACCGCGAGCGCATCCCAGAGCGTGTGGTCCATGCCCGTGGCTTTGTGGCCTATGGCGAGTTTGAAGCCACCGGCCAGATCGGCGACGAACCGGCCTCGAAATATACCCGCGCCAAGCTCTTTCAGGAGGCAGGCAAAAAGACACCTCTCGCCATCCGTTTCTCAACGGTGATTGGTGGCCGCGATTCCTCGGAAGTGGCACGTGATCCACGGGGTTTCGCTGTGAAATTCTACACGGAAGATGGCAACTGGGATCTTGTGGGCAACAATCTGCCTGTCTTTTTTATTCGCGATGCTATTAAGTTTCCCGATGTAATCCATTCGCTCAAGCCCGATCCGGTCACCTTCCGCCAAGAAGCCAACCGTATTTTCGACTTTATGAGCCAGACCCCCGAAGCCATGCACATGCTTACCTTCCTCTTTGGCCCGCGCGGTATTCCCGCCAGCTATCGGCACATGGAAGGGTACGGCGTCAATACCTATAAAATGGTCAACGCCCAGGGCGAAACGGTGATTGTAAAATACCATTTTCACCCGCGCGTTGGGGTGGCAAGCTTCACCCAGGATGAAGCCAACAAGGTGCAAGGGCACGATCTTGGCTCCGCTTCTAAAGACCTGTTTGAGGCGATTGAAGCGGGCGATTATCCGCAGTGGGATGTCTTTGTGCAGATCATGGACGATCACGACCATCCCGAACTGGATTGGGATCCGCTGGATGATACCAAAACCTGGCCCGAAGATGACTTCCCGCTGCGCAAGATCGGCGTGATGACGCTGAACCGTAACGTGGAAAACTTTTTCGCCGAAAACGAGCAGATCTCCATGGGCACCGGTGTGCTGGTGGACGGGTTGGATTTTTCCGACGACAAGATGCTGGTTGGGCGCACCTTCTCCTATTCTGACACACAGCGCTACCGCGTGGGGACCAACTATCTGCAAGTGCCTGTGAACCAGGCCCAAAATGCCACCGTTGCCACCAATCAACGCGATGGTCAGATGACCTATCACGTTGACTTGGGTGCAGGGCAAAATCCCCACATCAATTTTGAACCGTCGATTCACGGCGGCCTGCGCGAAGACCCGCGCAATGAAGCGTACAATGCACCAGAGATCACAGGCCACCTGACCCGTGCCGTGCTGGAACGTCGCAACGATTACATTCAAGCGCGCATCCGCTATGAAACCGTCATGGATTGGGAACGCGACGATTTTGTAAAGAATATGGGCATGTTGCTGAATCAGTGTGAGCGCGATGTGCAGGAGCGCATGCTGTGGCACTTCTATCTGATTCATGATGACTTGGGCAAGCGCGTGGGCGAGGCCATCGGCCTCTCGGCAGAAGATGTCCGCCATCTTTCGCCGCTGCCCAAGCAAGTCCTAACCGAGCAAGATCAGCAGCGCTTGAAAAACCTGGGTCGCAATGGCGATACGATTGACTCAAGTGCCTGGGGGCAGCGCACCGGCTCTGTTGAGAATCGACCGGCCAAAGCGGAAGAATTGCTGGGCGGTATGATGAAGAAAGAGATGAAGGAAAAAGAGAAAGCGATGTAGGAACGCTTTCTCCACAATAAAAGCCCTGGGTGCAGCTTTCCCAGGGCTTTTTCTATGCTAACTGGGGAACTATCCGATGAATCGTCTGTGGAAGGCCCTGATCGTCGAATGTATCGGCACATTCGTGCTGATATTTATCGGCGCGGGTGCAGCAGTGATGACTTCGCTGGGCATTGGATCGCTGATCACGGTGGCGTTTGCCCACGGCTTCACCATTCTCTTTCTGATCTATGCCTACGGTCACATTAGCGGTGTCCATATCAACCCGGCCGTTTCGGTGGGATTGTGGGTGGCGGGCAAGTTTGAAACCGCCAAACTTGTGCCTTATATTGGCGTGCAACTCTTGGGGGCGATTGTGGCTGGCTTTGCGCTGCGCTTTGTCTATGGCGGACCGTTGCACGGCTTGGGCGCAACGCTGGTAGATTATGAACTGACCACGTGGGCCGGGGCTTTTTTCCTTGAAGTCATCGGCACATTTTTGATGATGAACACCATCCTCAACGCCGCTGTGGGGGGCCACGCTGGGCGGCTGGCCCCTTTCGCAGTGAGTATGACCGTCGTCGCCATTATTCTCTTTTTCGGGCCGATCACCGGGGCCAGTCTCAACCCGGCGCGTACAATTGGCCCGGCCATCGCTGCTGGGGTTTACACCGACTTTTGGATGTACATGGCCTCTACCCTTTTGGGGGCTGTGTTGGCGGCGCTCTTTTATCGCGCCGTCTTGGAAAGCGCATCGCCAGACGTGCCTCCCGGTCGGTCCGCGCCGAACTTGTAAGAAAAAGTAACGAGACGGGTGCGTCGCACCCTCGACCTATATTCTGAATTGATTCGTCCATCGTTTGTCTAAAACTCAAACGCCTGCCCGCGCAGGGGAACCTCGACCAAAGGATGGCCTTGTTGGCGTAGCTTTTCGGCCAGCGTTGTGGCCGCCTCCTCTTCGCCGTGGACCAAAAAGGTGGTTTGCAGCCGCTTTTTGTCAAAATGGCCTGCCCATTCCAACAGTTCGGCTTGATCGGCGTGGGCGCTATAGCCGTCAATGTGCGCTACCTCGGCCTCCACGTTATATTCCTCACCAAAGATGCGCACCCGCTTTTCGCCATCCAAAATACGCCGCCCCAATGTATCTTGGGCCTGAAAGCTGACAAACAGAATTGTGTTGTCGCTGCTGCCAATGTTGTTTTTGAGATGATGCAAAATGCGCCCATTCTCGGCCATGCCGCTGGCGCTGATGATCACCGCCGGCCCAGTCAGAAAGTTAAGCTGTTTGCTGCGCCGCACATCGCGCACATACTCAATATGCGGATAGTCAAAGGGGTTGCGCCGTCCATCCTCAGTCAGAAACTGCGTAACGTCCGTATCCCAAGCCTCCGGGTGCATACGAAACACATCGGTAGCGTTCACCGCCAGCGGGCTATCTACAAAGACCGGCAGTTGGGGAATATCATCTGTCGCGTCCAATTGGTTAAGATTGTAGACCAATTCCTGGGTGCGCCCCACGGCAAAGGCGGGCACAATCACCTTGCCCTTGCGCCGTGCCGTGCGCACAATCACATCCTCCAAATGGCGGCGCGCCTCTTGATAGGAGCCGTGTAGCCGGTTGCCATAGGTACTTTCCATAATCACAATATCGGCCTCGTCGATCCATTCGGGGCTGCGCAAGATGGCGATCTCGTCGCGGCCCAAATCACCGCTAAAGGCCAGCCGCCACGATTTGCCGCTCTCCCGCTCCTCAATATCCAGCGTCACCAGCGCCGATCCCAAAATGTGACCGGCCTCATAAAAGGTCAATTGCACACCGTCGGCAATCGGTACAGTACGGTGCATCCCAACGCTGATAAAATAGAGCAAGGCATTCTGGGCATCGGCCTGGGTATAGATCGGCTCAATCGGCGCTTCATTGTCGCGGCGGCGGCGTTTGTTGATGTACTCCACATCCTTTTCCTGAATGTGGCCGCTGTCCAATAACATATAGGCCGACAAATTGCGCGTTGCCGCCGTACACCAAATGTTACCGGTGAATCCCTGTTTGACCAGGTTTGGCAAATTGCCTGCATGATCAATGTGGGCGTGGCTCAGCACGACAGTATCAATGGTTTTGGGATCGAAGGGAAAGTGCAGATTGCGCTCATAGGTATCGGCGCGCCGCCCCTGGTAAAGGCCACATTCCAACAAGATCCGTTGTCCGTTGACCTCGATTAAGTGCATTGAACCCGTGACCTCACGGGCGGCCCCATGGAACGTGATACGCATGGTAGACTCCAGTTGTGATTGGGTAAAATAAAAACATGGCTATACTGCGCAGCACCACAAAGGAACAGCTTTTGCTCTTTGAAACATGTGCTTGTGAGCTGCTGCGGTGTATATACGGCATGGCTCTGCCCATAGCCTGACAGCCCTCCCCCCGAAAGACGGTAACCGATTATGCAATTCTACAAATATCACGGCCTGGGCAACGACTATCTTATCATTGATCCGGCTACAGCGCCGACACCGCTCAATCAACCCCTTGTTGCGCCCTGGGCTGTGGCGATCTGTGATCGCCAGCGTGGCGTCGGCGCAGATGGCATTGTCCATGGCCCGCTGCCCCAATCCACAGACAATTCCTTTGCCTGTGAGATCTGGAACCCCGACGGCTCGCGCGCCGAGGTCAGCGGCAACGGGCTGCGGATTTTCGCCCGCTATTTGCTGGATGCCGGTTATGTTGCGCCCGTCCCAGACGCAACGATTGCCTTTACGCTCCACAGCGGTGGGCGCGCTGTACCTGTGCTTGCCCACGCCGATGGGCTGATCAGTGTGACATTGGGCGAGGCGCACGTGCGTTTTCTGCAAAGCGTTGCCGATCTGGGGCTTGACGAAACAAACGATGGGTTGGGCGCGCCGGTGCTGATCGACGTGGGCAACCCCCACTGTGTCTTTTTCCCCGACGCCCATCTGCCTGTCAACCCGGCATTGGCTCGCCAATGGGGAGCGCAGATCGAACATGCCCCGCTCTTTCCGCAGCGCACTAATGTCCAGTTTGCCCGTGTCCGTGCATCCAACTACATTGACATTGAAATCTGGGAACGGGGGGCTGGCTACACTCTTGCCAGCGGCAGCAGCAGTTGTGCCGTGGCCGTGGCCGCCGTTGCCAGCGGACGTTGCCAATCGCCGGTCACCGTCCACATGGCTGGCGGCAGCCTTATCATCACGGTTGAGCATATAGACGCCCGTTACCGGGTCACCCTGACTGGCCCGGTGACGCCCGTGTTTGGGGGCAATTTTGACGCACGTTGGCTGGATGCGCTGACTGGCTAGAACAAAATCGAACACACGTGCGAATGGGAGTTGACACCGCACAAACGTTCTTGTATACTTTGGGAAACTTTGGGAAACAAACGTTCTTATTTGGGATACCCCTCAAATCCCAACCGCCGCCAGTGTCGGATCACCTGTCCAGTTTTAGCCAAAAAGGAGCCACCCATGAGTCTTTCCGAGCGCCAGAAGAATATTTTGCACTTTATCGCCAGGTTTCTCGATCAGCGTAGCTTTCCGCCCACCATCCGCGAGATCGGGCAAGCGGTCGGTATTTCCAGCACATCGGTGGTGAAATATAACCTGACCAAGTTGGAAAAGGAAGAACTGATCCTGCGCCAAAAAGAGGTCAGCCGTGGGTTGAGCCTGAACTGGGAAAAGCTGGCCCAACTTGGCATGTCGGAAGAAATGGGCGGACCCGTGACCTATGGAGAAGCCAACGGCGGGCACAATCAAGTCAAAGAACAGACCATGATGATCCCGATTTTTGGCCCGATTGCGGCAGGTCTGCCGATTGGTGTGGAAACCCAAGAGAAGGAGATGGCGGAAGATCGGATCGAACTGAACCGCTCGTTCTTCCGCAAGAACGCCGATCTCTTTGCCCTGCGCGTGCAAGGGGATTCGATGGTCGATGCCAGCGTGTTGGACGGCGATATTGTAATTCTGCGCCAGCAAGAGCGTGCCGAAAACGGCGAAATGGTGGCGGCGTGGATCGAAGATGCCCAGGAGACGACGCTCAAGCGCTTCTATCTCAAGGGCGATAAGGTGGAATTGCACCCGTGCAACCCCAACTATAACGTGCAAACCTATAACGCCGGTCAGGTGCGGATTGCCGGTAAAGTGGTTTCGGTGATTCGTTCGTTGGAGTAAACTACTGCGTGTTGCGTGTTCCGTATCTTTACTTCACGGAACACGCAACACACTACAAAGCGCTCCTCAGATGTAACGATACAGGTGCGACGCACTCGCCGGAGTCGATTGGTCTTGAAAAGATTGTGTGGCGAGTGCGTCGCACCCTAGATCTGTATCGTCACCCGCAGATTACCCTACTTCTCCACCTTCCCCAGCGCCTCCACCACAAAAGGATAGATCGTCTCCACCACCACGGCGTAGCCTTCGGCGGTGGGATGGACAAAATCCGGCTGGTTGAGAGCGGGATTTCCGCCCACGCCCTCCAAGAAAAAGGGAATCAAAAGCGTATCGTGCCGTTCGGCTACAGCCGGATAGAGTTCTCGAAAGGCTGTTGTGTATTCCACACCCATGTTCTGCACGATCTCCATCCCCGCCAGCACCACCACTGCCCCTGCATCCTGAAATTTTGCCACAAGCTGATCTATATTTTGCTCGGTGACCGCCGGATCGACACCGCGCAGCCCGTCGTTGCCGCCTGTCGCCAGGATCACCACATCGGGCTGAAGACCTAAGACCCAATCTGCGCGTGCCAGCGCGCCGCTGCTCGTCTCGCCGCTGTTGCCGGCGTTAATTACCGTCACGGCGTAGCCCTCGGCTTGAAGTTTGCGCGCCAACTGGGCCGGGTAAGCCATCTCTGCATCCACGCCCAAGCCCTCGGTCAGGCTATCGCCCATTGCCACAATGCGGATTGGGTCCACTGTGGGCGCGCTGAGTGGCGTTGCCGTGGGCGGGTGGTGTTGCCACAGCCCGCCAGCAGCACAAGCGCCGGGAGCATCATCAGCCAGCCAAAGAGACGGTCCATTACTTTTTCTTTCGTTTGGCTTCTGCGTTTGCCACGTTCTCGGCCACGCGGAAGGCCACAATTTTACGGATCAACGCATAGGGGATGGGCTGATTCAGGGGAAACTGCACCGACCCTTTGCCGCTGGCATAGCCGGCCAGATCCTCTTTGAATGCCTCAAGGCCCGTAGGCACTGGGTAAAAGCCAATATGATTTTTGAATGCGCCAAAATGGACCAAGTTGCCCTTGAGCATAAAGGTGGGCATTTGATATTTAATCGTCTCTTCTGCGCCGGGAGCCGCCTCGCCAATGGTCGCGCGAATCTTTTCTAAAATCTCTTGCACGTTTTCGGGAAAGCGCGCCATGTATTCATCAATCGTCTTGGGTGCTGTCTGTTCTGTTTTAGTCATCTTTCTTCCTTTGTATCCGCAATTACCTGCTCAATGGCATACCGTGCAATGTCCGCGAGGACAGGATCGGTATCCTGATAATAGGGAAGGGCAACCAGCCCAAAGGTGAGTGCCCAGCCGCGCCCGCGCATCCATGTTGCGTCATCTACAGCCAGTGCCTTCCGAAAGACCTCGCGGCTTGGGGCGGTAAAGAGATTCCAGGCCACCATTAGGTCACAGGCCGGATCACCCACACCCAGACAGCCAAAGTCAATCACAGCACGCAGCCGCCCATCCACCGCCAGCAGATTACCCGATTGGAGATCGCCGTGAATCCACACAGATGGCCCATCCCAAACGGGAGCGTGCAGGGCAGCTTCCCAGACGGCGGTGGCAGCCTGGGTAGCGATCTGTCCGTGGAGGGCAGCTATGGCGGCGCGGGTTGCTTCATCGCGCTGAGCCAGTGGCTCGCCGCGAGTGGAGTTGCTTGCCCCAGGATGTGGCCCACCAGTAGTATCAATGCGCTGCAATGCAATGATAAACTGCGCTAGATCTGCGGCGGCCTGATCGTGATCAGCGAGCCGCTGAAGGGTGGCATTTTCCCCCGCCAGCCACGGATACACGGCCCACGGCCACGGGTAACCCTCTCCTGGCTTCCCCACCGCCAGCGGCACAGGCACAGACAGGGGCAGGTGCGCGGCCAGTTTCGGCAGCCATTGGCGCTCTTTGTCCACTTGGCCCACGGCCCACTTAATACGGGGCAGGCGCACGACCTTATCATCCCCCAGTCGGTAGAGCGCGTTGTCCGTCCCCGCCGACGGAACCGCCGCCAAGGGTAGATTCGCCCAGCGTGGAAACTGGGCCGAAAGCAGCCGCGCTACCAACGCCTTGTCTATGTCCACTTCGTCGGCGTGCATTTTTGCAGCAGCCATCGAATGCTCACTCCCTGAACGGTGCTAAGCCATTCTATCTGGTGGAGGCGATTTAATCACGCACGGTATCAAAGTAGGTCCACCCATCGAGATCTGGGGGCTGGATGCCCAACTCGGTCAGAATCACCATGATCTGGGCGCGGTGTTCGGTGGCGTGGTTGATGGCCTGTGTCAAAATGATGCTCTTGGGCACAGCGCGCAGCGTGTCGTCATCCCACGGGATCTGAACTGTGTCGCTTGCCTGCACCTTTGACGCCCACTCGATTAGGCCACTGCCACTTGTGCGTAATAGATCGGCCATTTCGACGAAGGTCAAGGGAGGTATACCATCTGGGAAATGGAGGCGTTCACCAGTGCTGATGCGCGAAAAGTAGGACTGTTCCGAGCGGACAATGTGCTGCCATGTTTTATAGATGGATCCATACGCGCCCGACATACTGGCATCTAATTGTTCTGCGGTCAATTCAGCGCACTGTTCCAACAGGCGCAGATCGGCCCATAGATGATGCTGAAATAGAGTGGTGAAGGGATCAGTCGGTTTCATGACTCTCCTTTTTAAGAAGTTTTCTCTTGGTTTGTAGATGCGGCCAACTGCTGAATCGAAGCAACATAAGCGTTAACATGTTGATGCAATTCGTCGGGGTATTCATAGCCAAGCGCCGCGCCCACCTCCAGCGCCACTTGGCGAAAGACGGCCATTGTCTGCGCCAGCGCTCCCCAGTTGTCCGCGATGTCTGCGCCAGCATAACAGCGTTCTATCCCCGCCCACAGTTCGGCGGGCAACCGTTTCTTCAGACCTTTGCCCAAATTTCCCACAGGCAATGACCATCCTTCGGCAACGCCCACCCGCCATTCAAGCAACTGTCGCAGGTAAACATGCTTCATATCATAGTCCAGACACCATTTGGCAGGCAAGAGTTCATCGCGCCAGAGACATTTGGCAACATAGGGCGCGTCGGTCAAAAAATCGTTGACAAAGGTCTGATAGTCGTCTTGGGAGGGTGGCGTGGGCAGATAGGCCCGGCCTGTAGGCGGGGCGCAGATCGGCAGTGAGGCCGTCTTTGTCCAGCAGCACACGATAGCCTGCGTCTAACTCGGCATCGAACGCCGGCGCAGCCATGATCTGTTGGAAAAGGTCAACCGGCCACAGCGTGAAGTCAATTTTCAGACCATCCGCATATTGGGTCACGTTGCCAGACTGCTTAATGCCATACAGCGGGTCGGGCTGCACGGCATCCCAATAGACCACAAGCACCTCGCCAAAATCGCTTAGCCAGGTGCGATCCGCCACAAAGGGCTGAAGATCTTGCACAATCAGAATCACGTCATAGTCGGAGAGGGCATCAACCGAGCGCGCCAGGGATAGCCCGTGTGCTGGTCAGCAGCATGGCACGGATCAGCGGGTGCGTCGTCGCCCAGTGGATAAGGGTGGGGGTAAAATCAAGGGATGGCTGGAAAGACATAGATCGGCCAAATTACCCCTTGGCCATGTTGGCAACGATCTTCTCAATGCGCCGTTCGCGTGTCTCTTGGGCTTTGGCGGACTCTACTTGCCGTACATGCTTTTGCGCGCTGAATACGATAATGCCTCGAACGCAGCGGTTGCGACCGGCTGATCAGCCAATGCTGCCGCCAGATCCGCTGGAACCTCCACCGTGCGTGGTTCAGTGTCAAGTTTAAGGGTGACTTCCACTGCATCACCCGCCTGGACACCCGCAGCGTTTCGGTGTTCGGCGCTCAGTGGGATCATAAAGGCACCGCCCATCACAGCAACGGTTGTTCGATAGCTGTACCCATTTAAGGTCACTTTGACGGCTGGTTTCTTGCCGTTACCCAAGACTGCAATAGTTTCCGCTGGGACCTGTAGTCCCGTAGCGCTCTTTTCCTGGTCTTTCAAAACGGTGGTTGCAAATGTCGTTTTCATAAACGTTACCTCGTCATGTGTAGAGGGGGTGCGTGAATATCAAAGATAGATGCCAACTACGGGCGATCGGGCGGCTCACCCGACTCACACTTTTTACAAAACAAGGGTTGCCCAAGCATGGCAGCACGCCCCGATTCTGTTATCACCCAAGGCCTCTCCTGCCATGGTGGGGTATGCCGAACATGCTGAAAGTGACCACACACAAGTTCGGCAACCCAGTGCTTCTCTTCGTCTAAATGGAAGCCGATCATGGGCTGTTTCATAAACAATTACAAATTGTCATAGACAAAGAAGATGTAATCTTGGGGAGGAGTCCTGTTGCCCAAATCGTTGAGCAATCGGAGAAGTTGGGCGCGGTGATCGGTGCCGTGATTCGCCACATGCAGAAGCACCTGCCACACGAGCAGGTCTTTGTCCTCTTCGGGGTCTACTATCGGCTTGTCAAACAACATCTCATCGCCCAGATCGGCAAGATAATCGCTCATCTTTTGCTCCACGCTGTCCCAGTGTGCGCGAATGCTTTCCCGGTCATCAACTTTCGCGGGGGGAAGGGGTGTTGCGGGTTCGATGCCGCGCAGTTCGCTGAACCACACATCATCGGCGCTGATCAGATGGAGAAGTTGTTCGCGAACAGATCCATACGAATAGCCCACAGCCTGCGTGAACTGTTCATAAGAGAGTTGCGAGACACACAGATCCCAGATCTTGCGGTTTTCCGCGAAGTGATAGGCATAGAAATGACGAAACGCATTTGCATTCATGGAATAACTCCAATAATCGGCTTTTTGTGCTTTGCTGTTGGCTCAAATGGACGGGGTGCAGCGTTGGGCCGCGTTTTTAAAATATTCCGAAAGCGCGCAACACAGCAAACAAAACGCCAGCGGCGATAACAATAAGCCAGATGTTGCCGATCAGCCACGCCAGAGGTCCAACCTTATACCCCAAGGACTCCAATTTGGCTTTGAGTTGGCCCACCGTGGGTTCGGTCAGCGTGCTATCGTCGGGGAAAACCAGGGTCGGCACGCTCTCATTGCCATGATTAATCGCGCGCACATGGGCGGCGGCAGCACTGTCTCGGTGAATGTCAATATACTCAAACTCGACCTTTGCTTGTGACAATAACCCTTTGACAGGACCCACTGCCGGGCAGGCTGGGTGACCGTATACTGTAATGACTTTTGTCATCTTGTTGTCTTTCAACTTGGGAAAGTGGTTCACCCTTGCAGAATGAGTTGGGTGAGGAACGTTCAGCACAACTCAGGGTTGTTATGCGGCCAGATTGGAGATCATTCCAAACGTTTGAGGGTTTGCTCGTCCGGCTTTCCATCAAAATATTTCTCAAGCACTTGGGCAAATACTGTGTCCGAACTGACCGCGGCAAACAAGGTTATAGACGATTTCAGCTTCATGTCATCGGGCGACCCAAAAATATCCCAGACGGAGCGATCTTCAATGGCTAACACTGTTTTGGCACATTCAACCAGCCTCCGCCCCAAAAGGGGGTGATCCAGATATTGGCGCGCTTCGTCAAGGCTTTGGATGGCATAACGCTTTGACATGGCGCTGTGGCCTAACCCTGTGATCTGTGGAAAGATGAACCACATCCAATGGGTCCGCTTTCGTCCGTTTTGTAACTCGGTGAGTACGGTTTGGTAGATGGGATTCTGTGCCTCGACAAAGCGCTGTAAATGGAAGGGATCTGGGTCGTTATGGTCGTGTTGGAATGAATGTCATAAACGTCTCCTTGTGATCAACTCTTTTGGATTGCACACCCTCTTGAACCATGCTTGCCTCCCATCGTAAGTGTCCAGGGCTTTATCCACTCATATCCATCTCATTGTTCGGATTTGCCGATGTCGCCTGGGATAACGCCATATAAACAATTGAGCAAGGGCCACTTGCTCAGTATATCGCTCGTGGTCAATCTAGAGAATTTATTTGCAGTGCAAACTGCCACTGAAAGGACATCTGGGGATGCATTCTACCAAGCTTAATCTGCGTTTGCAGGAGCGACACTCTCTGATCTCTAGACCATTATTTTTTGTCCATGCGTTGAGAACACTGCGGTCGTCAGAGGCAACTTTCGCATAAGATGTGCTGATAACACCTTACCCATTCCAAGGTGATAGCAGCCACCCCTATGCAAAATCATCCCACCCCTTCCCCGCTTAATGTTTCCTTGTTCACTCTCATTGAGATAGAAACCATCGGGGTGTTGTACAAGCCACTTCTTGACAGTTTGCATCTTCTGCCTGAGTTCGAAACTCCTCTACCATTTATCTCCTTCGTTACTGCAATCCCTGGCTATCCCCCTACGCCGTGACCTTCTCCTGTGCCCACAGCGCCTTGAGCACGTTGCCCGGCGACATGGGCAGTTCGGTCATGCGGATGCCGGTGGCGTTGGCAATGGCATTGGCGACGGCGGCGGCGGGCGGCACGATGGGCACTTCGCCTACACCGCGCACGCCAAACGGATGACCGGGGTTGTGGACCTCCACCAGCACGGTCTCAATCATAGGCATATCATAGGCCGTGGGCATACGATAGTCCAGCAGGCTGGCGTTGAGCAGATGTCCCTTGTCGTTGTAGACATACTCCTCGTTGATGGCCCAGCCGATGCCCTGCACCACGCCACCCTGGATCTGCCCTTCCACATAGCTGGGATGAATCGCCTTGCCCACATCCTGCACAGCCGTGTAGCGCAAGATCTGCACCTTGCCGGTTTCCACATCCACTTCCACATCCACAATGTGGGTGGCGAAGCCCGGCCCCGCCCCTTGCGGCCGCATAGATACACTGGCCGTGATCGGTTCGTAGTTGTGGGCAAGTTCCTGCGCTGCCTCTTTGAAGCCCAAGCTGTGGCCGTTGGCCGAGAATTTGCCGCCTTCAAACTTGATGTCGTCGGCGCTGACTTCCCAATAATCGGCCAACTGCGTGCGTCACCTTTTCGCGCAGCGCCAATCCCAGGTTATAGGTGCTCCAGCCGATCTTAAAGGTGACACTGCTGCCGCCTGTACCGCCGGTCATGCCAATCGAGTTGGTGTCCACCACTTGCGGGTTGACGTCTTCGGCGCTGATGCCCAACGTTTCGGCCAGCATCATGGCAGCGGAGGCACGCGAGCCGCCAATGTCGGTGGAGCCTTCGATCAGGTTCACCGTGCCGTCGCCGTTGACCACGGCGGTGACGCTGGATGGGTTGCTGCCGTTGAACCAGAAGCCCGAGGCCACGCCGCGGCCGCGGTATTTGCCTTCCAGCGGGGTAGCATAGTGCGGGTGATCCATGGCCGCTTCTACCGTCTCTTTGTAGCCAATGCTGCCATAGATGGGGCCGTCGGCGCGACGGTCGCCTTCCACAGCGGCGTTCTTGTGGCGGAACTCCAGCGGATCAATACCCAGCTTTTCGGCCACTTCGTCAAGCACTGCTTCCGAGGCAAAGGCCGCATTGGTGCCGCCGGGGGCGCGATATGCACCGGTCTGCGGGCGGTTAACCACCACATCATAGCCGTCAATCAGCACGTTTTCCAGCTTATACGGAGCAAGGAGCACACGGGTGCCTGCGCCCACTGGCGAGCCGGGGAATGCGCCCGCCTCATAGGCCAGCATGGTCTGCGCCGCCGTGATCTTGCCGTCTTTGGTAGCGCCGATCTTCACAGTGATGTATGAGCCAGAGGTGGGGCCAGTCGCCATCAACACTTCGGCGCGGCTCATGACCAACTTCACCGGGCGGCTGTTGCTCTTGCGCGAGAGCAGCGCCGCCGGAACGTCGAGATAGGCCGTGAACTTGCCGCCAAAACCGCCGCCAATTTCGGTGGGGGTCACCTTGACTTTGGCAATCGGCATCTGCAAAAGTTCCGTCACCTGATCGCGAATCTGGAACGCGCCCTGGGTGCTGGTCCACACCTCAACGTGATCATCTTTGCGCCAGACGGCAGTGGAGGCTTGCGGTTCAATGTAGCCCTGATGCACCATGGCCGTGTTGAACTCACGCTCTACAATCACATCGGCCTGGGCGAACCCGGCCTCTACATCCCCATGTTCGTAGCGCACATGGCTGGCAATGTTGGTGGGTTTGTCGCCTTTGCTGCCCATTTCGTCTGTGCGCAGATCGGGCAACAAAATGGGCGCATCGTCGGCCATGGCCACATGGACATTCATCACAGGCGGCAGCACTTCATAATCGACTTCGATGAGCGCCAGCGCTTCTTCGGCAATGTGGACATCACGCGCTGCCACGGCAGCCACGGCGTGTCCATGATAGAGTGCCTTGTCCTGGGCCAGAATATTGGCACTGAGATACTTCAAATTGGTGATGTCTTCGCCCATCTCCTGCACTTTGTCCAGCGCTTCGGCTAGATCTTTGGACGTGACCACAGCGGTGACGCCGGGCAGGGCTTCGGCTTTGCTGGTGTCAATGGATTTGATGAGGGCATGGGCGTGCGGGCTGCGCAAAATCTTGCCGTACAACATGCCGGGCAATTGCGTATCCGCGCCATATTTGGCCGCGCCGGTCACTTTGTCGGTGCCATCATGCCGGATGGGGCGTGTGCCAATGACGGTGTACTGTTGTTTATGTCCATTTTCTGCCACAATTTTCTCCTTCAGCGTATTCATGAATGCGTATCAATATGAGGAAAATTCTCAGGAAGGTACGAGAAGTATCTACGGTTTACAAACCGTGAATAACAGGGGGCGGCGCTGTGAGGAAGAATCGCCGCCTGAACTGTTCAGAGATATGATAGCGGGGATTGTCCTTTTGCGCCAACCTTGCAACTATAAATACCATAGCGCCCGTGGAAAGACAGTAGCATCCCCTCTGTTTCTATCTATACTCCGCAGCAGCACACAAGGATAGTTTTCAAAGAGCAGAAACTGTTCCTTTGTGGCGCTGCTTCGTATATTTCTCTATGCCCATCCCAATGCTTATACTATTCGTTGAACGAAGCACAACGGAAGCGGTACGGGCGCATGCTTGCTGCGCCCCGTGGGTTCAGCAAGCAGAACCCCTACTATCTGTTGGGTTTTTCAAGACAATGGGTAGTACTTACCATCCTGCCTGGATTGCCTGAATGCGCGAGAGCAAGGGATTGGGTATGTCCTTTCCAGTGGACGCAGAGACATTTTGAGCCAACTGTTCAACCGTGCGCGCGCCAGGGATGGCCGCCGACACGCCCCGCGGAGTGATGGCGTAGCGCAGGGCAAACTGGCCTGGCGGGGTGGATTGCTCCTCGGCCATGCGCAGAAAAGGCTGGGCGCGTTCGATCATGTCGTCCAGTTTATCGCCCAACAGCTTGGCGCGGTGGCCCTCGGTGTCAGATTTATCGCTGAACTTGCCAGTGAGCACACCGCGTGCCATGGGCATCCGCACAAGAATCCCCACACCGTGTGCTTCGGCCAGCGGGAAGATTTCGTTTCCCACGGCCGGCGACAACAGGCTGTAATCCACTTGTAGCACCTCGGCCAGCCCATTTTCAATTAACCAGCGCCCGCTGGCAACATCGTTAATCGAGACGCCAGCAAAGCGAATTTTGCCCTGTGATTTCAGCGTTTGCATCGCCTCGGCCCAGTCATCGCGTTGCAGGGTCTCCAGATCCGGGCTGTGCAGTTGATAGATGTCGATGGTCTCCCGGCGCAGGCGGCGCAGACTGCCTTCCACCTGTTCCAGCACACGCGCCGCCGCAAAGGACCTCTCATTAGTTTCCTTTTCCCGGCTCACCTTGGAGGCGATCAGCACGTCAGCACGGTTGCCGATGGCCTGCCCCAAGATCTCCTCACTGCGGCCCCAACCATAGGCTTCCGCCGTATCAAAGACGGTGACGCCCAATTCCACAGCATGATGAACCAGATCGATCCAATGACTGTCTGGCTCCTGTTTCTCGCCCAGGCGATTGCAGCCCATGCCTATCTCTGAAACCTGGGCGCCGGTGTTGCCTAGCGGTCGATAATGCATAAAATGCTCCTTGCTTTGTGGATACGGTTGGCGATTAGCAATCGTCAATCGCCAATCGCTAATCTTCAATTGTTAATTCTGTTCTCTTCAATATAATCCCACACGATCTGATAGCCCATGCCCGGCTCTTGCGGCAAATGCACATAGCCTTCGCTGTCCATGGGATCGCCAATCGCGGCCAAGTACGGCGGCGGCGTTTCGTAATCCACGCCAGGGGCCAGCAGCCCGCGCTCGTAATAGGTGCAGGTGTCCTCGCTGGTGGATCCGAGAATTTGCAGGTTGGCAAAGCCGCTCATATGGATCTCGCACTTGATGCCAAACGCCTCGGCCACGGCGGTCATCTTCTTGACGCCGCTAATGCCGCCACGCAGCACGTCGATGCGTGTCATGTCCGACGCCCCGCGCAGGATCCAATCGGCGCGCGTATAGATGCTGCCGGCGGCGATCTCCGGCGACAGAACTGGGATCTCCAACTCGCGGCAGAGCTTTTCATAGAGTGAAACGCGGTATTCATTCATGGGGTGTTCATACCAAAAAAAGTTGAGCTTTTCCAGTTCGCGCCCCACCTTGTAGGCATCTTCATAGGTGCGATAGGTTCCCCACGGGTCGAAGCTGAGCACCATATCATCGCCCACGGCTGCGCGGATGGCGCGGCAAACTTCAATATCCTGCTCAATGTGCGAGGGGCGACCGGGATCGGGCTGCTGCTTGACCGGATCCCAGAAATAGTAGGGGTGAATTTTATAGTGGGTGTAGCCCTGCTTTTTACAGTCAACGGCGTGCTGGGCATAGTCGTCAATCGACCCCATGTTGGGGAAGGTGCTGGCATAGGCCAAGACTTTGTCGCGGCAGCCGCCCAACAGTTTGTAGACAGGCACGCCGAAATAGCGGGCTTGTAGATCCCACAGCGCCATGTCCAACACGCTGATCAGATTCTCTTCCACATTGGCAACCCAGAGCCAATGCCAGAACTTTTCGCGGTCAAAGGGATCATGGCCGACGATGAGATTTTTAATGCGCCCCTCCATCGCCGCAATTTGATCCGCCGAAAAGCCATCCTGATCACCGTGGCCGCGCCCGCCGAAATAGTAGCCTTCGGCCCCTTCGTCGGTGATGATCTTGGTCACAGTCTGTACCACATCGCTGTCGGGCAGCCACTCGCCGGCGCGAAAATTGCGGCGGCGTACACGAAAGGGAATCACTTGGAGATCGACGATTTTCATACGTTTTTCCTGTCTGTGGGGTATTGGATTAGATAGAGCAGGGTGGCTCTTTCCATTGTGACGCAAGCCAGCCAACGGCACAAGTCCGCTCTTAATAAAATCACCTGCCACGCCGCTCAACTATATAGCTCACTTCCGTTTTTGATCTTATATGCTAGATATATCCTTCTTGTATATCACGATATATGGTTAAACCAGCTCTTTTTCTTTACCATAAGAAGCGAGCAGGACTTTCGAAAAAAAAGTGTCGGCCTTTATCCGACATCTAGTGAAAGGGAAAAAAGAGTATGACACAGGCCCAGAACAAACAAGAAAATACGCTCAATTCTGCCAAAGAAAAGACCTCGCAAGAAGTGTCGCAGATAGGCGACGAAGTGCGCAGGCAAGCCGAAAAGTCGGTGGACCAGATTCAAGAGCGCGCGGTTTCTATGGTGAGCAGCCGCAAAGAAGAGGCCGCTTCCCAAATTGATGGCATTGCCCGTGCCTTGCGCCAAACCAGCAACCATCTGCGCGACGAAAACAACGAGGCTGTCGCCAAATATGCCAATAGCCTTGCCGATGGTGTCGAAAAGGTCTCTGGCTATCTGCACAACAATGATGTCAACCAGTTCTTGTCCGACGCCGAAGGGTTTGCCCGTCGTCAGCCAGAACTCTTCCTGGGTGCCGCGTTTACCCTAGGGTTGCTGGCGGCCCGCTTTTTCCGTAGCTCGTCGGCTGGCAACAACCAGCGTTCAGCACGCTATTCTCCGCGTCAGGGTGGGCAGAGCTATGTCGGGCAATCTGGCCGAGGCAATCAATGGCAAAACGAAGGGGGACGGTCACCCTCAGCTTTTGACGGCGAACGCTCCCCTGCGCGCTCCGGGCGAGAGAATTTCGGCAGCCCCATAAGCGGGCGATCCTCTGCCAACGAAGCGGGAGCCAACAGCCGCTCGGATACGTACAACCGCCAGACCGGCATGACCCCCAGTCTACCTTCTACTCCTACCCCCGCCGTCAGCCAGACAGCCAACCGCCGTTTTGACGGGGATAGCTCGGCTGGGAAGACAGGCGAGACCCAAACGAAAAGAGAGGGGCAAGGATGATAGAAACAACAAGATCAAACGGTTATACAACAGAGACTGACTATAACAGCCGTGGGGATGGCTTTGTGGATCCCCTCTTCTATGAGCAAGCACCGGAACCTTCTCTGGGCCAACTGTTTGGCGAACTCTCGCATAACTTCTCGACGTTGGTGCGCGATGAGTTGCACCTTGCCCAGGTCGAGATGTCGGAGAAGGCCAAAAAGGCAGGTCAGGCCGCAGTCTATGTGGCGGCTGGAGGCTTTGTCGCCTATGCGGGCTTTTTGATGCTGCTCGTGGCCGCTATCTTCGGGCTTTCGTATTTTATGTGGGATTGGTTGGCGGCGCTGATTGTGGGTGGCGTTGTAACATTGGTGGGTGTAAATGTGTTCAAGCGCGGTCTTGATGCGTTTAAGAACTTTAGCCTAGCCCCCAAGCAGACGCTCCAGACGCTCCAGGAAGATACAGAATGGATCAAGGAGCAAGTGAAATGAATCACCATGACCAGGGACGTTCACCAGAAGATATTCGTCTCCACAAAACAGGCCTAGAAGCCGACAGCACAAGGCTCAACGAGCCAACGCCTGTGGATGATCCCCGTGTGATCCGGGAGAATATTGAACGCACACGCTTACAGATGAGCGAAACCATTAACCGTATTCAAAACCGACTAGACCCCGACCGACTTCGCCATGAGGCAGAAGAAGCCGTGCGGGATGCAACGATAGGAAAGGTAGAAGAAATGGCATATCGAGCGAAGTATAAAGCACAAGAGACCCAACGTGGCCTTGTTCAAAAAGTGAAAGAGAATCCCATTCCCGCTGCTCTGATTGGGTTGGGCTTGGGCTGGCTGATGATGAGCGGCAATCGCCATGAGGAAGAGTATGGCTACGATCCCTACGATTACAGATATGGGCGAGATGTACAGCGTGGTTCCGGCTACGGCAACTATGATTATCGCAGCCAGTGGGAAGGGCGTAACGCTCGCCCGGCAGGCCAACGCCCAGAAAATTATAGCGAATACGTAACCAGTGGGGCCAGTCAGGGCTATCCCGGCCAGGGACGGCAAGAATTTTCCAGCTATACCCCGGAAAGTCATGAGGAAAGCCTCACGGATGAGGTGCGCAGCCGTGTAAACGAAGTCGCTCACGATGTGCAAGACCAGGTCTCACACCTGCGCGATCAGGTTCGTGAAGGAACGAGCTACGCTGGCGAACAGATCCACGAGGGGGCCGATTATCTTCGCGAACAGGCTCGCCGCCAGAGCTATCAGGCCCAGCACCAGTTTAACAATGCTATGAATCAAAACCCACTGGCCGTGGGCGCATTGGCCCTGGCTGCCGGTGCGTTGATCGGGCTGGCTGTGCCCAGCACGCCTGTGGAAAACGAATGGATGGGCGAGACCCGCGATCGCTTTATCCATGACGCCGAAGAGGTGGTCAAGGCCAAAGCTGAAGAGACGGTAGAACGGCTCAAGAACGTGGCCCAGGAAACTCAGTCTGCTGCCAAAGAAGCTGTTCGCGAGCAGACAGGTAACGACAAATCACCTATGAATAATAATGATAAATCGTCGGCAAATAATGATGCCAACAAATTGAAGCAGACTACACCCCAAGCCCGCGATTTGACCAACACTGCCAAAGGCTAAGGTCAAGACGTTTGCGCTGTGTGACAACAGATACAACAACACCCACCACAACGGTGGGTGTTGTTGTATCTTCGCCCGGGTATAGAGAACTGGTTATAGCGAAGTGGTACAGAGAAAAAGGAACGTGTGATGAACTGGCTGTGGAAACTTCTCAAGGATAGCTATCGAGAATTTCAGGATGACAATGCCTCGCGCCTGGCAGCGGCGCTTTCATATTATACGGCGGTTTCCATTGCGCCCATGCTGATCTTTTTGCTGTTGGTGCTTGGCTTTGTCATGGGGCAAGACGCCGCCCAAAGCCAGCTTATGCGTCAGCTTGAAGGCGTCTTGGGCAGCCAGGGTATGGAATTTATCAACACGATTATTGAAAATGCCGAACAGCCCACCGCGGGCAGTATTGCGGGCATTCTCAGCCTGCTCACCTTGATCTGGGGGTCGGCCAATGTCTTTTCACACCTGCAAGACACGCTCAACGTGATCTGGGACGTTAAGATCAAGCCCAATGGCGGCTGGAAGCGAGCGTTGCGCAAGCGGCTGTTCTCGTTCACGCTGGTGCTGGGCATTGGCTTTTTATTGGCCGTGTCGCTGGTGCTCAGCGCGGCGCTTTCGCTGCTCTCGTCCTCGCTCTCTGGCCTGTTGCCAGGTTTTGATCTGCTCTGGCAAGGCGTGGAATATGTCATCTCGTTTAGCGTGATGATGCTGCTCTTTGCGGCCATGTTCAAAATTCTGCCCGATGTCCACATCGCCTGGCGCATTGTGTGGCCGGGCGCAGCGGTTACGGCCCTGTTGTTTACGCTGGGCAAATTTGCCCTCAGTGTCTATATCGGACAAGCTGCCCCCGGGTCGGCCTATGGCACTGCGGGGTCGGTAATCGTCTTTCTGCTCTGGGTCTACTATTCGGCCATGATACTCTTTTTCGGAGCCGAGGTCACCCAAGTCTATGCTACCCACCGTGGCGAAGGCATCCAGCCAGAAGAACACGCCATGTTGGCAGATCAACCAACGCCAGCCAAGTAGCCTCACCCGCCCACTTGCATGGTAAACTGGTGGAATGAACCAGCGAAGTTATCCACCACACCGCCTGCCTCTTGTGGGCGTTCATGCTCTTCCTGACGCTGCTGCTTAGCGGCTGTCAATCTGCGTTTTCTTGGCCCTGGCCCGAGCGTGAGCGCACTGACGCCAACGACGTTACCCCCCTTTCGCTCTTGATCTGGCCGGAAGGCGACGCATTGTCCCTGCTACAGGGACAGATCGACGCGTTTGAAGCAGCCCACCCTGGCTTTCAGGTGGAACTGCAAATTTCGCCCGATCCCCTGGCCGATCTGCGGCGTGCCACCCCCCAGCAGCCGCTGGATGTTGTGATTATAGATGCCTTTGCCTTTCCCACGTTGGCTGCGGATGGCCTCGTGTTGCCTTTGCCGACGGAGGCTGGCAGCGATGATTTCTATCCGCGCCTTATCGATGCGTTTCGCCACGAGGACACCCTCTATTGCCTGCCGCGCGAAGTGCGTACCTTAACGTTGGTCTATGCTGCTGATGACTTTGCCGACCTCGGCCAGACCGTCCCTCGCACTTGGGACGAACTGCGCCAGCGCGCTGCCTCTCTAACTGAACCGAACTCAGGCCGCTTCGGGCTAATTGTCGCCCCCGATCTTTCGCGCTGGCTACCCTTTTTATATGGCAGTGGCGGCGCGCTCACAGGCGCGGATGGCGCGCTTACGCTGGATACACCCCAGGCCCTGGCCGCGCTAGAATTCTACATCGACCTCTTTCGGGCAAACGTGGCGGGTCAACCCGCTGAATCCAATAGCAGTTGGGCCGGGGAAGTGATGGGCAAGGGCAAAGGCAGCATGGCGCTGGAAGGCACCTGGGTTGTACCTTATTTTGCCGCCGAATTTCCCGACTTTAAGTATGGCGTTGCATCCATTCCCGCGGGGCCGAGCGGTCGGGGTAGTGTGGCCTTCACCAGTTGTTATGCCGTGGCTGCCACCTCGCCCCACGCCGAAGCGGCCTTTGCGTTGGCAACCTTCCTCAGCAGCCGTGCCGCACAGGAAGCCCGCCTGGGGTTGACTGGATTTATGCCCCCGCGTCTTTCGCTGCGCCAAGCTTGGCTCGCCGCCTTCCCATCGTTGGCCCCCTTCATGGATGCCGTTGACACCGCCACCGTCTGGCAACTGCCCGCCAATTCCGATGCCCTGTTGCGCACCTTTAACCGTCGTATGTTGGATCTCTTTGCCGCCGACATCGAACCCGCCGATCTGTTGCGCGAAGTGCAACAAGTGGGTCAACTCCTGGACAAGTAGCGCATAGGGTCAGCATTGCGGGAATGGACCGGGTGATGGGAGCCTACAGCGTGTGGTTGTGGACCATTCCCGGAATCTTCGCCCAAACAGAGATCTCCCCCCAACCATCTCAATGGTTTCCATTTCTCCCGCAGTCGCGGTATGCTCAGGGTTACATCAATCGCGCGTTCTCATGGGATGGAGAGTCTTATGGCAGAAGATCCTGCTGTACTAATCACAGGGGCATCCACCGGCATTGGCAACGCCTGCGCCTTGCACATGGAACGTCTGGGCTGGCGAGTCTTTGCCGGGGTGCGCAAAGAAGCCGACGCCCAGCAGCTGCGCGCCGCCGGCCTGTCGCGGCTTCAGCCCATCCTCCTTGACGTAACGGAGGGGGACTCGATTGCGGCGGCAGCGACCCTCCTGCACACCGAGGTGGGCGCAATGGGTCTGCAAGGCTTGGTCAACAATGCCGGGGTGGCCGTGGGCGGGCTTTTGGAATTTGTCGAAATTGACGACCTGCGTCGCCAGTTTGAGATCAACGTCATCGGCCAAGTGGCTGTCACCCAGGCGATGATGGGGCTGTTGCGCCAGGGGCAAGGGCGCATTGTCAACATGAGTTCCATGGCCGGGTTTAGCGCCACGCCGGTGATGGGGCCATACAGTGCCTCTAAACATGCGCTGGAAGCCATAAGTGACGCCCTGCGCCTGGAATTGTTGCCCTGGGGGATTCACGTGGCCGCCGTCGAACCCGGAGAGATCAACACCCCCATCTGGCAAAAAGGGCTGGCCGATGCCCAGCGCTGGCTGGAAAAATATCCCCCTTTGGCCCAAACACTCTATGGTCCGCTGATTGAAAAGGCCATTCGCAGCGTCCAAAAAACGGAAGGCATCCCCGCCACCGATGTGGCAAAAGCAGTGGCCCATGCCCTGACCGCAACAAAGCCGCGCACACGTTATATTGTCGGGCGCGATGCGCAGATCCGCCGCTGGATCGAACGCTTGCCCGATGGACTGCGCGATCGCATTATCGCCAGCCAACTGCCCGATTATGGGAAATAGGACAGGCGGCGAAAGACGAATGTCTAGACTTTCTCTCCTATGGGGAGACTGTCGTTTCGTTCCTCGTCTTTGGTCTTTTGTCTGTCGCTAACGCTAACCGTGGAAATCCCATGCACCATCTTGAAGAAGAAGAACCCATCGGTCTTAAATTTACTGAAGCATTGCAAGAGTTCCGGCGGGCACGGCTGGCCGCCGATCTGGAGCAATTGCGCGCCCGCCTCACGGGCAAGTCCAACGATTTGCTCTCCTATGAGGAAGTGCGGCGCATGTTACACGTGGGCATGCCCATGGGCATGCGCGAATTGCGCGACATTCCGTTGGATGCAATTGTGGGCAGCGTCGGGCGCTACAAAGATTTTACGCGCGGCTTTCTGCCCCGGCAGGATGGCACCGCTTCGCGCTGGGCCGATCTGCAAATACGCGTTTCGGGTATGATGGGCTTCCCGCCGATTGAGGTCTATCAGATCGGCGATGCCTACTTTGTGCATGATGGCAACCACCGCATCTCGGTGGCGCGCCAGAGCGGTATGAGCCACATTGAAGCGTATGTTACTCAGATTGAAACCCGGGTGCCGCTTTCGCCCGACGATGATCTGGACGATCTCATCATCAAGTCAGAGTATGTGGACTTTCTCGAAGCCACCGCTATTGATCAGACCCGGCCAAACGCGGATCTAACGGTCACCACGCCTGGGCGCTATCCGCTGATGTTGGCCCAAATCGAGGCGCACCGGCAGCGCCTCAGTGCCGAGCGCGATTATGTGATCTCGCTGGCTGAGGCTGCCGCCGAGTGGTATGACACACGCTATTTGCCCATTGCCACGGTGATCCGCGACCGAGAGATTTTGAAGAATTTCCCCAACCGCACCGAAGCCGATCTCTATGCCTGGATTCACAAATATCGGGCCGAGTTGGTGGAATCGCTGGGCTGGGAAGTGGACCCCACCACGGTGTTGATCAACTTGCCCGAAACGTTCGACCAACGCCCCGAACGGCGGGCATCGGGGTGGGGTGGGCGGTTGCTCTCGGTGCTCACCCCGCCGGCGTTGGATGCTGGTCCTGCGCCCGGCGAATGGCGGCGCAGCCGAAGTTTCACCTTGTCCGAGGCGCAGATTTTCCGAAATGTCTTGGTTCCCATTGGTCTGCAAGAAAACGATTGGGCGGCTTTGGATGGCGCGCTGGAGATCGCCCGCCACGAAGGCAGTTTTCTGCACGGGCTGCACATTGTTGCCGACCCAGAGGAGATCGAAAGCGAGCGCGGCCAATACTATCGAGCACGTTTCAAAGAAGGCTGCCGACAGTCGGGCGTGGCCGGAGAATTGACGGTAATTGCTGGTTCCACCGCCATGGCCGATGTGATGGCAACGATCAGCGATCATGCGCGCTGGGTGGATCTGGTGGCAGTGCGCGTGGATCGCCCACCCGCCGATCAAGCGCTGGCTCGGCTTAGTTCCAGCATTGGCAGCCTGCTACGGCGCTGTCCGCGGCCTGTGCTCACCATTCCCGAAGCAGCGCGATCCCTCCAGCGCGCGGTCCTGGCCTATGATGGCAGCCCCAAAGCCGACGAAGCTCTCTATGTGGCGGCACATTTAGGCGCATACTGGGGTATGCAGATTACGGTTGTCACCGGGCTAGAAAGTGGGCGTATGGAGGAAGAGACCGTGGCGAAGGCGCGGCAATATTTGGCAGAGCGAAAAATTCAAGGGGAGTTTATCAGCCAACACGGCGAAGTCGTTCCCCTATTGCAAGAAATTGCCGCGCAGCAAAAGAGTGATCTTATGATCATGGGAGGGTACGGTTTTACGCCCCTGCTAGAGGTTGTCTTGGGCAGCGCTGTGGACGAGATTCTGCGCATCACAGAAATTCCAGTGCTGGTCTGCCGATAAGAGAGAATGGGGGGATGAGAGATTGGCAGAGGCGATTGGAATATCCAATACCCCATTCCCCTTTACTGCCTCGCCAACACCTCAGCCAACTCATCCGGGGTAAAGATATAGCGCTCGTGGCAAAAGTGGCAATCGACCACCGCCTCGCCTTCCTCGATGAGCGCCAGCAAATCTTCCCGATCCAGTAAACTAAGCGCTTGCCGAGAGCGTTCTCGGCTACAGCCACACTTAAACTGAAGCGGTCGCTCTTCCAACCATTCAAAATCTACATCTTGAAAAATAATGGCAAGAATGTCTTGCGGCGTGCGCCCATCCGCCAGCACTTCGCCCAGGTGCGGCAGATCATCGAGCCGTTCGCTCAACTGTTCCAATGTAGCGGTCTCTTCGCCGGGCAACGTCTGTAACAGCAGCCCACCACAGGCTTCCACATGACCAGCGGCGTCCACCTTGACCCCGATTTCCACCACCGAAGGCGTCTGCTCCGATTGGTTAAGATAATAGGTGAGGTCTGCATCGAGATAGCCTGTTTGCAGCGCAACTCTGCTCTCGGACAGATTCTTGAGCTTTAGATCCTTTACCACAGTCAATTGCCCCTGTGGTCCGATGGCTTCGGCCACTACATCGGGGCGGATGGCGCGAGCCGTGGGCACGTTGGGCACGTTGACATAGCCGCGCACGTTGCCGTAGCTGTCCGATTCAGTGATCATCTTTTGCAGAGGCCCATTGCCCGTGACTTTTAGCGCCACTCGCTGTTGCACCTTCAGCAGCGATCCCAGCAGCACGGCAGCCGTCAACCCATAGCCCAGCGCTGCCGTGGCTGCTGGAGATGTGCCATGTCGCCGCGCTGCCTCGCGCACCAGATCCGTCGTTACACAGGCAATCCCGCGGATGCCCGCTTCTTTGCCCAACACCCGCACTAAATAATCGCTCACAAAAACTCCTTTTTAACAAAAACTGCCCAGGCAACCGTCAACCTGAGCAGACCATGGGTTGGCTTTTTTAGTCACTGGGGGGATGCCACCCCACACTAGCCCACAATCGGCGAGCTGCTACAATCTCGGCTTTTCAAGATCAGCCAGTGAGGGAACATGCTCACCCCGCCACTTGAGCAATAATGCTGCATAAGCCTTTCGATACATCAATAGATCCCCTTCCCGGCGCAATGTCGTCAACTCCTGAACTTCTACTTCTGTCAGTGTACGCGCATCGCTTACGGCCAACAGATCATCATATCGTTCGACCCAATCGGGCTGTGCCTGGGCATTCATTTGCAGACGTAATTCATCATTAGGTAACGATTCAAGTCTGGCTAGATCATCTTGAAAAGATGAAGGGAGGTCGTCCAATAGCGGTGGTAAATTTGCCCGCAGCGCAACCGCAATCACATCATCAAGAGGGCGGCGCGAGATTTCAGCCACCCGAATAAGACGTCGTATATCCTCTGTCGGCAGATGAATGGTTAATGCTTGGTTTGTTTCAGCCATTTGATACCCCTACCCTTCCAGCAGCATCCGCTCTGGATCTTCAATCAGATCCTTGACCTTGACCAAAAACTGCACGGCTTCGCGACCATCCACAATGCGGTGATCATAGCTCAGCGCCACGTACATCATTGGGCGCACCACAATCTCGCCCTTGATCACCCGGGGCCGATCTTCGATCTTGTGTAGCCCCAAAATCGCCACTTGCGGCGGGTTGAGGATCGGCGTGCTGAGCATGGAGCCAAAAACACCACCGTTGGTAATCGTAAACGTTCCCCCTTGCAGATCCGAGAGCGAAAGGTTGCCGTCGCTGCTCTTTTTGGCAAGTTCGCGGATCTTCTTCTCAATCTCGGCAAACGACATGCGGTCGGCGTCGCGCAGCACCGGCACAACCAGTCCCTCTTCCGCACCCACAGCAATGCCGATGTCATAGTAGTGCTTCAGGATCATCTCGTCGCCGTCGATCTCGGCATTGATCTGCGGGAAAGCCTTGAGCGCACCCACCACGGCTTTTGTAAAGAACGACATAAAGCCCAGGCGCACGCCAAATGCTTCTTCAAACGAGGTGCGCCGCCGCTGACGGATCTCCATCACCGCGCCCATGTCGATCTCGTTGAAAGTGGTCAGCATGGCCGCGTTGTGTTGCGCCTCCACCAGCCGTTGGGCAATCGTGCGCCGCCGCCGTGAAAGCTTCACCCGCTCTTCGCGTTGGGCATTGGGGCGGCTAAAGATAGCCTGGGCCGCGGTGGACATGGCGGTGGACATGGCGGTGGGCTGTGCCGTGGCTTGGGCCGGAGTTGGCTCCACCACTTGATCATCGCGCCCGCGCAGATGGCGTTCCACGTCGCCTTTGGTCACGCGCCCGCCGCTGCCGCTGCCGCTCAGGGCCGCCAGATCGATGCCCTCTTCCTGGGCCATGCGCTTGGCAACGGGCGTGGCGCGTCCATTGTCGGCGCTTTCCTCTGCTTCCGCAGCCTTCTCAGGAGTCTCTTTTGGCGCTGGCTCCGGCGCATTCGATTCAGTGTTTGATTCGGCGCCAGAAGCGGCTCCACCAGCCTCAATCGTGCCCAGCACATCGCCGATCTGCACATCGGTTCCTTCTTGAACAGCAATTGACGCCAGCACGCCATCCGTCGTGGCGGGCACTTCCAGATCCACCTTGTCGGTCTCCAACTCCACCACGGCGTCGCCCGCCTTCACAGCATCGCCCTGCTTTTTCAGCCAGCGTGCCACCGTTGCTTCCACCACCGATTCGCCCAGTTCGGGTACTTTAATTTCAATTGCCATTCGTTTTCTCCAATGCAAGGTGATGACTTAAGTCCGCAGGGGATAAATACTCGTCCTACCCTCTGTAATTGTCTAAATCGAGGATGACTTCTACGATTGCGGCTGCACACTGATTGCGATATCTGCGATCATAACGCACTCTATCTGCATTGCTAATGGTCAAAACAGGGAATGAGGCGGGTGTATTTTCACTGCGCAATGTCTGTGCCAGTGAATCTTCCGCGTGCATAGAACGGTTTGCCGTCAATAGCAACATCTGATTTTGCTGAACATATCGCCACACTATCCGATCGCTGCTATTTTCTGCCAAATTTACGTCCCGAAAGCGCACCACTTTCACGGCAAAAAGAGCTGACCATTCCTCTGCTTGGACAATGCGCCAGAGTTGATCCACCTGCCCTTCAATCTCATGGTCAGCCAGAAGTGTAATCATTTTCTACACCCAAGCGAACTCTCCACTCAGCCAGCTTGCGATAGAGAGCCTCATGCTCTGGGGAAGGCGGCGTACTGCGAACCCGCTCGATCAAATCCCGATTGCGATCCTCCCAATAGCGTTGTCGCTCGTCACACTGGCGCACCACCTCTTGATATTCAGCCTCAACCAACTCGCGGTGGGCGTCGATAAAAGCCAGCACGTTGTCGATCTGAATATCGCTCAGGCTGTGCATCTCCTGCATCTGCTTGCGCGTCCACTCCGCTTTGAGATAGTCCATAATTTGATAGATCGTCACCCGCCCGCCGCTGATGTACAAATTGCGCCCGCGCCGCTCCACATGCGGAAAGCGCACCGGATCGGGCTGAAACTCGCCCAGCAGTTCATGGATCACCAGCGTGACAATCGCCTCTTGTTTTTGCGCGGGCAACTTGCTCGCCTCGGCAAAGAGCTTCTCTAACAGGGCTGTCATGGAACCTCCATCGCCATTACACGTTCATGCGACTCGGCGTCGATTACATCTACATCCGGCACAAAGGCTTGTTCCACCAGCGCCGCTTGGTTGACGGCGTGCCACGCCGATGATCCCTCGGCGGGGCTAGACCGGCGCGGGCGGCCCACATAGTGAAGCGGCCAGCGCTCATCCAATAGATCGATCAACTGGGGTTGCAGATACTCCCAAGCGCCCATGTTTTCCGGCTCCTCTTGCAGCCAGACCACCTCGGCCAGTTTCGGATAGCCGCCCAGCATCTCTTCCATCTCTGCTTCGGGGAAGGGATAAAGCTGCTCCACGCGCGCCACAGCTACTTCTGGGTGTTGCTGGCGCAGAGCGCTGCCCAGCAGATCCGCATAGACCTTACCACTGCACAAAATCAGGCGCGTAACGGCATCCCGGCCATCGCGGCGCTCAGCATCGTCGATGACTGGATGCCATTTGCCCTCGGCCAGTTCGCGCAGCGACGAGGACGTCAACTTGTGGCGCAGCAGGCTCTTGGGCGTCATCACCACCAGCGGCAACGGATCGTTCTCCAAGAGCAGCGCCTGCCGCCGCAACAGGTGGAAATATTGCGCAGCCGTCGTCGGATAGGCAATGCGCATGTTGGTCTCGCCGGCCAGTTGCAAAAAGCGTTCTAGCCGCCCGCTGGAGTGATCCGGCCCGGCCCCTTCATAGGCATGGGGCAATAGAAGCACGAGAGACGGCGTTTGTCCCCATTTGGCCCGGCCACTAATCACAAATTCATCCAAAATGGCCTGGGCCACGTTGATAAAATCGCCATACTGCGCCTCCCAGATCACCAACCGCTCGGGCGCTTGAATATTATAGCCATACTCAAAGCCAATGATGGCGGCCTCGGTAAGCGGGCTGTTGTGGATCTCAAAGGCGGCCTTGCCCTGGGGGATGGCGTGGAGCGGCACAAAACGCTCGCCGGTTTCGGCATCGTTGAGCACGGCATGGCGATGGCTGAACGTGCCGCGCTCCACATCTTCGCCGGTCAAGCGGATGGCGATGCCGTCGGCCAAAATCGAGGCCAGCGCCAAATGTTCGGCCAGCGACCAATCAATATTGGCCTCATCGGCGTTGTCCAGGGCGTTCTCGCGGCGGCTGAGGATACGCATCAGGCGCGGATGCACGGTGAAGCCTGCGGGAAATTTCAACAGCGCCGTGTTGATGGCCTGCAACGTCTCGGCGGGGACAGCCGTCTCCACTTTGCGCGCAGCCCCTGGCGGCGGCGGGATCAGATCCGGTTCCAGAATCTCCTCTTCAGGCACAAGGCTGTCATAGGTCGATTGCAGCCCGTTCATATCCTCGTCATAGAGGGCCTGGGCCTGTTCCGCGGAGATCGTCTCGTTCTCAACCAGTTGAGCCGCCCACAGCGCGCGCACCGTCGGGTGCTTGTCGATGATTTGGTACATCTTGGGCTGCGTGAAGCGCGGCTCGTCGCCCTCGTTGTGTCCATAGCGCCGATAGCCGACCAGGTCGATGAGGAAATCTTTCTCAAAGCGCTGGCGATAGGCCGCGGCCAGCCGCGCCGCTTCAATACAGGCCACGGGATCGTCGGCGTTGACATGCACAATCGGGATCTTAAACCCTTTGGCAAGGTCGCTGGCATAAAGTGTGCTGCGCACTTCGTAGGGATCGGTTGTGAAGCCAAGTTGGTTGTTGGCGATAATGTGGATCGTGCCGCCGGTGCGATAGCCGTTGAGCCGCGACAGGTTGAGCGTTTCGGCCACAATGCCTTGGCCGGGAAAGGCAGCGTCGCCGTGGATCAACACGGGCAGCGAAACAATATGATCAAATCGACCGGGGCCGGCATCTTCCACAAAAGTGCCGGCGGCACGCGCCATCCCCTCCACCACTGGGTTCACGTGCTCCAAATGGCTGGGATTGGGGGCCATTGTCACTTCTACATCAGGCGCATCTTCGCCAGGCACACAGCGGTTGGCCCCGGCGTGATATTTCACATCGCCGGTGTAGCCCAGGTAATCATTCGTGGTCACGCGCTGGCTGTTCACCGGGTCTTTGAACTCGGCCAGCAGTTGGGCATAGGGCTTGTTGAGCACATGGGCCAGCACGTTGAGCCGTCCGCGGTGGGCCATGCCCAGCAGCACCCATTGAATATGCTGATCCACGGCTGCGCCCACGATCTCGTCGAGCATGGGAACCATGATGTCCAGCCCTTCCACGGAAAAGCGGGTTTTGCCGGGAAAGGTGCGATTGAGAAAATGCTCAAAGACCTCGACCTGGGTCAGTCGCTCTAGCAGGGCCACTTCGTTGATCGCCATGTGCGGTGGGCAAAACTGACCGGTCTCGGCGGCGTTGCGCAGCCATTCGCGCTCGTCGTACAGGCGCAAATGATCGTAGTCGTAGCCCGTTTTGTTGGAATAGATCTGACGCAATCGCTGAATAGCTTCATCGGCGTTGGCTGCGCCCTCCACCACAGGGCCACCCACCAACGAAGCGGGCAAGGCGCGCAGATCTTCGGCGCTGAGACCGTGATAGGCCGGGGCCAGCGATGGATCACCCGGCGGTGGGCTACCCAATGGATCGAGTTGCGCGGCCAAATGACCATATTCACGGATGGCCTGGGCCAGATTCACCGTGCCGACCACCTTGTCGAAGGCGGGGGCGCTGATTTGCGCCGCTGGGGGGGCTGCCACCGCTGGCGCCAGCGGTGACCAATCCTTGAACAATGCCTGTGTTTGCGCGTCCACAGAGGTGGGGTTCTGCTGATAGCGCTCGTATAGTTCCTGTACATAGCCCGCGTTGGGGCCGTGAAACAGGCTGAGTAAATCGAGTGAATTTCCGTTGCTGGACATGGGGTTCCCCGCTTGGCTAAATCGTTACTATCGCTTTACCGTACTAGATTATAACGCCCGTAACCGCAAGTCAATTCACATTTCAAAGGGATACAGCACGGGGATCAATGCTCATGCTAAGACAGCGCCCCATTCATGGGCTTGTGAGAGTGAAACAAGCCCATGAATGGGGCGCTGCGGGTAGCCGAGGGGCTTCAGCCCCGGTAGCTATGCCTCGCGCAGTAAGCGCACAATCTCCCACACGCTCGGTCGTTTGCCATACATGAGCAGCCCCAGCCGGAAGACCTTCGCGCCTAGCCACAGAATCAGCGGAATCGAGAGCAGAATCATGGCGATGCTGCCGATAATATCAACGACGGGAACCTCGGCCATGGGCAGGCGCATCATCATCATGGTGGGCGCGGTGAGTGGAAACCACGAGACCACGCGGATCAGCGTCGAGTTTGGGTTCATAAAGACCAGTGAGGTCAACATCATGGGGACGGCCGCCAGCATGGAAAAGACGCCGGATAGCTGTTGCGATTCTTGCATGTCGGACCCCAGCGCGCCCACAGAGCCAGTGAGCACGGCATAGATCAGAAAGCCCAGGATGTAATAGACCACGGCCAGCAAAAAGACCTCGGGGCGGGCCAGCAGCGGAATCGCCACGCCCAGCAGCCCCACCGCTCCGCCGCTCAGCCCCACCGCCGAGACCAGCCAGATGATCACCTGGGTCAGCCCCAGCGCGCCCAGGCCAATCACCTTGCCCGCCAGCAGTTCGCGCGCCGTCACCGACGAGAGCACGATCTCAATCACGCGTGTGGTCTTTTCTTCCGAGACGCTGCGCAGCAGATAGCTGGACGAAACGAAGATAGTGATAATCAAAAAGATGCCGAGCATATACGGAATTATAAAACCAAGTATCATGCTCAGCGGGTTGCTGTCGCCTTGGGCATCGCCGCTGGCGTTGACAAGCGTGGGCGAGAACGGGGCGAGAATGCGCGCCGCCAACGCGGGATCATCGGTTTGGCGCAACAAGTGCTGCAAGAAAAAGCGGTCCAGATCGGGAGAATCCTCAAATTCCACAAAGGCGAACGCGCCCCCCGTGGTCACCGCTGTCACCTTGCCCGTCGCCAAATAATCGGACGGGATCACAAACATGCGGCTCAGCTCTTCGGCCATGACCGCCGCGCGCCCGGCTTCTTCGTCGTCAAGTAGGAGATAGTCACCTTCGTATTCAGGCAACAGCGGCGTGAACAAACCAGACCGATCCACCACGGCGGTTTGGGCGTTATCAGACACAAAGACGCCCTCCAGAAAGCTCAGCGCTTGGCCGCTGAAGAAAGTCCCCACCAGCAGGGCCAGCGCACCCAGCACTGGGATCAGCGCCGTGGTGAAGAGGAAACCTGGGCGGCGCAGATTGGTGAAATATTCATGGCGGGCGATAATCCAGACTTTATTCATTGCACACCTTCCTTGGCCGGCGCGGCCAGCCCATCGTTGGGCAACCCCATCTGCGGCGTTTGCTTAACCACGGCAATAAAGATCTCGGTGAGCGGCACCGAAGCCACTTCAAAGCCCAGCACGGGAATCTGGCGACGCACCAACTCGGCCAACACAGCTTGCGGCGTGGTATCGGCCAGGTGCAACAGCAGCGTGCCATCTTGCCGCTCAATATGGTCCACGCCGGGCAGTGCGGCGATCTCCGCGACTGTGCGCACGCGCACCGTGCGCGGCGCGTATTGGGCCTTGATCTCGGCCAGATTGCCATAGAGCACCGCCCGCCCCCGGTTGATCAACAGAATCCGATCACACAGCGCCTCCACCAAATTCATCTCGTGGGCGCTGAGAATGATGGTTTTGCCCGCGGCCTGTTGATCGCGGATTAATGTCTTAATCATCTCCACGTTCACCGGGTCCAACCCCTGAAACGGCTCGTCCAAAATCAAAATGGCCGGGTCGTGGATCAGGCTTGCCACAAACTGCACCTTTTGCTGCATGCCCCGGCTCAGGTCTTTCACCTTTTTATTGGCCCACGCTTGCAACTCCACCCGTTCCAGCCAAAAGTGTACGCGCTGGGTGGCCTCGGCTTTGGACGTGCCTTTAAGCTGCGCCAAATAGACCAGCGCCTCAATGACCTTGAGATCGCGGTAGAGGCCGCGCTCTTCGGGCAGATAGCCGACGCGGGCGCGCGCATCTTTGGGGGCCTGCCCCAAGATGCTCACTTCGCCGCGGTCGGCTTTGAAGATGTCCATGATCATGCGGATCGTGGTGGTTTTGCCCGCGCCGTTGGGGCCAAGCAGCCCGAAGATCTCGCCAGCGTGGACCTCAAACGAGAGATCATCCACGGCGATAAATGCGCCATATTCTTTGTGCAGATGTCGCACTTGCAACACAGGCCCGCTTCTCTTTGGTTCCATTGAATTTCCCTTTATTGCATTGATGTTGATAGTGGCAACAAGCACCGGCGCAGCCCAGCATTGTACAATCGCTTCCTGCTCTAGGATTGCTTTCTACCCTACAATTCTGTCAGAGATTTTATTACTTTCCCAAAGCATAGGTGCACCGTGTCTATACTACGTAACTTTGCCCGTCAACGGTTCAATTTCTTGGCAATTCTGCTCTGCATCTTGATCATAAGCGGCTGTGGAGACCCGCCCACCTATGCCGACCGCATCCCCACGCGTGTGGCGGATCGCGGCCCAATCCTACGTTTGCAGCCGCAAACAGGCTGGGCCGGGCAATATGTACAGGTCAGCGGCGAAGGCTGGCCGCCCAACCAGTTGATTATGGTCCATTTGGAAGACGAGCGCGGGCGCAGCGGTTTCATGAGCGCGGCCAGCAGCAACGCCAACGGCGTGCTTTCCACCGGCTTCACCTGGCCGATCAGTGATCGCTGGCTGACCGTGGGCGACATTCGTGTGGTGGCTGCCGGCCAAGATGACAGCAACTCAGCCACTGCCTCTTTTGCTGTCATGCGCGAGGGCGAGACGCTGCCCACGCCCACAGTGGAGAGAACGGCAGAGATCACAGCGACGCCTGCCGATCCCGCGGCAACGGAGACACCCCAGACGGAGGCTACGCCAACTCTTACGCCTGCGCCCGCCGTGGTGGAACCAGTATCCTCAGAAAATATCGTGGCGCGCCGCCTTGCGTCGCCGCCCACGCTAGATGGCGATCTGGGCGAATGGCAAGCCGTACAGGGCTATCGCACGCCTTTTGTGGTGGAGCAGTTGCCAGAGTGGGATGGCTCTATGGATGTTGACGCCGTGTGGCATTTCGGCTGGGATGACCGCGCGCTTTATGTGGGCGTGCGCGTGACCGATGATCTGCTTGTGCAGGAGAACGTGCCGCAGTTTGCCTATTTTGGTGACAGCCTGGAGATGGAACTGGACACCGATCGCGAGGATGATCTAGGGCCAACCGTCAACCGGGATGATTTTCAATACATTATTACGCCGGGCAACCTGCGTGATCTGCCGCCCGCGACCTATCGCTTCCAAGGCACCAACGAAGGGCGGCTCACCGACGCACCGGGGACATTGGCGCGCGTGGCCCTGCGCCGCACAGATACAGGCTATAACTTGGAGTTTTCCATCCCGTGGAGCGATGTTAACGTGACTGTCCCTAGCAGTGGCCTTGTTTTTGGGGCATCATTCAGCATCAACGACAACGACGTGCCCGGTTCCGTGCGCAAACAATTTCTGCTGCTCTCGAATGTCGCCAATCGTCGGTGGAGCACACCGGACTCATGGGGGACGCTGACAATTAGCGATTAGAATATCGTAGGGGCACGAGGTGGGGCGGGAAACCTTGTCCCGGTAGAAATGCAGCAGTCAGCCCGTCCCACCTCGTGCCCGTACAGGTTTCTCAAACCGAATTGACATGAATATACCCAATCACCCAATCACACTCTGCAACGCCTCTTTCAACGGCTTCGGATCGTATCCCAGCCCAAACGCCCTTTCGCTGTTGAGAGAAACGTCAGGAGGGCGGGGGGTGGGCAGCGGCACTTCCCCCAAGTTAACCGCTGTAATGCGGGCGTTGGGGGATTGCACAATCTCCTGTAACAGCAGCCCAAACTCGTAGCGCGAGACCCGTTCACGCCCGCCCAGATGCAACAAGCCGCTGATGCGCGGGATGGTAGCCTCCTCTTCTTCCTCTGGCTGCGCGCTGCTGGCAGCCATCAGCAGCCCCTTCGCCGCTGTAAACGCGTCCACCGGTGTGCGGAACTCGTCTTGAAAGAGTGGCAACGCCTCGCCGCTTTGCAACTTCGCCAACATCCATTGTAAAAAGCTGCCGTGTACCGGGCTGGGATTGCCGAACATCAACGGCATTCGGCAGATCGCAGCCAGCGGATGGCGCTCCATGATTTCCAACTCGGCCAGCGCCTTGTGCTCGCCGTAAACGTTGATGGGTTGGGGCGCGTCCCCCTCGCTATAGGGCGCTTTCGTGCCGTCAAAGACCAGATCCGTCGAGGTGAAAATAAACGGAATTTCGCGTTCTTCGCACAGGCTTGCCAACGTGCGCGTGGCATCCACATTGATACGAAACGACTCCGCAGTGTGGGTCTCGCAATAGGTGGGGTCCGAAAAGCGCGGCCGTGTGGATCACCGCGTGCGGGCGCACGGTGGTAATCATCTCGCGCACATCGCGCAGCTCAGTCAGATCAATGCGCCCTGTGTCAATGGACTGAAAAGCGGCTTGGGCAATCTGCCGTTTCGTCTTGAAATAGGTTCCCGTCACCTGCCAGTGTGGACGCGCCAACCGCGCCACATGCCAGCCCAAAAAGCCACTCACCCCGGTGATCAACAATCGCCGCATGGGTCACTTATTCCTTGCCTTGGAGACCTGCCAGGTTCATAGCAGCTCTTGATGGTGTACCGTCATCCTACTATAAAAGTAAAATCTCGCTCCATGCAAAAAGCCCGGCACAGCACCGGGCTTCTCGTTATATTTTTGATCCAGATTAGGCTTTATCTGCCCGATCCGCCCCCTCTGCGTTCTATCTACGCGGCTATTTCCATTTGGGCCCATTTACTCTGCACTGCCTGGGTCAGCACATCGTCAATGCGTTGACGTGCCCCGGAGAGGTCCGTGTCAGTCGCCAGCGCGATCTCGGCGATCAGGCGCTCGCGTCCTTCATTCAGCAGTTCCATGTCGGATTTGGTCAAATGGGCCGCCTTGCGCCGCCACGTTAACTCACGCACGGCTTCGGCAATTTTGCCGGGCAAGCCTGAATTAATTAAATCGGCCACCAACCGGCGGCGTTCTTTGAAGTTTTTGGGCAATTGGCCCTGAATATTATCCAAAACCTGGAGCACACGCTGGAAGCGCTTCTGCGACATCACCTCGCGCATGCCCAACTCTTCCACCCGTTGCATGGGAACCCGCATGGTCAGGCGCTTCCCGATGAACTCGATGACGTAGTACTTCTTGAAGCCAGAAACCAACTCCATGTCTTCAATATCGACAATCTCACCGGCTCCGTGGGCAGGATGAACAATATTTTGGCCGATTGTAAACTCTTCCATGTAGATCTTCCTCTCGGCGGGACATCCAGGCTGAGAAAAATCCAGCCAACAGACATCAAAATCGGGGATAAAAGGTGTATTTCTAACACCAAGTATACCATTGTAAAAATATTATGTCAAATTGATTTCAGTTGGCCCTTTTACGCCGAAGAGCGCCCCTGTAAATATTCGTACCACAACAGCCGGGTTGCCACGGCCCGCCACGGTCGCCAGATTTCGGCCAGCCTGTCTAACGTTTCCCGGTCGGGTCGTCGTTGCTAATCCCTTGATCTGTTGCACCCCCACAATTACGCCCAGGTCGCTCACGGGCCAGGCATCGGCGCGCAACAGCGCGATCATGAGATAGACCTCGGCGGTCCACGGGCCAATGCCGGGCAAAGCGATCAACGCCGTGCGTACCGCATCATCGGGCAAAGTGGCGAGGGCGTCGAGATCGAGTTCCCCGGCGACCAGCGCTGCGGCGAGGGCGCGGCCATAACGGCTCTTTTGGCGGCTAAAGCCAAGCGCGCGCAGCGTTTCGTCATCGATCTGCAAGAAGCTTTCCGGCGAGAGGGGATTGGTCAGGGCGAGGAGGCGCTGAAACGTGGCCCGCGCCGAGGCCAGCGACACCTGCTGCTCCAGAATGATTTGCAATAACGTAGCAAAACCGGGTTCCCGATCCCAGAGCGGCGGCGCACCCCAACGTTCGACCACCGCCGCCAGATCCGAATCACGGGCGGTGAGCACAGCCAGCCCTGCGGCCATGCGCTCCGGCGTCAACACACAGATTTTAGCCATGCTCATGCCCAAAACTGCGCGACACAAAACGCCCACGTCCGGGCGCGCCCACAAAGGCTTCATCCACCACAAGGGGCGTGCCGCGCAGCAAGACCGTGCGCGGCCAGCCGCTCAGCGTGACCCCGGCATAGGGCGTCCAATCCGCGCCCTCGTGCAGCGCATCCGTACTCAACCGCTTTTCGGCCAGCGGATCAAAGATCACCAGATCGGCGTCATAGCCGGGCAGAATGCGCCCTTTGCGCGTAAAGCCCACCAGATCCGCCGGGTTGGTGCAGCAGAGTTGTACCCAGCGCTCCGGCGAAATGCGCCCTTCGTTGACGCCAAAATGGTGGATCAGCGAGAGGCGCGCCTCGATGCCGGGGATGCCGCCGGGCACGTCCACAAAGGCATCGGGGGTGAGCTTTTGCGCCCGGCTCCACGGGCAATGATCGGTACTCACCACGTGCAGATCGTCATCGCCCAGGGCCAGCCAGACCATCTCTTGATCGTCAACCGTGCGCAACGGCGGCGCGCAGATATAGAGAAACCCCTCTTTGCGGTTCAGGTGTTTATCGGCGCTGAGCAGTAGATATTGCGGACAACTTTCGCCCACAATGTCCACCCCGCGCAGCCGTGCCGCCACAATCGCCGCCACCGCCTCGGCACAGCCCACATGGAAAATATAGAGCGGGCACTCGGCCAAATGGGCGATCTCGGCAGCGCGCGCAATGGCCGTGGCCTCCAGCCGAGCGGGCCGCGTGCGCTCGTGCCAGATGGCTTGGGTGTTGCCAACGGCTACCGCCTCAGCGCGTAGTTCGTCAAGCAGCGGGCCGGTCTCGCTGTGCAGCACCACGCGTCCGCCCGCCGCCGCCACCGCTTTCATGGCGCGATAGAGCGCCACGTCGTCAAGCTCCATGCGCGCATAGGCTTGATAGAGCTTAAACGTGCCGCAGCCGGCGTCAATCACATCGTGAATTTCGCCCAGCCGCGCCGGGTCCGCGCCGTGCCAGGTGGGGACGGTCATGTGCAGGCCATAGTCAATCGCGACATTGTCGTCGGCCTCGCCGCGCCGTTGACGGAGCGCTGCCAGCATGGATTCACCCGGCTGCGGATCGACAAAATCCACAATCGCCGTGGTGCCGCCATGTGCCGCCGCCCGTGTGCCGCTGGCAAACGTATCCGCCGTGGTGCGCCCGCCATACGCCATTTGCAGATGCACATGCGGGTCCACGCCGCCGGGGATGACATAGCAGCCGGCGGCGTCGATAATCTCGTCGCCGTTGAAATCAAGGCCAATGGCGGCGATGCGTTCGCCGTCAATCGCAACATCGGCCTCCACCATCCCCGCCGGGGTGATCACTATCCCGTTGACAATCACACGTTGATACACAGATCCTCCTTGGAAAGCTTATGGTAGCTGATACAGGTGCGTCGCACCCTAGACCTGAATAGATACTATCGCCAAATCCAAAGGTTCTCGACGCTTTGGCCTCTTTGCCGTCAAAGCAAGTGCCCCGATCCCACAGATCGGGGCACTTGTTTCGATTCTGTCGTCAGGCTCCACTTTCTGGGATGATACGCCCCTATTTCATGGGCAGCAGATAACCGGGTGTGCCCTGGATGACCCAGACTTCATGCCCATTTTTGCTGAATTCGAGAATCTGGTCGTCGGGCAGATCTTTCTCGTCACCCTTGTGCAAGATGTAGTTTAGCTGGGTGGCATCGGCGGTCACGCGCACTTTGTAGACCTGCCCAAAGGCATCTTGCCCTGTAGGTTGGAGGGGCTTGCTCCACTCCACACCCGGCTCGGCGGAACCCGTCCACAGGTGCAGCCCCCAGCCGGTGTAATCCCCCGCCGGGCGGTGATAGTGGAGCACGACGTACTTTTCCACCGCGCCAGGGTGCGCGTAAACGCCCGCGTCGCCCTGGGCCAGCCAGATCTGGCGCTGCTTGGATGGATCAACGCTGCGGTCGTCGGGGGTGTCTTTGTCATCGCCCTTGTGAACGATAAAGTTAATGGGCTTGCTGGCGTCCTTGACCTTCACCACAAAGAACTTGCCATAGCTGTCCTCGCCGTTGGGCAGTTTGGGCGCGCTCCACTCGGTGGCTTCGCCGTCGGCCAAGCCATCGCCCCATAGATGCAAGCCCCAGCCGTCGTAACTGTCGCTGCGCTTGTAGTGGATCACCACTTCGCCCAGCGCCGTGGCCGCGTTGGCATGGTTGGCCGTGTCGCCCTGTTTGATCCAGATCTGGCGGCCTGTGGCGGGCACAAACGAGCGATCCGGGTCAGTGTCCTTTTCGTCGCCCTTGTGGATGATGAAATTCACGGCTTTGCTGGGATCGGCCAGCTTAATCCAGAAAAATTTGCCATCGCCATCTTCGCCATTGGGCAGCTTAGGCTTGGCCCACTCGGTGGCTTCGCCATCGGCCAGACCATCGCCCCACAGGTGCAGCCCCCAGCCGTCATAATCACCGTTGGGGCGGTGATAGTGGATCACGGCATAGCCGCCCGCCGCGCCCGGCTCTTTCACCGGCACGACAACGGCTTGGGCTGTGGCCGAGTCAACTTTATTGACAAAGTCGTTGCCCACAGCCTTGAAGGTCAACGTCGTGCTGATGGGCAGCGTGCTCACGTCGTAGAAAATCCGATAGGGCGGGTTGGCGTCGGTGCCGATGACGGTCCATTCGGCGCTGTCGCCCACTTTTACGGCGAAGGTAACCTCGGCATAGAAGGGCGTTTCAAAACTGACGCCGATCTCGGTGCGCCCGCTGATCTTGCTCTCGCCCAGGGTGTTGAAACTAATCGTGCCCATTTCGGCGCGATTGTCCACCCGCTTCACGCTTGCCGGTTGGCCCGAACGGTAGATCACAAAACTCAGCGGCGGCACGTCCACGGTGATCATGCCATTGGCGGCGCTGGTCAGAGCGCCACTATTGGCCGGATAGACCGCCGTAAAGCTGCCGTTGACCGCATAGGTGGCGAAGCTGGCCCGTTGCGGCGTGGTGGCGTTGTTCAGCGCCACAAGGTACTCGACGCGGCTGTCCCGATCAAAGCGCGAGAAGGCGTAGATCCCCGGCCCGCTCTTGCTGTAGCGGTGGATTTGCGCGCCATAGGCCAGGGCGGGATGCGCTTTGCGGGTGGCGGCAAACTCTTTGAAGGCGGTGAAAAGCGGGTGAGTTTGGTCGAAGTTCTCGGCGGCGGTGGTGGCGTTTGTGCCCAGCAGATCATCGTCGTTGTACGAAGTCACCGTGCTGCTGAACATATCCTGGCGGGCGTCTTTGTCACCGCCATCGTCCCACAAAGCCCTGTTCATCGCCATAGTAGATCACGGGGAAGCCGCGTGCGAAGAAGATCAGCGCGTGGGCCAGCCGCATCCGTTGCACCAGTTCGCTGTCGGCGGCGTTGGGCAGCGTACTGCGCAGAAAGTAGCCGAAGCGGCCCATGTCGTGGTTGCCCACAAAGTTGGCGACGCCATAGGCGTTGCTGTCGGCGTCGGTGTAATAGTCATCGGCGGCGAAGAAATCGCGCAGATTGTCGGTGGCGTTGCCATTGACGGCAAAGCCCACGGCCTGGCTCTGAATGCCAAAGTCCAGCGTGGCGGGCAGCTTGCCCACGGTGCTGTATTGGCTCATAAAGGCGGGGCTGCTGTCGAAGATCTCGCCGAACATGTAGAAGTTGGGCACGCCCTGGGCTTTGGCATGGGCCAGAATCTGCGGTCCGAAGGTCTGCCAAAATTCCATGTTGACGTGCTTCACCGTGTCAATGCGGAAGCCGTCGATCTTGTAGTCGGTGATCCACGCTTTGTAGATGTCGATCATGCCGTCCACCACCACGGGATGTTCGGTGAAGAGATCATCCAGGCCGAAGAAATCGCCATAGTTCGAGCTTTCGCCGCTAAACGTGGAGTTGCCGCGGTTGTGATAGTAGATCGGGTTATTGAGCCACGCCGGCACTTTCACCGTCTTGTCGGCCTCGCTGCGGAAGGTGGGCGTATACGGGAAGCTGGCGGCTGCGCTCAAGGGGGGGAAGGTCGTCTTGCCCGCATAGTCTCGGTCGTCGAAGACCTGTGCCGTTGGCGTCTTTGTAGGGCGCGTTCTCTTGCTCACATAACTATAGTTGCCGCCGCCGTAATCGATGACATCGGCGGTGTGGTTGGTGATAATGTCAAAGAAGACCTTCATGCCGCGGGTGTGGGCGGCGTCCACTAGTGCTTTGAGATCGGCATTTGTGCCCAGGTGCGGGTCAATGCGCGTGAAGTCGGTGATCCAATAGCCGTGATAGGCGGCCGACGATCCCGCCAGCGTGCCGTCGCCCTGCACCGCGCGGTTCTCAAAAACCGGCGTCAGCCAGATGGCGGTGATGCCCAATGCTTGCAGATAATCGAGCTTTTGCAGCAGTCCTTTCAGATCGCCGCCGTGGAAGTAGCCTTTGTCCGTGGGCAAGAAGCCGTGGGTCAGCGTCGTCGCGCGCCCAGACCACCCTGATCGTTGGCGGTGTTGCCGTTGGCAAAGCGATCCGGCAGCACAAAGTAGAAGAGATCGCTCTGCACCGTGTGCGTAATCGGCGCACGCAGCAATGCCATGTCTTCGCTGGCGGGGGTAGAGGTATATCCGTTCATGACAGAGGGCAGGATCAGCGAGTATTGCGTGGTCTGCCCTTCGGCAAAGACGACGGTAGTGCGGGCTGGCACGAAGAGCGTGCCGGTGGCGCTGTTGAAGGTCGCCGTCTTTACCGTGGCGTCCACCGAGTTGACTTGGATTGTGTGCAGGGTGAGCGCCGCGCCTTTAAGCGCATCAATTGTAATCGTCTGCGCTTCATCGTTGGCGTTGAAAGCCACCGTGATCCATTCGTAGTTTGGATCGATGTCCGTGAAACGCTTGTCGCTCAGGCTCATGACAATCAGCCCCGGGATCTGATCCGGGCCAGTGTTGTGGAAGATCAGCCGCTCGGCAACTTGATCGGCTGTGTGCAGGCGGAAGAGCGGCGAACTATAGCGGATCTGCATGAATTCGCGGAAGAGAGCATTGGTGCGCTCAGCGTCAGCTTTGGCCGGGTCCAGCGCTGGGTTGCTCAGGAGCGGGCGCATTACATCCCAGTTTTCGCCGTTCTTGCCTTCGGGCGGCAAGCCATGTCCCCAGCCCGTGTCGTTGCCGCTCCAATCAATGGCGTTGAACCAGTCGCCGGAGTCGTAGCTGTCGCGGTCCAGGCTCTTGGAACGCAGAATATCGCTGCCCGCGTGGAGGAAGGGTACGCCTTGGCTCAGCAAGACTGTGCTCAGCCCCACGATCTGACTGCGTACGCGGTCGGACATGCTCGTCCCCGTAGGCAGCTTATAGGCGTTGTTGTCATAGAGCGTTTGGTTGTCGTGCTTGGAGATATAGACGATCTGCTCTTGCGGGTCGAGGGTATAGCCGGCTGGTTGGCCGTTATAGTCAACCTGTGCTCCTTTGACTGTTTTGCCTGTGGCATCAACAATCTGGTAATCGCGCAGATTGCCCGCCAGCCCCAGCCGCACAATGTCGGTAAGGTGCAACAGCCGCGCCTTTTGGGCGGCGGCGTCCCCCTGATCTTTGCCGTTGGGGTCATAGAAGAGACCGTTGGCCCAGCCCTGGTTTTTCAAGTCCTGGCCGCTGTCAAAGGGGCTGCCGCCGCGCACCGCATCGCGCAGGCGGTCGCTGAAGGTGCCAATGCCTGTCCCGGCCAAGTTGGCCTGGGTGGCGTTGACGCCGCGAGCGTTGTCGGCCACTTCGCCAAAATTCCAGCCTTCGCCATAGAGGTAGATCGACTTACCGTCAATGCCATCCTGTGCCACGGTCAGGCTATCCAACGCCGCGCGCACCGCCGCCATGTTCTCCACCATGTGGTGGCCCATGAGGTCGAAGCGGAAAGCGTCGATCTTGTATTCGCGCGCCCAGGTCACCAGCGAATCGACCATGAGCTTTTCCATCATGGCGTGTTCGCTGGCGGTGTTGGCGCAACAGGTGCTGCTCTCCACCTGACCGTTGGCGTTGAGCCGCTGATAGTAGCCCGGCACGATCTTGTCCAGCACAGATTTTTGGGCCTGACCGCTGGCGTTGGTGTGGTTATAGACCACGTCCATGACCACATGGAAGCCCATGTCGTGGAGCGCCTTGACCATCTCGCGGAATTCGGTGATGCGCACCGGGCCAGCCGGGTTGGTGCTGTAGCTGCCTTCGGGCGTGGTGTAGTGATAGGGATCGTAGCCCCAGTTGAAGGGATCTTCGGCCGCTACGGCCATCACCGCCGCCTGTTGGGTTGCGGAGTAGGGCTGCATAGCGGTCAATGCCGTGTAATCGGGCTGCTTCCATGTACTCTTGTCCTCGTTGATGGTGGCAATATCAAAGACGGGCAAGAGGTGAAGGTGGGTCAGCCCAGCGGCGCGCAGTGCTTTCAGGTGCTTGACGCCGTTGCTGTCGGGCAATGTAAAGGCTTTATAGGTGCCGCGCAGATCGGCGGGCACAGTGCTGTCAAAGACGCTGAAGTCGCGCACATGCAGCTCGTAAACCGTAATGTCTTCGGGAGCAAGGCTACCTGTGCGCCGATCGGCATCCCAGCCGGTGGGCTTGTAGCCGGGATTCTCCAAGCGGATGGCCTGACTGCGTGTGCTGTTGGGGGCAAGGCTCAGGCTGTACGGGTCGGTGACCATGTTGTGCTCGACCTTGCCCGTGCTGGGCACAAAGACTTCCACGTCAAAGAGGTAATAATCGCCCTCTTTGAGCGGTGTTATGTCTGTGCTCCACACGCCGGTGTTGGCATCCCAGGTCATGGCACGGGTGACCGATGGCGTGGCAGGGACGGCATCGGCAAAGATGTGCAACGTCACCGATTTGGCTGTGGGTGCCCACACCTTCACGTCGGCCACTGGCGGCGCAAAGTCGCTCTCTGGTGCGGTCCAGTTTGTGGTTCCCAGCGCGCCGTCATACGGGTAGAGATCATCTAACACGCCAGGGATCTGAAGACCGGTGGCGTCCACGGGTTTGCCCTCGGCGTCACTCATGGAGACGGCGAGCTGCCCCTTGAGGATGGTGCGGATCTGGGTTATAGGGGCGTTCAGCGTCAGCACAGGCTGGTTTGCCAAGTGTGGGAATTGGGCTGCCGTGTCACCGCTGATGCTGATTGCGCTGTGGGTGAGGGTGATCACGCTGCCGCCGCTGATGCCGTCTTTGGTCACCTCCATGCCACCGTCGGCGGCATAGTGCAGGCGATAGATACCGTTGGCGTCTACAGCGGCGGGCCAGACAATCTGATTATGGCTGACCCAATGGGCGCGCTGCTGGCCGAGGTCACCGGGCAGCCCCGCGGCGGCGCTTTTGGCTGTGGCAATGGCAACGTCGGTATATTGCTCGCCGGACCCCTGTAACTGCCAGATCTCGTAGCCTTTGTCGGCGAAAACCAGCGCCTGATCCGGGCCGGGATCTTTTTCGTCGCCCTTGTGGATGATGTAATTGAGCAGCGGTGCGTCCGCCACCAGATCGATCTCCCAATAGACGCCGAAATCGTCGCTACCGGCTGGTTGCAGCGGCGTAGTCCACTCCACGCCTGTCTCCGCCGAGCCGGTCCACACATGCAGCCCCCAGCCCTCATAATCGCCTTTGCTGCGCCGATAGTGGAGGGTGGCTTTGTCCTGGGCCGCGCCTTTTTGCGTATAAACCGTGGTATCGCCCGCTTTCACCCAAACCGCGTAGTGTTGGGCCGGGGTGTGGCCGAGGTCAGCGTCGGGATCTTTGCTGTCGCCCTTGCGGACAATATAGTTGACGGGTTTTGTAGTGTCGCTCAAGGGCACGGTGAAGACGATGCCATACTCATCGCTGCCGTCGGATGGGCGCGGGCTGGTCCACTCGGTGGCAACGCCAGCGGCCAAGCCATTGCCCCACAGGTGCAGCCCCAGCCGTCATAAGTAGCATCGGGGCGGTTGTAGTGAATCACCGTCTGTTTGAAGGCATCAGCGCGTGAGGCATGGTTGGCGCTGTTGCCCTGCACCAGCCAGTTGGTGGGGAATTGATTGGGCACAAAGGTGCGATCCGGGTCGGTATCCTTCGTGTTGCCTTTGTGGATGATGAAGTTGATGGGCTTGCTGGGATCGGCCAGTTTCACCGCCACATACGCGCCGTATGCATCCACGCCGGCGAACTTCTTGGGCGCGCTCCACTCGGTGGCCTCGGCGGGGTCAATCGCCTCGCCCCACAGATGCAGCCCCCAATAGTCGTTAAAATCGCTGCTGTCCCAATTGCCATAATCCTTCGCCGGGCGGTGATAGCGGATCACGGCATAGGCCAGCGGCTCGGCCACAGGTTCGCCCACCTCAATCGTGAGCACATGGCTGCTGGCAGTGTAGCTGAAACTTACCTTTTCGTTGTCGGTGGTGACGGTAAAAGCGAGGTTATCCCCGCCCGGCGCGCCGCCTGCACCATAATTTTCGTCCCAACTTTCATTGATGGCAACCTTGCCCTCATAGCTCCCGGCGGGCAGCGCCGTGGTCACAAAGGTATAGATGCCGTCGCCGTCAGTGTCTTGCAGCCACGAGCGCAGACAGTCGGCCAGCCAATCGCCGGCGCAGCCCAGTTCGCTCTGGAAGCTACCCGGTGCCACGGCAATGATTTTTGTTTTGTTGTCGGTGATCCAATGGGATTTGTGGTCGTAATAGAATTTGACCGCGGTTTCGGCGGCCAGATTCAGCGCAATATTGTTACCGCCGGGCGCAGCATTGGCTCCATAGTCTTCGTCCCAACTGTTGTTGAGCGCAGTTTTGTATTCCCAACTCCCGGTGGGCACAGTAAAGGTCGCCTGCCAGACGTCGTCATCGGCAGCATAGACCAGATCGGTATTGGCACATTCCGGCTGCCAATCACCGGGGCAGCCCAGTTCGCTTTGCAGGCTGCCCACCACCGCCGCGCCTGTGGGCACAGGGGTATGGTTGGCGGCCAGCGGTTGCGGCACAAAGGCGGAAAGTAGCGACGAGAGCACAACGGCCAATGTCAACAACAGATGCACGACAGAACGCCGCGCCGGGAGAGCTTTCATGGGGAGACTCCTTTGAACAGACGAGCAGGGTCATAACACATGTCCCTGTTACATGAAGTTGTTTAGGTTTTGCAAAGGGGAGACAACAGAGATTGCCGTGGGGCACAGCAATGCAATGATTTATACATGAGAGGGAGAGGGTAAGTCAAAAATGATAATTCCTGCAAACAACCGGTTGCATGGTGGCTATAAGCGGAGCAAAAATTTTGCCGTAGAGTAGTTGCCAAGTTGCAAAAGGGTGCAAGCAAGAGTTGTCAGCGTCAGACCGCTTTGCGAACATAGGCACGGGGCGAGTGTGAACGCAGAGCAAGGGATTCATCCCATCGACGACTTTTGAGGCGTGTGCGTAGTTTGGCGATGAAGCGAGCGCCATCAGACGACCAAATCATGCCGGCTTGTTTGAGGCGTGCGGCGATGACATGCTTGCAGCCACTCTCAATGGTGCCAGAAGCGATTTGAAGACCGTCTTGACGATAGAGGTCATAGCGCATGCGGTGTTGATGGTTGCGCAAGTAAGTGAGTACATCATGGAGAGTCGGCTTGCGAGCGACCTCGGCCTCCAGGTGTTGGATAAGGGTGAGGACCTGCCCCTCCCAGAGGAGATCGAGGTGTTGTTTGGCCCAGTGTTTGGCCAAGTCAGAGCCCTCGGCGTAGAGGATTTTGGCAGCCTGCCAGACGTAGGCGGAGGCATGGTACCAGTCTAGTATCTGAGTAGCGCCGGGATAGTGTTCATCGGCGTGGTTCCAGATCCAGTGTGCGCCATCACCGATGACAATCACACGACGCGCTTGGTCGATGCCCCGGCGCTGTGCTTCCAGCCAGAGCTGCTGGCCAAAGGTCTGGGTGTCGCCGAGGTCGGTGTAAAATGAAGCGAGTTGGGTGCGCACGTCCAGTTCATCTGGACGTTTCCGACTCATCGTCGCCTTGGTGGTATAGATGGCCCCCAGCCATTGGTTCTTCCAGCCTTGCCCATCAAGATGGACAGTGACGCCATCCATGCTCACGTAAAAATCACCGGTGATGGGCTCAGTGTGCGTCGGCACCGTCGGCGTTATGCCATCCCAGGCAGCGGTGAGAGAACGTTCTTCATCGTCGGCAATCAATTTGCCCAGTGCTTCCGCCTCTTTTCGACAAGCGTTTGGACTGACCGTCACCAGGGTGAGCTTCTCCAGCATCTCGGCGGCCTCTTCAAAGACAAACTCAGCGCCCATCAACGCCATCAACTCACTCAAGCCACGACTCACCCCGCCCGCACGAAAACCCAACAGGGCATCCAGGGGATAGTGCCCATGCTTGCATGTTGCACACAAATAATATGGACGGCTGACCTCTATCTCGCCCAGTAACGTCTTCGTCTGTCCTGCCCGCCGCCGTTGATACACGGCCACACCGCCGCACACACAACTGATTTCAGCCGCAGGATAGGCACTGGCATAGAGTTCGCACAGACCCCCCACCAGCGTTTGGCCGACTCCCTTCAATACGATGACCGCTTGCTTCTCAAACCACTCCAGCGTCCGCTTCTCTTCTCTCGCTTCTTTTCCTATGCGTTGGACGATTCCTTTCATCTGCTCTGCAATTCGCTCGCTCAACTCTTCGATAGCCTTGGCATTTGGTGTACAATCCATCATGACCTCTCTTGGTGATACTGCTTTGCTTGTCATTCAACCTTGTATTGCCATAGAGAGGTCGATTTTCAAAACTCACTGACAACTCTTGCTTGCACCCGTTGCAAAAGGGTGTATTTCACTTTTAGGAAGGGAGATAAATGGAGTTCCAGTCGGCATCGAAAGAGTGCTGCAAGACAGCGGCGCGAATGGGAAGCAGGCGGTTGATACCAGGGCGACTCCAGCGCATGTCCGGACCACAGAAGCGAGCTTTGAACTGTTTTGCTTCAGATTCGACAACGCCTGAGCCGATGAGCAGGCGATCTTCCCGGTTTTGCATATAGTTCATGCGGCGCTGATTGTTCTCAAAATAGGTGGCATGGGAGAGGAGGACGTGGGCGTGGGCCGGGAGTTGGTCAGCGCGTTGGGTAAGCATGGAGGCGATTTGGGCAGCGTGCCCCTGATAGAGCAGGGTTTCGGTTGCGTTGTACCAACGAGTGACGGCCTGGGGTTTGTTGGGATAGTAGGCTTGAGCGGCCGCATGTAAGTGGGTCGTGGCATGATACCAGTCGGTCGTCGTGACTTTGGGCAGCAGGTATTCGTCAGCCAGATTCCAGATCCAAACCGCCCCATCGCCCAGCACTTGGGTGTTGGTAGCAGCTGGCCACTGACGTGCCTGGGCCTCTGCCCACATCTTACGCCCCAAAGGGGCTGGTTCACCCAAATGGGTGACATAACTCTGATAGCGGGCACAAGCCTGCTCCACCAGTTCTTGGCTTTTCTCATCCTTGACCGTTTCTGACTCAATCACAAAGAGGCAGCCCACCTTCAGTTCCTTCCAGCCTTCTTTGCGGATATGCACCATCGCTCCATCCATAGACGCACACATCACCTCGCCGCACTTGACTGACTGGACAGGGGCCACGCCCCATTGAGGCAATGCGTTCGCCTTTTCCTCTTTCTTCTTCTCCGCTGCCTCGAACTGCGCTCCCCACTTCTTCACCCGTCGCCAAATCGTGCTGTCCGAGATCGCTATCTTCCCGATCCGTTCCATCACCTGGGCGGCATCCTCATAACTGCTCGTCATCCCGCTCAGCCAGACCACCTGTTTGGCTATCTCCTCCGACCAGTGTTTGTCCCACACCGCTAGTTGCTGGTCCAGGGGGGAAAACCCCGCTTCGACACCGGGGACAATAGTAATAGCTTCGTTCTACCTCCAACTCTCCCACCAGACTCGTGATTTGTCTTGTCTGCTTATCCTTATACCTCATCTCTTTTCCGCACTGCGCACACGCAGGCCCAGGCACCGGCCTCACAGTTTCCTGTCGGTTTATCATCCCTTGTGCCAGCTTCCTTTCCCACTCTTTCCCCACCTCTAGCACTATCGCCTCTATCGCTGCCAACGTCGGTCCCTCCTGATTCCCCTCCCACTCCATCAGCTTTTCGATGCTCTCCTCTGCCTGCGCCATCAGATCTTTCTTTATCTCTTCTCGATTCATCCTCTTTCCCTCTCCCTTTCTTCGGCTTTTCCTTCTTTTCCCCTATCCTATCCTCACTTCGCCCTAAATCTGAAATACACCCTTGCAAAAAAAGTAGTTGACACTACCAAAAAACCATGCTACATTGCTCCGGCATTTCAGTACTACTTTCATGTATCGCTCTGTCCCACTACTGCCTTCATCGTTGCCTCCCTCAGAGCCAATCGTTCCTCTGCGCTCATCGTACCCTTCACTGTTGCCTTTGTAGAGAGCAAAATTTTGCTTGCGTGTGTTCGCGGGTTGAGTTCTCTCGTTGCATTTACCATAGATAGTACAGCAACAGATTCTAATTACTATACCCCTTGCGAAGCAGTCCCTTGACATCCATAACCATACGTATAGGAGATAGGCAGATGAAGATTCTCACTGTTTTCAGACAAGCATGGCTTGCTTTACTCATCATAGCCATGATGAGCCTAGTAGGTATTCAACCTTTACTGGCAGATGAAGAACAGCCCAATCCGACGCCCACTGCGCGAGAAAGAACACCTACCTATGCAGTTCCTTCCACAGTCTCTACGCGGGCAGTAAATCCGACAAATGCCCAGGATCTAGCAGAGGCAATGGGAATTAGTCCAGGAGATATTTTGGTCGCTAGCTTAAATGGTAGTGATACACGTGGTATTGGTATTGGAACGTCTAAGCTAAACCAGTTTCCGACTCAAGGAGAAACCTTTGCTATTCTGTCGACAGGGATGGCTGAAAGCGCTGATGATCTAAATAGTCAGGGCAATCTATCTACAGAGTTAAGTGGGTTAAACAACTCTCAAGGAAATGACCTAGTACAGCTTGGATTAAAATTGCAGGTTCCGCTCAATCGCAACTGTTTAAGCTTTGACTTCGTCTATTTTTCAGAGGAATTCCCAGAGTTTGTAGGAAAGATATACAATGACACATTTACCGCCGAATTAGGAGGTACCAATCTTATTATTCAAGGGACTCAGGTCAGTGCTCCTTTGAACATTGCCTTTGATACGCAAGGTAATATTATCTCTGTCAACACAGTATTTGGTGTCTCACCAAATACTGGAACTACTTATGATGGAGGTACAGGTCTGTTACGCGCTAGAGCAGGGGTAACGCCAGGAAATGTGATCGACCTTGTTTTTTCAGTGCAGGATCTTGGCGATTCTATCTACGATTCGGCTGTCTTCTTGGACAAGTTTTTCTGGAGCAACGATCTATCCTGTGGTGGTGGAGAAGTCGTTGCAGATACTGACGAAGATGGACTTCTTGACTCTTGGGAGACCCGTGGAATTACTGTGCCCGTAACTAGTCAGCAAGGGTTTGAATTCGTAAATTTGCCTGCGATGGGCGCAGATCCAGAGCGAAAAGATATCTTTATCGAAGTAGACTATATGGTTGAACAAGGGCTTTGCATTCCATTCACCAACACCTGCTTCTTTGGTCATAATCATCAACCACATCAGGAAGCCATCAATCGAGTCGTAGAAGCTTTCGCCAATGCACCTGTAACAAATCCAAATGGAGTTCCTGGTATTCACCTCCATGTGGACAATGGACCTAATAGCACAATGAATGTAAGCACTGGTGCTCGCTGGGGAAATTTATCTCATTCAAACAGCCTCTCCCACGATGACTCTCTAGGGTCTCGTACTTCTGACGGTAGCTATAACTGGCAAGAGTTTCAGTCTATCAAATCTAATATAGATAACTTTTCGCCTGCCAGAGCAGCCATTTTTCATTATAATATCTTCGCTCATAATTTAGGTGATTTTGGGAGTACTAGTGGTATCTCTCGTAATGCACTCGATGAATTTGACGAGGGTGCAAGTGACTTTATTGTTAGCCTTGGCTCTTGGACTGATGGTATAGGTACAGTGGGTGAACAGGCTGGTACGTTCATGCATGAACTAGGCCATAACCTGGGTTTGCGTCATGGCGGTAATAATCACACCGGCTTTAAGCCTAATTTCCTGAGCATTATGAACTATTTCTTTCAAACTCGTGGTTTGGCAATCGATGGTGCTGAAGGACACTTCGATTATTCAGATGCTGCTTTGCGTCCGTTAAACGAAGCTAACCTAGCCGAATGGCTGGGATTGCAAAACGATCAATTCTGTGGCGGATCGCTCATCACACCGAATTGGGTTCTGACAGCTGCTCACTGCATAGACACAACAGCATCCAAAGACGTACAAATTGTAGCAGCAGCTCACAGGCTCAGTGAAGCAAGCAATCGAATCGATGTTGCAGGAATCTTTCCTCATCCCAACTACAATCCTGACACTAATGATTTTGATATTGCTTTAATAAGGTTAACTACGCCTTTGAACAATATTCCTATTTTGGCGACTAATGGCAACAACGCTTTCCCTACCGTGGGCAATAATGCTACGGTTATTGGTTGGGGCAACCGTATTGACCCAGGCACTGATTTCCCCGATGCACTCCAACAAGTGAACGTTCCTATCATCAGCAATGACACTTGTGATGCTGGCGTTTATGAAGGTCGAATTACAGATAATATGCTATGTGCAGGTCGGCCTCAAGGAGGAATCGACTCATGCCAAGGCGATAGTGGTGGGCCACTTGTAATTCAACAGAATAATCAGTGGTTACAAGTTGGCGTTGTCAGTTGGGGATTTGGTTGTGGTCAACCGGATCAATATGGTATTTATGCGCGAGTTTCTCAATTTGGGAATTGGATTTCAGAAACCATTGCAAAAAACGGCGGAAGTGCAGCACGCATTATTGGCGGTCAAGAGGCTGAACCAGGTACATGGCCATGGATGGTGGCACTTGTATTTGCCAACGATGATGACACAATCGTCGGTGCCCCTGTAAATACTCTTGGTACACGTTACTTCTGTAATGGTAATGTACAATTCGTCGGCAATGCAAGTAATGTTGACGACAGTGATTTTAGCCGCATCGACTGGAATTGTAATGCTTCCCCTAGTGAGGCAAGTGTACAAGCAGATATCAATAATGACTCCTTTATTTCCGTTTTGCACAGCTATGATGACTGGGCCAATATAGTTTTCACTGGTGGAGCTATCGGGCAGCCAGGCGCTTCAGTTGATTTGCCTAACGAGACTCAACAAGATGAACTCACATTTGAGGAAGACGCAACGCTGCCTAAATTATACGCCGTATCCATAACTGCACCCGGTAATACTGCTGTTTTACCGGACACTACCGTGATGATGACCGCAACAGTCACGAATTTTGGAAGCAAAGACGATATTTATAATATCTCCGCAAGTTCTACGTACACTTGGGCAGATCTTAGCAACGTACCAACAACGGTATCACTTGCTGCTGGTAGTAGTATATTGATTCCTATTTCCGTAACAATACCTGCTTCGGCTACCTCTGGTTCTGTAGATGAAATTGTGCTCAAAGTAACTAGCCAAGCAAATCCTCTTATTGTTGACTCATCTTTCGATGATTTTTTTGAAGTTAGGGTGAATTGACGGCAGTTGGGTGTGCCAACTGAGAATAGATGTCGCTGGTGAACCCGAGCAGGCTGATGACGGACTGCTGAAGCTGAGTCAAGGGCGTGATGTGAGCAAATGAGTGGCTTGGCAGTGTGACAAAGGTCAGGTTAATGTTCTTGAATGCCTGCAATAGACGTTCGGTTGTTGGGCGCTGGGTGGTACGGGCTGGATTGCCAGCATAGAGACCGACTAATGTCTGCTTCTGTTCGTGGAGGGAACGACGCACCACAAACTCAGTCAGGGTCAAGAGCCGCAGGGCCACCGAAAAGAGATTGACCAAGCCAACAATACGCTGGTCCTGGTGCAGGTAGAGAGGGCGCAGGCCCAAAGGACGATTCTTCAGGCGGGAAAACCCCCGTTCATTGGCGGGGGATTGACGATAGGTGAGCACCGCATCCCCTAGGTCCATCTGTTCTTGGGGCGCATTGGTTACAAAGAGACGCCAACCAAAGTAGCGGCGCAAGACGGCGATGGCGTTCTGGTCTTGAGTGAGACGAAGCTGATAGTAGACGTTGGTTTCCACACGAGCGGGTTGCTCCTTGTACTTGCGGATGTTACGTTGGGTCTCTTGTCGTTCATAGTCAACCTGGATCAGCTCTTCCACCCGATGTTTCTTGAGCACTTGCTCTACTTGCGCCTGTAGAGCGGTCAGGTCGATGGCCAAACGTTTCCCCCGACCAGGCTTTGGCGCCAGGGTGGATAGCTGTTCCATCGCCCGCTGCAGACGTCCATCAAGGCCCTCTTGCGCCTGTTTGGCCAAGCTATCGGAATAGACAGCCAGGATGCGTTCCTGCCACCGAAACAATCCAGATGAGAGTGCCACCTCTTGCTGGCGTTCTGTTTCATAGCCTTTGGCAACCGTTGTGTTCCCAGCAGAATCTAGCTCGGAATCTGGCTCAAAGTCTGGATTCAGACGTCGAATTTCGAGCAGGGTCTGCTCTCCATCCAGCACTGGGTTGACCAACGTCCGTAACAGGGCACTGTTCTCTCCCTTCTGGCTCAGCGGGACAAGATAGAAATTGTGGCTGGCTGCCATCTGCGCTCGAGTCTGCACCGCTTCCATCTTGCTGTCACCGATGTAGAGTAACCCGTCTCCCAACACCTGACGGCTCTGCTCAAACACAGGCAGATAGAGTCCATCGTCAGCCTGATTGCCCGGGACGACCAAGGTGGCTATCGGTACGCCCATCCCTTGCAGTTCGCTCAGCATGATCTTAAACTGGGCCAGATCGGGTCGGTGATCCTTACTCATACCATAGCGCAGCAGAGAACTCCCTTCCGGGTCGTGATAGACCGCAGCGCTGGTACTGTCCAACCAGACCCGTTTCTTGGGCAGTTCAAAGACCTGTACCAGGTGCCGGCCCATCTTTTGTTCAATCCGTTGCCAGTCTACCTCTTGACTCAGGTAGTCCAGCACATCCGCCAGCCGGTCATCTGTAAAATCTTCAGACCGCACTCCTTCTGGCACCAATTTCTGAAGCGTGCGCAGGTGCGCTTCTGCCCAAGGTTCTACATGACTTAAGCGATGGTCTGCCTCTGACAAGATATAGGCTAACCAGACCCCAGCAATCCAGCCAACGCTTAATCCCTGGTGGTTGCCATGCACGGGGATAACCTCATTCAATATCTGAGGTACACCCATGACCCGTAACTGCTCTATCAGCACTGGAATATCGTCTACTCGTTCTGTTTGGACGTCCCTTTCTGTTCCCATAACAGAAGATTAGAATGAATTTCGCTTTTATTCCAAAAATCATCGAAAGATGAGTTGTTGATGTAGCTACTATCCACATAATTGTTGCCCTACCGGTTAATGCTGGGTGGAATCTAATTTCTTTCCCAGTTTACCCTTCGAATCCAGCCGTCCTTGGGGTTCTTCAGCAATTGGCAGCACAAGTAAATGTTGCACTTGGCTTTGAGAAGAACGGTATTGCATTCTATACAGATACCCCTCTATTTAACACCCTTACACAGATGGATGCTGAACATGGTTATTGGGTAAACCTAGAGCAATCTGGATATCTTGTAATAGATGGGGCAGAACTCCCGCTCGACACTCCTATTCAATTGGAGCAAGGTTGGAATCTAGTAGGGTACCTACCACAAGCACCACTGCCCGTTCCTAACGCACTTGCCTCCATTGCCGGAAAGTATGACAAACTGTTAGGGTATAGTCAGGGGGCAACCTCTTTCTACACAGACCTGCCACCTCAGTTAAATACGCTCAACATCATGGAACGAGGCAAAGGCTATTGGATTCACATGATGGAGCCCGGCACGCTGGACTATTCACAGGCCACAGCACCTACGGCACGCAGCCTGACAGCCCTTAATTATCCCCAGGCTAGCGTAGGTACAGCTGCCACCAATGAATGGATTAACGTCTACAGCACCAACAGCACGTACAATGGTCAACCTCTCTCTGTTGGTACAGTCGTTACCGCCGTCGGCGAGGATGCGCCACCAATTAGGATATGTGGTGGTACGCGAGACGGGCTGGTATGGTATTTTGGCAGTCTATGGCAACGATTCTTATACTCCAGAAGTAGATGGCGCAATCTTTGGAGAGCAGATTCGATTCTTGATTAATGGTCAATCGGCGAACATTACAAATGGAGTTACTCCATTTTGGTTAAGCAATGGAGAGCTTTTTCAAGTTGACTTGGCAGCGGATGGTCCCAATATGTCTAGCAAACTCTATCTGCCGAGTATTGATCGATAGTCTCTGCTTTTGAGTGAGGGACTGACTTAATATATTGAGTCAGTCCCTCAACACTGTTTACCCCATACAAAATGAACTAAGAGGAAACCTATGCGTATCTTTACAAAAGTATTACTTGCTTTCATCACAATAGTTACGCTCTTTTCAGGAAGCATCCTAAATGCTCAGGTTAAACCCACGCCCTATTGGATCAACTTTTACGGTAGCAACAGCATGCTTAATGGAAAACCGGTTGCCGTTGGTACGGTCATTCGGGCTTATGATTCAAATGGCGTACAGTGTGGAACATATGTGGTAAATGTAGCTGGCCGCTATGGCTTTATGGCTTGCTACTTTGATGATCCAACCACAATGATAGATGAAGGGATTCGGCCAGGCGACACAGTGAGGTTTACTGTCGATGGAAGTCTAGCGGGGTCTGTCGCTATTCCTATTGGAATGGGGAATGGACAACGCATTGAATTCAACTTTGCAATTACAACAATCCAAGAAGTACCATCCTGCATTGACGCTTACGAAACCAACGACAAACACGCCACGGCCAAATGGCTCACCGATCTCGAAGCGCATACCTTCCTCAGCAAGAAGGAAGGCTGGGATCAGGACTGGGCCAAGTTTAACGCCAAAGCCAACTGGACTTATCAGATCAAGGCCCGCAGCAACCAGCCGCTCTCCATTGTCCACCCCATTCTGCGGCTCTATGATGAAGAGGGAAACTTGATCGAAGAGAACAGCATGGACAAGTGGGGACGCGGCGCAGAGATTTGGTGGTGGAACGGCGGTGATGAACAAACCATGTACATCCAGGTGGAAGAAGCTGAAGGCCGTTACGGTTGCCTCCACTATGCGTTGATGGCAAAACCTTGGTCACCCGATCAAATGAAAGCACAGTTTGGGCAATAGGCTCTTTTGTACAAAAGCCCGCCAGCATACCGCTGACGGGCTTTTTGATGCATCCAGGTAAATCGGAATTACGCACAGCAGAATGTCGATAAGAGAAGTTGAACTTTGCTGAAAAGTTCAACTTCTAGGCTACCGATAGCACCACAGAATACCGTGGATCAGGTGATGCCACATGAGCAAGCGATTTTTGGCGGTCTGGCTGGGCGTTTTGGTGGCTGATGGACCGTCGGGACTTTGAACCATAACAACTCCTGGACGGACCAGCGATGATCGGACAGGCCAGCGGCTATGGCTGGCGTGCGTTTGACCCAGCGGCGACGGCCCTGATGGGCGATGTAGAGCGGCAGAGGCAGACGCTTGTGCCAGGTGCAAAAGTTGTAGACGGTGCCAACCAGATACATGCCGGCCACAACGGATTCAGCAGTACGGGGCAGAGACCGAGAGCGACGAGCCAGGGCATTGAGTCGCTGGCGAAAGGTGGCGTTGAACCGTTCGATGTAAGCGGTGTTGATTGTGCCACCACCCTGACTGACATCAATCAAGCCCTGCACAAAGTCCTTTGTTCCCTGCACAATTCGGCGGTCAATCGAGAAAGTCTTCTTCGTACGATGCTTGACGACCTGCACAATGGCGATGTCCTGGCCAGGCAATCAGCCGAGGCCGTCCGAGTTTGCCGATGTGCAAGAGTGAACGAAAACTACGTCGGGTTGCCTTGATGTAGCTGACCAGGCCATCGACGGCCATCAAGAGAGGACGACAGAGTGCCACTCGATGCACCTGGTCCATCAAAGACTGTATCAGATCCATATCCCGTTTAGATCTGACTGCACCGCAGAGCCAGAACCGGGGGGCGACCATCACGGCCAGGGCTACCCAGAGTGCGCCCACTTGGCTGTTGACCTTGATTTCATCTGCCTGGACCTGCTGTAGGTCTAGGGGATGTTCAGACAACAGATGCTCTTGCACTCGCTGACAGTGCAGACCGGCCTTCTGCTGCCAATCTGCGACCGTCCGCTCATCCAGATCAAAGGCGGCGACAACTGCCTGTCGAGGACATCCATGGGCCATCAGCGTCGTCACCTGTGTAAACAGCTCCGGTGACTTCTTGATGCCATTGACTGCTGTACCCGCCCGCTCGCTAAAGGTCTTGCCACAGCAGGTGCATTTATATCGTTTCTCTTTGCGGCTGTGAATCACAATGTTGCTAAAGTCGTCTTCCCGCTGGCGTGACAGCCAGAATTCGGGCAGAATTGTTCCTGAGGGTTCATCTGTCCACTCCTTTTGTTTTCAGCGACAAAAGTGTGTCAGAGAACCCTCGCTTTTTTCAAATCCACGCTATTGTGGAGTCCTACCAGGCTAACCGCGTAGCTCATAAAACTATCCTTAATTGCCCAATCAGTACTCATAGACTTCATGCTCAGCGCAATCCGCCCACGGGCTTTGTCGATGCTGACCACGCGTACATCCACCACATCACCCACCACCTCGTGCGGGTCGCGGATGTAGCGATCGGCCATCTCGGAGATGTGCACCAGCCCATCCTGTTTGACGCCAATGTCGATAAACGCGCCAAAGGCCACCACGTTGCACACTGTGCCTTTGAGTCTCATGCCCTCTTTGAGATCTTCATGGGCACGCGGCTTATCTCGCCAAAGGGGGCAGTGTATGGGGACGTGCCATGCCTGTCAATCGTGGTTCACAGGGCCAGAGGCGACGCCATCGCTCACTCGGTTGCCAGGGTTGCCAATGCCTCCACCAGCAGATCCACATCCGATTCTTCAATAAAGGCAGCCAGGGAGATGCGCACACTGCTGCCGCGCAGGGCCGGGCGTTGAATCATGTTCCAGCGCTCGCGCAGAGCGGCCGAGAGGGCCACGCCATCCATGTTGTCGAGCGAGACGGTGGCAATCCCGTTGGCGTTGTTGAGATCAAGCGGGCTGTGGATGTGGACGCCGGGTACACGGTGCAGCGCTTCATGGAAATAGGCGGTGAGGTGCTGGCTGTGGGCCTGCACGGCCTCGATGCCCAGTTGATCGACATATGAAAGACCGGCGACCATGGCTGTGTCATAGGAATAGGTGCGCCCGCCATATTCAAAGCGCCGCGCCCCTGGAATCCAATTCAGATCCTCCACGCCCATGGTCACGCTGCCGGTTTGGGTGACGTTGCTGCCACACCAAGTCACCTCCACGTGATCCAGCCGATCCCGCCGAATGTAGAGCGCAGCCGAGGGATAGGGTCCCAGCAGCCATTTATAGCCGACCATCGCATAGAAATCACAGCCGAGGGCGTGAAGATCGAGGGGGAACTGCCCCACAGAATGAGCGCCATCAAAGAAAACATAACTGCCCGCGTTCGTGGGCCAGGCGCGTCATTTCCTCGGCGGGCAGGCGTGTGCCGCTGTCGGTGGTAACATGGCTGACCGCCACCAGTTTGGTGCGGTCGCTTAACAAGGCTTGAAAATTCGTCAACATCTCGTCGGCATTGTGCGAGACCGGCAGTCGGCTCACCTTCAAGCTGTGGCGGCGCACCACGTTCATCAGCGGGATGAGCAGCGCCGGATGTTCCTGATCGGTTACGATTACTTCGTCGCCGGGTTGCCACGCCAATCCTTCGACGACAATGTTGACTGCCGTCGAGAACTGTGTGGTAAAGGCGATCTCATCGGGGTACGCGCCGATGAAAGTGGCGAGTGTTGCTCGCGCCTTCTCGATCCCCAGGAAATCATCGTCATGGGCGAGCAAGCGCGCAGGCCCGCGCTCGATGACTTCAGTGGGCACGCGCAGCAGCTCCGCGCCCACGCTGGTCGAGAGCGGGGCCATGCCGCCACAGTTGAAATGGGTGTAATGGGCCAGCATGGGGAAATCGTGGCGAATTCGTCCCAGGGTCACAGGTTCTTTTCCGTTCATGGTCGCTTCTCCTTACCAGCCGACTGCGTAGCCATCACGGCGGGGGTCGGCGCCCCCGGTGAAGATTCCGCTCTCTGGGTCAATCATGAGGCCCTGTGCACCGCCAAAGGCCATGGAGAAATCAGGCTGGGGATCCATCAAGTGGCCGCGCGCGGCCATCCCCGCCAGGACATCTTTGCCGATCCGCCCTTCGGCAATCACATGATTGGCCTGCATCGGGCGCACACGCGGCGCTTCAATGGCGGCCTGCACGCTCATGCCAAAATCCATTAGATTGGACATGAACTGGGGCGTTGTCTCCATGATGCCGTGACTGCCTGGCGTGCCCATACAGGCGAAAACCTTGCCATCCTTCCAGATCATCCCCGGCGAGAGGCACATTTCAACCTTCTTGTGGGGGGCGATTACATTGGGGCTGTCGGCATCAATATCAAACCAATAGAGGAAGTCGTTGAGCAAAATACCCGTCTCCGGCACAACCACGCCGCTGCCAAAGCCGCCCAGGCTTTGTGTGGCAGAGACAACGTTGCCTTCGGCGTCCACCACGTTGAAGTGCGTTGTGCTCTCGCGCATCCCCTGGGCGTCGCCGGGTTTGACGTTGCCGATGTCCATAGTGTGGGCATAGCGTGCGCCGCCGCCCCGAGCGACTTTGGTGGGGTTGACCAACGTGCGCCGCGCCGCACAGTATTCTTCGGAGAGCAGCGTATCCATCGGGCGCGCCGGGCCGCACGTTGTAATGGATGCGGTCGGCAATGGCTAACTTTTCGACTTCGATGAGGGTGTGGAGGTGGTCCACTGAGTTGTGGCCCATGCCGGCAAGGTCGTAGCCCTCAAGCAGTTTCAAGGTTTGCAGCCACTGCATGGCACTGGAGGGCGGCGGCGGCCCGTAAACCTCAAAATCGCGATAGCCGATGCCAAGGGGATCGACCCACTCCACGGTAAGGTCGGCCAGATCTTTTTTGGTGAGCAGCCCCCCATTCGCTTGGCTGAAGTTGACGAGTTTGTCCGGCGATCTCGCCTTTGTAATAGACATCGGGGCCGCCCTCAACCAGCGCACGGAAGGTGCGGGCCAGATCCGGTTGCTTGTGTAGTTGTCCGGGCCGCATGGGGCCGCCGTTGGGGAAGAAAAATGCCATGGAGGAGGGATAGTCTCGCAGCCACGATTCATAGGTGTTGACGATATTGGCGGCATGAACCGTAACGCGATGGCCTTCTTCGCAGATTTCAATCACATGTTTGAAGACGCTGGCGCGATCCATGCTGCCGAAGCGTTCCAGCGCGGCACACCAGCCCGCCGGCGAACCGGGAACCATGAGTGACTTGATGCCACGCTGCATCTGTTCGGGGCCACTAAAAACGCTGCGCTCGGCAGCATAGGGACTCCACCCCTGGTAATCCAAGCAGATGTGCGTGTCGGTTTTGGCGTGATAAATCTGCATCCAGCCGACCCCGCCGATACCAGACAGCCCCATTTCTGTGGCCCCTAGGCAGGAAGCGACGGCCACCGCAGCATCAATGGCGTTGCCACCTTCCATCAATGTGCGCAGTCCTGCCACCGATGCCACCGGATGCGCCGAGGAGACCATACCCCGTCGTCCGGTTACTGCGGGCCGATATTGGACCCCAGCATATGGAAAGCTCATTTACTTTTCTCCCCTGTATTTTGAGTGGTAGTGATTGATCGATTCTTTAGCCGTAACTGTTCAGGTGCGACACACTCGCCAGGATAGATCGGGCTAGAAATTCTATGTGGCGAGTGCGTCGCACCCTGCACTGAATAGATACCTTTAGCCCTTAATGCCGCCGACGGTGATGCCCTGGACAAAGTAGCGCTGAAACGAGAAGAAGACGATGACCTGGGCCAGCGCCATGTAGGTGCCCGCCGCCATGAGCGCGCCGTAATTGACCCGCAGTTCCCGGTTCGCCAGCAGGGCAAAGCCCACGGTCAGCGTCATCATATCGGCGGAATTGATCACAATTAGCGGCCAGAAAAAGGCATTCCACTGGCCCATGAAAACAAAAATACCCAGCACCGCAATCCCCGGCTTGGATAAAGGCAGAATGATATCCTTGAAGACGCCCAATTCCGAGCAGCCGTCAATCGTGGCCGCTTCAATAAGTTCGGTGGGCAAGGTCTGGATAAACTGGCGCATGAGGAAAACGCCAAAGGGCGCGGAAAGGCCAGGCGCGATCAGGCCCAGATAGCTGTTGACTAGTCCCAACTTGGTCATGAGGGTAAAGAGCGGAATGATCAGCGCGAAGCCCGGAATCATCATGGAACTGACATAGATCCAGAAAAGGATCTCGCGGCCGGGAAACTGCTTTTTTGCAAACCCATAGCCTGCCATCGTGGCAAAGAGAAGTTGAAACGCCGTGACGGAGAGCGCCATTAAGAGGCTGTTGAACGTCCAGCGCGCCACCGGCGAATTTGCAAACGCCTCGCGAAAATTGTTGAGCGACACGCTGGTCGGAATCCACTCTGGCGGCAAACTCATGACGATGCTCGGTGGTTTGAGCGCGGTGGTCACCATCCAGATCGAGTGGAAAAATGCTCACCACGGCCCAACCGGAGAGGACAATGTAGGAGATCACCATAAAAACCCGCTCACCGGGTGTTGCTTCCTTCCAGGCACGATTCATACGCGCAACAATACTATTGCTGCGGACCGGCTGCGTTGCAAAGGTGGTACTTGTCACCTGGCTGCCTTTCTGGTTAGTACTCAACATTGGTACGCATGAGGCGAAATTGGATGATGGCAAGCGTGATGGTGATGACCAGAAGGATGACAGCCACCGCAGACGCTCTGCCAAAATCGAACCGGATGAAGCCATATTCGTAGATGGAAAAGACGAGATTGGTGGTGGCGTAGTTTGGCCCGCCACGTGTCATCACAAAGATTTCGGTAAAAATCTGGAGGGAGGCCACGGTGCCAAGAATGGAGACATAGGTGAGGGCTGGCTTCAACAATGGCACGGTAATCGAAACTATCTGGCGCAAAATCGAGGCCCCTTCGATGGAAGCCGCCTCGTACAGTTCTTTCGGGATGCCATTCATCGAGGCCGTCAGCAGGATAATCGAACCGCCCCAGTGTGAGGCATGGTACATGAGGACGACGCTCACGAGGCTGAAGCGAGGATCGGCCAGCCAAAGCACTGGATCTATCCCAACTTTGCCGATCAGGTGATTTAGCAAGCCGAAGGCAGGATCATACAGATAGAGCCAGACAATGCTGAGCACGACGCCGGAGGTCACAACAGGCAGATAAAAAGCCGATTTGAAGAAGGTTTGTGCAGGGAGTGGCAGTCGGAAGATCAACGCTGCCATAATCAAAGAAAGCAACACCCCAACGGGCACAATCAAGAGGGCATAAAGAAGCGTATTATTGAGAATCGTGAAAAAGGCAGGTTCGTCTAATAGACGTTCGTAGTTGCGCAGACCCACCCATTCCCGCCCCGTCAGCCGCAGACGTTGAAAGCTGAGGATGATCGAATCCAGCATGGGATAGAGCGAAAAAATAAGGAAGGTCAAGAGACTGGGCATTACAAAAAAGTATCCCCATAACGCACCTTTGGTTCGCCTACTGAGCAGTCGTCTCGCCATAGTTTTCTCCGATGGGTTTTTACGGATAACGCCCGTGGGGCCAGTCAGTGCCGGGGTTTTTGGTGAGATAGACGAAGCAGGGCCACAAAGGACCATTTTCTGCTCTTTGAAGAATGTCCTTGTGTGCTACTTCGCAGTATAGAGAGGCGGGAAGATGCACGCATCTTCCCGCCTCGTACAAAGGGCCTATTACCCAGCGATTGCCTCTGCGATCAGCTTGTTGGATTCAGATGCAAATTCATCCAACGCTTGCTGTGGGGTCAACTGCCCCGCAAACGCCGCTTCTAACATGCGTGGCGCAAGCGAGAAAGTGATGGGGGCAGCGCTGGCCCGTCGGCCAAATGTCGACATCATGTCTGTAAAGGTGAGACCCACTTTCATATTCTCGTCTTCAATCGCGCCCCAGAGAGACTGAAGGGCGGGCGGCATACCGAATGCATCCAGGGACAATTTAAGGGCCTCGGCGCGGGTGAGATATTGGGTCCATGCCTGCGCGGCGGCGGTGCGGTCGGCGTCCTTTTGTTGGAAGACATAGTGGCCGTGGATGTTGGTCATCACTGCGGGTTCTTTGCCCGGAACATTGGGCGGCGGTGCCCAGAACCACTTAAAGTCTTCGCGATCGACAAACTCGGGTGGTGTTTTGCCCGACCCTTGCGATGGGAAGGTAGCGGCCTTGCCCTCGGTGAAGAGTTGGGCTGCCTCCTGGGCCTTGCGGATCGCCGTGCCGGGGACCGCCACTTTGTGGACCTTCTCCAGATCGATGAGCCACTGTAACCCTTCGACACCTTCGGGGCTGTTCAGAATAACCTCGGTCTCGTCTTCATTGAAGAGGCGTGCGCCGAACCCGAACATGAACTGTGTAATCTGGTAGTGGATGTCAGTGGACAACGCTGTGCCAAAGGCGCCGTCTGTTGTGTTGGCTTTGGCTGCTTCCAAGAAATCATCCATCAACCAGCGGCGTGTCGGGCCAGAGGGCAGAAGATCGGCAACGCCGTTCTTTTCCCACGTTGTGGCATTGATAGCGATGCCACCGCCAAAGGAGAGCCGCCACGGCCAGATATATTGGTGACCGTCGAAACTGGCCTCTGACACAATGGCCGGATGCAGGTCGCTTTGAATTTCTGGCGACATGTAGCCTTCAATGGGTGACAGCGCACCGAGGGGAATGTACTTGGCCGCTTCCGAAACGGGACCCTGCACCACATCGGGCGGTGTACCGGCCACCAGAGACGAATCAAGCTTAGCGAACCAGCTTTGATCATGGGGCAGATATTCAAGATTTACTTCAATATCTGGCTCGATTTCTGCAAACTGTTCTCGATTCAAGTCGAAATAGTTGACGACATTCTGGGTGCGGTCGGCTGGCACGCTCGTCAGCGTATCGCGGTCAAGCGGCAGTGTGGAATAGACCCAATGGGAGATGCTGATTGGTTCTTTGGAGACTGCTGCGGGTGACTGTGTTGTCGTCATGGTGGGCGCAGCACAAGCTGCAACGAACGATGCGCTTAGCGTAGCAGACAGAACAAGAAATTCTCGACGGCTTACCTTCTTAGTCATGGTTCTCTCCTCTAATTGCTTGTGGGTTGAGTGGATCACAGTGTTTATACGAAGCAGCGCCACAAAGGAACATTTTTTGCTCTTTCTTTGAACAATGTCCTTGTGTGCTGCTGCGGAGTTTATATGGAACAGTACGAACAGCGGCAAGGGTATTAAGAGAGCAATCAGGACATGCGGTCCCAAGATGATGGTTCGAAACTGTTTGGCGATGTGATGCGAGAATTGGAACAAGAAGAGGCGGTCAAAAAGCAGTGGCTGTGAAGATGCCGATTGGTTAAATTAGATGTCGTTGACAATCCTATATAATCGATTCTATAATCGTTTAGGGAAGACGTCAAGTCCCCAAAATCTGTTTGAGCCGGTTATATTAAACTCGTATCGAAAATAATCTATTGAATCGACTATTACGCCCTATAAACCAAAATGGATGCCCCCCATGCTCTTCGTGAACATCCCCGAAACCCTTAGTCCTGTCCGCAAAATCAGCCTAAGCGAAAGTTTGGTGGAGTACATCAAACAGCAAATTCTTGCCGGAGGGCTTAGCCCTGGCGAGCGCATTGTGGAGACCAAACTTGCCGAAGATCTCGGCATTAGCCAAACCCCCGTTCGGGAAGCGTTGCGTCAGCTTTCAGGCGAGGGAATCGTTACGCTTGTTCCCAATCGAGGGCCAATTGTGCGCTCTTTGGATATGCAAGATGTGTTCGAGATCTACTCGATTCGCGCCGGCTTGGAAGGCTTATCCATGCGCTTCGCCACACAAGGGGCATCCGCTGAAGAAGTGGTACGTTTACAAGAATTTCATCGGCGCATGGAGCAAAAGCTGAACGATGATTCCGTTGATGTAGAAATGATGCTCCAAGATTCCGCCAGCATCCATCAGTACATCATTGACCTGTCTCGCCATTCGCGCATTATCTCCATGTATCGCTCCATTTCGTTCCAAATTTCCCTGGTCAACCGGATTCTGGGCAAAGAATCTTCCAAGCAAAAAGAGGTCGATCAACATCGAGAAGTGGCCGAAGCCCTGGCAAGCCGCGATCCAAATCTTGCCGAAACCGTGATGCGTCGCCATATCTATCGTTCGTACTGTGAGTTTTTGACTGTACAGCAAGAGCAAGAAGCTGAATTTCAGCCCTATCAGTGGTTTTAATCGCCAAACTCATTCATTAAACCAACCAAGAATGTGAGCGCTCATGAAACTCTGGATGGACGTCATGCGGGACATTGAACACGTGCTGGATGACTATCCGCGCATTTTCGATGCCTGGGAGGCCGGGGGCGTAACGGGTCTCGTGATCGGCCCGCTCTTTTTCGACACGGCGAAGTTGCTCCCCGGCACGCACTATGAGAATAGACCCTTGGCAACCGCCACCTTCGACCCCGACCCCGCGGTTTACCGGCGCTTTGATGTGGCATTCCCTGAAGCAGCCCGCCCGGAACCCGACAAACGCCGCCGCTTCGAGCAGATGCTGGCCAATGTGAAAGATCGCGGCTGGTCGCTCTGGCTCTTCCAGGCGTCGGCAGGCGCGGGACCAGAGGCGAATGTTAATCCGATCTATGACTCAGCGGCACAACGTGCCGTGTGTGCGCGCATGATCGACACAGTGCAGCACTATCCCATGGCCGATGGCGTGATCATGGACGGGCCAGAGTGGGGATATGAAATTGCCCCCCACCACATGAATCATCGTTCCTATATATTCCATGACTTGCCCGAGGCCGTTGCCGAGACGTGTCACATGCTTGGTTACGATTATGCGGCGTTGGTGAACGCCAAGGACACTCTGTACAAAAAGCTGCATACCCTGCGCCCGCGCGATATACGCGCCCACGCCGGGGGCGGATTCGTCGGCACGGTCCCCATGCTGGGGGATGTGTCCGGGCTGGCCGACTGGATGCAGTTCCGGATTGATTCGTTAACAGGCTTCTTCCAGCATGTCCAGAAGACGGTGACCACAGAAATAGCGCATCCGCTTCAATTTGGGGTTGGCCCCCGAACGGCTGCGTTCGCGCCCCTGTGTGGCTATGATTATGTGCGCTTGGCCGAGTTCATCGATGTGCTGCTCCCCAAGTTCTACTTTTTTCATCGCGGTTTCGATGGCATGATGGGCACGATCTACCGCTATGTGGAAACCCTGGTCGCCTGGAATCCGGGTCTCGACGACCAAGACGCGCTCACGGTTGTGCAGTCACTCTTTGGCCTGGCGTTGCCTGGGATTGCACGTCGCTCTCATTTTGAGACAGCCTTGTCCGAAGAACGCCTGCATAGCTTGGTGCAACAAGAAACCCGGCGCACGCTGGCCGCCGTGGACGATGTGTCGCGGATTGTTCCCTGGGTGGATACGGGACGGTGGCCTCATGATGGCGATCCAATGCCCGCTCGCGATCTCCATCACATTCTGAAGAGTGCAGAAAATAACGGCTTGCAACAGTTCTTGTACCATCACCACGGCAACCTGACCGCTGGCGAGTGGACGGTGATCAGTGAGATCTGTGGAGAGACCTGGTATCCATCGCCCGGTGGCTATCAGCCGCCGGACATGGCAGTTCTGTAAACGTGACCGCTGAATTCACGGTCCGTTATACGTAGCCCAAGTTGCTACCTTGTATGCCAAAAGCAGCTTTTGCACGGCTTGATTTTCGAGAATTCCTGTGCGCTATCACGAAAATTTCTAAGGTCGCAACTTGGGTTACCTAAGCAACTGTGAACCAGTCGGCTAAAATTACTGCTTGCTCGCCCAATCAGCGCTCATGGACTTCATGCTCAGGGCGATGCGACCCCGGGCTTTGTCGATGCTCAGCACGCGCACATCCACCACGTCGCCCACGCCCACCACCTCGTGCGGGTCGCGAATATAGCGATCCGCCATCTCGGAAATGTGCACCAGCCCGTCCTGTTTGACGCCGATGTCGACAAACGCGCCAAAGGCCACCACGTTACGCACCGTGCCTTTGAGTCCCATGCCCTCTTTGAGATCCTCAACGCTGAGCACATCGGTGCGCAGGATCGGCGCTTCCAGATCCTCGCGCGGATCGCGGCCCGGCTTCGCCAGCGCGTCGAGAATATCGGCCAGGGTTGGCTCGCCCACGGCCAATTCCCCGGCCAGTTTGGGCACGCTGTGGCGCAATTTGTCCACGGGCACGCGGCTCAACTCGCCAAAGGGAGCCACGATCCGCTCCACCACGGCGTAGCTTTCCGGGTGAATGCCGGTGTTGTCCAGCGGGTTGTCGCCGTCGGGGATGCGCAGAAAACCGGCGGCCTGTTCAAAAGCCTTGGGGCCAATGCCACTGACTTTGAGCAATTCTTTGCGGCTGCGGAAAGGGCCGTTGGCGTCCCGGTGCGCCACAATATTTTCGGCGGTGCGATTGGTGAGGCCGGCCACCTGTTGCAGCAGCGCCGGGGAGGCCGTGTTGACGTTGACGCCCACATTGTTGACCACCGACTCCACCACGGTGTCCAGCGCTTCGGCCAGCTTTTTCTGATCGACATCGTGTTGATAGAGGCCCACGCCGATGCTTTTGGGGTCGATCTTGACCAACTCGGCCAGGGGATCTTGCAGGCGGCGCGCAATCGAGACCGCGCCGCGGAGGGAGACATCGAGATCGGGCAACTCTTTGCGTGCCAGGGTTGAGGCTGAATAGACGCTGGCCCCGGCTTCGTTGACCATAACGTAGGCGAGGGGCGATTTGCGAGAGGCGATTTGCGCGAGCAGGTCGGCCACAAGTTGCTCGGTTTCGCGGCTGGCGGTGCCGTTGCCAATGGCAATGGCGCTGACGTTATGCTTTTGCACCAATGTCGCCAGCACTTTGAGGGCCTCGCCGCGTTGATTTAGCGGGGGGTGTGGGTAGATCGCCGTGGTTTCCAGCACCTTGCCCGTGGCATCGCAGACGGCGATCTTGCAGCCTGTACGATAGGCCGGATCAATGCCCATCACCGTGTGATCTTTCAGCGGCGGTTGCAAGAGCAGGCTGCGCAGATTCTTTTGAAAGGCGTCAATGGCGTGCGTGTCGGCGGCATCGGTGAGGGCACGGCGCACCTCGCGTTCCACGGCGGGCTTGAGCAGCCGCTCGTAACCGTCGGCCACGGCCTCTTTGAGGTGGGCGGCAAAGGGCGAGCGCGGCTTGATCTCCAACAGCCGCTCGGCCAGTTGCGTAATCGACGCTTTGGGATCGACGAAATTCACACGCAGCGCCTTTTCACTTTCGCCGCGGTTCATCGCCAGCACCTGATGCGGCTGGATTTTGTTGAGGGCGGCGTTGAACTGGTGATAGGTCTCGTATTTGCGTTCGGGATCGTCCTTCACCTCCACGCTGAGATCGCCCTTTTCGTAATATTGTTCACGCGCATATTGACGCAGCGTGGCGGTCTCGGCCACCTCTTCGGCGATGATGTCGCGCGCGCCGGCCAGTGCCGCTTCCACATCGGCCACGTCGGCATTCACAAAAGCGACCGCAGCAACTTCGGGCGACTGGCCGCCGGACTGCGCTTTGAGCAAAGTTGCCAGCGGTTCCAGCCCCAGTTCGCGTGCCATCGTGGCGCGGGTGCGCCGTTTGGGGCGATAAGGCAGGTAAATATCTTCGAGAATTTGCAGCGTATCGGCGGCGGCGATGGCGGCAGCCAGCGCGTCGGTGAGTTTGCCCTGTTCGCCAATCGAGGCCAGCACCGTCTCTTTGCGCTCGTGCAGCCCGCGCAGATAGGCCAGCCGCTCTTCTACGGCGCGCAATTGCTCTTCGTCCAGCGTGCCGGTGCGCTCTTTTCGATAGCGGGCGATGAATGGAATGGTGTTGCCTTCGTCTAAAAGTTCCACAGCCCCGGCCACCTGCTGGGGCGTTACATTGAGATCGACGGCGATACGGCGGATAAGGTCTTCGTGGGTCATGGGTACACTCACTTCATGCAAAAATGGATGGATCATTGCCCAAATTATAGCCTCGAATAGGTTTTGGCGGAAAACTAAAGGGTTCCGGGCAAGGGCGTCAGGGTGGAAAGCCATTTTTGCCGCCCATCTGCGACCAGCACCGCGCAGGAGGGTGGAGCCGCCAAAAGCTATCGTAAGGCGCTGGTGTGTGAAATCGGTAGCCAATGAGAGCGCATTTGTGCAAAGGTGGTGTGGTTTATGCTAAACATACGCTGATCACAAAACAAGGAGGAATGAATGGCAGGTATTTTACAGGCAATCACGCTGGGATCTGATGAACCGAAAGATTGGGAGGAGACCTATCGCTCCGCCCTGGGCCAGGGCCAAGCTGCCGCCTTCGCCGAGGCCATGCTAGAGCGCTACCAGAGCGCACCACATCATCCGCTCTATGCAGCCTGGTATTATCGACTGCAAGGCTCGCCGACAGAGGCGCAGGCGGGTGAAAGCGCAATTCCCTGGCGTACGGCGATTCCGCTGGCCCTGCTCACCGGGCTGATCTTTGCGCTCTTGTCCAATACACGCTTCACGTTTGCAAACGGTATGCCCTATCTGTTGCTGCTCTGGTCGCCGATTGTGGCGGTCACAGTCTATCTGTTTATGGTGTTAGAAAATCCTGAACACCGGCAGCGGGCGCTGCCCGCTCTGGGCAGTGTTCTGGCTGTGGGAGCCTATGGTTTTTCGCTTTCTCTCTGGCGGGCTGGGGAGAGCTATCAGACGCTGATATTGTTTCATCTGCCCCTGCTGGCCTGGATCGGCATTGGATGGGGGCTATATGGCTGGCGTTCCTCGGCCCATGAACGCTTTGCCGGGCTGCTCAAGAGCGTGGAGATCGGCATCACCGGCGGCGTTTTTGGCATCGCCGTGGGACTCTTTGTTGCGATTACGCTTGGGCTGTTTGAGGCGTTGGGCATCAATGTGCCGGATCGGATCATCCAGGCCTTCTTTGCGGGTGCGCCTGGGCTGGTGCCTGTGATTGCCGTGGCCGTGGCCTACCATCCGCACCGGCGCGCCTGGGAACAGCGCTTTGAGCAAGGCTTGGGGCGGCTAGTTCCGATTCTCATGCGCCTGTTGCTGCCCCTGACCCTGCTGGTGTTGGTGATCTACCTCTGTTTCATCCCGTTTAATTTTATGGGGCCGTTTCGCAACCGGGATCTGCTGATTGTCTATAACGTGATGCTCTTTGCCGTGATGGGATTGCTGGTCGGGGCAACGCCCATGCACGTTGCGGATCTATCCCCACGCTATCAAGGCTGGCTGCGCAATGCGATCCTGGCGGTGGCGGGCTTGAGCATGATTATTGGTCTCTATGCACTAGCCGCAGTGATCTATCGCACCGGGGAAGGTGGCCTCACTCCCAACCGGCTCGCCGTGATCGGCTGGAACGCCATTAACATCGGCCTGCTGGCGATGCTACTCTATCAACAGGGGCGCAATCACCGGACGAACTGGGTCGAGACCTTTCAGCGGGTGGTGAGCACGGGGCTGGTGATCTACGCTGCCTGGGCGCTCATCCTGGTGCTGACGCTCCCCTTCCTTTTCCCCGCAGTGTAATCGCCATTCGGAAGAAGTCGAACTTTTCGCAAAAGTTCGACTTCTTCCATTGTTCCCTGTCGTGCTTGCACGCCCGATCTTTTACAACTATACTCCGTGTACATTCGCACGTTGTCTTTCGAGTAAAATAAGATCATGGCTAACCCGATAGCATCTGCCCAAACCCAGAACTATACCTACCCATATCCACGGCCATCGGTGACCGTGGATATGGTCTTGTACGCCTATTTGCAAGAGCAACTCAAAGTGCTGTTGATCCAGCGCGGCGGCGATCCCTTTCGCGGACAGTGGGCGCTGCCCGGCGGCTTTGTCAACATGGACGAAAGCCTGGACGCCGCGGCGCGGCGCGAGCTGCAAGAGGAGACCGGCGTCACCGACGTCTATTTGGAGCAGCTTTACACCTTTGGCGCGCCGGATCGAGACCCGCGCGGGCGTGTGATCACGGTGGCCTATTTTGCTCTGCTCAGCGCCGACGAAGCGCGGCGCATTGCCGTGCAAGGCGGCGACGACGCCCAAGATGCGCGCTGGTGGAATATGTACGATCTGCCGCCGCTGGCCTTTGACCACGGGCGCATTTTGGAATACGCGCTGCAACGGCTGCGTTGGAAACTAGAGTGGACCGCGCTGGGCTTTCTGCTGCTGCCGCGCGAATTTACCCTTTCCGAGTTACAGTCGGTCTATGAAACCGTGCTCCACGAACCGCTGGACAAACGCAACTTTCGCCGTAAAATTCTCTCGGCGGATGTGCTGGAAGAGACGGGCAACCGGCGCGAAGGCGATCACCGCCCGGCCAAGCTCTACCGTTTCACCGCCAGCGCCATTGAAATGGAACAGGCCCGCCGCCGCTTCCCGTGAGTAAGATGATGCGCCGCAAGCCAGAGAATTTGCAACGCGCAATTTGTAACTCGCAATTCGCACCCCCTACCCCTGTGTCCTAGGTTTATGCCTGTCGAGGTACCGTATGCAGACTCCCCCTGTGCCTGTGGTTCGCCTGCGTCTCGTTCGTCTTGCCCCGCTTTTATTGGCCCCGGTGTTGGTAATGCTCTTAATCGGCGTGATCAGCCTGTGGAGCGCGCCCGCCCAGGCCACGGTGACGGCGCGCCCTGTCGAACAGGCCACCATCACCGCCCGCTACTACATCTCCCCCACAGGCAACGACACCAACGACTGTTCTTTCATCTTCCTGGCCTGCCGTTCGCTGCAACGCGCCGTCGAATCGGCCATGAAACAAAAGCAAGTTGGCGTTGAGATCCGCATTGCCAAAGGCATCTACAGTGGGGTCAGCCTGACCATGACCACGCAACAGCTTGCCTATCTTCCCATTTCCATGACCATCAGCGGCGGCTTTGACCCGGAAAATTTCAACGGTAGCCCTCAACCGCAGGCTTTCCCGGTGATATTGGATGCCGAGACCCAGGGGCGCGTGCTTTTCATCACCAACGGGGCGGACGTGACCGTGCAAAATCTCACGCTGCGCAACGGTGACGGCCTCAAGGCTGGTGACGCTGGCGATGGCGGCGCTGTGCGGGTTGTCACCGCCACCGCCCGCTTTAACAACGTCACTTTTACCAATCATGGGGGACGCAACGGCGGCGCGTTGGCCGTTGATCGCGCCCAGGTGACCTTGACCAATGTGGTCTTTAACACGAGCCAGGCCGCCGAAAGCGGCGGCGTCATCTACATCACCGGCATCACCTCCACAGTGGGGATAGGCGGGGCCAACTCGTTTAATGATAGCCGTGCCGGCAAGGCGGGCGGCGTGGTGGCCGTGAGCGGCGGGCGTGTGGAGTTAAACAACCCGGTGTTGAACAATTACCGCGCGGATGATGGGCGCGGCAGTCTACTCTTTGCCAACAACGCCACGGCCATCATCCGCGGCGTAACCTTGAGCAATAACAGCGGCTCGGGAGACGGCAGTTTGATCCACATGACTGGCGGCAGGTTGGATCTGCTGGGCGGGGCGCTGCGAAACAATAGCACCACCGGCAACGGCATTCTCTATGTCACCGGCGGCAGTCTGTTGCTGGACGGCGTCATCGCCAGCGGCAACCGTGCCCACAAGGGCGGTCTGCTCTGGGCCGATCAGAGCCAGATCACCATTCGCAACAGCCCGATTGACAGCCACGCCGCCCAGCAAAGCGATGGCGGCGCGCTCTTTGTGGCGCGCGGGGCCATCACCATTGAAAAGAGCAGTCTGCTCAACAACAGCGCCCTTCGCCACGGCGGCGCGCTCTATGCCATCACCAGCACGGTTACGCTCAGTGACACGCCCCTTTCGGAAAACAGGGCGTCTGGCAATGGCGGCGCGATTTTTGCGCTTGCCAGCCCGCTGACCTTGACCAATGTGCCGATTTCCAAAAACAGCGGCGTCGTCGACGGCGGCGCGCTCTATCTTGAGCGCAGCCCAACCACTGTCAGCGGCGGCACTCTCTCGGAAAACGGCGCGACGGGGCGCGGCGGCGCGATTTTTGCGCTTGCCAGCCCGCTGATCTTGACCAACGTGCCGATTTCCAAAAACAGCGGCGTCGTCGACGGCGGCGCGCTCTATCTTGAGCGCAGCCCAACTACTGTCAGCGGCGGCACTCTCTCGGAAAACGGCGCGACGGGCGCGGCGGCGCAATTCTTGCGCTGACCAGCCCACTGACCTTGACCAACGTACCGATTTTCAAAAACAGCGGCCCCGTCAACGGCGGCGCGCTCTATCTGAACGGTAGCCCGACCACCATCAGCGGCGGTACTCTCTCGGAAAACAGCACCAATGGGCGCGGCGGCGCAGTGTGGGCGCTTGCTAGCCCACTAACTTTGACAAACGTGCCGATTTCCAAAAATATTGGCCCCGTTGATGGCGGCGCGTTCTATCTCGACCAGAGCAATGTTGCCATTACTGGCGGCACTCTTTCGGAAAACAGCACCAATGGGCGCGGCGGGGCGATGGTTGCCATCGGCGGCACAGTGCTGATCAACAAAACGCCGGTGACGAAACACAGCGCCACCCAGGGCGGCGGCGCGCTCTATCTTGACCATAGCTTCGCCACCCTTATCGAGAGCACGCTGTCGGAAAATGTCAGTGATGGGCATGGCGGCGCGCTGGTTGTCCTCACGGGGACGCTGAGCCTGACCAATACGACGTGGACCGCCAACGTGGCCCAGGAGGATGGCGGGGCGATCTATGGCGTGGGCAGCGCGTTGACCGGGACGATTGCCAGTTTTGTGGAGAACCGTGCAGAAAAAGTGGGCAGCGGCGGGGCGATCTTTTGGGAAGGCGAACGTCTGGCGCTGCACACCAATATCCAGTTTTTACGCAACACGGCTGCGGTGGAGAGTGTCGCAGCGCGCAGCCTGGTTGATCCGCTTGCGGCGGAAATAGAGGCGGCGTATACGCCCCACTGGTTGCCACTGGAGCAATTGCTGGCCGCGGGCAAGGTCAAAAATGGCCTGCTTGAAGTGACGCCAGATTTGACCGGGGCAGAGCCGGGCATGGCCTGGAGCAATGCCATTGCCGCCCTGCAAGAACCCCTGCGCGAAGATGTGGGCCATCTGGTTGTGCCTGCCGCCGCACCATTGACGGTGCAGGGGCCACAGGCGCGCGCTACGCGCGCCGCCGTAGACGCCATTTCGGTGATCACCACTGCGGTGGTGACGGGAAGCGGCGGCACGCTCTATACGCGCAATGTCACGGTGACGCTTACGGCAACTACGTTGGATGGCAACAACGCCCAACAGGCTGGCGGTGCGATCTACGCTGAGGGCGGCAGGCTGAATGCCGATACGATCACGCTGAACAACAACCGCGCCCGCACTGCGCCCGGCGGCGGCTTCTATTTGAACCGGGTGCGCGGCACGATGCGAACCTTGACGCTGACCAATAACAGAGGCTCCAATGGTGGCGGCGGCTATACTTTTGGCGGCGGGATTGCGGTGGACGTGGCGACGATCCGCGGCAACGTTGCCGCGGTGGATGGCGGCGGGATCTTCTTTGTCGACGGCCAGAATAGTCTGGCGAATGGGATTGTGGAAGCCAACAAAGGCGACCGCGGGGGCGGTCTCTATGCCACGGGCGGCGCATTCAGCGTCACCCTCAGCACGATTCAGGATAACCAAACCAGCTTTCGAGCACGCCCAATATTTGCGGCGGCCTATGGGCATTGGCGTCGGGCTGTACATTTCGGGCACATCGCCTTTTTCGTTTACCCACAACCTTGTGCAGCGCAACAAGATCCCGTTTATTCAATATGATCGGGTGATCGCCGTTCTCACCAAAACGTTGGTGATCACGGTGGTGGAGCCGCATGTAGTCAAGTGCATCCGGCCAGGGCTGACACCGCCGGATCCTTCGTGTGTGGTGATGGAACGGGTGGTGGTGGCAGACAACGGCGGTGGCTTGTATGCCGTGAAGGCCGATGGCTTGGTTGCCAACTCGATCTTCCGTGAAAATCAAGCCTCGCGCAGTGGGGGGGCGATGGCATTGGACGCCGGTAATCTGACCTTCCTCAATAATTTAATGGTGCGAAACACGATTATGGTCTCTACGGCGCTGGGCAGCGCCGTGATCATCAGCGGCACCAAAGCCACGTTTATCAACAACACCTTTGCCGATAACGTTCACGAGAACACAGACGGCGAAGGCGTCAACGCAGCCATTTACTACGCCGACCGCGGGCGCAATCTCAAACTTTATAACAACATTTTCGCCGATCACCAGATGGGTGTGCAAGGCAGCGATGGGGCCGGGGCCGAAGGGCTGGCAAACGTCTGGTGGAACAATTCGCTGCGCCATTGGAGCGATAATCTCTTTGAGCAGACCACGGTGATCTTTGGCGATCCGGCCTTTGTAGACGCCGCCCGGGGCGATTATCACATTCGCCGGGAATCGTCGGCCTATAACGTTGGCGTCGATACCTCGGACCTTGTGCCAGCCATCTTTGCCGCCAAAGACGTAGGCGGCGATGTGCGTCTGCGGCCCTATGATGTGGGCGCGTATGAACATAATTACAACCGCGGTCTCAACATTATCCACACGGCCAGCACGCTGAATCTGTGGAAAGATGTAGAGACCACGTATATGATCACCGTCTTTAACAACAGCAAATCCACGGTTCCCAACGTTTCGCTGACCGAGGCGCTGCCGCCTGATCAACAGGCCGTTGCCATTAGCAGCAGCCAGGGCAGTTGTAGCCTGGGGGCAACGTCAAGCTGTAATCTGGGCACGATTCCGATTGGCGGGCAGGCCGTTGTATCGTTGCGGGCGCACGCCCTGGTGGAGCCAATTCCCGGCCAGATCCGAGAGATGGATACGGTGGCAACTGTGCGTTTCCCCGGTTTGGACCCACTGGACAGCGACACCACCAACACGCTGCGCACCTATTTACAAGTGCTGGTGACGGGTCCGCTGCCAGAGAACCGAGCCGGTGCGGTCACCCATAACGGCGCGTGTGCCATTCGTCTGGTCAACACGGATCGCGTGGCCTATTTTAAGACGGTTCAAGCCGCCGTGACGGGTAGTTTCCGCCCCAGCGACGTAATCCAGGTCAGCGGCATCTGCTTGGGGTCGGTGAGGATTGCCAACTATGACATGACGATTCAGGGCGGCTGGAGCACAGACTTTCGCGAATTCGATCCCAAAAAGTATACAACCACACTACGCGCCACCAGTGGACGGGTCTTTACAATCTTAAATGAGGGGATTGAGCCGCGCATTGAAAATGTCACAATTACCGGCGGCAACGCGGCCAGCGGCGGTGGCATCTACACGATGAACGCCAGCCCGGTTTTTAGCAATGTGATTATCACCGGGAACCGTGCCAATAGCAGTGGTGGCGGTGTCTATGTAGATAGGTTTAGCAAACCCAAGTTTTTCGATAGCGTCATTGAAAATAACAGCGCCAATGTCAGCGGCGCGGGGGTTTTTATCAACGCCGCGCCGGGCAGCTTTCAGAATGTGACAGTGCGCAACAATACCGGCGCCACCGACGGCGGCGGCTTCTATTTGAAGGCCAGCGAAGCCGAGATCAGCGACAGCATCATTCAGAACCACTCGGTCAGTGGCTATGGTGGTGGCCTCTATTTACAGTCCAGCCGCGCCCAGATCCGGAGCAGCCAGATTTTGAACAATTCGGCCAGCCGCAGCGGTGGCGGCATCTTTGCCTTCCGCAGCCCGGCCATTGTGCAGGGCAACCGCATCCTCGACAATCGCACCGGTGCCGGCGAGATGAAATTTATCCCCTTCCTCTTTGATCTGGCGCTGGTGGAGAAGCGCGGTGGCGGCGGCGGCATCTATGGCGAAGAGAGCGATCTGCGTATTCTCAACAACTACATGGCGCGCAATCAGGCGGGCGCGGGCAGCGGACACGCCGGCGCAGCCATCCATCTGTGGGTTTTCAAAGCGCCGGAGATCAGCGGCAATATCATTGTGAACAATTCCGGCAATGGCATCTATCTGCGCCGATCGCGCTCGGTTTTCAAATTCTTTATTTTGCTGCCGCCGTTGCTGCCGCCGCCGTTTGGCCCAGAGATCATCCTGCCGCTGCCCACGCCGCCTGTGGTCACCTTCCACCACAACACCATTGCCAACAATAGCGGCACTGGCGTCTATATCTACAGCCAGACCACTGTCGATCTACTCGATAACTTAATCAGCGGCAACGGCGTGGTCATTGGCGAGGAGATCATTCCGCACTTTATTTTGGTGGTCTTTCCTTTCCCCTTCATTGGCTTCTTGCCGATTATCATCCCCATTCCCACTTTCTATCCGCCGGACGCCAAGTTGGACTATACCTTCTGGGGCGGCTCGCCAAACTATTCTGCGTCGGGGGCATTTACGCGCAGTTCCAACGAAAATTCGTTCCAGGGCGAAGATCCCGCTTATCGCAACCCGGCGGGCGGGGACTACCACCTGAAGCGCATCTCGCTGGCCTTCCAAAATGCCAAAGCGTCGGGGGTCTCGCAGGACATTGACAACGAAGAGCGCAAGCAGGGCAAAAAGGCCGACATCGGCGCAGACGAATATACCTTCCGCGAGACGCGCTATGCCATCCCCAATGGCGGTGGCGCAGCCGAACGCTGCCTCAATTGGAAACAGCCGTGTACGCTGCAAAACGCGCTGGACGCCGCCGAGAATGGCGATCTGATCAAACTGGCGGGCAACGGCGGCGATTATACCCAGATCAGCACCAAGCAGATCGGCGGCAAACCCTACAGCGCCGTGGCGATTGTGACCAAAAGTGTGACGATGCAGGGCGGCTATTGCTCCACCACACGGGCACAGAGCGGCATCATGGATTGCGACTGGGAGTATATTCACCCGCAGAGCTACAAATCGACGCTCAACGCCGGCGGCGCGGCCCACGGCTTGGTAATTGTGGGCGATGTGAAACCCGAACTTTTTGATCTGCACATCACCGGGGGCAACGCCACTGAGGGCGGCGGCCTGTACGTGATCTCGGCCACGGTGACCATCAGCCGGGTGAATATGTTTGGCAACAATGCCACGCGCGGCGGCAGCGCCTATTTCACCGAAAGCCAAGGGCTTGTCACCGAGAGCCGCTTCGCCAACAGCACTGCCACCCAGGGCGGCGGCATCTACATGGCCCCTGGCAGCAACCTGACGGTGCAGGTCAGCACTATTGAAAACAACAGCGCCAGCGAGGGCGGCGCGCTCTTTGCCATGACCAGCACCAGCACTCTCCAAGAGAACCAGATTCGCGGCAACACCGCCAGCGCCACCGGCGGCGGGCTGCGTCTGTTGGGCAGCCAGATCACAATTGAGCGCAATGTCATCGAGGGGAACAGCGCGCCGCTGGGCGGTGGGATCTCGGCCGGGCCGGGGAACCCCAGTGTGGATACCAACATCATTCGCCTGAACACGGCCAGCGTCAACGGCGGCGGTCTCTATTTCGACGGCGCTATGGGGAACTATGCCCGCAACACCGTGGAGCAAAACCAGGCCACCGGCACAACCGAAAACAGTGGCATGGGCGGCGGGTTTTATCTCACGAATAGCGGGGCCAATGTGCGCTTGAACGTTGTGCGGGGCAACAAAGCCCGCACCGGCGCGGGGATGCATCTCTTTGCCGCCAGCCGGGCGCTGCTCATCGGCAACGAGGTGGTCAACAACGTTGCCAGCGTGGCCGGGGGCGGCTTTTATTTGGATGCCAGCTCGGCAGCCATGGAGCAAAATCTTGTGGCGGCCAACAGCGCGGTCAGCGGCGGCGGCATCTTCCTGATCAACTTTAGCGCGGCGCGCCTGCACAGTAACCGCGTGCTTACCAACACCGCCAGCAACGAAGGCGGCGGCATCTATGCCCGCCTGAGCAATGCCAGCCTTTTCAGTACCACGCTGACCGTGAACAGCGCGCGCACAGGCGGTGGCTTATACGCCAAACTGAGCAATCTCACGTTTGCCAAAGGACGGGTTGAGCGCAACACCGTCACCTTTTTGGGCGGCGGCCTCTATCTGGACGAGAGCGACTCCATTCTTACCGACAGCTCTTTTTACACCAATACCGCCGGCGTAGATGGCGGCGCGCTCTATGTGCTGCGGTCGGGCAACGCTGCCGTGCGCACGGCGACCTTTGGCGGCAACCGCGCCGATGGCAATGGCGGCGCGCTCTATATTAACGACAGCAACATCGAGATACGCGGGCGCAGCCTCACCGACAATCGGGCGGGGGGCAAGGGGGGCGCGCTCTATGCTGACAAGAGCGACATTCGTTTTTCACAGTTTTTGGTGCGGCGCAACGAGGCGGCGGCGGGCGGCGGTATCTTCCTCTCCAATGGCAGCGACGCCCAGCTTTTCGCCAGCGCCTATGTGGATAACAAGGCGGCGGGCAACGGCGCGGCGATCTATGTGGAAGGCTCCAACCCGCGCATCTATCACGGTACATTGGCACGCAACGGCGGCAACGAAGCGGTCTACATTGACAAATTCGGTCCGCTCACCAGCCGCGTAAACTTCCTCAACACAATTCTCTCCAACCAGGATGTGGCAATTCGCATCACTGCCGAGAACTCGGCTACGTTGGAAGCCACACTTTGGCACAATATTCCCAACCGCTGGATTGGCCCAGTCAATGTCTACACAGGAACCAAGAGTCTCTTTGGCGACCCGCAGTTTGCCGCCGATGGCTATCATATTTTGAAAACCTCCCCGGCGGTAAATGCCAGCGTGCTGGGCAGCAATGTCACGGAAGACATGGACGGGGACAGCTATCCGCCTGCCGCCGCCGATCTGGGTGCCGACGAGTATCCGGTGGAGTGTGCGGCCAAGCTGGAGCGTGATCCCAACCGCACCTATACCAACGTGCAGGCCGCCGTGGACGCGGCCACCGCCGGCGATCTGATCAAAGTGGCGGGAAGCTGTACCCAGGTCTTTACCCGCAACGGCAAGCGCCAAGTGCTCTATCTCGACAAAAATGTTCACCTGCGCGGCGGCTATAGCGCGGAAAACTGGCTGATCTCCAACCCCATTAGCCAGCCCACCACCATCGCGCCGTCGGTGGCGGCGCGCGCCATCTATATTACTGGCGGCGTGCAGCCCACGTTGGAAAATCTGACCATCCAGCGCGGCTCGTCGGCGGGGCAGGGCGGCGGGCCGGATGGACAGGATGCCGGCGGCAATTTCTACATTTTGGACGCATCGCCTGTGATCATCAACATCATCGCCCGTGATGGTGACGGCGGTTTCTATGGTGGCGGCGGTTTCTTGCTGCGCAGCAACGCTCGTGTGATCTCCAGCACCTTCGAGACCAACAAAGCCACGGCGGGCGCGGTCTTCTTCTTGCAAGAAAGCCCCGTGACGCTGCGCGACAATACTTTCATCAAAAACGGGGCCAACAAGGATGGCGGCGCGCTCTTCCTCAACCACAGCAACGCGGTGTTGCGCAATAACCTATTTGACCAGAACAGCGCCGTCACCGCGGGCGGGGCGATCTTTGTGGATAGTAGCACACCGATGCTAGAGGGCAACCGTTTCCTGAGCAACAACTCCAAAGGCTCGGCGGGCGCGATCTATCTGGATTTTAGCCCGGCCACGCTGCGCCGCAATCACTTTGCCGAAAACAGCGCCGAATCGGCGGGGGCGGTGATGGTGGCGCACAGCGATGCGTTGTTGGACGGCAACGGTTTTTATGGCAACGAAGCGCTTAACGGTGGCGGTGTTTATGTGGAAGGGGGCAAGCCGCGCATTGCCAACAGCATGATGATCAGCAACAGCATTACCAGCAGTGGTGCGGCCTTTTACATTCTCTCTGCCACGCCCTATCTGGTCTATAACACACTGGCCTTTAACCACGGCGGCGATGGCAGTGCGATTAGCGTGGCTGCCGTGGGGGGCGCGCTCAGCAATGTCACCCTGGAAAATACAATCATTGCTCTGCACAAATTGGGCATCTTTGTGCAGCCCAACAGCACGGTGACGATCAACGGCACGCTCTGGTACAGCAATACCACGGACGCTGGCACGGTGAACGATCCGACAAGTCGCTTTAACGAGGGAAGCACGCGCCTTGTGGGCGATCCGCTTTTTGTGAATGTCGGCGAGCATAACTTCCGGCTACGCAGCGGCAGCCCGGCGGCCGAGGCGGCCATTACGCCCTCGCTGGCGGGCGATTTTACAACCGGGGATTTTGAGGGACACCCCCGGCCCACCGATGCCCGCAGCGACATTGGCGCAGACGAATATTACGCGCCGGAGATGATCTTTAACACGCAGGTGACGCCCAACCCGCCGGTGGCCGGCGAGGAGACTGCGTTTGCAGCGCTGATCAACAACATCGGCAATGTGACCCTGCAAGCGGTTGTCACGGGGACGCTGCCTTCGGGGGTTACGCCGGATAATCTTCAGGTGTGGACGGCGGAAGTGTTGCCCGGCCAGACCTGGGTTAATGGCTTCAAAACCGTGGTGCCGGAAAGCTATGTGGGCGATGTGGAGTTTACCTTCCGCATTGGCACACGCCAGGGGCTGAGCAAGGTGGTGACCAGCACTGTCTCTGTGCAGCCCGCCCAGCGCGATCTGAACGTGCAGATTGTGCGCACGCCGCAGGCTGTGCTGCTCAACACACGGGTGGACTATAGGGTGAGCGCCACCAACACGGGCAATCGCCAGCTTGATTTGACGGTTACGATTACACGGCCTGTGCAGGCGGATCAAAGCGGAGTGCAGACCTTTAACGCCGTGATTCCGCCGGGGGCCGTTTGGCAACAAACCGTCGGTTTTACGCCTGTGCGCATGGACCCGGCTGAGATGAATTTTCAAGTGGAGATTCGCTCGTCAGATGGCAAACTCAACATCCAACGCAGCGACAAAGCCAAGATTGGTCGCGCCAGTTTGTCGATCCAATCGATGAAAATTGAGCCGTCGCCCGTGGTGATGGGCCAACCGTTCACGGTGGTGGTGGCGCTGCAAAACACGGGCAGCGTGGCGTTGGATACCGATGTCAAGGCCGAACTGACGCCGGATTTCCTCGACCGCGCCCTTAGCGTCAAAGAGACGATAGCCGCCGGACAGACGGCAACCGTGAATCTGCCCCTGCCTGCCAATAGCTACATTGGCGATCTGGCCGCCAACATGACGATCAAGACCAATACGGGTATTGAATTGACCGGTGTGGTGACGGCGACGGCGGCGGCGGTGGGCACAAAACCCACGATTGTGGCAGTGCAAGATGGCAATTGGAACGATGCCGCGACGTGGTCCCCGGCGCGGCTGCCCAACAGCGGCGATGTTGTGGGCATCCCGGCGGGGATCACTGTGCAACTGGCTGGGCCGGTCTCCATAGCCGGGCTGATCAACGATGGAACCTTGCTGGGTCCACCGTCAGATCCTGTGAGCGATGTTGTGATCACGGTATCGAATGATCTGATCAACAATGGGGTGATTGCAGCGGCGGCGGGGGCGGACGGCGGCGATGAGAACGGCGGCGATGGCGGGGCCGTCCGGTTGACGGCGCAGACGCTCCACAACACAGGGCAGATTGCGGGCGGAGCCGGGGGCAGCGCCGAGCGTGGGCGCGGTGGTGAGGGCGGTGCGGTGCAAATTAGCGCCAATTTGGTCAGCAATTTCTTCGGTCAGATTGTGGCCGGGGCCGGGGGCAACGGAGCCAATGGCGGCAACGGCGGTGTAATTGACATAGCACTGACCACCGCCGCGGGTGAGTTGATCAGCGAAGGCACCATTCAAGGGGGCGCAGGCGGCAATGCCAATGGCAATGTCAACGGCAGTGCTCCCCTCAGCGGCAACGGCGGCGCGGGGGGCGCTGTTACCGTGACCGGGGCGGGCGGCGTCGCCGATGATGGCAGCGGCGGCGGCTCCGGCATGGGCGGTGGTCTGGTTGCAATTGTGGGCGAACTCCTCGGCGGCAAGGGGGGGGACGGCAATATGAGGGCGGCGGGCAGCGGGGCGGCCCGCCCCGCTGGCGGCAATGGCGGCAGCATCCGGGTTGACGTGGGATCCGGGGATGGAACCACCCCTGGCGGAAATTTGACCAACTTGGGCAGCATTCTGGGCGGCAATGGCGGCGCGCTGGGTGGCGATGGCAATGCTGCCAACACTGGCGGCACGGCGGGCAATGGCGGCTCGATCCAGGGACTGGCATTGGAAATCAGCAATCTAGGCAGCATCTTGGCCGGCGCGGGCGGCAATCTTACGGGGACTGGGGCCAATCAGGCAGCGGACACAAAGAGCAGCGCTGGCAATGGCGGCGCGATCACGCTGGTGACCGGGCAGGGTGGCCCTGGGTTTGTAGATAGTATTGGCGACCCGGATGATGCGTTGGCGGGCCAGATTGCCGGCGGGCAAGGCGGCGCAGGATCGACGCAGGCGGTGGGCAAGCAGGATGGCGGCAACGGTGGCACGGTCAACTTAATGGCATCGCAAGAGATCTCCCTCTTGAATAGTGCTGTGCGGGCGGGGGATGGCGGCGCGGCGGGCGCGGGCGGTGTCGCAGGGCGTGCCGGTGCGCTGACCTTGAGCAGTGGCGATGGCAACGAGATCGAAAAGCCAGGCATCATTCTCTTTGGCGAGTTGACTGCGCTGAGCGGTGGCGACATTACACTGCTGGGCGGCGACGGGGCGACGCTTGATTTTGACGGCCTTGCGCGCGGGGCCGTGCAGGCGGGGGGCACGCTGCTTATGGCCGTGGGAACCGGCGGCAGCCTTTTGCTGAGCAACTTGGCTCCGCCCCTCTTTGTGATTGGGGCGGGCGGGCAGATGCAACTTTTTGTGGATGCTGCCCAAATTCGCTTGGATGCTGGCGTTTTGTTGGGCGATCTTGTGAATAGCGTGCCCCAAGTGCTGGGCAGCCGCATTTTCTATGCCGTGCGTTTGTTAGCTCCGCAGACGTTCCTGGTCTATCCCGGCGTACAGATGCATATTCCGCTGGCGGTGAGCAATTTCGGCCCCGCCGGAGATACGTACCGGCTTTCAATCAGCCTCGATGCTCCCCTGGAACTGCCGTCGATCTTGCCTGTGTCGGCCAATACACTCGACCGCACGGTGCTGAGGGTGACCGTGCCCATCACAGCGGCCACCGGAAGCGTCCGCCTGCTGGCCGTAACGGCGGCCTCGTTTGCCGATGAGCGTGTACACGATGTGGGCTATATCCAACTGATCGTGCAAGCGAGAAGATCGCCGGGGCTGCTCTTCCTGCCCTGGGTGGCTCGCCTGTCAGCAGCCATCAACCCAGGGCCAGAAAACCAATGGCGCATCTTCCTGCCTGCGGTGTCCCAGGAGAGCGGCGTTGATCGGTAAAACTGAAGCCAAGACGCGAACCGCCTTCGCGTCTTGGCACTCAACCACCTTTGCTACAGCGCGGCGATCTCTTCCAAAAAGGCAATGCTGGTCTCGATGCCGCGATAGAAGTTGGGCAGATGGATCTTCTCGTTGGGGGCGTGCAGGTTATCATCGGGCAGGCCAAAGCCCATGAAGATCACCGGGGCGTTGAGTGTTTTCTGCAACACCGTCGCCACCGGGATCGATCCGCCCTCACGCGTAAAGACAGGCGCCACGCCAAAGGTGCGTTCATAAGCGCGCACGGCTGCCGCCATTTGTGGGGCGTTGAGATCGACCACCGTGGCAGGCGCGCCCTGGTGCATGTGCAGTTCAATCTCCACGGTGGGCGGGGCGATGCGCTGTAAATAGTCTAGAATGCGCGGGCCGATGATCGCCGGATCTTGATCCGGGACGAGGCGACAACTGATCTTGGCGTGGGCTTCGCTGGGGATCACCGTTTTGAAACCCGCTCCTGTGAAACCGCCCCACATGCCGTTGATCTCCAGCGTGGGCCGCGTTCCGATTTGTTCCACAGGGCTATACCCTGCTTCGCCATAGAGGGCGGGCACGCCGGTCTCGTTGCGAATATCGGCGGCGCTATAGGGAACCTCGCTCAACTTGGCGCGTTCATCTGCATGGAGCGGGCGCACCTCGTCGTAAAAACCGGGCACAGTAATGGTTCCGTTGGCGTCATGCAAGGCGGCGATGAGTTCACAGAGCACCTGATTGGGGTTGTGGATGACGCCGCCATAGGCTCCGCTGTGCAGATCGCGGCGGGGGCCGCGCACAGTCAACTCACCGCCCCACATGCCGCGCAGGCCATAGATAATCGACGGCTGGGTGGGCGAAAGGATGTGCGTGTCGGAGACCAGCCCCACATCAGCGGCCAGCTTTTCGGCATGGGCAGGCACATAGTGCATGAGACCACGACTGCCCACCTCCTCTTCGCCCTCAATTAGAAATTTCACATTAACGGGCAGTTTACCGTTGACGTGCAAGAGCGCCGCCACCGCCGCCACATGGATAAAAGTCTGTCCCTTGTCGTCGGACGCCCCACGGGCATAGAGATCATCGCCGCGCAGAGTCGGCTCAAATGGCGGTGTTTCCCACTTCTCCAGCGGGTCTACCGGCTGTACATCATAGTGACCATAGATCAGCACCGTGGGCGCGCCGTCCCCGGCGTGGAGCCAATCGGCATAGACAATGGGGTGACCGGCGGTCTCGATCTCTTGGATATTTTCCAGCCCGGCAGCGCGCAAATACGCGGTGAGCCAGCCCGCCGCCGCGGCCACATCGGCTTTGTGTTCGGGCAAGGTGCTAATGCTGGCAATACGCAGCCAGGCAGTGAGATCGTCCAGGATTTGCGCCCTGGTCTGCTGAAGATGGTCTGCAATGGATGACATAATGGGTCTCGCTCTGTGGTGGATTGTGGATGATTGTAACGCTTGGAAAGTAGCGCCAAACGCGTCTTTGTTCCATACTATACCATCGCCTTTGTCGTTCTCACGAGTTTAGTGCCCATGCGCCCATCCATCCCTGTGACTGTTGAGCAGATCGCCGCCCAGATTCGCCAGACCGCATCCAGGCGATGCATATATTGCCTATCACGCCCGCCGCTATGCTACGCTTTTGTTGTGGCTGGGCGATTATCGCGCCGAACTGGCTGGCGGCATTTTGGACGTTGGACGTACCAAATTTACTGATATTTTGCACAACTGGGTGAAACTACCCGTGGATTCGCTGGGCTTTGGGGCCGACCATGTCACAGCGACGGGACATCACTATGGGTTTGATCTGCGTGAGGCCATGCACCCGGCGGCGTGGCGTTCGGATCTGCCCACCTATGGCGTGATTCTCTTTGCCGAGGTCATCGAACATCTGCCCATCTCGCCGCTGTGGACGCTACGCTTTTTGCACGCACGCTTGCAGCCAGGGGGAATCGTCGTGCTTCAGACGCCCAATGCCGCCGATCTGGTTAAACGGCTGCGTCTGTTGCGAGGCTATAATCCTTATGAACCCATCCGCGAAGACCTTAGCGAACCCGGCCACTTCCGCGAATATACCGCGGCTGAATTGGGTGAATATGCCCAGCGCACAGGCTTTGAGGTGGAAGGGCAACTGCTGGGCAACTATTTCGACTTTGAACATGCCCATGCCGAGTCTGCCACTTTCTATCGGCTGCTCACATGGGTCTATCGCTGGGTTCCCGCCAGCATGAAGCCTGGGATCACCCTCGTGCTGCGGGCCAATCGTGCATAAGCCCTGGCTGCGCACACGTTTGACATAGACCGTTGTTTTCTTGTAAAATTTTACACAAACGCCCAGGTTTCTCTTCAAAATCGGCTTCTTTTTGGACGTTTGTTCAAAAGCGCACAATCTTACTGCGATTTTTACGGTGATTTTTTATGATCAAATTGCCCTGTTAAAATAAGAAATCCACCTCATCGCCTATGCTGACTTAGCCTGCGTGCGCTTTGCCGATGAATTGGTGGATGACGTGATTCAGGGTACAATTTGCGTATCTATACACAAGATTTAGCCCACATGAAACGTACTTGGTTTGCATGGCTTTTAATAGGGACAGCTTTTCTGTGGCTCTTGTTCAGCTATCTGCCACCAGAGACAATTCCCTGGCAGGTGATCCCAGATGCGCGCTGGTTGCCCCTATCCCGGTCCCTGGTCATCGCCTCCGCTCTTCTTTTTATTGGTCTACAATTTGTCTTGTTGACAGCGGTCTTTAAATTCCCTGCCCAGGTGACACCCGCAAGCGATGAAGAAGGTCAGCCGATTCGGATTCGGCGGGGGTGGGAACTGCTGTGGACGGCGTTGCCACTGCTGGTTTCGGTGGGGGTGTTTGTGCTGAGTTATTGGTCGTTGCGCGGCTGACAGAGCGCTCCACCAACTTTTATGCGGGCTTTTTCGGCGGTTACGCAATTTTCCATATTGAGGGAGATGTATGCAGAACAATCGGCGACATTTTGCAATTGCGGGCGTCTTGATTGTGATCTCGACGTTTTTGGTCTATTGGCTGCTAGATAGTGTGCTGTCGTGGCCGATTCAGGCGGCGGCGGAAGCCGTGCAGATCGACTTTCTCTTTGATCTGCATGTTTGGCTGATCGCTTTCCTCTTTTCGCTGGTCGTGGTCTTTATGCTCTATGCGCTAGTCGTCTTTCGGCAACGCAAAGGCGAAGAAGACAAAGAGGGTGAGTATATTCACGGCAACACTACGCTGGAAGTGGCATGGACGGTGGTTCCCCTGATCTTTGTGGTGGTCTACGCCTACTTGGGCACAGACATCCTCACCGATATCACCCGCCCCAAAGCAGATGAATATGTGGTGAATGTTGAGGGTCGTCAGTGGGCTTGGAATTTTGGCTATCCCGAAGAAAATAATCTAGTGACCCAAGAAATGGTGATTCCCGTTAACCGGACCATCCGCTTGGACATGACATCTCTTGATGTACTGCATGATTTTTGGGTGCCAGAGTTCCGCGTGAAGCAGGATCTTGTGCCAGGGCAGGTCACGCACTTGCGCTTTACGCCTACAGTTGAAGGAACCTACGACATGATTTGCGCGGAACTGTGTGGCTTCAACCATACTGGGATGCAGGCGGTTGTGCGTGTGGTTTCCACAGAGGAATTTGAGGCATGGCTGGCCGAACAAGGGCAGTAGCCTGGCCTTCGCCAGTTTAGTGGATAGGGTAGTATTTTTCTTTGTCGCATAGGGAGAAACATCTATGTCGCTATTTTCCATCGGTTTGACACGGGCCATTGCGGGCCAGGCTGCCGGACTTATTCTGGGGATGGTGGTCACTACCATTGTCCGCATCTTCATGGGGTATGATGAACCATGGGCTGCGGAACCCGCCTGGACGGTTGGATCGATCTTCAGCATTATCGGCTCTTTGCTGGCTGTGGGCGCGCTGGACGACTGGCTAAAGTGGACACGGGGCATTGCAACGCCGCTGCATCATGGCCCGCCCCACGGCAAACCAGCCTGGACCCGCTATTTTGGTGTGGACTATAACCACAAGGTGATTGGCATCCAATACACCGTGTGGGGAATCTTCCTGCTTATGGTGGGCGGAACTGCCGCCATGATCTTCCGCACCGAGTTGGCTGCATCGGGGCTGCAATTCCTGCAACTTGACCTTTATAACAACCTCATCGGCATCCACGGCATGATCATGATCTTCTCGATCTTGCTGGGCGTGGGTGGCATGGCGAACTATTTGGTCCCGTTGATGTTGGGCGCAGAGGATATGGCTTTCCCCCGTCTGAATGCACTGGGCTTCTGGTTCAACGTGCCGGGCAGCCTGCTCTTGCTCTTAAGCCTCTTTGTGGGCGGCTGGGATTCGGGCTGGACGGCCTACCCGCCGCTGAGCGCTCGCGGTCCGATTGGCTATCAGCTCTTCTTCCTGGGCGTCTTTGCCATCGGTCTTTCGTCGATTGTCGGCTCGCTGAACCTGATTGTCACGATTTTGCGTATGCGCCCCAAAGGCATGAGCCTCTTCCGCATGCCGATCTTTTGCTGGGCTGTTTTTGCCACCAGCATGATCCAGTTAACCGCCACCCAGTTGATCGGCCTCTCGTTTCTCATGGTCTCGACACAGCGGGCGTTGGGCATGGGCTTCTTCGACCCTGGTTCCAGCATGGACCCACTGATCGGCGGCGGTGATCCAGTGCTCTTCCAGCACCTCTTCTGGTTCTATAGCCATCCGGCGGTCTATATTTTCGTCTTGCCGGGGCTGGGCATCATCAGCGAATTGCTGCCGGTCTTCTCGCGCAAGCCGCTTTTCGGCTACAAATGGATCGCCCTTTCTAGCTTGGCGATTGCGATTGTGGGCTTCATTGTGTGGGGACATCACATGTTTGTCTCTGGCTACAATGAAATCCTGCGCATCCCTTTCATGTATTCAACGCTGTTGGTGGCCGTGCCCACGGGTGTCAAGTTCTTTAGCTGGCTGGGCACGCTATGGGGTGGCAATCTGCGCTTCCCCACACCCATGCTCTTTGTGTTGGGGGCTATCTCCGTCTTTCTCATCGGCGGTTTGAGCGGTCCTGTGCTGGGCACGGTTCCCTCGGATCTGCCGCTACACGATAGCTACTTTGTGGTGGGTCATTTCCACGCCACCATGTTTGGCGGCTTTGTCTTTCCGTTCATTGCGGCGCTTTACTATTGGTTCCCCAAAGTGACGGGCCGAATGTACAACGAGACCCTGGGTAAGGTCCATTTCTGGATCATGACCCCGGCCTTCTGGGTGCAAACATTGGGTCAAATGGGCGTAGGCGTGATGGGCATGCGCCGCCGCATCGGGGACTATGACCCACTCTTGGGCAGCGGACAAATCGAAGCTTGGCATCTGGCGGTTACCATTGCAGGCTTTGCCATTGCCTTCGGGATCATTCTCATGTTGTGGAACTTCTTCCAGAGCGCCGAGGTGGGCGTGCTGGCTGGGGCCGATCCGTGGCGCTCGCGCTCGCCGGAGTGGCAAATTCCCTCGCCCATTCCAGAGCACAGCTTTTCCCACCCGTTGGCCGTGGTGGGCGAACCCTATGATTATGGCTTGCCCGGCTCCAGCTATGTGAGCATGGTTGCGACTGGCGACGACTGAGCATTTACCCGAACAAACCGCCGGGCGATGAACCTTGGTCGCTCGGCGCTTGCCCAACCTGGGAGGATAGAATGGCACAACAGACAAAAACCCCGCAGAAAAAATCTGGCTACTTTATTCAGGGCTATGTGGTGGCTCTGATTTTGGCTGCATTAACCGGCATTGAATATTGGGTGGCGATCAGCCCGTGGAATTCAGCGATCTGGCTTTTTATCCTCGCCATTATCAAAGCTGCCCTGGTTGTCAACTATTTTATGCACATTTCGAGCCTGTGGAAGACAGAGGAAGGTCATTAACCCATGAGTAGTGTGGTTGCCGCATCTCCATTGGAACAATATCGAGAGCAGACACGCAATAATCGGCTGGGCTTCTGGCTCTTCTTCGCCTCGGAATCGTTTATCTTTGCGGCCCTGTTGGCTGCCCGCTTTTATCTCTGGCGCGGGGAAGATGGCAGCATTATCCGCCCCGAACTGGATCAACAGATTGGGTTGATCGTAACGGTGGTGCTGCTGATCAGTAGCTATTTTATGAACAGAGCAGAAGTTGCCATTGCCCATAATGACCGGGGCACTTTTCTGGTCAGTCTCCTGATCACCGCCTTTTTGGGACTCGTCTTTTTGGCGGGTGTGGTCATCTTCGAGTGGGGCGGCCATATTAGACCGTCCGATGGCGTTTTTGGCGCTGTGATCTTTGGCATGACAGGCATGCACGCCCTGCATGTGCTTTCCGGCGTGTTCCTGATTTTGAACGTCTGGTGGCTGGGCCGCAAAGGTCATTTCTCGGCAGAAAAGCATTGGGGCGTAGAAGCCTGTGCCATCTACTGGCACTATGTAGATCTCGTTTGGATCTTCTTCTACCCGGCGCTCTATCTAATCGGTCATCTGGTGGAAGGTTCTGTTCATTAATTTGCGACTCGTTCCCAACGGAAAATAGTGAAAATCCGGCAGGTCGCAGTCATCAGCAAGAGCGACCTGCCGTTTATTCTATCAATAACCATTATGGATCCACTTACCAAAGCCATTCTACTTTCTTGGGATATACGGCCTGGCGTATTGGCCTTTTTTATTCTGCTTGCCCTTGTGCAGTTCATCGGCTGGCGCACGCTGCGACGGCGTGGCGGCACACGCTTTGCCAATGGCTGGCGGCTGGCCTCCTATCTGGCTGGGCTAACGGTACTTATGCTGGCAACCATGTCGCCGATTGACGTGCTGAGCAGCCAGCTTTTCCTTATGCACATGATCCAACATCTGCTCATGATGATGGTCGCTGCGCCGCTGATTCTGTTGGCAAACCCCTTCCCCACCTTTTTATGGGCGCTGCCGCGACCCTGGCGCGTGCGGATTGGGGGATGGTTTCAGGCAGACCATCCGCTCTATCGCCTCCTAGATCCGGTGACGCGCCCCGGCATTATTTGGATGATCTTTGTCTCGGTCTATCTGGGCTGGCACGATCCCAACGCCTATAACCTTGCCCTGCGCAGTGCCCTTGTCCACGACATTGAGCACATTACCTTCTTTGGGGTATCGTTGCTCTTTTGGTGGCGCATCATCGGGGCTGGCCCCCAGATTGGCGGGCGGCTCTCCGTGCCCATGCGCGCCGTCTTTGCCATTTCCGCTGTGCCGCCCAATATGCTGGCGGGCGTGGCGATCTCGTTTGCCACAGCTCCCATCTATACTTTCTATACTGGCGTGCCGAGACTCTATGGCATCAGCGTCATGGACGATCAAACGTGGTCGGGGCTGATTATGTGGATTCCGGGCAGCATGATGTACATTGTGGCGGCGATTGTGCTACTGGGCATCCTGTTGGGTAACGAGAAAAAGCCCATCCGCAGTATAGACGAATGGTCCACCGATGCCGCCCTGATTGCCCCCGGATTGGAAGCTCGTCAGCGGGCCAATGCCTGGCGAGAGGCCCGGCGGCTTGGATCCAACGAAGTATGACTATGCTTAAATTTTCGCTGGCTGGCTGGCTAGGGCTGGTGACGTTGCTCTGCGCCGTTTCCCTGGTCGCTGCCCATGCGGGCACAGGCACACCCCAATTCACCAATGAAGACATCGGTGCCTATCGGCTCTTTGTCTGGTCGGATCCCGAACCGCCGCAAGTGGGCGACTATCATGTAGCGGTGGCGCTCACCGAATCGTTAGAAGGCGATAGCAGTGGCTTTGCCGGGCAACCCGTGTTGGGCGCGGATATCACCGTCAGCATGACCCATGCCGAGAGTGGGCAAACATTGACACAAAAGGCAACCCATGAAGAGGCCACCAATCAGATTTACTATGAAGCGGCCTTTGATGTGACCAAGACGGGAAACTGGACCGTGTCGCTTGTAATTGAGGGTGAGCGCGGGCGCGCCGACGCTTCCTATCCTGAGGTGATTGAAGCCGTCGGGGTGAATTGGATGCCCATTGCCGGCGGCGTGCTGGCGTTGCTTTTGGTAATCGGTGCGTTTCTGTTTCATACGCGTGTCGGCGCAAAGCCAGCGGAGGTGACCGAGTGAGATCTGGACTTGCCCTGTTTGGTCGCCGCTGGTGGTGGAAGACGCTCCTCGTGCTGGCGGCCATGGCCTTTATGGCCGGCCTCGGCGTCTGGCAATTGGATCGGCTGGAACAGCGCCGCGCCTACAATGCGCAGCTCTTGGAAAAGCTGGCCTCTGCGCCCATTCAGATCGATGGTACTGCCCTGCCCGAAGCGACCGCACAATTGGCGGATCGCAAAGCCGAGGTTGCGGGAGAGTACGATTTCTCCCAGCAAATCGCCATTAAAAATCAGAATTACGAAGGCCAGCCCGGTGTCTATCTGGTTACGCCACTGCGCATCAAGGGCAGCGACAAGGCCATTTTGGTCAACCGGGGCTGGGTTCCCTATCAAGAAGGCACACCTGAGCGCTGGCAGCAGTTCGACGAAAGCGCCGACGACGTGCTCTTTGGCTACCTGCAAAAGTCGCAAAAGTTGCCCGACGGCAGCACGACCCAGATCCCGGCTACGCCGCAGCGGGCGTGGTTCCGCACCGACATTGAGGCCATCGCTGCCCAGATGCCCTATGTGCTTATGCCGGTCTATCTTGACCTGGCTCCCCAGCCGCAGAGAAGCTATAACACCCTGCCTATTCGTGTGCAGCCGGAGATCGAGGTCACAGAAGGCAACCACTTTAGCTACGCCTTGCAATGGTTTGCCTTTGCACTGATTGCCGGCGTGGCCTACGTGGGGCTAGTACGTCGCCAAGAGTACGAACGCACCCAGCTTGCGGCAGACTTCGACAATGACATCCTTGAGCCGTTGGTGACAGCCGATCATGGCGCTGCCCATTCATCCTGATTCGGGTTGGCCGCTTTGGCGGTTACCCTGCGTTGAAAGAGATATAAACGCATCATGCAGCAAACAACCCTTTTGAAGAGTGCCGCGGCTCCCGATGAGGCCAAAAGTGCCACACGCCTGTTGACACGGCTGCCCATTAACGATTTTATCGCACTCACCAAACCTAAGATCATTGCACTCTTGTTGTTGACCACCCTGGTTCCCATGTTTTTGGCGGGGCCAACACCGCCCAGTTTGGGGCTGATCCTGTGGACGATGGTGGGCGGATTTCTGGCGGCAGGCGGCGCGAACGCACTCAACCAATATTGGGATCGAGATATTGATCATGTTATGGTGCGCACACGCAAGCGACCTTTGCCCGGTGGACGCATGACCCCAGCCCAAGTCTTGCTCTTTGGCGTGCTGCTCAGCGCGCTCAGTTTTGTACAACTCTGGTGGACGGTGAATCTGCTCACGGCGCTATTAGCGTTGGCGGGGATTGTCTATTATGTGGGGATCTACACCGTGCTGCTCAAGCGCAGCAGCACACAAAACATTGTGATCGGTGGCGCTGCCGGGGCGATTCCGCCGCTGGTTGGGTGGGCAGCTGTTGCCAACGAGATTTCGTTGTTGCCGATTTTTCTCTTTCTGATTATTTTCGATCGGACGCCGCCTCACTTCTGGGCCTTGGCGCTCATGCGCAAAAAAGAGTACGGGGCCGCAGGCGTGCCCATGTTACCTGTTGTCGTGGGCGACCGCGAGACCTATCGACAAATTGTGCTCTACAGTGTATTGCTGCTGCTGATCAGCACGGTGCCGGTCTTCTTGCGCCTGTTGGGGCCGGTCTACCTCGTCGCGTCGCTGGTACTCAACGGCATCTTCCTCTGGCAAGCTGTGCAGATCTGGAGCAGCCCCACCAATGCCAACGTTTGGCGGCTCTACAAGTACAGCCTCCTCTACTTGGCCCTGCTCTTTCTTGCCATGGGCGTGGATGGGCTATTCTTTACCATCCCAGCGGATATGTTGGAGTTCAGTTGGATAATGGGTGTGTAAACGATCTTACTTTGTTGATAATTGAGAAAGTCGCCAGATGCCCGTGGCTTGGCGGGCCATCCATTGTTGACGAACATGCGAGGCGATCCATTGTCCAGGATTCGTTTTGTTCAGCAATATGGTTTGTAATCTGAAAGATACTTTGTCTGTACAGTTTTTGTTTGACCTGAAACGGTTGATTTCCATTTTGACGGTTTAAAGAGTCTTCAAGGAGAGTGAAATTGCCCAGCCGATAAATTGCCTCGTCAATTTGGTTATCCGTAAACTCTTCCCAGCCTTCTTTGGGGTTTTCTGGCAAAATATGCTCAATCGTATATTTGGGTGTCTCTGTGTCAAAATCTTTCCCAGAGATCTGATGTTCTAAAGCAAATAGGATATATCTTGTGATTTGCTTGTTTCGAGATGATGTAGTTCGTAGAATTTTTTCGGCAAAAGCAATCCGAAATGCTTCATCTTCAACATAAATAGGGGCGAGTGCTCGTATAACCTCTGATGGCGTTGCCAGCAAGCCACGTGCAATTTGCCGTGCTACATCGTTATAGATGCGTTCTTGTTCATTCGTTAGTAAATTTCCAATTACGTTATAGCGAAAAGATATAACACTAATGGCACGCAAAATATCAGAGAAGCCATTTTCATCAAATGTGCGATGTGCGGATAAGAGCAAAGACCACGGTTGGCGCACGCTAAACATACGCAGTTCCCGTACATAACGCCGTTGGGCTTCTGTCCACAATCGATCTTCAGGATCTGGCCAACGCTGCGTAGACCGGCACATCATGTTCCATCAGACGAATCAGTTCAAAAACCTTGCCCTTATTGAAAGTAGCGGCCCGAATCGTCTTGAATAGCTCCGATTCACGAACCAAAGGCTCTCGACTGTTCCAGTGGGAGCGCAGAAAGGCCGGAAAACTCTCGCTGCCGAGCTGGTCAACCATACGATTCCAGCGGCGCTCTAAAGCCTCAATCTCGCTAATGTGGGAGCCTTCTCGATGCACAACAGAAAAGAGATAATTTTTCAGTAGATCAGTGGGCGACAGACGGACGCCGCGTGAATTGAGGGTTTCAAATACTTTGAACGCATTTAATTCATCTGTCACGGTAATAACCGTAAAATGTAGACTATCGGCTACATCGCTTAAAAACTGTGCCAGCACCGCTCCATCTTTGCGCGCTGCATACTGATCTGCGATCTGGCGGCTGAACCACTCAAAGCCTTTGCGTAACAGGTGCTCCGAGGATCGTAAACCACGTTTCGGTAAAGACTGTAGCGGCACAAGGCGATCCCGGTAAAACGCATCATTGTTGCGGTTGAGTGTGAGCTTTGTCTGTGGTACAAGGGTTACCGGATCAAGATACCCGATGTAATTGTTTCGCAGTTGTTCCTCTCTGCGACGATTATCATCTGACTGAATTCCCCGTTCCACAAAATCAGATAAAAGTTTCAGAACTGCCAGGACAAGCAAACTTAGGGTTGTTAATCTCTGTTGTCCATCGATGATGTCATAATTTTTGTTATCTTGTGTCTGGAGTACAAGATAGCCCATATAGTGAACTGGCTCATGACCTTGGAGTACATTTTGGATATCCTGCCAAAGATCTTCCCAGTCATCCTGAGTCCAACTGTAATCGCGCTGAAATAATGGGACTTTATAGGTTCGCCCATTGCCCAAAAGTTCGCCTAACGTTTTATTGGTAGTGTTGAAATTCACGGCCGACATACTTTATCCTGTGTTCTTCTCAGATGATGCTTTCACATTGGCCGTATTGTAACACAGATAAAAAGGGATGAAGCCGATAGTTCAGCTTCATCCCCTTTCTGTTTACTGATTCTGGCGTCGACACACAGTCAACAACATCCCTACCCGTTTTTGGGAACCCACACTGGCGGCGGCTGGATCAGATCGTCCGGCTTGGAGCCAGCATCGGCGCGACCGCTGCCCTCCAAACGGCTAATGGCACGCACGTTCATGGCTTCGTTCACCTGAATCTGGCACGAAAGACGCACGCCCTCCAGCCCGCGTTCGGCCAACTTCGCCTTCTCTGCCTCGGTCATCATCTCTGGCTCGCCCTCAATGAACTCCACTCGACAGGTTGTACATCGACAATTGCCGCCGCAAGCGTGAAGCTGATCCACGCCAGCATCCTCGATGAGCGCCAACACAAGGCGTTTGCCTTCGGGCACTTCAACTGTGCCATATCCTTCGACCATTAACTTGGGCATAATGTTTCCTTTGGGAGTGTATAGTTTGGGTAAATTACTAACTTGATAGTAACGGATGGCAATCAAATTGAAAAGTAAGGCTGAAACCCGTTAGGGCTGCACAAAGACAAAAAGCAGATCATTGACGTTCGTGCGTGTCGGGCCAGTATGCAGCAAATCATTCACCGCGGCCAAGTATGGATAGGCATCATGGCCGCGCAGATGCTCCAATGCCGAGAGACCCACTGCTTCGCCCCGTGAGACTGTTAAGCCGTCGGCTAGGCCGCCAGCGCTGTCCGTGGGGCCGTCTGTGCCGTCTGTTGCCAACGAGACCACGGTGATGCCCTGTGTGCCATTCAATGCCAGCGCGGCAGCCAGCGCCGCTTCTTGATTACGTCCACCCTGACCGGGGGCGCGGCCCAGTGTGACCGTGGTTTCGCCGCCCAAGACAAGACAGGCCGGGGCGGGGATCGGCTGGCCGCTGGATTGGATCTCTTTGCCCAACGCCGCCAGCACCTTGCCCACTTCGGCGGCTTCGCCCTCGATAAAGGTAGAAAGCAAGAGCGTGTGGAAGCCCAGATCGGCGGCTTTGGAGAGTGCCGCCAGGGCAGCCAGCCGATTATCTGCCACAATCACCGTTTGGGTTTTTTCAAAAATGGCGTCGCCGGGCTTGGGCGTATCGGCAATCTCCCCGGCCAGCCCCGCACGCAGCCGATGGCGCACCGCCGCCGGAAGCTGATCGGCCAGATCGTACTTTTCCACAATTGCCCAGGCATCGGCCCACGTGCTGCTATCCGGCACAGTGGGGCCACTGGCGATGACGTCCAGCGGGCTGCCGATGACATCGCTCAGCACCAGCGTGATCAGCGTGGCCGGGGCCACCGCCCGTGCCAGCCCGCCCCCTTTGAGCGCGCTACAATGTTTGCGCAGCGTGTTCATCTCGTTAATCGACGCCCCACAGGCCAACAGCGCCTTGCTCAACCCCTGTTTGTCTGCCAACGTCAGTCCCTCTGCGGGGGAGACCAACAGCGCCGAGCCACCGCCAGAGAGCAGCGCAATCACCAGATCGTCGGCTGTCGCTTCAGTTGCCAGTGCCAAAATCTCTTGCCCGGCGCGCACACCCGCCGCATCCGGCACGGGATGGCTGGCCTCGGCGATGTGCACCCGTTGGGTGGGGCCGCCGTGTTCGCTTTTCACCACCACCAGCCCCGCTGTGATGCGGTCGCCCAACACGCTTTCCACGGCCTGGACCATGGGCGCGCCGGCTTTGCCCGCGCCAATCACAAAGACGCGGCGAAAGACGGCGAGATCATAGGCGCGGTCGCCTACGGTCAGCGTGTCGCCGTCTCGATGCAAGGCGTGCTGCACCGCTGCCAGCGGATCAACAGCATCCAGCGCAGCCTCCAGCACGGGCACAATTTGTCCACGTCGGACGGGATCGGGGATGAGGATCGCAGGGTCAAAACGCATCAAATTTCTCGTTTCAAATGAAAGGGGTGTGGATTTGTCTCTTTGTATCAGACTTCGCGCACTTTCACAAAAGCACAGGGACTTCATCCCCTGGCTGGCTCGCAGTCGCTTTTCCGTCTCTTTCACAGTATACTGGCTGTACCATCCTCTCCCCACCCAAAGGAACCTTTATGTCCACTGAATCTCCACTTACCGGAAACAGCGCCCGCACCACTGTGGCGCGCATGGGCGAAGCTATCGCCAATTTCCTGGCCTCGCTCTCCGCGGATCAGCGCCAAAAAGCCGTGTTGGACTTTGCCGACGAAGCCGAGCGCACCAACTGGCATTATACGCCGATTGAACGCCAGGGATTGCCGCTGAATGAAATGACGCGCCCGCAACAGCGGCTGGCACAGCAAGTCGTCGCCAGCGGGGTGAGCCGTGCCGGGTATGTCACTACCTCTACGATTATGGGGTTGGAAAACACCCTCGATGCCCGCGAGGAGTGGAAAGCCACGAATCTGCGCCGTGATCCCGCCCGTTACTATCTCAGCATCTTCGGTCAGCCCGATGCCCAAAAGCCGTGGGGCTGGCGCTATGAAGGCCATCATGTTTCGCTGAATTACACGATTGTGGGCGGACAGATCGTAGCCCCCACGCCCACCTTTTTTGGGGCGAATCCGGCGGAATCACACCTGGGCAGCGTGGCGACACTGCGCCCGCTGGCAGGCACTGAAGATCTGGCGCGTGAGTTGGTCCACGCTTTGGACGAAAGCCAACGCCACACGGCTGTGTTGACTTCGGTAGCCCCTGCCGATATTGTGTTGCGCAATCGTCCGTACATTGAAGAGGACGGGCTGCACCTTGACGACCCGGCGGAGATTGAAAAGTGGATGGCTGAAAGTGGCATTAGCGCCGAGGCTGTGGATGCTCTGCGCTATCGCACGGCGCAGCCCAGCGGGTTGGCTGTAGCGCAGATGGCCGCGTCGCAGCGCGAAATTGTCCACAAGCTGATCCGCGAATATATCGACCGCATGCCCGACGAACTAGCCGAGATCGAATGGACGAAACTTCAACAGGGCAGCCTGGACAGCATTCACTTTGCGTGGGCAGGCGGGATCGAACGCCATCAGCCGCACTATTACCGGCTGCAAGGCGGGCGCTTTATTGTCGAATATGACAACACGCAGAATGACGCAAACCACATTCACTCGGTCTGGCGCGACGCTCAGAATGACTTCGGCGCCGATCTCCTCGCCCACCACTACGCCCACGATCATTAACTGGAAAAATATCACCGCAAAGCGGCGAAGAGCGCAAAGATCAGCTTCTTTGCGCTCTTCGCCGCTTTGCGGTGAATCTCTTCTTTATGCCCCGGCGATGCGGGCAAAGCGCGTGGGTTCGCGTTCCAACTCGGCGTTGAGAAAGCGTTGGAAGAGCCGACACTTAATCTCGGCATAGGCTGCATCGTCCCAGCGGTTGTGCTGCTCGCTGGGATCATCAACCAGATCGAAAAGCTCGCCATATTCGTGGTTGCGATAGACCGTCAGCTTGTAGCGCTCGTCGATGTAGGTGCGCAGGTGCAGCGCCGACGGCTGATGGCGGAACTCCACCAGCACATGATCCCGCGCTTTTTCTGCTTCGCCCTGCCACACAGGCAGTTGATTCACCCCTTGCATCAGCCCCGGCACCGGAATCCCCGCCGCGCTCAAAAAGGTGGGAGCGAGATCTACCAGCCCCTGGAGCGCGTCGCTGCTGTTGCCTGCGGGGATCTGATCGGGCCAGCGCACCAGGAAGGGCAGGCGTAGCAGATCCTCATAATGGAACGCCCCTTTGGCGATCAGCCCGTGTTGGCCCAAGAAGTGACCGTGGTCGGTGGTGAAGACAATAATCGTATTGTCGGCAATGCCCAATTCGTCCAGGCGGTCGAGAATGCGCCCGATCTGTTCGTCCATGAAGCTGACCATGCCATAATAGATCGCCATGTTCTTGCGCAGTTTGGCCTCGTCAATCAGATGGCTCTGGAAGCCGTGATTGCCAAAGGGCGTCTCTTGCCATTGGGAAAAGTCGGGGCGCTCCTCTTGCGTCTTGGCGAATTGCGGCGGCATGGCGTCTAGCTCGCCCGGTTCCAGCGTACCCGGCTCCATGTCGGCGGGATCATACATGGATGCCCACGGCTCTGGAACGAGATAGGGCGGGTGCGGATCGTGAAAGCTGCTCCACAGGAAGAACGGTTTTCCGCGGCCACGCTGCGCTCGATGTTGGCAATCGTGCGCTCGGCGGTCCATGTGGTGTAGTGATACTCTGCGGGCAGATCCCAACGATGTTCGCGTTTGGGCACGTTGGGATCTGTGGGCCAATCCTGGAAATAATCGCGCCAATGGGTCAGCCCCTTCTCCTCCATCCAGATGCCGTAGTGTTGCCCGACGTGGGCCTCGTCGGCGTGGTTGCGGGCGATCTCGATGTGATCGAAGCCGTACCACGGCCCTGTGAAATTGCGCCAGAAATCCAGATTGCGCAGCGTGGGCTGCATCTCCAGCGAGGATTGCCCCGGTTCAGATTTTAGCGGTTGAAAGTGGGCTTTGCCGATCAGCGTCGTGTCATAGCCATGCCGTCGGAAGATGTCACCCACGGTGGGCACGTCTTCGCCCAGCTTCACGCCGATGGTCCAGCAGCCATGCCAGGATGGATACAGCCCGGTGATCATCGTCGAGCGCGTGGGCGAGCAGACCGGGTTGTTGCAATAGGCGCGGTCAAAGCGCGTGCCTTCCCGCGCCAGCCGATCCAAATTGGGCGTGCGGATCTTGGGATTGGTCACGCCCAGGGTGGAATAGTGCTGCTGATCGCTGGTGATCAGCAGAATGTTGGGTTTTGTGGTCATGGGTTCCCTTTTCATCACTACTATATCGGATCGCTGCTATGGTTGAAACGCCTCTACGCGTCGGGCATTGCTTTTAGCGAATCTTCCACCGCCGCCAACGTCCGCGCCACGTGATCTTCTGTGTGCGCCGCCGAAATGTACCAGATCCCGCGCCCGATTAGACGCACGCCCCTCTCCAACATGGCTAGGGTGAAGCGCTCGTAGCGGGCTTTGTCACAGTGCAGCGCGTAGTCCCGGTAATCGCGGATTTCCGACAATTCTGTAAACGAGAGATGAAAGGCCGTGGGAAAGCCCTGTACGTGCAGCGGCACTTCCAGCCGATGAGCTATGGCGCGGATGCCCTCGATCAACTGCGTGCCAATGCGGTCCAACTGCGTGTAGACCGCTCCGTTATCGCGTTCCAACTCTTGCAGCGCCGCCGCCGAAGCCGCCATCGAGATCACGTTGCTGTTAAACGTGCCCGAATGGTTGACATCACGGGCGAAGCGAGCCATGTACTCGGCTTTGCCCACCAGCGCCGCGTTGGGGAATCCCCCGGCAAAGGCCTTGCCAAAGGTCGCCAGATCGGGCATAACTTCAAAGCGGCCCTGTGCGCCGCTTAGCCCCAGCCGAAAACCCGTGATCACTTCGTCCAAAATGAACAAACTGCCGTGTTCATCACAAAGCTGACGCAGCCCCTGTAAAAAGCCTGGCTGCGGCGGGATTGCCCCGGTGTTGCCCATCATGCCCTCGGTGATAATGGCGGCGATTTCATTCCCACGCTCGGCAAAGAGTTTCTCCACCAAGCGCGAGGTTGTTCCACGGCAACACGATGAAATCTTCGGCGGCGCTGTCTGTCTGTCCCGCCGACATCATGTGCGGCTGGCTCGCTTCATAGGGCGTCTCTTCGTTCACCGGCGGGGCCACGCTGAGCAGCACGTTATCAAACCAGCCATGATAGTGGCCCTCGAAGCGCAAAATTTTTGTGCGTCCGGTCACCGCCCGCGCTAGGCGCATGGCCGCCTGTACCACCTCGGAGCCACTCAGGCTGAAGCGGCACAACTCGGCACAGGGGATGGTGCGGATCAGCGCCTCGGCCACCTCGATTTCCAGCGGATGTTGTCCCGCGTAAAGCTGCCCTTGGCGCATGGCCCTGTTCACGGCGTCCAGCACTGCCGGGTGCGAATGGCCTAATAACATCGGGCCTTGCCCCAGCACGTAGTCAATGTAGGTGTTGCCGTCCACGTCGGTGATGGTTGCCCCTTCGGCCTTTTCAAAAAAGAGCGGGAAGGGTGGCGAGGAGATGCGTACATTGCTGCTCACGCCGCCAGGGAGAAGCTGTTTTGCTCGATCCAAAAGCTCTTGCGAGCGTTGCCAATTCATTGAAACAAACCTTTGTGTGAGTGGTTAGCTATGCTGTTCACGAGATTGAGATTTTATTGGAGAGTAGTCTATGTAAGCGTAGTGCGTATTCCGTATCCGGCATGGCGTAACTTGTGGCTACGCGCTCCGTACTACGCAACACGCACTACGGATTCCATTCCGACACCCGCACATCGCCCTCTTCAAAGAGCGAAGGCAGCCACGCCGTCCCAAAGCCCGGCCCGTCAGACGGCGTGATAAAGCCACCTTCTACACTGGGCTGCTCCGTGATCAGTTGCGGGTAAATCAGGTTGATATGGGCGCGCACAGTCTCTTGCCAGGCCACGTTGGCCGTGGCGGTTGCCACTTGCACACCCGACAACATGGTCAGCGGACCGGTGCAGTCGTGCATCACTACGGGGATATTGTAGATCTGTGCCAGATGGGCGAGACGATGCGTCTGTGAAATGCCGCCCACCCAAGTGGGATCGATCATAATATAGTCGGCGGCGCGCTCCTCCAACACCAGCCGATAGTCGTCGGGGCCAATCATCATTTCGCTCACCGCCACGGGAATGTCGGCCTTGTGGCGGAAATCGGCGATGGTGGCGATGTTGTCCGGGCGGATAATGTCCTCGACCCACAACACATCCAGCGGACGCAGCGCCCGTGCAATGCGTAGCGCCGCCGCCAGTTGGAAGAAGCCGTGACCGTCGAGCATGAGTTCAATATCTCCGCCCAGCGCGTCGCGGATGGCGCGCAGCGGGCGCAGTGCTTCGTCCAAATCGGCGTTGGAGATGTACAGCCCGCCACGCGGCTTGTGTGCGGCAAAGTCCAGTGTCCACGTTTTCAACCCCTTATAGCCCAGGTCGATCATGGCTTTGGCATAATCCACCGGGCGGTTGACCATGGCCCAGTAGTCGTTGTACGGCCCCTCGTTGCCCACCTCGCCATAGCCGGGCCAGCCTTGGGAGTTGTCGGTGCGTTTGCCACCATAGCTGGGGCCGCCGCTGCTGTTGTAGATCTGGATCTTCTCCTGGGTGCGACCGCCCAAAAGCTGCCAGATCGGTTGTTCGCTCACCTGCCCGAAGATGTCCCACAGGGCAAGGTCGATGGCGGAGATGGCGCGCAGTTCGGTGCCGCGCGATCCAAAGTTGGCGGTGCGCTCATAGAGGAAGCGCCAGTGGCTTTCGATGGCTAATGGGTCTGCGCCCAACAGTCGCCGCGCCATCCAATCGTGGATCATGGAAGCAACGGCGTGCGCCACATAGTACGTTTCGCCATGGCCGATGATGCCAGCGTCGGTGTGAATGCGCAAGAGCATCAGCCCAGGCATGATTTCAGGCACGGTGCGGGTTTCGATTTTGGTGATTTTGAGAGACATGGGCAGCCTTTGGGAGTGGTGAATGGTCGGTGGTGAATGGTGAATCGCTGAGAGGAGAGTTTATTTTGATGGTTGGACAGATTGTTGTGTCCACCATGCCGCCATTTCTGCGCGCAGCGCAGGCGACGGAATGGGCTGGCTGTAGTCGATGCGGCGACCGTAAACGGCGCGGCGATAGATTTCGGCGACAACCTCGCCCATATCCAGCAACGTGTCCGGGTCGGGTGGGAGCAGTGGCACGGGGAGAGTGGGCAGCGGCTCGTTGATCGCCACCGGCCAGATCTCGGAAATACGGCGGCCTCCCGTGGCGCGGTTGACCAACAGCACGTAGTCCGTGTCCAGCGGTGGCTCCTGCACCTCCCAGCCGGGGCGCTCTCCCCCGCGCAGCAGATCGATCTCGATTAGATGCACGGCAGAATCGAGCAAACGCTCGCGTTTGCGCTGATACTCATCCAGTCCGTTACCCCGTTTATTATAGGGAGAAAGCACTTCGATGGCTGTGACCAACCGTTTGCTGTCGGTTTCGCGCACATAGACCATGCGCAGTTTCACCTCTCCAGCGATAAGCACTTCCCGCTCAATGGGCGCAGTGGGTATGGCGACGGCGATCATGCTGGCCTGACGTTGCGGTCGCATCTCGACCACGGCTGCGTCAGGATAGATGCCGACGTTGTCCACGATGCCCAGTTCTTTTTGAACCTCCAGCGGCGTATAGACTTCGACCTCGGCAAAATACCGAGCACTCAATTTTTGGTTGAGCTGCGTCATCAATTCTTCGGGCAGGTGGTGGTGAAAACTGCGCCAGTAGTTTGGTGCTTCCAAGAACGGGTCCATGCCAGGAAAGGGTGATTCCACGATTGCCTCCTTCACTGCCGTCGGTAGGATTTCATTATACCACTTTCTGGCGACTAGAAATCGTAATACTGCACCTCTGGCAGGGGCACGGGTGGACTATCCTCGGTGCGGATGCTCCAATCGGCCAAGTGACCGCGCATGGTGCTGATCACACCGGCGTGTTGTGGATCGGCAGCAACGTTGTGCAACTCCCACGGATCGTTGACCAGATCATACAGTTCGTCCAGATCGCCGGTGGGGTCGTGGACAAATTTCCACTCGCGCGTGCGCACCATCTTGCGCCGACCTTCGGCCTCGCGCCAGCGCAGCGAACGCATCAGAGCGGCGCGGCCATAGGGCTTGGGCAACTTTTCCAACTCTTCCATGTGAAAGGCCGGGCCGCCCGCACCGTATTCGGAAAAGGTGGCCTCACGCGGCGGCGTGTTGGTGACTGTGGGCAAGGGTTCGCCGTGCATGGAACGGGGAACCTCCAAGCCTTGCAATTGTAGAACGGTGGGCACAATGTCCACCAAGTTGACCATGCTATCATCGCGCACGCCCTGGGGGATCTGCCCCGGCCACGAGACGATGAGCGGCACACGGGTCAGGCAGTCGTAAAAGACGCCGCCTTTGCAGCACATGGTGTGTTCGCCGGAGAAGTCGCCGTGATCCGCACAGAAAATCACAATCGTATTTTCGCGCAGCCCCAGTTCATCTAACTTGTCGAAAATCTGTCCAATGCCGTCGTCGACAAAGCGGGTCATGCCGTAATAGCAACTGAGCACGCCGTAAATATCCTCGTCGCTGTCCTCTTCCATGCCCAGGATGGCGTGAAGCACGCGGTTGCGTTCGGGCGCGGTGCCGTCGCTGAATTCGTCATCGCGCCAGGGGGGCAGCTCGATTTTGTCGGGTGGGAACATCTCGGCATATTGGCGCGGCGCTTCCCACGGCTCATGGGGATCGGGGTACGAGACCCACAGGGCAAACGACTCGTCCTGATGCTCTTCCAAAAAGCGCACCGTCTGCCCGCTGATCAGCCCTGTGGAGTAATCTTCCAGCGGGTAATCGGTGATGGCATAGCCAAAGCGTGGACTTTGTTTGGGCATGGCGCGGCGCGTGGCGTGGGCCGCGTTGATGGCCTCAATTGGGCGAAACCAGGCCATGCCTTTGGTCGTGGGGTCGGCGGGCAGGCCACCGTGGCCGATCTCGCACCAAGTGTCAAAGAGTTCGAGATCTTCGGCGCGGTTGAAACAGTGATTTTTGCCGATCAGCCCGGTGTGGTAGCCTGCCTCCTTCCAAAGCTGAAAGGCGTGGGTTGCCCCCGCGGGCATCAGCGTTTCGTTGCGGCGTCCGCCGTGGCTGTGCGGCCATTGACCGGTCCACAGCGAGATGCGCGCCGGCACACAGAGCGGATAGGGCGTCACGGCGTGGTCGTAGAGCACGCCCTCATCGGCCAGCCGCTGCATGGACGGGCGTCTCGCAAAAAGAGTTTCCGTAGAGATGGCTGGCCGTGGCCTTCATCTGGTCGGACATGATCAGGATCACGTTGGGGCGCTCAGTCATTTGAATCTCCTTTTCAGAAGTTGATCCGCAGATTACGCAGATTTCCAGAAATGAGCAGAAACAGCAAGAATCTTTAGGCCTTTTTTATACACAACTTGTGAACTCTGAAAATTAATTTCTCCAAATCTGCGCAATCTGCGTAATCTGCGGATAGCTCTCTCGAACGTGGAGATACCAGCCCGTCATTATGGAACAGCGCAAAGGCGTGCAGACTGAATGCTACACGTGGCACTGATCAAAGCGCGTGCCTTCGGCGGCCAGGGCGTCAATATTGGGCGTCCGCACCACCGGATGACCATAACAGCCCACACTTTCGGCGCGCAACTCGTCGGGCATAAAAAAGATAAAGTTCATGCGCCCTCCTTGGGATGGATTTTCTGTCGATGGTCAGGCTTGGGTGGAGAGTTGCTTGGCTGCTTCAATCAAACGATCTGCACGATCGGCCCAGGCTTTGCGCTCGCTTGGATCATAAACCAGGGCCAGCACACGTTCGTTGAGAAGCCGATTGATAGGTGTGGGCACACCAAGGGCGGCGCCCTGGTGGGCAACTGCGCCGTTGTACCACGCCACTTCGTTTTTCGGCTTTCTGCTTTCCAAATCAAGATAGAGGCTGGGCATCTTGCCGCCGCGCGCCCGTTCACAATGCGGCGCAGCACCGGGCGGAGCAGCGCCTTGGGCGCATAGCGCAACAGCGGGGCCAGCGTGCCTAAGGGATATTTTTCCACATTGACCGGACGAATGCCAGCGGCAGCCATGACGTCCATCGCTTCGCGCAGGGCGTCGATCTCCAGATCCGCCAGCCGTGGATCGGCGAAGGTCTGCCCCGGCGGCAATGCCAGAATGGCGCTGCTGGCATTGCCAATCATGTTCATGAGCAGTTTGGTCCACTTCATACTGCGCGCGTCGGCATAGCGTGTCACTGTAATGCCCGCCGCAGTCAGCGCACCTTCCAGGCGGGCCAAGGGTGCACTCTCCGCTGTCCACGGCGCAAGCCCAATCACAAATGTGGGCTTGTTGATCTGGATCACGCCCGCTTCGAGCACCTCTACCGGCGCGGTGATGGTCCCGGCGATGGTGTGAGCAGCGCCAAAGCTGGGCGGCAATCGCCTCTTCGTTGCCAATGCCATTCTGCAAACTTAGGATCGCCGGTGTGGGGTGTGCGGTGGCTTCCAGCGCGTCGGCTAGTTCGGTCAATGTGCTTTCTGTATCGTAACTTTTGACGGTGAGAATGGCAATCTCAAAGGGCTGTGGCGCGCCTTGCAGCGCCGCGTGGATCGAGTCCACGGCACGCAGATTGTCAACCCGCGTCACCGTTTCGCCCGTGCGCATGCGCAAGCCGTGGGCTGCCACCGCCGCGGCAAAGTGTGCGCGCCCCACCAGCGTCACGCTGACGCCGCTTTGTGCTAATTTGCCGCCCACCAGCGAGCCAATGGCCCCGGCCCCGATGATGAGAATATTCAAGAACCCAGCCTCCATCCATAAAGCGTGTTGCGTGTTGCGTGTCACGGAACACGCAGCACGCAACACCATACCGATTAAAAGATCAATCTGCGGTTTTCCAGATCATACAGCCCATAGGCCGCCGCCAGAATTTCCACCGGGTGGCGGTTGTCCACGCCCGTGCCCACTTCGATCTGCCAGCGGCAGGTCTCCGTGTCACAGGCCACAAAGGGCGCGTCCCCCTGGGCCAGGACAAAGTCAAAGAGATCTTTGCCCACATCCATAGCGATCTGATGTTTTTCGGTTTTATAGCCATACGTCCCGGCAATGCCACAGCAGCGGGCGTGGCTCTCACGCAGATCCAGATCGGGGATCAGGCGCAGCACATCCAACGAGGGCTTGCCCACACGGTGCGCCCGATATTGACAGGGCGCGTGATAGGGCAGGAGCAGCGGACGGCCATCGGCGCGGATCGGCTTGAACTCTGTGCGCAATGTGCCTTCGTCGGCGCGCTCGCGCAGCCACTCAAAGAGATCCCAAGTGGCGTATTTGAGCGCCAGCGTGGCCGCGTCGTGTTTGTCCAACATCTCCGGCGCCTCCTCTTTCAGGGTTAGCGAACAACTGGGACTGGTGCTGAGGATAGGATAGCCAGCCTGGGCAAAGCCTGCCAGCCGGGCCACATTGCCACGATGATAGGCTTCGCCCGCCTTAAATTCCCCATTGGAGAGCATGGGCAACCCACAGCAGTTCTGCGGCGGCACGATCACCTCGTAGCCGTTGTGCTCCAGCACGGCGATGGCCGCCTGGGCCACAAATGGCTCGTAATATTGGATGGCACAGCCGTGAAAATAGACTACTTTTTGAGCGGACTTCAAGCGTTGATCGGCGGTGCGCTGGAGCCAGGCGTTGAGCGTCTCGCTGTGCCAGCGGGGCAGCGGCGCGTGGCGGTCGATGCCCATGATCTCCTCGGCCAGCACACGGCTGATGGGATTATGCAGCGCAAAGTTCGCCAGGGCTGGCAGAAAGCTGCCCAGTTTTCCCAGCAGTTCATTGCGCCCTAACAGCCGGTTACGCAACGATAGCCCCTGATCCGCCACAATTTGGGCGCGGGCGCGGGCGTTGATCTCGGCAATGCGCACGCCCGTGGGGCAAACTTCGTTACAGACGCGACAACCAGAGCAGTAATCCACTGAATGATCAGGCGAGATCGGCTGGCCGATTTCGCGGAAGCGCTCGGCCTGGGGACCCACATACTTGGGGCCAGGAAATTTATCCGTCACCTGGGAAACGGGGCAATAGCTGGTGCAGATGTTGCATTTGATGCACTCGTCCAGCGAGTTGCCCACGGAAAGCAGCGATGTTGTGTGCATGGGAAAAGCTCCGGTGAATCAGCGCGTGATTGCGAGGCGCTTAGGATGCTTGTGATTCGTGGCGGCAGCCATCCCTGTGACAATGGCGATCCCTTCCAGGCTGCGCTCGTGGATAACATCGGCCCCTGTCAGCGTGCCGCCCGCCGCCCACAGATTGGCGTAGACCGGCGCGCCGTCCGCCGTGATGGGCTGAAAGTGGCGATTAACCGATACACCGCCGCGGAAAATAGGGTGCCCGTTCCCCAGAAAATGGGGGGCAAACCAGTTCGCCCGCTGTTGGGGCGTGGTCAGCGGCAGGTTAAAAATGGTCTCCCAGACGCGGCCTGTGTGGTCGCTGTCAATGCCGCCGCCGAGGATGCCGCCGCTGGCAAGCAAGAAATGGCGGGAGCGGTGTCTAAGCGGGCGCGCACTGGTTGCCGTCTCCACCCAGGTGATGCGGTCATCTTCCATCCCCGTGCCGGTGACCTCCATGCCGATCTCCACAGCCACGCCCATCGTTTCCAGGTGGCGGCGCAACGCCGTGTGCAGCCGAATCCCCGGCACGCTGGGCGGCAGCGTGGGGATTTCAAAAATCTCGGCCCCCGTCGCAGCGCGCAGCTGCGCCAACACCCGGTTGTGATGGTGCAGCCCCAGGATAGCGGGCAGCCCGATGCGCTCACCCGACGCGGCCAGCCGAACCAGCGCCTTGCCCAATGCGTCCAGCGTGGCGGGCTGCTCCACCCATTCCGCCAGCCAGACGCTGTTAAAATCACGCCGCTCAGTGATCAGGCTCATGGGCAAAAAGGCCGTCCGTGCCGGGATGCCCACCTTTTGCAGATTCTCGGCAACGAGTTTGGGGTAGAAATCGCGCATCCCTTCAAAGCCCACAATCAGCATCGGCTGATTATTATCCAGCCGCCCGCTGATCTGCGCTTCTGGAGCCAGCCAGACAGGGCGCCCCGCACCCACAGGCGAAGGCAAAAGCAGATTACGCTCACCCGTGCCCATATAGGGCAATCCCAGGGAAGCCATCAGCGTGGAGAACGTTTCCAGGGCAGCACGCACGTTTTCAAGCCCCGCCACAGCATAGGGATGATCACCGGCTGCGTCCATGCGCCCAATCGCCTCCAACGGATCGCTCACCGCGTCCCCGCTTTGGGGAGCATACCCCAGCAGATCGATGGTTCCGGCGTGCCAGTGGGTTGCGCCCATGCCCTTGGCGATGAGCCGCACGCGTAAGCCCGCCTGTGCCGCCACACTGGCGGCGCTCATCCCGGCCAGCCCCGCGCCGATGACAACGAGATCAAGCATGGGCGGACTCCGGGGGGAATTGTGAATTGCAAGCTACACGTATTTGCTCTGTAACTTCCAATTTCCAACTTCCAACTTGCAACTTCCAACTTCCAGCTCTAATCTTGGTCATTTTTCACCACCGCCATCTCATCAGCATAAAAATCAGTGAGCGGACTCTTTATCCCATCCACGGGCAGGTGATCGGCGTTCATGAGGCTGAGATAGATGAGTTCGTCTAGTCGCTCTTGCTTGAGCTGCCGTCCCCACAGAATGGGCAAGACGCCTTTCCAGCGCTCTTGCAAAAAATCGTGGAGCAGCAGGTTGGGGTTGGCAACCGGCGAGCGGGTGTCAATCGCCGGGGAGCGGGTGATGACAGCCGCGTCATGGATCAGCCCTTCGGCGGCGTGGTGGGTGATGGAATTGCCGCGCACGTTGTGGGCCGGGGATTGCATATAGGCCACCTCCCATTTTTCGGCGTTGGCATTGCTCTCCAAGTGATAATCTGGGCTGTCGCTGGCCCGCCCGATCTCGTGCAAAATGCCCACGGCGCGGTACGTGCAAAAGCCGCCCTGACATGGCCCCATGCCCAGACGCACATCCCGGCGCAGATCGTCCAGGGTGACGGTGGGGTTCTGGCGCGCGGCATTTTCAATCATGGCGCGGGTGACCAGCTCACATTCACAGACCAGCGCGCCTTGCAGTCGATGATCTTCGACTTCGTGCAGACGATGACCAAGCCAGTAATGGCCCTGTTCGATGCCCGGCACAGGCGTTTCGGCAGTGCGGCAGGGGCGATCTACGCCCAGGTGTTCACAGGCGCGGTCCACGGTTTTTTCGGCCATCATGCGGAAGGTGGTCCACTTGCCGCCGGTGATGGTGAGAAAGCCCGCCACACCATCGCGCTGGCGATGATCGAGCAGGGTCAACGAGCGGGTGGCGTCGCGGCTCTCGCCGGTGAAGTTTTCCTGATAGAGCGGGCGCACCCCGGCCCAGGCCCGCACAATGCGCGAACGGCTCAGCCCTGGCACAAGTTTGTCGCCTTCGTCCAGCATGAATTGGACTTCCCACGGTTCAATGCGTAGCCGTTCGGGGTCGGTCACCTTTTCGTCGGTGGTGCCGATCACCGAAACGGTGTGGATGGGGACCAAAATATCGCCGTCGCCGGGCATTTTGCAGCGGTTGATCACCGTCTGTACCAGTCGCCGATTGGTGGCGACCATCACCCCTTTGCCGGGGATGACATTGACACGCGCGACGCCCACAGTGCTGGCAAGGTGACCTGCCCACGCGCCCGTGGCGTTAATGGTGAGATCGGCGTGAATCTGGATCGTCGTGCCGGAGACGGTGTCAAGCACCTCCGCGCCGATGATGCGCCGGTTGCCTTCGCCGCCTTCCACCAGCAGCCGGGTCACTTCGTGATAGGTGAGGATGCGCGCGCCGGCCTGACGCGCGGCCTGGGCTGTGGCATGGGTGGCAAGAAAGCTGTCGGCTGCGCCGTCGGGGACTTCAAACACACGGCTGATGTGTGGGTTGAGCAGTGGTTCGCGGCGCAGGGCGGCGGCCACGGAGATTTCATCACAGGGGACGCCCAGGCGATCACAGGCGGCTTTGAACTTGTCCGGGTAATCGCTCTCGGCGTCGTCCGGGGTGACCACGAAAAAGCCGCTGGTCTCTTCGATGCAGTGGGTGTGGGTGGCGCGCAAGATGCGGTTTTCGTGGATGCACTCCACGGCGCTGTCGGGATCTTTCACCACATAGCGCCCGCCGCTGTGCAGCAGGCCGTGATAGCGCCCCGTGGTGCCGTGGGTGAGATCGCGCTTTTCCACAAGAATGGTCTGGAATCCGCGCAGCGCGGCATCCCAGACCACGCCTGTGCCTGTGGCCCCACCGCCGATGACGAGAATTTCGGTTTGCAACGTTTGAATAGTCATGGATGGTTTACTGCTTATGCCGTGGGTGGGCGGTGGATGCGGAGGAGTGCACCAACCAACCTCTCATGTGCATCCACCGCGTCATGGATCCGTTGGGCTTGACCGCGAAAATCTAGATCCGCCGTGCAGACAATAATGCCTGTATGATCTGGGATTTGTTGATGCAAACGCATAAAATCGCGGCGGTTGAGGGTCAACAAAGCACGTCGTTCAGTGGTTGCCGCCAAAAGTACACTGTCATCAGGAAATTCCTGGTTTGCTTTGCCTGCTTCTTGAATTGTTAATACATCATGACCAAGTCGTCGCAATTCATCAACGACGGGGAAAGGGAAATTTTCGTCGGCGTACAGGCGTGCCATTGCTATACGGTCTCGTTTTCGAGAATTTGCTGTTCAATCTCATCCTTGTGGGTTCGGTAATATGCCCAGGCATTGGCTAAATTCTCGGCACGCAGGGTAGGAAAGGCTCGGAGCAGATCTGCCTCGTTGGCTCCCAGCTTCTGATATTGCACCAGTGTCCAAATGGGGATACGTGTCCCGGCAATGCGAGCATTGCCACCACAGATACCCGAGGAGTGTTCAATTCCTGGCGCTGTCCCGCTTAGATCACGCGCAATCCACTGGAGCAATTGCAGCTTTTCATCGGGACTCATTTCAAGAAGTAACTGCTCTGCTTGTTTGAGCGCGGTCATTTAGATAAGGTCCGTTTCCTCATTAATAGCATACCCACACTTGCCCATTATATCAGATCCCTCAGGTGCAGATGGCGCTTTATTCCGCGGGCTTGAGCAGATCATGTACTTCTTGGGCGTGGCTAGATTGGAGCGCCTGGGCAGCCAGATGGCGTGCCTCTTCCATGCGCGTGAGGCGCACGGCTTGCTTTACCAGCGCCACCGACGGCGCAGCCACGCTGAGTTCTTTCACGCCCAGCCCCAGCAGCAGCGGCGCAACCGAAGGGTCCCCGGCAATTTCACCGCACACGGTTACGGGGATGCCCGCCTTTTCCCCGGCTTGGCAGGTCATGGCAATCAGGCGCAGCACAGATGGATCGAGCGCGCTGGCAAGTGTGGCAACGGCGCTGTTGACGCGATCCGCGGCCAGGGTGTATTGCGAGAGATCGTTGGTGCCAATGCTGAAGAAATCAACGAACGCTGCGAATTTATCGGCCAACAGCGCCGCTGCGGGCACTTCGATCATCATGCCAACCTGGATCGCGCCGCCAGGCCGCCGATGTCTCGCCACGTTGGGGATCTCTTCCAAAAAGGCCAACACACGATGGATTTCGTTGATTCTGCTCACCATGGGGACCAAAATGCGCACAGGCGAGGCCACAGAATTTTCCAACGCCAGGGTGGTCAATGCCTCGATCTGGCTTTGCAATAACGCTGGTTGCTGCAATAAAAGACGAATGCCACGCACGCCCAAAAATGGATTGGCCTCGGCGGGTTGGGGCAGATATTGCACAGGCTTGTCGCCGCCAATGTCCAACAGCCGCACTGTGAAAACTTGATTGGGGAAATGCTCGGCAATCTCCCGATAGGCTTCCACCTGTTCATCAACGCTGGGGGGCGTGGTGCGTTGTTGAAAAAGGTATTCGGTGCGCAACAATCCCACACCCTCGGCCCCGCTGGCCGAGACCACCAGCACGTCTTCACGGCTGTTGACATTGACACGTACAGGCACGCGCACGCCATCTTCGGTGATGGCGGGTTCGTGGGTGTGGGCTTCGGCCGCCACGCGGAAATGGCGCAGCCGTGTCCGTGTGGCCTCATAGGCGTGAAGCGTCTCCGCCTCTGGCATCACAAAGAGCCGCCCCTGAATGCCATCCACAATTGCCTGTTCTCCGGCAGGCAACTTAAGTACGGCTGGCCCCAGCCCGCAGATCAGGGGCAGGCCCAGGCTGCGCGCCAAAATCGCTGTGTGCGCCGTGGGCGCGCTGCCCGCCAGGGCAATGCCTGTGACGTTTTCAGTGGAAAGGTGGGAGGTGTCAAATGGCGTCAAATCATCGGCGACCAAAATGGTGTTGGGCGGCAGCATTTGAAGTTGCTGTGACAGAATCGTGCCGTCGAGCCGGGCCAACAGCCGTTGTCCCACATCTCGAATATCGGTGGCGCGGCTGGCAAACTGTTCGTCGCTGAGGTTTTGGAAAACCCGCACAAGGTCGCCAACCGCCTGTTGTGTGGCGGTAGTGGCGTCCAGGCCACCATCAATCAAGGTGCGAATGGCGTCGGTCAGGGTTTTGTCGTGGAGAATTTCGCGGTGGACGAGGAAAATATCCGACATCACGGCGTTGCCAACCTGGGCCAGATGAGCCAGATCGGTATCCAGCCCTTGACGGGCAACCACAAACCGCGCCCGTTCGCGTGCAGGCTGCGTTGTGCCCTGGGCAACATGCCTTTGCGAGAGGGGCATTACAGTGGAATAAATAAAAAGTGTCCCAATGCCCACTCCGGGGGCGGCGGGAAGCCCAGAATAGATCTGCTGCACGAGGCTGCGTGAATCCTTTCCTGTTAGCCGTGAAATAGTGAACTTAACGCCTCCACTGCGTGTTGAGCATCGGAGCCGGTGGCAGAAATCAGCAGCACATGGCCTTTGCGGGCCTGAAGTTGCATCAACTGCAAAATACTTTTAACGTCAATCGTGCTGGACGTGCGGCTGAGATTTTGTGCTGTGATCTCTGCTGAAAACTGGTTGGCAACCCGCACCACATCTTTGCCCGTGCGCAGATGCAGCCCCATAGGATCGGTCACCGTAACCGTCGTTGTGCAGAGCGGCACGCTGGCCGCATCAGTCATCGGGTTATTTGAAGCGGGATCTGGCGAACAGTGATTCATGGCAAACAACTTTTGGCGCAGAAGAATGATTCAGGAAATTGATAGATAGCGAATAATCAAATTATCGGTGTAACGATACAGGTGCGTCGCACTCTAGACCTATAGAGTGACTGATCGCTAATAGGAACGGTCGACTTTGTGGCTGTGCAGTGCTGCCTCGGCGGCCTGATTGACCTGGATAAGTGTCTGCCCTAAACTGGCCTGAAGTGCCGCCACAATCGCCCCTTCCACCAGCGGTGCATTGCTGAGCAGACAGCGTTCTTGCTGTTCCGGCGAGAGCATTTCCACGGCCATCTCGGCACACAGAACCGCACTGCCCATGTCCAGTAAAATCAGCACCCCGTCGTCGCTCCACACTGATTCAATGGCGGCTTGAATGCGAAATGGCTCGGTTCCCAGGATGAATGTATCGCCATCCAACAGCCCCCCGGCGGCGGCAATTTGGATCTCTCCCCCGGCCATCTGATCGGCAATCTCACGCACGCCCTCCGCCAGTTGATAGCTATGAGATACGATTACAAGCCCGATCACCTTGCCTCCAAAGATAATACCGGATTGCGTACCCGATACGTAGTCCAGAATCTCATAATCCCACTAGATCCAATCAAACGTGCGTTGGACCGCCTTCTTCCAGCCGGCGTAGCCAGCGGCGCGGCTGGTCTCGTCGTTGCTGGGCTGCCAACTGCGGTCAATCTGCCAGTTTTCGCGCAAGCTTTCCAAGGTTTCCCAGAAGCCGACGGCCAGCCCAGCGGCATAAGCCGCGCCCAAACTAGTGGTTTCTGCCACCTGTGGGCGGATCACCTCTTCGCCCAAGATGTCGGCCTGAAGCTGCATGAGAAAGTTGTTCACGGTGGCGCCGCCGTCCACCTTGAGCCGTTGCAGCGGCACGCCGCTGTCGGCGTTCATGGCGTCTAACACCTCGCGCGTCTGATAGCAGATCGACTCTAGCACGGCGCGCACAATATGCGCGCGGTTGACGTAGCGGGTCAGGCCAACGATAACCCCGCGGGCATCGCTACGCCAATCGGGCGCAAAGAGTCCACTGAAAGCGGGAACCAGATAGCAGCCACCGGTATCTTTCACGCTCTGGGCCAGGGCTTCTGTTTCGGCAGCGTCTTTGATGAGGGTGAGATTGTCGCGCAGCCACTGTACCGTAGCTCCGGCCATGGCGATGGAGCCTTCCAGTGCATAGACCGCGGGCTGATCGCCCAGTTGATAGCAGACGGTGGTGAGCAGGCCATTACGGCTGCGCACGATTTCTTGGCCGGTGTTGAGCAACATAAAACAGCCTGTGCCGTAGGTGTTTTTGGCTTCGCCCACGCTGAAACAGGTCTGCCCAACGGTGGCGGCCTGTTGATCGCCCAGATCGCCACAAACCGGGATTTCTGCGCCGAAGGGTCCATCACGGCGCGTCTTTCCATAAAAATTGGGATCACTGCTGGGGCGAATTTTGGGCAAAATTTGTGCTGGAATCCCCAAAATGTCGAGCAGTTCCTCATCCCAGGCCAGGGTCTCCAGGTTCATTAACATGGTGCGGCTGGCATTGGTGGGGTCGGTGACATGTGCGCCGGTGAGATGCCAGATCAGCCAGGTGTCAATGTTGCCAAAGAGCAGATCGCCGGCCAGCGCCCGCTCGCGCAGATCGGGCATAGTCTCGAACAGCCAGCGGATCTTGGGGCCAGAGAAATAGGTGGCCAGGGGCAAGCCCGCTTTGCGATAAAAGAGATCGCTGTGCCCAGCCTCTTCCAACTGGCGGCAGATGGCGTCTGTGCGTGTATCTTGCCAGACAATGGCATTGTGGACAGCTTCGCCCGTCTTTCGATCCCAGAGCAGCGCGGTTTCGCGCTGATTGGTGATGCCGATGGCGGCGATTTCGTCGGCGCGGATGCCCGATTTTTGCAGTGTGTTGTGGATGACTTCGCGGGTGCGCTGCCAGATTTCGGTGGGGTTGTGTTCCACCCAGCCGCTGCGTGGGAAGATCTGCTCGTGTTCGCGTTGGTCATAGGCCACGATCTGGCCGCTATGGTCAAAGAGCATAAACCGAGTGCTGGTTGTGCCAGAATCAATGGCCCCCACATATGTCGGCATCACAGATCCTTTCTGGCGCGGGTAGCGGTGAGAGACGCAGGTTACATGCTAGCGGCTGCCGCCCACGGCTTGCACCGGACGGACGACGGCGCTTTTATTGTCTTCGGCGCGGGGCGAAAGTTCTTCGGAGGCAGTCTCAAAGAGATAGTAGGCACTGGTTGCGCCGGGGTCTTGGTGGCCGATGGAGCGCGGCCCAAGATAGCTGGCGCGGCCTTTGTTGGCGGCGATTGCGATGGTGTGGTTCATGCCCAGGCGCGCCGCTTGACGCGCCGACGAAAGAGCTACGGCCAAACTTTGATTCGACGCCAGCGATGCCTCCATAGCTTCCACGGCGGGCTGGATGGCGTCTACCATGGTTTTGTCGTTAATACGTGCTTTGCCGCGCTGTTGCAGTCCGTCCGATCCATAGCGGAACATCTGGGTCAGCCCGGCCAGATCCACACTTTGCCCGCCGTTGGGGCTGGTGGCTGCGCGCAAAAAGAAGGTTCCATAGAGCGGACCCGCCGCCCCGCCCACGGCGCTGATCAGGGTCATGGCAACGGCACGCATGAGGGAGCGAATGTCTTCGCAGTTGTTATTGGTGTCCAAGAGACGCTCGCGGACTTTTTCCATGCCGCGGCGCATGTTGGCGCCATGATCCGCATCACCAATGGCGGCGTCTAGATCGGTGAGAATTTTCTCGTTGTGAATGATACGTTCTGCGTATGCAAGTAGCCAGCGACGAAACTGGGGTAATGTCACTTCCTGGCCCATGGGGATCTCCATTCAGATTTGCGGCAGTGCCAAAAATGGGAGTTGGCACCAGCCTATTCTATCAAAGTTTGCCGCGAAAGAGGGGCACTCCTACCAGAAAAGGGCGGGTGTTGCCACAGGCGCATCCCAGAGTTTAATCAATTCGTCATCCAGCCGAACCAACGTGACAATACAGCCGCCGCGGCCCAAACTGGTGAGGAAGTTGCCCACGAGTTGCCGTTCGATGGTGAGGTTGGCAGCAATCAGGAGCCGATGGATCTCTTCGTAAAACAGGTAAAGTTCCAAAAAGGGCGTTCCCCCCAGCCCGCTGACCACAACCAATAACCGATCACTGCTGCTGGGGTTGAGATCCGCCAGCACAGGCTGAATCAATCGGCTGGCGATCTCGTGTGCGCCGTCGACAATCGTCAAGCGGCGACCCGGCTCGCCATGGATCCCCACGCCTAACTCGATGATATTTTCGGCCATAGCTTGGATATGTGGCGTATAGGGCAGGGTGTGGATATCGCTGCCAAAGCCCATGCTGCGGGCGTTGTTGACGGCGCGTTGGGCCACTTGGGTCACCCCTTCCAGTGTATAGCCCGCCTCGGCGGCGGCACCGGCAATCTTCATCACCACAGGGGCAGCGCCCAGACCACGCCGGTTGTCTTTTCGTTCAATCGAGACATCGTCGTTCACCACCACCGAGCGGGCTGCAATCCCTTCGGCCTCGATTAGTTCGATGGTCAGCTCCGAGTTGAGCACGCCCCCGGCATAGTTTTTGACAATAAAGACCACGCCGCCGCCTTTTTCCACGGCATGGGTGGCCGCCAACAGTTGCACCGGCGTGGGGCTGGTGAAGATCGGGCCGGGACACGCGGCGTCCAACATCCCCTTGCCCACATAGCCGGTGGCGAGCGGCTCGTGGCCGCTGCCGCTGCCGCTGATCACGGCGACTTTTCCGGGAGGACTGGGGGCAACGCGTTGCACAAAATCAGGTTCAAAGTGAACTCGAACCATGTGAGGATAACAAAGAGCCATCCCCTTTAAGCTTTGTGTAATAGCACTCCCAGGCTTGTTGACAAAACTCCGCATGGTTTTTTTGTGAATCTCAACGATGCGCGCCTGTTTCGCAACAGCGCGCATCTATCGGCAAAATGAAAAGGTGGATCATCGGCTGGGGCAAACTGGAGACAATGTAGCTCGTGTATTGTAGTGGTACTCTAGCCTTTTTACAATACGGTTCCTCCACGATAGATGGCTGTGAGACCTGTCACATTTGGCGCTGGAATCGCCAATTGTCCCGGCTATAGACCAAACGACCCGCCACGACCGTTGCCACAACCTCCAGCGCTGCATCTAATAACACAAGATCGGCGCGATAGCCAGGGGCAACGGTTCCCAGTTCGTCGGCCAACCCCAACGCGCTGGCTTGGGCGCGGCTGGTGGCCGGCCAGCCCTGGGCCAACGACCATCCCGTTGCCGCCAGAAAATTTTTCAAAGCCGCGATCCGCAGTCAGAATCGACCCGGCCAGCGTGCCATCGGCCAGCCGACATTCGCCGTTGTGGACACGCACAGGCTGCCCGCCCAGTTCGTAATCGCCAGCCGGTAGCCCCGTGGCGCGGATGGCATCGGTGATCAAGAGTGTGCGATCTGCGCCTTTGCAGCGTGCCAGCACTTTCATGGCTGCCGGGTGAACATGGATGTTGTCGGCGATAAGTTGGGCAAATAGCGTGTCCTGGCTAAGCACGGCCCCCACCACGCCTGGTTTGCGATGGTGCAGCCCGGTCATGGCGTTATAGGTGTGGGTGGCCTGACTGATGCCCCAAGACACCGCTTCGATTGTCTGTTCATAGCTGGCCGCCGAGTGGCCGATGACCACAGCGATGTTGTGGGCCAGCGCCATTTCGATCAACGGTTGTGCGCCTGCTTGTTCCGGGGCCAGGGTGATCAATTTGACGGGGCCAGCGTTGATGAGCGCCGCAAACTCGGCTAGATCTGGATCGCGCACAAATTCGCGCGGCTGTGCGCCTGGAAATTGCGGGCTAAGATACGGGCCTTCCAAGTGAATGCCTAAAATGCGCGCACCGGGGAGTGCGTCGCCATTGACAGCCGCCACTGCTTGAACTGCGGCCAGCGTGGGTGCTGGCGGCGCGGTCATGGTGGTGGGATAGAAACCCGTAACCCCGTGGCGGGCCAGAAAGCGGCTCATGGCAACAAGCGCAGCCGGTGTGGCGTCCATCACATCGTGACCGTCACAGCCGTGGATATGGAGATCGATAAACCCCGGCAAAAGTGTGCAGCCTGTGGCGTCGAACGACGGCATAGATGGGGTGGGGCTGTCTGGGGGCTGAATCGCTTCAATCCAGCCTGCTGTTGAAAAGAGAACCGATCCCTCTCCCCAATCCAGCTGTGAAGCTGGATCTGGGACGGGAAAGCGCGCGCCCGTAATGTGAGAAAGCAAGGGCGGAGCAGGGAGACGAGTTGTCTGCATTAGGCTTCCGGGGTCATAGGGTCATCTACCACGGTGGGCAACCACAGGGTAAAGGCGCTGCCTTTGCCCTCTTGGCTGCCCACCGTTAGGTAGCCCCCATGCAGGCGAGCGACATGTTGGACCATGGCGAGGCTGAGTCCTGCGCCGGGAATAGTGCGGTCGTCGCGTTCGGCCTGCTCAAAAGGACGTTGGATTTTGTCAACCATATCCTGGGGAATGCCGCGGCTTTCGTCCCTGACTTTCAGGCCAAGATACCCCTCAATTTGATTGATACCAAGCCAGATATGGCGCGAGTCAGCGCGCCGATATTTGATGGAATTTTCCAGCAGTTGAACCAGAGATTTGTGCAGATATTTTACTTCGCCAGCAATGCGATCTGTACCTGCCCACGGCTCAATTATAATCTCCAATTCGACTTCGCTGGCCTGTTTTGCCATAGACTTGGCCGCGCTTTGCAGAAGATGGTGGGGGTTGACATACTCTGTCAGCCCCGGCAACTGTTGGCGAAACTGGATGTCGGCCAGCATGAGGAATTTTTCGATAAGATCTTGCAGCCGATGACCGCCTTCAAGAATGGCATTGGTGGAGATGCGCAGGGTGTCCAGATCCACCTGTTCGCCGCTAACTTCCACCAGATATTCAGCATAGCCCAGGATGAAAGTAAGCGGGGTACGAAACTCATGTTGAAGGGTCCGCACAATCTGGCTGCGCAGCGTATCCATCTGGGTTTGGGTTTCCATCGCCACAATCTCTGCGCGGCGTAGGGCATTTTCCACCGCCAAAATTAGATCCTCAGGATCAACTGGTTTGACCAGATAATCTTCAATGCCAATGCTCTTGGCCTGGCGTTTGTCCTCTGGCGAAGAACGCGCCGTCAAAAAGATGAAGGGCAATGTGCGCAGTCGGTCATCGGCGCGGGTATGGCGCAACAGGGTGTAGCCATCCATCTGCGGCATCATAATGTCGCAGAGAATGACATGGGGCCTGGTTTTTTGCAACAGATCCAGCGCTTCTTTGCCGTTGCTGGCGGAATAGACGCGGTAATTGTTTAGCTCTAAAATATCGCAAATCGCATTGTTCATGGCGGGGTTGTCTTCGACAACCAACACTGCTTTGTGTAGCGATTCATCCATCGATCACTTTCCTTGAGGTTATAATAACTGAGCCAACCATTTGACCTTAGGTGGCAGCCCCATTCTCTGGCAACCAGACCACAAATCTACTGCCCGCGCCAGGGCTGCTCTGGACGCTAATCTCTCCGCGGTGTAGATCAACGATCTCTTTCACAATGCTCAACCCCAAACCGGTTCCGGGAATGCCTAATTCTGTGACCCTATGCCCCCGGTAGAATCTGTCAAAGAGATGAGGCTGTTCCTCTGGCTCAATTCCCATCCCCGTGTCGTCTACCCCAATCTCCACGCCCCCTGCTTTCGACCGGATCACCAAGGTTACCTTCCCGCCCGCTGTCGTGTAGTTAATGCTATTAGCAAGCAGGTTCGTCATCACCTGAATGATTTGATTGCGATCTGCTGAGAAAGATAAAGGTTCTTTCTCTATACTGTATCCCAGCACAATTCCTTTGTCCATAGCTTGGGGCAGATGATTTTGATAGATCTCCCTCCCCAGTTGCCCCATGTCAAAGGTGACTGGATGAAAGGTCCCTTGCGCCCGAATGGCGGAGAGCCGAGAGAGATCCAGAATCGACTCGATGAGCATATAGAGACGATTGGTTTCCGCTTCCAGGATTTGAATATAGCCAGGGCGTTTTTCCGGCCGGCCCCGATTTAATAGATCCAAATAAAACCGAATATTGGTAAGCGGGGTGCGTAGTTCATGGCTGACATTTGCCACAAATTCGGATTTGAGCCGATCCAGTTCTTGCAGCCGTAGATTGGCCTCAGCTAGATCGCGGGTGCGCGCCAGCACCCGTTGTTCTAGCGTCTCCAACAATGCCGAGCGATGCAGCGCGGTGCCGAGAATCCCCGCCATGGCGGCGAGTAAATGAAGGTCGTTTTCGCTATAATGGCGGGTTGGGTTGCCCATAATCATAGAAATGACACCGATGATCTGATTACCCGTGTGCAACGGGGCGAAAATCGCTGTGGCCGAATGATACCCAGCGGCACGCCAAGCTGCCACAGAGTCAGCATCGGCCTTCGGTTCGGCCAAAATATTGTTGGCCACCCATGGCTGCCCTGTGCGATAGACTTGGCCCAGCACAGAGTGTTCGCTGAGAAAACGCCGCGGTCCATTGGGCACAACCAGCCCTGTGAACAGTTCAATTTCCAGCGCTTTGCCATCCTCCGCTGGAAAACTAATGTGACCTTGGGTGGCCTGAAAGGTCTCCAACGCGTAGCGTAGCGCTGTGTCGATAATCTCGCGGCGGGTTTCCAGCGGGCGCAACGCCATGGAAAGATTGGCGAGCTTTTCCATTTCCTCGGCACGGCGATGGGTCTGTGCAAAGAGGGTGGCCTTGTCCACCGCCATGGCGATGGCATCGGCCACCTGCGAAAAAATTGCCACGTTGCATTCTGCATAGGTGTGTGCCGACCGCCAGAAAAGATGAATCGCCCCCAATACGCTTTTGTTCACCTGAAGTGGTGAGGAGATCCGGGCTGTGTATCCCTGGGCTAGGTAATTTGATTCCATAGAAAAGCTTTGATACACCTGCAAATTGGGCGTTTGGTGAATACGTCCTTGCTGTAAAAATGGAGTCACCGCACTGTCGCCAAAGTGATAGAGGCTATGACTGGTTGACTGTACACCGTCTACATGGGTTATATGAAAATCAGACCGAATTGTCCTATCGTCCGCATAAAAGAGGGCAAGTTCAATGGCATCACACTGGCTAAGCGTAAAAAGATACGCTGCAATCGTAGGAATAATCTCCGCCAGGGTGGAGGTGGCGTTTAACTGACGCAGGAGATGACTAACCGTGCGTTGTTCCACCGCAGAGCGTTGGATATCCTGCAAAAGTTGGGCGTTGACGATGGTAATTGTGGCCTGGTTGGCAAATGCTTGGGCCAGCACGGCTTCTGTTTCGCCATACGTCCCTACCTCACGGCTATCCAGTGTGAGATAGCCAATTAAAATGCCACGATGCAGCAACGGTACACCCATCCACCCGCGCACATAGGATGTGCCCCCCCACGCTTGAAAGTTGATTTCCTGGCGTATGTCCTTGTAATAGATCGTGCGCAGTTCCTTTTGGAGCCGCCGAAAGAGGGGATTATGAATCGGGAAATAGTGCCCGATGATTTCGTCCGGGGTGGGCAGGCCGATGCCCGCCACCGCCTGTAATTGGTTGCCCTTGATCAACATAAAACAGGCACTATCCAGCGCCACCACCTCTCGTAAACGCTCTAGCAATTCTTGCAACACCTGTTCCTGGTTCAGGTTGAGGATCAGGGTGGAGGTCGCTTTGCGCAATATCTCGGCTTCTTGTCGCCGCATCCGTTCGGCTGTAAAAAGGCGCGCATTTTGCAGGGCCAATGCAATCGGAGTGGTCACCAAGAGCAGATTCGCCAGATCGACAGAACGAAAGTAGCCAACGGTGGGGTGTGAGAGGGTGAAAACACCGATTAATTCGTTGCGTACTGTGAGTGGAATATAGACCTTGCTCCGAATTGAACTTATGCCGTCAGAAATTGGCACCCACCGGGGATCTGTCAACACATCATCTACAAGCAGCGGGGTGCCGTGGGCCGCGACACTCCCCAGCAGCCCCACGCCTATTTGCATAAAAGTCCGATCCTGCGCCTCGCCCAACATTTCTTCGGTGTATTCTGAGATCGCCAGCGCATGTAACTGTTGTGGGTTGGCCGGATCAAGAATATAGATGCCGCCCCGACAACCAGGGAGGGCTTCTGTCATCAGATCCAATGCCTTTTGGGCCACTTCACCGGGGTCCAAGCTCTGGGTAAGACTTTGGCTCACTTGATAGGCTAGCTCCAGCGTGTGTTTTTCCGCGGCCAGGGCACGGGCCATGTGGGCTTTTTCAACGGTAACAGCCGCTTGGTTAATGAAGGTTTGGGCCAGATAGGCATCACGCTGGCTGAATAGAGCGATTTTATCGCTGGCAATGCTAATCAAGCCCTGCACGGTTCCGTTGACAATAAAAGGCAGTCCCATCCATGCGCGCAAAAATTTGTCGTCCCAAAAGACGCGGAATCGGCTATCCTGGCGTACATCATCAATCATTAAGGGCTGCTGATTCTGTACTATCTCGTGGTAGAGAGGGGAATCTTCCACGGGATAGGTAAAGCCCAGGCGCGAGGTTGGAAAATTCCGCGTAGCGACGAGACACAGATGGCCTGCTTCTTCCAGATAGACATCCGCCGCCAAATAGGGGACAAAGACTTCCAGATCAGACAAAATGCGATTGAACAGCGTGATCAGTTCGTCGGTTCGTATAGATTGACTGTCCAGCAGCAGGCTTTCGGGGAGCGCTGGAAACGATACGATTTCCCGTGTAGGTGGTGTTTCAGAATGGATGGGTCTAGGCACAGAATTTAACATCAGACTAAGAATAAAATTTTATCAATGAGCGACACGGATGAGTCCCTTTGGGTCAACAAGTATCCTAATTACCAGCCATCCAGAGGGCTTTTCCTTCTCGAGGTCTGGTTTTCAAGTGCAAAAGTGTGATTCCGTTGTAACTGGTTAGTTACATTCAATTTATCTATACCTGTGGACGCAGATAGATTACACCAAGCGGAGGAAGGTTTACAGGTGCGGAATAAGAGCCACTTTGCCAGGGCATAGCCTCGGCTTCGATTCCCTCTGCGTTGCCAACACCGCTTCCATTATACTGCGGCCAGTCACTGTTGAATATTTCGATATAACGGCCACCTCGCGGCAGCCCCACCCGATAGCCCAGCTGCGGCACAGGGGTGAAGTTACAAACCACCACGATAAATTCTTCCGGGTCTTCGGCCATGCGCCGGAAGCTGATAATCGAATTGTCTACATCCTGAAGATCAATCCACTGAAAGCCCTGCCAACCTGTATCCACCTCGTGCAACGCAGGCTCGTTCAAATAGAGTTGGTTAAGATCGCCTACATATTCCATCAACTTCTGGTGCTGTGGATTCTCCAACAGATGCCAGTCCAGACTATAGGCTTCGTTCCATTCGCGCCATTGACCAAACTCGCTGCCCATAAAGCGCAACTTTTTGCCCGGTTGGCCCATCATGTAGGCATAGAGCGCTCGTAAATTGGCGAATTTCCGCCACAGATCCCCTGGCATCTTGTCCAGCATAGACCGCTTCAGATGGACGACTTCATCGTGGCTAAAGGGCAAGACAAAATTTTCTGAGAACGCATAGACCATGGTAAAGGTAATCAGGCTGTGTTGATAGCGTCGATAGAGCGGGTCGTTGCTAAAATATTTCAGCGTGTCATGCATCCAGCCCAGGTTCCACTTCATATCAAACCCCAGTCCCCCTGTATACGTGGGCCGAGTGACCATTGGCCACGATGTGCTCTCCTCCGCGATTGTAAGTATACCGGAAGCACGCTTGTGGGTCACCTCGTTAAATGTGCGGATGAAATCGATGGCTTCCAAGTTTTCGCGCCCGCCATACTTGTTGGGCAGCCAGTCACCCACTTCGCGGCTGAAATCCAGATAGAGCATAGAGGCCACTGCATCTACGCGGAAGCCGTCCAGGTGATACTTGTCTAGCCAGAAAAGCGCACTGGCTAAGAGAAAGTTGCGCACTTCGTTGCGGCCAAAATTGAAGATCTTGGTGCCCCAATCCCGGTGTTCGCCTTGGCGCGGATCTTCATGCTCATAGAGGTGTGTGCCGTCGAAAAAACTGAGACCGTGGGCATCGCGCGGGAAGTGGGCGGGAACCCAGTCGAGGATCACGCCGATGTTGTGCTGGTGACAGTAGTCCACAAAGTACATAAAGTCGTCGGGTGTGCCAAACCGACTGGTGGGGGCAAAGTAGCCTGTGGTCTGATATCCCCACGAGCCATCAAAAGGGTGTTCAGTAATCGGCAGCAACTCAATGTGGGTAAAGCCCAATTTTTTGACATGATCAACCAACTCATGGGCTAGATCTTGATAGGAGAGAAAGCCGTTGTTGCCCGGCACACGCTTCCAACTGCCCAGATGGACCTCGTAAATATTGATGGGCTTGTTTAATTTTTGGTGTTCGGCGCGCTCTGCCATCCATGCCTGATCTTGCCATTCGTAGCGGTCCAGATTCCAGATCAGCGAACCAGTGCTGGGGCGCATCTGTGAATAGAACGCATAGGGATCGGCTTTGTCCACTTTATAACCCAGGATGCGCGATTGAATGGCATATTTGTAATCCGTATTATCGGGCAGATTGGGAATAAAGATCTCCCAAATTGTGCCGTCGTGATGATCCATAACGTGCATCCGGTCATCCCAGCCGTTGAAAGGGCCGATGACGCTGACACGCTCGGCATTGGGTGCCCATACGGCAAAGTTAATTCCCGTCACGCCATCTACGGTGCGGATGTGTGCGCCTAGCTTTTGATAGCTGTCCAGGAATCTTCCTTCGCCGTGTAAATGGCGCTCATACTCGGTGACAAAAGGCTCCCGGAAACGATAGGGATCTTCGATCTCATGGCTGCTGCCGTCTGCCCCTTGCACCAACAGCCGATAGACCAGGGCCTCGGTTTCGCCGCGGAGAACGGTCTGAAAGATCCCCACAGGGTGAAGTTTATGCATGGGATGGCTAGTTTCACCCACAAGCACGTTCACCGCTACATCCAGCGGGCGAAGGGTTCGGATCACAAGCGCGGATTCGTCGCCGTTTTGGACAATGTGCGGCCCCAGCACCTGTAACGGCGCGCCGTGATAGCCGCCGGCAATGGCTTCAAGATCACTTGACTCTGGTGTATAGCCGATGTCGGTTATGTTTTCGCTCGTCTGCATAGAGTACCTCATGATTCTTTTGTACCCGATGGTCGGGTGGTTAGTCTGCCAGGGGCCGCACGGGCCGCACACCTCTCACTGCTCAGGTTTTGACCAAATTGACCCAGGCCGTTGTCACTTCAAATCCACGCCTTGCATAGAGGCGCACAGCATCTGCACTGCGGATCAGGTGGGTGTGGAGTTCAATGGCCCGGACCGGCTCTCCGCTGGGGTGGCCGCCGCTCGACATCTCGCGCAGCCCCCAATCGAGCAGATAGCTGCCCAGCCCCAGCCGTCGGGAATCTGGCTCGACGCGAAAGTTGACCAGGGCAATTTTCCCGTCCACTGGCATAGGATACCATGCCAGATGGCCGCGCAGGATATTTTCGCCATCCACAACGCCCACGCCTTTGTATTGGTAGCCTTCGTTGTGGCCCCACTGGGTCACCGTGGGCAGGCGGGTGGCTTCTGTGCCATCAAAGGGCTGGTGCGGGCCAAAGAGAATCGGGCGCAACCCACGCCCAGCGGCTTCTGGGGGAAAGGTGGGGAGCGGGGGAAAATCGTTGCCTGTGCGGATCAAGGAAACATCGCCCACATCCACCGAAAGGTAGCCACGTTTCGCCAAAAAATCAATCAGCACCGCGTTTTGCATTTCAACGCCCATGCGTTCGCTGCTGCCAAAAAGCGGCGGGCGAGGGCCTTCAATGCTGCCATAAACAGGCTGGGCATGGCCGGCAAAATGGACTGGGCAATAGTAGAGCCAGCTTTCGGCAGCGGTGAGCAAGCGGCTGCCAATGCCCTGACGCCGAAACGGGGGAGCAACATAGAGCAGGGCGATGGTGTGGTTGGGCGTCCAATTGCGGTAGAGTCCGGTATCTGGCGGTGGCCGAAAAGCATGGACAAGACCCACGAGGTGCGGCGATTTGCCGCGGGTTTCATCCCAAGCCAAGATTAGCCCTGCTGGGTCGGTGGCGGGCGCATCCAGCACCCGTCGTTGAAAGGCTACCTCGGTGATCGGGTGAAAGTTGCGCTGTTGGACAAATTCCTGATTCCAGAAAGCAACCAGCGCAGGTAAATTATCGGGTTGAAAGCTGCGAAGAATCAACCTAGTTATTCTCGTTTCGCCCGTTCCAGACCGGGAATCAGATAATCACGTGAGACTACATCCCAACTCATGGCTTCGGCCAAGGCCGTGCCGGTTTGGATCAACGTTTCCATTTCCGCTGGGGTGCGGGGCAAATTCTCGAAGATGCGTTGGGCCGCGCTTTGGCTGTTAATCGACTCGATCCAATCCCGTGTGCCCTGCCCAATCGCCAACGCATCCCACGGCGACCGTAGCGGATGTTCCGGCGGCACAGTGATGTAATCGGCCACCACCACGTTAGGCAGATCGCCTGTCAGGCCCAACGACTGGGCCGCTCCGTTGATGAAGCCAACACACCCGCACACGCTGGAAACACAGCTAATCGCCCCAAAGTTGAGTGGCTCCACCTGGGCAATCCCAAACGGTTCATAGATGCTCTGCCCAAATTCCAGATCGCTGCCCTGGCGAATGTCCATAAATTCCATGTCTGCGGGCATCCGATCCCCACAGCGCTCCTGGCTCCAGCCAAACTGATTGACAAAAACCACACGGCTGCTCACCGCGCCCGGTTATATGGCTCCACCGAATTGAAAAAGTAGTCGGCCTCTTGCCCCAATAGATCGCCATTATCGGCGCGATGGCTCAGGGGCCAGCCATATTGGGCTTCCCAGGCACGTACCCATTCTGGGCGGCGTCCGGCAGGCATGTTGGTGCTGAGCACAAAAAGTACCGCCGTTTTGCCGCTCCTCTCCAGCATGTGGTCCAAGTGATTCATCACACGCATATCGCGCCAAAGCGCTTTGGACATGACCAAACGGGTGACGTGGGTAAAGACATAATCGGGCACATAGCCCAAGAGATTTTCGCAATATTTCTGTAAACGCCGTTTGGATTCAAGCTTGGCGGACAAAGTCACCGGTTGGGTGGTGATGCCGTTGTAAACCAGATCAATGGGTTTGTGGGCAAAGTCGCCGCCCAAAAAGCGTAGCTCATCCACCACCAGATCGCCCACGGCAAAGATGTTGTCGCAGCGCGCCGCCTGACGGATGATGGCATCTTTGAAATAGTAGCTCTGATCGCCAAAGAGCGAGGGCAGATCCCGGCCCCAGGCCCGCCCGTGGGTTAGCGCGTTGTAAAAGCGCGTGTCATGGCCGGGGTGATCTTCCACCAACAGACGCGCGGTGGCGGTCTCGTGGGCATAGAAAATCGTGCGCCAATGGTCCGGCTCGTTCATCTGCGCCGCAAAGACCACGGGCATGCCCAGCCATTCGTGGGCGATCACAAAGCGGTCGTTTGGGCTGAGGGTGGCATCTACGCCCAAAGCCTTGAGCGCAGCATAGAGGGGTTGGGCAATCGTGAAATAGAGGTTGAACTCGTCATCATGGGCATAGAGATCGCTGTCGATCCCATAGTTGCGCCAGACGTTGTAGCGGAAATTGTTGACGGCGACCATGTTGGGATTGCTGGCATCCACCAAAATCACTTCGTGCTCGTGTTTGCCAAACTGGCGCACGCCATAAAGGAGCGCCACTTGATAGCTCTGTTCCACGGCCTGGAGCGCATCGCGCACTTCTGTGGAGACATTGTCAAAAATCCCGTGGAGGCTGCTATAGCGAATCATCAACTTGTTGCGCGGGCTGTTGAGCCGATCCATAAAGGTCGTATCCCACCCCAACATCGGTCCCACCAAAATGCTACGCTCTACTTCGGCGGCATAAGCATCGGCTGCCGATAGACCATCCAATACCGCACCAATGCCGCCTACTTTGACGCCTGCCTCGTGGGTAGCATGGATCACCAGTGGAATACGTTTTGCCACACAACACTCCTATCGCTGACGAGGGATTAATTCGGTTTGTATATAGTAGCACAAAACCGTTATGCTGTGCCAAAGCAGGCGAAATAGACCGGATCGGCGAGGAGAACGACCATGGAAATGACCACCTATCTGAATGTAGCGGCATTTTTGCAGTGTGCGCAGCCTTTCTTAGAGGCAAATGAAGTTGTCAACGGGCTGATGTTGGGCGTGGCTTTGCGCCTGCAACAGTACCCTGAACGGATCGAAAGTCCGCCCTACCTGGCGACAGTGGCGGCCAATGGGGAACTAGTGTTGGCGGCGTTGATGACGCCGCCTCATGCCGTACTCCTTTATGCTCCCGATCTTGACCAGGACGATGCGTTAGCTGCCGTGGCACACGATCTCTACACCAGCGGCTGGTCTGTTTCTGGTGTCAACGGCCCGGATGTACTGGCGCAAAACTTTGCGGCGATCTGGCAGGCACAGACCCGACAACACGCCACACTCGTGCACCATTTGCCGCGTCTATGAACTGCGCTCTGTGATTATGCCGCCGTCAGTTGCCGGAAGGTTGAGGCTTGCCACTCAGTCAGATTTCGAGATGATTCAGGCGTGGGTAGCGGCGTTTCAGACAGAGGCGCTGCCCGACGAGGCTCCACCGGATGGGACGAAGGTTGCGGCGCAAGGTTTGGAGGATCGGCGCTTCTTTCTCTGGGAGGATGGCGAGCCGGTGACATTGGTGGGAAAAAACCGTCCCACCCAGCACGGCATCACGATTGGCCCGGTCTACACGCCACCCGCCCATCGCCGCCAAGGCTACGCATCGGCTGCCACCGCCCATCTCAGCCAGCGCCTGCTCGACGAGGGCTACGACTACTGTACGCTCTTTACCGATCTGGCAAACCCAACATCCAACAGCATCTATCAAAAAATCGGCTATCAGCCTGTGTGCGACTTCAAACATTTCACTTTTGACGCCCCAACTCAAGGAGATCGCACATGACCACGCTTTATATTACCGCCCCGTCCTATGCCATGCGCAACCCGGTTGAACGGGCCAAAATCTTGAAAAAAGCACAGACCTGGGCCGATGCGCTGGGCTGGCAAGTGGTCCCGTCGCCGCTGCTGAGCCGTTATTATCAAACCGGCGTCTGGCTGCCTGTGGAAGATCGCGCGGCGGATCTGGCGCAGGCGTTGGATCATGACATTGTGTGGGCATTTCGCGGCGGCTATAGCGCCATTCACCTTGTGCCACACTTGTTGAAAATGCAGCCAACGCGCCGCCCGCTGCTGATTGGCTACAGCGATATCACCAATCTTCATGCCTGTTGGACTGTAAATGGATGGGGGCCGACACTGTATGGCACGCTGGCCGAGGCGATCAGCGATTCGCGCCAGGGCCAAAGTTTGCAAGCCTTTTTGCGTGGCGAGTCCTACACGGTTAGCAGTCTCACCGAAGGCGCGGCCAGGGTTCTGCACGCGGGAACGGTACGTGCGCCGATTTTCGCTGCCTGTTTGGTCGTGTTGGCGAGCCTGTGCGGAACGCCGGCGTTTCCGTCGTTGCGCGGCAAAATATTGGCGATTGAAGATGTGGACGAGCGCCCCTATGCGGTGGATGGTGCGCTGACGCAGATGTATCTAGCAGGTGGCTTAGAGGGCGTTGTGGGGCTGCTCACGGGATCATTCCATCACCAAGTGGACGAAGATTACGGCGGCCCCACCGTGGACGAGATTCTAGCAAAGTGGACAGATATTCTCAACGTGCCCACGATTACACGTCTGCCCTTCGGCCACATGGACGATCCGTTGGTACTCTTAACTGGGGTGGAAATGGAAATGAAAGCGGAAGCGGGGGGAGGGTGGAAATTGACTTGGCAAGCCTAGGATTAAGAGATTGGGTAATTACAAAATTACCCGATCTCTTAATCCTTACTCTCTACGCTAGTACAGCCTTCGCCAGTTTCATCGCCCGGTCGCGGTGACCCTTTTCCAAAATGCGCTTGCGAATACGCAGGCTCTTGGGGGTAACCTCTAGGAGTTCGTCTTCGGAAAGATACTCGATGCACTCGTCCAGGCTCATTTCGCGCGGCGGGGTCAGGTTTTCCTCCACGCCGTAATAGACGGTATGCACGGCGGTCAACGTTTTGCTTTTGCAGACGTTTACCTCCAGATCGCCGCTGCGCTGATGTTCCCCCACCACCATCCCGGCATAGACATCTACCGCCGGGCCAATGAAGAGCACACCGCGCGGATCGGCATTACGCAGCCCATAGGTCGACGAAACCCCCGTCTCCCACGAAATCAGCGAACCACGCGAGCGGCCAGCAATCGAGCCAGCCAGCGCACCATAGCCGTGGAAAATGCTACTCATAATCCCCTTGCCTTTGGTGGCGGTGAGGAATTGATAGCGGAAGCCCAACAGCCCACGTGTTGGCACAATGTAAGTCAGATCAACCGAGCCGTTGGTGGCTTCGCCCATGCGTGTCATCTCGCCACGGCGCACACCCAGCATTTCGATCACCGCGCCCACGGATTCTGGCGGCACCTCAATGTGAACTTCCTCAAAGGGTTCCAGCGTCTCCCCATTCTCGTCGATGTGCATGATCACCTCTGGCCGCGAAATGTGGAATTCGTAGCCCTCGCGGCGCATGGTCTCAATCAAGATCGCCAGATGCAACTCGCCGCGCCCGGAAACCAAGAACGTATCTGCGCTGTCTGTATCGTTGACACGCAGCGCCACGTTGTGCTTTAGCTCTTCCATCAGGCGTTCGCGTAGCCGTTGCGACGTGCGCCATTTGCCCTCGCGCCCAGCAAAGGGGGAAGTATTGACGCCAAAGGTCATACGCACCGTTGGCTCTTCCACACTAATCGCCGGCAAGGCCACGGGATGCTCTGGGTCGGCCAACGTTTCGCCAATCACAATGTGATCTAGCCCGGCCACGGCCACGATTTCGCCAGCCTCAGCGGAGTCGACTTCTACCCGCTCCAGCCCTTCGTGGACAAATAGATAGCGCACCTGCGCCGAAATTTCCTTTCCATCCAGGGTCAGGCGTGTAATGGATTGGCGGGCTTGCATTCGGCCTGCGAAAATCCGGCCCAGTCCCGTCAACCCGCGATAGGGATCGTAGTCCAGCGAGGTGACCAACATTTGCAGCGGTAAATCCATGTCTACTTTGGGCGCCGGGATCTCACGCAGCATCACCTCAAAAAGCGGCTGCAAATTGGGGCTAAGTTCAGGCGTCAGCCCTGCTTGGCCTGTGGTGGCGACGGTGTAGACTACTGGGAAGTCAGTCTGCTCTTCGCTCGCCCCCAGTTCAATGAAAAGGTCAAAGGTCTCGTTGAGGACACGTTCGGTGTCGGCATCTTTACGATCCACTTTGTTGATCACCACGACCGCACGGTGACCCAGGGCCAGCGCTTTGCGCAGCACAAAACGGGTCTGCGGCATGGGGCCTTCGGCCGCATCCACCAAAAGCAGCACACCATCCACCATGTTGAGCACCCGCTCCACCTCGCCGCCAAAGTCGGCATGGCCGGGGGTGTCCACAATATTGATCTTCACTTCCTGATCGGTTTGGGCGTCGTGAATGCGGATGGCCGTATTTTTCGCCAAAATCGTGATCCCGCGTTCGCGCTCCAGATCGTTGGAGTCCATCACCCGTTCGGTGATCAGTTGATTGGTGCGAAAGACATTAGCCTGACGCAACAGCCCATCCACCAGCGTGGTCTTGCCGTGGTCAACGTGGGCGATAATTGCAACGTTTCTCAAATCTGTCCGTGTTTGAAGCATAAGTTTTTCCATAAAATAAGCGGCCTGGGGCCGCTCAATAGACTATCAATTCAGCCGTTTATTGTAACAGTGAACCGGCTGGCAAGTCGAAAACGCGACGCGCTCGAATTCACTCTTTCTTCGTTTCCACCGGGCGGTCGGGATTGGTGATCCATTCGCTCCACGATCCAGGGTAGACGCGAGCCTCGCCTATGCCTGCATAGAGCAGGGCCAGGGCGTTGTGTGTGGCGGTGACGCCGGAGCCACAGTAAAAGACGACTTGTTGCGAGGGCCGAGCCCCAGATCAGCGGGCCATAGATGCGCTTGAGTTCATGGGGCGGTAGGAAGCGCCCTTCGTGCAAATTTTGTCCATAGAAGTGGTTGACTGCGCCCGGAATGTGTCCGCTAATCGGATCAAGATTTTCGCCGATGCCGTAATAACGATCCGGCGTGCGCGCGTCCACCAGCATAAACTCACCGCTCTCAATGTTGCGTGCCACCTCTTCGGCGTCGGCCAGCAACTCTGGCCGCGGACGGGCCACAAATGTGGCGCGGTTTCGGCTTTCGCTGCCGCTGCGTGTGGGGCGCTCTTCGCTTGTCCACGCCGGCCAGCCGCCATTGAGCACAGCCACATTTTCGTGGCCCAGCCAGCGCATCATCCACCACGCGCGCGCCGCAATCGCCCCGCCCCAGTCGTCATAGACCACCACTTGGGTGTCGTCGTCAATGCCCCAAGTGGAAAGCGTGGCTTGAAACGTATCCACTTCGGGCAGGGGATGGCGGCTGGTTTTGCCCGATTCCAGCGGGCCGGAGAGGTCTTCATCCAGATGGGCATACACCGCGCCGGGGATATGGGCTTCGGCATAATCGCGCCGTCCCTGCTCGGTATTTTGCAGCGAAAAGCGGCAGTCGATCACCGCCCACTGGGGATTGTCTAAATTTTCGGCCAATTCTTCCGTCGAAATAATCGTTGTATAGGGCATAGGGGTTCGCCTTTCTGGTTAGGGCTGGGTCAACTCGGCCTGAATAAAATCGAGCAATGTTTGAATGTCCATCTCCTGACTTGATTCAACAGTTTCTTCGCTGCCCACGTGGCAATGGTGCGGAAAGTTCGCCAAATCGGGATAGTGTGGCGCATCGTCCCAGCGGCGGCGAAGTTGTGTGCGATCCTCGTTCATCCACTGATAGCGGTACTTTTCCATGACGAGTTCTGTGTTGGCTCTCCTCACATAGAGTGTGATTTCCAAAAAGTCGCGGTTGCTTAAAGAGCAGCCGCGCTCTCAAATATCCGCTCGTCTCCGTGGCTTCCAGCCGCAAAATTCTCGTCGACGCGATGACAGAATGTGAAAGTAAGAGCGTTTGGGCTTGTTGAATTGCATACGCTGGGCGAAGATGCTCAGTCATTACGATCTATTTGCACCAAGCAACAATACTTGTTCTCGAAGCTCTTTATACATTTGATAGAGAATATGCCATTCAAACACGTCTGCATCATCTCCCATCTTGCCTGCTTCAAATTTCTGGGAAAACTCTTCCGAACTCATATCAAATTGTTGTTCATACTTTTCAATGTCTGCCTGCAACGCATTTAGTTTTGTACCATGCTGTTGTAGTTGGTTTTCCACCAATTTCTTAACAGTCAGATCAACAACGGTATCTTGATACCCCCGTTGATACATCGTCGTCAATGCCTGCAATCTATCGAGAGTTGTCACGTTACTTGCCATATCAGCACCTCAACAGTCAGCCACACATGTGCTTATTCTAAGCAGCGCCACAAAGCAACAGTTTATGCTATTTGAAAATGTCCTTGTGTGCTGCTGCGAAATATATTATAGAATCTACCCCAGCCTCGGTCAACCGATCCAGAGACAAATCGAGCAAAAGAAAAAGAGCGCCGGGGTTTCCCCCGCGCTCTCAGGATAGCAGATTTGCCGCCACAACTCCGTTAGCTCAGTTGCACTTCGTGTCCGCTCTCGGCAGATTTGAGCATCCCTTCGATGATCTGCACGGCGATGAGCGATTCACGCGGGGTAATCACCTCGGCAGTCAGATCGCCGTCCAAATGGCGCATCAGGTTTTGGATCTGGCGTCCGTAGGAGTTTCCCACACCCGCGGTAATATCGGGCTTAATCACCACATCTTGGCCGTTAATCGTTGTGAAGAGATCAATCTGATCCTTGTCACCGATGAACACGCCTCCCTCTGTGCCATAAAGTTCGGTGAAGAACTGGTTCTGGGTATGCGCAGCCCACGAAACCTGAAATTGTAACACCGCGCCATTCTCAAAGCGGATGAAGCCCCAGGTCAGGTCGTCCACATCAAAGCGGGCATTGACTGTGGACGGTTGCCGGTCTGCGCCCCAGCCGCCCAGCCCCATCCCGCGTGTGCCAAATTTTGAGAAAGCCGCCCCACTCACCGTCACCGGTTTAGGATAGCCCATGAGAAAGAGCGCGCGATCCAGGGCATGGATGCCGATGTCCAGCAGTGAGCCGCCGCCCGACAGATCCTTGTTGGTGAACCAACTGCCATAGCCGGGGATGCCGGAGCGCCGTTGCCAGACTGTGCGCGCAGCATAGATTTCGCCAAAGAAGCCGCCGTCCACATGGGCTTTGGCCGCACGCGCCGGGGCCGTCCAGCGATAGTGCGTGCCCACGGTCAAGGTCAGCCCTTTGGAGGCGGCCAGATCCATCATCTCTTTGGCGTCGGTGTAGGAAAGGGCCAGCGGCTTTTCGCACAGTACATGGGAGCCGGCGTTAAGCGCGTCAATCGTCATCGGTTTATGAAAGACGTTGGGCGTCGCCACCACTACCAAACTGGGCTGGATTTCGGCTAACATTTTCTTGTGATCGGTGAAGACATGGGGAATGCCCGCTTCCTCGGCCACCAGCCGGGCGCGGGTTTCGTTCACATCCACCACGGCCACCAACTCGACATTGGGGATCTCTTTGAAGCGGGGAATGTGGCCCAATTGCACAATCGTGCCTGCGCCGATCATGGCAACCCGCCATGTTTTTGTTGCGGAAGATGATGTTGTCACGGCTCGTCTCACTTTCTGAACTAGAAGTTGATCTACGGTTATAAATATTGACCAAAGCGGAGTCGAAAGCCATTGCAATCGACAAGTTCAAACTCGCGCATCCCGTGTGTGTGGTCGGCTAGGGGGCGGGCCATTGGCAGGCCGATTGTTGTGTATTCTGCGTAGAGAGCATCAATCTTTTCCACAAAAAGATAGATCCAGCCTGGGAATGCCGCCGCTTCAAAGCCGGGTGGCGCAGGCGTAAACTGAATGCCCACGCGCCCACGCGTCACAGAACCGTGTGTGGGCGGCTCCCCCATGACAAAATCCAGATCAAACCCCAAAGCTGTGCAATAAAATTCGACACTCCGGGCAATATCATGCACAGGCAAGACCGGACCGACACCAAAAAATTGGGCTGTTTCATGCATGGCTAGGCTTCGCTGCGGATCAGCGCCTCAATGTCATCGAATAAAATGGCATGGATCACTTTGGGGCCATGCACGCCCAGCGTCAACTTGCCGCCAATGTCGGCGGATTTGCTGGGGCCGGTGATCAGGCTTACGTTGCGGCTATCGTGAAGATAGTCGATCAGCGTGCCTTGCCGCCGTTTTTCGGCCATCCATGCCTCAAACGTTGGGTAGAGTTTGCTCAGCGGGATCAGCACCAAATGTCGAAAAGGGGTGAGGCTGGCGGCACGGCTGCGCCCCGCACCCGCCCCCACGAGAATCGAACCTGTGCTGGCAAAGGCCGCGTCTACGCCGCTGATGCCGGCGCGCACGTTACGGATGCGCTCGCGATCGTCGCTCTTTTGCAGATCCCGCGGCACGACCACGCGGAAATGGGTGTCGGCCAGCGCCACATCCAGCCCCGGCACGGGCAGTTGATCCGGATCCCATGTCAGCACATCCCAGTCGCCGCGCATATCGGCCTGTTCAATCTTGCGTTCGGCTTGCCCCTCTTGCACCCAGTTGCCCAGGCGGGCGATCACCGCCATGCGTGCCTCGGCGGCAGTCTCCACCAATTCGGCGGAGCCATGCAAGACCTCGATCTCCTTGCGGAAGCGTTGGGCCAGCGCCCAGCGATCACCCTCGGCGTGGGTCACCGTCATGGGATGGGTCAGCCGCACTGTCTCGGCCGGGGGATAGCGGAGATCGGGCTGCTTCAAGGCGGCGCGCAGCCGTCCTAAGATTTCATCACGTGCGCTCATAGGCTACCCTCGATTGCGGATCTGTTGCTGCTCTCGCCACCATTCGCGAAAGCTCTTTTTGGCAAAGGGTGGAAAATCGCGGTGCTGGGTCCAGCCATCCAGCGGCGGCGGCATAAATTTAATGTTGCCACCGCTCATCTTTGCCACCAGATTAGACGAAATGCTGGCAAGCTTGCCGGCGCTTTCGTAGCGTTGGCGGCTTTCCATGGTCTTGACGAAGCCCTTAATCGCCCACGCCTCGGCGCGGGGATTGGCATCCTCGCGCACGAGATCGGCGCGCAGATCGACAAGCAGCCGGGGCAGATCGATCTTCACTGGGCAGGCTTCACGGCAAGCGCCACACAGCGTGGTGGCGTGGGGTAGCTCTTTGGCCTGGGCCAGTTCAGGCGCAAGCAATGGCGTGATCACCGCACCAATCGGCCCGCTATACGTACTGCCATAGGCGTGGCCGCCGATCTCTTGATAGACTGGACAGACGTTCAAACAAGCGCCACAGCGAATACACAGCAGCGCCTCGCCATAGCCGCGTTCGATCATGCTAATGCGGCCATTGTCCATGATCACCACATGTACCTGCTCTGGGCCATCAATGTGGCCGGGCTTGCGCGGCCCGCTGGTCATGGAGCAATAGACGCTGAACTGTTGACCGGTGGCGCTGCGTGTGAGCGCTTGCAGTTGCAATATGCCATCTTCTACGCTAGGTACCACTTTTTCGATGCCCATGAGCACGACGTAGATGCGCGGCATGGAACTGACCATGCGCCCGTTGCCCTCGTTGGTAACAATGCAGATTGTGCCTGTCTCGGCAATCGCAAAGTTGCAGCCGCTGACACCCATATCCGCGCCAAAAAATTCTTTGCGCAGGCGCACGCGTGCCGCCGAACAGAGCGCTTCGGGGTCCAATGTGGCGGGCATGTCCAACTTGTCTTGGAAGATCTGCGCGATCTCTTCCAGCCGTTTGTGGATCACCGGGGCCACAATGTGGCTGGGCGGCTCGTTGTTAATCTGGATGATATACTCGCCCAGATCGGTCTCCACCACCTTCATGCCCACATCTTGCAGCGCCTTGTTCAGGTGAATCTCCTCGGTTGCCATAGACTTGGCCTTGACCACCGATTCGACGCTGTTTTGCAGCCCAATCTCGCGCACAATGCGGGCGGCGTCCTCTCCGCTCTGCGCCCAATGCACGGTGATGCCGTTGGAGCGCAGGTTCATTTCAAGCTGCTCCAAATAGGCGGGCAGATGGCGCAGCGTATGTTCCTTCATCTGGCGCACCTGATCGCGTATGCCCTCGCCGTCCACTGCACCCATGGAATTGACGCGCCCGGCCACCATGCGATCCGTGGCGTGGGTTAACGCAATGCTCAGGTGACGGTCGCCCAGCGCCTGTTTGACACGGGTTTTGAAAGGGGCATAATAGTCAACGGTCATAGCGTATCTCCCGATAAAAAAAGCAATGAAAAGCGATTGGGCGATTTTCAGCAACCTCTGGCGATCACCCGATCGCCGAATCTTCTATTTTTCTCGTAAATCCAGCCAGCGGCGCGGATGATCCGCTTCGGCATCGGGCGTTGTCATCTCTGGCCGCACGTCGTCGCTCACTTGGCCGTTGATCAACTCGGCCACATGCACAGCCCGGCAACGGATGCCCTCGCGGCTGAGGATGCCGTTAATGTGGGTCAAGCAACTCACGTCGCACATGGCGACCACGTCGGCGCCACTCTTTTCCAGATTGACAGCCTTGCGCCGCCCCATGGCCGCGCTGATGCCGCTGTTCTTAACGGCGAACAGCCCGCCAAAGCCACAGCAATCGTCGCCTTCGGGCAAATCCACAATCTGAACGCCATCAAGATTGGCAAGCAGCGTGCGCGGCTGTCGATCCACGCCCAGTTCTCGATAGAGATGACAGCACGGATGATAGGTCACTTTGCCGTGGACCGTGGTATCGGTCTGCTCCACACCCAGCACATCCACCAAAAATTCAGTTAGTTCAAAGGTAGCCGCAGCCAGCGTTTGGGCACGCTGGCGCAGATCGCGCTCGCCTGATTCCTCAAACAGCACGTCATAAAAATGGCTGGTCATGGTGGTGCAACTGCCCGATGGGGCCACAATGGCGTCTACGTTGCCGTTTTCCAACATGGGGCCAAAGACCTGTAAAAAGCGCCGCGCCAGCACACGCGCATCGTCCCGGTAGCCTGCGTTAAAGGCCGGCTGCCCGCAGCAAGTCTGTTCCATGGGAAAGATCACCTCGACGCCGTGGCGTTCCAAGAGTTCAACCGAGGCAATGCCCACGCCAGGGTAGAGCATGTCTACCATGCAGGTGACGAAAAGCGCAACGCGCACGCGGCGGGGTGGTGAAAGTTTTTTTGTGTGTCATAATTAGCAACCGTGAATTCTCGATAGAGATTAGTGATTGGAAGATCGGGAGATTTCGGAACGGCAAAATCACCCAATCTCTAGTCGTTCATTCCGCCAACAACGGCATCATTTCCGTCTGCCGCGGCGCGGTGACCTCCAGCCCGTCGGCGTGGACAATGCAGTTGATCTCGCTACGGATGCCCAGCCCTTTGGCCTCAGCGCTCTCGTCCCAGTTGAGATCAGGCAGATAGATCCCCGGCTCAATCGTGAACATCACATTGGGGATCAGCCGCCGCCGATCCTGGGTTTCCACATTGTCTATATTCACGCCATTCCAGTGAATGGCCGGCCCCAAGCTGTGACCGGTGCGGTGCAAAATGCCCTCAGCATAGCCCGCGCCAACAATTACATCGCGGGCAATGTCATCGATCTGATAGCCATGCGGGCGGCGACCCTCGGCCAGCGCGCTTTCAATGGCAGCCACAGCCGCGTCCCGTGCGCCGATCACCGTTTCAAAGACAGTTTGCACAGGCGCAGGCACCAGATCCCCGCAAAAAGCCGTCCATGTAATATCGGCAAAGGCTGCGCCGCGGCTTTTTTCTTTGGCCCACAGATCGATGAGCAACACATCGCCGCGGCGAATCGGGCTATGCACCGTGGCTGTGGGCGCGTAGTGCGGGACGGCGGCATTGCCGTTCACCGCCACAATCGCCGGGTGATCTTCTTCCAGGCCGGCGGCGGCAAAGTGGGCCGTAATCAACGCCTGTACATCGTATTCAGTGATTGGCACATCCTGGCGCAATTTTTCCGCCACAAAGGCAAAGGCGGCGTCTTTGGCCTCGACGCAGATTGCCATGGCCCGGCGGTGGCTCTCCATCTGTTCAGGCGTCAACACCGCTTGAATTAGTTGCACCAGATCGGCGCTGCTGACCACCTCGGCGCCCGTCACCTCGGTGACCAGTTCCAGCGTGCCCGCATCTACTTTGCTCACATAGGGGACTGCGCCCAAGGGGCTATATTCCATAGCAATACGCAGCGGACGATTGCCGCCACTGCCCACAAATTTTGGCAAAAGGATAGCCAGTTGTTGCCAGCCCACATAGATATGGCGGTTGCCGTCCAGTTCGGGATCGATATTGGCAAAGGTGGCGCGCTCAATGGCATGGATCAACCAGGCCGGGCGTCCCTGGGCCGGGATCCACAAAAACCAGCGGCGTGTACCGCTCTCGCGCAGCCCCGCCACATCCAATGCAATTGGGTTCTGGCCGCGAAAGTCATAGAGCAGCCAGCCGTCTAGGTGATGTTGGCTTAAATAGGATTGAATAATCTCAAGTTTCACGGCGCGCCCCCGGCGGTGGTCCAAAGCGGAGATGAAGCGATTGTTGGCTTTATTATTCCACGAAGGCCAGACTTCGTCTAATCCTTCACAAAGAGGAAGGCATAGAACAAATTTTCTGATTGGTCTCTCATTTTTGTTGACAGCCGCAGGCAAACTCGATTACAATGAAGCTACCTAAACGCTGATTTGCCCATGAATGACCTCTAGACTTGACGCGTTGACTTTTCCCACACGTAAGGAGTATCCGTATGTACCAACAAATCACTTTGGTCGGTAATCTGGGATCAGATCCCGAGATGAAATACACCCCCAGCGGTGTGCCTGTCACTAGTTTTCGCGTGGCCGTGAATAAATCCTGGACCGGTCAGGATGGCGCCCGCCAAGATAAAACAACTTGGTTTCGGGTGACAGCATGGCGGCAATTGGCAGAACTTTGCGCGAAATATCTAAGTAAAGGTCGCCAAGTATTGATCATTGGCGAAGTTGAAGAAGCGCGACCGTGGACTGACCGTGAGGGCAACCTGCGCGCCTCGTTGGAGATCACGGCGCAGACCGTGAAGTTTATCGGCTCGCGGGGTGATGATGGGGGGGGCGGCAGCTACAACGGCTCGGCCACTACCAGCAACGACAATGAAGATGTGAGCAATGAAGAGGATATTCCCTTCTAAAATAGGTTAAAAGTAGAGATTGATCGCCAAAAGCATACTTACGGGCTACTTCACATGAAGTAGCCCGTTTTTTTATGCCGCACTGCGTTATCAATGTTGTCAGAATCTTTTCAGATGCGGTACAATAGAGGCACGGACAGCCCCACGCTGCCCCTTGCTTCGGTGGAAACGCTTGTACCAAAGAAGGTACCATGCTCGATCCCAACCTCGCTCCAATTCAAATTTACACCTTTGGCACGCTCCAGGTGATCCGCCACGGCGAGGCCGTCAATGAAAGCGATTGGCGCACACGACAGGCGCGTCAACTGCTCAAAATTTTGATCACCGAACGGCCCCGTCCCGTCTCTACAGATCGACTCATTGAGATTTTATGGCCGGATAGTACACCCGATGCCGCCGCCACCACCCTGCGCAGCGCCGTCAATGCCCTGCGCAACGTGCTGGAGCCGGATCGTCCCAACCGAGCGCCCTCCGTCTATATCCATACCCAAACGCCAGGGTATGCATTTCGATTGCACCCGGACATCTGGCTAGATGTGGACGTTTTTGGCCGCTGGCTGGACGATGTCACACACACGGCGACCCCCACCACACGCCGCCACCTTCTCGAAAATTCCATTGCACTCTACCAGGACGACTATCTGATTGGTGATCCCTATGCCGACTGGGCCAAAAGCGAGCGCGAACGGCTGCGCGAACGCTATTTTGACGCACTCTTGAACTTAGCAGCGCTCCAAGCGCGGAGGGCAACTATACGGTGGCGATTTCAGCCTGTCGCGAGGTGCTGGCGCGTGACGAAGTACGCGAGAACGCCTATCAAGCGCTCATGCGTTATCAGGCCGAATCTGGCGACAGCGCCGGCGCGTCTGCTCACGTATGAGCGCTGTCGCGTGGTGCTGGGCGAACAACTGGGCGCGGATCCCAGCCCGCTGACGCAACAACTACACGGGCGCATTCTCAACGGCGAGGTGGAAACCACACCGGCGGCGGCCCTCTCTGCCCACGCCGCCCGTGACGAAAGCTTGCCAACCTCATCTTCGGACTCTCTGCCCCAACAAAGCTTGCTCCCCGCGCTGGAAGCGCACCCACATGAACCCTTTGTGGGCCGTGATCAAGAGATGGCGGAATTGGCGGCAGCGCTGCAACGTGCATTGGATCGCGCTGGCTCGCTGGTGGTATTGGGCGGCGAAATGGGCGTGGGCAAGTCGCGCCTGGCCTATGAAGTGCTGCGCCGGGCCGAGACTGCTGGGGCCACGGTGATCAGTGCCACCTGTCAGCGCCTGGAGCAGAATCTGCCCTATGCGCCCATCACCGACGCAATTGGGCGTTATTTGCAACTCTTGCCCGATTCCTCGCTGCGTCGCCTGCCCCGCGCCGCTTTGCATCAGATCGCCCAAATCTTGCCCAGTTTACATGACCGTCTGTCTGATCTGCCCGCCAGTTTAGAGGGACATCTTAGCCCGGAAGAAAACCGCCAACGGCTGATCGAAGGCATTGTCTCGTTTTTGACGGGCCTGGCCGATCTGCGACCATTGGTGCTGCTCTTTGACGATCTACATTGGGCCGATGCCGAAACGTTGGCGGTGCTCAGCCGGCTCTCCAAGAGCGTGGGACGTGCGCCATTCTTGTTGCTGCTCACCTATCGCCACGGTGATCTGGTGGAAAACGAGGCCCTGCAAACCCTGTTACATGCCCTGCGCCGCACGCCCCATGCCGCCATGCTCACCGTCGAACGGCTTGGCTTGGACGATGTCGCGCCCTCCTCCAACAGGTGAGCGCCCACGCCGACGAGGCACTTGTGCAAGGGCTTTTCAGCATGAGCGCGGGCAACGCGCTCTTTTTGTCCGAGGCCATCAAAGCCATGCAAGAGCGCAGCGGTGGCAAGCCGTTGGCCGTGGCGCTGGAATCGGTGCAACCGTTGGGCCACAGCCAACGTGTCAGCGAAATCATTCAAGAGCGCATGGAACGGCTGCCCGACGCAGCGCTCCACGTCTTGCAAATGGCCGCCGTGATCGGGCGCGATTTCAGCCTGGAGCTTTTAGAGCGGGGCCGCGCCTTTTGATCCCATCGGTGGGCTGGAGGTCTTGCTCCGTCGCCAGTTTTTAAGCGAGCGCATGGACGAACGGCTTGATTTTGTGCATCAGATTGTGCGGCAGGTGGCCTATGACCGGCTGAACACCTTGCTGCGGCGGCGGCTGCACCGGCAGGTGGCCCACGCCCTGGAAACCCATTGGCAGACCGAGCGCAACCCGGCAGAGATCGCTTTTCACTATGGCGAGGCCGGGCTGCTCAATCGCCTGGAATATGCCCGCTACAGCATTTTGGCCGGGGAAAAACTGCTGCGTACCTTTCGCTCACAGGCGCGATTGCCCAGTTTGACAACGCCCTGGCCGCGCTAGAAGCCATGCCTGAATCGGACCCGGCGCTGATCAGCCGGGCGCTGCAAGGGCGCGGGCTGGCCTATGAAAGCCTGCTTGATCCCGACGGCGTCAGCGAGACTTATACGCGGCTGGTGCGCTGGGCAATCGAGAGCGGCGACACTGATCTGGCCTGGATGGTGCATACACGGCTGACCACGCTGCTGGGCTTGGTGGGCCAACAGGCCGAGTCCAACGCGCTCGATGGAGGCGCTGATTGTGGACCGCAAAGCTGTGCCGGCGCTGGCGGATCTGTTGGCGCGGAATCGCACGCTCTTTGGGCCGGACAATGACAGTGATGCGAACAGTTGGGCGGATTTCCAAAGCGCGCCGCCTGTGCCTGTCGATCCGGTGGAGAGTGTGATCGCCGCCATGGGGCGGGTTCACGCCGCGCTGCCACTGCTCACCTATGGCTGGGCGCTCCAGGTGCAGGGGCAATTTCGCCAATCAGAAAACATACTCAACGCTGCCGTGGCCCTCTCGGAAGAGACCGAACAGCGCTCGCTGGCAAGTCTGGCCTATCACCAATTAGCGGTGACCGTGCGGCTGCTGGGCGATGCCGCGCGTGGACACGTGCTTAACGAACAGAGCAAGGCACTCAATCATCAGGTCCACGGCACCGCGGCGCAACTAGCCAGCCTGTGGCCGCGCATCTCCAGCGGCTATCAAGCGCTGGAAAGTGGACAGTTGGACCTGGCGGCGGATCGGCTGCACAGGGTGGCGCGCTTTTTGGCCGACCGGGACAGCTTCCGCACCCATCGCAACAGCACTGTGATTGGGCTGGGGCTGGTGGCGCTGGCCCAAGGTGATCTGGCCGAGGCGGAGCGCTTGTTGAATCAAGGACTGGCCGATCCACAGCATCGTTACCCCTTTACCTACGTCAAGGGCATTCTGGGGCAGGCCCATCTTGCCCATCTGCGGGGAAACGGTGAGGAAGCGCGCCGCTTGCTTCAGCGGGCGTTGGGCTACGCCGCCCGGCGCAGTCTGGTGCGCGAATATGCTGAATGTGTGGAGGCGATTCTCAGCATTCGTCCGCCTGGCGCGCCGCTGACAGCGCTGGAGTCACAGGTTGAGACTGTGCAAAAAGGCGAACCCTATCTTGTAAAATCGGTGGCGGGTCTCTAACCCACCCTTGTTGACAACACTCGATTTGCCCCCGCTTCGAGCAATGCGGCGCTAACTGCCGCCACTGCGGATAGATCCACCAAAGCGATGACGTTGCCGCCGCGTCCCCCGCCGCTGAGTTTTGCCCCCCATGCCCCGCGCTGCGCGCCGCCTCGATCAGCCGTTGCAGCGGCGGCGAACTCACCCCCAGCCGCTCCAAGAACATTTGATTGCGGTTCATCAACGACCCCAGCGCGGGTAGATTGCCGCGTTCAATTTCCTGGCGGGCGCTGTGGACAAGGGCGGCGATCTCGTCAAAGATGGCTTCATAGCGCGCCGGTTCCGCCTGCCAAGCCCTGCGCACATCGCCCACAGTTTCCCGCGTGGGGCTGCGGATGCCGCTGTCGGCAATCACCAGTGTGAATGGGTGGGCAGGCAAAAAACTTTCCACAGGTGCGCCACGCACAAACCAGATTGGTCGCGCGTAGGCGATTACCGTGTTGTCAATGCCGCTGGGCGTGCCGTGGTGGATCTCCTCGCTGCGATAGACCAGGCTGCTGATTCGGGCCGCATCGGCTTCTTGCCCTGTGCTGGCGAAGATCGCCCGTACCATCGCCGTGCTCACCGCCGCGCCACTGCCCAATCCCCCGGCAATGGGGAGTTGGCTGCGAATTTCGATCTGCCAGTCGGGATCAGCGGGCAGCCCCAACTCGGCCAGGGTCAGCCGCACAATCAGCGCCAGCGGATCATCTGCGGTAGCCGTGGCAAGGCGCGCCGCACTGCCCAGATCGTGGGCAAGAATGGTGCAGCCGCTGCCCGGTGGCAATAGAATCAGCGTCGCTGTGGCGCAGACATCAGTCACAGGCACGGCAATCGCCGGTCGTCCATAGACGACGGCATGTTCGCCAAAGAGGATAATCTTGCCAGGAGCAGAGGCGGAGATCGGGAGATTGGGAGATTGGGAGATCGGATCGGTCATGAAACGCCGTTGTGATCCGTGAGAAAAATTGTAACGATACAGGTGCAGAGGTACCCTTTGCGCCTCTGCACCTTTGCGTCTCCGCGTTAAACCGCTGCGTTAAGATCGCAACGCCTGCATAAGTTGATCCGGCACGTCGGACATGATCACATCGACATCCAGATCGGCCAGGCGGCGCGCTTCATCAATGCTGTTGACTGTCCACGTGTTGACAAACTGCCCGGCTCCGTGGGCAGCGCGCACATACTCTGCATCAATCAGCGAAAAGTGTGGGTGCAGCGCTTCGGGGGCGATGAGCGGCCCCATCCATGCCCGGCGCAGGAAGACGGGCATCTCTTGAAAGTAGAGCAGCCCCAGCGCAATTTTGGGATCATGCCAACGCATGGCAAGCAGGCTGATCGGGTTGAAGCTAGAGACGATCACACTATCATGCAGGGCGCGGCGGCGGATAAGGTTGACTACCATTTCGACTTCGCGCCCGCCATCCCAGGCTTGGGATTTGATCTCGATGTTGACTTGGCAGCGGTCGCCCACAAGATCGAAAACATCGTCCAGCGTGGGGATGGGCGTGCCGGCAAACTCCGGGCCAAAGTGACTACCCGCGTCGAGTTTAGCAAGGTCGGCAAAGGTCATCTCGGCCACTTTGCCGCGCCCGTTGGTGGTGTGATCAACGGTGAAATCATGGATCACCACAAGCTGGCCGTCGGCGCTGGCCTGGACATCCAACTCAATGCCGTCCACGCCCATATCCAGGGCTTTTTGGAAGGCGGGCAACGTATTCTCCGGGGCAACAGCTTTGGCTCCGCGGTGGGCGAAAATCTGTGGGTGGTGGGGCATGGTAGGTTCCTGGGTGTAGAATGTGAGATTGGGAGATTAGTTTTTCATGCAGCGTTCTGCGCCACAATGAATGAGAATTTGTCGACACGGATCGGAAGAAACACGGATTTTTGGGGATTAATCTGTGTTCTCTTCCATCGGTGTCCACAAGCAATTTTCAGGGCAGGTGATTGGTGCAGATAGGGTAATCTCCTAATCTCTCAATCTCTTCATTTTACCCGCCAAAGATGCGTGCGAAAAAGCCCTTTTTCTCTTTTTTGCGTGGCGTTGGTGGCGGTGGCGGCGGTGTTTCAATTTTCAATTCGGCTTCGGGTTCGATGCCCATTTGCTTTTTCAGCGCGTCGGTCATCATGTCCGGCGTCCACATGGGATCCCACACAATGTTGACGGCAACAGACTGCGCGCCCTGGGCTTTCAGGGTTTTTTCCACGTTCTCCACAATTTCCGGCCCCATGGGGCAGTGCGGCGTGGTAAAGGTCATAGTGACGACGGCGCGGTCGGCGGGTTCGACTTCGACATTGTAAACCAGACCCAGGTCGATAATATTCTCGAAAATTTCCGGGTCGATGACGGCGCGCAGTGCATCACGCAGTTGTTCGGGTTGTAACGATGGTGTCATGGCGATCTCCTCAATCGGCTAAATAGGTCCCTGCATTCTACCCGAAGATCGCAGCAGGGCCGAAATAGACCACGGATTGAGCAGATCAGGCGCACAATCAATCCGCGGTAATTCGTCAAATCCGGTTCATCCGAGTTCTATGCAGTGGCGTGTTCTATGCAGTGGCGAGTTCTATGCAGTGGCGAGATTGACGCCCGCACGGCGTGCGATCTATGATAGGCGCGCTGCTCGCTCCTGTTGTGGTCAGCGCTGCTCATCACGAGGAAACACATGACACAACTCTATCTCCCCACTGTCCACGCCACCCGCTATGTGACGCCGCTGCGCGAAGGCGGCTCGCTGCCCGCCGTGGTCGAGGCCGACGATGGCAACCGCTATGTGATGAAATTTGTGGGGGCCGGCCAGGGCGCTAAAGCCTTAATCGCTGAGTTGATCTCTGGTGAAATTGGCCGCATTCTGGGGCTGCCCGTTCCCGAACTCGCCTTGATTCGCATGGACGAAACTCTGGGCCGCTCGGAACCCGATCCCGAAATCCGCGATCTGTTACAAGCCAGCATCGGCCTTAACTTGGGGCTGCGCTATCTGCCCAACGCCTTTGATTTCAACATTTTGCTGGCCCCGCCGCCCGATGAATGGCTGGCCTCGCAGATCGTCTGGTTTGATGCGTACATCACCAATGTAGACCGCACCCCGCGTAACGTCAATATGTTGATCTGGCAGGGTGAACTCTGGCTGATTGATCACGGTGCGTCGCTCTATTTTCACCACAGTTGGGACGGCTTTCGCGAGCGCGCCCGCAATCCCTTCCCCATGATCCGCCAACACACGCTGCTTTCGCTGGCAACAGAACTTGAGCAGGCCGATGCTTTGCTGCGTGTGCGGCTTTCCACCGAAGCTCTACGGGCGGTTGTGGATCTGATCCCGGCGGAGTGGCTGGGCGGGGAAACGCTGTTTGACGATGTGACAGCTCACCGACAGGGCTATGTGGACTATCTGACTACACGCTTGGCGGCTGCGGAGATCTTTGTGCAGGAGGCGAACCTTGCCCGCAACGCCCGCTAACCTCAGCCACACCTCGTTTGATTATGCCTTGGTGCGCGTGTTGCCGCGGGTGGAGCGCGGGGAATTTGTCAACGTGGGCGCGATTCTTTTTTGCCGCACAAAGCGCTTTTTGGATGCCGAAATTGTTTTTGATCGGGCGCGCTGGGGTTTCTTCTCGCCCCATCTTGACCTCGACCAATTGGAAACAAACCTTACCCTGATCCCGGCGATTGCGCGCGGCGCTGGCCCCATCGGTGCGCTCCCGCTGGCTGATCGATTCCACTGGCTCACAGCCCCGCGCAGCACCGTGATCCAGCCTTCGCCCGTCCACTGTGGGCGCTGTAGCGATCCAGCGGCGGCACTGGGGCAATTGATTGAGACGATGGTGCGATGAGGGGAACAAGAGTGGTTTGGAGCGTGCTCTGTCTGACAATCGTGGCTGGGGCGCTTCTCCACGGCTGCTGTCACATTTTTCCAAAGTCGGGAACTCGTGTTTGGTCACTCACGTGCCGCTGCTTTGTACGCAAATGCCGAGTGAGATTCTCTTTGCCGAGGCCAAGAGATTTGGGCGCATCCCAATGAAGAGAGCAAACACCGTGTCGTCTTTTATCGGCGCGACAGATCAGCGTGCCGCCGGGATCAGAGGCCGGGCGTCTGCGCATCTGGGCCGACATCAGCTATGATCTCTGGCTGAACGGGCAATGGCTGGCCGCAGGCAGGCACGCTTTTCGGCGGCGGTATGGGAATACGATGTCTAGGCAAGCCCCAGTAGACGCTTGACGATGGCGTAGGCATCTTCAATGCGCCAGCGCTGATGATAGAGTGCAAGCACGTAGGCGGCTGGCAATCGTTCTGCATCGAGTTCGCTGGTCAGGTAGCGATACCACTTCGCGCTGGTGCAGAACTTCCACCAGACGCACCATCTGGCAGCTCATGTAGCCTTTGCCAATCCAGCGCGGTCAGTGAACCTGGGCACTGCGCACGATGACCTGGGTTCGAACCTGAATGAGCCTAGATTACTCTTTGCACCGAGTGAGCAAAGGTTACCTTCGCCGCCAGAGAGTTCACGAAACAATCTGAAAGTTGGTGTAGCCAAGTCAAAGATGAGGAGCGCACCCGCTGGCAGCTGCTGATAGAATCTGGGGCCAGAAACGTTGGTCATGAGCTTGTGGATCGGCTTCGTACCATGAGTCGGCGGCGCAAGCGTGAAACCAGACTCCGTAACGCCGTCATTCGTGCTGCAGTGGATGGGTCTCGTTCTCTCGCAGCAGCACTACGCTTGCGGCAAAAGGGCATCGAGTGTGGAGTCCATCATGAACCAGTACAGTCTGTGCAGCGCCGCGCCAGAGCAATCTCGAGGCGGCAAGTGGACGCTCTCGTGCTTTCACAGCGCTCTGTCCGCCTGGGTCAGAACCATCCATACAAAATCCTTTCGAATGAGTTCAGCACTGCAGCTGTGCGCAGACGATATTTTAGAGACGGCCTGTTACTGACTTTCACGCGTATCTGTCATCCAAAGCAGACCTTCTGTGCCGCAGCACCCGCACTAATGACACGCACACTGCCGATCTGCCGCCAGATCAAGCTTAGAATGAACGCAACGGTCACAGGCAGTGTTAGGATGCGTTCACGCAGCCCCAGGGGATTATGATAGTGAGCCAGTTTGCACGTAGGGTGGCTGGATGAATCGACATCCGTCAGTCACGTTCTCTACTTCAGCATCAGGGGGTGGGGCTGGCACATGTTTGCTCTGGGCCACTTGAATCGCTGACGAGTGTGGCGTACTGTACTTCGTTTCTACGATTGTCGACTTCATCTTTTAATCACTCATCCTGTGAGCAATAACCACTCTTACTCTTTCTTGATCCCGCAGAGCTATTCAGGTCGAGGGTACGTCGCACCGGAACCGCTACGATCCCGCAATCCCGGCTGGCTCACCTTCGCTGCGCTGGGCATGGACAATCCCCAACATTTCTTCAATGTCGGTCAATTTCACACGCGGACGACCCTGGGCTGCGCCACGCTCTATTTCGATTTTGTCCAGCGCTTGCCAATCGGCAAAGGTAACATAATCGACGCCGCGTGCCTTGAGCAGTTCAACAAAGGCATTGGGGCGTGCCTTATCAGCATCGACCCTTGTCAGCGTGGGCACATCTTCGAGCATCAAATTCACAGTCTCGCCGGCATCTGGCTTGTTGGTGCCAATAATGCCGGTGGGGCCGCGTTTGGCCCAGCCCACCACATATTCGCCGGGGACGATCTCGCCTTTGTGCGTTGCCGTGACACGCCCCTTGTCGTTGGGGATGATGCCCCAGCGGTCGTAAAAGGGCACGCCTGGAATGGGCGTCCCTTTATAGCCAATCGCCCGGAAGATCAGGCCGATGTCCAGCGTTTCAAACTCGCCGACACCCTCACAGGCAAGATAGCCCCCCTCCTTTCCCACCAGCACATTTTTCTCCATGCGCATCCCGGTCACCCGCTCTTCCCCAAAGAGTTCCACAGGCGAGCGCAAAAATTGAAAGTGGATCTGTTTGGGCTTGCCCGTGGGGCCGCGTTGGGCAAATTCGCGCAGCGTTTCCAGATTGCGCTGCGCCGTGCGGTCGGTGGCAAGTTCGGCTTCGCTGGATGGATCGAGAATCAGATCTTCGGGCTTGACGATGACATCGGTCTCTTCCAGTTCGCCCAATTCCTTGATTTCGGGATCGGTGAACTTGGCCTGAACGGGGCCACGTCGGGCCAGAATGTGGATATGCTTCACCTTGCTGTGGCGCAGCTTTTCCAGCGCATAGTCGGCAATGTCGGTGGTCTCCAACTCGCTGATCGACTTTGCCAGGATGCGCGTCACATCCATTGCCACGTTGCCCACGCCCACCACGGCTACGCTCTCTACACTGAGATCGACATTATAGTTGACAAAATCTGGGTGACCGTTGTACCAAGCCACAAACTCGGTGGCCGAGAAGCTGCCCGGCAGATCTTCGCCGGGGATCTCCAACTGGCGGTCCGACTGTGCGCCCACGGCATAAATGATCTGATCATAATACGCCTTTAGATCGTCGTGGGTAATGTCGCTGCCCAAGTTGACGTTGCCAAAATAGCGAACACGGGCATCACTGGCCGTGCGTTCATAAATTTTTGTCACGGACTTGATCTTTTGATGGTCGGGCGCAACGCCATAGCGCACAAGACCATAGGGCGTGGGCAGGCGGTCAATGATGTCGATGGAGACGTGATACTCCTTTTGTTGCAACAAAGATCCGGCTGCATAGAACCCCGATGGCCCTGCCCCAATAATAGCAACCCGTAACGGACGACTTCCAGAACCCAGATGATTCGCCAACGTCGTACTCCTTTAACAAAAAAGGCGCACCTCAAACGAGGTGCGCGTTTATTAAACTTCCCTGCTCTTTTCAAGCATTGCACCAAACTGGCGCACCAGCGTCAAAACGCCAATCCCTAGCTGGAAATAGTCTGCGAAACCCAGGCTGGCAAACGCAGTTTCGTGCCCCTCTTTGGAGCGGCTGCTGGCAAGCCAGGCAAAACTACCGCCCAACGCTGCGCCCAAGATCACGCCTAGAATGATCACCCCTGTGCGCGATGATTTACTCTCCATGCTGCATCCTTTCTTGTGGTTGTGGATCGGTCCAGTGTGCGCACGTCTGGGAGAACGGCGCTCTTTTCGTGGAAGAGGGTGCTGACCACGGCCGCGGCTCCGCTTGCCTTGCCGTGCGATTGGATCACAGGCTGGGTTACCTTATCGGCTATGGCTTCGGTTTTGTTGCGGACGGTTCGGCTATAGCCCTGCACGGTGTGGAAGAGCGTATTGGTTTTGCGCAACACCCAGCCCATCGCCCGCACCAGAAGGTAGCTAAGGGCTAGAGGGATGATCAATAAAAAGAAGCCCTGGAAGCAGAGCCAGATCACAGCGACGTTGCGCCAAAAATCGAGCGACATGGAAGATCCTGTTCAATGGCAATATAGAATCGGCGGGAACGGCAACGGAGACTTTCCGTCGTCCCTGCGGGCATTGTAGCAAATGGGTATCAGCGTTGTAAAGATGGCTGGGTTGCAATCGGGGAACGGGCGAGTGGCGATTAGCGATTGATTGCACTGCATGTGCCAATCGCTAATCGCCACGGTCTAATCGCTAGACTGCCGCCAACGCCTGTGCCAGATCGGCAATCAGATCGTCGGTCTCTTCAATGCCCAGGCTCAGCCGCACCAGTTCGTCGCTGATGCCATACGATTGGCGCACTTCGGGCGAGGTGTCGTAATAGGAGATAATCGAGGGTTGCTCAATCAGGCTTTCCACGCCGCCCAGGCTGGGGCCAATGCGGGCAATCTGGCAGGCGTCGATAAAGCGGCTGGCGGCGGGGCCGTCGCCGTTGATTTCCAGGCTGATCACACCGCCGAAACCGCTCATCATCTCGCTTGCCACACGATGATCCGGGTGGCTCTCCAGCCCTGGATACCAAACCCGCCGCACCTTCGGATGATCTTCCAAAAAGCGGGCCACAGCCAGGCCGCTGGCATTTTGCTGGCGCACGCGCAGACCCAATGTCTTCAGCCCCCGTAAGATCAAGTACGCGCAGTGCGGATCCACCACGGCGCCGATAATGCCCTGGGCCTGGCGCAGCGCCGTGGTCAATCCATAGCTCCCCACCACACAACCCGCCAACAGATCGTTGTGGCCGGCCAGATATTTGGTCACACTGTGGATCACCAGATCAATGCCGTGTTCAATTGGGCGCACGTTAATGGGCGTGGCAAAGGTGGTATCGACCACGGTTTTCAGTTTGTGGCGTTTGGCAATGTCCACAAGGCGGGGATAATCGAGACAGCGCAAGAATGGGTTGGTGGGCGATTCAGAGAAGATCAGCTTGGTGTTGGGCTGGATGGCCGCCTCGATGGCTTCGTAGTCACCGGGGCGGACGGTGGTACACTCAATGGTAAAGCGCGTGAGAAAGGTGCGACAGAAGTTGCGTGTGCGCCGGTAACAGTCCTCGGTAATAATGAAATGGTCGCCCGCCGAAAGCATGATCATCAAGGTGGTGGTAATGGCGGCCATGCCGCTGCTCACCAAAAGGGCATCTTCTGCCTTGTCCAGCGCTGCCAGTTTTGCTTCCACGGCGCGCACCGTGGGGTTGCCATAGCGCCCATATTCCTCGCGCTCTGGCACATCCCAAAACATGTGCTCTTCCAAATAGTTGGTCAGTTGAGCGGTGTTTTCAAACGTATAAGTAGAAGTCTGCACAATAGGCACGGTGAGGCTGTGGTGCGAAAGGTAACGTTTTTCGCCAGCGTGGACAGCCTCGGTCAGCGCCGAACGTTCCGACTTTTTGGCCGGATAGCTGTGTGTGCCGTTGGATATGATGCCGTTGCCAGGCTGTGATGTGGTCATTGTGCCTCCTGAATAGAACAAGGAATGGAATCGCGCGTGCCAGTGCGTTTGGGAGATAGAGATAGGGCGAGTGTTAACGTTTCGATTTTGCAGGTGAAAACCCGTTGCTAAGAGTGAAAAGCGCCTTGCGACGCTAGGACTTTAGCGGCGGCGTGTCGTTGTTCGCAGTTATGGGTCGATTTGCCCAAACAAAAAACCCCTTCCGATGGATACAGGAAGAGGTTGCAAGGGCTTGAAGCATTAAATGCTTGCGTCTCATCTTTCGGTGTATCGCACCGACGGAATTGGCACCTGACACAGGGGATGATCGCCGTCGATCATCTGCTGCCGGTTGCCGAGGTTTCACAGGGCCGTTCCCTCCACCTCTCTGGATAAACGCAGATGGCTATAAAGTTGTGGAAGCACTATACCATAGAAAATGGCCGTGTCAAATCTTTCGAGATTTCGCCTGCCCTATGCTATACTTTTTGACGGTATAATAAGCAGCGCCACAAAGGAACAGTTTCTGCTCTTTGAAAAATGTCTTTGTGTGCTGCTGCGGAGTATAACGTCTATTTTGTTGAGTGAAATGGAATTTACTATGAGCCGTAACAACCGCAATCGCCGTATCTTCACCCGCAACGAAAAGATCTTTTACGTGCTGAGCCTCTTAATCGTGGTCAGCATGGTATTGGGTACCGTTGCCGTTGCCCTGGGACCAACCTACTAATCCCCAACAACGATCTGAAAGCAGTGTGTAACCGCTGTGACCCAAGACGAGCGGCGTGGACTGGGGCTGGTTGCCCTGGCGGTCTTTCTCTTCAGCACCAGTCCCGTCCTGATCCGCTGGGCGGCAGGCAGCCTGACCTCCTATGAGATCACCGCCGGGCGGGTCAGCGTCGCCGCAGTCTTGGTACTAGGTCTGGCCGTATGGCGCCAAGAAGCCCTGCCGCCCCGGCATGAATGGCCTCGTTTTGCCCTCTATGGCTTGGTCACTGCCCTGCATTTTGGCCTCTACATTGCCTCACTCGACTATACCACCATTGCCCACAGTCTGGCGCTGATTTATACAGCGCCTATTTTTGTCGCCATCCTTTCCCGCATCTATCTGGGCGAAACCCTCACGCCGCGCAAGTGGACGGGGATCGGCGTGGCCGTGATCGGCGTGGCCGTTCTGGCCGGGTTCGAGCCACACCTCACCCAACGCATGATCATCGGCGATCTGCTGGCCGTGGGCAGCGCCATCTGTTTCGCTATCTATAGCGTGGCTGGGCGCAGCCAAAGGGCGCGCTGATACCCTGCTGGCCTATGCGGGCAGCGTCTATGCGGCGGCTACGCTCTGGCTGCTGCCGCTGGCGCTGGTCTCCTTTTCGCCCGCTGGCTACACCGGCCCGGCCCTGCTCAGCGTGCTGGCGTTGGGCGTCCTGCCGCTGGCGCTTGGGCACACACTCTATAACGCCGCCCTGCGCCGGGTCAGCGCCACCTATGTTAACTTGGTCTCCACCCAGGAAGTCACCGGCGGCATTTTGCTGGGAATGCTATTGCTGGCTGAAATGCCCTCGTTCAATAGCGTGCTGGGCGCGCTGATTACGCTCGCCGGCATTGTGCTGGTCGTACTCTGATCGTTAAAGGAACCCACTGTGTACACAACTCGATTGCCTCTCTTCCCGATTACAACCGCGCTCAACCACCAAAATGCGTTGCAGATCGGCGGCTGCGATGTGTTGGCGCTGTGCGAGCAATTTGGCACGCCACTTTACCTTTACGACCAAGCTACGTTGGATGACGCCGTGGCCCAATATCGCGTTGCTTTGTCGAAATATTACCCCTACGAGACCGGCATCACCTATGCGGGGAAAGCCTTCTTGGGCACGGCCATTGCACGCTGGGCGGCGGATCATGATCTTTGGGTAGATTGTACCGGACAAGGGGAGATTCATATTGCCGTCCACGCGGGTGTGCGGCGGAGTCAGATTTTGGTCCATGGCGTCAACAAGAGCAGGGCGGATCTGGCGGCGGCTGTGGCCTCGGCGGGGACAATTGTGGTGGATAACCTTACCGAATTGGCACGGCTGGCGGAGCTTGCGCGCCAGACCGCAGCCATGCCCAATCTCTGGCTGCGACTGCGCCCTGGCGTGGCTGTGGATACACATAGCTATCGGCAGACCGGGCAGGACGATAGCAAGTTTGGCATGAGCTATGCTGAAGCGGTGGAGGCTGTGCGGCTGTGCCAACGGGAAAATTTGCCGCTCCATGGTATCCATTTTCACCAGGGATCACACTTCCACGACCCGGCTCCGATTGGCCCTGCCCTGGAACGCGTATTGGATCTGCTGGTGGCGTTGCGGGCGGAAAGCGACTGGACGCCGGCGGTGCTCTGTCCCGGCGGTGGCTGGGGCGTGCCCTATCACGACGACGATCTGCCCCACCCGTCCATTGATGACTATGTGCGCTTTGTGGCCGAGACGCTGGCGGCGGGTTGCGAGCACCGTGATCTGCCGCTGCCTGTGCTGCAAATGGAGCCGGGGCGCAGTCTGGTTGCACGTGCGGGCGTGGCGATCTATGGCGTGGGCGCAATCAAAGAGACGCCCAATCGGCGTTGGATCTTGCTTGACGGTGGCATGGCCGACAACATCCGCCCGGCCCTCTACGGCGCGCGCTATTCGGCGCTGCCCGTGGCTAACCCGCAGCGCGAAGCCGTGGGCAATGGCTGGATCGGCGGCCCCTATTGCGAAAGTGGGGATGTGCTAATCGAAAATTTACCCATGCCGGCTGTGACGGTGGGCGAAAGTCTGGCAATCCCAGTCAGCGGAGCGTATCATTTAATGATGGGCAGCAACTATAACGGTGCATTGCGCCCGGCCGTGGTGTGGCTTCACAACGGGGAGGCACGGCTGATTCAACGCCGCGAAACGGTGGACGATTTGGTCCGCCGTGATCTCGTTGGGTGAAGAGTATAGATTCTTTGTGGAAGGTGATGGATAAATGTGGGTAAGTGGGTCGTGTGTTAACCGGGGTTAGCGGGCTGCGACATGTTGGGCCAAACGCAATAACTCGCGGACAACATCATCGACACGGCGTTTATAGCGCAACATTTCGCGCCTACACTCCACCTCTGCCGAATTTTCGGGCTTAAACGATCTTAGCGTCTCTTCTAATTCCCAATCAATCTGTAATTTGTAGGGATTGACAGACCGTCCTCGCAAGTATTCCCGCATCTCTTCGGCGACAATCATGTCATAGTGGGTAAGGTCGTTGTGCAGATCCGCCAGTTTATCGGTTGCAATGGCGGGCATGGGCAAAGCGCGCAACGTTTCCCAGGCTCGATTCAATTTTCTTCGATTCATGCTCGTTTCCAGGGCTGATCATATGAACAGTGGTTAAACATCAGAATGGTGTTTAATCACTACATCTAGACAAAAGGCGGGATCTAGCGGTGTTGGACGGGCGTTTTGTGCGTGAATCCCGGTCCATCACGCAAACAGTGGTGATTCCAGAGGCAATGGTCTTTCCCTGCGGATTATAGCAGGTGGGTTGTGCAAACCAAAAAATGCACGGCTGTCGATCAAATTCCGACCCATTCTGATTACACCCAATCTTGATCAAAAGTTGACCGTTGGGAACGAATGTTCTATAATTCTAAGAGATCGTCATTCGCTTATTCTAGGAGAAATTACATGGCACGCGCAACAAAATCAACCTCCAGTGCAGACGGCAAAGATAAGGCATTAGAGACCACACTCAGCAACTTAAACCGACGCTTTGGTGATGGCATCATCATGAAGTTGGGCGATGCCACAAAGATGGATGTGGAGACGATCCCCACCGGGAGCCTGAGCCTGGACATTGCCCTGGGCGTGGGTGGCGTGCCGCGTGGCCGCATCATCGAAGTCTATGGGCCGGAAAGTTCGGGCAAGACGACGATTTGCCTGCATATTATTGCCGAAGCACAACAGCGCGGCGGGGTGTGTGGCTTTGTGGATGTGGAACATGCACTGGACCCGGCCTATGCCCGCAAGATCGGCGTGGACGTGGCGAATCTCTATGTGAGCCAGCCAGACACCGGCGAGCAAGCATTGGAGATCACCGAAGCGTTGGTGCGCTCTGGGGCGATGGATGTGGTGGTGGTGGATAGCGTGGCGGCGCTGGTGCCGCGTGCCGAAATCGAAGGCGAGATGGGCGACAGCCATGTGGGCTTACAAGCGCGTCTGATGAGCCAGGCATTGCGTAAACTGGTGGGCGCGGTCAAGACCAGTGGCACGTGTATGATTTTCACGAATCAGTTGCGCCAGAAAATTGGCGTGATGTTTGGCAACCCAGAGACGACTTCGGGGGGGATGGCGCTGAAGTTCTATGCCAGCGTGCGGCTGGACATTCGGCGTATTCAGTCCATCAAACAGGGCAACGATGTCATCGGTAATCGCACACGCGTGACCGTGCGTAAGAACAAGGTGGCTGCGCCCTTCAAGGTGGCCGAGTTCGACATTATGTACAACGAGGGCATCAGCACCGAGGGCGACCTGCTCGACTTGGGCGTCGAACACGATGTGGTGGAGAAGCGCGGTGCCTACTATCGCTTCAACAACGAGATGATCGGCCAGGGCCGCGAGAACGCCAAAGTCTTCTTGCAAGAGAAACCCGAAATTGCCAAACAGATTGAGCAAAAATTACGTGAGCAGGCCAGTATGCCTGTGAACTTTGCCACCGATGATGGCGAAGTGGGTGTTAGCGCCGACGATGAAGGCAGCGCCGATGCCTATGATGAAGCCGCCTAATTCTGCGCTTGATCGTTTATAATCTACCGTTTTATGCTGCCCCTGCTTCGCACTCCGTGATGCAGGGGCAGCGTTTTATAGGCTGCGCACTGTGTGCAGGTTGCGTACTTTCACCGATACCGTCTCCTCGTATGTCCAAAAAGAGTAGTGTATAATTGACCTGTGCGCTAATGTGGTTATGATAGCTTCTATCCTAGGCAGCGCCACAAAGGACCGTTTTTTGCTCTTTGAAAAATGCCTTTGTGTGCTGCCGCAGAGTATAATTGGGTCTGTGCTGTTAAGAAACTACCTCGCCCATATCAAATTATACACGGTGTTTATACGCCTTACCTCCATTGTGGGCTTTTGGGGACGATTCTTTCATGGATGAGAATGAAGTCACTTCAGATAATACACCGGATAAAAGGGCATCGTTTCGTCCGGACCCCGCTTTTTTTAACGAGCTGATTGAACTCAACCAACTCTTGAAGAATAGTCAGGCACAGATCTACTGGAAGCGCTGTGTCGAAGCTATTTATCGATATACCGCTGCTGAGGTGGTGAGCCTGTGGCTTTTTCGCACCTATTCCTCTCCCCCGGAAGTGTCCGTGCGGTCGGGGAATTTTCATGATCCGGCTTGGCTGACCCGTGTCCAGCGTTGGGAAACAGCCCTGCGCAGCTATTCCAGCGATGAATTTCAGGCGACGAAATCGGCGGATGTGGAACTGGGCTTGGGCCGCCGCGCTGAAGATCAACCGGTTGTCCACATGCGGTTGCGTGTAGATGGCCTGCTTTTGGGGGGCATCAGCCTGATCTTTGCCAGCGATAATCTGCCGTCGTATGAGGATTACGATGACTTGGCTCAATTGGTCCACCTCTTTGTAGATGGCGGATTGCAGTCGCGCCAGTTGGCGATTACCCGGCAGCGGCTGGAACAAATGAGCCTGATTGCCCAAGTGAGCCAGTCGTTGAACAGTTCGTTGGATCTGGAAACTGTGCTGCGCGATACCACCGAAATGAGCGCAATTGCCCTGCAATCGCAGGCAGCCACACTGTTTGTGGTGGACGACCATCGCCGTGAATTGATTTTCTTCATGCCTACGGGCACGGCGGGCGGGCTACTGCGCGAGATGCGCATTCCGCAACATCAGGGCGTGGCGGGGTGGGTTGCCACCAATCGCAAGTCGATTATTGTCAACGATGTAGATGCGGACTCGCGTTTTAGCTCGCAGGTGGATCAGGAAACTGGCTTCAAAACGCGCAATATTCTCTGTGTGCCGCTGGCTGTACAAGATCGGCTCGTGGGCGTGTTGGAGGTTTTGAACAAGGAGAACGCCGAGGATTTTAGCGATGAAGATCAGAACTGGCTGGAGAAGATGGGCAGCCAAGCCGCCATTGCGCTGGAAAACGCCCGCCTCTATCAAAATCTGCGCAACGAACAAGAGCGCATTATCAAAGCCCAGGAAGAAGTGCGCCACCAACTGGCGCGGGATCTCCACGATGGGCCGGCGCAAATCCTCAGCTTGATCATCATGAATGTGGATGTAACGCGCCGCCTTTTGGATCGCGAACGCTACGAAACTGTGCGTTCAGAACTGGATCTGCTTGAGGATCTGGGGCGACAGGCCAACCGCGAAGTTCGCACCCTTTTGTTTGAACTGCGCCCGATTATCTTGGAAAGCCGCGGACTGCTGCCGGCGTTGCGCTCCTATCACGAACAGTTGAGCAAAACCATCTCGGGCCAGATTCATCTGGAAATTGAAGAACTGCCCTTTGATTTGAAAGATAAGATCGCCAATAATGTCTTTTCGATTATGCAAGAGGCGTTGAACAACACACGTAAACATGCCGCCGCCCAGAATATTTGGATGCGGGTACGCACGGCGGATAAGCTTCTCTATTGCGAAATTGAAGACGACGGCAAAGGCTTTAACATCAACAATGTGCGCGAATCCTACGACGACCGGGGCAGCTTTGGCCTGCTCAACATGCGCGAACGGGCCGAAATGATCAGCGGCAGATTGACCCTGACTTCGCCTTCGCCACGCCTGGGGCGCGGCACATTAGTGCAGATTGAAATCCCCCTTCAAGGTGCCTATAAAAACGGTTGAGCCGGATAACGGTTGGGCATTTGTTTGCCTTTTTCTTTGACAGAGCGGGAAGGATGCGTTAGCGTACTTCCTGCTCTTTTTTTGTCACAAGCTATCTATTCAGGCCCAGGGTGCGACTCACTCGCCACACAGGATTTTCACGACCAATCTACTTCTGGCGAGTGAGTCGCACCTGTATAATTAGTCACAAGTAAGTTGGGATTATGTCATCAACACAATTTTCGTTTGAACTGCACCAAACCGAGGGGGCCGCCCGCCTTAGCACCTTCTCCACGCCACACGGACCGATCCCCATGCCCGCCTTTGCGCCGGTGGGAACGCTCGCCAATGTCAAAACGCTGGAACCGCGCGATCTGGAAGAAATGGGCGCAACGCTGGTCCTCTCGAATACGTATCATCTCTATCTCCGTCCCGGTCACGAATTGGTGGAGCGTATGGGCGGGCTACATCAGTTCATGGGCTGGCATGGTCCCATGCTCACCGATTCTGGCGGCTATCAGGTTTTTAGCCTGGCCCATCGCCGCAAACTTGATGATGATGGGGTCACCTTTCGTAGCCATATTGACGGCAGCCAACACCGCTTCACACCCGAGCGGGTGATGGAGATCGAGCAGGCGCTGGGCGCAGACATTGCCATGGTGCTGGACGAATGCCCCGATCCGTTGGATCGCGCCTATAACGAGGCGGCGTTGGCGCGTACGCACAACTGGGCTGTGCGTTGCCAACAGGCCCATCATCGACCTGATCAGGCGCTTTTTGGCATTGTGCAGGGCGGCATCTTCCCGGATCTGCGCCAGCAGAGCGCTGCCTTTTTGGCTGATCTCGATCTGCCCGGCTATGCCGTGGGCGGGCTGGCCGTGGGCGAAACCAAAGAGCAGATGTACCGTACGTTGGACGAAACCTGCCCACACCTGCCCGCCCACAAACCGCGCTATCTCATGGGCGTGGGCGCGCCCGAAGACATTGTCGAGGCTGTCCATCGGGGCATTGATTTCTTTGACTGTGTGCTGCCCACCCGCATTCGCGCGCAACGGCGCAGTCTTGACCCCAACCGGGCGCATGAACATTCGCAACGCTGAGTTTGCCGAAGATGCGCGCCCGATTGACGAAGCGTGTGGTTGCTATACCTGCCGTACATTTACACGAGGCTACCTGCGCCACCTCTTCAAAGCCAAAGAGATCACCGGGCTGCGCCTGGCAACCATCCACAATTTGCACTTTATGATGGGGCTGATGACGTCGATCCGGGCGGCGATTGGCAACGGCACGTTTGGCGAATTTCGCGCCACCTTTTTGGAAACCTACACTCTGTCCAACCAGACGGTGCGCCACGAACAGCGGCGCAAGCGCGCAGAAACCATGCGCGCTGCCACCGCCTGATCACCCTGAAAGGCTTTTGTGTGTTTGAAATCGTCAAGGCTATCATTTTGGGAATCGTGCAAGGGCTGACCGAGTTTATCCCTGTCAGCAGCAGCGGCCATCTTGTCATCGTCCCCTGGCTCCTGGGCTGGGAAGCGCCTGGCCTGCTCTTTGATACTGTGCTGCATTGGGGTACATTGCTGGCAATTTTTGCGGTTTTCTGGCGCGAATTTCTAGCCATTATCAGCGCTTCATTGCTAAGCATCCCCCGGCGTTCGCTGGCCGATCCCAATCCGCGCCTGGGCTGGTATATTGTGGTGGGGTCGATTCCAGCGGCCACGGTGGGCTTTCTGTTCAAGGATTTCATTGAAGGGCTTTTCGCGTCGCCCCAGGCCACAGGGGGCTTTTTGTTGATCACAGCCCTCTTGTTGGCGGGCAGCGAACAACTGGCCCGCCGTGTCAAGACCTGGAAGACCACCGCCACCCTCACGTGGGCCGATGCCATTATCATCGGTCTCGCCCAAGCCGTCGCCCTGGCGCCGGGCATTAGCCGCAGCGGGAGCACGATTGCCGCCGGTCTGGCACGTGGTCTGCGCCGGGAAGATGCCGCCCGCTATAGTTTTTTGCTGGGCACGCCAGCCTTTTTGGGCGCGGGTCTGCTCCAGGTGAGCGATGCGCTTGCCACCGATCCGACCTCGATTTCGACACAGCTTCCCGCCCTCATGGTTGGATTCTTGTTCAGCGCCCTCTTTGGCTTTCTCGCCATTCGCTTTTTACTGGCCTATCTGCGTCAGCGCACACTCTACGGTTTTGCCCTCTATTGTGCCGTGGTGGGCGTGGGCGTGCTGCTGTGGGGGCTGGTCTAACCCCGACCGATGCGCGTGAAATTGTTCTGGCTCTGTTGTGTGGCGCTGCTCAGCGGCGGGTGTGGTGTGGCGACGTTGTCCAAGCCCACACCCGTCACCATCCGCGTGGCTGGCTCCACCGAGACCATGCCGGTGATGGCCCTGCTCACCGAGGAATTTAGCCGACAGCACCCGCATGTTTCATTTAGCCTGCGCGGTGGCGGCAGCACACTGGGCGAAGCCTGGGTGCGAGATCGCCAGGTGGATCTGGCGGCCAGCACGCTATTGTATGAAGATGATGAAGTTGCGCCTGGCGTCTTGCGTGTGCCTTTTGCGCTGGATGCCATTGCCATCGTCGTTCACAGCACCAACCCGATCACTCATATCACCACGGCGCAACTGCGCGATCTCTACAGAGGCAGCGTGCTGGATTGGGCTGTGGTGGGCGGCGAAAGTGGCGAAGTACTTCTGGTCAGCCGTGAAGATGGCAGCGGCACACGGCGTCTCTTTGAAGAGCGCACCATGAGCGGTGAACGGGTGGCGCTCACGGCTGTGGTCATGCCCACCAGCAAGGATGTGGTTGCCTACGTTGCCAGCCATCCTCAGGCGATTGGCTATGTCTCCCAGGCCTATACGCCGCTGAATCAACCCACGCCCACCGCTACAACGACCCTTAAGATTGTGGCAGTGGACGGTGTGTTGCCCACGCTAGATGAGATCCAGTCCTATCGCTATCCGTATATTCGACCTTTCTTCCTCTTGCGGCGGGTTGCCAACCGAAGCTGGACTCAGCAGTTTATTGATTTTGTCCTCAGCCCAGCGGGGCAGTCGTTGGTGGGGCGTGCACATGTGCGCCTGCGCTAAGCGGGGCGGACCAGAGGGTCCGCCCCGCTCTTTTTGATTACGCCGCCACCGGCTCCGGCTCGGCGACTTCACCCTCTTCCACAACCGTGAAGGTCAACTGCCCGTTGCGGCTCTCCACACGCACATGATCGCCGTCGCGGATGCGCCCTTCCAGAATTTCCAGCGCCAGCGGATCGGCAATGTTGTGCTGGATGGCTCGCTTCAGCGGACGTGCGCCGTAGGCCGGATCGTAGCCCGCTTCCACCACAAGCTGCTTGGCCGCATCGCTCAGGCTCAGCGTGATGTTACGGTCCGTCAGGCGTGTCCGCAGCCGCTCCAGTTGAATCTCCACAATGCCCACCAGATGCTCCATCGTGAGGCTGTGGAAGATTACAATCTCGTCCACGCGGTTCAGAAATTCGGGGCGGAAATGCTCACGCATGGCCGCCATCACCTGCCGCTCCACTTCGCCGTCCAGCCCGGCCATCTCCTCGCCGCGCATCTTTCGAGCAGACGCGCCCTCAAAGATATACTGGCTGCCGATGTTGCTGGTCATGATAATCACCGTGTTGCGAAAGTCCACCGTGCGGCCCTGGCTGTCGGTGAGTCGGCCATCGTCCAGCACTTGCAACAGCACGTTGAAAACCTCCGGGTGCGCCTTTTCAATCTCGTCAAAGAGCACCACCGAATAGGGACGCCGACGCACGGCCTCGGTCAGTTGACCGCCCTCGTCATAGCCCACATAGCCGGGGGGCGCACCAATCAGCCGCGCCACGGTGTGGCGTTCTTGATACTCACTCATGTCGATGCGTACGAGATTGTTATCATCATCGAACAGAAACTGTGCCAGCGTGCGCGCCAGTTCAGTCTTGCCCACGCCCGTCGGCCCCAGAAAAATAAAGCTGCCAATCGGGCGGTGGGGATCTTGCAGCCCGGCCCGGCTGCGCCGAATGGCCGCCGCCACCACCGCCACGGCGCGATCTTGGCCGACGACACGGTGGTGCAGCTCATCCTCCATGCGGATCAGCTTGGCACGCTCGCCCTCCATGAGTTTGCTCACCGGCACGCCCGTCCACTTGCTCACCACCTCACCGATCTCGTCGGCGTCCACCTCTTCTTTGAGCAACGCACCGCCCGCCTGCAACTCGCGCACACGCGCCTCGGCCGCGTTGAAATTGCGCTGTAACTCGGCCATACGCCCATAGCGCAGCTCCGCCACCCGTTGCAGATCATACTCGCGCTCGGCCTGTTCGATCTGCAAGCGCACAGCGTCCATCTCCTCTTTGATGCCCGTCAGGCTCTGGATGGTGTCGCGCTCGCCTTGCCAACGCGTGGCAAGCTCGGCGCTGCCCTCTTTAAGATTTGCCAGTTCGCCTTCAAGCGCTTCGAGACGCGCCTTGCTGGCCTCATCCTTCTCCTTTTTGAGAGCCTCGCGCTCGATCTCCAACTGCATAATCTGACGGTCGATCTCGTCTAACTCTTGGGGTTTAGAATCGATCTGCATCCGCAATCTGGACGCGGCCTCATCGATCAGATCAATCGCCTTGTCGGGCAAAAAGCGATCCGTGATGTAGCGGTTGCTCAGCGTGGCCGCCGCAATCGCCGCGCCGTCGGTGATACGCACGCCGTGATGCACCTCGTAGCGCTCCTTCAGCCCGCGCAAAATCGAGATCGTATCCTCGACGCTGGGTTCGCCCACAAAGACCGGCTGAAAACGGCGTTCCAGCGCCGCATCTTTTTCAATGTGCTTGCGATATTCGTCCAGCGTCGTCGCGCCGATGGCGTGGAGTTCACCGCGCGCCAACATCGGCTTGAGCATGTTGCTGGCGTCCATTGACCCCTCTGCCGCGCCAGCGCCCACCAACGTGTGCATTTCATCAATAAAGAGGACGATCTGTCCCTGGGCATCGAGCACCTCTTTGAGCACGGCCTTGAGCCGTTCCTCAAACTCGCCGCGATATTTGGCCCCAGCCACCAGCGCGCCCAGATCCAACGCCACCAGCTTTTTATCGCGCAGAGTGGTGGGCACGTCGCCGTTGATGATGCGCTGTGCCAGCCCCTCGACAATCGCCGTCTTGCCCACGCCCGGCTCGCCGATCAGCACCGGGTTGTTCTTGGAGCGGCGGCTCAAAATCTGGATCACACGCCGGATCTCCTCGTCGCGGCCGATCACCGGATCGAGCTTGCCCTTTTGCGCTTCTTGGGTCAGATCACGGCCATACTTCGCCAGCGCCTCATATTGGGATTCGGGTGTCTGGCTGGTGACGCGTTGACTGCCGCGTACACTCGCCAACGCCTGCAAGATGGCGTTATAGTCCACGCCGTGGCGGGCCAACAACGGACGCACCTTCGCACTCTTGGCCGACGCCATCGCCATCAAAAAATGCTCGGTGGACGTATATTCATCCTTCATGTTTTTGGCAATGGACTCGGCATCTTCCAAAATGTCGTTGCTCTCGCGGCTCATGCCGATCTGCACCGCCGATCCCGTGGCGCGGGCCTTGCTGTTCAGCGCGCCTTCCACGCCCTGGCGCAGCGTCGCCACATCGACCCCTATCCGCGTAATCACCGACGGCACAACGCCGCCTTCCTGTTGCAACAGCGCCAACAGCAGATGCTCGGGGTCAATCGTGGCGTGGTTATACTCACGCGCCAAGCTTTGTGCCTCTAGGACGGCCGCCTGGGCTTTTTCCGTATATTTATCAAATCGCATAATGGTTCCTCCCCTGTCAGGCAGCGCGCATTCCTATGCCGCTGCCTCAGTCTAGATTTAATTTCGTCAAAATTCAAACGCTCTTATTGAAGATTTATACTGAGCATAGCTTACGACTGTATGAATGATGCTGATGACGTATTAGCATCTGGTTAGAGCAGCCGTTCTATCGTGTAGAAATCTTGTCCTGCTTTGCGCTTGACAATAGAACACGTGTTCTGTATACTCGAAACACATCGGCACACGATACTAAGCCGCACCACAAAGCGATAGTTTCTGCCCTTTGAAACATGTCCTTGTGTGCTACTGCGGAGTATATATCTGTGCCAGTATACCCACTGAAGAACGGGCTCGTTCCGCGACCCAAACAGCCATGCGAGCCATACCGAGAAGGCCCGATCTTCGCCGCACTTCCTCACAACAGGGGAGCGGTGATCGGGCCTTTTGTTACCCGCGATTCTTTCCCAGGCAAGACTGTTTTTCTCAAGGGCGCGCCGCGCCCTGTGCTGGCGAAGATCTACCATAACGAGCAAAGGAGGACGCATGGGCAGACGCCGACGCAATCTCAACATGCAAGCCGACCGCATTGAAGCCGTACTCGCCAGCCACAAAGTGCCGGGCCGCGTGGCCGGGGGCACGGTGACACCTCGTTTTGTGCAATTTCAACTTGCCACAGATATGAAGATTAAAGTTGCCAAAGTCGCCGCCCTGGCCGAGGAAATCGCACTGGCGCTGGGCAGCCGCGAAGCGCGCATTTACCGTGAGGGGGCCAGCATCAACGTGGAGATCCCGCGCAACGATCCCGACCCCGTGCGCCTGTTACCGCTGGCAAAACGGCTGACCGTGGTGCCGCCGGTCTCGGCGGTGCTGGGGCTAGACGAGAGCGGCACGCCGCTGCTGTTGCGCCTCTCTGCGCCGGATGTGGCCCACGTGCTCATAGCCGGGACGACGGGCAGCGGCAAGACGGCGTTGGCGCGTACGCTGTTGACCTCGCTGGCAATGTATAACCGTCAGTGCGATGTGCAGTTGATCCTGATTGATCCCAAAGGGCGCGGCTTTCGACCGCTGGCGCGGTTGCCCCATGTGCTCAACGGCGTGCAGGATAGCATTGAACTGACGCACGCCTGTCTGGGCTGGCTCGTGCGAGAGATGGAGCGGCGCGACCGTGAAAATATCTCCACGCCGGCGCTCATTGTGGCTGTGGACGAACTGGCCGATCTGCTGGGCACGGGCGGCAAGTTGGTGGAAGAAACCCTGACGCGCATCGCCCAACGTGGCCGCGAGGCGGGCATTCATCTGGTGGCCTGCACGCAAAAGCCCACAGCCAGCCTGATCGGGGGGGCCATGAAAGCCAACTTCCCGGTGCGCTTGGTAGGCTGTGTTGCCAGCTCGGACGAAGCCCGCTACGCCACGGGCATCGCTGGCTCCGGCGCGGAAAAGCTCGAGGGCAAGGGCGATTTCTTGCTGGTGGCGCGTGGCGATACGGTACGTTTTCAAGCGGCGTGGTTGGGGCCGCGTGATCTGGAAATTGTCAGCGCCGAACTGCGCAGCGGCGACCGCAAAAGTCGGCGCTGGGACAAGGAAGGCATCGCCGAGGATCTGCCTGAGCCGGGCCAACAGAATCCGCCGCCAGAGCAAAGTGGCTTGTTCCGACGGCTGTTGGGGCGGAAGTAGGATTGTGATTGATTTTGAGTCTTGATTGTGTAGAAAGGGATTAATTGTGAAGCGGATCTTATTGTTGGCCGCCCTTATTTTCATGGCCGCCGCCGGTTGGCAAATCGGACAGAAGTTGAGCGCAGACGCCATTAGCATGGGGATTGGCATTTTATTGGGGATTCTTGCCAGCATCCCGGCTGCGCTGCTCGTTTTGGCCGCCAGCCGCCGTGGCGAAAATCGAGCAGAACCCTCGCCGCCACGCGGGGGGCACCAACTCCCCGGCGGACATGGCTACCAGGCCCCGGTGATCGTACTGGCCCCGCCCATGCACGGCTACGGCGCGCCGCCCGGCCCGCCCATGCAACAGCAATACCTGCCCCCCTCGCAACAAATTGTGGATAACGGCAATGGACGTAAGTTCAAAATGGTGGGCGAAGAAGAGGGGTGGGTGGAGGAGTATTAGGAGACATAGAGATTAAGAGATTAAAAGATGCATTACTGCATCTTTTAATCTCTTAATCACCTATTCCCCCAGTCTCTTGATTTCTGGTATTCACTTCATATCGCAGCCCCCGCCTTCTGCGCTGCGACACCCCCACCTCCACCGTATCACGGGCAATCACCTCATAGAGCAGCGCCGTCTTATTCGCCCGCTTGCGTAAAATCCGCCCCAGCCGTTGAATGTATTCCCGCGCGCCCGCCGAGCCGCCCAGGATAATGGCAACTTTGGCTTCGGGCACGTCCACGCCTTCGTTGAGCACGCGGCTGGTGACCACGGCGCGATACGTCCCTGCCCGGAACTTCTCCAAAATGTCGCGCCGTTCCTTCGCCCCGGTTTGGTGGGTGATGGCCGGGATCAGGTGGCGGCGCGAAATTTCATAGACCAGTTCGTTTTGCTCGGTGAAGATCAGCACGTAGTCGTGGGCATGTTCGCGCAACAGATCCGCCAGCACCGTGAGCTTTTGCTGGGCCGTAGCGATGATACGGCGCAGACGACGCTCCGCTACTTTGGCTTCGCGCGCCGCCGGATCATAGGCACTGCGCCGCGTATATTCGCCCCACCAGCCAGGACCGTGGCTCTCGCGCAGGGCGTTGTCGCGAGCGTAGCCGGTATATTCGGCATAAGCTGTGTCATACTCGGCGCGCTCGTCGGATGTCAGATCAACACGAATGCGCACCGTGCGATAGTCGGCCAGCTCGCGCCCGCTGAGGTCGTCGATGGCTTTGGTGTAGACCAGCGGACCGATCAGCGCGTCCAGATTAGGGGCGTTAGCATCATCACCAAAGAGCGGCGCGGCCCGTTCGGGATAGGTCGCCGTCAGCCCCAGGCGATGGGGGGCGGCGCTCATCAGCGCGATCTCGTGCCACGAAGGCGCGGGGAGATGGTGCGCTTCGTCGAAGATCAGCAGTTTGAACTGATCGCCAAACTCCCCAATCGACAGATGCGCGCTGTGATAGGTTGTCACAGTGATGGGGTGAAGCAGTTTCTCGCCGCCATACCAAACGCCGATCTCCTGGCCGGGAAAGGCCGCGCAGAGCACGCCATACCACTGGTGGAGCAGATCAATCGTGGGGACGACGATCAGCGCGCTGCGGTCAATGTGGGCAATGGCACGCACCGCCAGAAATGTCTTGCCCGCGCCCGTGGGCAGAACCACGCTGCCGCGGCCATTGGCAGTGAGCCAAGCCGCCAACGCCTCGGATTGGAAGGCGTGCGGCTCGCGCGGATCGGCCAGATCAAGGTGAAGGGTCTTCCAGCGCGGCACGCCATCACGGATGGCGTTTGTGTGCAGCCACGGACCAAGATCGGCATAGTGGCAGGCCGGGCAGCGCGGTTTTTCTTTGATCCACTGGAAGGGCGCGGGCAAGGTGAGGGAGTGGGCGACATCTTCAAGCACAAGCGTGCCGCCGGCAAAGCGCAGATACCCGTTGGCGGGAGGAGTGGATGCAGTCATGCGTTGATTATACACAATCTGGCGTGGAACTTCTTAGTGGCAGGGGCTTGCGTGTTGCGTGTTTGTCTCATGGATCACGTAACACGGCGCACTGAGATTCTACGCTGGGGGAACCGATAGAGTTCACGCTTACATCGCTCCAATGGGTGGACGCCCACCGTGGGTGCGCTCTGGCTACCAGTCGTGGTTTGTCCGAAGGAAAGCAGCGTCAGCCGGTCACTTTCTACGCTCACCTTGGCGTGACTGTCGCCGTTCTATCATAGGTTCCCAGCAAATTTTTGCGGTTTGACAACATTTCTTCCCTTCTATATGATCTGACCTGAGTTCCAGGCTTCTACCCTACAAGGCTTTCCCACTCACCCTTTTCATAACGCCAGACTTGCCGGGTTTGGAAATTAAACACGTCCCCATATCCAATCGGCGGTTTTGGCACCCTTCGCCAGAAAGATGCTTGCGCAGCTTCTCAGATAGATTCCCGCATTTCAGGTTGACAGCGATCTGTTAACCGATGCGTTTGTGCAGACTAGCATTACCATTCAAATCACAAAGGAGAAGAACGATGCGACGAATGCTTTGGAGTGTGCTTGCAGTGTTGATCCTAAGTTTGACGGCGTGCGCGCCGGCAGCGCAACCCCCCGCAGCGAGTGGTGATCAGCCGGCGGCCCCGGCAGAATCCGCGCCGGCTGCCAGCGAAGGCAGTGTGGACGAGTTGACGATCCTGTGGGCACAGTGGGACCCGGCAGACTACCTGCAAGAGATCGGCAATCTGTACGAAGAAGAGACCGGCATCAAGGTCAACGTGGTGCAAGAGCCGTGGGGTAGCTTTTATGACCGGGCCTTTACCGAGTTTGCCGCCGGTGGCAGCAGCTTCGACATGATCGTGGGCGACAGCCAATGGCTGGGCCAGGGCGCAGAGCAGGGCCACTATGTCAACATGACCGACTTTTTGGTGGGCGAAGGCATCGCCGAAACGGTGACGGAATCGACGCTGACCTATTACGGCGAATACCCCACGGGTTCGGGCCAATACTGGGCCTATCCCACCGAGGGTGACGCCGACGGCTGGGCCTATCGCATGGATCTTTTCGAAGACCCCGACGAAATGGCCGCATTTGAGGCGGAATATGGCTATGCTTTGGCCGTGCCCGAAACCTGGGATCAGTTAATGGACATTGCCAAGTTCTTCACCCGCCCAGAGGAAGGGCTATACGGCGCGGCGATCTACACCCAGAAAGACTATGACGCCATCACCATGGGCTTTGAAAACGTGATGTTCAGCTATGGCGCACGCTGGCAAGATGCAGAGACCAACGCCGTGCAGGGCATCGCCAACTCGCCTGAAGCCATTGCCGCCCTGGAATTCTATCGCGAACTCTATTCGTGTTGCAGCCCGCCTGGGCTGGGCAATGCCTTCTTCCAAGAGACCAACGACGCTCTGATCAACGGCCAAGCCGCCATGATCATGAACTACTTTGCCTTCTTCCCGGCGCTTGCCAGCGAAGCGATTAACCCGCACGCTGCCCATACTGGCTACTTTGCCAACCCGGCTGGCCCCAGCGGCGAGCGCAAGGCGGCGTTGGGCGGTCAGGGCATCAGCATCGTTTCCTATGCCAGCCCCGAACGCCAGGAGGCCTCCAAGGAGTTCATCCGCTGGTTTGCCCAGGAAGAGATTCAGCGCGAATGGGCGCTCGTGGGCGGCTACACCTGTAACATCAACGTGCTGGCCTCGCAAGAATTCCTCGACGTCGCGCCCTACAACGCGGCCTTTGCCGAAACCATGAGCATGGTTATGGACTACTGGAACATTCCGGTCTTCGGCCAGTTGTTGGAGGTCACCCAACGCGAGCTGAGCGGCTACATCGTCGGCGGCGAAGGTACAGCCGAAGAGGCGCTCAACCGCATGGTGGAGGAGCATGAGAAGATTCTCAAAGATACAGGGTATTTGAAGTAAGGAGTAATGAGTAAGGAGTAATGAGTAGATCGGTCGGGTTCCCATTACTCATTACTCCTTACTGGTTGAGAGAAAGCCCGCTATTTATCACTACTCGTCAGGTAGATCGCCGATGACCGCCTTCCCAGCCGACAGCACAGGACGCCGCACACAGCGCCAGATCAGCGACCGGGCGATCCAATGGATCTTCATTACGCCCACGCTAGTGCTGCTGATCCTGCTCAACATTTTCCCGCTTTTCTACAGCCTTTATCTCAGCTTCACCGACTACTCGGCCATTACTCAAGACCGCGCCGGTGTGGGTGGGCTTTGCCAACTTTGGGCGGCTGCTCAATGATCCACAGATGTGGAAGTATTTTGCCACCACGGGCCGCTTTGCCTTTCTCTCGGTGGGGCTACAAACCCTAATCGGCTTTGGCATGGCCCTGATTTTGCGCCAAAAGTTCAACGGCAGCGGCATCGTCACCACGCTGATCCTGATCCCCATGATGTTGTCGCCAGTGGTGGTGGGCCTCTTTTGGAAGCTGATCTACAACCCCAGCTTTGGCATTTTCAACTACATGCTCGGCTACAGCAGCCCAGTGGGCGCGCCCGATTGGCTGGCAAGTAATACCTTGGCGCTGTGGGCCGTGGTGATCATCGACGTCTGGATGTGGAGTCCCTTTGTGATGCTGCTCTGCCTCTCCGGGCTGAATGCCATCCCCGACTATCTCTACGAAGCCGCCGCCATTGATCGAGCCAGCAGTTGGTTCCAGTTTCGGCGCATCACACTGCCGCAGGTGATGCCGCTGCTGCTGATCGCCGTGCTCTTCCGCACGATTGAAGCCTTCAAAAGCTTTGATCTGGTCATGGGTATGACTGGCGGCGGCCCGGGCGACGCCACTGAATTGGTCTCGGTTAATCTCTATCGCATGGCCTTTCAGGGGCAGTGGCGCACAGGCCAAGCCAGCGCCCTGGCCTATCTGGTGCTGATCGTCATCATCGCCATTAGCAACGTCTATATTCGCAATCTGAACAAGATCAAAGAGGGGTAGCCCATGACACCATCCTCAGATGTTGCCGGTTGGCAGCCGAGCGAAGCCGTCAACTATTCCACACGTGTGGACAAAGTGGGGCGAAGTGCCGCTGTGGGGCGCGCCATCCGCATTGTATTGGCCTTGTTCATCGCCCTGGTCATGCTGATCCCGGTCTTTTGGATGGGGTTGACCGCCTTCAAATCTCGCGCCGATGCCATCTCCGTGCCGCCCAAAGTTGTCTTCGAGCCGACGCTGGAGGGCTTTGTCAACCTGCTCTCGGATCGTTCGGTGCTCAACGCACGGCGGTTGGAAGCCATGAAAGAACGCGACGATCTGACCTGGTATGACGAAATCGCGCTGCGCAACGGTCAGCAGATCACCGGCTGGAGCGAATACGTGGGGCGGCTGCGCAACTCCATCGTGATCGCCGGCACATCCACACTGCTGGCCGTCATCCTGGGGCTGCTAGCCGCCTACGCCTTCAGCCGTTTCAAAGTCCCCGGCGAGTCAGACTGGCTCTTTTTCATCCTAAGCACACGCATGTTGCCGCCGGTGGTGGTGACTATTCCCATCTTTATCATGTACCGACAGTTGGGGCTGCACGACACACACCTGGGGCTGATTCTGCTCTACACGGTCTTTAATCTTTCGTTGACCGTCTGGCTGCTCAAGGGCTTTATCGACGAGATCCCGCGGGAATATGAGGACGCCGCTATGGTGGATGGCTACACCCGCTTGCAAGCCTTTCGCAAAGTGGTGCTGCCCCAGGCTGTGACCGGCATCGCTGCCACCACAGTCTTCTCGCTGATCTTCGCCTGGAACGAGTACGCCTTCGCGCTCATGCTCACCACCGAGCGCGCCCGCACCGCCCCGCCCACCATCCCCACGATTCTAGGCCGCGGCGGCGTGGAATGGTCGGCCATCGCCGCTGGCTCACTGGGCTTCCTGATCCCGGTGGTGATCGTCACCTTTGCCCTGCGCCAGCACCTGCTGCGCGGCGTCACCTTTGGGGCGATTCGACAGTAGTGCACAGGTGGAAAGTTGCATGTGGCAGGTGGTTGAGAAGATGGGTGAGGCGATGTTATAGTAAGCAGCGCCACAAAGGAACATTTTCTGCTCTTTGAAAAATGTCCTTGTGTGCTGCTGCGGAGTATATCATTGGGCGACAACCTCTATAAATGGAATCTTTGATAGTTTGGAGAAAGTGCTATGCCACGAGTCGAGCTTCAACCAACCATTGAGATTGATCTGGAAGATATTTTGGCGGGTATTGCTCGTCTGGAGATTAGCGAATTAGAGAAGTTTACGGATCGGGTGATGGACTTGCGGGCCAGTCGTCGCGCGCCCCGATTGCCAAAGAACGAGTCCGATCTGCTGCAAAAGATCAATCAGGGCGTTCCCAGAAAAGTGCGTCGACGCTATGAGGAACTCAACGAAAAGTTGCATGACGAAGTGATTACGCCGCAAGAACATCAAGAATTCCTTGATCTGGTCGAACAAATTAAGCTGTCCGACGCCGAACGGCTGCATTGCTTAATTGAATTGGCACAGATTCGTCACATAACCGTTGATACCCTTATGGAACAACTCGGCATTCGCCAAACCGTTTATGGCTAGAAGCTATATTCCGGTCGCCACAAGACAGGCTGTCCTCGAAAGAGCCGGGGGGCGTTGTGAATACTGCCAAAGCCGAGCGGATTATGCCACAGAGACCTTTGCCGTGGAACATATTGTTCCCGTCAGTCGTGGCGGCACAGATGATCTGGAAAATCTGGCGCTCTCCTGTTCTGGATGTAACGGACATAAGTACAACCGGACAGAAGCACCGGATCCATCCAGCAACGTCTCTAGTCTCCCTGTTCCATCCACGCCAGCACAATTGGGAAACGCATTTTGAGTGGAGTGATGATTATTCGCGACTGATAGGCATCACGCCAACTGGTCGTGCAACTGTTGAAATGCTGCAGATGAACAGCCCAGGCCACATAAATATCCGAAAAGTGCTCTATTTGTTAGGAAAGCATCCGCCAGAACGGGCATAAGTAATGCGCAGGTGGAAAGTTGAATGTGGCAGGTGGTTGAGAAGATTCACGGCGATCCTCCACCATGCTAGTGTATTCGTATCTACTTTGTATCTACGAATGGAGGGGGATATGCAGACAAAAGTTCAAATGTGGGGCAACAGCCTAGCTATACGGATTCCCAAATCATTCGCCATGGAAATGGGATTAGCGCAAGACATTTCTGTTGATCTATCTTTTGAGGAAGGGCGATCTGGTAATTGCACCTTTGCGGGAGGCTGCATTTACTTTGGAGGGATTGCTCGCCGGGATTACAGAAGAAAATATGCACAGAGAGATAGAGAGTGGACCTGCTGTGGGCAATGAGGAGTGGTAGCCATGGTATATGTTCCAGACTGCGGAGACGCAATTTGGCTCACTTTCAGCCCACAGACTGGACACGAGCAGGCAGGGCGACGGCCAGCATTGGTGTTATCGCCTGGTGTCTATAACAGCAAAGTGGGATTGGCGATTTTGTGCCCGGTGACCGATCAGGCGAAGGGCTACCCATTTGAGGTACGCATTCCCGATGGTCTTGAAGTCGCTGGTGTCATCCTGGCAGATCAGGTGAAAAGCCTAGATTCGGCGGGCGCGTAATGCTTCCTTTATTTGTAAAATTCCAGTGAATGGTGTCAAAGAAGTATTGGAGAAGCTGAATGTCCTGCTGTCGATTGAGACTGTGGACAATAGCATATAGTACCCCATTTCGAAAATACGTAGTACGCAACACGGAAAACCTTCATGGCAACCATTGAACTTCGGCAGGTTAAGAAAAAATTCGGCGATGCCTACTCCGTCAAACCGCTGGATCTGACCTTCAATGACGGCGAATTTGTGGTGTTACTGGGGCCGTCGGGCTGTGGCAAGACCACCACGCTGCGCATGATCTCCGGGCTGGAAGCGGTCTCCGGTGGGCGCATTTCCATCGGCGGCAAGGACGTAACTTGGGCGCATCCCGCGGACCGGGACATTGCCTTTGTCTTTCAGCTTTTCGCGCTCTATCCCCACATGACCGTGCGCCAAAATATCGCCTTTACACTGGAGGCGCAGGGCGTGGACAGCGTCGAGCGTGCCCGCCGTGTGGCCGAGGTGGCCCAGTTGTTACAGATCGAGCATCTGCTCAACGTGCGCCCCGGGGGTCTCAGCGGTGGGGATCGACAACGGGTGGCGCTGGCGCGGGCCTTGGTGCGTCGCCCCGCAGCCTTTCTCATGGACGAACCGCTGGGCGCGCTGGATGCCGATTTCCGCACTACCATGCGCGCCGAGATCAAGCGCCTGCACCTGGCCCAACACGCCACCACGGTCTACGTCACCCACGATCAGATCGAAGCCATGGCGATGAGCGACCGCATTGTGGTGATGTCGGCGGCGGAGGTGCAACAGGTGGGCACGCCCGCCGAGGTCTATCACAACCCGGCCAACCTCTTTGTGGCGCGCTTTATCGGCAGCCCTGGCATGAATCTGGTGGAAGGGCGCTACGCTGACGGCATCTTTCATCTGCCCGGCGGCAATCGCTATGCTGTGCCGGAGCCGTGGCGCACAGCCCTGGCCCAGAGTCTCTCGGATGATCGGGCAATCCTGGGTTTTCGGCCCGAGGCGGCCCACGTTGTGGCGGACGGTCCGCTGCGCGCCCAGGTCTACGCCGACGATATGCACGGGGCCTATTCGGTGTTGCATCTCTCGTTGGACGGCGAAAACCCCGAATCGGTGGTACACGTGCGCGCCGACCGTTTTGCGGATTATCCCATCGGAACAGCGGTTCCCCTCCAATTGGACACAGAGCAAGTGCGCTTTTTTAACCCCCAAAGTGGCAAGGCAATTGTGGCAGATCGGCCCATGCCGGAGGTGATGCGTGTCTGACGTTCAATTGCAGGGGATTACCAAACAGTTTCGCAACGTCACGGCGCTGCGCGATGTGGGCTTTGAGATCCGCGATGGCGAGTTTTTTGTGCTGTTGGGGCCGACGGGCGCAGGCAAGACCACACTGCTGCGTGTCATCGCCGGGTTGGAAAAGCAGGACGCTGGCACTGTCTTCTTTGATGGCGTGGCGGTGGATAGCCTCTCCCCGGCGGATCGGGATATTGCCTTTGTCTTTCAGCAATACTCGCTCTATCCCACCATGTCGGTCTATGACAACCTGGCTTTTCCCCTGCGTGCGCCACGGCGTGCCCTGCCCGAAGAGGAGATCAAAGCGCGCGTTGACCACCGCCGCCGAAACGCTGCGCATCTCGCATTTGCTCACGCGCAAAACCGAGCGACTTTCCGGCGGCGAGATGCAGCGTGTCTCGATTGGTCGTGCCATTGTGCGCCAGCCGCGCATCTTTCTCATGGACGAGCCGCTTTCCAATCTGGATGCCAAACTGCGCGAGTCGCTGCGCATCGAACTGGAACACATCCAGAAAAAGCAGGGGAGCACCACTCTCTTCGTCACCCATGATCAGGTGGAAGCGCTGACCCTGGCCGACCGCATCGGCGTGTTGCGCGGTGGGCGCATTGTGCAATTGGGCACGCCCCACGAGATTTATAACCAGCCTGCCAGCATTTTTGTGGCCCAGTTAGTGGGCACGCCACGCATCAACCTGCTGCCCGCCCACTATGCCGACGGTACGCTGCGTGTGGCGGACAGTGGCATCGCCATGCCCCTTCCGGCCAACAGACTTCCCGCCGATCTCACACTGGGCGTGCGCCCCGAAGATGTGCAGATCTGCGCCGACGGGGATTTTGCCGGCGAAGTGGTGCTGGTGGAGCCGCTGGGCGTCGAGACAATTGTTTACATCCAAGCCCAAAAACAGCGGCTGCTGAGCATAGCCGCGGGCATGTCGCCGCACCGCATTGGCGAATCTGTGCGCTTCCGGCTCGATCCGCAACGGCTACATCTCTTCACTGGCAACGGTGCTAGAATAGGGTAGCGCATTGGGGGATGAGAAATGGAGTTTCATATGACACAAATTACCCTGCCAGAGCCATTGTTTGATCGGTTGCAAGATGTGGCGAAAGACGAGGGCATTGACGTTTCCAAACTGTTGGAGCGCGGAGCAGAAAATTACCTTGCACATGCAACTGGCTCCTCTAAATTTGCAGCAGAAGCTGAAAAAGAATGGAGTTGGGAAGAACAGAAACAGATTATTGGTGAGGAGCAGAAAGCGTATGAGTCTCAGCATGAGACTATCTATCAAAACTATGCTGGACAGTACATTGCCATGCGTAAGGGCGAACTCATCGATCATGACTCAGATAGGGTTGTATTACTGCTAAGAGTGCGTTCACTGTTTGGAAATGAACCGATTCTGATCACGCCGGTGTTACCTGAGCCGATTCAGGAGATTTGGGTGCGTGGTTATCGTGTTCAGAAAGTTAAGCCATGATTCAACCTTACCTGAAAGGAGATTTCCCACCCGTTCCGGTACTTGAAATTTCTTTGGCGGTGTCAACAACAACCCATTGGTATGGTCCCTTCATTGCCATCGTGGATAGTGGCGCTGACTTCACGATCGTGCCGGCGTTGACGTTGCGGCCATTGAACCTGATTGTGGAGCGGCAGGCAGTTATTCGCAGCCAGTGGCGAGACCGGCATTTGGTTGAGATCTACAATGTGGATGTGCAAATCGGTGGACTGGTTTTCCCAAATTTGGAAGTCGCCGGAGATGCCAATTCTGATGACTTTGTCCTGGGCCGTAACATTCTCAACTATCTAGACCTGCGCTTGGACGGCCCCAGGCAACAACTTCACTTGCTCAGTAGATAGGGGGAAGAGATGCAATTTGGCGCGAACACCTGGATCTGGACCTCGCCGCTGACCACGGCGGAATTAGAGCGGCTGGTTCCCCACGTGGCGGGGATGGGCTTCGACTGGATCGAACTGCCTGTGGAAAGCCCCAATGATTTCGACTATGGCCGCGCCGGGGAGTTGGTGCGCGCCCATGGGTTGGGGGTCAGTCTGTGCGCCGCTATGGGACCCGACCGTGATCTGATCCACCCCGACGAGGCGATCCAGCGTAGCGGCCTTGCGTACATTCGCCACTGTATCGACGCCGCCCACACTGTGGGCGCGCGAAATCTGGTGGGGCCGATCTATTCGGCGGTGGGGCGCACGTGGCCGATGACAGCGGACGAGCGAGAGCGTGACACCGATCTGCTGGTGCGACAGTTGCGCTCGCTGTGCGAATATGCCGGGGAACGGGGCGTCGTGCTCTGTATCGAGCCGCTCAACCGCTTCGAGACCAGCTTTCTCAACCTCACCGCCCAGGCTATTGAAGTCGTGGATCGGGTGAATCATCCGTCTTGCAAACTGCTGCTCGACACCTTCCACATGAACATCGAAGAAAAATCGCTGGGCGCGGCCATCCGCGCCGCCGGGGAGCGCATTGGTCACGTTCACGCCTGTGAAAACGACCGCGGCACGCCGGGCACGGGTCATGTGCCGTGGGATGACGTGGCGGCGGGGCTGCACGCGATTGGCTACAACGGTCCTGTGGTCATCGAAACCTTCACCGACAAAGTCAAAACTATCGCCCGCGCCGCCGCCATCTGGCGTGCCCTCGCCCCGGATCAGGATGGGTTGGCGCGTGAGGGGCTGGCCTTTTTGCGGGATCTGATTGGCGGAGGCGTAACTTATGACACTACAAGCACTCTATTTCATCGTCGGCTTTTTGTTTATCCTGGGCCTTTTCATCTATTTTATCCGCTTCGTCTCACACAAACTGAGCCACACGATTTCGGGCGAACGCTTCACCGCCATCGAGCGCGTGATCATCGCCGGGATCGTGCTGGGCGTGGTGGGCATGTTCCAGCCGTGGCTCTTTGTAGCCTATCGCTGGGGATTTATGCTGCTGCTTTTCTCCACGCTGGCCTTTATCGTCTGGAGCCATGTCACGCCCAAAGCCACGTTCTATGGCGAAGAGGAGTTTGTGGATGTGTCGGCGAGTGAGGCTGTCAAGACAAAATGAATTGCGTATTGCGTGTTGTGTCCGCTCCGAGATACGCAATACGCAATACGTCGCACGCAACCCGAAAGGATTTTCCCAATGAACGGTAAATTCATCCCCGCCGCCGACATGGAACGTGACCACCCCGATCGGGGCGTCATGGGCTGGGCCAGCCGCCCCGCCACGACGGGGGCAAAGCAACTGGTTGTCATCGAGGTCACGCTAGAGCCGGGCTACGGTCACAACTTCCACAAGCACCCGCAGCAAGAAGAGGTGATCTATGTGGTCGCTGGGGCTGTGGAACAGTGGATCGAGCGCGATCACCGCGTCTTGAAAAGTGGCGATTCTGTCTTTATCGCCGCCGATGTGGTCCATGCCTCGTTTAACACCGGCCGCGAAACCGCCAAACTCATCGCCATCCTCGGCCCCAGCGTGGGCGAAGCGGGGTATGAATTGGAGGAAGTTTATGATCAAGAGCCGTGGCGCAGTTTGAGATGAGTGCGTGGTGCGTAGTCCGTTTTACACGCAATACGCACCACGCACTACGCACTATTTTATCTACCACAAGGAGACCTACCCATGCACCTGTCGATGCACAATTGGATGCGAGCCGAGCCGATTGAGATCACGATTCGGCGGCTGGCAAAGTATGGCTACGAGAGCATTGAGATCAGCGGCGAACCAGAGATTTTCGACACCAAAGAAGTGGGCAAACTGCTCAAAGAGAACGGTCTGCGTTGCTGGGGATCGGTGAGCCTGATGTTCGCCGGGCGCGACCTGATCCACGCCGACCCGGCCGTGCGCGAAAGTTCGATCAAGTACATCAAAGACTGCATCACCATGGTCAAAGAACTGGACGGCCACGAAATGACCATTGTCCCCTCGCAGGTGGGCAAAGTGGCGGCCATGGCCTCGCCCGAAGAAGAGTGGGCCTGGGCCGTGGAAGGGCTGCACGAGATCTATCCCCATGCGGAGCAGGCCGGCGTGTTGATGGCGTTGGAACCGCTCAATCGCTTCGAGACCAACTTCCTCAACCGCGCCGATCAGGCCATGCTATTGGCCGAAGAAGTGGGGCCAAACTGTGGCGTCTGTATCGACGCTTTCCATCTCAACATTGAAGAAGCCGATATGTACAAGGCCATCCGCAGTACCAAAGAGCGGCTGGTCGATTTCCATGTGGCCGACAATAACCGCATGGCCTGTGGCATGGGCGCGCTGAACTGGCCCAAAATCATCGGCACGCTCAAAGAGATCGGCTACGACGGCGCCATCACCGTTGAGTTTGTCGCCCCGTTGGATCGCACCCCGGCCAACCCGTACAAAAACGCCGTGGCCTCCGCTGAATCCGAACTCACCCCGGAACAGCTTAAGTTCATCGAAGATCACGGCAGCGGCGTGCTCTCGGAAGAGTTCTATAGCTGGCTGGTGGAAGAGACGGCGAAGACGCTGTTGCCGTTGATCAAGTGAGATCCTAGTTCGTGGTGACGTAGTGCGTGTTGAAACAGACGTATGACGCGTCAACGCACTACATCGTTACCTGTATTTATTCTTCATCTTTTGAGTGAGCGCCCATGATCATCCGCGATGTTGACGCCGTCTGGCTGCACTGCCCGATTCCATACGAAAAACAACACGTTTCCGACTTTGGTCGCGTCAGCAGTTTTGACATGACCTTGGTCACCATCACCACCGAGGACGGGCTGACCGGCTACGGCGAGGCCAAAGCGGCCGTGGGCAGTGCAGGTGTCTGCGCCGCGCTGGTGACCTGTGTGCGCAACGAACTGCGCCCGCTGCTTGTGGGGCAGGATGCCCGCCAGATTCACGCGGCTATGGGAAGTGATGTACAACGGCTCGCGCGATCACTATGCCCTGACCCGCGGCCGTGCATTCCCCATCCTGGGACGGCGTGGCCTCACCATCTCGGCCATGAGCGGCGTGGACATGGCGCTGTGGGACCTTTTGGGCAAGTCGCTGGGCGTGCCGGTGCTGCAACTGTTGGGCGGGCGCTGTCGAGATCAGATGCCCGCCTATGCCAGCGGTGGCTGGGCCGACGTAAACGGAATCGGCGCGCAACTGCAAGGCTACGTGGATCGCGGCTTCAACGCGGTCAAGATGCGCGTCGGTGTCATGGATGGCACGGTGGCTAACAGCGTGGCCCGTGTGCGCGCCGCCCGCGCCACCCTCGGCCCCGACATCGGCATTATGGCAGACGCTCACGGCACCTACAGCGTGCCCGAAGCCAAGCAATTTTGTCGAGCGCTGGAAGATTGCAACCTGCGCTGGTTCGAGGAACCCATCAATGCTGACAACCCGGCAGGCACAGCGGCGGTGCGCGCCGTCACCACCATGCCTATCTCCGCCGGGGAGAGCGAATATACCCGCTTTGACTTTCGCACTCTTATCGAGGCCAACGCCGTGGACGTGCTTCAGCCCGATTTGGCGATCTGTGGCGGCATCACCGAAGGGCGGCGCATTGCCGAACTGGCCGCCACGCATCAACTGGAACTGGCCCCCCACTGCTGGGGATCGGCTTTCTCGTTCATGGCCGGGGTGAGCCTGGCCTTTGCCAGCCCTGCCGCCACGATTATCGAATTCTCCGTAGGGGCCAATCCCCTGCTGCATGACCTGGTCGAAGAGGAGATCCGCGCCCACGACGGCATGATCTCCGCGCCGGAACGCCCTGGTTTGGGCGTTACCCCGCGGCCCGAGTTCATCGCCCAGTTTCGCCGGGAAGATGGCCGCGTATGACCATCCTCCTCTTGGAGACAATCCACGACGACGCCCATGCACCTGCTCGCCGACGTATGGACCGGTGGTGCTGGCAACCCTAGACGATCCCACGGGCGGGGCAGACCCTGCCACCGTGGAAGCGATTCTCACCCGCGGCCGCGGACAGATCCCGCGGGCATTTATGGATCGCTTCCCCCATCTGCGCGCCGTGGCCCGCTGCGGTGTCGGGCTGGACAATATTGACACGGACGCCGCCGCCGAGCGCGGCATCCCGGTGATCTACGCGCCGGACAGCACCACCGTTGCCGTGGCCGAACACACCATTTTGCTTATGCTGGCGCTGGGGCGGCGCTTAACCACCCTGGCCGCTGCCGTGGCCGCGGGCGACTGGGCCATCCGCAACGGCTACAGCGGCACCGAACTGGCGGGCAAAACTCTGGGCATTGTGGGCATGGGATCGATTGGGCGGCGGGTGGCAACATTGGCAACCGCGCTGGGCCTTAAAGTTGTCTATTGGAGCCAGACCAGCCGCGACGAACGCTTTCCGCTGCTGCCTCTCTCCGATCTGCTGGCGGTGGCCGATGTGGTGAGCCTGCACCTCGCCCTCACGCCCGCCACGCGCCACCTGATCGACGCCGCCGCGCTGGCGCGCATGAAGCCGGGTGCATTGCTAATCAACACGGCGCGGCGGACAGATCATCGACCAAGCCGCGCTGTTCTCCGCCCTTGAACACGGTCATCTGGGCGGTTTTGCCGCCGATGTGCTGGACGCCGAACCGCCCGAGCCTGCCGACCCCATTTTGCGCCACCCCCGCACGCTCTTCACGCCTCACGTTGCCGCCATCACCGACACCACCTATCGCACAATCTGCGTGCGCACAGCGCAGAATGTGCTTGCCGTGCTGCGCGGCGAAGCGCCTGAGGCTGCGTCTGTCTTTACAAAAAAGTAGCGGTTCCGTCGGAAATTAGCGTAACCGTAAATATTCAGGTCTAGGGTGCGCCGTACCTGAATATTTACGGTTACGCTTAGAAATATATGTTCGCCCTCGGCCAGTGCTACTTCATCCAGGGTGTCACCCTCAACGATCTGAAGGAATAAGAAAGAGGCTGTCTTGATAGACAACGTAATCACAGACGTGACTTCAGCTACACCCGCATGGTTGACTGAGATCCTGTGCCAACAGGGCTACATGCACGCGGGAACGGTGCGTGTCGTATCTCCAACCGATGTGGCGACCAGCCCCGTCACCACCCGTTGCCGTCTGCGCATTGACTACAGCGACGACGCCAGCAGGCATTTGGCTGCCCCGCTCGCTTTTCCTCAAGATCAGTAATCCTGGCTTTGCGTATAACGATGAGTTGCCTGTGGCGTTTTACAACCAGTGTGCTGCCACAGATAGCGCAAGGATGGCAAGGGAACTGGCCCTTTTTGACTTGCCTGGATGCGGTCTGGTCTGCCGAACGCAAGAGCTATCACCTGCTATTGGCTGATCTCACCGAGACACACGTCAGCACGGAGACTGGCGCACCGCCCATCCATCGGCTCGGCGAACAACTCATGGAAGCCTATGCTCAGTTCCACGCTTTCTGGTGGGATCATCCAGCGTTGGGTCGTACTGTCGGCTCTTGCCTGAGTCGCTATGCGATTGATGAGTATGAGGCAAAGATTGAGGCAGAGTTGAATCGAATGTCAGAAACCAGCCGATCTGCGCTCTCTGAGGATGAGATTTCTTTCTTGCGTCGGCTGCCCACATGCTGGCCGCAACGACGCCGGGAGCGCATTGTGGCCGGGAGGCAACTCACGCTTGTGCATCGAGACCCACATCCCGGCAATTTTCTCTACCCTCACGATCCCGCGATACACACGGTCAAGTTGATCGACTGGCAAAGCTGGCGAGTTGATCCAGGCACAGATGATATGGCCTACCTCATGGCCTTCCACTGGCCCGCATCCGTGCGCGCCGAATCGGAAGAGAGGCTTTTGCGCCACTATCATACCCATCTCCTTGCGGCGGGGGTAAAGGCATATACGTGGGACACCTGTCTGGACGACTACCGAGCTTCGATCCTACGCTTCCTGGGTATTATGGTAATCCACGGACAGCACGCCGCTAACCAGCAACGGTTAAAGCGAGGGATTGCTGCCGCGATTGATTGGCACTGTACATCCATCATCTGAAGAGGACTGATCCCATGCGCGAAAGCCACACCGCGGTTGTCGAACGCAACATCACCTGGACGGGCGCGTTCGAGATTGAACCCTATGAAACGGCCTGGGCCGGGGAAGCCATCTATTTTGTGCGGGCATTGGACGCCGTGCGCCTGCCCGAAGGAATCGTGGCGCGCGTGCAGATCTCGCCCGACGGCATCCGTTGGGCCGACGAAGGCACAGAGTTGCCCCTGCCCAACCAACCCGACGAGGTCACTTTCTGCAAGATCCGCCACTTCGGCGGCTGGCTGCGCGCCGTGGGCGAATTGCCCGAGGGCGCAAGTGTGACGGTGATTGTCTATTTAATGTTGAAGGAATGACGACAGACCGCAGACGGCAGACGACGGACCGCAAAATACGGAATACGCACTACGCACTACGAAAGAATACACCTATGAACCAACAACAGACTCTTCTCCTCGATCCCGCCCTCTCCCGTTTCGATCCGCTGCCCAAAATTCTCTTTGCCGATGATTTTGACCGGGGCTTGCAGGGCTGGACCGGGCTGATCGGCAACTATGAAAATTCGCTCAATTCCATGCTGCCGCCCTATCGCGATCTGCGCCCGCCGCAGTTGAGCAACCTCACCGTGTGGGACACCGGCACGGATGGCTCGCTGAACGGCACCTATGGCATGAAACTGGCGACGCGGCCACGCGCTGGCTCGTTTGCCGTTGCCATCAAACGGGCGACCTTCCGTCACATTGGGCCGATCCGATTGGAACTCTATTTCACCTTCAAGCCCGAAGCCTCGGAGCTGCGCCTCTCCGAGACCGACGTGCGCGCCGTGGGCTTTCTTGTTCGATCTGCAAGATAGCGACAAAAAGGAGAGTCCGTATCGGGTCATGCCGCACCTGCGCTATCTCAACGCTGTGGATGGGCGGGCCGTGGGGCAGTGGCAGTATAAAGAGCAGTTGGAGACGCTACACGACATTGGCGGCAGCGGCAAGACCAAATCGCACTTTCACCTGGCCGCCGAGGGCTGGCGCGATCTGCCCGGCGGCGATCAAAAGCTCTGCTACAACGAGATCGCCACCAAGCACAACTGGCACTATCTGCGCCTGGATTTTGATCTGGCCGAGATGGCCTTTTTGCGCTTCCAATGCAATGATCGCGTTTTCGACGTAGCCGACATCGAACCCATGCGCATGCCCGCCATGGCGAACCTGTGGTGCATGCTCAACACGGTCTTCTTCGTGGAGACGGATCTGGATAAGCGGGCCTTTTTGTATGTGGATTCAGTGGTGCTGTCGGGGGCGGGGTAAATACCGCGGAGAATGGCATTGCTAACGTGTCGACCAACGCGCTGGCGGCGTACTGTCTCGACAAGGGACTGATCCCGCGCCAGGTGCGTAACGACGAGGCGCATTTGGCCGATTTCCAGAAGATGATCACAGAGACGCTGGGCTTTGTGCTCGAATGGCCTGAGTATGCACGGATTACGCCACGATAGGGGGGAGGATAATGAGTAATGAGTAGGGGAGGTTGACCTACTCATTACTTGTTTAAGTTACTGCCGTCAGTATAAACTGCTTCACTTTATCGCCCCTCATCTCTGTCAATTTTTCCCTGTTTGCGTCTCCTTTCCCGGCGCGCTATAATCTTCTCAGCCCATTTGCCCATACTTGATTCAAACCGTGTCCCCATTTTTTGTTCAAATCAGGCCTTACGCCGTCGCCCCAGAAGTTAAACTTTTCTGAAAAGTTCAACTTCTCCTATCGCAACTGCTTAGTGCGTAAGTCCTGCTACTCTATCTTCCAAGCAACGATGAGCGCGTGCCTATCCCCGGTCAATGGGCGCTGATTGTATTTAATTCCCCCAAAAGAGGTAGATCATGATACGACTCGAAGGCGCATACACGTTTAACGCTCCCCAGAACGTTGTGTGGGAGGCGGTGCGCGATCCCAATATATTGTCACAGGTCTTGCCCGGCTGCGAACGACTGGAAGCGGTGGGCGAGAACGAATACGAAGGCGAGATCAACATCCGCGTGGGGCCAGTGCAGGGTAAATTTCAGGGCAAAGTTACCCTGAGCAACATCTTTGAACCGGACAGCTATCACATTGACATTCAAGGCCAGGGCCAGCCCGGCTTTGTCAAGGGCGCGGGCGATCTCAAGCTGGAAGCCGATGGCGACAAAACCACGCTCAACTATACCGGCGAAGCGCAGATCAGCGGACGCATTGCCAGTGTGGGCCAGCGCCTCATGGATAGCAGCGCCCGCTCCATCACCCGCCAGGGGCTGGAATCGTTGGACAAGTTGATTCAGGCCCGGCTGCACCCGCCCACCGAGAGCACCGACAGTGGCAAACTCGCCGAGCCGTCCAAGATCACGCCGCCCTCCACCACACAGGTGGCCGCCGAGGTGGCGAAAGATGTGATCAAAGACTTTGTGCCGCCAGAGCAACAGTCGAATCTGCGCGCTTTTGGCATCATTGCGGCGGGGGTCATTGCCATTTTGTGGATGTACGGGCTGCTGTTTGGCAGCGACGAATAGACCTCATGTCGTACCCTGTGGAGGATGTATGGCTGTCAAAACAAAGGCCACTATTGAAGATCTCTACAACGCACCCGACGGCTGCAAAGCTGAGCTTGTTGACGGAGCATTGGTGATCATGTCGCCAACCGGAGATACGCCTGGATATGCCGGGGACGAAATTTTCGTGAGCCTGCACGCCTATGCACGGCAGACGCGGCGTGGTCGTGCCGTCGGCGATAACAAAGGATTTCGCGTCGATCTGCCGAATCGCCGCTCCTTTAGTCCAGATGCTGCCTATTACATCGGCCCGCGCACGGGTATGAAGTTTTTCCAGGGTGCGCCGGTCTTTGCCGTGGAAGTACGCAGTGAAAACGACTATGGTCCCGAAGCCGAGGCAAAGATGGCGCAAAAGCGGCATGATTACTTTGTCGCGGGCACGCTCGTGGTCTGGGATGTGGATCTGCTGAGCGAGAATGTGGTCACGGTCTACCGGGCCATCGATCCGGACAACCCCACTGTCTATCGGCGTGGGGAGGTGGCCGAAGCAGAGCCTGCCGTGCCCGGCTGGTGCATGGCGGTGAACGATCTCTTTGCATAACCCTAGTTACCCCACGTAGGTTTCGTATTTGTCCACTTGTAAAAGGAGAGAACGATCCATGAGCATTCCGATTCAGTTGGAGGTCAACGGCAAGCGTGTGGAAAAGAGCGTCGAGCCGCGGTTGCTGCTCGTCCATTTTCTGCGCGATGTGCTTTCGTTGACGGGAACCAAGATTGGCTGTGATACCAGCCAGTGCGGCGCTTGCACCATTTTGCTGGATGGCAAAGCGGTGAAGTCCTGCACGGTGCTGGCGGTGCAGGCCGATGGCAGCAGCCTCACCACAATTGAGGGGCTTGCCAACGGCAAATATCACCCCATGCAGCAGGCCTTTTGGGATAACCACGGCCTCCAGTGCGGGTATTGCACGCCCGGCATGATCATGTCGGCGGTGGATCTGCTGGCGCAGAATCCCAACCCCAACGAAGAAGAGATTCGCGAAGGGCTGAAGGGCAACCTCTGTCGCTGCACAGGCTATCACAACATTGTGAAGGCCGTGGCAGAGGCGGGGGGCGTGTTGCGCGGTGAAGGTGAGAAGGTTCATGCGTAGGGCGTAGTCCGTCTGTTTCTATCTACGCACCACGCACTACGCATTCAAAAGGAGACTTTTTCTATGACTGAAACTGTGAAATCCAACGGAAGCAATGGCCACGATGGCACGATTGGCTCGGCCATCAAACGCCGCGAAGATCCCAAGCTGATCACCGGCAAGGCCAAATATACCGACGATCTACAATTACAGGGCATGCTCTTTGCCACAATTGTGCGCAGCCCCTATGCCAATGCCAAAATCAAGAACATTAATGTCGACGCCGCCAAAGCCCTGGAGGGCGTGATTGGCGTCTACACCGCCAAAGATATTCAAGAAAGCGGCATTCCCGGTGTCGTGCCGGTGGGCTGGCTGCTGCCCAATTTGAAGACGCCCGAGCATTACATGCTTGCCAAAGATCGCGTGCGCCATGTGGGCGATGGCGTGGCGGTGGTGGTGGCTGAAGATCGCTACACGGCTGCCGACGCTGCCGAAGCGGTCTGGGTGGACTACGAGCCGCTGGACGCCGTTGCCAACCCCAAAGAGGCCGCGGCCAACGGCGCGCCGCTGGTGCATGATGGTGTGCCCAATAATATTGCCTTTGATTGGGAGATCGGCGACAAGGCCAAAGTTGACGAAGCGTTTGCCCATGCGGCCCACGTTGCCAAATTGGATCTGGTCAACAACCGGCTAATCCCCAACGCCATGGAGCCGCGCTCCACGCTGGCGGACTATAACAACATCACCGAAGAGCTAACGCTCTACATGACCACGCAGAACCCGCACATCCACCGGCTCTTGATGTCGCTGGCCTCGCTGGGGCTGCCCGAAAACAAGATCCGCGTGATTGCGCCCGAAGTGGGCGGCGGCTTTGGCAGCAAGATTCACCACTACGCCGACGAAGCGATTGCGTCGTGGTGTGCCATGCAGACCGATCGCCCGGTGAAGTGGACCTCGACGCGCACGGAAAGCTACCAGACCGATACCCACGGCCGCGATCATGTGACTCACGCCGAAATCGCGCTGGATGAAAATGGCAAAATCCTGGGCCTGCGTGTGGATACCTTCGCTGGCATGGGCGCGTATCTCTCCACGTTTGCGCCAGCCGTGCCCACCTATCTCTACGGCACGCTGCTTTCTGGCGAGTATGACATTCCCGCCATCTATTGCCATGTGTTGGGAACCTTCACCCACACCACGCCCGTGGATGCCTATCGCGGGGCGGGTCGTCCCGAAGCGACCTTTGTGATTGAGCGGCTGATGGATCAGGCGGCGCGTGTCACTGGGCTTGATCCCACAGAGATCCGCCGCCGCAACTTTGTGCAGCCCGGTCAGTTCCCCTTTCAGACCCAAGTGGCGCTGCAATATGATAGCGGCAACTATGAAGGTGCGCTGGACAAGGCGCTGGAACTAATCGACTATCAGAATTTACGCAAGGAGCAGGCCGAAGGGCGCAAACAGGGCCGATACATTGGCATCGGCTTCTCGACCTATATTGAAGCGTGTGGGCTGGCCCCCTCGGCAGTGGTAGGATCCTTGGGCGCGCAGGCCGGACAATGGGAAAGCTCGATTGTGCGCGTGTTGCCCACGGGCAAAGTGCTGGTCTACAGCGGATCGTCGGGCCACGGCCAGGGCCACCAAACCACCTTCGCCCAGATTGTCTCCAGCGAGTTGGGCATCCCGTACGCCGATATTGAGATTGTCGAGGGCGACACCGCCCAGATCCCGCATGGGTGGGGGTCCTATGGCAGTCGCTCCGCCGCCGTGGGGGGAAGTTCGATTGCGGTGGGGGCCAAAAAGGTTGTAGAAAAGGCCAAAAAGATCGCCGCGCATCTGCTTGAGGCGGCCGAAGAAGATATGGAGTTTAACGGCGGCAAGTTCTCGGTGAAAGGCTCGCCTGATCAGGTCAAGACTATTCAAGAGGTCTCGTTGCAGGCCTATTTGGCCCACAACTTGCCCAAGGGCATTGAACCGGCGCTGGAAGCTACCACCTTTTACGATCCCTCCAACTTTGTCTATCCCTTTGGCACCCATGTTGCCATTGTGGAGATCGACACCAATACCGGCGCAGTCAAACTCAGCCGCTACCTGGCGGTGGACGATGTAGGCAACGTGATCAACCCCATGATTGTGGATGGGCAGATCCACGGCGGGATTGCCCAGGGTGTGGGCCAGGCTCTCTTTGAGACGGCGGTTTACGACAGCGGGGCCGATCTGCTCAGCGGCACGATGATGGACTATGCTGTGCCCAAAGCGCATTACCTGCCCTCGTTCCAGACGGACCGCACGGTGACGCCCTGCCCGCACAATCCGCTGGGCGTCAAGGGTGTGGGCGAGGCTGGTTCGATTGCCTCCCCGGCGGCGGTGGTTAACGCTGTAGTGGATGCGCTGGCTCCGTTTAACGTCGAACACATCGACATGCCCATCACCCCCGAAAAGGTATGGAAGGCGATCCACGGCCAGCAGCCGGTGTCGCACATTGGCAATGAGGATGAGATGGGCCACGGCACAGCTCGTCAGGCGTAAACCGTGCTGCGTGCTGCATGAATCTTTGTTTACGCAGCACGTAGCAGCCTCACAAGATCTATCTATTAACCCAGGAGGCCTCCCATGTATCCATCCAAGTTCGACTATCACCGCCCCTCGTCTGTACAGGAAGCGGTGCAACTTTTACAAGAGAATCCCGACGCCAAGATACTGGCGGGCGGGCACAGCCTGTTGCCGGTGATGAAATTGCGGCTGGCTGCGCCCTCTGCCCTCATCGATATTGGCCGGATTGCTGATCTCAAAGGCATTCGCCGCAGTAACGGCAGCCTGACGGTGGGGGCGATGACCACCTATCACGAGATTACCGACTCTGCTGAGGTGAAGAGCGCAGTGCCCATGTTGGCCGAGGCTGCCCACCAGATCGGGGATCGCCAAGTGCGCTATCGCGGCACCATTGGCGGCAACATCTCCCACGCTGATCCCGCCTCGGATCTGCCCGCCACCATGCTGGCACTGGGCGCAACTTTTCACGTCAGCGGGCCAAACGGCAATCGCACCGTCAACGCCAGCGACTTCTTTGTTGATTTGATGACCACGACGCTGGAGCCGGGTGAATTGCTCACCGCTGTCGAGATCCCAGCGGCGAGCGACAAAACCGGCGCGACCTATCTCAAGTTTGAGCATCCCGCCTCAGGCTATGCGCTGTGTGGTGTGGCGGCGGTGGTGCGGCTCAACGACGACGGATCCTGTGCCGAGGCTCGTCTCTGTTTTAACGGCGTCTCGGTGAAGCCCGTAGATGCCACAACAGTGACCGACGCCCTGCGCGGCTCGGATCTGGGCGACGAGGCCATTGACCAAGCGGTGGATGGCAACCTCACCATTCCTGATCCCATGGGCGATATGTTCGCCTCGGCGGAGTATCGCCAGGAGTTGGCGAAAATCCAGGGCAAGAAAGCACTGAAGACGGCGCGCGATCGGGCCAGAGGATAGGGGCAGAAGGGCCGAGGGTAACGCACAACCATGGCCTTTTTTGAACGTATCATGCTGGGGCGAGGCTGACAGTGAAGCTGGTCAAAAATGGAAAGTCCGAGCAAATAAGCTCGGACTTTCTGCTATAATTTCTGCTATAATAGGAAATTAGTGTGACTCTATGTTCGTATTGGGAAGAGGTCTGCGATGACTACGTTGGAGAAAGTACGTGATCTGATCGCTGAACTGTCCCCTGGGGAAAAAGCGCAGACATTGCAGTGGCTTGTCCATGATCTGGGCCATACATTCCCAGGTATTGAACAGACGCCCGGTGTTGCCGGTGGCGAACCGTGTTTGATCCGGACGCGGATTCCTGTGTGGCTTTTGGTTCAGGCACGTGTGCTGGGCAGCAGCGAGTCGGAAATCTTGCGCGCGTTCCCTTCGCTGCGCGCCGAAGATCTCAGCAACGCCTGGACATACTACGACGCCCACAAAGCGGAGATCGATCTGCAAATTGCTGAGAATGAAGCTGTGTGAACAGTGGCACGACTCTATTCAGATGAAAATTTTCCACTGCCAGTCGTTGAAGAACTGCGCCGCCTGGGACATGATGTGCTTACGATCTTTGAAGATGGAAAAGCAAATCAACGCTATTTAGATGCATCAGTTCTCAAAGATGCGTCTGGGTATGGGCGAGCCGTTCTGACATTGAACCGCAAACATTTTCGGTATCTGCACGAGGATCAAATAAGCCACACTGGTCTGATTCTTTGCACGTATGATCCTGATTTTGAAGGGCAAGCCCAGCGTATCCATGAAGCGCTTGTGGCACAAAAAGATCAGGAAAGGTATCTGATTCGTGTAAACCGTCCTCTTTAGCGCTACGCATTTTGGCCTTATGTATCTTGTCAAAGAGGAGGCGAATATTGGCAGCTATCTGTAATCAGCGTATTTCTGTAGTCGGCACCAGCAGTTCGGGGAAGAGGACTACGGCGCAGCGGATCACCCAATCGCTGAACGTCCCTCACATTAAATTGGACGCGCTGCACTGGGGCCAAACTGGACCGCGGTTGAAGCACCGATCTTTCGGGAACGGGTGGAAACCTGTTAAAGCAACTAGTCGCAACGAATCATGCACCACGCCAAAGGAAATTCGTCTTGAGTTCACTGCCAAACTCTATCGATCAAGTTGTCGAAGCGTTACACAAGCAGCACTATGTGGCGGATCGCAGCCTCGCCACGGCGATCTTTTTGGCCTTGCGCCTGAAACGACCGCTCTTTTTGGAGGGCGAAGCGGGCGTGGGCAAGACCGAAATTGCCAAAGTGCTGGCCCAATTGTTGGATCGCCCGCTGATCCGGCTCCAATGCTATGAGGGGCTGGACGTTTCCACCGCCGTCTATGAATGGAATTACACGCGCCAGATGTTGCAGATCCGGCTGATGGAGGCCAGTGGCGCGGTCCAGCAAGAACAGGCTGTGGCCGAACTGTTTAGCGAAGAATTTTTGCTCAAGCGCCCGCTGCTTCAGGCCATCCAAAGCCAGAACGGCCAAGCCCCTGTTTTGCTGATTGACGAATTGGATCGGGCCGATGAGGAGTTTGAAGCCTTTTTACTTGAAGTCCTTTCCGACTTTCAGATCACCATCCCCGAGATCGGCACAATCCGCGCAGCCGAGCCGCCGGTGGTGATTATCACCTCCAACCGCACGCGCGAGATTCACGACGCACTGAAACGGCGCTGCCTCTATCATTGGATCGACTACCCTTCGTTTGAAAAAGAATACGGGATCGTGCTGGCAAAAGTGCCTGACGCGCCACAGCGCCTAGCCTACCAAGTGGTAGAATTTGTGCAAACGTTGCGCCAGGAAGAGCTTTACAAGCAACCCGGCGTGGCCGAAACCCTGGACTGGATGTCGGCGCTGGTCATGCTCGATCAAGAGGAACTCACCGAGACCGTGGTGGACGAAACCCTGGGTGTGCTGCTCAAATATCGCGACGATATTCAGCGGGTGCAGGGGCAGACGGTAGAAACGATTTTGAAGAAACTGCGTCAAGAAACCGTGATGCGTGGCGCGTGAACCCGATCCATCTATGACCGATGTTAATACGCAATACGCAATACGCAACGCGGAAAATGCATCCGGCCAACTGCTGCACAACATTGTTCTTTTTGGGCGGCTTCTGCGCGGATTGGGGCTGGACGTGACTCCGACACAGATCCTGGATCTGGTGGCCGCGTTTGATCTGATTGATATGGGCCACAAAGCCGATGTGCAAGAGAGCGCCCGTGCCGTTTTGGTGAACCGGCGCGATGATCTCGCTTTGTTTGACGAAGCCTTTGAACTCTTTTGGCAGGTGCAGAAAAAGAAGCTGCCGCGCATTGAATTGGGCATGTTGTTACAGCGTAAACCGCAGGTGGAGGAGCAGTATCGACTATACGGCAAAAATGCAGAGAGCGGCCAGATCCGCGAGCGCGACGAACCCCACATTGAAAAAGTCCAAACCTATAGTGATGTGGAGACATTGCACCAAAAAGATTTCGCGCGTATGACCGAATTTGAACTGGCCGAGGTCAAACAATTTATGCAGACCTTGCGCTGGGATCTGCAACGCCGCCGCACCCGCCGACGGCAGCCAGCTCGGCCGGGGGCGATCAACTGGATTTGCGCCGCACCTTTCGCCAGAATCTACGCTATGGCGGCGAACTGCTGCGCCTGGCCCACCGCCAGCGCAAACTCAAGCGTCGGCCTCTGGTGCTGCTCTGTGATAGTAGTGGCTCGATGGAGCGCTATTCACGGGTGTTGCTGCAATTTCTCTACGCCATTACCAACCATCAAGATCACGTGGAAGCCTTTGTCTTTAGCACACGCCTGACGCGCATCACCCGCCAACTGCGGCAGCGCAACATTGACGATGCCCTGCGCCACGCCACCGCATCCGTGCATGATTGGTCCGGTGGCACACGCATTGGCGAAGCAGTGCGAACTTTTAATTTTGTATGGGCGCGGCGTGTATTGGGGCAGGGCGCGGTGGTGTTGTTGATCAGCGATGGCTGGGATCGGGGCGATCCAGCGCAGTTGGCCCACGAAATGGATCGACTGCACCGCAGTTGCCATCGCCTGATCTGGCTCAACCCCTTGCTTGGCTCGCCGCAATATGAACCCCTCACCCGTGGCATTCAGGCGGCTCTGCCCTATGTGGACGATTTTTTGCCCGTCCACAATCTGGTGAGCCTACAACAATTGGCGGAGCGATTGGCACTTCTGTGATTGAAACCAAAAGTTTGATATGATAGGAGAGAACCCATGCGCGAAGTCTTGTCAGATATCGAGCGCTGGCGCGCCCAAGGTAAACAAGTGGCGCTGGCAACGGTGGTGAAAGTCTATGGCTCTGCGCCCCGCCCACTGGGCGCAAAGATGGCGATCTCGGCCAATGGCGAAATGGCCGGCTCGGTCAGTGGCGGCTGCGTCGAAGGGGCTGTCGTGCAAGAAGCGCTGGACGTGCTGGACCAAGGTCAGCCAAAGCTTGTCGCCTTTGGCATCAGCAACGAGGCTGCTTGGGATGTGGGGCTGGCCTGTGGCGGCACTATTGAAGTCTATGTCGAACCGCTTGATTGGTAGCACTTACTCAAACATAAGGATTTGCTTCGATGGCTAAAAAACCAAATCAAAAAGATGATAAGGGCAAACCTTCAACTTCTGTCAATCATCGTCGTTCTCACTTGCCCGATGCCAACGCAGATACGGGCAGTGTAGGATTTAGTCGGTTAGACATTGAACGCGAAATGGCGCAGTTGGGCAAAATACTCAAATCACAGGACTTTGAGTCAATCGACGATGTAAACTCTTTCCTCCAAGAAATGATGACCGAGACCGGCGGCATGATTCCCGACCACGAGCCGGAGACCCCCCTGGAAAAAGCACAAGAGCTGGTGCACCAAGCCTGGCAAGCGGACACACCCCAAAAGGCCATTAAGCTGGCGAAAAAGGCGCTTAAACTCTCGCCAGATTGCGCCGATGCCTATCTGCTTCTGGGCGATATGGAGGCAGAAAGCTTGAGCCAGGTGCTGCCCTATTATCAAAAGGCTGTGGCTGCCGCCGAGCGCGCGCTGGGACCAGAGATCTTTGAAGATGGCAAAGGGCACTTTTGGGGCATTGTCGAGACCCGCCCCTATATGCGCGCCCGTGCCCAACTGGCCGATCTGCTCTGGGAACTGGGCCAACCCGATCTTGCCATCGACAATTACAATGCGTTGCTGGTGCTAAACCCAGGAGATAATCAGGGCGTTCGCTATATTTTGCTCAACTGTCTCTTGCAACTCTATCGCAACGACGAAGCCCAGGCCTTGTTGGATCAATTCCACGATGACGCCTTCGCCAACTGGCTCTACAACCGTGCCCTGCTTACGTTTCGCCAGCATGGTCGTTCGGCCCAGGCTAATAGCGCTTTGGAAGCTGCCGTGGACCAAAACGAGTATGTCCCCGATCTGATCCTGGGGTTGGACGATATGCCACTGGGCGAAGAATTGCCGGTGATGCACGGCTGGGGCGATGAAAACGAGGCCATTCTCTATGCTACACGGGGCATGTTGTTGTGGGCTGCCACGCCTGGCGCGCAGCAATGGCTGGCCGACTGGATGGACGAAGAAGAATAAGAATTCATGCCCGCCGTCTATGAGCGTCTTCGCGAATCGATTCACAACAATCAGCTTGTGGCTGTGGCTACAGGCTTAACGGGTTCGGTATTGGGTCGAAAGTTACTCATTTGGCCCACCGGAGAGTATGAAGGCACTCTGGGATCGACGGCTGTTGACCGTGCTGTGCTTGACCACGCCCACACAGCCTTTGATCGCCAGCACTCCCAACGGGTTACCCTGGCTGAGGATGTGGAGATATTTATTGATGTCCACGTACCACCGCCCCATCTTGTCATTGTCGGGGCGGTGCATATTGCAATTCCGTTGGTCACCTTTGCCAAAACGTTGGGGTTTCACACAGTGGTGGTGGATGCCCGCACCGCTTTCGCCACCCAAGCACGCTTTCACCATGCCGACGCCCTGATGATTGGCTGGCCGGCGGATATTATCGCTGAGATGAATCTGAACCAATCAACCTACGTGGTGACATTGACCCACGATGAAAAGCTCGACACCCCGGCACTCTTGGTGGCGCTGAACCGGCCCGTGCGTTATATTGGCGCGTTGGGATCACGGCGTACCCATGCCAGCCGCGTCGAGGCACTCAAGGCCGAAGGCGCCAGCGACGAGCAGATCGCCCGTATCCACGCCCCGATTGGTCTCGACTTGGGCGGGCGTCGCCCTGAAGAGATCGCTGTGTCAATTATCGCCGAAATTGTTACCGTCATGAACGGGAAGCAGGAGATTGGATATTAGATATTAGGTATTGAACGCGCTCAATGCCTAATATCTAATATCCAATCTCCAATCGCCTTCCCACAGGAGATAGTGCCATGTCCACCCATCCCATCCTTTCTGCACTCGAATCCATCTTCCCCGCTGCCCGTCTGCTCACCAACGCGGCGCAGATGACCGCTTACGAGTCCGACGCGCTGACGGCATTCCGCCAGCGTCCGGCGGCGGTGGTCTTGCCTGAAAGCGGGGCCGAGGTGATCCAAACTGTGCGCCTTTGCCACGAACACGGCGTCCCCTTTGTGGCGCGTGGCAGCGGAACCAGCCTCTCTGGCGGCTCGTTGCCCGTAGCCGACGGCGTTGTGATCGCGCTTAACCGCCTCAACCATATTTTGCATCTTGACCCGGACGAACGCATCGCTGTGGTGGAGCCAGGGGTGGTCAATTTGGCGGTTTCGCAGGCAGCGGCTCCCCACGGTCTTTATTACGCGCCCGATCCCTCTAGCCAGTCGGTCTGTACGATTGGCGGCAATGTGGCGTTCAACTCTGGTGGCGCGCATTGCCTCAAATATGGCATGACCAGCAACCACGTTCTCTCCATCAAAGCTGTCTTGCCCGATGGCGAGGTGGTCACGCTGGGCGGCGATAGCGTGGAGGGGGTGGGGCCGGATATGGTGGGGCTGTTTGTGGGCAGCGAGGGTCTCTTCGGTGTGGCGCTAGAGGTGACGCTGCGCTTGCTCCCCATCCCCGAAGTCTATCGCACTGTGCTGGCCGCCTATCACAGCCTGGAGGCCGCCGGGGATGCGGTCTCGGCAGTGGTGGCGTCGGGATTGCTGCCCGGTGCTATCGAAATCATGGATCGGTTGGCGATCAAGGCGGCGGAGGTGGGCGCGAAGGCGGGCTATCCCCAGGATGCCGAGGCCCTGCTGATTGTGGAATTAGAGGGCGAGACCGAAGCTGTCGAGTCTGAATTTGCCCAGTTGCTCCATCTCATTGAAGAAACTGACGCCTACGAAGTGCGAATCGCCCAAAACGCCGACGAACGGCTGCGCATCTGGAAGGGGCGCAAATCGGCTTTTTCGGCAGTGGGGCGGCTCTCTCCCGACTATATTGTGCAGGATGGCGTGGTGCCGCGCAGCCGTTTGGGCGAAGCCCTGGCCGAAATTGGACGCATTAGCAAGCGCTATGGCATCGCCGTTGCCAATGTCTTCCACGCCGGCGATGGCAACCTGCACCCATTGATTCTCTTTGATGGCCGCGAAGAAGGCGCGCTAGAGCGTGCCGAGGAATTGGCTGGCGAGATTATTACGCTCTGTATTGACCTGGGCGGCTCGATTACCGGCGAGCACGGCGTGGGCATGGAAAAACGTGCCTATATGTCGCGTATGTTTGGCCCGCCAGAAATGGCGATGATGGAACGGCTGCGCGACACTGTAGATGTTAAGGGCATTGCCAACCGTGGCAAAAAGCTGCCGATTGGCGAAGCGCCCGCTCTGCACCACGTCGGCCCCCACCCGTTGGAGGCGGCGGGTGTCATTTTCCGTGAGTGATCAATCCTAACGTTAAGTCCACACCCATTTGGGATACCCTATGCACTCTGAAACTGTGGCGCACACAATCGCCATCCAATCCATAGACGAACTTCAACAGGCTGTGCGTTCGGCGCCGCGCCTGCTGGCACGTGGCGGCGGTAGCAAACCCGCGCTCTCGACTGCGGCTGATGGCGAAACTACATTGCTTGATCTGTCGGCATTGTCGGGCTTGGTGGAGTATGATCCCGCTGAATTTACCTTCACGGCGCAGGCGGCCACGCCCTTGCGCGAGATTGAAGAGATGTTGGCGGCCAAAGGCCAGTATCTTCCGTTTGATCCGCCGCTGAGTGCAAATGGCGCTACGCTGGGCGGTGCTGTTGCCGCCGGAACTAGCGGGCCAGGGCGCTATCGCTATGGTGGCGTGCGTGATTTTCTGATTGGTCTGCGTTTTGTGGATGGCGCTGGCACGTTGGTCCAGGGCGGTGGCAAAGTCGTGAAGAATGCCGCAGGCTTTGATTTCCCCAAATTGATGGTGGGAAGCCTGGGGCGGCTGGGCATCTTCACCGAACTTACCTTCAAGGTATTTCCTGCCCCGCAGGCAACCGCCACCATTTGCGCCGAATTCCGCAAATTGGATCGGGCTGTGGATGCGCTGGTACGCTTGAGCCGCAGTAAGTTTGATCTGGACGCGCTGGATCTGTCACCCACTGCAAATGGCGCGGCACTCTGGGTACGCATTGGCGGGTTGACGACGGCGTTGCCCGGTCGTTTGGAGAAGTTGACTGCCTTGCTTCAGGCCGATAGACCACAGAGTGTGCGCCAGTTTGCAGCCGGCGATGATGTGACGTATTGGACGGATCTTGCCGCTATGCGCTGGCGACCGTCTGACACGCTGTTGGTGAGAGTGCCCGTGACGCCGAAACGGGTGCGCCTGCTCGATCCATTTTTGGCGGAAGCTGGTGCCCATCGGCGTTATAGCGTGGGCGGAAATCTGGCTTGGGTGGCTTGGCCGGGTACGCCCGATGCACTCCATGCCTTGTTGCGCCAGTTTGATATTGGCGGCCTTGTATTGGAGGGTCCACCAGGGCGACCGTGGCTGGGGACATTGGGCGGCGAACGCTTTTTGCAGCGCATCGCCACGACGCTCGATCCCGAAAACAAGTTCGGCGCATGCGATCTTTGGCCCTGAATTGTCGCGAAATAGGATTCCAATGGAAAACAAAAAAGCCCCGCTCCATTCATGGGAGCGGGGCTTTTTGATTCAGAAACGCTAGGGGGCGACTACTTTTTGGAAGGTGAGCAACGTGTTCGTGTGGATGGTATACATACGTTGTTCGCCGGGTGTGCCAAGCCCCAACCCAACAATGACATCACTGGGCAGCCCTTCAATCTTTACGTTGTAAGAATTGCCCGCCTTGTACATAGGATAGTTAAAAGCATATTCTGGTGCCGGTTTGTTCTCGGTCACTTGGGTGTCACCGCCGCCGCCCCAAAAGACCGTAACCGGTTGCCCGGTGATACGTTGCCCGCCCTCATCCAAAACTTCTACATAAATATGGTGCTTGCCGCCCGCTTCCTGTTCATTTTGCCAACGCGCTTCGATCAATCGCCAATAGGGCTGACCGGAGGGTACGCCTGCATCTTGTACGCCAATCCCAAGCCCATCCAAACGACCGTCCCAGGCCCGTGGCGGCAACAAGGAGGCTGAACGGGATTCAGGTGCGGGTGGCGCTGCTTCCGGTTCTGCCGGGGCCGCCGCTTCTTCCACAGGGGGAGCTGCTTGCTCTACTACAGGAGCGGCTGCCACTTGCTGTACGACAGCAACCTGCACAGGCGTCGGCGGCACAGGTGTAAATGTAGCCGTAGGCGGAACGGGCGTCTCCGTCGGGGGGATGGTTGGGATCGGCGTGTTCGTCGGCGGCGGGGTATTCGTCGGGAACGGTGTATAGGTAGGCGTGGCGGCGCTGCCCTCTTCGGCCAGCACTGCCATGTCAGCGTTCCCCTCCGTGGAGGCCAACGCCAGCGCCATGTTGCGCGAGCTGCTGGAGCCGGATAGGGTACTCGACACCACTGCCGATCCACTAGCCGCCACCGTTGGCTCCGTTAACAATGCACTAAACGAGGCCCACGCCGCCACTGTAAAGAGATAGGTCAAAATCAGGACCAGGACCACAAGCCGAATTTTGGCCCAACTGCTTAGATTGGCGAACCACTCCCCTATGCCAGGGCGGGCAGGTTCATCGACAGCGGGCAGTTGGCGTGCGGCTGCTGTGCGTCGACGCTGCGAAAAGATAGTCATTCCCGACGCACGTTCAACAGGTTTCTGAATTATCTCGGCGGGAGTATCGGTAAAACGTTGGCTGAGCAGGCGGCTTAAGTTCATCGCCAGCCCGGGCAGGCGCATCATGAGCGCTTCCAAATCTTCTCGGCTGATGGTCAATAGATCGACGTCAGTTTCCGCATAGGCGTGTTGTCCGTGAAGTTGATTGGTGAGCACAGCATGTTCACCGAAAAGTTCCCCTTCGCCCACGACCCAGCCATTGCCACCCACCAGCGGTTGCATGCGCACATGGCCGCGCTCCACCAGAAAGAGCATCTGCCCTGGCGTGCCTGCCCGGTAGATCTGTTCGCCAGACCGATAGCGCGTGGGGCGCAGCTGGGCGACAGCCTCTCTGAGATCGCGCGCGCTTAAATTGTTAAAGAGGGGGAAATGGCGATAGCGGGCATCGTCTATCACAGTGACATCTGCCGCCAGTTTGGCCGCCACCACTTGATTGAGCGCCGCCCCGATTGTGGGATGCAGCGCCACCAATTCGTCTAGATCGGCTTTGTAAAGCACCCAGAGGTTGGTGTTGCGGATGGCGGTGGCGTCTTCGGTGCGATTTTTCCCGGTCAACAGGCTCATTTCGCCAAAATAGCGCCCGATTTCAATCCGATCCACCTCTTCAATCACGCCGCTGGCGGTCTCGGCGGTCAGTTCGATTTCGCCATCATCCACCAAAAAGAGCGCGTCGCCACTGTCCCCGGCTTGGTAAATAATCTCACCTGCGGGCACATGTTGCAAGACCAGCCGCTGGGCCACGGCATGTAAACTCTGCGCGCCCATGTTGGCAAAGATCGGCGTCTGTGCCAGCCGGATCACCGCCTGCGTCTGATCAGCAGGGCTTAGTTTACTGCGCACGCGTCGGCCCAGCGTGCGTCGCAGCGCCGGGAACTGGCTGCCCAAATGATAAAATTCGGCAGCGGGCAAAACCCAAACCAGACTTTCGCCCACGCTGCGCGCCGTCTGCGTATAAGGCTTGTGCGTCAGAATCGGCAGGATGCCGAAAAGGTCGCCAGGCTGACATACACCTATCGGTTCGTTGCTGCTTTCCGAGTGCAACTCTAATTGCCCCTCTTCCATCAAAAAGAGACCGCGTGCTTCATCGCCAGGGCGATAGAAAATGGCATTGGCGGTCAGCGCTTGTGGATGTAGGCGGGTGGCCAATGCCCGTAACAAATTGCGCGGCAAATCGCCCAAAAATTCGGTAGCGGCCAATCGTCCCACCAAATAGTCTTCCATCTGCACCAATTGATCGCCAAAAGAACGGCTTAAGGTGATGCCAATGTCGGGATGTTGTTGCAGTAACTTGCGCAGACCCACGTCACTCAGCGATCCCAGGCTAACATCCCCGGCAGCAACGGCACTCATCACATGGTCCATCCCACGCAGATATTCAGATTCGCCCAACAGGCTGCCCGGCCCCAACGTTGCCAGGGCCATGCCATTTTCGCCAATGAGACGAATGAACCCAGAGTGGAGCAGGTAGAGCGATGTTGCTTTCTCCCCGCTGTTGTAAAGTACCGTCCCTCTGGCTCGATTCTCTTGGACAAAGGCCGCGGCAATCGTGGACCGTTGTCCTTCACTCAAATCAGCAAATAAAGGGGTATTCCGAATAAGATCAATATTCACACTATCTCCTTTAGATCAGAGAAAGGGTAGAAGCGACACAAGGTAAAATAGACATGCCGTCTATTTTACAGCAACTACACCTCGGCTACCAATCGACTGACCAACGCAATTCTGACGTTCCCGTGCGTGGATACCTACGAATCGAGAAAAAAATGTCCGCAGTGGACGAAAAAGCGCCGCCAGGGCAACCGCCCTAGCGGCAAATAACTGACGGTGGATTAATAACTACGCCGAAATCGGACTGTCCAGCTAAAGTGACCAAAGCAGCCATGTTCGCCGACAAATTTCTGGCAACTGGCATCGTCAGAACAGAAGCGCCCCTGGATCAATTGGGAAAATGGAATGTCCCACGTGCGCGCCGTGTTGCCCACCGCTCGATCACTGGTGACCTCACGCCCGTCTACATCACGGATGACCATAATATCGTCGCCATCTTTGTTAACGTCTAGCTCGGCCACGCCTTCGCCTTTTTCGCCGGTTACGTGAATTTCGTTGCGATAGACGCCCTTGATGGTGACGCCGTTGAGACGGCTACCATTGGCATCTTCCACAACCACTTGGAGTACCTGCTTTTCGCCGCAGTTGACCGAAACCCCACCAGCCAAAAATCCACCATTTTCCACCACATCCCACAACCGCTGCTCCACCAAGCGGAATTCAGAACCGCTACTGGGCGGCGGGGCCGGTGTATCGGTGGCGGGAACTTCAACCGGTGGCTGTGTGGGTTGCTCTGCGGGGGCCTGGGGCGGTTGTGTGGCCGGGGGCGGCGCAACTGTGGACTGCGGCACGGGGGTATCTGTGGGCGGTGGCAAGGTGGGGATAGCGGCTGCGACTGCGACAGCGGCGATATTACCAGTTACCTCCACCAATGGCGCATAGATCCACCCTGACGCACCGTTACCAAGCTCGATTTGCCACCAATCACCGCCACTGTTTTTCGCCAGAATCAGTGCCGTTGAGCCAGCCTGCATAGCAGCAATAATCGGATGCCCTGTGCTGGGACCCGCGCGCACATTCATCGGCGAGATGGCCTGGACCTGGGCCGATGTAGAGAGCGCAGGGGTAGTCGTTATCGCCGGTGTTGGTACATCCGTGGTCGTGGCCTCCACCGGTTCCGTGTTAACCACAGGCAGATCAGTGGGGACCGGCGTCGGCTCCACCACCGCAGTTGCTGTGGGCAATTCACTCTGCGTCGCCGTTGGCTCCACCGCCTCGGCCACTACATTTTGCCCCGCTAAATAGCGTTCAAGGATAGACGACCGCAGACCCAGCGCCCCGACAAGGGCTACCAATGCGTCTGTGCTCTCTTCTTTTGGCGCGCGGGTCACGGCCTCTTCGGTCACCAATACCAGCCATTGATTGGCGTTGGCAACTTCCACCTGGGTGAGGGCTGTGCGTGCCGCTTCCAGATCCCCGCTGGCTGCAAACTCCAATGCTATGCGCTCAGTTTGGGCCGTAAGCGCCGCCTCGCTGGTATCGGGTTGAGCAGGCGTACACCCCACCAGAGCCACCGTCGCCAATAAGATCAGGCAAGACAAAATCCACTGCCAGAATCGGGTATGAAGACTGTGAATTGGAGCGATTGAGCGGAATCGGGAATGGAACAGGTGCGGGGAGGGGGCGAATCGATCAAATTTTTTGGGTTCTAGCATACGTTTTCCGAACATGGAATAGATCGGCTTCTCCTAATCGAACAAATCGCATGACCGGATGTGTAAGTTTCCGGCTTCTCATTGATTTGTTATAATGCACAAAGACTGCGGACAATACAAGTGCTATACATGACAACGGTCCGTCACATAAGGACAGACCGTTGGAGAAGCTAGGTGCCGAAGGTGGGAGTCGAACCCACACGGGGGTTACCCACACGAGTTTGAGTCGTGCGCGTCTGCCTGTTCCGCCACTTCGGCGCTTCCGCAGTATAATGCCATTGCCTGGAGTTCGTCAAATTTTGATGAAGAGTCAGGGATTCTATTGACTGGCCTGTGGGATTTGATGATTTGACCTGTTTCTATCAGAAAGATTTCTCCCGATATTTATGGATCAGCAGTCTTTGATCGAACGCTCGCTTAACGGCGATCTGGCAGCGTTCAACCACCTCGTTGTTGAATATCAGAACTTGGCGTATAGCGTCGCTTATCGGCTGCTAAACGATAGCGATGGCGCGGCTGACGCCGTTCAAGATAGCTTTATCAAGGCGTTTCGGGCGTTGGATAGTTTTCGCGGCGGCAACTTCAAAAGTTGGCTCATGCGAATCGTCACCAACACCTGTTATGACGTTCTGCGCGCTCGTCAGCGTCGCAAGACAGACAGCCTGGATGCCCTGCCTGTGGAAAATGAGTATATCCCCGAACTCACCGACCACAGCGAATCTCCCCACCAATATGTCGAACGCCAGGAACTGTCCCAGTTGATCAGCGCCGCCATTCTCGACCTGCCTGACGATCAACGGGTGAGCATTGTTCTGTGCGATGTGGAAGGGTATAGCTATGAAGAGATCGCTGAGATCACCGAAGTTGCCATTGGCACAGTCAAATCGCGCATTAGCCGGGCACACGGCAAAGTGCGAGACTATCTGATCCAGCACCCGGAACTTTTACCCGTAGGGCTGCGTCCTAGAGAAGGGTAGCCAGCATGATAGACTGTGCGCTTTCCCTTGCTCTCTGTGTTCTATACGGTTGTGTCACGGGTTTCCCTGACTGACACGCTAGATCGAAACTCACTTGCGAACTTTTATGAACTCATTGCCCTTGTATCCGCTCAGTGATGAACTGCTCTCCGCCTATGTGGATGGCGACGTCTCTGACGAAGAGAAACAGCAAATTGAATTAGCCATTGCCACCGATCCCGATGTCGCTTGGCAGATCGAAAGCTTGCGTCAGACCATTGATCTGTTACACGCGTTGCCGCCGATCCCGTTGCCCCGTAGCTTTATGCTCGAAGAGGCTCAAGTGGCCGATATTCTGGCCGCGCGACGCGCTAGCCACGGCTCTGCATTGGTTACCCCCCTGCCTTCGCTTTGGCAGCAGATCGGGCGGTTTTTCAATTCTGGCAATTTGGCTCTGCGCAATGCTTCGGCGCTTGTCGCTGTGCTCTTTTTGGTGCTGGTGCTGGGCGAACCTATGTTGACCACGCCGCAAATAGCCCCACAGCCCTCTGTGGCGGGCATTCAATCTGCCCCGGCCAGCGAGGTTGCCTTCAATAATGAAGAGGCTGCCATACCCGCCGAAGCCCCCGCTGCCCAAGAGATCGCCGTTGCCAAAACTGCGCCCGCCGAAGAAACTGCCGCCCGGATGTCGGTTGCCGAAGATGTTGCCGCGGACGCTGCCGAAGAATCCGCCGCCGAAGAAACCATTGCCGAAGAACTTGTTGTTGAAGACGCTGCTGGATCGGCAGTGCAAATGCAAAGCCCGGCCATGGCGGCCAGCACCGCCGCAGAATCGGGGATGGCCGCCGATGAGGCCCCACCCGGCGCAAGGATGGTCCCCGTAGACATCCCGCCGGCTGCCGCCGATGCATCTGCGCGCATAATGCCCGAAAGCGCCTCAGCCGCAGCCGCGGAGATGGGCGAAGCCGCCGCCGACTCTTCGTTGATGATGGAATCAGTCGAGTCCTCTGCGGCGGACGAAGGCGCAGCGCCCGCCGCCGTACAAACGCAGGTCATGCCAGAACCAACCGTTGCTCCGTTGGTTGCCCCCGAAAGCGACACTGAAAAGTGACACTGAAAGCGACACCACATCTATCACCGAGTCTGTGACCGTGGCAGAGGCCCCACTTGAAGGAACGGCTGGCGCGGCTGAACCCACTGCCGACCCGCCTTTGCCTGGTTGGGGCCTGGATGTATGGCAGATCGGGCAGATCGGCTTGCTTTCGCTGGCCCTTATCTTCTTGTTGCTCTGGTTGGGCAGCCGTCGCCGCCCCTTAAATCGGTAAGAGTTTACTGTGCCTGAATTGCCCGAAGTTGAAACCTATATCCGTGAACTGGCCCCTCTTCTGCGGGGCCAGCGTGTTGTGGAGGCCCAGGTCTTTTGGCCGCGCATCGTTGCCCACCCTACGCCCGATCTCTTTGTGCAATGGATCCGTCAGCGCCGCTTCGAGACCTTCGACCGACCGCGGCAAGTATATGCTCTTCGGGTTGGACAGCGCGGAAACGCTGATTGTCCATCTGCGCATGACCGGCGAACTACGCGTCCATCCCACCCCCACAAGCCCGGACAAACATACCCATCTACTTTTGGATCTGGAGAGTGGCGAGCAACTCCACTATCGAGACCAGCGCAAGTTTGGCCGTGTCTGGCTGGTGGAAGATGTTCAAAGCGTTTTGTACAAGTTGGGGCCAGAACCGCTGCGTGGGGAATTTCAGCCCCAGGGTTTGCACGACGCACTGAGTCGACGCAACGCCAGCATCAAAGCGCTGCTGCTTGATCAGTCGATTGTGGCGGGGGTGGGGAATATCTATGCCGACGAGGCGCTTTACCGAGCCAAAATCGATCCGAGGCGGGGAGGTGGTTCGTTAACCGTTGAGGAATGTATTCGCCTGCACGAAGCTGTGCGGTGGGTCTTGCAGCGGGGCATCGATCTACGCGGCAGCAGCCTGGGCACGGGTCCGCAAAACTACGCGCCGCCGGACGGATTGCCCGGTGCAGCCCAAAGCTTTCATCAGGTCTTTCGGCGCACAGGCCAGCCCTGTCCCACCTGTGGACATCCCATTGAGCGAATTGTCCTGGCGCAGCGCAGCACCCATTTCTGCGCCCAGTGTCAGCGCTGAACTTTGTAGATTGGCAAGAGCGGCGGAAGATAAAACGAGTAAGGAGTAATGCATAGGGGTGGAATCCTACGCATTACTCCTTACTCGTTTTATGTCTACCAAACTGATGCGTGAACCCATCCGCCTAAACTACGTTCCCATTGTCCCTGGCGTATTGCGTCTTTTTGCCCGTAAAAATTCTTCGCGCAGCTCGGCCTCACGCAGGGCAGCCGCTTTGCGCCCTTCGGCCAGTGCTTTGTCCAGACGCGAGCGATAGCTTTGATCAAACGCGGCGTCACGCGCCGGGGCCAGCACATACCCCACCAGCGCGCCTATGCCAATCCCAATCGCCGTGCCGATGACGAAATTTACACTTTTGCTCATGTTGGCTCCCTGGAGTTTCGATTTATTTCTAAAGTTTCAGTGGACTTATTTTCGCCTATTTTGCCGTGGGGTCCAAATAAAAAAGCCCAGACAGGATTCCTGTCTGGGCTTCGGAGCAAAAACCGTTAGCGGATGCTGCCGTCAATGATCTGAACAGTCTGCACATCAGCGTCGTATTCCAGCGTCTCCACGCTGCGTTCGGGCAAGATGAACCCAGCCAGCGCATAGATCAGCGCACCTGTGCCCACACTGCCCACCGAGAAGAGAATCCAGAAGAGACGCACCAGATTGGCGTCAATGTTAAAGGTTTGGGCAAGGCCACCACAGACACCCAACACCAGTCGATCTGTGCGGCTGCGTTTGAGCGGGATGCGAGTGCGAGCGCTCTTCATACCGCTCTTCATGCTGCTCTTGACCGACTGTCCGTCCACGCTAAAGGCAGGTGCATTGGTACGCATTTTCGACCGCAGATTAGTTCTCCACTCGCCGAAACTAGTGCGCCACTCTTTGTGATTCTTGAGCAGCAACATGCCCGCCCCGATCAGCAGTGCCGGCCAGAAGATCACGCCCACCACCGTCCAGAAAACGTCCCACACCCAAGGCAGCACGCCCACATTTGCCAACAGCCAGAGTACACCAAAGCTAATCAATAGCGTGCCGGCCCGGCCAATGTTGCGTTCGTTTAACTGTAACGTCGCCGGGGATTGCACCCCACTTTGGCTGGTTCCCACAGGCAAGAGTAGCCAGAGCGCCAGATAGGCCAAGAAACCGGCCCCGGCGCTGCCCAGCGTCAACACCACCCACAGCGCACGTACCAGCGCCGGGTCAATGTTCAGTGCATCAGCAATGCCGCCACAGACGCCGCCCACCAATTGATGGACCGGGTGACGATAGAGTGAAGGGCGCACCGCAGCGGGTTGCGTCGCAGCAGGTTGCGTCGCAGCGGTCTCGTCCTGTGAAATTGTGGAGACCATGCTCTCTTTCACGTCATCCACTGGCAAAGGCCGGACTGTCTGCGCAGATTGCACATTTTCGTTTGCGCCGCTTAACGGCGACAGGGGTTCGTTGCTCATTTTTTCTCCTCACTGTACACTTTTACAAAAAGCCCCGCTCGATTGTCAGTTTGGCAGCGGGATTGGTTTCAGGATGGTTCGTAAAACAATACGCAGCCCGGACGAAAAAGTTTCGAGATGAGCAGACTTTTGAATCACCCTTCCTGTGGACAAGGCGAAAAAAATAGACAAGGCGAAAACCCGCTCTCGGCAGGACAGCGCGCCTTGCTATCCCACAAGGTTCACCTTCACCCAACCATGTCTACCGCGTACGCCCGTGGATTGGGCGCGACTTTGCCGTCCATCTGGCAATCGGCGCGCTGGCTCGTCGCTGGGTTACAGCCTATGCCCGATGCTGCCTTGCACTGGTGGGCGGCGCAGCCTGCCGGGCATCTGGTGATCACCGCCGACGAAGAAAGATATGAGATCGATGGGCTGGCGCTGGGCGAACGCACCGTACACGCCGTGAGCTTGATCCCACTGCGTGCCATCCTCCACGACCCCGGCGGCGCGCTGATTCGGGCACTCTTGCCGCTGGATCATCTGCTGGGTTGCCACGGCGAGGCCAGCGGGCGCTGGCTCTCGGCGGGCGGTGGCGTTGATGCGCGCTGGCAGCGCGTGGGCCAAGCGATTGCCCAACTTTTCCGCCTGGGCTATGGTCTGAGCGAAGGTGCCTGTCAACAGCCACAGTTGTATCTGGCCGAAGGTCTGGTCACCGCCATACGTGACCCGCAACGGCTCAATACTGCCGATCCCAAACTTCACCGGTTGTTGCAATCCTCCCTACTTTCCGCTCCCTTTTGGCGGCGTTTTCAGCGCGATGAAACAGTGTCATGAAATCGTTTGTCGGGTCTGCTTGCCTCTATGGTAAAATCCTCTATGGTAAAATACCCAGCAACATCGCTGACGTAACGCCTCTACTCTCATCTTTTGTACAACGTACTCTTCCCGTTGACCCATGACACCACTGCCACCGCAGTTTGAGTTATCGCCATCCCCCGATTTTGAGACTGAGCCGACCCCTCGTCGGCGTCTGCTACCTGCGCGTGTGCTGCTTGCCGTGATCTTGTTGCTGCTGATCATGGTACTGTTGGCGCTTATACCCAGCCTACGCGCCCGCACCATCACCCCGTTTTTCAATCAATTGAGTGGGGGAAGCATCTCTGAGACCAATACTAGTGGGCGTGTCGCTGATGTTGCCGGCGCGCCCCTTTCCGCTTCCATAACCTCGACTACCACGATATCCACGCCTCGCCCCACGCTTGATCTAGATGTCGCAGTAGTCGATGCGCCAGGCGAAATGCGCTGGCAGATTGCCTATGCGGGCGATGAACGCGGGCCGGGCAGCGGCTGTGGCTATCTTTCGTTCTGGCTGACTGGCGCTGACGCCGAGCGCTTCGATCTCTTGGAGAAGGCGGAGGCCCACCTGACCGTTTATGACGGGGACTTTATCTTTGAAAGGTACGGCCCGTCGCCCCTCTCTGCCCTACGCAGCCGCGGCGAGCCGCGCTACTATGAACTGCCCGCCGGCGATCCCGACTGCCGCCGCCATCGTTTGGCCGAGGCTGCCGACTATGCAGGCATGGCCTTTGTGCTGACGTTGCAGGCCAACGAGATGCCGATCCACAGCTATCGAGGCGTATTGCTGCCAGAGACACTCGTTTTTGCCACAGCCACGCCCACGCCGCCCCCCGCCGGACCCACGCCCACGCCCTTTCCACAGGTGCGCGTCAGCGGCATTACCAACGTGCGCAGCGGACCCGGCACGCTCTATCCGGCGCTGGGAAGCACCACTGCGGGGGCCACCTATGCCGTCGTGGCAAGCAACGCCGACCGCTCGTGGTGGCAGATCGATTTTAGCGGCCAGCCCGGGTGGATTTTCGCCAGCCTCACCGAAGCCACGGCAGTGGAGGGTATCGCCGTCGCCGCCGTCATCCCGCCCGCGCCTGTGCCCTTGCCCACGGCAACGCCTATCCCCCCACGCCTGTGCCCACGGTTGCGCCCACGCCTTATTTGCCTTTCTTGCTTTCTAACGACGGAACTTGCCAGCCTAACTCTGCCATGACCTATTTTGAAGGTCTGGTGGTGAACCGGGCGGGACAACCCGTCAACGGTGTCTGTTTGCATGTGGCCTATGAGGGGCCACGCAACAGCAAATGCACCGGCTGTGACGGCGCGGCCCCTGGCAAATGGGGCTTTGCGCCTTTTGGCAATCTTCCCGGCAAACAGGTCACTGTGCGTATTTACGTGGTTGCTTGCCCCGAATCCATGCCCGGCGGCGGCCAAAATCCGGACACTGGGTTTGGCCCGTTGGCCCCGTCATCGCCTGTGTGGACCTATACGATTGGCGAAAGTGTCCAGTGTACCGGCATCACGTTTAGCGATAACCGCTATTTTGACGACAAAGGCAACCAGATCTTGCCGCCCACGGCCACCCCGGTGGCGTCGGCCAACCAGGTCGCCCGCGTGGCCGGACAGGGCCAGAGCTTTCAGCAGGTTAACCTGGACGCAGGCAATTACGTCTTCAAGGTAACCCATAACGGCATCGGCACATTCTCGGCCCGGTTGATGACCAGTACTGGGCAATTGGTGGAGCAATTGGTCGATTCCATGGGCAGCTATGATGGCGCATTGGCGGTTACGGTAGCGCAAAAGGGTATCTATTTGGTGGCGGTCACCGCAGCCGACGGCGCGTGGACCATCATTATCGAGGCCCCGTAAGGCCATCTCATCGGAGCCAACCGTGATCACACTCGATCCTTTTGCCCAAACCCAGCATCGTCCCTGGCCGTTGCCGATCGCCCTTGGCTAATGGCACAGCGTTGGCATGATCTGCTCTTTGCCCATTGGCCTGTGTCGCCAGCACAACTGGCCCCGTTGATCCCGCCGGGGCTGACATTGGAAACCTGGGAGCGAGAAGCCTGGATCGCCGTGGTTCCCTTTCGCATGAGCCATGTACGCCCGCGTGGGCTGCCCGCCGTGCCCTGGCTTTCGCACTTTCCAGAGCTAAATGTGCGTACGTATGTCCGCGTAGGGGACAAACCGGGCGTCTTTTTTTCAGCCTGGACGCAGCCAACCCGTTGGCGGTTGCGATTGCCCGTGCCTTTTTCCATCTGCCCTACTTTCGCGCTGAGATGCAATGTCAAAGCGACGCCGCTGGCACGGTGCGTTATACTAGTCAGCGCACCCACGGCGACACACCTGTGGCCCGCCTCGAAGGGCACTATGCGCCCACCGGCGCGGTCTATCACGCCACGCCGGGAACGCTGGAAGCGTGGCTGATCGAACGGTATTGTCTCTATAGTGTGGACCGCTGCGGACAGATCTATCGGGGCGAAATCCATCATCAGCCGTGGCCGCTCCAGCCTGCCGTGGCTGATTTTTCCGTCAATTGGGTTGCCCAAGCCGACGGGGTGGCGTTGCCGGATACGCCGCCGCTGTTGCACTTTGCACGCACGTTACACGTCGCTGCTTGGGCAATTGAAGCTGTCACTGCTGCACTCTAAAAGCACCGTAAAGGGTTTGTATGGATCAATTGTTGGGGATAGTAGATGCATTTTGGGATCAACTCCGCGCCGGGGCCTTTCCTCGCGGCAGCGATTGGAACTATCTGATTCTCTTGGTATTGGTAATTGTGGAAGGGCCGCTGGCCTCGCTGTTGGGCGCAGTGGCTGCTTCGGCGGGCATTATGGATTTACGTCTGGTCTTCGCAACCATCATGGTGGGGAACTTTCTGGCAGACATAAGCTGGTATACGCTGGGCTACGTCAGCAAAGAGAGTACTCTGCTACGCTATGGGCGCTGGCTGGGGCTGCGGCCCCATCACCTGCAACGGTTGCGCTGGGGCATGCGCCGCCACTCCACCAAAATTTTGCTCGTCGCCAAATTTTCTACAGGCTTTATCATCCCCACGCTGGTAGCGGCAGGGCTGGTACGCGTCCCCTTTCGTCAATGGTTTCCCATTGTCTTTGCGGGTGAGGTCTTTTGGGCGACAGTGCTGCTCCTAATCGGATACTATGCCACTGAGACCGTCAAAAGCGTAGAGCGTGGCTTGCACTATCTGGCCGTAGTGGGCTTCGTGGCATTGGTGATTCTCTTGCTCTATCTGGCCCGCCGCACCTTGCGCCCGCGCCATGTTCTGGATTTGGATGATGAAAACGCACCGACGGATCCGCTGACTAAAAACGGCCAAGAGGCGGAGCCACTCTTGGCCCCTCGACAGAAATCGAAAGAGTAACCGGCCATGTCAGACGCGCCGCCTCGGGCTGCCGTCCATTCGCTTGGGCTTCCCGGTGAAAGTGATGGGCGTGCCCAATCTGCCCTCCCACGATAGCCGGCGCTGGCAAAATCGCCCCCATCTCAGCGTCAGCCTGGCTTATTTGCGTGATATTTTTCTCTATCTTCAGCACCGATCTATCCAAGTCTACCGCATGGCTGGTCAACTGGCCCCCTATCTCACCCACCCAGGGTTGCCCGATTTTCACCGCCAATTGGACGAATGCGCCGATGAACTCGCCACCATCGGCGATCTGGCCCGGCAATTGCGCTTGCGTCTCACCTTGCACCCCGGTTTTTATATCCAACTCAACAGCCCGCACGACCATTGGGTGGCACGCTATCTGTTGAGAACTCACGCGCGCTGCCCAGCTTTTGGATGGCATGGGGCTGGACGCCGACGCCGTGATTGTGATCCACGTGGGCGGGGTATACGGCGATGCCGAGAGCGGGCGCGAACGTTTTGCGCGCCAGATTAACCGTTTGCCGGACGCCGTCCGATCTCGGCTCGTACTGGAACACGACGACCGCCGCTATCATCTGCACGATGCCCTTTGGATTCATGCCCGCACGGGGGTGCGTGTCGTATTGGATACGCTGCACCATCGCTGCTTCGATCCTGTGGGGCTGCCTCTGGCCGACGCACTGCGGCTGGCGCTGGCAACCTGGCCCGCCGCGCAGCGTCCCAAGATCCACATGAGCAGCCCGCGCACCGAGATCCGCCCACTCTTGCGCAATGGCGGCGTGCGTCTGCAACCGCCGTTGCCCGATCAACACAGCGATTTCCTCCACCCCTTCGAGGTTATCGATCTGTTGAACACAGCCCGCCAATTGAACCTGCGCCCGTTTGATGTCATGCTGGAGGCCAAAGCCAAAGATGTGGCTTTGCTGCGTCTGCCGCGAGCAGATCGAACGGTACGCGCCTGAATTGTCAACCGTAGTGGGGTAGACTTTCTGACGAGGAGGAGCCATGGACAAACCCTACACCGATCCCCTGATTCGGCGGCGCACGGTCTTGGTGGCCGTGGTTAATAACCGCGAAGATCTGCGGCGGGCGGCCTCGGAAGGCTGGTATCGCATTCCTCAGCGCCGCGCCCCCCGCCGCATCGGGGCCGACTATCTGGCTTTTTATCAAACTGGCGAGTTTGGCGATGATCCCGAAGCGCACACCGTCACCTATTACGCCCCCATTCGTCGCTATCAACTGTTGACCCGCGCCGAGTTGCTGCCCGCCGAGGCCGATCATCCCCGCCGCGAGGATTACTATTTTCGTATTGAAGTCGCCCCGCTTTTGCGCTTAGATCAGCCTATCCGCGCCGCCAAACTGCGCCGGATCACCTTTATCCACACTACCTTTGCCCAACTGCTGGGCGCCGCCGATGTGACCGATCTCTATCGCACAGACGATGCCTTTCAATCGCTGTGGCAGGCGTTGCAAAGCAATCGTCTGCGTCCGTTGGCGAACCGACTGGCCGGGGAATGGCCGGTGGATATTACCCTGCGTGTGCGCAACGGCTATCTTGGCATCCGCTGTGTGGAAGATACCACAGCCCAGGAAAACCGCCCCACACCGCTGCCCGCCCGCTGGACGCTGTTGCAGATTTCTACAGCCCAGATTGTCGATGATTTACCCGGCTGTCTGCGCCAGATCGCTTCAACATTGGTCTCGTTGGGCGGCGCGCTGGACACGAAACCAGGGCCGGAGGTGCGTTTATAGAAGGCGCATGTTTGAAACGTGCACCTTCTCAGCCAACAGCATTACGCTGGTCCGCTACAATTGACGGGGGATGGAATGAACTTCAACCAAATCAAGCGCCTTTTTCTTTTTGGCGGGATCATATTAACGATCTTAGGCGTGGCGGCTGTCCCGTCAGGCGTCTTCGCACAGGAGACCCCAGCGGGCACGGTCCCCCCTGCAAGCCAGATAGAGATCTTTTTGCCGATCATTCAAACTGTGGCACAAGCGGTCGAGATCGTGCCCACCGACCCTTGCCCGGCGACGTCGGATCGGCGCTATATCGCCATCCCCATTGAGCCGCCATCCGCTGATCATCCCGACGAACAGCACGGCGATTTGAACCTGGCACTGCGCGGCTATGCCGAGGTCAACGCTGAACGCTCTTTGCTCAACCTCAACGGCGACACCGATGCCCACCCGCCCCAGTTGCCGGGGCTGTTCGCCGACAGCCGCACGCCCGCGATCACCTCCACCTACCGTGTCTATGACTGGGATTGGAGTTGCGGCGAGCATGGCTGTGCCAGCCCGCACTTTGTCCCCAATGATGTTAGCTTGTTGGGCGTGGGCACCACGCCGGGCGAGACGCTCTCCATTCCCAGCCGCCATCCAGAAATTTATGGGGGTGGCTTCAAAGTGCTGGTGCTCTATGCTTCGGCGTCGCGCATCACCCTGGGCTATACGCGCCGTGACAGCGTGGCCCCTGGCTATGCCGTGCATCTGGAAAATCTCTGTGTCGATCCCAATCTGGTGGCACTCTACCGGGCCAGCAATCTGGCCGGACGCGCAACGTTGCCCGCGCTCCACAACGGCGATGTGTTAGGCATCGCCCGCGGCGACGAAATTCTGGTTGCCATGCGTGATCGGGGATCGTTTATGGAAACCCGTTCGCGCAAGGATTGGTGGAAAGGGCGATAAGCTGATTGCGTGCTGCGGATTTTCAACGCGGATTCATCACCCGAAATACCCAGCACGCAATACGCAATAATTCCCCCCTGTGCTACAATCCTCCCCATGTATCTGATCATCCAAATTCCCTGTTATAACGAAGCAGAGACCCTCCCATTGGTGTTGGCTGCGCTGCCTGCGTCCATCCCTGGCGTTTCCAAACTGGAAACGCTTGTCATCGACGACGGCAGCAGCGACGGCACCAGCGAGGTGGCGGCGCGCCTGGGCGTACATCACATTGTGCGCCATCACCGTAACCAGGGGTTAGCCGTGGCCTTCCAAACCGGGTTGGATCACTGCCTGCGCCTGGGCGCGGATCTGATCGTCAACACCGACGGCGACAACCAGTATCCCGGCGACCAGATCGGCGCGCTGATTGCCCCCATCCTCGATGGCCGCGCCGATATGGTGATCGGCGATCGCCAGACCCACAGAGTGGAGCATTTTTCGCCGCTCAAACGCCTATTGCAACAATGGGGCAGTTGGGTCGTGCGGCTGGCATCGGGGACAGACGTTCCCGACGCTGCCAGTGGCTTTCGGGCTTTCTCGCGTGAGGCCGCGCTGCGCCTAATCGTCCTTACCCGCTATACCTACACGCTGGAGACGATTATTCAGGCGGGCAAAAAGGGGCTGGTGATTACTCACATCCCCATTGAAGTCAACGATCCACTGCGCCGTTCGCGGCTCATGCGCAGCACCAGCAGCTATGTCAGCCGCTCGGCGGCCACGATTTTGCGGCTCTATACATTTTATGAACCGCTGCGTTCGTTTAGCTGGATCGCCGTCCCTTTTTTGCTGTCTGGGCTACTTTTGATCCTACGCTTCTTCTTTTTCTATCTCTATTCCATGATCATCGGCCAGCCCGGCGGCACACGCCTGACCCAATCGGTGACGATTGCCGGTACGCTGTTGATCCTGGGCTTTCTGATCTTCCTTTTTGGCGTGCTCGCCGACATTGGCTCCACACAGCGCGCGCTGCTGGAAGAGATCCTCTATCGGCAGCGCAAACGAGAATTGGAAGACCTGGCACGGCAGCGGGCGACGGACGACGGACCGCAGACTGTCGTCTGACGCCATTGGCAATTTACTCCCCCGCCACACCCAATTCTTCGGCAATCTCCTGCATGGAAACCAGCACCCGTTCCACATGCTCGTCGAAGGGTTCGCCCAACGCCTCAATGTAGTGCATGTTCTCGGCCCGATCAATGGCCGCGGTAAACGCTTTGTCTTTCCATTTTTTCTTCACCGAACTCACCTTGACCTCGCGCAGATCTTTGGTGGGGCGCACATAGGCACAGGCCATGATCAGCCCGGTTAACTCGTCACAGGCCAGTAGTACCGTGTCCAGTTTGCTCACGCGTGGCACGCCCAAAAAGGTGGCGTGGGCCTCCACAGCGTGGATCAAGGCGTCGGGATAGCCGCGCTCGCGGAAGAGGCGCAGTTCCGTGCGCGGGTGACCGTTTTCGGTGTCGTCCATATCGGGAAAGCGCTCATAATCCAGATCGTGTAACAGGCCGGTCAGCCCCCACAGATCGGCATCTTCGCCATAATGGCGCGCATAGGCCCGCAGCGCCGCCTCCACCGCCAGCATATGTTTGCGCAAACTCTCGGATTGCACCCATTCACAGAGGAGGGCGTAGGCTTCTTCTCGGCTTGGTAATGACATCATAGGTTCCTGTTTTGATTGGATCATGGGGGAAGGGGCCAATTGTCAGGGGCGTGATTCCTTGTCCGCGGTCACTTGGTCGCCTTGCCGCCCAATCGATGATAGACAATTCGATCCTCTGGTGACCAACGTGTAAAGCGGCCACCGCCGCTGATAACCAGGGTCGAGGAGAGGAAGAGCAAAGTTGCCGCCGTCCACTGCCACCCAGCGCTGTGCAGCCAGATTAGCGCAAAGCCAATGACCCCCACCGTGCTGACACGCACGGCCAGCCCAGCCAACAGGGCTGTGGCTGCCACAACGCCCACACCAGAGACAACCAGCGGCAGATCGGCCTGGACGATGCCCAGCAAGACAAGCGCCATGCACGAAAGCCGCCAGATCGGGGGCAAATTTTGCAAGAGCGTCGCTTGCATCTGGCTTCGCCAGCGTTGATATTGCGGGCTGGCGGCATCAATGACGCCAGTCATGACCAGCCGATCCCGCCCGAAACTCAAGGCAATCGGTAGGCCAAAGACCAATCCGCCCAGATAGGTGACTGGCGGGGCCAGCGTCGGCCACAGCACCACTGCCACAAAACCCATATGGGTCCCTGCCACAACACGCCGATAAAGGCTGGGAGTCATGGGGAATTCGGCCATCTGCCAACGTTGACGTAGTTTTAGCCCGCCGATAAAAAGGAAGCGCGCTAATCCCAACGTGAGATAGATCCGTGGCAATTGCCCATAGCCTACGGCCAGAGTCAGGGCAATCATCATGCCGATGCTGTCAAATTCCATATCCAGCACTTCGCCCAACCGGGTGGCGTGGTTGGTAATGCGGGCCAGATAGCCATCGAAAAAGTCACCGATACAGGCCAGCGTATAGAGAATGGCGGGCAACCAATCGAGCCAACCGCCCGGGCGCGGGGCAAAAAGGAAGCCTGCCATCAGCGCATAGGCCAGACCACGCAAGAGCGTCAGCCCGTTGCCCGCGCCCAGGCTCGGAAGCAGCAAGCTTTCGCCCTGACGGCGGTTATGCACCAGATTGGCAAAGAGCAGCCAGATCTCCAGCGCGGCCACGGCCAGCGCCAACCATAGCCAAAGCTCCATCTTCAGGCGCGTCCGGCTGAGCAAATCATAGGTTGCCAGCACACCAGCGATATAAAAACAAAGCCATAGGCAACCAGTCAGCCGCAGCCGGTGCATTGGGTCGGAGGGCAAAAGAGATGTGCAGGACATGAGCCAATCCTGTGATGCAGGAGAAACCTTACTCAGTTTGTTTCTATTATCTGAACCGATCGATCTGACAGCTTTGCATCCTACCGTGTGCGGAGAAATTGGGCAAGTGAGAGCATGGGGTGGCAAAGGCGATGGCTTGCGCAGTTAGGGTACGGACCTTACGTTTTCGGGTTCAGCAATACTTGAAATGAACGGTTTTTGTATTCTCTGCCTCTGCTACCATAAGCAGTGGTGAATTAGCCTCTACCCTGTAAGGTGAAGAGTGGAAATTTTTGTCGCTCGGCAACCCATCTTTGACCGCAACCAACAAGTCTATGGCTATGAATTGCTCTTTCGGCAAGGCTTCACCCATGTAGTGAGCATTGCCAATGGTGATCTGGCAACCTCAAAAGTGCTCACCACCAGCTTTTCGCTAATTGGCGTGGAAAGTTTGACCAGTGGCAAGCGGGCGTTCATTAACTTTACGCGCAATCTTTTGCTGCGCCAGATTGCCACGGCCTTTCCCGCGATGTACTCACCGTGGAAATTCTTGAGGACATTGAGCCAGATATCCTGACCATTGATGCCTGTGCCACGCTGCGCAAGGCTGGCTACATGATCGTCTTAGACGATTTTGTCTATAAGCCCAAATATAAGCCTTTTGTCGAGATGGCCGACATTATTAAAGTCGATTTTCTCACCACATCGATTGAAGAGCGCCGCCGTCTGCCTCGCGAGATGGGCCGTGTCGGGTTGGAGTTTTTGGCCGAAAAGGTGGAAACCAGCGATGATTTGGAAATGGCTCTGGAATTTGGCTATTCATACATCCAGGGCTTCTTTTTCAGCAAACCAGAGACGATTTCCGCCCAGGACATCCCCGGTTATAAGCTCAACTATCTCCATATCCTCTATGAAATCAACCAGCCCCAGGTCAACTTTGATCTGCTAGAACAGATCATCCTACGCGAGGTTTCGCTTTCCTATAAACTTCTGCGCTTTATCAATTCGGCCTATTTTAATCTACGCCATCGCATCAAAAGTGTGCGCCATGCTCTGGCCTTGCTGGGCACCGAAGAGATCCGCAAGTGGGCCTCATTGGTGGCGCTGAGCGGCATGGGTGATGACAAACCAGATGAACTCGCCGTCTTGTGTGCCACGCGTGGCAAGTTGTGCGAATTGCTGGGCATGCACGCCGGGATGGATCAAAGCCGCACCGATCTCTATCTCATGGGCCTCTTTTCGTTGGTGGATGCTTTCACCGACCGTCCCCTGGAAGAGGTGCTGCGGATGTTGCCCCTCCACGAACAGGTGAAGAAGGCGCTGCGCCAGGAAGGGGGGCGCTTTTCAGCCATCTATAATTTGGTGCTGGCCTATGAAAGCGCCAACTGGTTTATGGTGTTGGAACTTGCCCACACACTCAAAATTGGCGAAGCGATTGTGCCCACGCTCTATCAAATGGCGGTTTCCTGGGCCGATCAGATCTTCTATAGAGATGAGCGGGTTAAGGCATAAACTGTGATTGCAATCACAGTTTATGCCTCGACGTGGCTGCATTAGATCACCCCGGTGGCTGTCAGCTCGACAATCTCCTCGTCAGTCATCCCCAACCGTTGCGCCAAAATCAGCGCTGTATGTTCGCCCAACCGTGGCGGCGCGCTACGGATCTGCGGCGGTGTTGCGCTCAGTTTTGCCACCGGCCCCACCTGTGGAATCCCTTCCCCGTTGTCGTCTATCACCGTTTGCACCATCCCCCGCGCCACGGCTTGCGGATCGGCCAGGGCTTCGGCCACACTGTTAACCGGTCCACACGGCACATCTACATCTAGCAACCGCTCGATCCAGGCCGCGGTGGGCGCTGTGATCAATCGCTCCGCTACGCGTGGGATCAACTGTGCACGGTGGCGTACCCGCGCCGGATTCGTGGCAAACCGTTCATCGGCGGCCCAAGTTGGCTCGCCCAACACAGCACACAGCACGGCAAACTGGCGATCATTGCCCACCGCCACCATCAGATGCCCATCTTGCGTCGCAAAAGTCTGATAAGGCACAATCGTGCCGTGGGCATTTCCATAGCGGGCTGGCGTCTCGCCAGAGACAAGATAGTTGCTGGCGACGTTGACCAGCCAGCCCAGTTGGGCATCAAACAGGGCAATGTCGATGAACTGGCCTTCGCCAGTGCGCGCCCGGTGATGGAGCGCGGCCAGAATCGCAATCACAGCGTGTAGCCCGGCGGTCACATCCACCACGGCCACGCCCACTTTGAACGGCTCGCCCTCTGCCGGGCCGGTGATGCTCATGACGCCGCCTTGGGCCTGGATCACCGTGTCGTAGCCGGGACGCTCGCGATAGGGGCCGGTCTGCCCATAACCCGTGATCGCACAGTAGATCAGCCCTGGATTAAGCGAACATAGATCCGCATAGCCCAGCCCCAGCCCGGCCATCGTCCCCACTTTGAAGTTTTCAATCAGTACATCACTCTGGGCCACCAAGCGGCGTAAAATGTCGCGCCCGCGTGCATCCTTCAAATTGAGGGTCAAACTCTGTTTGTTGCGGTTGGCGCTGAGAAAATAGGCGCTTTGACCGCTGGCTGTAAAGGGCGGCCCCCACGTGCGCGTATCGTCGCCGCGTCCAGGCTGCTCGACCTTGACGATCTGCGCGCCGTAGTCGCCCAACACCATTGTGCCGTAGGGGCCAGCCAGCACACGCGAAAGATCCAAAACTGTGATGTCTGAGAGTGCGCCGCGCATTGCTCGTTCCTTTGGGATTGGGGACGGGTGACCGCATTCCGGGAATGGATCACATGATTCCCGTGTAGAATGATATGGGTTGATCCATTCCCGGAATGCTCGCTGGTTTGATTTACCCCTTTGGGATTTGGGCAGACAGACCGAGAGTGCTAAAGTTAGGGTATAGTGTCAGGTGTCACTTGGCCGCTGTCAAGTCTGGAAGGGCTGACGAGGGTGACACAAGCCCTATTCATGGGGCGCTGCCCCTAGCACGGGGATTGATCCCCGTGTGACTTTGCAATCAAGAAAGGATTTTGTATGAAAAAGTATTCTTCCTCCCCCGAAATGAAGATCGACACCAAAAAGAGCTATTCCGCCACGATTAAGACCAACCGCGGCGATATTGTGATTGATCTCTTTGCCGACAAAACCCCGCGCACCGTGAACAACTTTGTCTTTTTGGCCCGAGACGGCTTCTATGACGGTGTGAAGTTTCACCGTGTTATCGCCGATTTCATGGTGCAGACGGGTGATCCCGAAGGCACAGGCCGCGGCGGCCCCGGCTACAAATTCGCCGACGAATTCCACCCGTCATTGCGCCACAGCGGCCCTGGCATTCTGAGCATGGCGAATTCTGGCCCAGGCACTAACGGCAGCCAGTTCTTCATCACCCATGTCAAGACCGATTGGCTGGACGACCGCCATAGTGTCTTTGGCAAAGTGCGCGAAGGCCAGGACGTGGTCAACGCCATCCGCCAGGGCGATGTGATGGAATCGGTGGAGATCCACGAAGCGTAGACGGTAACTAAGTAGATGAATTGATTATGTATAATAAGTAAGGAGTAATGAGTAAGGGGCGTTTGCCCACTCATTACTCCTTACTTGTTTCTCCCATTTCCCAATGAAGGACTGCTCCATCATGACTCTCTTTGACCCATTTCGACTGCCCGTCAGCGGCGTGACCCTGCCCAACCGCCTGGCCTTGGCCCCCATGACCACTTATTCCAGCCACGCCGACGGCACGATTCTCGACGCCGAACTAGACTATCTGCGCCGCCGCGCCGCCAGTGGGCTGGGCACGATACTCACCGCCGCCTGCTATGTAGAGCGTGTGGGCCAGGGTTTTGTGGGCCAGTGGGCCTGTGACGATGACCGCCATCTGCCCTCGCTGCGCCGCGTCGCCGAGGCCATCAAAGGCGAAGGCGCGGTGGCGCTGCTCCAGATCCACGACGCCGGGCGCATGTCCGACCCAGCGGTGATCGACTGGCCGCCGCGCTCCGCGTCCGACATCCCCGCGCTGCGCCCCAATGCACTCACCCCCCGCCCCATGACCGAAGAGGAGATCCACGGCTCGATTGCCGCCTTTGGCGCTGCCGCGGGTCGTGCCATGCAGGCTGGCTTTGATGGCGTGGAGATCCACGGCGCGAACACCTATTTGATCCAACAATTTTTCTCGCCCCATTCCAACCGCCGCCAGGATGAATGGGGCGGCAGCCTAGAGGCGCGGATGCGCTATCCGCTGGCTGTGGCAAAAGCCGTGCGCGCAGCCGTGGGAACGGCTGGCGTCGTGGGCTATCGCTTCTCACCTGAAGAGGCCGAAGAGCCGGGCATCACCATGCAAGATACCTATGCCCTGATCGATGGTCTGTGCGGGCTGCACCTGGACTATCTCCATCTTTCGCTGCGCGATTACCAGATGGGATCTCTGCGCGACACCAACGATACGCGTGGACGTCTGACATTGGTAGCCGATCATGTGGCTGGCCGCGTACCGCTCATGGGCGTGGGCAGCGTATGGAACCGCGCCGACGCCGAGGGCGTACTCTCCACTGGGGCCGACTTGGTGGCTGTGGGGCGCGCCGCCTTGGTCGATCCCGACTGGGCGCGCAAGATTCGCGCCGACGAGACGACCGTCACCTGTGTGCCCCCCGTCAACGGCGAGCAGATCGCCGTATTGCCGCCGCCGCTCTATCGCAAGATCCTCGCCACGCCGGGCTGGATTCCCGTGTGTGAGGGGTAAAGAATAAAGAGTAATGAGTTAGGGGAACGGATCGCACATTACTCATTACTCTTTCCTCCCAAATCTATGGCACAATAACCAGAATCCTTTCCTCCCACCCCACTTCGACTTAGGAGAGACGCCATGACCCCACTCAAACGCCCTGCCGACCGCTATTTTGCGCCGGAGCCTGCTCAGCGCGCCGTTGCCCGTGATCTGTATAATACCGTGGCCGATCTGCCCTTGATCTGCCCCCACGGCCATGTGGACCCGCGCCTGTTCGCCGATCCTAATTACCAATTTGGCTCGCCCACGGAATTGCTGATCATTCCCGATCACTACATCTTCCGCATGCTCTATTCCCAGGGCATCCCGCTGGAAAATCTGGGCATTCCGCGCCGTGATGGCGGCGAAACCGAGACTGATCAGCGCAAGATCTGGCAGATCTTCGCCGACCATATTCACCTCTTTTGGGGAACGCCCACCGGCGTCTGGCTGCAAGACGAACTCTACGACGTCTTTGGTGTGCGCCAAAAGCTGACCAGCGACAACGCCCAGGCCATCTATGACCAAATTGACGAGCAGCTCAAATCCCCCGATTTCAACCCGCGGCGTATGTACGAGCGCTTCAATATCGAAGTACTCTGCACCACGGACGCCGCCACCGATACACTGGAGCATCACAAGGCCATTCAAGAGTCGGGCTGGGAAGCCACCATTCGCCCTACCTTTCGCCCCGATGCTGTGGTCAATATTGACAGCGACGGCTGGCAACAGAACATTGAGACATTGCGCGCGGTTTCTGGCGTGGACGTCACCGACTATCGCACCTACATTGCCGCGCTGGAACAACGCCGCGCCTTTTTCAAGAGTATGGGGGCCACGGCCACCGATCACGCCGCCTTCACCGCCTACACCGAGATTTTGAGCGATGGCGAGGCCACACAGATCTTTGCACGGGCGCTGGCGGGTAAAGCCGGGGCCGACGACGCCCGTCGCTTCACCGGCCACATGCTCACAGAAATGGCGCGTATGAGCAGCGAAGATGGGCTGGTGATGCAGATGCACGTTGGCTCGTTCCGCAACCACAGCCCCGACATCTACGCCAAGTTTGGCCGCGATATGGGCATGGACATCCCCATTAGCAGCGAATTTACGCGCAATCTCAAGCCGCTGCTCGACGCCTATGGCACAAACCCCACCCTGACTCTCGTCCTCTTTAACCTGGACGAAACTACCTATTCGCGCGAACTCGCGCCCCTGGCCGGGGCTTATCCCAGCCTGGTGTTGGGGCCGCCGTGGTGGTTCTTCGATAGTATCAACGGCATTCGCCACTTCTTTGATCTGGTTATGGAGACCACGGGCATCTACAACACGGCTGGCTTCAACGACGACACCCGCGCCTATCCCTCCATCCCCGCCCGCCATGATCTATGGCGGCGCACCGCGGCCAACTGGGTGGCCGGGCTGGTGGTGCAAGACATTGTTGACGAAGAAGACGCCCGTCATATGGTGCGCGCGTTGTCATACGATCTGGCGAAGAAAACGTATCGGTTGTAGGGATTGGGGATTGGAGACTGGGGACTAGGGACTGGATAACCAGCCTCCTGGCAATCCCCCACCTCCCACTCCCTGTCACAGACACCCCACCAAAGGTAATGCTATGCCTCCTTCGGCGCTTCCATCTGCCCCTGTCGTATCAAACAGATGGTGGATCCTCATTGCGACGAGCATGGCGCTCTTTATGAGTGCCGCCAACACCACCACAGTGAACTTGGCCCTGCCCAGCCTGCTGCAAGACTTTAACAGCACCTATGCGGCGGTTCAATGGGTGGTGCTTTCCTATTTGGTCAGTATGGCGGTCTTTCTACCGGGGATCGGACGGTGGGGCGATCTCATGGGGCGGAAACGGGTCTTTATGCAGGGGCAGCTTCTCTTTACGGTGGGCGCTATTCTCTGCGCGGCGGCTCTCACCATCCCGTGGCTCATCGGCTTTCGCATCATCCAGGCAGTCGGTGCGGCCATGATGGCGGGGATCGGCATTGCCATTGTCACCGAGACGTGGCCCGCCTCGCAGCGCGGCATGGCGCTGGGGGTAGCCTCAGGCTGTATTGCATTGGGGGCCGTTGTTGGTCCGCTCATCGGCGGTTTTTTACTTGAATTGTTCAACTGGCGCTGGCTTTTCCTGATCAACGTGCCCGTTGGTCTCTTGTCTTTACTCATCGTCTGGCGAGTCGTGCCCAGCCTCCATTCCGCCAACGAAAAAGAGCGGTTTGACATTGCTGGCGCTGTGACAATTGGGGGCGCGTTGCTCTGTTTCTCCCTGGCCCTCACGTTGGGGCAAGAGATAGGATACGGCTCGCCCTGGATCGCCGGATTGGCAGTGGCGGCGATTCTATCGCTGGCTACCTTTGTTTGGATAGAACGACGGGTGGCACACCCTATGGTCGATCTTGTCCTCTTTCAAGATAGAACGTTCACACTCAATCTGCTTTCTGCACTGGTCATCTTTCTCTCACTCTCCGGTGTCACGCTGGTTTTGCCCTTCTACCTGGAACTGGTGCTTGGTGTATCGCAAGGCACCATGGGGCTGTTATTAACAGTTCTGCCGGCAGCCTATGTCGCCACCACCCCCCTGGCTGGCGTGCTATCGGATCGAATCGGCACCCGCACCATGATCGGTCTCGGCCTGGGGCTGACCTGTGTGAGTATGGTTCTGGCTTCGCAATTGAATGCAGAGAGTAGCCTGCTGGAGTTTGTACTCTATCTGGCGCCCATGGGGCTGGGGATTGGGGCCTTTAACACGCCCAATACCAGTGCCTTGATGGGGCGGGCCTCCCGCTCTCAGTTGGGCGTTGTCTCCAGCCTGCTGACCGAGACCCGAACGTTGGGGCAAGCGTCCGGTGTGGCTATCCTCGGCTCCTTTTTTGCGTTGCGCTTGCAGCACTACGCGGGGCCAATGGCAACGGTGAATACAGCCTCTAAAGAGCAGATTGTCCAGGCCCTGCGCGATGATTTTCTGGTCGCGGCCTTGCTGACATTCGTCTGTCTGGTCGGGGTTCTCCTCGCCTGGCGAAGAACAAGCGAAGTGGCTGTGCCGGAGATAGCAGGATAGATTGGTGGGATAAATTGACGTGCCTGGGAACATTCCGGGAATGGACCAGAGGATGGAGGTTTACCAAGCAGGGTTCTGGTCCATTCCCGGAATGTTTGTCCCTCCCGGATTTGCCTCTTTCGTAAGCCGGAGTACAATTAGCTACTACCCGTGCCCGAACGCACCCGTGCGTTCGGGTTTCTTTTTATAAACGTTATAAACGTCAGGAGCATCTATGCAGCGGCTCTCTTTGTGGGATCTGTGGAAGCGCGAATTTACAGGCTATAACGCAACGGTTTTTCGGCTCGATCTCATGGCCGGGTTGACGGTGGCAGCGGTGGCATTGCCGCTGGCGTTGGCCTTTGGCGTGGCTTCGGGCGCGACGGCCGCGGCAGGGCTGGTCACCGCCATCCTGTCGGGGATCATCATCGGCGCGCTTTCCGGCGCGCCCTATCAGATTTCCGGGCCAACCGGGGCCATGAGCGCAATTCTGATCCTCATCGCCAGCCGCTATGGGCTGGAAGCCACTTGGCTTACAGGGGTGATGGCCGGGCTGATTATCCTCTCGATTGGGCTGTTGCGGCTGGGGCGCTTCATCGCCTTCATTCCCGCCCCCGTGATCTCCGGCTTCACCTCTGGCATCGCCGTGATCATCTTCGTGGGGCAGATCGACAACTTCTTGGGCGTGCACACCGAGGGCACAGAATCCGCTGCGCTGAAGCTACTTGGCTACATGAAGGGCGGCTTCTCGCCGAACGTGGGAGCAATCTTGGTGGGGCTGATTGTGATCGGCACTATGCTCTTTTGGCCGCCCCGACTGAGCCGCATGGTCCCCGGTTCGCTGGTTGGGATTGTTTTTGCCAGCCTTGCCGCCATCCTGGCCGGGTGGAACGTGGAAACCATCGGCGAGATCCCGCGCACGATTTTGCTGGCCGACCGCCTGCACTTTGCCGACATCCCCTGGAATAACCTGGGCGATCTGCTGGCCCCCACGCTTTCGATTGCGGCGCTGGGCGCGGTGGAATCGCTGCTGTGTGGCGCGGTTGCCAGCAAAGCCACAGGGGTGCGCCTGCACGCCAATCAGGAACTCATCGCCCAGGGCGTGGGTAACATTCTCATCCCCTTCTTTGGCGGCGTGCCTGCCACAGCCGCGATTGCGCGCACCTCGGTGGGCATCCGTTCCGGCGGGCAGACGCGGCTGGTCTCGATTATCCATTCGCTGGCGCTGTTGGCCTCGGCGCTGCTCTTTGCGCCGATTATTGGGCAGGTTCCGCTGGCGGCGCTGGCCGGCGTGCTCATGGTCACCGCCGTGCGTATGAACGAATGGCCGGCGATCCGTTTTATGTTTGGGCGGCGCTTCAAAACCGGCATGATCACTTTTGTAATCACTCTGCTGGCAACGGTGACGCTGGATTTGACCCAGGCCATTTTGATTGGCGGCGTACTCTCGGCGGCGGTTTTTCTGAACCAGGCCGCCAACCTCACCATTGAAAGCGTGCGCGTCGACCCCGAACGGCTGCGCGTGCGCGGCATGAATCTTTCGCGCCCCTGCCCGCATGTGCAGATCTCCTATCTGACCGGCCCGCTCTTTTTTGCCGCCACAGGCAATTTCAACGAAGCCTTTGCCAGTCATGATGGCATCCAAGTGCGCATCCTCTCCATGCGCGGCGTGCCCATGATCGACCTTTCTGGCATCGAAGCCCTCTTGAGTTTGTACGAATCTCTTCACAAGACGCATAAAACCCTGATGCTCAGTGGCGTCCATCCCGGCGTCATGCGTATGATCGAGCGCAGCGGCCTGGACGTGTTAATCGGGCGCGAGAACTTCTTTTGGAGTGCCGACGAAGCCATCCTCGCCGCCGAAGATCGCCATCCCTGCCCAGCGTGCGTGCAAGAAGCCGCTCATGTTAATGGCCTGCCTGCGGTGAGGATTTGAGGAGCGAGTTGCGAATTACAAATGTATCTGTTCATGTCTAGGGTGCGACGCACTCGCCAGAGGGAGATTGGATGCGAAAGGCTGTATGGCGAGTGCGTCGCACCTAGTTCGTTACTTGCCAACTGCATAGACACGGACCTCGCTCTCGCCACTTGCCACTCGCCAGCTACAATTTTCAAAAGCGATTTAGTAAATGTGCTTTTGCAGCGTGGCCCGTGGTAAAATTTTTGTCTATGTGTCGCGTGTGTGTAGCCATTCCCATGTGAAAAGGAATTTGTATGAAGCCGCTGTGGAAAAATGTCACCCTGTGGAGCCTGACGCTGGGCCACTTCAGCGTGGATATGATGGCGGGGGCCATGCCCATTATTGTGGGCCTCTATATGAAAGAGACGTTGCTGCTTGATCTCAGCCAAGTGGGGCTGATGTTGGCTGTGTATAAAATGACCGCGTCGTTGACGCAGCCGCTCTTTGGCTATCTGAGCGACCGTTACGGCGGGCGCTGGTTTGCCGTGGGCGGCGTGCTATGGATGGCAATCCTGCAAGCCGTTGTCGGCTTTATGCCCACCTTTGGCAGCGCCGCCTTTTTTGCGGCGCTGGCCGGGTTTGGCTCTGCCGCCTTTCACCCACAAGGGGCCTCTGGCGCAAACGTGGCCGCGGGCAAGCAAAAGACCGCAGGCGTGGCGATGTTTATGTTAGGCGGCAACATGGGCTATGCCGTGGGGCCGATTTTGGCTGCGCTGATCATGAACTGGGTGGGCGTGCGTGGCACGGCGTTGCTCTCACTGGTGGCTCTGCTCACGGTTCCCATGCTCTATTTCTTAACCGGTCAAGCCCAGCGCTCCACCCCAGCAACGGTGAAGTCGGCCAGTTGGAAGATCGAACTCAACCCGCTCTTTTCCACCGTTGCCATTGTGGCCTTGATCTTGGTGATGTCGCTGCGGGCCTGGTCGCAAGAATCATTTTCGTCGTTCTTGCCCCAGTTTTTCGTCGATCTTTCCCACTTTGGCAAAACTGAAGCCAGTCTGCTCTCCTCGTCCATGCTCTTCTTCCTGGCCTTTGGCTCGGTGACGGGCGGTGTTTTGGCCGACCGCATCGGTGGCGTGCGTGTGATGATCGTTTCGATGCTGATTTCGGCCCCGTTGATGCTGCTCATGTTTGTGCTGGGCGATGTGCGGGCTTTCTATTTGGCCCCGGTGGTGGGCTTTGCCTCGGGCGCGGCATGGCCGCCTATGTTGGTGATGGCGCAAACGCTCTTCCCCAAAAACGCTGGCGTGGGATCGGGGCTGGCGTTGGGATTTGTCTTTGCCATGGGCGCGCTGGGGATCACGCTGACTGGCTGGCTGGCCGAACCGGCGCGGTTGGGGCTGTCGTCCTCGATGGTGATGCTCTGCGCGGTTCCGCTGATCACGGCTGTGATCGTGCTCTTTTTACCGGGCAAGCCCAAAGAAGAGAGCGTGCTGACTATGGCTCAGCCGATTGGGGTGGCGGCGGGCGAATAAGGGAATTGGTGATGGGGTGATGAGGCGATTCGTAACAGGATCAATCGCCTCATCACCTCATCTTTCTCAAGTCCACTCAATGCACTTTCTCCAATCAAAACTTGCTTGTTTTCACTCCCCGCCCATGATAGACTCCCTGTCCTAGAATCCGGCAGACGCAGATCACCGCAGGCTGACCGTTCACCGTCTCCATTGAGGCTGAACAGTTACTTGTAAACCCATGAAACTATTTCAGCATGTTCCTTCGTTTCGCAAGCTAACCCAGAGAGAAGCCGATGATGACCACGCCACAAAAAATGACCGTTGAACTTCCCCCAACTCTGGCAGCAGAACTATCTGGGGTCCAAGACGAGTTGATATTTAACCTGCTACAGCGTGGACTACGAGATTTACACATTGAACAGGCTCTAGAGCGCTATCAGCAAGGCGGCATATCCTTTGGTGCAGCCGCAGAAATCGCAGGAATCTCTCAATCAGAATTAGCTCGTTCTGCGTATGTACGAAATATTGAGCCCCCTTATGACGAAAAAATGGTTGCCGAAGAATTGGCCTAAATTCCATGACAAGTGCGATTTGCAATGCAGGGCCAGCCATCGCGCTGGGTAAACTCCAGCGGCTCGATGTACTCGCCGCCGTTTATCAGGAAGTCCTTCTACCCGAGGCTGTCTATGACGAAGTCGTGATTCAAGGCGGCATGCAGGGAGAACCTGATGCTCGACGCGTTCGGCTCTTTTGGCAGAGACAGAACTGGCTAATCCTTCCCGTTCCAGAGGATATCGTTCATAGGTATCTCACTAGAGAGCATCCCCAGATGTCCCCTCTTTTCCCCGTATAAATAGCTGGGTTCTAGCGAATCGTTCCCGCACAAATTCTTCCCACGCCAAATTCCTTACACATAATCCCAACATCAGGTACAATATTCCCACAACAAGGCACAGCGCCGTGCTTTTTCATAATCGTTGCTTCACATCTATCTTTCCTAAAGGAGAAGTCGTTTATGCGAAAAGTCTGGTCTCTACTCGTAGGGGTTTGGCTACTGGCGTTGATTGTTGTTGGTTGTGCGGCCCCTGCGCCGGGAACGGCCCCTGCTGCCGAGGACGAAAGTGCCGCCGTGCAAGATTTTGTGACTTGGTATCAATATGATCAAGCCAACGAAGATCCACAGAGTGATGAGCGCGTGGGCAACGACTATCTGCGCCGCACAATCCCGCTTTTCAACGAAGCGTTTGCAGGCAAATGGAACTGGGTGAATCAGCCCAAAGCCTTTGACAAAATGGTGACGGAGTTGATCACCGCGGTGCAGGCGGGCGGCGACGTGCCGGATCTGATGCACGTGGGCAGTGGCGATCTCTTCACTTTCTATCAAAACGGCACGCTGCAAGATCTGGGCGAATGGGCCGAAGCCCAGGATCTGGTTTGCCGATCTTGCTCCCAGCGCCGTGGAAGCCTGTACCGGACCCGATGGCACGCTCTATTGCGTGCCCATTGCCCAGACGCCCCAACTGGTCTTCGTCTGGAAAGATCGCTTTCCCGATGGCTACCCCACCACCCCCGAAGAATTCATGACCCAAGCCGCCGCGCTGAAGGAGCAGGGTCTCTACGCCATCACCTTCTTTGGCTCCACCGACTATGACGGCGAAGGGATGGAACGCTTTGTGTGGACCACGATTAGCTCGTTTGGCGGCACTCTGGACGATGGCGAGGGTAACATGACATTGAACACGCCAGAAAACGTGGCCGCGGTGCAGTTCATCCGCGACATTGTCAGCAACGGCTACGCGCCGGAGATTGTCTTTGCCGGGAAATTCCAGGAAGAAGAAGCCTTCAAAGACGCCTCGGCTGGCTCCTTCCCCACGGGTATCTTTGGCTATCGCTATGTCAACCCGCTCACCGCGCCCAACGGCAACAACTATGAAAAAGGCAACGAAGAGGATATGCTCGACGCCATTGCCGCCGGCGATGTCTATCTGGCTCCTTTCCTGGCTGCCGAAGGCCAAGAACCGGGCTGCAACACCTCGGCTTCCAGCTTTGCCATCCCCACGGGCGCGCAAAATGTAGAAGCGGCGCATGATTACATCAACTGGATTATGAGCAGCGACCAAAATGCAGCCTGGGTGCTAGGCCCCGGCGGCGGTTTCCCCGTGTTGGGCGCAACCCAGGCCAGCGAAGCCTTCCAGACCCCCTTCTATCAAGAAGCGGGCAAGGCGATTGAAGCCAGCGCCTGCCGTTCCTGGCATGGTTCGCTAGAACGTCGCCCCGAGGCCAAAAAGTTGATCATGACCACGGTCTACAAGCTGATCAAAGAAGACCCCACGGCGGACATTGCAGCGGCGCTCCAAGCTACGGAAGATGAGTACAACGCGGGGAATTAACGAGTAAAAATAATGGGTAACGAGTCAGGAGTGGTGAATCCACCACTCCTGACTCGTTACTCGTTTAACCCCGCTTTTCGCCCGCCTCCCCTGCCCACACTTGTTTCTGCCTTTTGAACGCCACTTTGAACACAATGAGGCCCACACTATGTCTATACCCTTGCGCCGCCCGCGCCGCGGCTGGCTCTCCCGTTCGCTGCCCTTCTGGCTGATCCTGCCCACCGTGTTAGTGCTGCTGGTGGTCCAGGTCTACCCGGCACTCTACACCGTCTGGCTCAGCCTGCAAGAGCGCGAGCCTGCCGGATGGTCCTTTGTGGGGCTGAAAAACTACGAACGACTGTTTGGCATGAGCCTCTTCGCCGAAAGCGTCGGCCACACCTTGGTTTTCCTCGTGGGCTATGTCGCCATTACGCTGACCGTGGGTTTTCTGATCGCGTTGATGCTCAACCGTAAACTGCGTTTCTCCGGCATCTACATCACGCTGATCTACATCCCGTGGATCATCGCCGATATTATCGTGGGATTGGTCTGGCGGCTGCTGGTGGTCCCCGACTATGGGCTGCTCTCTGGCATCACCCAGAACCCGGCCATCTTCCCGCCCGATGGCCTCTCCATCCTCACCGCCGTGCCGCCCCGCCCCTGGTTTGGCGATTTCCCGTTTCCGCCGGCGCCTGCCCTGGTCTATCTGATCCTGGCCTCGGCGTGGCGCGCCCTGCCCTTTGTCACGCTGCTGCTGCTGGCGGCCATGCAGACCATCTCCCACGAAATTCTGGAGAGCAGCCGCATCGACGGCGCGCGTGGTTGGCAGATCGTGCGCTATATTATGTTGCCGCTCATGTTGCCCATGATCGTCGTCGCCCTGTTCAGCCTCACCCTCAGCGGCATGAACGGCGTGGGCATGATCTTCAGCCTCACCGGCGGCGGACCGGGCACGTCCACCGAAGTGCTGAGCTATGTGCTCTATTCAATTGGCTGGAGTCAGCGCCAGTTTGGCCGCGCCGCTGCCCTGGCCCTGATTATCGCTGCTGTCAATTGGCTGCTGATCATGGGCACGTTGCGTGTTTCTCGTGTCGAAGAAAGGGGCGAATAAATGGCCCGCTTTGTACATAATCTGCGCCATCGCTGGCAAAGCTGGCTGATCAACGCTGTCATGATCCTGGTCTGCCTGGTGATGATGATCCCCGTCGCCACCACCCTGCTGATCTCGTTCAAAAATGAGAGCGATGTGATCCGCAAACCGCCGGTGCTGCTGCCCTGTGATACGCCCGACCGCGCCTTTGATCCCACGGCTTGCCGCTGGGCTGTGCAGGGATATGAGCGTGTGTTGGCCCCCAAACCCAGCAATGGTTGGCCGTGGATCAGCCTCACCGGCAACCTGATCCGCACCTATATTCCCAACACGTTGCTCTATGCCACCACCGCCGTCGCTGCTTGTCGTCGTGCTGGCGGGGATGTCGGGCTATGCCTTTTCGCGCTACCGTTTCCGCGGCCACACCGCCCTGATGACGGGCATTCTCGCCATTACCGGCGTGCCGCTGCTCACCAATCTGCTGGCGCTCTATCAGGTGGGCGTGGATCTGCGTAAGGCGCAACTGCCCTTTTACGATGACCGGATTTTTATCGTCACTGGTCTATGTTGGCTTTTTTCTGCCCCTCAGCGTCTGGATCGCCAAGGGCTTTTTCGACACTATCCCGCGCGAACTGGAAGAAGCGGCCTTTATCGACGGCTGCACGCCGCTGGGCGCGCTGTGGCCGCATCATCATGCCGCTGTCGCTGCCGGGGATGATGTCGATTTTTCTGCTCACCTTTGTCAACGTCTGGAACGAATTTATCGCCGGCTATCTGCTGATCGCTAAAAACGAACTCAAACCGGCCATGTTTGGCCTCTATGACTTTCTCAGCCAGAATATTATCAACTTCCAGGTGATCGCCGCCGCCTGTGTGCTGATTGCCCTGCCCGTGGTCGTGCTTTTTCTCTTCACACGGCGCATCTTCTTTCAGGCCATGGTCGAGGGCGCGGTGAAGGGGTAAGGGGGATTTTTGTGTCAACGGCTGCGGATGCGATCCGCGCCAGAACCACCGAAGCGCTGGAGTCGCGCATCTGGGCCGGCATCCACTTCCGCCATGAACTGGTGGCCGGCAAAGAGATTGGGTTGGTCATAGCCCAGCGGGTGATCGAACGGGTAGCGTAGCCTTTACTGCCTCGGTCAGGCGATCCAGGGCGTATTCGCGGATCGATTCCAACAAGTGGTAGCGTGCCGTGCCCGCATGGGTATCGGCCACCACCAAAGATTGGCTGACCAGTGTTGTCATAATATCGAGGAGCGGTGGAGGCGTTGTGGTGATTTGCGTAACGTCTGGGGCGCTCGTCGCCATATCAAGGATAGCCTCCGCCGCCTCAAGCGTCCATCCCCCGGCAAAGACCGCAAGCTGGCGCAACACCCTACGTTCGGCTTCTAAAAGCAGCGTGTAGCTCCAATCGATGGCATTCCAGAGCGTCTGGTGGCGAGCCGGTAGGTCGCTTGCACCGCCGGTGAGCAACTGCCGTCGGTTCTGGATTCTGTCCAGCAGCATCTGTGGCGTCAGCAAGCGTATGCGCCCAGCCGCCAACTCAATGGCGAGTGGCAAACCGTCTAGTCGGTGACAGAGTTCCGCAATGGCATTCCGGTGATGTTAATTGAAGAGGGTAAAAAACATCAGGACAAGAGCCGCATTGCCAGCAACGGCAACAAGAGCGAAAAAGCCACCAGCGCCGGGTAAAGTACGGCGGTCTTTTGTAACTATACAGCTTCAGGTGCGACGCACGGGTCTGAAGTAGGCTACAACACTGAATCCTCTCCTGACCCGTGCGTCGCACCTGATCGTTACGATTTTTCTGTATAGAAATAGAGACGAGGCCTCATCTGAGGGCCTCGTCTCTATTTCTACCTTCTGCACGGTTGGGGTTTGTCATGCCGCTCTGGATCGGCCAGAGCATAGGCCACGGCCTGTTCCAGTGTCATGGCCGCGCCTGCGGCCCAGGCCACAGCGAAAGTGGCTTCGTCCAGGTGGGCGTGGATGAGGGCGAGAACCTTCTCGTTTTCCTTTCGCTCCATCGGCCAAAAACGCGCAATCGGGTTGATACCGGCGATCTCCTCTTTGGCCGCCAACAGTGCAGTCGCCCGCTGGTAATCGCCCTGAGCGGCGGCGGTTCGCGCCAGCCCGATCAGAACAAAACTGACGCCTACTTGATCCCGACAGTCCACCGCAACCTGCAATGCTCTTTTGAAGAAGGTGATTGCCTCGGCCAGATCGCCCAGGGCGCAGGCGACGTGTCCCAACCGCGTCAATCTGCGCCCACTGCCGCGCAAATTCCCACTGGCCTGAACTTTACCAAACTTTCCTCATAATAGCACTTAGATTGGGCAAACAGCCCTTGATGATAAAACGCTTCGGCGGCAAAGAAGTAGCTGCTTCCAACTTCCCTGGAAGCGGCTACTTGCCGCGCCAACTCTATCGCCTGATGAGTTATGCGTAGGGTTGCCGTATAGTCGCCTTGAAAAAGTGGTACAAGGCTCTGACGATTGAGCATAGAGGCCAGCCCATCCGCCACCTGGGGATCACTGTATCTAGTGTCTGATAGAGTAGCGAAACTGTGGGCAAGCAGATTCTCCGCTGCTGCGATCCGGTTCATACAGATGGCAAGAAAGCCAGCTTGGTTATACGCCTGGGCGCGCAAGGCTGGCGAAGCAGATTCGGTGTGGGCAAGCGCAGAGGAAAACCAGTCGCACCCTTCCTGGAGATAGTTGGTCGATTGCCAGAACCAAAAGAGATTCAATGTCATCTGCAGACCCTCTTCCGGTCTGTGCGCGATCAGCCATTGCAGGACGGCGCGCAGGTTGTCGATTTCCTGCTCTACCCGCACCATCCACGCCGACGGCTTTGGCCCTCTCATGCCAGACTCTCGCTTCTTCAGAGAATTGGAGGAAGTATTGGGTATAGGCTGCGTGGATCATTGGCAACGCGCCAGATGCCACCAACTGCTCATAGGCAAACTGACGCACCAGTTCGTGTATATCGTAGCGCCCGACCTGGCTGCGCCGCAGAGAGCGATTTGTCGATCAGCGCGGCCAGAAGCATCGGCGTGGCCTTTGCCACTTCTTCTGCCGCCTCAATGAGAAAACCACCGCGAAAGAGAGATAGGGCGCAGAAAACTTCCTGCTCCTCCGGTGAAAGCAGACGCCACGAATGCGCGAAGACCGCCCGTATAGAGCGGTGGCGTTCGGGCAAGTCGCGCAAGCGAGGGGCCAGAAGAGCCGCGCCTTCTTCCAGCGCGTGGGCGATCTGCATACACGACTGTTCCCGCAACATCGCCACGGCCAGGATCAGGGCCAGGGGCATCCCTTCCACCAGGTGGCAGATAGCCACAATCGCCGCCATCTCCTCATCGTTGGGCGCAAATCGAGGCTGGATTTGACGCGCCCGTTGTAGGAAAAGTCGCACCGCGGCGTAACTGCTCCACGGAAGTAGGGGTGTGCCCGAACCGAGTCGGTTGCCTGGGTGGATAGCCCAGCCCTGCCAGTTCGCGCAGATGCTCCGCCTGTAAAGCCAGCCGCTCGCGTGAGGTCACCAGCAACGTGACAGCCGACGCATAGTTCAGGATTTCCACCACCAGATCGATCTCCGGGAGGAGATGCTCGTAGTTGTCCAGGACGAGCAGGCAGTTCTGATTCGCTAAAAACTGCTCTACGCAATCAGAACTGCCTGCTCGTCCTGGACAACTACAGTCCTCCCCCGGAGGAATCGATCTGGTGGGATGAAATCCTGAACTATGCGTCGGCTGTCACGTTGCTGGTGACCTCACGTGAGCGGCTGGCTTTGCAGGCGGAGCATCTGCGCGAACTGGCAGGGCTGGGCTATCCACCTAGGCAACCGACTCGGTCGGGCACACCCCTACTTCCGTGGAGCAGTTATGCCGCGGTGCGGCTTTTTCTACAACGGGCGCGTCAAATCCAGCCTCGATTTGCGCCCAACGATGAGGAGATGGCGGCGATGTGGCTATCTGCCGCCTGGTGGAAGGGATGCCCCTAGCCCTGATCCTGGCCGCGGCGATGTTGCGGGGAACAGTCGTGTATGCAGATCGCCCACGCGCTGGAAGAAGGCGCGGCTCTTCTGGCCCCTCGCTTGCTGCGACTTGCCCGAACGCCACCGCTCTATACGGGCGGTCTTCGCGCATTCGTGGCGTCTGCTTTCACCGGAGGAGCAGGAAGTTTTCTGCGCCCTATCTCTCTTTCGCGGCGGTTTTCTCATTGAGGCGGCAGAAGAAGTGGCAAAGGCCACGCCGATGCTTCTGGCCGCGGCTGATCGACAAATCGCTCTTGCGGCGCAGCCAGGATGGGCGCTACGATATGCACGAACTGGTGCGCCAGTTTGCCCACGAGCAGTTAGTGGCGTCCGGCGCGTTTCCAACCATCCAGGCAAGCTATACCCAAATACTTCCTCCAAACTGTCTGAAGCAGCGGAATCTGGCATGAGTGGGCCAAGCCGTCGGCGTGGATCGCACGGATAGAGCAGGAGATCGACAACCTGCGCGCCGTCTTGCAGTGGCTGATCACGCGCAGACCGGAAGAAGGTTTGCTGATGACATTGAATCTTTTTGGCTGTGGCAATCGACGAATTATCTACACGAGGGGTCAACTGGTTTGCTTCTGCGCTGGCTGCCTTTACGCCGAGTTAGCTTCCAGCTCACTTGCGCGCCCAGGCGTATTGACCAGGCTGGCTTTCTTGCCATCTGTATGAACCGGATGCAGCTGCGGAGGATCTGCTTGCCCACAGTTTCGTACTCTATCAGACACTGGATACGACGTGATCCCCAGGTGGCGGATGGGTTGGCCTCTACGCTCAATCGTCAGAGCCTTGTCCCACTTTTTCAAGGCGACTATGCGGCAACCCTGCGCATAATTCATCAGGCGATAGAGTTGGCGCGGCAAGTAACCGATTCCAAGGAAATTGGAAGCGGTTACTTCTTCGCCGCGGAAAGCGTTTTATCATCAAGGACTGTTTGCCCAGTCTAAGTGCTATTATGAGGAAAGTTTCCGCGTAAAGTCCAGGCCAGTGGGGAGTTTGCGGGCAGTGGCGCGGTAACTTAGGCACCCGGTTGGGACACGTTGCCTGCGCTCTGGGCGATCTTGCCTAGGCCATCACTCTCTTCAAGAGAGCATTGGAGGTTGCGGTGGATTGCCGGTGATTGAACCGCGCCAGGGACTAGTTTTGTTTTGATCGGGCTGGCGCGGACGACCGCTGCCCAGGGCCATTACCAAAGGTGCCACACTGCTGGCGGCCACAGAAGAGATCGCCGTGTTCGATCCGTTCTGCGCACTTTTGGCCGATGGATAGCAAGGAAAACGAGAAAGTTCTCGCCCTCATCCACGCCCATCTGGACGAAGCTGCCTTTGCAGACGCATGGCAGGCAGGGCGCAAAATGTCATTGGAAGAGGTGGTGGCCTACGCATTGGGTACAGCCGAAGATTCGGAGGGTCGATCGGTGGGAATGAGTACATTGCGTCCTGAAATACAAAGGAGGCACTGAGTCGAGTGCCTCCTTTGTATTTGATAGAAAAGACCGGGTACTTTACCCAGGCTGGTAGCTTTTTCGGTCTGGTTGCCGTTGCTGACAATGCGGCCTTGTCCTGATGTTTTTTACCCTCTTCAATTAACATCACCGGAATGCCATTGCGGAACTCTGTCACCGACTAGACGGTTTGCCACTCGCCATTGAGTTGGCGGCTGGCGCGCATACGCTTGCTGACGCCAAGATGCTGCTGGACAGAATCCAGTACCGACGGCAGTTGCTCACCGGCGGTGCAAGCGATCGTACCGGCTCGCCACCAGCTCGCTCTGGAATGCCATCGATTGGAGCTACACGCTGCTTTTAGAAGCCGGACGTAGGGTGTTGCGCCAGCTTGCGGTCTTTGCCGGGGGATGGACGCTTGAGGCGGCGGAGGCTATCCTTGATATGGCGACGCGCGCCCCAGACGTTACGCAAATCACCACAACGCCTCCACTGCTCCTCGATATTATGACAACACTGGTCAGCCCAAATTTTGGTGGTGGCCGAATATCCCATGCGGGCACGGCACGCTACCACTTGTTGGAATCGATTACGCGAATACGCCCTGAATCGCCTGACCAAGACAGGAAAGGCTACTCTACTCGTTCGATACCCGCTGGGCCATGACCAACCCAATCTCTTTGCCGGCCACCAGTTCATGGCGGAAGGGATGCCAGCCCAGATCCGCGATCCACGCTTCGGGCGGCCCTGGCGCGGGATCGCATCCGCAGCCGTTGACACAAAAATCCCCCTTACCCCTTCACCGCGCCCTCGACCATGGCCTGAAAGAAGATGCGCCGTGTGAAGGAAAGCACGACCATGGGCAGGGCAATGAGCACACAGGCGGCGGCGATCACCTGGAAGTTGATGATATTTTGGTGAGAAATCGTAGAGGCCAAACATGGCCGGTTTGAGTCTCGTTTTTAGCGATGAGCAGATAGCCGGGCGATAAATTCGTTCCAGACGTTGACAAAGGTGAGCAGAAAAATCGACATCATCCCCGGCAGCGACAGGGGCATGAGATGCGGCCCAGCGCGCCCAACGGCGTGCAGCCGTCGATAAAGGCCGCTTCTTCCGGCAGTTCGCGGCGGGATGGTGCTCGAAAAAGCCCTTGGCGATCCAGACGCTGAGGGGCAGAAAAAGCCAATATAGACAGTGACGGACGAAAAATCCGGTCATCGTAGAAGGGCAGTTGTGCCTTACGCAGATCCACGCCCCACCTGATAGAGCGCCAGCAGGTTGGTGAGCAGCGGCACGCCGGTAATGGCGAGAATGCCCGTCATAGGGCGGTGTGGCCGCGGAAACGGTTAGCGCGAAAAGGCATAACCCGACATCCCCGCTAGTACGACGACAAGCAGCGAGGCGGTGGTGGCATAGAGCAGCGTGTTGGGAATATAGGTGCGGAATCAGGTTGCCGGTGAGGCTGATCCACCGCCAACCATTGTTGGGTTTGGGGGCCAACACACGCTCATATCCCTGCACAGCCCAGCGGCAAGCCGTGGGTCAAAGGCGCGGTCGGGCGTATCACAGGGCAGCAGCACCGGCGGTTTGCGGATTACGTCGCTCTCATTTTTGAACGAGATTAGCAGGGTGGTGGCGACGGGGATCATCATCACCAGGCAGACCAGGATCATCGACGAGCGTTGAATCAGCCAGCTTTGCCAGCGATGGCGCAGATTATGTACAAAGCGGGCCATTTATTCGCCCCTTTCTTCGACACGAGAAACACGCAACGTGCCCATGATCAGCGGCCAATTGACAGCAGCGAAATCAGGGCCAGGGCAGCGGCGCGGCCAAACTGGCGCTGACTCCAGCCAAATTGAATAGAGTACGTGGCTCAGCACTTCGGTGGACGACCCGGTCCGCGCCGGTGAGGCTGAAGATCATGCCCACGCGTTCAGCCCGCTGAGGGTGAGGCTGAACAGGGCGACGACGATCATGGGCAACATGAGCGGCAACATAATATCACGCGCACGATCTGCCAACCGCGCGCGCCGTCGATGCGGCTGCTCTCCAGAATTTCGTGGGAGAGGGTCTGCATGGCCGCCAGCAGCAGCAGCGTGACAAAGGGCAGGGCGCGCCACGCCGAGGCCAGGATCAGATAGACCAGGGCAGGGCGCCGGCGGGAAATCGCCAAACCAGGGGCGGGGCGGCACGGCGGTGAGGATGGAGATGGCCATCGGGCGGGAAGATGGCCGGGTTCTGGGTGATGCCAGAGAGCAGCCCATAGTCGGGGATCACCAGCAGCCGCCACACCAATCCCACGATAATATCGGCGATGATCCACGGGATGTAGATCAGCGTGATGAGATGCGGAGAAACGCAGTTTACGGTTGAGCATCCGACGCAAAAGGAATCAGAAAAAACCACCACGGCTCAGCGTAATGGCGACATAGCCCACGAGGAAAACCAAGGTGTGGCCGACGCCTTTCGGCGAAGAGGCTCATGCCAAACAGTCGTTCGTAGTTTTTCAGCCCCACAAAGGACCATCCGGCAGGCTCGCTCTTGCAGGCTGAGCCAGACGTGTAGAGTGCCGGGTATACCTGGACCACCAGCAGCACTAACACGGTGGGCAGGATCAGCCAGAAGGGCAGCGAACGGGAGAGCCAGCCGCCGGCGCGGGCGGCGCAAGGGTATAGACATAGTGTGGGCCTCTGGTTGCGTTCAAAGTGGGTTCAAAAGGCAGCGAGTGTAGGGGAGGCGGGCAAAAGCGGGGTTAAACGAGTAACGAGTCAGGAGTGGTGGATTTACCACTCCTGACTCGTTACCCCTGTCCATTCGCTTAAATGAGTAGACTAAAGTGGAATTAGCTGGCAAGCTGAGGGCATGAGAACAGAACTGAGCATCACGAGCGAACGTATTGACGATTTTCCACTGCTGCTTGCCACGATGCAGCGGATGGCCTGCCCGAGATAGTGGACCGGCACCTGAGCCGCATGGTCTGCACCAAGGACTGAGTTGGGGGTGGATAGGGACAATCTGGTAGGCACACATCCTGTCGCAGGATGGAGATCATCGCAAGCTGCCGGTGCAAGCCTGGGTGCGCGGCAAGCCCGTGAGAGCATTGAGCACATCACGGGATTGAGCGAGTTGGGCGAACTGATTCAGCAATAATGAGTTTGACACTCTTGTTGGGGCGGTTAGTGGAGCGACGTCGGCAGTAGAACGAGAACTGGGCCGCAGACCTTTATCCGGGTGTACCAGTTGAAGCAGACAAATCGGTTGGACGCGACGACGGTTTCTGGTCATCATACGGGCGGTGAGGATAGCCTGTTTCAGTTTGGACACAGCAAGGATGACCCGAGCTTGCGTCAGGTCAAGGTGATGGTAGCGGCGTTGGACCCGTTGGGCTTGCCGGTGGCAACGCAGGTCGTGGCCGGTCATCGGGCAGACAATCCGCTCTACATTCCGGCGATAGAGCAAGTGCTCAAGGTCATCGATGGCGTTGGCTTGCTGTTTGTGGGCGACAGCGAGATAAGAGAGCGCCTTGGGCATCCGAGCACACCTGGAGCGCTTGGGCCGGCATCTGTGTCCCTGGCACTGACCGGCAACAGCGCCCATGAGTTGGCGCAGTGGGTGACGGCCGTTGCCGACGGTCAACAAGAACTGCATTGCGTGTATGGCAAGAATGCTGAGGGAGACCGGACGCTGTTGGCCCAAGGCTATGAGGTCGTGCGCACCGTGGAAGCCGATGGAAACGGCGCGAGTAGAGTACTGGAGCAAGAACGGGTCTTGGTCGTTCGTTCGGAAAGGTACCGTCAGGGGCTGCACGCTACGCTGGCGAACCATCTTGAGCAGGCAACGGCGCACCTTCTGGCTCTGACGCCAGCGCCCGGACGAGGCAAGCGGCAGATTGGCGAGGAAGCGGACCTGGTGGCTGCGGCCAACGCCATCTTGCACAAGCATGCGGTCGAAGGCTTGCTGACTTACACCTTTGAACGACGAAAACTCGCCACATCAAACTGATTGGCCACGGACGGGCCGGTCCACAGCGGCCGCAACGCGAAATCGTGACGGTGCGCTATCAGATGTGTGCCGTCCACCGCCAAGAAGAGGCGATTGTGGCCCATGGTGAAACGCTCGGTTGGCGGGCCTACGTCACGAATGCGCCTGCCGCCCAACTCACCTTGGCGCAGGCCGTGCTTGCCTATCGGGATGAATGGTTGATTGAACGTGGCTTTCATCGCTTGAAGGGGGCTCCCTTATCCCTAGACCCTTTGTTCGTCAAACCACGACGACCAGGTCACCGGCTTGATCAACCTGTTGAGTATTGCCGTGCGCATGCTCACCCTGCTCGAATTCGTGGTTCGCCGTCAACTCAAGCAAAATCAAGAGCAACTGACCGGACTCATCCCAAACAACCCGCACAAAGCCATCGACAATCCCACCACCGAACGGCTCTTGAACGCGTTCGGCGACATCTCTCTGACCATCGTCCATTTGCCAGACCAGGTCATCCGCCACGTAACCCCGCTGACTACCCTGGCAATCCGCATCTTAGCTATGCTTAAGGGACTACACCACCCTCTACACCCATCTGGCGGAAATTCGGATAAGACCACTTCAATCTCAGCGAATGGACAGGTACCCATTATTTTTACTCGTTAATTCCCCACGCGTTATATTCTTCTTCCGCTGCGGGGAGCGTCGCCGCAATGTCCGCCGTGGGGTCTTCTTTGATCAGCTTGTAGACCGTGGTCATGACCAACTTCTTGGCCTCGGGCGACGTTCTAGCGAACCATACCAGGAACGGCAGGCGCTGGCTTCAATCGCCTTGCCCGCTTGTTGATAGAAGGGGGTCTGGAAGGCTTCGCTGGCCTGGGTTGCGCCCAACACGGGGAAACCGCCGCCGGGCCCGAGCACCCAGGTTGCATTCTGGTCGCTGCTCATGATCCAGTTGATATAATCGTGCGCCGCTCTACATTTTGTGCGCCGGTGGGGATGACAAAGCCGCTACCCCAATGCCGCAGCCCGGCTTTTGACCTTCAGCCGCCAGGAAGGGAGCCAGATAGACATCGCCAGCGGCAATCGCGTCGAGCATATCTTCTTCGTTGCCCTTTTCGTACTTGTTGCCATTCGGCGCGGTCAGCGGGTTGACATAGCGATAGCCAAAGATACCGGTGGGGAAGGAGCCAGCCGACGCATCCTTGAAGGCTTGTTCTTCCTGGAACTGACCAGCAAAGGCGATCTCGGGCACGTAGCCCTCGGTGACCAGGGTGCGGATAAATTCGACCGCCGCCACATTTTCGGGTGTGTTCAGCGTCATTGTACCCTCGCCGTCATCGAGCGTGCCACCAAACGAGCTGAGCGCGGTCCAAACAAAACGGTTAAGCCTTCGCCGTCAAAATCGGTCGAGCCAAAAAAGGTGATCGGATACAACCCTTCGGCTTTGAGCGCGGCGGCTTGCGTTAGGAACGCTTCTGGTGTCGTGGGATAGCCAGCGGGGAAGCGATCTTTCCAGACAAAGACGACTTGGGGCGTCTGAGCAACGGGAATGCAGTAGAGCTTTGCCGTCGGGCCCGGTGCAGGCCGCCACGGCATTCGGATCCAGATCCGCAAACCAGGACTGGGCGGCGGCCCATCCGTCCAGTCTTGGACCGTACCATTTTGATAAAAAGCAAGCAGGTCACTGTCCCCAATCTGCATCAGAGTCCGGCACTTCACCGGCAGCCTGCACCGCGGCGATCAGTTCGGTGCCCATTTTGTCGAAGGCTTTGGGTTGATTCACCCAGTTCCACTTTTCTTTGTAGGCTTCGTTGAAGAGGGGAATCGTCTTGCGCAAATACTCGTTACCAACCCGCTCGTCACTCGGTGGGTCCTCGTTATTCTCGTCATACTGATACCAGGTGACAAAATCTTTCACGGCGGCACTTTCGTCCTCGGCAGCAGGTACGTTCCGGCGCAGGGGCCGCACAACCAACAACGATCAACGCCAGTAGCCAAACCCCTACGAGTAGAGACCAGACTTTTCGCATAAACGACTTCTCCTTTAGGAAAGATAGATGTGAAGCAACGATTATGAAAAAGCACGGCGCTGTGCCTTGTTGTGGGAATATTGTACCTGATGTTGGGATTATGTGTAAGGAATTTGGCGTGGGAATGATTTGAGCGGGAACTTGAGGCCCATATTCCGCACTAGACAATTGCTGGATATCCGTATTATTCGGTATTGAGAAATCTATGCAAAACATGAATCCCGGTCGTTCTGGACCCAACACTTGTTTATCGAAGGCCCTCTATTCGGTGAGCCGCAGTCAATTAGTCAATTCTGTTGCTGAATTCCAGAGCTTTCGGCCAGAAGTTGTCGTTTTCTTAGGGCAATCCGGTTGTTCAATGACTGTTTTGGAGCTACGACTCCGTTTATTCCTTAATTTCGCTCCAAACAGGTCGGAATGTGGGTTTCAACATTGCGCATCTGTTTTCCCTGCTTTCGCTGCATAGTCTCTACACCATGTGAACTATCAGTCGATGATGATCCTGGCATATCATTCCTTTGACAATCTCCAAATATCCTGCAACCGTGCCATTAGCTCTTGCTGACGTTGCTGGATCACTTGTGGCGTCCATTCGCTTTGCTCGATGACTTTGACCGTCAGTGGAAAAGACGTGACGCCATTCGACTGTCCATTCGCTGAGATTGAAGTGGTCTTATCCGAATTCCGCCAGATGGGTGTAGACGGTAGGAGACAGTCCGAGCAGAGCCAAGATGCGGATCTGCAGGGTAGTCAGCGGGGTTACGTGGCGGATGACCTGGTCTGGCAAATGGACGATGGTCAGAGATGTTGTCGAATGCGTTCAAGAGCCGTTCGGTGGTGGGATTGTCGATGGCTTTGTGCGGGTTGTTTGGGATGAGTCCGGTCAGTTGCTCTTGATTTTGCTTGAGTTGACGGCGAACCACGAATTCGAGCAGGGTGAGCATGCGCACGGCAATACTCAACAGGTTGATCAAGCCGGTGACCTGGTCGTCTCGTTTGACGAACAAAGGGTCTAGGGATAAGGGAGCCCCCTTCAAGCGATGAAAGCCACGTTCAATCAACCATTCATCCCGATAGGCAAGCACGGCCTGCGCCAAGGTGAGTTGGGCGGCAGGCGCATTCGTGACGTAGGCCCGCCAACCGAGCGTTTCGCCATGGGCCACAATCGCCTCTTCTTGGCGGTGGACGGCACACATCTGATAGCGCACCGTCACGATTTCGCGTTGCGGCCGCTGTGGACCGCCCGTCCGCGGCCAATCAGTTTGATGTGGCGAGTTTCTTGTCGTTCAAAGGTGTAAGTCAGCAAGCCTTCGACCGCATGCTTGTGCAAGATGGCGTTGGCCGCAGCCACCAGGTCCGCTTCCTCGCCAATCTGCCGCTTGCCTCGTCCGGGCGCTGGCGTCAGAGCCAGAAGGTGCGCCGTTGCCTGCTCAAGATGGTTCGCCAGCGTAGCGTGCAGCCCCTGACGGTACCTTTCCGAACGAACGACCAAGACCCGTTCTGTCCATACTTGACTCGTACCGTTTCCATCGGCTTCCACGGTGCGCACGACCTCATAGCCTTGAGCCAACAGCGTCCGGTCTCCCTCAGCATTCTTGCCATACACGCAATGCAGTTCTTGTTCACCGTCGGCAACGGCCGTCACCCACTGCGCCAACTCAGGGGCGCTGTTGCCGGTCAGTGCCAGGGGACACAGATACTGCTGGCCCAAGCGCTCCAGGTGTGCTCGGATGCCCAAGGCGCTCATCTTGCTGTCGCCCACAAACAGCAAGCCAACGCCATCGATGACCTTGAGCACTTGCTCTATCGCCGGAATGTAGAGCGGATCGTCTGCCCGATGACCGGCCACGACCTGCGTTGCCACCGGCAAGCCCAACGGGTCCAACGCCGCTACCATCACCTTGACCTGAGGCAAGCTCGGGTCATCCTTGCTGTGTCCAAACTGAAACAGGCTATCCTCACCGCCCGTGTGATGACCAGAAACCGTCGTCGTGTCCAACCGGATCCGCTCCTGCTTCAACTGGTACACCCGGATAAGGTTGCGGCCCAGTTCCGTCTCGATCGCCTGCCACGTCTCGTCTCGACTCAACCGCCCCAACAAGAGTGTCAACCGATCATCGCTGAAGTCCAGTTCGCCCAACTCGCTCAATCCCGTGATGCGCTCAATGCTCTCACGGGCTTGCCGCACCCAGGCTTGCACCGGCAGCTTGCGATGATCCCCCTGCGACAGGATGTGCGCCAGCCAGATCGTCCCTATCCACCCCCAACTCAGTCCTTGGTGCAGCCCATGCCGGCTCAGGTGCCGGTCCACTATCTCGGGCAGGCCTATCCGCTGCATCGTGGCAAGCAGCAGTGGAAAATCGTCAATACGTTCGCTCGTGATGCTCAGTTCTGTTCTCATGCCCTCAGCTTGCCAGCTAATTCCACTTTAGTCTACTCATTTAAGCGAATGGACAGATTCGAGGTACTGAAATAGCTACTTTTCTTTTTTGCAAAATCGAAATTGCGGGCTTGGCTGTTTTTACGTTTGGCTAAAAGCACCAAATTACCCAGACAATGCGTAAGTGATTCACGGATTTCTCGGTTGGGAAAATTCTGCATCCATTCGCTCGTGACCTCAGGATTTTGGGGCAAAACATGCTCGATAGAATGATCAGAACTATTCCATATAGCAGTATTATCCGCAAAAGACATCGTTAAGACGTAGCAGCACGTAGCGTGGCACATTGCGCACATTGTAGATATCACCGTCTAATTGGCGACGAATATCCAGTTTTTCATCGTCAGTTAATTGCAAGGAAAATACAGTGCGTCTGTCAGAATCCGTTTTATCTTCAATAGCTGTGAGCAACTTCCCGTAGCGTTCCATACGCTTATTGATATTTGCTCGCTCAATCATCATCCCCGCGGCTAGCCGTTCTAGAATCGGTTAGGAAGTGTATTAAAGCCTGTTGATTGTTCTGATTTCTGGAGTAAAACAAAATAGTCGGTGGAATCCAATCTACATTGTCTATACGGTTGAGCCAACGTATCAATGAGTTCACATCTTCAGCATTCCCGGCACTGCGATAGTCTGCATTAATAATATCGCCGTAGGCACGCGGTAGGGCGTGAGCAAATCATCAATAAAATGTTGGGGATTGTCACCAGGATTGACTTGCTTACGAAACTCGGCAAGTAGATTTTCGCGGGGTTTTGCTTTCAGATAAATCATGCGGATGTCAGCGAATAAGATCTTGAAAATGTTCACGTCCCAGATCATCTTCTAGATCCTCCCATTTTTTTGTGTACTTTTCGCGATTTTCATCGGCAATGGCACCTACGATTTCTGCCTTGAGAATATCGGTATGGGAGAGATCCATACCCCGATCGTTAAGAATGGAAAAGATACGATAAGCTGATTCAAGATCCGGGGTAGAGACCGCAATCAGATAACAACGATTGATCAGGAATTGAGCCAAATCCTCTAAATCTTTTGCAGATAATCCTTGCAAGCGTTGTAGATATAGCAGTGCATTAGCACGCAGGTTTTTCTGAGCATCAGTTAAATCCGCCGGATTCAGATCGTTCAATTTCTGCATACCATCAGGCTGTTGAATATATTTGCGGAAAAATTCTTCATCTCGTTTACGCAGAATAAGACGATACCGATCCGGTGTCCCCCTTAAATCTATTGCCTTTCTCGTATAGGAACGGGGTAAGATGCTCTTTTGATTCTGTAGAAACTACCGTGCGCATTGCAGCAAACAGAATGGTAAGCGTGGTCAAGCGTTGTTGACCATATAAACACCAACTGGGGATCGTTATTCTTAATTAGCACAATGCTTCCCAAGAAATAAGGTTGTCGTTCGGTAATAGGATCACCATCTTCTTGCACAAAGAGGAGCAAATCATCTAACAGTAACTGCGCATGTTCAGTAGTCCACGAATATGGGCGTTGATAGGGCGGGATGGAGAAAGCAAAATCATCGCTGAATATCTTGCCAACGGCATATTCTTTTCCGGTAATGTTAGCGACCATTTTGACAACCTTTCGAGATTGAGTGAATAGAAACTATAATCGATCTGTAACGCCACTGTGAAAAAGGTGCATGTCTAATCAAAATTTGTGGGACAGGAAGGCAATAATGACGGTGCGCAACCGACGCACATTGGGACGGCGAATCCACGGATCGGGTGGATTGCCAGCAATGGGTTTCATGGTTTGGTCTGCCCTGTGAGCGTAGTATGCGCCGTGACGATTAGGTTGAACACAAATAGCTTGAATCGTGGGCTTGGCGATAATGAGGGCAGTGATGAAATCGGCGGAGGGAAACTGCGTCTGCCGGATTCTACGACAGGGAGTCTATCATGGGCGGGGAGTGAAAACAAGCAAGTTTTGATTGGAGAAAGTGCATTGAGTGGACTTGAGAAAGATGGGGGGATGAGGCGATTGATCCTGTTACGAATCGCCTTATCCCCCCATAAAGCCAAT
>CAVRLX010000008.1:0-41916 GCA_963721725.1 uncultured Chloroflexia bacterium
TCCGTGGGAAGCACAGCCAGCGTTAATGGCCGACTGGCGCGATCTTAACCATGCGGCCCCATCAGCGCTGCCCGCCGCGCCGGCGTTGGATCACCCGTCGCGCCACCAAAACTACTTTAACGCCATTGAGTATCAGCTTCGCATGTTGGCAAAGTTTGTGCGTAGCGACCGGGGCGACAACAGCCTCTTCATTTTTATGGGCGATCATCAGCCGCCCCAGGTCTCGCGCCGCTCCGATGGCTGGTCCACGCCCATCCACATTGTGAGCCGCGACGGCGCGCTGATCGACATGCTGCACCAATATGGATTTGAATCAGGTCTGGGGGTACAATTGACAGAATCAGCGCTCCGCCACGAAGGACTCTATTCGCTGTTGGTGCGTCTTTTGCTAGAACGCTACGGTGCGGCGGGGACCCCCTTGCCAGCCTATCGGCCAGAAGGCACGATCAGGTAACAGTCACCATTATGGAGTGCAAATTAGTCTAGGGTGGGACGCACTCGCCAGGCGTAGATTGGTCTTGAAAAGACTTTGCGGCGAGTGTGTCGCACCTAAACCTATATCGTTACAATTATTTATTGAAAAGGAGACCCCATGCGCTTCCGTATCCTTTGGTTCGCCATCCTGTTGTTTGTGATGACTGCCTGTGGGGGCGATGAAGCCACGCCACAGCCTACGGCAGCGCCCACAGTGGCCCTGAGCAGCGCCGACGGTTTGCACACCTTTATCATCGTCCCCGCAGAGTCCAAAGCCTTCTACGAAATGGATGAGGAGTTCTTTCAGGGGGCACTGAGCAAATATGGCATTTCCGTGGGGTCGAGCAAAACCATTGGCAGCACCGACAAAGTCGAAGGCACGCTGCAATTGGATCTGGAGAACGCCACCGTGGGCACCAACCAGTTCACCGTGGATCTGCCCTCGCTGGAGACCGACCAGAGCCTGCGCGACGAGTGGATTCGCAAAAACGCGCTGGAATCCAACACCTATCCACTGGCAACCTTTGTCGCCAGCGAGATCCGCAATGCCCCGGCCACCTATAGCGAAGGCAGCGAAGCTACCTTCCAACTCGTCGGCGAGATCACCATCCGCGAGATCACGCAGCCTGCGGTCTTTGATGTCACGGCCACGCTGGTGGGCAACACGATTACAGGTGTTGCGACGGCTCCGCTCAAACTGACAGACTTCGACATTGAACCGCCGAACTTTGCCGGAACCCTCACCGTGAAAGATGATTTCGTCGTGCGTCTGGAATTCACCGCCCGCGAGGAATGACACGCTGACAAGGTGACAGGCTGTATTTCACCGTGTCACCTTGTCACCCCTTCACTTTAGTACCACTTACACCAAGGAGTACAACCTATGCCCACTTCCCCCATGCGGTTTGGCGTCATTGGCGGCAGCGGCGTCTATCAAATGGAAGCGCTACAAGACGTGGAAGAGGTTACCCTCTCCACCCCTTTTGGCGAGCCGTCCGACGCCTATGTCACCGGCACGCTCCACGGCCAGCGCGTGGCTTTTCTGGCCCGCCATGGTCGCGGACACCGCATCAGCCCCACACGCCTGAACCAGCGCGCCAATATCTATGGCTTCAAGCAGCTTGGCGTGGAATATCTTATTGCCGTCAGCGCTTGTGGCAGCCTGCGCGAGCGCATTCACCCTGGCGACATTGTGATCCCGAATGGGCTGTTTGACCATACACGTGAACGCCCGCTCTCATTTTTCGACGACCCCAGCGTGGGGACCGCTGGCTTGGTGGCCCATGTCAGTGTTGCCCACCCCTTTTGCGACTTTTTAAGCGAGGTCTGTCACCGTGCTGTGACGCAAACCGGGGCCACGGTTCACAGCGGCGGCAACTTTATCACGATTGAGGGGCCGCGCTTTAGCACACGCACCGAAAGTTACACCTATCGCCAATGGGGCATGGACATTATCGGCATGACCACCACGCCCGAAGCTCAACTGGCACGCGAGGCCGAGATGAGCTACGCCGTCATGGCGCACGTCACCGATTACGACGTCTGGCATGACACCGAAGAAGCCGTCACGGTAGAGGCTGTGGTCCGCACACTGTTGCGCAATGCCGGCGTTGCCAAAGATGCGGTTGTCAATGCCATTGCCCTGCTTGCCAACGCTGGGCCATCGCCGCACCACAATGCCCTGCGCAATGCGATTATGTCGGACAAAAGCCAGGTTCCCGCCCAGACGGTGGAGAATTTACGCGATGATTGTGGGGAAGTATTTTTGAGGAAGGATAAGTATACGTGCTACTCAAGTTCGCCGACATTCTGCAGAATTGAGTCTACCAGGCTTTGGCGAATGAAGATGCCATTGGCCTGAAGCTTTACAATAGACGGGGCAATTTCACCAACCAACCCTGCATTCTTTGCTCGGCGCAAGATACCCAGCGTGCCAATACGACGAATGCCGAGACGCTCGGCCACCCGTCGTGCTTGAGCATCATCCAAAACGCACAATGCTATTCATAATGTGTTGCGACAGAGCGATAGCCTCGGCTTCACCCTTATCGACAAGAATTGCTAACGATTGCACGACTTGGAGGTTGGGAGGGGTATAACTTCCAGCCACGAAGCAGATCGACTGCATTCGCGCCAGGCAAGTTGCGTCCACGGACTGTCACTTCTTCCCATACAGCAGGTGGCAGTAAAACCCGTTGATACAATTGGGGCAGCAAATCTAGCCGCTCGATGATGGCTAATGCGATCAGCGGGCTACTATCCGCTACGATCACAGGATCAGTGACAGGATCAGTCATCACGTAACTCGTCAGCAATTTGGTCATCATCCAGGTTAACAACAGGAACTTGCAGTCGGCCTAATTCGAACATAAACTGCAACTTGCCCATTCCACAAAAAGCGGCTGCTTTCCCCAGAGAAAGACGACGCAGTTCAAAGAGTTTAACGGCTAGCAAAAAGGTCCGACCAGCTTCAAGCGCCTGTGGTGATTTACCAGAGTACTAAAAGATCCTTAGAGTAGGGAACCGTCAGCGAGTGCATTTCAACCTCCGATGGGATATCAGCAATGTAAAAATTATATCACACCGCGCCACTACAACAGCCCTTACATTTCTATACTCCGCAGCAGACAAGGACATTTTTCAAAGAGCAGAAACTCTTCCTTTGTGGCGCTGCTTAGAATACCAAATCCCTGTGGCGTACACAGCTCGTCACACGAAGCCTGTTCAACCAAGGCAAACGGAGAAACCCTATGAAGATCAAAGCCGCCGTCACGCGTGAAGTTGGCAACCTCACCATTGAAGAAGTGACGCTCGATCCGCCCAAGGCGGGCGAACTCCTAATCCGCATCAAAGCCGCTGGCGTCTGCCATTCGGATCTAGGATCGCTGCAAGGCCAGATGCGCGCCACGCCGCCGCTAGTGCTCGGCCACGAAGGCGCGGGGATTGTGGAAGCGGTGGGCAGCGCCGTTACCCGCTTCCGCCCCGGCGACCGTGTGCTAATCAACTGGCTGCCTGGCTGCGGTTCCTGTGGCACCTGCCAGGGTGGACAGCCCAACCTGTGCGAACGGCTCACCACCACCACCTTTCAAGACCTGCCTGTGGAGGGCACATCCCGTCTGCGCACGGACGATGGCGTGCAGTTAAAGCACATGCTCAGTTCCGCCACTATGGCCGAGTATGCCATTGTCAACGAAGATGGCGCCGTGCCGCTGCTGGATGGCGTGCCCTTTGACGTGGGCGCGATTATCGGCTGCGCCGTGATCACAGGCGTGGGCGCGGTGATCAACACCGCCGCTGTGCCGCCGGGCAGTTCCGCCGCCGTGATCGGCTGTGGCGGCGTGGGGCTGAATGTGATCCAAGGCTGTGTACTCAGCGGTTGCCATCCCATCATTGCCGTGGATACCGTGGCAAAAAAGCTCGACTTTGCCCGTCAAATGGGCGCAACGCACACCCTCAATGCCCGTGAAGTGGATGTACTGGCCGAGTTGCGCGCCCTCACCGGGCGCGGCCCCGACTATGTGTTTGATGCGGTGGGCGCGTCGGCCACGATCCGCCAGGCCATCCAAGCCGCCCGCCCCGGCGGCACCGCTGTGCTGGTGGGCATGTTCGACGTCAAAAAAGAGGTTGCCATCTTGCCGGGCTGGATCGTCTCGCAGAACAAGCGACTGTTGGGGTCGTTCGCTGGCTCCATGCACGCCGGGCGCGATCTGCCCAAACTGCAAAAGCTTTATCTGGCCGGAAAACTCAAGTTAGACGAACTGATCAGCAAGCGCTATACCCTGGAAGAGCTGCCCCAGGCCTTCGCCGACATGGAAGCAGGCGAAGTGGCGCGCGGCGTGCTGGTCTTTTGAGAGGACGATAGACCCATATTAAAAGACGAAAGACGGTGGACGAATAGACGAAGATCAAAACCCGCCTTTTTTACTCTTCGTCTACGTCCCTCGTCTATCGTCCTCGGCCCTTCCACCCCATCACAAGGAACTCACCCATGCCGACTGTTGCCGAAACCCTTGCCCAAACCCTCTACGATGCCGGGGTGCGCTTTGCCTTTGGCATGCCCGGCGGCGAAACTGTCGAAATTCTCGACGCCATGCGCCGCCGCGACATCCGCTTTGAACTAGTCCACCATGAAACCTCCGCGGTCTTCATGGCCGATGCTGTGGCCCGTGTCAGCGGCACGCCTGCCGTCGCCCTGACCACACTCGGCCCGGGAGCCATGAACGCCGTGCCAGGCATTGCCCACGCCCACCTTGACCGCTCGCCCGTGGTGCTGATCACCGCCCAAAAGCCCGACGCGCTCTTGCCTGACTACACGCACCAGGTGCTCGATCTGCACGCTATCTTCGCACCCATCACCAAACAGACCGTTAAAATCACCGCCGCCAACGTCAACCACGCCGTGGCCGCGGCTATCGCGCTTGCCCAAGAGGATCGCCCCGGCCCGGTGCATCTGCAAATCAGCAACGAAGAAGCCGGGCTGACGGCAGACGATAGACCGCAGACCGCAGCCGCACGCTCCAATCTCCAATCCCCAATCTCCAATATCACTGCTCTCCAAACTGCCCGCGCGCTTCTCGCCAGCGCCCGCCGCCCTGTGATCGTCGTGGGCGTGGGTATGGAACCAGAGGCCGCCTATGCTTCGCTACGCGAATTCGCCGAGGCAACGGGAGCGCCGATCATCGTCACCCCCAAAGCCAAGGGCGCACTGCCCGACGATCACGCGCTGAGCGCGGGAACCGTGGGCCTGACGCGCACTGATCCCGTTTACGAGATTTTAGACGAGGCCGATTGCGTGGTGGCTGTGGGCTTTGATGTGGTGGAATTGGTGAAAGAGTGGCAACATCCCGCTCCGCTGATTTGGCTGGCCCCGTGGCCCAACGTTGATCCCGTGTTGCCCGCAGCGGTTGAATTAGTGGGGCCGCTGTCACCCCTTTTGCAACAGTTGAGCGACGGAGAGTTTGCCAGCGCGCCTGATTGGGGAGCGGCGCGCGTGGCCCAGTTCCACGCGAAAGTTGGCGGCACGTCCATTGCCCACACCTGCCGCTGGGCGACTTTTGCCACAAACAGTATTGTCGGCCATGCGTCAGCACGCCGCCCGCGAAACTTTGCTGGCTGTGGATGTCGGCTCGCACAAGATCTTCAGTTCGCTGGACTGGCCGACGCTGCACCCCAACCGCTTTCTCGTCTCCAACGGGCTTTCGTGTATGGGCTTTGCTCTGCCCAGCGCGCTGGGGGCAAGCCTGGCGCTGGACGGCGCGCCCACGCTCTGCCTGATTGGCGATGGCGGCATGGCAATGTGCCTGGGGGAACTGGGCGTGGTGGCCCGGCTTGATCTGCCGGTAACGATTGTGGTGATGGTGGATGGCGCGATTGATCTGATCCGGGCGGCGCAGATCCGCAACCGACGACCGGTCCACGGCACAGAGTTTACGCCACCGGATTTCTGTGCAATTGCCGCCGCCCACGGCATCGCCGCCTTCCGCGCCGCCGATGCCGACAGCCTGGACAATGCCCTGCGCCAGGCGGCAGCCAGCACCCACCCCACGCTGATTGAAGCGATGATCGATCCGGTGGGCTACCCGACCACGCCGCGCAAATGATGTAGAAATTGGGGATCGGAGACTGGGTATAGCCTAAATCCCCAGGCCTATTTTTCTCTGCCTGTTGACCAATCCTCGTCAGCCCAGTACAATGGACCCACTGGCTAGACGATTCTCCACACCACCGCTCCCTTACACCGCTATCGCTCTAGACTCTCTGTTGATGTGTTTCTTTATCTGCGCGAGAGTTTATGAAACCATTGCCCCCTGTCACTGGCACACTCCATCTGCTGGGTTCGTTCCGTTTGTATGCAGATCACGCTGATCTCATTCTGGATCAGGCGCGCCTGCCTGCGCTGATTGCGTATCTTGCCCTGCACCCAGGGCAGCCCATGGCGCGCCAGCACATCTCCTTTCTGCTCTGGCCCGATTCCGACGAAGCCCAGGCCCGCACCAATCTGCGGAATCTACTGTTTAAGCTAAAAAAAGCCTGGGCCACCTCCAGCCAGATCATCGAGATTACGCGCGCCACCCTCTGCTGGCGAGGCGCACAGGGGCTAGAGGTGGATGTTCTGGCGTTTGAGGCGGCGTTGGCTCAGGCCCATCAGACCACATCACCGACCCAGGCCGAGACTGCGCTGCGCGCAGCCCTGGCCCACTATGGCGGGGATCTGCTGCCCGATTGCTATGACGATTGGGCAACCGTGGCGCGCGAACGGCTACGCACCCGTTATCTTCAGGCGTTGGCCCAGTTGGCCCAACTTTTGGAAGAAAAGCGGCTCTATGACGAGGCGATTGAACAGACCCAGATCTTGCTGGCCGTGGACCCGCTCCAGGAAGATGCCTATCGCCGCCTGATGCAACTCTATGCCGCCAAACATGACCGTGCGGCGGCGTTGCGCGCCTATCACACCTGTGCATCTCTGCTGGCGCGCGAGTTGGGCGTGGAGCCAAGCGAGGAGACACAGAACTTACACCATCGGTTGCTCAACACGGCTCAGCGTGTGATCCCGGTCCAGACGAGTACCGAAGAGACACCCCTGGTAGGCCGCCATGCCGAATGGGATACGCTTTATGGGGCATGGCAACAAAGCCGCCAGGGCAAAGCGCAATTGGTTTTAATCTGGGGCGAGGCGGGGATTGGCAAGACTCGCCTCGCCAGTGAACTGCTGGATAAGGCAACCCACCAGGGCATCAGCACCGCGTCGTCACGCGCCTATGCCTTGGGTGGCGCGCTGGCCTATACGCCTGTGACCGAGTGGCTGCGCCAGCCAGCGCTCAAATCAGCCCTGGGGAAGATAGAGCCACTCTGGCAGGCGGAGGTGGCGCGCCTTTTGCCCGAATGGCTGTCAGAGCACCCTAACCTGCCCAATCCCGGCCCGCTGCGTGAAGGCTGGCAACGTCAACGTTTCTATCAGGGATCGGCCCAGCTTCTCCAAGCCGCGCCTGCGCCGCTGCTTCTGCATGTGGACGATCTGCAATGGTGCGATGGCGAAACCCTGGCCTTTCTCCAGTATGCGCTGGCGGCGTTGGCGGCGCTGCCCATGTTGGTGGTGGGAACGGTCCGCAGCGAGGAGATCGGCGAACAGCATCCCCTGCACAGCCTGCGCCATGCGCTGCACCACACAAATCAACTGATTGAGATTGAGTTGGGGCCGTTGAACGTGGCCGAGAGTGCCGAACTGGCGACACAGACGGCTGGGGCGCTGCTGGATGCGAAGGTCCAGGCGGTGCTCTATGCACAAAGCGAGGGACATCCACTCTTTTTGGTGGAAATGGTTCGCATCAGGCAGGCGGGGAGCCAAGCCCATTCCCAGGCCGAAGACGCGCCACACCCGACAGAAACAGCGGCCATTACCACAATTCCGCCCAAAATTCGTAGGGTCATCTCGGCGCGGTTGGATCAACTATCGGCGACGGCGCGCACGCTGGCGCAATTAGCCGCCGTGATGGGGCGAGCGTTTACGTATGCCGTGCTGCATCGTGCCGGCGATGGCGACGAGGACGCGCTGGTGCAGGCATTGGATGAACTGTGGCGGCGGCGCATTGTGCGCGAGCAGGGCACAGAGGGCTACGATTTCAGCCATGATCGCATCCGCGAAGTAGCCTATGCCGAAATGAGCAACGTCCGACGGCGGCTTTTTCACCGGCGGGTGGCGGCGGCGCTAACCGATCTATACGCGCACGATCTGGAGCCGATCCACGGGCAATTGGCGCTGCATCATGATCGCAGCGGCAATCTGGCCGAGGCATGTCTGCACTACCGGCTGGCGGGCGAGCGCGCCGTGGAACAGTACGCGGACGCCGACGCCCAGGCCTATTTCAGCCGTGCCCTGGCCCTGACGCCGGCGACGGAGAGCGAGTCGAAATTCAAGTTGTACCTGGCACGTGAACACGTTTTCAACCAGATGGGAGCACGCGACCGCCAACAGGAAGATTTGCGTGCGTTGGATGCCCTCTGCCCGAAGGTCTTGCCCCTGCGCCCAGAGGCAAGCGCAGAAGTGGCATTGCGCTGGGCAGAGCATGGTAATCAAACGGCCAACCATGCGTTGACAATAGAAAAGTCAACCCACGCCATTACACTGGCACACTCCCTCCCCAATAGCACCCAGTTGCAAGCACAGGCGCATCACTGGTTAGCCACTGGCTTCTGGTGGCATACCCAATTTGCCGAGGCACGCCACCATTTTCAGCGGGCCGCCGAACTAGCCCGCTCCGTAGGGATGAGTTCAGTAGAGGCGCGCGCGATTGAGCATCTTGCCGCCACAGGCATGTTTACGGGGATGACAGTAGAGCATATTCAGTCATTGCTCGATCATGCCCTGATTCTGGTCGAGCCTTCTGGCAACCCAGAGCGCATTGCCAGTCTTTACAACAAACTGGGCTATCTTCCCTATGCCAGGGGTGCGGCAGAGGACTATGCCACTGCCCAGGATTACTATGAAAAGGGCATTGCCATTGTGCGCCAAATTGGTAAACGCATGGACGAGGCAAGTTTGTTGATCAACTTAGCCATGATCCATACGTTGTGTGGTCGGTATCAGCGCGCAGGGGAAATCTTGCGTGAGGGATTGCAGCTTTCTCAGCAGACAAAGTATGGATCCAGAATTGCCATTGCATACCATTTTGAGGGGGTACGTTTGTTAGAACAGGGGGATCTGGACGGCTCGCTGACGATGTTGCAGAAAGCCGTGCGTGAAATCAAAGGGCAAGGCACCCACCATTATGGACTGAAAGCGCTGGCCGATCTGGGGCTGCTCTATCATTTGCGTGGGGATCAACCGATGGCGCTGGCTGTGCTCCAAGAAACGCTGACTGCGGCCCAACAACAGGAGGACAAGCGGGGGCTGGCAGCACTGTGGACCCGGCTGGGCTATGTCTACGAGGCGCAGCAAAACTGGGAAACGGCACTAGCCGCCTATCAAACAGCGGTCCAAATCCACGGCCAGATGGGACAAGTCAATTACAGCATGAATGCGATTGCCGGGCAGGCCCGGCTGGCCCTGCGCCAGGCCGATCTCGCTGCGGCCTATTACCACGCCGACGCCATCTGGAGCCGTCTCCAAGCCCATACCCTGGAAGCCACGGTGGAAAGTGCGCGGGTCTATGCCACTGGCTACGCAGTTTTTGAGGCCACAGGGGATTTCCGCGCCCATGAGATCGCAGCCAAGCATTGCCAGATTCTACAAGCCCGTGCCGAGCATGTCGACGCCGAACGCGTGGCGCTCTTTTGGCAACTGCCCGATCACCAATTCGCTGCGTCCGTTGCTTTGTCGCTTTTCCAACAGAAAAGGCACCTTAATCCCATGTAATCCATCTCTGCCTCTCCCTTTGCGCCTCTGCCCCTTTGCGCCTTCGCGTTAAATTTTCCGATTGCTATTCAACCCAGAGCCGCAGAGGTGGGGAGCAGCAGAGACGAAAAGTATCCCCTTCTGCCTTTGCGCCTCTGCCTCTCGGCGACTCCGCGTTAAAATCTCTGCGTTAAAATCTCCGCTACACAATCAGCATGGCGTCGCCAAAACTAAAGAAACGATAGCCCTCGGCTTTGGCGATCTCATAGGCATGCAGCAAGATGCGCCGCCCGGCGTCAATGTCGGTGGGGTGGGCCTGTGCCACAAAGGCGCTGACCAACATGAGCAGCGACGAGCGCGGCAGATGAAAATTGGTGAGCAGCGCATCCACGGCGCGGTAGCGATAGCCGGGGCGGATGTAGAGATTGACCGGTCCGCCAAAGGCCGCCACCCGCTGCCACGGACAGGCTGTGCTGTCATAGGGATCGAGTCCCTGTGCGCCGGTGGCCGCCCATTCCAGTGTGCGCACCGAGGTTGTGCCCACGGCGATCACGCGCCCGCCTTGCAGCGTAGTCTCGTTAATATGGCGCGCCGTCTCCGTGGTCAGCACCGCCCGCTCCGTATGAATCGGGTGTTCCTCGATTTCATCCACGGCCACCGGGCGAAACGTATCCAGCCCCACATGCAGCGTCACCGTCTCCCAGCCCACGCCCGCCCGCCGCAGATCAAGCAAAAGATCTGGCGTAAAGTGCAGCCCCGCCGTGGGCGCGGCCACGCTTCCTTCGGGCTGACTGTAGACGGTCTGATAGCGCTCGCGGTCGCCGCCAAAGCTGGTAATGTAAGGCGGCAACGGGATCTCGCCCAATTCATCAAGGTAGGGGCGAATGGGGGCCGAGAAGCGCACAATCCGGCTGCCAGAGTCGAGGATTTCGAGGATGGTGGCAGAGAGGGCAGGGGAGATTGGAGATTGGAGATTGGAGATTGGGTCCGCCGCCAGCCTCACTGTCACGCCCTGGCGCAGGCCGCGGCCACGGGTGAGGCACTCCCATTCCTGGCCGACGTCATCACGCTGGTGCAAAAGAAAGATCTCCACAGCGCCGCCGGTCTCTTTGTGACCATGCAGCCGCGCCGGGATCACACGGCTGTTGTTCGCCACGAGGAGATCGCCCGCGGCCAGATAGTCGCCGATCTCGAAAAAGCGGCGATGTTCGATGTCGCCACTTTCCCGATGCAGCACCAATAAACGGCTGTGGTCACGCGGCTCGGCTGGCGATTGGGCGATAAATTCTGGGGGAAGGTCGTAGTCGAAGTGAGCGGTTTTCATAAGTTTTCAGATTGTGAATTGCGAGTTGCCGTCTGCGGTCTGTGCATCAACGCGTTGATTGCAAAAAGTCTTGCCACAAGGCGCGATGGGGGGCGGGCAGTTCAAAGAGCCGCTCAGGATGCCACTGCACGCCGATGACCCAGCGATGATCCGGGCTTTCGTAGGCTTCAATCAGCCAAGTGTCGGGATCAGCCTGGGCAGTGGATTGGAAGAGCGGGGCCAGTGTGGGCAGATCAACGCCTTGGTGGTGATAGGTGTTGACGTCGAGGGCATTCTCTCCCACCAGCCGCCGCAGCCGAGAAGCAGGCGCAATGGAGACACTGTGCATGCGCACTGCCTCCTTGGGCGAGCGGTGATTGGGCAGATCTTGCACCATGCCGCCGCCTGCGGCCACGTTGAGCAGTTGAAAACCACGGCAGATGGCAAAGAGAGGCAGATCGGCGGCCAGCGCAGTGCGGGCCAACCCCAGTTCTAATTCATCGCGGTGGATGTTAATGCTCTTGATCTCGGCTCCGGCGATCTCCTGACCAAAGTAGCGCGGATGGACATCCCCACCGCCGGAAAGGATCAACCCATCCAGCCGCTCGATAATTTCTACGGAAAGCCGGCCTTCGTCATCGGGGACAAAGACCGTGCCATCGGGCAGTGTGGTGGGCAGATCCGGCGAGAGCACAACTGGGGTTGCGCCCATTTGGGTCAATATGTTCAAATACTCGATTGTGTTCTTCTGTACCCAGGCATCGTTGCCATATTTCGTTGTTACACCAATCAGCGGTTTTGTTGTTGTCATTGGGTCACTTGCTCTTGTGTCACTCTTTTTGATCACGCACCGGCGGATAAATCCCCCGGCTAAATACAGCGCCCCATGAATGGGGCTTGATTGTCATCCTATCCGCGGGGAGAATAACGCTTATTTCGTGCTTGTCTTGAGAAGTATCCTGCCTGCGCTCTCCCTTCCTGGCCTATCTATGGTAGCATAGTCTGACGCTGTCGATTCAATTTTTGAACGTTTGGAGCAGCCATAACAGATGGCAAGAAAAGTATCACAGAATCTTATCGTGTCACCTTGTTACCCTGTCATCTTCACCGCTGGAGTCTTGCGCTTGCTATGAGCATTTACTTGTTATTTGTCGTACTGCTGGTTCTCTTCCTGATTGTCGCCCTCTTTGGCGGGCTGTTTACCTATGTCTATTGGTGGCTTATCGCCCGTGCCATGCCCCAACTTGGTGGGGAAATCCGATTGAGCTGCCTTGACGCTCCTGTAGAGATCCGCCGGGATCGCCACGGCATCCCGCATGTCTACGCGCAAAACGAGGCGGATCTGTGGCGGGCGCAGGGCTTCGTCCATGCCCAAGATCGGCTGTGGCAAATGGAGCAAAACCGGCGCATTGCCGCAGGCACGCTTTCGGAGCTTTTTGGCAAACCAGCGCTGGAAGTGGACCGTTTTAGCCGTACGATTGGCTTTCGCCGTGCCGCCGAAGCGGAATGGGAAGCGCTGCACCCCGACGAACGCACGGTGCTGGAAAGCTATACGCAGGGGGTCAACGCATACATTGCCAGCCGACCAGACCGCCTGGCCGCCGAGTTCAACCTGCTGCGCCGCCAGCCAGCGCCCTGGTCCCCGGTGGATGTGCTGACCTTTGGCAAGTTCATGGGCTGGAGCCTGAGCCTGAATTGGGAGAGCGAGTTGGTGCGGCTAGGGCTGGCAACCCGTATGGATCCCCTGCGCGCCGCTGAGCTTGAACCGGACTATCCGAAGGAGAACCCTGTCATTTTAGAAGGCGTGGGCAGCGAAGAGGCCATGCGGCTGGTGCACACAGCCGGTTTACTTCTGAGCGAATACGAGAAAATCAAAAGTTGGATTGGGCCAGTGGGCGCGCCCCAGGGCAGCAACAGTTGGGTGTTGGCCGCCGACAAGACCACAGGCGAGCGCCCGCTGCTCTGTAACGATCCACACCTGGGCTTGACCATCCCCGGCGTCTGGTATGAAAATCATCTGGAATGCCCCACGCTTACCGTGAGCGGGGCATCTTTTGCTGGGTCGCCCGGGGTGATCATCGGCCACAACGCCCAGATTGCCTGGGGCCTTACCAATGCCATGACCGATGTGCAAGACCTTTTTGTGGAGCGGCCCCACCCGGACGATCCCCACTCTTTTCAGCACAATGATGAATGGGAAAGCGCCACGGTGCTGCGCGAGGAGATCGGCGTGCGCCGTGCCGATCAGCCGCATGTAGAAGAAGTGGTGATCACGCGCCACGGGCCGCTGATCAACCGACTGATTGGTGAGCGGGCTACGGTTGCCCTGGCGCTTCAATGGAGCGGCTTTCTGCCCGGTCATATGATCCGCGCCATTGTGGCGCTGAATCGAGCGCGCAATTGGGGCGAATTCAACGCCGCGCTGGATGACTGGAGCGTGCCGGTGCAAAACTTCACCTTTGCCGATGTGGACGGCAATATTGGCTATCGGCTGGGCGGGCGCACGCCGATGCGGGCTGGCGGGCTGGGCATGGTGCCTGCGCCGGGTTGGCGGGATGACCATGAGTGGCACGGGATGATTCCTGCCGCCGAATTGCCCCGACTTTATAATCCGCCGTCGGGGCTGATTGTGACGGCCAACAACAAGATTGTGGGCGACGATTATCCCCACTTTTTGGGCGTGGAATGGTTCCCTGGCTGGCGGGCGCGGCGCATTGAGGAGATGATCAAAGCCAAGAAACGGCTCAATAGCCGCGATATGGAGCGCATCCAACTGGACACCACCAGCCTTTATGCCGAACTGCTGACGCCCTGGCTCACAGCGATTGACGCCGACGATCCATACGTTAAAATTGCCGTCAACAATCTGCGCAGTTGGGGCCACAGCATGGAAGCCGACAGCGCGGCGGCGCTGGTCTTTCATTACACCAAGTTAACCCTATTGGAGATGGTCTTTGGCGACAAGCTGGGGCCGATTTTCAATGATTACAAAGGCATGGCGTTTAGCCCGTTAACCCTCTCCACGGGCTTTGCCCATCGCGCCGATACGCGCTTGTTAGAGCTATTGCGCAGCGAAGAAGAGTCAGTCTGGTACACGGAGATGGCAACGGGGCGCCTGCGCCGTCGCGATGAATTGGTATCGGAAGCGCTGGCGCGTGCCGTCAAACGCATCCGCAAAGAGGTGAACCCCACACCGCGCCAATGGGCTTGGGGGCGAATGCATCAGGTGCGTTATAATCACCCCATGGGCAGTGTGCGCATTTTGCGCGGATTTTTCAACCGTGGCCCCTTCCCCATCGGCGGTGATGATACCACACCCAACCAGGCGGCCTACGCGCCGCAGATGCCGCCCGGCTTGGCCCAAGTGGTGGCAAGCTACCGCCAGATTTACGAAGTAGGCAATTGGGACGCAGCGCGCACGGTCACCACGGCGGGGCAGTCGGGCCATCCGCTGAGTGACAATTATGTGGACCAGATGCCCATGTGGTTGGAGGGCATGTACCATCCCATGCCGTGGAGCCGCGCGGCGGTAGAGACGGCTACGCAGCAACGGCTGGTGTTAGAGCCAAGTAAAGCATAGAACGCGGATAGAGCGGATTCTCACGGACTTTTCCAGAGAGATCGGTTTTGATCCGCCCATCGGTTTGACTCATGTTTCATTCTCTGATGCTACTGCAAAAAGCTTTTTGCTCCGCAGATTTCGCAGATTTTTCTCTCCTGAATTCTTTGCGCATTTGCGGTGAATTCTGCCTTTTTGCAGTAGAGTCATTCTCTCGAAAGGAAGTTCAATGTCCCCCAAAGAAGATCCGCTCCACGACCCCGACCCGGAAACCCAGGCCGCGGCGCAGCCAATTGAAGATGAGTTGGAGAAGGCGATTTCGGTGATTGATAGTGAGGAAAAAGCCGACGCCGTGATTGATCGGCTGGTGAAGGATAGCGAAAATGTGCGCGGTGTGGAAGATCAGACCACCGGCCACGAAGACGCGCCGCCTGCCGAACAGGTGGAAGAGGCCGCCGAAGATGTGGAGGAGGCCGCGGCCACCGCAACAGACGATGTGGATGAGGCGGCCAAAACCATTGAAGCCGCCGCCACCGAAGCCGCCACGTTGAAGGGCGAAAGCTACGAAGCGGTGAGCAAGGCCATTCAGGAGGTGACCAACCCCGAACTACAAGGCGATCCAGAAAAGCTCAAACGCCCGCGGCGTTTGCTGCTGGATGCCATCCTGCGCAGCCCTGGGATCAGTCTCGTTTCCAAGATCGACACCCAGCTTTTTCTGTTCATTAACGTCTATTCGCCGCGCTCGCCTGCGCTGGATCGCTTCTACAGCCGTCTTTCGTATGTCTTTACCGGCGGCTGGCTCTACATTATCGCGCTTGCGCTGCTCTGGCCTTTCCGCCCGCAGTGGACATGGCACACGCTCAAGCGCATTGCCATCCCCACGTGGGCGGCGGCGCTGGTGGTGGAGGGGCCGATTAAAAAGTATTTCAGCCGCCAACGCCCCTTTATTGACGTGATTCGAGCGGTGGTGGTGGGCAAGAAGCCGGGCAATTGGTCCTTTCCGTCGGGACATGCCTCGGCAGCCTTTGGCGGAGCCTACATTGTGGGCAAATATGTGCCGCGCCTCAAGCCACTGCTTTATCCGCTGGCGGCACTGGTGGCCTATTCACGCGTTTATTTGGGCGCGCACTACCCCGGCGATGTGATCATCGGGGCACTGATGGGAATTGGTCTGGCAAGAGTGGCCGATTGGCTGAGTCAACGCTATTGGCTGAAGGATAGGAAGAAGGGGAAGAGAAGGGGTAGGAGATGATTGGCTAAAGTAACCATTCATCCCCTACCTTCATTTATTTTTCAACACGTCGGTAATTACGTTAATTCCCGCCTCGACAAGCGCACGCCGGGCCTGATTGCCCATGTGACCAATGCGAAAAACCTTGCCCGCCAGTGGACCATAATTACCGCCCACAGTCATGCCGTGGGCACGCAGCGCTCGATCAAAATCGGGCCAGGACCAGCCGTCGGGAAGATGCGCTGCTGTAACCGTGGGTGAGGCGATCTCCTCACGCGCCGGATAAAGGTTGATGCCTAGTTCGCCTAGTTGCTGCCGACAGAAGGCAGCAACCTCGGCGTGGCGAGCGTAGACATTCTCCAGCCCTTCGGCAAAGATCGCATCCAACGCCACTTTCAGCCCAGCCAGCGCCGCCCAGTGGTGCGTATAGGGCAGATAGCGATTCTCTGGACCGGTTCGCCACGGAGCCAGCGCATCATAGCCCACATACCCCACGGCTTGCACCACCGCCCAGGCGCGCTCGCTAACGCTGACCATGCTTAGATCCGGCGGCAGGCTGAGCACTTTTTGACTGCCCAACAGCCCCAAGTCAATGTGCCACTCGTCCACCAAAACCGGCGTGCCCCCGGCGCTGGCGACAAAATCCACATAAAAGAGCGCGCCCACCTCTTGTGAGATGGCGCCGATCTCGGCCAGCGGGGTGAGCGTGCCGCTGGGCGTCTCGCAGTGGACAGCCGTGATCAGCCGCGGCTGAAAGCTGCGCGCCGCCCGCCGTACGGTCTCGGCGTCGGGGATGTCGTCATAGCCGAAACCCACCGTGCGTACCTCGGCCCCGATCTGCCGGGCCATGTCGCCGATGCCATAGCCAAACAGCCCGTTTGCCACGGCCAGCACACGGTCGCCAGGGCGGATCACGCTTTTCAGCGCGCCCCACAGTGCCAGCATCCCCTCGCCGTTGTGGATGGTAACATGGTTTTGCGTGGCGAGCATAGTTTGCAGGCCGCGCGCACACTCGGCATAGAGTTCAAAAAAGGCATCTTCCAGATCGGCGCTACCATAGTCAACGGCGCGGGCCTCGCGCACCGCCTGTGGTACGGTCACTGGGCCAGGAACTAACGGAATTTGAGTATAGGCCATTGCGATTGCCCCCATGCAGTGAGAGAAGATGGAAAATCTTCGCCATTGTAGCACAAGCCCGAAGAACAGCCGAAGATTGGGGGAATTGACATGCCATTTCAAGGGGGTAGAATAGGGACTGAGTGATCAAAAGCCGCAGCTCAAAAATCTCTGTGGACCGGAAATTAAATCGATGATGACACATGAAGCACTCCTCTTCGCCCGTAACAAGCTCTATCTCTCTGGCCCGTTTGGAACAGGCAAAACCACGCTGGCACTTGAGCGCGCCCGCTGGTTGTTGCGCCAGGAGCGTATCCGCGGCGACGATGTGCTGATCATGGTTCCACAGCGCTCGCTGGCCCGGCCCTATCACGAAGCGTTGCGCAGTGCCGATCTGCCCGGCGGTCCACCCGCCGAGATCACCACCTTTGCGGCGTTGGCCCGCGCCGCCGTGGAACTCTATTGGCCGCTGCTGGCAGAACCGGCGGGTTTCGCCGACCCACGCCGGGAACCTTCTTTTCTCAATTTGGAGACGGCCCAATATCACATGGCCCCCTTTGTGGAGGCGGCTTTTGAGAATGGCGAATTTGACGCCATCCGCGTCGAACCGGGGCGTGTGGTCAGCCAGGTGTTGGACAATCTCAACAAGGCCGCGCTGTTGGGCTTCTCGATTGACGATGCCTATGCCCGCCTGGAGCTTTCTGTACCACAGGGGCCGCAGATGACGGCGCGCCTCAACGTGTTGCAAACGGCCAAACGGATTAGCCAGCAATTTCAGGCCCTGAGCCTGCAACATTCGCTGGTGGATTTTAGCATGTGGATTCGCCTCTTCAACGAGCAGGTGCTGGCGAACCCGTGGAGCCGCACCCATCTTTTTCGCTCGCGCCGCCATTTAATCATGGACAACAGCGAAGAGGAGAACTTCGCCGCCCAAGAGTTGGCCCGCCAGTGGATTCCCCACCTGGAGAGCGCGCTGGTGGTAGTGGACGAAGACGCCGGCTTTCGCCTCTTTTTGGGGGCCAACCCGCGCGATGTGGACCGGCTGCTTGACGTCTGTACCGAACGCCTGAGCCTGGACGAAAGCTACATCATGTCGCCGGGGCTGGAACGGCTGACCCAACTTGTGGACGGCGCGGTCGGCGGTCAGCGGTCGGCGGTCACGCCATCGCCCGATGCGCAGCACAATGGCAAAGCCCCGGCGGTTGTTCCCCTGCCCCTCACCTATCGCATCCACCGCTTCTACCCGCAGATGATCGACTGGGCCGTGGACGAGATCGAACGGCTGGTGCGCGACCGTGGCGTGGCCCCCGGCGAGATTGCCATTTTGGCCCCGTATGTCAGCGATGCCTTGCGCTTTAGCCTGCAAAGCCGTCTGGCCGAGCGCGATATCCCCTCCACCACGCATCGGCCAAGCCGCGCCCTCAACGCCGAACCAGCGGCGCGGGCGCTGACCACACTGGCGGCACTGGCCCACCCCACCTGGCAACGGCTGCCCGCCGTGAGCGATGTCACGCTGACGCTGGGGCTGGCGATTGCCGGGCTGGACCCGGTGCGGGCGACGCTGCTGGCGCGCACAGTCTATGGCGTGCGCGGCACCGTAGCGGGTCGGCTCACGGCCTTTGACACGCTCAAAAGTACCGTGCAGAGCCGCATCACCTTTGGCGTGGGCGAACGTTACGACCGGCTGCGGCGCTGGCTGGCCGCCTATGGCGCGGAGACCGAGTTTACGCCGCTGGATCAATTTTTCGCCCGGCTTTTTGGCGAAGTCTTGAGCCAGCCGGGCTATGGCTTTCATGAAGATTTGGATGCGGCGCGCGTGACCCATCAATTGGTGGAATCGGCGCGCAACTTCCGCTGGGCGCTGGACACCGAAAGCGCCGACAACAAGGCCATGTTGGGGCGGGTCTATCTCGATCTGGTGGAGAGTGGCGCGCTGGGGGCGCTCTATGTGGCGGGCTGGCAAGAGGATGACAGCGCCGTTTTCATCGCCCCAGCCTACACCTATCTCATGCGCAACCGGGCTGTGGATGTGCAGTTCTGGCTGGATATTGGCTCTGGCGGCTGGTGGGAACGGCTCTTTCAGCCGTTGACCCATCCGCATGTGCTTTCGCGCCAATGGCCCAGCGGGCGGCTGTGGACCGATTTTGACGAATTTCACGAACGCCAAGAGACGCTGCGCCGTCTGCTCTTGGGCCTGATCCGCCGCACGCGCCATAGTCTTTACCTAGGCATGAGCGATTATGGCGAAAGCGGGCTGGAGCAGCGCGGTCCGCTGCTGAGTGTGCTCAACCGGGTGCTGGTGGGGGAGGGATGACCCAAGCATAGGGAATCGGTTAACTATCCAACCCTGAGAGGGGGATCACTTGCCTTTTCACTGTCCTGTGCTAGAATGCACAACGCCTATAGACCTCCTGTGTGCAGCGGGGTCGGGGCCGCAAGACAACGGCCAGCTTTTTGGTCGATTCTATCACTGCCGGTTTGCGTTTGGGGCAGTGCGTAAAGGAAGATACACCATGACTCACCAACACACCGCGCAGGATAGGGTGATGCAAAGTTACGATTTACAGGAAGAATTGGCGATTGCGGCGCGTATTGCCCGCGAAGCTGGCACCATTGTCAACACTTTTTACGTCGGCTCGTCGGAGGTTGAATATAAATCCCACGATGAACCCGTGACTGAGGCCGACCGCTCGGCCAATCAGCACATTATTACGCGCTTGCAGGCAGCCTTCCCCGACGATGGCTTTTTGTCGGAAGAGTCGCAAGATGATCTCTCGCGTTTGGACAAAGAACGGGTCTGGATCATCGATCCGCTGGACGGGACCAAAGAGTTTATTGCCCGCAATGGCGAGTTTTCGATTATGATCGGTCTGGCAATTGGCGGCAAGCCCGTCCTCGGCGTGCTGCATCAGCCCGACGGCGGCCTGCTCTACACGGGCATTGTCGGCCAGGGGGCCTATCTCTACGAGGAAAACGAGAAGATTCCCATCACCGTCAGCGACCGCTACGATCTGCGCCAGATGGTGCTGGTGAGCAGCCGCAGCCACCGCAAACAGATTGTGGACGACATCCGGCGGGCGCTGCGGATTACCAGCGAACGGCGCACGGGCAGCGTCGGGCTGAAGGTCGGGCAGATCACCCGGCGGCTGTCCGACATCTACATTCACCCCAGCCCTGGCTGCAAAGAGTGGGACATTTGCGCGCCCGAAGCGGTGTTGCGCGCCGCTGGCGGCGAGATGACCGATTGCTGGGGCAATAGTTTGGTCTATAACAAGCGCGATGTGCGCGCCCACAACGGGCTAATCGCCAGCAACAACCAGATCCACGACTCGATTGTGGAGACCGTCACCCGCATTGTAGAAGAGGCGGGTTTTAACCAGGATGACGGCTTCTGGTAAAGCGGGCTGAGTTTCTTGCGCTGGCAGGTGCGCTGTATTCCACGTTTGAGCCTGGATACAGCGCACTTTTGCGTTAGTTTCACTCCTTTTATTCATGCCGGAGGCACTGCCGCTATGTCCATAGACGCAAAAACTATTTTTGGTCTCCACGATGCCGGTGGCGAAGAGATTCTCTTGGCCGCTGGTCGTCCTGGCTGGATTTTGATCAGCGAGGCCATTGGGTGCGATCCCAACAATCGGGCGGGCAAAGAGTATTCATCTTTGGCCGAGCAGGGGATGACGGTGATCGTGCGCCTGAACCACGGCTACTATCCCCACGGCACGCTGCCCGCCAATAGTGAGTATGTTAACTTTGCGCGCCGCTGTGCCAATTTTGTGGCGGCCAGCCCCGGCTGCCACCATTGGATCATCGGCAACGAAATGAACTATGCCGTGGAGCGCCCCGGCGTGGGCGATCTGGTGGTGTGGGACGATGAGGGTGATCCGTATTTGCATGGGCTGCCACAGCGCTTCAATGCCCTGCACGCCGAGATTGCCGATCCCGAACACGCCGAGACGGTGCGTTTACGCGCCGCCGGCGATCTGATCACGCCCGAGAGCTATGCCCGCGTCTATCGCCTTTGCCGCAACGCCATCCGCCTGATCCCCGGCCACGCCGATGATCGGGTGCTGATGGGGGCCGTCTGTCCGTGGAACACACACACGGTCTATCCGGGCAACCCGCGCGGCGATTGGCTCAAATATTTTCAGGATATTTTGTTGCTGGTTGGCCCCAATGAGTGCGACGGGCTGACCCTACACGCCTATACTCACGGGGCGAACCCGGCCTTGATTGTGGACGAAAGCGGCGTGAACGGCTTCGCGCACTCGGCCTATCACTTCCAGATCTACCGGGATTTTATGGAGGCCATTCCCCACAACATGCGCCACCTGCCCGTTTACATTACCGAGGCGGATCAGGGCCAGCCCTGGGAGAACAGCGACACCGGCTGGATTCGCGCCGCCTATGCCGAGATCGAGCGCTGGAACCAGCAGGCCGAGACGCAGAAGATCGGCGCGCTGATCCTCTATCGCTGGAGCTACGTGGATCGCTGGCATTTGGAAGACAAAAATGGCCTTTTGCGCGATCTGGAAGCCGCGTTGGGCGGACGACGGACAACAGACGACCAAAGGCAGACGGCGGACAGCCGACAGCAGGCAGCCAACATCCCACAATATCCAATATCCAGTCCCCAATCCCCAATCTACCGTGTCCAATGGATTGGCGGACAGATGCCGCGGGCGCTCTATGCCGGCGAGGTGATCCGCTTTCCGGTGACGCTGCGCAACCTGGGCAGCGTCACTTGGGCGCAGACCGGGAGCGACCCCATTTATCTGGGCTATCGGGTCTATCAAAACCACGAAGAGATTGCTCTGCCCACGGCACGGCGTATCCCTCTGCCCGCCGACGTCCCCCCCGACGGGAGTGTCACTGTGCAGGCTGAGCTTTTGCTGCCCTCTCTTCCCGGCAACTACACAATTGATCTTGACCTGTTTGGCGAAGAAAGCGGCTGGTTTCAAGCCCATGAATCCGATGTCCTCGTGCGCTGGGTCACGGTCTATCCACAGCCAACGAAGGAGGAAGGGCGACTGACGGCGGACGACCGACGACCGACGGCGGACGACGATGAATCACCCAATCGTCAATCGTCAATCGTCAATCCCCAATCCCCGATCCCCGATCCCCGCTCCCCAATCGCGCCCATCCCCATCACCGCAGACGCGCCAGAGATTGTGGACGTGCGCGGGCAATTGCCGCGCAGCAATCTGCCCTATCTACACCGCCGTCTCGACCAGATCCGCTATTTGGTAATCAATCATACCGGCGCGCCGCCGGTGTTGCCGCTGGCTGCGATTGCCCAGGCCCATCTTGAACGGGGCTATGCCGGCGTGGCCTACGATTATTTAATCACGGCGGGCGGAACGATTTTACACCTGCATGGGCTGGATGAAGCCGTAAGCGAAGCCGAATGGTCATTGGGCGGTGTCAACATTGCTCTGGAGGGCAATTTCCACGAGGCCATCCCCGTCTATGAACAGATCGAAGCCACGGCGCACCTGTGTGCTTGGCTGATCGGCCAAGTCCCTGATCTGGCGGAGGAGCGCATTGTGGGGCTGCGCGAGTTAATCCCCAGCAGTAGCCCTGGCAATACCTTTTTGGAGGCTCCCGGCTGGCGGCGCTTGCTGCGCGAACGGGTGGCGGTTCGGCTGCACCGCGACGAAAATCTCTATTCTCAGCCGCCGCTAGAACGGGCGGCCCCAGCCGTGGCAAGCCGCCCCCCCATCCACGAGATCACCACAGGGCTGCCGCGCGATCCGTTGGGCTTTTATAGCCGCCAGCCCGCCGACATCCGCCTGATTGTGATCAACCACACGGCAGTAGCCCCGGATGTCTCTGTGGAGCAGATCGCCGACGCCTTCCGCGGGCGTGGACTGCCCGGCATTCTCTATCAATATTACATTGCCGAGGATGGCGCTATCTATCAGACTCAGCCGTTGCTACAAGTGGTGGATGGCGAAAAACCCTATATTGCCAACGCCATTAACATTGCCTTTGCCGGGGATTTTGATAACGCCATCCCCACACCGGAACAACTGGCGGCTGGCGGTGCGCTGATTGCGTGGCTGCTGGCCGAATATCCCCACCTTCAGATCGACGATGTGAAAGGGGTGAGCGAGTTTATTTCCCACAATTCGCCGGGCGATCAGTGGCTCTTTGGGCGGCGCTGGAAGGATCTGCTCTTGCAGGCGGTGCAGATTGCGCCGGAACGGAGCGCGCCCACGCTCCAGGGGCGCGCCGTGGCCGATCAACAGGCGCGCTTGCAACAATTTCAGGAGGAAAACGATAGTCTGTACACACAAATGAGCGGGCTGCGTGCCGAGAATGAGCGTCTGCACCGTGAGGTAGAAATGTTGCGCGCCGATACGCGGCGTGTCAGCAGCGTGCCCGAACCGCGCATTATCGACGCCGTGGACGGGTTGCCGCGCCATCCGTCGCTGCGCTATGATGATCGCCGGCTGGGCGCGATTACACACATTGCCATCCACCACACGGCGGTGCCTGCGCACATTGGCCCCAACCGCATTGCGGAGTTGCATATTAGCGAGGATGCCAGCCGTGGCAAGCGCCCCTGGCCCGGTATTGGCTATCACTTTTTTGTCCATGCCGACGGGCGGCTGGTGCGCACCCAGCCGCTGGAGCGCATTGCCTATCATGTGGCGGGGCATAACGAGTACACAGTGGGCATCGTCTTTGCCGGCAGCTTCATGAATGGCATCATTCCCACGCCGGAACAGATTACGGCGGGAGCGCATCTACTTGCGTGGCTGATGCAGGAGTTGCGGGTTCCGCTGCAACATGTGTGGGGACACCGGGAGTTCTCCGACAACCACACCCAATGTCCCGGCAGCGAATGGCTGGGTGGGCAACAGTGGCGCGATCTGCTCTATGAAGAGATCGTACGCCTTCAGCGCGGCGAATAGGCGTTTTGATGTCATCGACCCTGCAAACCAAACCCAATCCCCTGGGCGCGGCTTATCCTGTGCGATTACCCCTCTTTGAAGGGCCGTTGGATCTGCTCTTGCATCTCATCGAGCGTGAAGAGTTGGATATCAACGAAGTCAGTTTGGCCGCGGTGACCGATGCTTATGTGCGCGCGATTGAACTGTTGAATGAGATTGAAGCGGGGGCGCTGGCTGATTTTCTCGTGTTGGCGGCGCGCTTGCTCTATCTCAAGTCGCGCACGTTGTTGCCTAAACCGCGCCCAGCAGAGGAGGATGAAGACGAGAGCGGTGATGCACTGATCCAACAGTTGTTGGAATATCGCCGCTATAAAAGCGTGGCTGAAGGGCTAGGTCAGCGCCAAGAGGCAGGGCTACGCGCCTTTGTGCGGCTGGCCCCGGCTCCCAAAGGCGAACGCAAGCTGGATCTGGCGGGGGTCAGCGTAGAGAAGTTGACACTCGCTCTTCAGCGTGCACTGCGCCGTATCCCCACCGACCCCCCCAAACCGCGTGTTCACACTTATCCCATCACTGTGGCCGAACAGATCGAAGTCGTGCGCCAGCATCTTCACGTCACCGCCACTGCCGAGGGGCTTTCGTTTGAGCAACTTCTCTCCACACAACACAGCCGCATGGAAATCGTCGTCACCTTTCTGGCTATTCTTGAATTGATCAAACAGCGCGAGATCACCGTTGAACAGGATGGCATCTTCGGCGAAATTTTCGTACGATCCCTGGTTGCCTAATCTTTGGCAGAAAGATCGCTGCTCATCTCGGCCAACGTCAGGTCGAGAGCCTTTTCAAACATAACCAGCGAATCGCTGGTCAACGCCTGCCGGAAAAGGCTGCGTAGGTAACTTTCTTCTTCGATTTGCTCCAGAATTCTCTCGACCCGCTCGGACAGCGCGCCAAAGCGAATGGTCATCGTCTCGACAATTGCCTCGCGCAAAGTCTGTTCAATCCCCTGTTCAATGCCTTGTTCAATCCCTTGTTCAATCCCTTGTTCAATGCCGCGCTGCTCGGCCATTCTTTCAAGAGAGGTGATGTATTGCATTCTGTAAGTCTCCTCGTATTTTTCCAGATCCTGTGAGAATTGTACAGCCATCTCTGGAGGCAAAATCATGAGCCAATCAATGAAGCGGAACAACTCCAGGATATCTTGGCGGTGATACCCACGTTCATACAACATGCGCGTCAGCGTAAACTTCCAAAGCCGTCTATGCTGTAAATCATGGCGAGTCTCCAGCGTTTTGAGATGAGCCATGATCACAATGGCAAATGGATTGGGCTGCTGTTCCAACTCTGCCCACTGTGACTGATAATCTAGCAGTTTCACCGTGGGGAACTCAAACGAGATCCGCGTTCCCCACAAATTGTACGCATAGCGCCGCGGCCGCCATCGACGATTACCGTCCGTTAACACAGCCAAACTCGCTACTTTGTGCTGAAAACGGTCAAAAATCCGGTAGTTGTAAATGTACATGCGTTCGGAAAAATCTACATCCTTCTGCCCCTGTACCTCGACATGAACCAACACCCACAGATCCTCGCCGTTTGACCGCCAGACCTTGACCAGCTTATCAACCCGCCGATTTCCTGTCTCTGCGTCTCGCACCACCTGCTGTAGCTCCTGATCCAAGAATTCGTGCCCGCGTTCCCAATCCACGTTGAGATAAATCTCTGGGAAGAAAAAAGCCAGAAACTCCGGGAAATAGCGTTCAAGAATCTCTTTCCAGGGGGAATCAAAATCGGTAAAAAGTGTCATAGTTAAAAATCATAGTCAAGCCGTTCTCGCTGCGTTTGTGGGAACAACACCGCTATTTTAGCACAAACAGAGCATCTATTCAGCTCCAGGGTGCAGCGCACCCGTATAGGTACTAAACAGAAACGCTTTTCCCGCCCCTTTTTTCGTTCCAGAAACGATTGAGAAACGATTCGGCTGCTATCTTCAGACTGTCTTTGGTCAACAGGCAAGGAGAAGATAGCCAGCCATGAAAAATTTGTATCGACCGCCACCGGCACAACTCTTTACCATTCGCCTCTGGCAAGAGGATCTGGGCAAGGGCCAACTGGAATGGCGCGGCGAAGTCAAAAATCTGATTAGCGGTGAGGTCCGCTACTTTCGCGAATGGGCAAAATTAGCCGTGCTCTTGCCCAAAATGCTCAATGACATCGCCAGCCAGGAGGAGACGTTCAGTGGTTGTTGAGGTGCGGTTGAGGGTGCGGTGAGCTTTTTTGCCCTATCCTGTTGACTGTGTTTGATCGTTGCACTCCTTCGTTGCTACCTGTGTTGCCTTCGTTCCCCTTTTTTACAGCCGAACCAATTCCAAGGAGAAAAATCATGGTTCAACGCAAACCTTCCCTCGTGTTTTTGATGCTATTGATTCTCGCTTTACTTGTGCCCAGTGGCCTTGCCCTGGCTGCCCCCTCGGTTCAGAAAGCCACACCCACGCCCATACCCGAAGAAGAGCCAGCCGAAGAAGCAGAAATGGAGAGTGAAGAAGCAGAAGATGAGGAAGCAGCGGATGCGGAAGCGCCCCTGGCCCCGACCCTGGCTACCGCCAAAGCCTACACGCAGTTGTCGAATCAGTTTGGTCGCGCCATTGTCAGCGCCCGCACCAATCACTTCATCATCGACTCTGCGCCGCCGCTGGGTCACCCTGCCGAGGAGATCAATCCGGTGGAGGCCATGCTGGCAGCGCTGGCGACCTGTGGTCTCTTTATCTACGAAACAGCCGCCCAGGAGATGGAGATCCCGCTAGAGGCGGCAACTGTCACGGTTCACGGAGACTTTGATGTGCGCGGGCTGAGCGGCGCGGCCAAGGTCGATTCGCGGTTGCAAGCATTCCGCGTGCATATGGATATCGAAGGGCCAGATGACGAAGAAGGAGCCATGTTGGCCGAGCAGTTCAGCACGCGCTGCCCTGTCTATACCACGCTGATTCAATCAGCCCCGATTACCATCACCACCAACAGCGAAGAGATGGGCGGCCCTATCGCCGAAGGGTTGGCAACCGCCAAAGTTTCGGCCAGTCTCTCCAATCAGCCGGGGCGCGCGCTGGTCAGTGTGCGTGACAACTTTATTGTGGTGGATTCTGTGCCGCCGCTGGGTGGGCCTAATAAAGAGGTCAACCCGATGGATCTGTTGCTGGCCGCCCAGGGCACTTGTGGAACTTTCATCATGGAAAAGGCAGCGCTGGACGAAAAGATTCCCTTCCACGGCGCCAATGGCATGGTCGAGGCCGATTTCGATCCGCAAGGGTTGCGCGACGGTTCGGTGAGTCCCCACATTCAGGCCATGCGCGTTCATTGGGAAGTGGGCACAGACACCATCGAGAATGCCCAACTTTTGGTGGATGAATGGATGGCACGCTGCCCGATCTATAATACGCTGATCCGCGCCACCGACATTGAGGTTAGCCAGCAACTGATGGGCGAAGGCAACGCCGTGCTGGAAGTCGACTTCACCTATGACATGACAGCCGATGAGTTCGTGGCCGAGGTATCGCCAATGGCCGCCGACTTCGCCGCCGTGAATGGCCTGATCTGGAAGATCTGGAAGATCAACGCGGACGAAAGCCGGGCGGGTGCCGTCTATCTCTTTAAAGATGCCGCGGCACGCCAGGCCTATCTGGACAGTGAGTTGGCCGCCACTGTTGCCAGTCACCCCGCGCTGAGTGATTTCCGCGTACAGTCCTATGCAGTGGTACGCGCGGAATCGATGATGACCTATGCGCCGCTGATGGCCGTTGAAGAAACCATGTCCGACGCCGACGTGGGCACGTTGTTGGAGATTAACTTCACCTACAACGTCACGCCGGAGGAGTTCATGGCCGAAGTCTCGCCCCTGGCCGAAGCGTTCGCCGCCACCGAAGGGCTACGCTGGAAGATCTGGGCGCTGGACGCAGAGAACAGCCAATTTAGCGGCATCCTGCTCTTTGACGACGCCACCACCATGCAAACCTTCCTGGAAGGGGACCTGGCTACGGCCATTGTCGAGCACCCAGCCTTGAGCGATTTCAGCATCATGCCGTATGAAATTATGGAAGAGGTGTCCACGGTCACGCGTGCGCCGATCCGGTAATTCACACCCTGAGGGTGTGGTGCGGCTGGCCAGCCGCACCACACTCGCCAGTGCAAGGATGTTTGCTAAATTACGCAGGGTGAGTATAAATCTGTGACTTAAATAGTTTGCTTATTTGTAACTATTCAGGTGCGACGCACTGGTCTGAACCAGGCTACAACGCTGAATCCTCTCGTGACCAGTGCGTCGCACCTGAAGCTGTATAGTTACGCTTATTTGTTAGAAGTTAGGCACCCGTAGATTTTTTATAGCTTGACGTTCTCTATTCAAAAGGAGTAAACTCATGCCCAGATACGTAATCGAACGCGAGATCCCCAATGTGGACCAGTTGAACGAGGCGCAGTTACAGGGGGCGGCGGCGCAATCTTGCTCAGCGCTCAGTGCAATCGGCCCGCAGATCCAGTGGGTGCACAGCTATGTGGTGGAGAACAAAACGTTCTGCATTTACATCGCCCCAGACGAAGAGAGCATCCGCGAGCACGCCCGCAAAAGTGGCTTTCCCGCCAACAAGATTTCTAAAGTGAAGACGATAATCGATCCAACCACCGCCGAAAGTAGGGAATAGAGAGGAGAAGAGCATGAAAACGTTACAATGTCGAGATGTCGGGTTTGATTGTGATGCGGTTGTGCGCGCCGAGACGGAAGAGGAAGTGCTGCAACAAGCAGCAGCCCATGCCAAAGAGGTTCACAACACCGAGGTGACAGCGCAGATGGCAGAAAAGATTCGACCGTTGATCCACGACGAGAAGTAAACAGAGAGGGCCGGGCTAGTTAGCCCGGCCTTCTCTGTATCACCACCCTCTCTTTATCGCCATTGAATGACAGCCTGTGCATTAGCCGTCACAGTGAGGATAAAATTATGCTGAGCCACGCTTTGCATAATCTCTGTGTAGATAATTTGTTTGCTTGCTCAGATCAACACTGGCATACCACGCTGAGAGGCGGAAAGCCGGATGGCGTCCCACAGGCGCGCCATGCGCAGCCCCACTTCGGGCGGGCAGGGGTTAGCCAGTTCGCCATTGCGCACAGCCAGAAATTGCTGCCAGACGCCCAAGGATCTGGGCAGAGCAAGCGGCTGGGGCTGGGCATCTTCACGGCGTTGCACGGTGAGATAGTGGCCCCAGATGTTGGTGGTGATCACCCCTTCGGTGCAAAAGGCGCGGATCTCCGATGTAGAGCGCGTACAGGTATCCCCACAGGCGTGCATGGTGACCAGCGCGCCTGACTGGCAAGCGCGCCATCACCACGCCCAGAATCTCCACGGCGGTTTGGCGCTGATCAAACCAGGCCGAGACCTCGACAAAGTCTTCCCCGGCCAGGTCGGTGAGGGTGTTGAGCATGTGCGCCCCGGTATCAAAGAAGAAGCCCCCGCCTGCGATCTCCGGCTGTTGACGCCATGTGCCCAGGTTGGGCGTGCGCCAGTTTTCCCAAGAGACCCCCGACATGCTAAGCACGTTGCCCAGTTCGCCACTGCGCAACATCGCCACTGCGGTGCGTACATAGGGCGAGAGGCTGCCCGGAAAAGCCACCACCAGCAGCCGTTGCATGCGCTGGCTCACGGCGATTAGGTTTTCTGCCTCTGCCGCCGTGGTGACCATGGGCTTCTCCAAAAGCACGTCAATGCCCGCTTCCAGGCAGGCCACCGCCTGATCATGATGATAGGCGTGGGGCGTGATGATAAAGGCGGCGTCTAGCTGTGCCCCGTATTGCGCCATCAGGCGTTCAATGTCTGGCTCGTTGGGCGGCGGCACCAGCCCTTGCTCGGCGAAAAGCGCGCAGACGTCTGCGTAGGCAGCCGGGGAAGGTTCGCAGACCACGGCAATGTGGGTACTCTCTTGCATGGCAATCAGGGATCGGATGTGGCCGCGCGCCATCCGGCCACACCCGATCATGGCAACATTCACTTTGTTCATAGCGTTGTCACTGTCTTATTGGCCCGCCATCGCCCCGGCCATGGTGCCGCGGATCAGATATTGGCGAGCGAAGATGAATATGAGGAAAGAGGGGATCATATAGAGCAGCCCCATGGCGTTGAGCATGCCATAGTCGAGGTTGGTATAGGCGATTAGCGCCCGGAAAAGCCCCAGGGGCATGACAAACTTGTCGGCGTCGGAGAGCAGAATCAAGGGCAGGAAAAAAGCGCTCCACGCGCCGTTGAAGGCGAGAATGGCCGCCGCGCCGATGCCAGGCAGCGTCAGCGGAAAGACCACATGGCTCAGCGCTTGCAGACGGCTGGCCCCATCCAAAAAGGCGGCTTCTTCTAGCTCCAACGGAACCGTGTCGATGAAGCCTTTCATCACCCACAACATAAAGGGCAGCGAACCGGCGGTCATGCCCAGGGCCACGCCAAAGAGCGAGTTGATCAGCCCCAGTTCGCGCATGATCAGATAGAAGGGCAAGACGGTGGCCGTGCCCGGCACGATCTGGATCAGCAGGATGGTGAACATGAGCACACGTTTGTAGCGGAAGGTGCCTCGGGAGAGGGCATAGCCGCCCAGCGCGCTAATCGCCAAGGCCAGAAGCACAGCACCGCCCACGGTGAAGATGCTGTTACGCATTAGCGTCATGGCCTGGCCGCGCCCGAAAATGGCATTCCAGAAGTGATCCAGCGTGAACGATGCGGGCCAGTAGAGGTAGAGACTGGAGACGTTTTCGGGCTTGTGGGTGAATGCGCTGAGAAAAGGCCAGATGAAAGGCACAAGGATAAAGATGGTAAAGGCGATGAGAAAGAGATAGACGAACATAACATCCCAGCGCTGTTGACGGCGCAGGCGACGCTGGAGACCCACATCACGGGGCGTTGGCCGCAACACAGGCGCAAGCGACTTGGGCGGGGTGGTTTGTGTGGACACAGCTAGGCTCCGATGTTTTAGAGTTCAACCCGCATCAGGCGCAGGTACAGGAAGGCGAAAAAGAGGCTGATCACAAGCATCACCATGGCCGCGGCGCTACCATAGCCCAGTTCAAAAAATTGGAAGCCTTGGTTATAAATATAGATGCCCATCAGTTCGGTGGCATTGCCCGGCCCGCCCCGGGTGAGGGCAAAGACGAGATCAAACATGCCCAACAGGCCGATGGTGTTGAGCAGCAGCCACAACATCACCACATAGCGGATCAGGGGGAGTTTGATGCGCACGAGCATTTGCCAGCCGCTGGCCCCGTCGATGGTAGCCGATTCCAGCAACTCTTTGGGGATGCTCTCTAACCCAGCCAGGAAGAGGATCATGGCAAAGCCGCAGTTGTTCCAGAAGTTGACCAGCACAATCGAAAGCATGGGCGCGGTGCGCAGCCAAAGGATGGGGTCAATGCCAAAGAGGCCCACAACGCGGTTGAGCGTGCCAAACTCTTTGGCCCCCAGCATGGATCCCCAGATAAGCGCCTGGGTGATGCCGGGGATAACCATGGGCAGAACGATCACCGCCAAGAGGAAACCCTGACCGCGTAGTTTGCGCCGATAGAGGATCAGCGCAGCAGTAAGGCCCAGGGTAAATTGGCCGATGTTGGTCAAAATCGTATATTGAATGGAAAGCCAGACCGAATGGTGAAAGTTACGATCCCCAAAAAGGCGGATGTAATTCTTCAGCCCGACAAAGGTATAGTCCAAAGCTTTGGGACCAGCCAGCGCCAAATCGGTAAAACTCACATAAATGGCCCAGAACGAAGGGAGGGCTGTGAAGATCAGAAGCATTAACAAGGCGGGGATCAGGAAGAGAATAAGGAGGCGGTTCTGAGTGTGCAACATGGTTTTCTCTCCGTGGATGGGGCAAGAAACTCCAGGCGTCCGCTCAGTTTGCGCGGACGCCTGGGTTGATGAAAACTATCCGTTGTTAGGAGATGCGGGTAACCATATCTGCGCCCAGCGAGTCTGTCATGGCCTTGGCAAACGCTTCCATGGCCTCTTCTGCGCTGCTTGTGCCGGTGATAATGTCCTCGGTGGCACGGCCCACGCCATCGGAAATTTTGCCTGCCCCCAATTGGTTAAAGTTGAAGGTGCGGCCCGTCTCGAAGAACTTGCTGGCCTGGGCCATCTTGCCGTTGACCACGTCCAAATATTCCGGGCAGGCGTCGGCAAAGTCCATGCGTGCGCTCGGCCCGCCAATGTGGATCTTCATCTGTTCGCAGCCCACCGCCGGCGAGGCCACAAATTTCAAGAATTCGGCGGAGCCTTCCACCGATTTAGAGGTGGCGGCTACAGCATCGCCCGAACTCCCGTCAACATAGGTGAAGGGGTTGCCGTCCTCAGCGGGGAAGGCCCAGCGGTCGACGCGCTCGAAGAGACCTTCAATCGGTGTGGCGCCTTCGGGACCCCAGTCAAAGGTCCACTGCCAATCACCACCAGTGACGACGGCGACCTCACCATTGGGGAAGCCTTCATACTTGATGGGTTCCCAGGGGTTGGGCGAGAGCAATTCGTCTACAGTCAGCCAGCCATTGGTGGCCAGGGTTTCGTAGACCTTGAATGCAGACAAAAGATTGGGGCTATGGACCACCCATTTGCCATCTTCAAAGATCGGGCCGTTGAAGCTGAGCCAGATCATTTGGAAGGCTTCGCCCCAGGTGCCGCCGCCCCACGGCGTTGCCGCGGGGATGCCCGTGGCGACGGCGTCGGTCTTGTCGGTGATCTCGCCACAGATGGCGTAGAATTCATCCCAGGTAGTGGGCTGGGCAATGGGGATCCCGGCCCCTTCCAATAGATCCTTGCGATAGAACATGGAGAATGTACTGCCGCCCGGAATGCCCACCAGTTTGCCGTCCACTTCGGCGAAGATCTTGAGCACGTCGGGGTATTGATCCCAATCTTCCCACGATTCCAAATAGGGGCGCAGATCGGCAATGTAGCCAGCCGCTACAAAATCGGCCATCATTTCCGGGCGTGGCCGAAAGATGTCGGGCAGCGTGCCAGCCGCGGCGTCCAGGGTTAATTTGGTCTTGATGTCGTTGTCGGTGGCTGGCCCCACAATGCCAACCACGCGATAGGGTTGGCCCGTTTCGGTCATGTGGGCGTTGAAGCCATTGACAGCGACTTCTTTGGTCAGGTTCTCCAATTCTCGATCCGGCGTCAAATAGGAGAGTTCGATCAACTCCGCAGCCGGGGCCTCCCCGCTGGCTGGCTGTGATGTAGGCGCAGCCGGTGCGCAGGCAACCAATACACCCCCCACAGCCACCAAGGCGGTGCTGCGCAGAAACTCACGACGTGAAAAACCGCGTCCAATCAACATCTTTTTCTCTCCCCTTCAAATGATCATCTTAGATGGTTAAACGGCGACAATATGCATATCAAAACAGATTACCGAAGCATGAACAGTCAAACTCTTGAGACGTTCGATTCGGTCACCGAGAAAAAGGCAAGTTAAACAATGGGTAGAATAAAAATTTAGGTAACGATTCAGGTGCGACGCACTCACCAGGAGTAGAACGGTTGTGAAAAGCGTGTGTGGCGAGTGCGTCGCACTCTAGTCTGCATCGTTACAAATTTAGTTTTTGCAGCGGACTGTGATTGTGCCGGGGCGACACAATCTTTGGAATGGAACTATAGTGTATAGCTTGGGGTGATGAGTATGAGCATACCAGAGGCTATCGTCGAATGTCAAAGATGGCCCAGAGTTTGGATGCGTCATTACGGGGCTGAATCACCCTTCAGCCCGCAGAATCTCTCCCGCAAAGAAGTTGCCAAGAGGGTAAATTCAACGCCGAGGGTACGGAATTCGCAGCGGATAAAAAGAAAAGATCACACAATTTGCGCGTCGTCGAGGCGCAACGGGAGACGCAACTCTACCACCAGCCCGTGCTGATCCGTGCGGTTAAAGGAGCGACACTCACCGCCCGCTTCCCAGATCAGCGAGGATGCCATGGTCAGGCCCAACCCCATACCCGGTACTTGACCGGTAAAGGTCTTTTCCACCTGATAATAGGGTGTCCACATACGTTCCAACTGTTCGGGGGGCAACCCGATGCCGTCATCCTGGACTTGGATAATGGCATGTTGGGAGTGACACTCCACGGTCACCTTAAGCTGCGGGCACTTGTGCGGATGGAACTTGACAGCATTTTCAAAGAGTTCGCGCAAAACCAGTTCCATGGCAATCTGCGAGATGGAAAGTTGCGCGTCCCCTGCACCCCGCGCATCCACCTGAATCTCCACAGGCAAGACGTGGGTGGAGAGAAACTTGATCAGATCAGGCAGTTGCGCCAACAAAAATCCGTCAGTCTCCGTTTGGGCCAACGACAACGAATCGACCACACTCAACACGCTCTGCACTTCGCGCTGGAGCCGTTCCGCCGACCGGTAGATCTCCTCCATGGTATCGACAACATCACCATCGAGATGGGCGATGCTCTCGGCTCCAATCTCGCGCAAGAGCATCAAGTTGCCCATGTGCAACGCCAGCGGGGTACGCAGTTTGTGGTTCACCTGATATTGAAACGACCACATGACGCGCAAATTGCTGATCTGCTCGGTTACATCTTGCAGCCGCAACATTTGCTCACCCATAGAGGTTTGCAACGGGTCGACCTGGAGCCAGAGCGTTTTGGTCTGGGCGGTTTCTGGGCGTACAAGATAGAGGCGACCATCGGGGATGCTCTGTTGTGTTTGCCACTGCTGCCAGCTTGCCTCTGGCTCAAATTGATAACGTTGCGCGGCCAGTGTGAGAAAATCCTGATCAAGCAGAGGATTGGGGGCCTTGCTCTTGTCGTGGCTGCCCCACAGATAAAGAACCGCTCTGGGGTTGGCGTACTGAATTTGCCCTTTGGCATCCAATACAATGTAGCCTTCGTTGGCATGTTCCACGGCCCACTCAAAACGCAAGCGCTCGGCGTGCAAACGGCGATAGCGGTTGAGCCGCAAAATTGTCTTAATGCGTGTGCGCAGTTCGGTGCGGTCAAATGGTTTGGAGATAAAATCGTCGGCGCCAGCCTCAATGCCGACGAGCATAGAATCACGATCCCCCAGAGCTGTTAACAGAATTACCGGGATCTCGCGCAGCAGCGGATCGGCGCGCAACCGGCGGCAGACCTCGAAGCCATCCATTTCAGGCATCATTACATCGAGCAAAATTAAATCTGGTGGTTGTTTCACCGCCTGCGCCAGCGCCTCTGCGCCAGAGTTGGCAAAGGTCAGCGTGTACCCCTGGCGGCTCAACAATAGTTCCAGATTCTCGCGGCCCAAAGGGTTATCATCAACAATCAGTACAATATTACTCGATGGCATGGCTTTTGCTAACCCCAGTTGATTAGTGCGTGGGTTTATCCAATAAGACCTCGATCCGCTCCAACAACGAACGCAACCATAGAGGTTTCGTCATATATTCGTTGCGCAGAAGCACAGGCAGTTGATAGCCATTTATTGATGAGAATGTCACAGTCTCCTCGATATTTACCCGTGTAGCGTTATACATGCAGTATTTATTGAGTCACAACTATGGACAAGAGTTGGCATGGTTTCGTAACCTTTATCATCTTAGCGCCATCTGCCTATCCATACAAAAGAGAAGCAAGGCTTAGCGAGAAAGCAGTTACAGGTCTTGCGACGCCCCTGGTTAGGTACAGCGTTTAATCCGCTACAATCGACAAAGTTTGAATCAAGTCGTGCAGGGCTTTGAGAGAGACCGGTTTTGCCATATAAAAATCAGCCCCTGCTTCCAGCACATTAGCTTCATCACTAGGCATGGCAAGCGCGGTTAGAGCTACAATGGGGATCTGTTGCAAGCTCTCTGTGCGCCGGATAGCCTGGATTGTCTCTAGACCATCCATTACTGGCATTTGAATATCCATTAAAATAAGATCAGGGTGCAAGGCGGTGGCTTTTTCCAGTGCTTCCTGTCCGTTCCAGGCCACATCAATATGATACCCTTTGGCGCTCAGATAATCACTCAGCATTTTCACGTTGGCGATGTTGTCCTCGGCCAATAAAATGTGCAATCCTGTAATGGGTGTGGGCGACATCTGGGGCGCAATCGTCGAAGTCGAATCTTGAGATCGCAGAGCGTTGCCACTTTCTGTGGGGATTTCATCCAACATTGAGCCATTTTGCATCTGGGGAGTGCGTCGCCATGGCAAAAGAACCGTAAAGCGGCTGCCCTTGCCCTCTTCACTTTTCACCGAGACACTCCCGCCATGCAGTTCCACCATCCGATAGAGCAGCGACAGCCCCAGGCCGGTCCCCGGATATTGCCGCGAGAGGCTACTGTCGAGTTGGACAAATGGCTTAAAAAGTTTGTCCATGTGTTCATTGGCGATACCAATGCCTGTGTCCCACACAGTAAACGCTACGCGATTATCCTCTATATTGCCTGTTATATCCAGGCCAATCGAACCGCCATCATGGGTAAATTTGACGGCATTGCTCAAAAGATTGGTCAAAATCTGTTTCATACAACGGCCATCAGCGTCAATTACCTTCACCGCGGGATCTGTCTCCAAATGAACCTGGATGGACTTTTTGAGAGCAGTCTGCTTGATCAAGCGCACACAGGCTTCACCAATGGAAACCACGCTCACAGGTTCAATGTCCAACGTAAATTTGCCCGACTCGATCTTAGAAATATCCAGAATATCATTGATCAGCAGCAGTAAATGGCGACCACTCTCTTCAATATTCCGAATTGAACGAAGCTGTCTATCGTTCAAAAAGCCATAGATCTCTTCGGTTAATGCTTCAGAAATACCCAAAATGGCGTTGAGGGGCGTACGCAGTTCATGGCTCATGGCCGCCAGAAACTCATCTTTGGCGCGTGAAGCCCGCCCAAGTTCGCCATTGGCCAGCCGCAGTTCGTTATACGCCTGTTGCAACATGAACTGGGTCTGTTGACGATCGCTAATATCATCCTGGATGCCAATGAAATGGGTGAGCGTACCCTCGATGTCATAGATGGGCGAGACACTGAGTTCGTTCCAAAAGAGGGTGCCGTCTTTGCGATAATTGCGCAGCAAAACCTTGGCCTCGCGGCCTTCAGCAATGGCGGCGCGCAGTTCAGTCAACGCAGATTGGTCACGGTCATTCCCCTGTAAAAATCGACAATTTTTGCCCACAATCTCCTGGGCAGGGTATCCACTAATGGACTCAAAGGCTGGATTCACATACACAAGCGGCATATCAGGCAGACGTGCATCTACAATTGTCACACCATTACGGCTGGCAGCAATCGCACGATTGCGCAAGCGCAGCGTAGTTTCCACCCCTTCGCGCCGGAGTGCCATGGAAAGCACATTTGCTAAGGTTTCGACAAAGTGCCGATCTTCTTGGGTAAAAAGGCTATTCCCAGCGGGGTACCCCTCGATGACAGCCTGTATTTTGCCGTTTAGCCCCTGCACACCTACGCACATCCCGTCAGAAAAGTGATGATCGGGCCAGCCTTCTCCGGTTCGATCCCAAGCAATATTGGCCCAATCGGAAAGGATAAGCGACTGATTGTGCAAGAAGCAATGCCAGACCGGGCTGTTCGGTTGCAGCGGAATCACCGAGCCGATTTTCATAAGATTGCCATAATTCCCCTTCACAGTATCCAAAACCAGTGTGTTGGGTATATCATCTGCCACCTGCCAATAGGCACATCCGTCCAGGGGCAAGGTTTGCATTATGTGGCCCATAATCTCATCGACAAGTTCCTCACCACTCACACCGGCCAGTGCGCGCTGGCTAATCTCGGCCACAACAGCCTGTTGACGAAGACGCACTTCAAGTTGGGACTGAGTTTGCTTGCGTTCATGAAGTTCAATTCTCGCAAGCAAAACCAATTTCTCCTCATATTTCAGCATATGCCGGGTTAGCTCAGTCAGCAATTTTGGATCCGGCAAAACAGGTGGAAAGTCCAGACGGGCGCGCCGCAAGTCAGCGGCCCGATCAGGTCGGTAATGTTCCACAACTTTTTCTAAAAGATCAAGCACCTCATTGACAATCTCCGGCTCAAAGGTCCAAAACGTGGCAAACTGGCGGTCTTGTTCCTTATCGAAACGAGAGCCATAATCCTGCCCACATAACACAACAGCCAGTTGGGCCGAAAGGATGCAGACGAACCATTCCTGGCGCAATGGATCATCACCCGTCAGAGTAACGTGGATGGTACGTTCTTGGGAATCTTCGGCGGGCTGTTTGCCGGCAAAAATGCAGATCTGCTTGGCAACTTGGGCCAATGCCAGATAGCGTTCTGTCTCTTTGCGCCAATGCCCGCTCTCCTGAAAACCGGTGAAAAGCAGTGCCGGAATCTTCTCGCGCAGAATGATATCTTCCAATGTATGGGAAAGATGGACAAGCGTCATCTTGGTGCAATCAACCACTGGCAAGCGTTCCCCAAAGTGTTCCTGGAGATGCCGGAATAGAGAAAGATGCATAGCGGTTTTTATAGTTTCCTAGAATAGGTCCCATGCCACCAGGGCTTGCGCGATTAGCGAAAATTGCGGAATTCCTAGCAGAATTATAGGAGTCATAACAAGATCCCAGTGTATTCGAGATTTACATTATAGTAAATCATATCATTTCTATTTTGCACAATTTATAAACATATCCTGTACAAAAATAAGGTAACAAAAAAGTGCACATCTGCTCTCAAGAAAAAGCGGATTCATAATGACATGAACAGGATTGTCAGTAATTCTCCCGTTTTCTAGCCAAATGTATCCTTACGTATACTGCTTATCTATCCCTGCACTGTATCAAAATTGATCACAAGCTCTTACAATGTCGCCATAAGCAGTCTAAACTATGGCAATAGAGTAGCCGTCCACTTCTTATTAAAAAATCTAATCAAAAGTTAATATCTATCTTGGAGGAAAAATGAGCTTCTTGCATTCCCCGCAAGTTCGCGCTACCCGTACTTGGTTGTTTTCGATTTTGATAGTCGGACTTATTCTAACAACCACTCTCTTACCGTCTGGTCTGGATGGGTTTACATCCACGGCGATGGCGGCTCCTGAGCGTGGAAACATGTGCGCTGTTGCAGCCGGGGCCAGCGGCTCTGGCAGATGCGTTCATCAAACAGGACAAGCCCAACGAAAATAATGGTAATAAAGATGAGGTAGAGATAAAAGTTCAAGACAAAAAAGCAGAGCGGACACTGCTGCGCTTTGATCTTTCCAGCCTGCCTGCCAGTGCAGTAATCCGCAGTGCGGTGTTGTCGCTCTATGTTAAAGATGCGAGGGGCGCCACCGCCACTATCAACGCCCATAAAGTGACCAATTCATGGACAGAAGAGGGCGTTACTTGGCAGTCGCGCGATCAGAATAACAATCAAGCGTGGTCCACTGCTGGCGGCGATTACGATACCACAATAGTGGCTTCAGCGACGGTTACTGATACCAAAGAGATTTGGATAAACTGGGCTATCGGGGCGTTGGTCTCGGATCGGTATCAGAACCCGGCGTCTAACCATGGGGTAATTCTGGTGGCAACGGCCCCAGACAAAGCTGAGAAAAAGTTTGTGAGCAGCGATAGCGGTGACGCCACGCTGCGGCCTAGGCTGCGCATCTGTTACGAGACTGAAATCTCGCTGGAACCCGACCGCGTAGGGACAGGGGTGGCCGGCCAAAGCAAAACCTATGCTCACATCGTACGCCGGTTGGGCATTGGCAACGCTGTCTTCAATTTGCGGGCAACCTCTAGCCAGGGCTGGACAGTGCAGATCTATGAAGATCAAAATGGCAACGGACAACGCGACCCAGAAGACCGCCCGATTAGTCAAACCCCTTCACTGGGACAGGACGCCACTTACCCAATCCTGGTGCGAATTCAGATTCCCACAGGTGTCGATCGGGGTACGCTGGATGTGACGACCGTGAGCGCCGTTGCCCAATCGGGCAATGCGTCTGACACGGCGATAGATCGCACACGGGTGGGCGGTCTCATTGAGATTCAGCCACCGCGTGCAAGCCATGCAACGCCCGGGGCAACGGTCGCCTATGGGCATACGATTACAAATAATGGGGAAGCCCAACAGTGTGTGAATGTCAGCAATTCCAGCACGCAGGGGTGGACAGTACGGCTTTACCAAGACTTAAACCAGAACGGGGTGCATGAGACACAGAATCCCAATGAGCCGCCCATTAGCAATCCTATTTGCATTGCTCCTGGTCAATCCTATCCGTTGGTGGCAGAAGTAGCTATTCCCCAAAATGCGCCAGCGAAAACTAAAAATGAGACTGTGATCACGGCGGCCCTGCAAAACCAAGCAGATCAGCAATTCTCGGTGACCGATACCACCGAAGTGTACATTAACAACCCGCCAGTGGTTGATGGTCAGTTTGATGATGTATACAATTTTGCACCCCAGGGAGGCGTCGTTTGCTACAACTCTGGCGGTCAGCGCTTCGGCCAACTTGGCACTTACTATGATGTCAATGATGGCTCAGTCTATGTAACATTAGCCATTGACAAGGATTTTGTTGACAATACCTATGGCGTCAACTCCGTGGGCTGGCCTAAGAACAACCACAGCTTTGGGGCGTTGGTTGGTTCGGACAAGGCACAGTTTTTAGCCTATGATGCCGATGGCAATCTGATTCTTGACTTTGAGGTGGACTATATCACCCAGAAGTCTGGCACGCCCTCTGGCTATGCCAGCCTGGGTGTGCAGGGTGGGGATGGCGGTGCAAACACGGGTCCCGAATCGGCAATTACGGAGTGGGGAAGTTCACTGGCCTACAATTTTAACAACACAGGCTATTGTGCTAACGGGAATTGTACCGTGAACGGCGTTAACCTGTTCGAGAACTCACCCCCCACAAACGCGTTCTATCAAACGTCAGCCGCCTTCGATAAGTGGATATTTGATGTTATTTATGAAGTGAAGCTAGACGCCAGTGCTTTCCAGCCCGCCGGGTTTGGCTCTGTGGAAATCCCATTTATCCACGCCTCACCCAGCAAGACAGGCAACAATACGGTGGTTGCACAGCCCGGTGTTTGCCCTGGTGAAATTGGCGATGAAATCTGGTTTGATCTTGATGCCGACGGCGTTCGTGACAGTGGTGAGCAGGGCATCGACAATGTACAGGTTGAACTGTACCGGGATAATGGCGACGGTATCTTTAGCGCCGACACGGATACATTGGTGGGCACACAGACCACCAACAGCGGTGGCATGTACCTCTTCCAGGATCTGCAACCCAACGACTATTTTGTCAACGTGGTGAATTCCAGTGTGCCAGCGGGCAATGTTCTCACCACCTATAATGATCCCACAGGCGTCATCAACCTCAACGAAGGCGAAAGCTATCTTAAGGCCGACTTTGGCTATGTCAATCAGGCCACGGTGGGTGATTTTGTGTGGCACGATCAAAATGGCAACGGCATTCAGGATAATGGTGAACCGGGCATCAGCGGTGTCACCGTGAAACTCCTCAACAGTTCTGGCAATGTTGTTGCCACAACCACCACCAATGTCAATGGCATTTACACCTTTGGCAATGTGGTGCCGGGCACCTACACAGTCGAATTTACAGCGCTCAGTGGCTATGCGCTCAGCCGGGCCAACGCAGGCAACAATGACGCCGCAGACAGCGACGCAGATCGCACCACAGGCCGCACATCTACATTCACACTCACCAACGGCCAAACAGACCTGACCAAAGATGCCGGCCTATATCGCCCTGGGGTGATCAATATCGACACGACCGCAAACCCCACAACGATTATCCCTGGCGGCAGTGTCACCTATAGCTATGTGGTGACCAACAGCGGGCCAACACCGATCAGCAATGTGACGGTGAGCGATGACAAGTGCGCGCCAGTTAACTTTATCGGTGGTGATGCCAATAACAACGGTCAATTAGAGCCTGGGGAAACCTGGACTTACACGTGTACGACTACACTCAACCAGGACACCACCAACACCGGCACTGCCAACGGGCAAGACATTACAGGCGCGGCAGTGAGTGATACTGATACCGCT
>CAVRLX010000009.1:0-612500 GCA_963721725.1 uncultured Chloroflexia bacterium
CAATGTATTGCTCGGCCAACAGGAATTCGACACCTACCTCATGCGACGTATCCACCGCCGACAGGGTGATGAATCGCCCGATAGCGCCAGCGTGGAGGTGATCTTCGACTATGTCACCTTGGGCCGCAAACGTCTGGTGCGTGTGCGCCGTGAGTGGCAGGTTGCCGAAGGTCGTTTGACCAAGAGCGTCACACTCTGGGAAGACGGTCTCAGCGCCAGGATCTGGACGCGGAACAGATCGACCAATATCTGCGCGAACTGATTCCACCGGGTATCCTCGACCTCTTCTTTTTCGACGGTGAAAAGGTGCAGACACTGGCCGAAAATAACGAAGCCGGTAGCATTCTGCTGGCGGATACCATTGGTGCGTTGCTGGGGCTGGATCTGGTTGATCAACTGGGCCAGGATTCGACATCGACATTGCCCGCCAAGAAAGCCACGGCGAAGTCAAGAATTTGCAATCTGAGCTTGAAAACCTGACCGCGCAGATCCAGGGCGTACAGGACGCATTCGGCGTTAACCGTCGCCGCGTGACGGAGGTTGAAGCCCAGATCGCCACGCTGCATACACAGATTGAAATACAGACCCAACAGCTTGCCAACCAGGGCGGCCATTACGCCGATCGCCGTCAGGCATTGCAGGATCAAACGGATCGACTGAAGATCGAGGCATTGAGTGCTGACGAAACCCGTGCTCATAGTGCAATCCGAATTAGCGTGGGACGGTTCAATACAGGTGAGCAGATTGTCAGTGCAACCAACAAAATAGTTGATCTGTCCGCTCATTGAAACAGATCAAGGCTTTATTGGGATCTTTAAACATTAACCTGACCTTTGTCACACTGCCAGGCCACTCATTTGCTCACATCACGCCCTTGACTACAGCTTCAGCAGTCCGTCATTAGCCTGCTCGGGTTCACCAGCGACATCTATTCTCAGTTGGCACACCCAACTACCGTCAATTCACCCTAACTTCAAAAAAATCATCGAAAGATGAGTTAATAAATGCTGTAAGAGTGGAACCGAGCAAGGTATATTAGTACCGACAAAAAACGTTCGCACGGTGCCAGCGAAGCGACTCACGATCTGGATGCAGCGACACGTCTTTCGGCAGTAGGATGGGTACACTGTCTAATTCACCTAAATGATGGGGGGAATTGTGACCCTTGGATAATTGCGAGGAGGTTTTAACCTTATAATCATCTGTAACAGTCAAAAGTCCTTCATCAAATGCCCAATGACAGGTCGGAGATAGCGCGATACCATTCGTCGGATCGTCGTTATAATTCACACTCCAAGGCACGATGTGTGCACCGACGACAGCAATGTGGCCGCTGTCGGTTACAAGCCGAAGCCCAGTCATGGCACACCGATAATCATATGCCTGTCGTACCGCAAGCCGAAACCCCTGGTTACGGACAATCGGTTCTACGTCTGATTCAAAATAAGGAGTATGCTCCTTGATCCTATGTTTGGCTTGTTCGACAAGTTTGAGACTGTACTGATACGCTTGCCGATTCACAAATCCTTGAGCAAGCAGTTGCCGCCCTATCTCCTCAGAAAAATATCTATTGAGCAGGACATTTCTTAACGCGTCTCTGCTGGCATCCTCAAGCAACAACTGATGCAGAGCCTCGTCAAGTGTAGCCCCATAGACAGTCTCATTGAGTCTTGACACTGAATGGATCTTCGCTGTGATTTGCTGCCCAGGTCGTAACTTCAAATGCCAAAAACCGTCGCTTTGTAAATGAAAGAACGGCATTGCTATGTTGCCACGCCGATCTGGAGGCATAACGAGAGTCCAATAGCCTGCAAATAGTTCAAGCAGGTTTTCATCCAACTCAACGAGATTGGTTTTGATCGCACCTTCGGAATAGCGATCTAACACAGAGAGTAGCAGTAAAGCTTTATGCGGGGCTTGGTGTTTTGTTTCAGAAATCTCACGCCACTGGTTACCCTTGTCTGTATTCAATTTCGAGAATCGAACCACATATTCATCAAGGGTGGATGCTGTCATCATTTTACTCTCCGGCAAACCTGAACTGTCTATTGATGGGCAGCGCCAGCCGCAATGTAATCCCCCCGTCGGCGATCATCCACGCCAGGGCGGAAAGGGTGTCGGTGGTCAGCGTCTTGGTCAGATCGGCAATGTTGCGTTTCAGCACGTCGTGTAACTGGCGGTCATGGCGCGCTTCTTCGCCGATTTCCATCGCTTCCCAGTCGGCGGCGTCGAGGACAGGGCTGGCGATCAGACGCATCTTCCCTTCATTGCTGGCAAATGTCACCAACCCGGCGGAGACCGTCTTCAGCCACCCTGAACTGAAATACCCCACCCCGCGATCATAGCGGCGCGCCATCTTAAGAATGGGCACAAAGAAATCGTCGGCCAAGTTGTGTTCAGACGCATTTAGCGTTGTGGGTAGGGTCAATGATGTCAGCATCGTTGCATGCTGGGTTTCTATGAGGCGAAAATGGATATAGAGTTGGAGTCGTTATGCTTTGAAATGGATCTTATGCCGTAGTATAGTGCAGGCTTAAAGATGGGGCAAGCATAAAAACTGCACGGGGTGTACTCTATTGAAACATTTCCCAATCGAAGCAGTTTGCTACACTCGCCAGAAAAACGCTGGTATCCAGAAAGGCTTTACGCATTGCCAGCGTCAATCCCATACTTCTCCAAGCACCTCCACCCGTCGCTGCGGATCTCTTCAAAGACATTCTCCAAAGAGACTTCCGCCGCCTGTTCGCCTTCGATCTCGGCCAGCAGGGTGCCCAGTTCTTCCACAGTTTCGTTGAAGCGCGCCAACCGTTCCAGGCGTGATCAGAATGCCTTGGGCGGCTGGCGAAAGTACGTCCTCGTCGCCGGGTTGGATGTTCAGCTTAATTTTCAAACTCGCTCTGATGTCGTTGATCTCACGGGTTCTTGCGGAAGAGATTGGACGACCTGCAACGCCGAATCTACGCGGCTTGATCCACTTCTCCCGAAATAGCGTTTTGCATGTATAATGGGGCAACTGTACCGCATTTTGTATTACGGAGCGTGCCATTATGAGTACAAAAATTATGCCTGTCAGCGATCTGCGCCGCCAGACCAGTGCCGTGATCCGCTCCATTCAGGAAAAAGGCGATGTGGTCTACATCACCCAGCACGGACGACCGGCGGCGGTGATGCTCGACTACGAACAGTACGAAGCGCTCTTGGCGCAAGCGCAACCAGAGGGCTGGCCGGCCGGTTACTTCGCCCAGACCTATGGCGCGATGGCCGATGATCCCCTGACGCGTCCCGAACAGGGAGAATATGAGGTGCGGGAGCCGTTTCCGTGATCTACCTGCTCGATACCAATGTCTGCATCGGCTATATCAACGGACGATCTCCGTCGATCCTGCGCAGGATGGAGAGATTGCAGCCCCGCGACATCGCTGTTTGTGCGGTGGTGAAGACAGAACTTTTCTACGGCGCCCAACGCAGCCGTGACCCAGAGCAGGCATTGGCCGTTCAGCGCCGGTTTTTGCAGCCCTACCGGTCGTTGCCGTTTGATGACGCCGCTGCCGAAATTGCAGGCAAGATACGCGCCCAATTGGCGGCACGCGGCACACCCATTGGCCCCTATGATCTACAGATTGCGGCCATTGCCCTAGCCAATGGCTGTACGCTGGTGACCCACAACGTAGCTGAATGCGGGCGCATACCAGACCTACCCATTGAAGATTGGGAATCGGCTGACGGAGAGCGCTAACGCTCCCTTTCTCTTAGTTGCAGCAACTGCGCACACTGCCCGGGCGTATACGTGGGGAGGCTGGACAAGCAATCCTCAATTTGCGCGAGGAGCCATTTCCACCTGACGCCGAGGAATTGCGCGATCACGATAGAGGCATCTGGAAGGTCAAGATTGATGGCTGGCGTATCCTCTACCAGGTCAATGAAACGGCGATGACGGTAACTGTCATCGCCGTCAAACGGCGTGACCCGAACACCTATGTAAGTCTTTTCTCCATACTTTTTTAACAAAAAGGTGACCCCATGAGTGAATATCAGTACTACGCATGGCAGACGGTGGACCGTCCGCTGACCGCCGCCGAACGCAGGGAGGTGGATGGCCTCTCCAGCCATATCACGGTGACGGCGTTGGGGGCCTGGGTGGATTACAGTTGGGGCGATTTCAAGCACGATCCGCTGGAGGTGCTGGCACGCTACTTTGATGCCTTCCTCTACTTTGCCAACTGGGGCAGCAAACGGATCGCCTTCCGCTTCCCCAAGCATCTCCTCGATCCGTGGCCGTTACAGCCTTATATGGTCGAACCCTATATTGTGCTCAAGACATTGGGCGACTATCACATCCTTGACTTCGACCTCTCGGAGGAAGAACCTTCTGATGAGTGGATAGAGGAGGGAGACTGGCTGGGGATGGTCTCGCCCCTGCGCTCCGATATTCTGCGCGGCGACTATCGAGCGCTCTACCTGGCTTGGTTGCGCGCGGCGGAACTCTACCGGTACGAAATTGCTGACGATGAACCGGAACCGCCTGTGCCGCCGGGTTTGCAGGATCTCAGCGCGCCGTTACAGGCAATGGCTGAATTTTTCGGCATTAACAAAACTCTGCTCAACGTTGCGGCGAAAGTCAGTCCTGACGACAGGCAGGAGGCTGACGTTGATTGGGCGGCGGCCATTGCCAAACTTTCGCCTGCGGAGCGCGATAGCTTTCTCTTGCGGCTGGCGCAAAATGAACCGAACCTGTCGCTTGCCTTGCAAAAGCGCTTGCAAACGATAGCGGCCCTCCCCGCGCCACAGGGGGTGACATCCCAACGCACGGTCGAAGATCTCCTTGCGCTTCAAAAAGAGCAGGAAGAAGCGGAACGGAAACGCAAGGCCGAAGCGGCCCGTCTGCAACGTCGGGCAGAACTGGCGGATCTTGAGCGCCGCGAACCCCAAGTTTGGGCGGAGATCGAGCAATTGATCGCACTTGCAAAATCCAATGCCTATGACCAGGCCACAACGCATCTGGTCAATCTGCGCGAACTGGCCCAACGGCGCGGCGAATTGAACATTTTCCAGGCCCGGGTAGAGACACTGGCAGAACGCTATCGCCGAAAATCAAGCCTGATCCAACGCTTCCGCCGCAATAATCTGCTATAAGTGCACCCTACGCCTCGCAATGTGGCAGGATGAATGCAGAACGGCAGAGGCGGAAAGTTGCAGGTTTGCGAGTGGCAGGGGGCAGAGAACAATTCACCGTGTCACCTTGTCATCTTTTTCCCAATCGCCACTCGCCCAATCATCCCCCACTCCACCCGCAAAGGATCACAGCCATGAGCACGACTCTTCACCCCATCCCCACCTCGCGGCTGCGCTTTGGCCTGGGCCGCGTGGACATCACCCCGCCTGTGGGGATCTATCAGCGCATGTGGGGCGCGGCCACGCATGATCGCGCCAGTGGCATTCACCGCCCGCTAACCGCAGAAGTGTTGCAGTTCAAGCCCCTCGACGGCGACGATCCCGGCATGGTGCGCGCCCAAATTGATCTCGTAGGTATTGACGCCACCCGCTATGCCCAGTGGGCGCAAATTGTCAGCGAAGCCGCCAACGTGCCACAAGATCGAGTGGTGATCACCTTTGCCCACACCCACGCCGCTGGCATGATGACGCCGGATCGGGTAAGCCTGCCCGGCGGTGAGTTGATCCCGGATTATCTGGCCGAGGTGGAGGCCAAGCTGCGCCAGGCCACTGTCACCGCCGTGGCAACATTGCAAATTGCCACCATCACCTATGCCCGCGGACGCTGTGATCTGGCCGCCAACCGCGATTACTGGGACGATACCGAGAAGCTCTTTACCTGTGGCTTTAACCCCGATGCCCCTGCCGACGACACGGTAATCGTGGCCCGTGTCACCGATGCCGGCGCCCAAACCCTGGCGGTGCTGGTCAACTATGCCTGTCATCCCACCACACTGGCCTGGGAAAACTCGTTGATTAGCCCTGATTATATTGGGGCCATGCGCGAAGAAATCGAGCGGCAGACCGGCGCGCCCTGCGTTTTCTTGCAGGGCGCGTGTGGAGACCTTGGCCCGAAACAGGGCTTTGTGGGTGATACGCGGGTGGCGGACTGGAACGGACGCCAGCTTGCCTTTGCCGCGCTTTCGGCACTGGCATCCATGGGCGCGCCCGCCACAGATTATGTTTACACAGGGCCGGTGATCTCTGGGGCCACGCTTGGCACATGGGCATTTCAGCCCCTTTCGCCAATACGCGGCAGACGAGACAAGCCAGATGGGGGGCGGGCGTTTCCATGTGGATCTACCGCTCAAGCCCAAGCCCGATCCGGCGGCGATGGAGATTGAGGTGCAGCGATGGGAGACATTGTCTCAACAGGCCGAAGCCGCGGGCAACGAGATCGAAGCGCGCAACGCCCGCGCCCGTGCCGAACGGGCGCGCCGCTGGTTGATGCGCATTCAACATCTGCCGGATGGCAGCCATTTTCCCTTTACATTCTCCGTCTTTCGCCTGGGCGATGCCGTGTGGGTGACCTGTGGCGGCGAACCGTACAACTTGTTCCAAACCGAGCTACGCCGCCGCTTTCCCCAGCAAACCATCCTGGTTTCGCCACTGGCCGGAGAGGTGAGCGTGGCCTATCTGTTGCCCGAAGATCGCTACGGCAAAGGGCTTTATCAAGAAGAGCCGTCGATTCTGGCCCCCGGCTGCCTGGAACGGCTGATTGATGCCGTAGCCGTGCGCATCGACTCCTTGCTTCATGCCTGAATTCACTTTCTCCACGACGCTTGGCTCACATTCGCCGTGCAAAATCTGTTCGTTTTGATAGGATGACGCAGCGGCGGATCTAGCTATACTAAGCAGTGCCACCAAGGCCCATTTTCGGCCCTTTGAAAAATGTCCTTGTGTGCGGCTGCGGAGTATAGAATGGAGACATGTTCACTACAGCATAACTGAAAGGAGTCCCCGTCGTGCGTATTTTGATTCTTTTTGCCCACCCGGCCCTGGAAAAGTCCCGGCTTCACCGTCGTCTGATCCATGATCTGCCCGATCTGCCCGGCCTTACCTTCCACGATCTTTACGAAGAGTACCCCACTTTTGACATTGATGTGACGCGTGAACAAGCGTTGCTCACCGCCCACGATCTGATTATTCTGCAACATCCCATGTATTGGTACAGCACGCCAGCGCTGCTCAAACAGTGGCAAGATCTGGTGCTGGAACATGGCTGGGCCTATGGCTCCACGGGCAAGGCACTCCACGGCAAGCGTATGCTCAACTTGATCACCAGCGGCGGCACCGAGGCAGCCTATCAGCCCCAGGGCTACAACCGTTTCACTGTCCGCCAATTTCTCGCCCCCATCGAGCAGACGGCGCGCCTGTGTGGCATGGAGTATCTGCCGCCCTATGTCATCCACGGCACGCACCGCATGGACGAAGCCGCGATCGGGCGCGCCCGTGCAGATGTATCATCACCTCTTGACCGTGCTCCACGAGGATCAGATCGATCTGGCGGCAAGCCAAAGTGGGGACTATTTCAACAATTTTGTCGACGAAGCCAGCGCACAAGAGGCGGTCGCATGAACAACGAAGGTCTCTTTTTTCAAGCGTTTATCTACCTCACCGCGGCTGTGGCTGCCGTGCCCATTGCCAAACGGCTGGGGCTGGGATCGGTGCTGGGCTATCTGCTGGCCGGGATCGTGATTGGGCCTTTTGTGTTGGGGCTGGTGGGCAGCGAAGGCCAAGATGTGATGCACTTTGCCGAGTTCGGCGTGGTGATGATGCTCTTTGTGGTGGGGCTGGAGCTAGAGCCGTCGCTGCTTTGGCGGTTGCGCGCGCCTATTTTGGGGCTGGGCGGGCTACAGGTCACGCTGACGACAGCGGCGGTGACAGGGATCGCCATGCTCTTGGGGCTGGCGTGGCAACCGGCTCTCGCCATCGGCATGACGCTGGCGCTTTCGTCCACGGCGATTGTGCTACAAACGCTCAACGAAAAGGGGCTGATGAAGAGTGCGGGCGGGCAGAGTTCGTTCGCCGTGCTGCTCTTCCAAGATATCGCCGTGATCCCCATGCTGGCGCTCTTCCCACTGCTGGCAACGGGGCACGGTGTGGATGACGGCCACGGCGCAGAGGCAACCACACTGGTCGCCAGTCTGCCGCCGTGGGCACAAACGCTGGCTGTGTTGGGCGCGGTGGCCGCAGTGATCATTGGCGGGCGCTTTCTCGTCCGCCCGTTGCTGCGCATGATCGCCCAAACCCGCCTGCGCGAGATCTTCACGGCGGCGGCGTTGCTTCTTGTCGTGGGCATTGCCCTGCTCATGACAGCCGTGGGCCTTAGCCCTGCGCTGGGTACATTTTTGGCGGGTGTGGTTCTCGCCAACAGCGAATATCGCCATGAGTTGGAGAGCGACATTGATCCATTCAAAGGACTATTGCTCGGCCTCTTTTTTATTGCCGTAGGCGCGTCGATTGATTTCGGCCTGATCTTTTCGCAGCCGTTGCTGATTTTTGGGCTGGTGATTGCGATTTTGGTGGTTAAATTTGCCGTGCTGTTTGCGCTTGCGCGAGGGTTTCGCCTGGGTCTGGATCAAAGCTTTCTGCTGGCCTTTGCGCTGCCACAAGTGGGTGAATTTGCCTTCGTGCTCTTCTCGTTTGCCAACCAGGAAGGCGTGCTGGAGACCACCATCACCAGCCCGCTGGTGGCCGTGGTCGCCCTCAGCATGGCGCTGACGCCGCTGCTCATGATCGTCAACGAAAAACTGATTCAGCCGCGCTTTGGCACGTTGGAGAAGTCCGCCCGTGAAGCGGATACGATTGAAGAGGAAAGCCCAGTTTTGATCGCTGGTTTCGGCAGCTTTGGCTCCACGGTGGGACGGCTGCTCAAGGCCAACGGCGTGCAAACCACAGTGCTGGACATGGATTCGGATCGTGTGGATCTGCTGCGCCGGCTGGGATTGAAGGTCTACTACGGCGATGCCTCGCGCTATGATCTGCTGGAAACAGCCGGGGCTGCCCATGCCAAACTGCTGGTGTTGGCGCTGGACAGCCCCGAAAAGACGCTGGAATTGGTTCACACCGCCCGCAAACATTTTCCGCATTTGAAGATTCTGGCGCGCGCCTTTGATTGGTCCGATGCCCACGGGCTGCTGGCTGCTGGCGTCACCCATGTCTATCGGCAATCGCTGGACACATCGCTGCGTATGGGAACCGATGCCCTGCAAGCGCTGGGCTTCCGCGCCTATCAATCGCAGCGCGCCGCCCAGAAATTCCTGCGCCATGATGAGGCGGCGTTGCACGAATTGACTGAACAGCGCGGCGACCGCGCCGAGTATATCAACGCGGCGCGGCAGCGGATTGAAGAGTTGGAACAGCTTTTGCTGGCCGATCTGGAAGATCTGGGCGAAGAGCGCGATCTGGGCTGGGATGCCGAAACGCTGCGCGCTGATTATGTGAAGTTGACGGCAGCAGAAGCAAAATGAGAAAAATTTCGTTCCATCTCTCCATCTCTCAATCTCATCCCACCTGCTCCAGCGCTTCCGCCAAACTGCGATCAATCAAATCGCAAAGTTCGTCAATATCGGACTTTTCGGCGATGAGAGCCGGGGCCACGGCAAACCACGAAGGATCAATACGCATGATCAGGCCGTTCTTGAGGGCCGTGCGTTTGAGCGCGTTGCCCAGGGCCGGGAAAGGCTGCATGGACTTTGTATCTTGCACCAGTTCCACGCCGCGCAACATGCCCTTGCCGCGCACCTCGCGCACCACGCCATATTTTTTCAGATCGCCCAGCTTCTCCGTCAGGTAATCGCCCACATCGCGCGCTTTTTGCACCAACTGCCCGGCTTCGATCTCTTCCAACACAGCCAGCCCCACGGCAGAGGCCAGCGGGTTGCCGGCGAAGGTGTGGCCGTGGGCAAACTGCACGTCATCCTCCAGCGCGCCATAAAACGCATCGGCCATATCTTCCCGCGCCATCATTGCGCCCAGGGGAATCACGCCGCTGGACAGCCCTTTGCCGCTGCAAATAATGTCCGGTGTGACGCCAAAAGTCTGGGCGGCGAACATGTTGCCCGTACGCGCAAAGCCGGTAATCACCTCGTCGAAGATCAGGATCACGTTGTAGTGGTCGCAAACCTCGCGCAAAATCTGGAAGTACTCATCGGTGGGGGTGATGATGCCGCCGGTGTTGCCCACCGGCTCCACGATGATACCGGCCACGGTTTCGGGATCTTCGCTGATGATCACATCTTCGAACATGCGCGCGCAGAAGCGGTTACACTCCTCCCACGACGAAAAGCGGTCACGGTAATAGGTGGGCGGGAAAACTTTGAGAAATCCGCCCATCTGTGGCTCGAAGGGCGTTTTGCGCTTGCCTGTGCCGCTGGCCGCCATTGCCCCAAACGTGCCGCCGTGATAGCCCTGGTAGCGGCTGATGAACTTGTATTTACCGGGATGGCCGGTCTGTTTGAAATATTGGCGGGTAAATTTCAGCGCCGCCTCCACCGATTCGGAGCCGCCGCTAAAGGGCTTGATAAAGTTCAGCGTGCCCGGCGTCACTTCGCCCAACTTTTCCACAAAGTCCAGAGTCACATCGGCCACGCCATGCAGGGGCGGCGCAAAGCTCATGATCTCCATCTGCTTGCGCATGGCCTCCAGCAGGCGCGGGTGGCCGTGGCCCAGCAGCGCCACAAAGATGCCGCCGATGGCGTCAAAATAGCGCTTGCCCTCCACATCCCAATAATAGAGACCCTCGGCCCGCTCCACGATCAGCGGATTTTCCAAAAATTCTGAGGTCTGCCGATAGTCCACAAAGGTGTGTTTGAGCAGCCGTTGTCGTCGTTCGTCCAGGTGCATGGTGACTCCTTAAAGGTTGAAATTGTCAGGTAATCAAATGATTTTGACATTCTTCTTGGGCGTAGATGTGATTGGGTGATTGAGTGATTTTTAGAATCACCCAGTCACCCAATCACTTTCCACAAAACCCCACCGCTGTCAGCGCGTAGACCTGTGCCACGCGCACCAACTCAGCCACGGGCACGCGCTCGTTCAAGGTATGCGCGCCGGTGGCTGCCGGTCCGTGGGTGAGGGCAGGGATGCCTGCCAGCGCCGCAAAGGTGTTGCCGTCGTCCACAAAGGGCTTGCCGCCAAAGGGCAAAGCGTTCCCGGTTACGGCAGTATGGGCAGATTGAAAGGCCGCCACAATGGGAGCCGCAGCATCAATGCGGAAGGCATCGCCTTGAATGTCCAGATCCACTTCAATCTGCGTCGTGCTGCGCTGGGCTGCCTCTTGCAACATGGCTTCCAGTTCTGCGCGCACGGCTTCACCGCTGCCCGGTGTGATCCAGCGCCGTGTGCCGTTAAGGGTGCAAACCAGGGGCGATTGGTTGTAGATCTCGCCTGATTGGATGCGACCGACGAAGATAGAATCGTGACCGGCGTGGGGATCGGTATTCTGCGAAAGTTCGTTGTGTAGATGGCGAAAGCGCACAACGAGATCCGCGCCTGTGCCCAGCACATCGGGCAGATTCTCCGGGCGCAACACCTCGTGGACCGGTTCGCCCTCACGCCGGATGCGGATCTCGAAGATGCCCATGCCACGGCCGGCCAGGGGCAGAAAGTCGGCTAGATATTCGGGCAACAACACGGCATCGCCCACATACCCCTCACGGATCAGAGCGCGCACCTGACGCCGATCCCCCCACGGCCCTTCGTGGTGATCGTGCGCCGTGAGCAAAATGCCGCCGCCGGGCAAAGTTTCAGTCTCGCGCAGCACGCGCAACGCTTCCACAAAGGCGGCAATACCCCCTTTCATGTCCGATGACCCGGAGCCGTAAAGAGTGCCATCCTCATGGCGAGGCGGCACAAAGGGCAGATGCACCGTGTCCAAATGGCCGTCGAATTGCAGGGTGCGGCCCGGCTTGCCCGTCTCAAAGCGCACGGCGACGGCGGGCGCTTCGGGCCAATCCGCCACGGGGCGCGCCACGGCGAAGCCATCCGCGGCCAGAATCTCGGCCAGCCGATCCGCCACGGCCCCGGCACTGCGCGTGGGGCTGGGGATCTCGATGAGCGCCAGGGCCGTCTCCACCAAGCGGTCGGCGTTTACGGTCTGGGCGATCTGAGCAGTTACAGAGTCTAGAAGCTTCATAGCGATCTACATCCTCTCTGGCAAATCCAAAAGAGCTGTAACCATGGATAGAAGGGAAGACGGATAAAAGTTTCATCTGTGGTAGCTATACCGATCTAGGGGGCGACGCACTCGCCACAAAGGCTTTTCAAGACCAAGCTACTCTTGGCGAGTGCGTCGCACCTGTACAGTTACGACCTGTGTTCTCTTCCATCCGTGTTTACAAAAAATCGGGTGGCTGCCAAGCATGGGGTGGCAGGCAGAAAAATAGTACGCTATCATGCAGGAATGTGCAATCGTATCCCCAAAAGATAGAACGCGGATTGAGCGCATGGAAAATAAATCCGAGAAATCCGCCCAATCCGCGTCATCCGCATTCTATCGCTGACAGGAGACCTCTATGGACCACACCCAATCGGCGGCGCGCATGGCAGAGGCCCGACGCACTATTCCCGGCGGCGTGAATACGGCCATCCGTAAGATGCCTATCGACATTGTCTTCGAGCGCGCTCAGGGTGCGTATCTATGGGATGTGGACGGCAACCGTTACACGGATTACCATGCCGCCTTTGGCCCGATCATTTTGGGGCACTGCCACCCGCGCGTCAACGCCGCTGTGATCGACGCCATCGGCACGCTGGATCTGGTGGGCGCGGGGACGAGCGATGCCGAGGTTGCCGTGGCACGCAAACTGGTGCAGCATATCCCCAGCGCCGAGAGGGTGCATCTCTGCAACAGCGGCTCCGAGGCCACGCACCATGCCGTGCGGCTGGCGCGGGCCGTCACCGGGCGCGCCCAACTGCTCAAATTTCAGGGAACCTATCACGGCTGGCATGATGCCGTGTTGATGAACATTGCCAGCCCGGCGCAGAAGATCGGCCACAAAGATCCGCTCTCGGCGGGGATGCTGCCGGGGGCGATTGCGGGCACGAGTGTGGTCGATTTCAATGATTTGGAAGCCACGGCGCGCGAGCTGCACACGGGTCAATACGCCGCGGTGATTTTGGAACTGATCCCGCACAACATCGGCTGTGTGCTGCCGCGCCGAGATTTTGTGGCGGGCCTGCGCCAGCTTTGCGACGAGACCGGCACGCTGCTGATCTTCGACGAGGTGATCACCGGCTTTCGCCACGGGTTGGGCGGCTATCAGGCCACACTGGGCATCACGCCGGATCTGACCACACTGGCGAAGGCGATTGCCAATGGCTTCCCCTGCGCGGCGCTGGTGGGCAAAGCCGAGTTGATGATGAACTTCGCCACCGGCGGCGGCACGGTCTTTATGGCAGGGACGTACAATGGTCACCCTGTGGGGACGGCGGCAGCGGCAGCCACCATCGCCGAGTTGGAAGATGGCGCGGTCTATGCGCATCTCTTCGCGCTGGGTGAGCGGATGCGCGCCGGGCTGACTGAGATTGCCACGCGTTTGGGCATTCCCATGACCGTGACTGGCTACGGCTCGATCTTTGTGCCCTATTTCATCGATCCGGCCCACGGGCTGCCGCAGAACTACACCGATCTGCTGGGCAACGATGCCGCCGCTGATGTCGCTTTTCGCCTGGGCATGATCGAGCGCGGCTGCTTTCTCTATCCCGTGGCCCTCAAACGCTGCCACATCAGCGCTGCGCATACCGCGGCGGATATTGACCGCACGCTGGAAATAGCGGAAGATGTGTTGAAGAGGACGGCGGACGGAAGACGATAGACGAAGGTTACCTGCGACCCCCTTATAGAGGAGACCGCGAAAACTTACTGCAATGCTTCGTTCGTCTTCCGTCTATCGTCAAGAAACACTACCTCAAGCAATACTACGTCAAGCAATACTACGTCAAGCAATACCACAAAAGGACACTCCCATGCCATACACCCCTTCCGCCACCCGCTACGACGCCATGCGCTACAACCGTGTGGGGCGCAGTGGACTGAAACTCCCGGCGATTTCGCTGGGTCTGTGGCACAACTTCGGCGGCGTGGATACGCTGGAAAATGGCCGCGCCATCATCCGCCGTGCCTTTGATCTGGGCATCACCCACTTTGATCTTGCCAACAACTATGGGCCGCCGCCGGGATCGGCAGAGGAGACCTTTAGCAAAGTTTTGCACAGTGATCTGGCCGGCCATCGCGACGAGTTGATCATCTCCACCAAAGCCGGCTATCGCATGTGGGCGGGGCCATACGGCGAATGGGGATCGCGCAAGTATCTCATTTCCAGCCTGGACCAAAGCCTGAAACGCATGGGGCTGGACTATGTGGACATTTTCTATCATCATCGCCCGGACCCCGACACGCCGCTGGAAGAGACCATGACCGCGCTGGATTATGCTGTGCGTTCTGGGCGTGCGCTCTATGTGGGCATCTCCAACTATCAACCGGAACAGACCCGGCAAGCGGCGCGCATTTTACGCGAGCTGGGCACGCCTTGCCTGATCCATCAGCCGTCGTACAGTATGTTCAACCGCTGGATCGAAGATGGCTTGCTCGAAACATTAGAAGCCGAAGGCATCGGCACGATTCCCTTCTCGCCGCTGGCCCAGGGATTGCTGACCAACAAATATCTGGGCGGCATCCCCGACGATTCGCGCGCGGCCAAGCCGCATGGCTTTCTCAAGCCAGATCGGATCACCGATGAAAAACTGAGCCAAGTACAGCGGCTCAACGAAATTGCCCAAAGCCGCGGGCAGACACTGGCCCAAATGGCGCTGGCCTGGGTGTTGCGACACTCCGTGGTCACCTCGGCCTTGATCTGGGGCCAGCCGCCCGGCGCAGATCGACGACAGCGTGGGCGCGCTGCAAAATCTTGCGTTTAGCGCCGACGAGTTGCAACAAATTGAAGTCATTCTGCAAGGCTGATAACTGTATTGCGTGTTGCGTATCATGCAACCGCTGTACGCAACACGCAATATGCCATCCCATCCCCCAAGGAAAGATTGCCATGAAAACCATTCTCATCGGTCTGGGCAACGACCGATTCTACCCGGAATTTTTGCAAGAAGTGCAGGCGCTGGCTCCTGATTATCGGGTGCTGCACACACAAGATCGCGCTGAAATTGAAACGGTGATTGACGAAATCGAAATCGTGGCTGGGGATCTGCCGCGCGCGCTGCTGCCGCAGGCCAAAAATCTGCGCTGGATGCAACAATGGGGCGCTGGGGTCGATTGGCTGATGCGCCATCCTGAAGCCGCCGACCTGCCCTTTGTGTTGACCAATGCATCGGGGGTCCATGCCATTCCGATTACTGAGCATATTTTTGCTTTCCTTTTGAACCTGGGGCGCGCCTTTCACCGCTCCATGCGCGCCCAGGTTCGCCATGAATGGGCCAAGATCCCCGGTGAGGAACTCTTTGAAGTCTGGCACAAGACGATGGTGCTGGTGGGCGTAGGTGCGATTGGGGCACAGACAGCAAAGCTGGCCGAGGCGATGGAGATGCACGTCATCGGTGTGCGCCGTGATCCCAGCGAAAGCGTGCCGGGGGTGGCGCGCATGGTGGGACCCGATCAACTGCTGGCCGTGTTGCCCGAAGCCGATTTTGTGGTGATCACCTTGCCGCTGACCCACGAAACCGAGGGCATGGTTGGCGCACGCGAGCTGCCGCGCTATGAAGCCCAGCGCCATCATCGTCAACATTGGCCGCGGCCCGATCATTGATCAAGCGGCGCTGATCCACGCCCTTCAAGCCGGCTGGATTGCCGGGGCGGGTCTGGACGTCACCGACCCGGAGCCGCTGCCCGCCGATTCTCCGCTGTGGGATCTGCCCAACGTGATCATCACGCCGCACTATTCAGGGGCCACGCCGCATTATAACGAGCGCGCCTTTGCCATTTTTGTGGAAAATCTTAGACGCCACCTGGCGCATGAACCCCTCACCAATGTGGTGGATAAAAAACTGGGCTACTAATTTGCGATAATGCTCATATACAAACCTCTTATATCAGAGTAATGTAAGGGACTAATTTGATATTCATAGACGAAGCAGCGCGCAAAGGAACAATTTCTGCTCCTTGAAACATCTCCTCGTGTGCTGCTGCGCAGTATAATTCGGGAGACAAGACTCACATGGCTCGAATTACCCGCCTCACCCTCCGCTGTCGTCGTACCCTCTGTGTAACCGCGCTTCTATGGTTTGGGATGCTCTTGATGGCGGGCTGTGCCACAGCCACCCTAGCCCCTCGAGAACTGACGCCACTGACCGTACAGCTTCGTTGGATACACGATGCCCAGTTTGCCGGTTTCTATATAGCTGAGCAACGGGGCTATTATGCCGAAGAAGGATTGGCAGTTACCTTCCGCGAAGGGGGGACACGCATCAATCCCATTAACGTGGTGCTGGCAGGCGAGGCGGACTTTGGCATAAATGCTGCCGAGATATTAATTCTGGCACGCGCCGACGAGAAGCCCGTGCGCGCGGTGGCAACCATCTACCGGCGCAACCCGCTGGTCTTTCTAACGCTGGCCGATTCGGGGATTACCCGTCCGCAGCAATTTGCTGGCAAAAAGGTGCGGCTGTCGCTGGGCGACAGAACCACCTTTTACGCCATGATGGCTCAGGTGGGCGTCACGCCGGATCAGATTACCGAGGTTGATCTGCCTTCAGATCCCGATCTTTTTGCCACAGGCGAGGTTCCTGTGTGGAGCGGCTATCTTACTTCGCTGGCGGTGGCGATCCAGCGGGCCGGGCATGAGATCAACATTATCTTCCCCGACGATTACGGGGTCCATTTTTATGCAGACACACTTTTTACCACCGATGAATTTTTGGCAAGCAACCCCGATCTGGCGTTGCGGTTTGTGCGGGCTACCCTCAAAGGCTGGACGTATGCCATCGAGAACCCTAATGAATCGGGCGAGGCGGTGGCGCACTATGACCCAGCGTCTGATGTGGCGCTCTCCAACGAGAAGATGGTTGCCAGCATCCCGTTGATCAACACTGGAGTCGATCCGATTGGGTGGATGCGCCCGGAAGAGTGGGAAGAAATGGCCGTCACCCTGCGCGGGCAATCGATCTTGACACGCACAGTCACCGTGAGTGATGTCTATACACTCGACATCTTGTCGCAAATCTATCGTCATAATGATTAAAAATTTATCCCTCACCCTCAAACTGATCCTGGTTTTTGGGGGGGCTGTCGCTCTGATTTTGCTTATCTTCGGCACAATTGCCTATCAGATCGGCTACTCCAGTCTGGTTTCGACGGTGGAGTTTGGTCTTATCTCCACGGCTGTGGAAAAAGAGATCGCCTTTAACACGTGGATCGGGGAACGCCAACACTCGCTGGAGATCATCGCGGCCCAGCCCCGTTTTGGCACAGCGCTTCAAACATTCCTCGCCCAACGGCAGAGCCGAACCGGGCAAGCAGCCCACGACCAGATCGTGGCCGAATTTCACCCGTGGATTACATCCGACGAAGGATTCGACAGCTTGGTCTTGTTGGATGCCGAAAGTGGAGAGATACTCGCCTCGAACGATCCGGAGTTGGAGGGGAAATTTCGCGAGGATCGCAACTATTTTCGCGAAGGGCTGCGCGGACCTTATGTGCAAAATCCATTCTACGCACTGACCATTCAAGCCCCAGTCATGTTTGTGTCTATGCCCATCCGCAACGACACAGGCAGCGCGATTGGCGTCTTGGCCGGGCAGTTGAACATCGACCATCTAAATACGATTGTCAATACATACAACAGCCTCTACCAAAGTCTGGATGTCTATTTGGTCAATGCAGCCAATCTTTTTATTTCGCAGCCACGCTTAATTGACGATGGGGTGATGCTACGCCAGGGCATACGCACAGAGTCTGTCAAGCACTGTCTGGCCGGTGATAACGGCATTCTGGTGGAAGAGAACTATGTCCGCCATCCGGTGATTACCGTTTACCGTTGGCTGCCGGCACGTGAACTCTGCCTGCTGGTTTCGTTGGATCGAGATGAAATTCTGGAACCGGTCTATCACTTTTCGCAGATCATGATCGGGCTGGGACTGACGGCGTTGGCGCTGACTGCGCTGATTGCCGTGGCGGTGGCGCGCACGATTACAAGCCCGGTGTTGGCCTTGCGCAAGGTGGCAACCCGCTTTGGCGAGGGCGACCTCAACGCACGCATGGACGTTCGCACAAGCGATGAAATGGGGCAGTTGGCCGCCTCCTTTAACACCATGGCTGCCTCCCTGGCCGAGGAACGACGTCTGCGCTATCGGGCGGCGCGCCTCTTTGACATTTCGGTGGAATTGCTCTCGATTAGCGGCACCGATGGCTATTTCAAAGAGCTAAACCCGGCCTGGGAACGCACATTGGGACACACACAGGCAGTGTTGCTCTCTACGCCCATGCTTGATTTTGTCCACCCCGACGATGTGGAGCAGACCGCCACACAGCAGGCGAACATAGTGGCCGGTGAAACGGTAGCCAACTTCGAGAATCGGTTCTGCTGTGCGGATGGCTCCTACAAATGGTTATCATGGACGGCGGTGTTGGATGCGGAAGAGGAGCTGATCTATGCAGTGGCGCGTAATATTACCAAACGCAAAGATGCCGATGAGCGGCTGGCCCAACAGTCCATCGAGTTGCACCGCTCGAATCAGGAGTTGGAGCAGTTCGCCTACGTAGCGTCGCACGATCTCCAGGAGCCGTTACGCAAGGTCAGCAGCTATTTACAACTGATCCAGCGGCGCTATGCCGGGCAGATTGACGAAGACGCCGATGTTTTTATCAACTTTGCTGTGGACGGCGCCACACGCATGAAGGCGCTGATTAATGACCTGCTGGCCTATTCACGCGTAGGAACGCATAGCAGACCGAGGACGCCCACCAATTTGAACCTGGTTCTGGAACGTGTGCTCTCCGATCTACAATTTCAGATTGTCGAAAGTGGGGCCTCCGTCCGTGTGGGAGCATTACCCACGGTGCTGGCAGACGAAACCCAGATGGTGCAACTCTTCCAGAACCTGATCAGCAATGCGCTGAAATTTCAGCAGGGCAGCCCCGTGGTCGAAATTGGGGCAACGCAACAAGGCCCGACATGGCAATTCTCTGTGCGCGACAACGGCATCGGCATTGAGTCTCAGTACATGGAACGCATCTTTGTGATCTTTCAGCGGCTGCATGGCCGAGGCGACTATGCTGGCACGGGGATTGGGCTGGCCGTCTGCAAAAAGATCGTCGAGCGCCACGACGGGACGATCTGGGTCGAATCTGAAGTTGGGATTGGGTCTACCTTCTTTTTCACCCTGCCCTTGCGCGAGAATCTTGAAGACCTGATTCACGATCCCGCCACAAAAAGGCCAAAAAGACCGACTGTGTGAAACACGCAGTTTCTGTACTGCAACCATTGACGTCAATCTTAAACGAGGACAAAACCCGCATGACTCTATCTCCCGCCAGGTCGATTGATATTTTGTTAGTTGAGGATGATCCCGGTGATGTGCGGCTGACCCAAGAAGCCCTGCGTGAGAGCAAAGTCCACATTAATTTGCATGTGGTCCAAGATGGAGTTGAGGCCATCCGCTATTTGGAACAGCGCGATCAATATGTCGCTGTTGTTCGCCCAGATCTGATCCTATTGGATCTCAATCTGCCGCGTATGGATGGGCGCGAAGTGCTGGCGTCCATTAAATCCAACGAAAGTCTGCGCAAGATCCCGGTGGTCATCCTCACCACCTCTGAAGCAGAGAATGATATTGTCCAATCCTATGATCTCCACGCCAATTGCTATATCACCAAACCCGTTGATTTAGACCAATTTTTGAAGATTGTACGCGCAATTAAAGATTTCTGGTTTACCATTGTTACCCTCCCCCCCACTGATTATATTGCATAACGTTAATGTCATTCGAGCGGAATTTGAGCGTGTACGCCAAGCGCTCCAAAGCTATCAAATCCCATTTCCACAATCCACCCCACTGAGAGGTCCCCATGATTATCGACACCCACACCCACTTTTACGACCCGACGCGCCCCCAGGGCATCCCCTGGCCGCCGCCGGAAAACACCCTGCTCTATCGCCGTGTGCTACCCACCCATCTCCAAGCGTTGCCCGGTGCGGGTGCAGTCACCGGCACTGTGGTTGTCGAAGCCAGTCGTTGGCTGGAAGATAACCAGTGGATTCTCGATCTGGCTGCCGACGCGCCGTTCATCGTGGGCTTTGTCGGCCAGATTGTGCCGGGCCAGCCCTCGTTTGGCGCGGATCTGGCGCGCTTTGCGGCAAACCCGATCTTACGGGGCATCCGCTGTGGCGGGCAATACTTTGAGGATAGCCAGCGCGGCAGCTTTATAGCGGATCTGCGCACGCTGGCCGAGCGCGATCTTTCGTTGGATCTCTTGATCCGCGCCGAGCATCTGGACGCCGTGCTGACCGTGGCCCGCCAGATCCCCGATCTGCGTATGGTGATCAACCACATTCTGCACATGCCCGTGGACGGCAACGCCGTGGATCCCGCCTGGCGTGAGCGCATGGCCCGTGCCGCCGAGCAGCCCAACATTTCCATGAAAGTCTCGGCGGTAATGGAGCAGAGTACCCGCCAGCCCGCCCCGGCGGATCTCGACTTCTATCGCCCGGCGCTGGATCTGTTGTGGGGTGCGTTTGGCTCCACGCGCTTGATCTATGGCAGCAACTGGCCGGTCTCCGACCGGGCAGGGCGCAACTATGCGGACTATTTGGCGATGGTGCAAGCGTACTTTGCCGAGAAGGGCGAGGAAGCCACGCAGAACTACTTCTGGCGCAATGCCAAAGAAGTCTATAAGTGGCTTGAACGGTGAATTTCACCTTTGGGGCAATTGTATAGGCCGATATATTGTGCGAGAGGTGAATGCCAGGACCGCGCAGCCCAAAGCGCACATACCGGTTTGTGGTGTAGTCAGCCTCAACGGCCATGTAGTACTACTCTCCGGCGCGCAGCGCATCCGTTGTCAAGAAGGGCTGCCAGTCGGCCTGCCCTGGGGATACCTCCGCCCAGATGTAAGTCCTATCTTATTTGTCCTGGCATGTGACCAGCACATTCATTTTGCCGGTCACATGCCAGCCCAGTGGTTATTGATCGGCCATCGCCCCATCCTGCTGGGCGTGGGCAATGACCTTTGCTGCCACGGCCTCTCCCATCTTACGACCGACGGCCATCTCAAAGCGGACATGGATGCCGGCCCAGATGCGCGACTCCAGCGCTTCGGTGGCTCTGGCACAAAGGGACAAGCACTGCTACTTCTGCGCCAGAAATGCCTGCGCCGTAGCCAGTTCAGTGCGATCCCCATCTGCGTTGGCGCTCAGGGCGACAAGTTGTTCATAGAACGTACGCGCCTTTTCGAGATCGCCCGCCAGCTCTGCGGCGTGGGCGGCCCCATACAACCCCATAAAGCGATTCGGTTCGGTTTGCTGCGAGGCTTCAAACGCCTGCAAGGCTATGGTGGGGTCGCCTAGTTCAAGCAACATCTCTCCCAACAGTTCTTGGGCGGGCTTAAGCGGGCCGGGCGTCACCGGGTGCTTTTCAGTCGCGGCTTCCAAATCCACCGCTTGCTGCATCAATGCCAGCGCCTCATCCTGGTTGCCTTGCGCCAGGGCAATCCAGGCGGCAACTTCGGTATACTGGATTTCTGCCTGCCCCGCCCAATAAGCATTCTTGGCCTCCACCAGGGTATCGTGCAGGATCTGGAGCCGTTCCAAATCGCGCTGGGCAGCGGCGACATCACCACTGCGGGCAGCGCCCAGGCCACGGGCAAAGACCAACACGGCCTCCGATTGCGGGAACTTTTCCCAAGCCAGATGACTCGGCTGTAAGGTCAGCCCGGCAGCCTCTGCCCATTGGTTGCGTTCAAGGGCAGTGTTCGCAAGCGTTTTTTGCGATGAGAAAGGTAAGGCTATTCAAAATAATAAAGTATCCAGCCAAAGCCCCCGGCACTTTCAGACCATGCGAGCCTGTACACTGAAATCCAGCCGTCTAAGTTCATAAGGTGCCGGGGACTTTTGGGTACTTATTTTCTTGAAGTAGCCTTTGATCAGAAAAGACCGGCGTACTTTACCCGGCGGTGGCTTTTTCACTCTTGTTGCCGTTGCTGGCAATGCGGCTCTTGTCCTGATGTTTTTTGCCCTCTTCAATTAACATCACAGGAATGCCATTGCGGATGGGATAGCGGTAGCCGTTGCGCGGGTTGAGCAAATATTTGCCCTCTTCCACCAGTTCAAGCTTGCCTTTGTCCTCTGGATCGACCAAAATTTCCAGCAGTTGCGGGCTAATGTCGCCGCCCAGGGGCGCATCTTCCAACGGCGTAATCGGCGTTTCGGGCAAGACACCGCTGCCGGCGCCCTGGGGCGCGGACTGTGCCAACAGCTTTTGGATGGCGTAGATCACTCCAGCCACAAAGGCCAGGAAAAAGATAAACTTAAAGAATTTTTTCATTGGACTCTCCTCGGTTCAAACGGTGATAAATAAAAAAGCGAAATAACTATCCAGGTGCGACGCACTCGCCCGGTGTAGATCGGTTGCGAAAAACTATGTGCGAGTGCGTCGCACCCTAGACCTGAATAGATACCAAGCGAAACTGATTTGTTTGGGTAAAAACTAGGACAGAAAGCGGTTTGCATTGTGAAAGTTACTCTGTATCATAGCACAGGCGTACGTTGATTGGAAAAGGCGGGATATGAGTGGGGTGTACTTCAGAATAGGGCGAATCGCTGAAAAGTGCCGGGAACTTCGGGTCCATTCCCGGAATGCTCGCTCCAATGAATATCCATAGCCTTTTCCAGCTTTTGTGCAGATAGTGCTTAATTTTGAATGACATTTGCACTCTTCGGGTGTAAAATATAACCATGAGTTTCCCAGATCAATATAGTCTTTATTTAATTCTCGCATTTGTAGCCGTCTCAATCTCAACGTTTGTAAGTCTGCATGTTTTGCAGAATCGCACGTCCACAACCTGGGCGCTCTTGCGTGTCCTGTGGGTAGCATCGGGCTGGTTAATTTTCAACTCGTTCGAGCTGATTGCCACATCGCCAATCTTTACCCTCTTCTGGGCCAAAGCCAGCTACCTCTTTATCCCCTTTACCTCGGTGGCCTGGCTGCTCTTTGCCCTACACTATACGAGCAAATTTGACTGGCTGCGTCCCACACGAGTTTGGCTCTTCTTTGTGATCCCCACGCTGACCACTCTCCTGGCCTGGACAAACGAATGGCATGGCCTGATCTGGCAAAGCTATACATTTATCCCCGTGGGGCGGCTGCTGGCCCTCTCGGTGGAGCACGGCCCCATGTTTGTACTCCACGGCGCGTACTCCTATGCGCTGGTCCTGCTGGGATCCTACCTAATCGTTGTGCAATCGTTTAAGACCTACAGCCTCTATCGTTTTCAATCGATCTGGCTCACGGCGGGAACTTTGATCCCGGTCCTGTTAAATTTGGTCTATGTCTTTCATCTTGTGCCAGAGTTGCGCAAAGATTACACCGCGGTTGGCTTTGCCTGTGCCGGGTTAACCTTTGTGGTGGGCATCTATCGCTATCGGCTTTTTGATCTCAAGCCTGTGGCGCGCGACAAGTTAATCGACAGCATGGCCGATCTCATGATCGTGCTGGATCGACAGGGGCGCGTGATTGATCTGAATACGGCAGCCCAGCGCTTTTTGGCGCGCCCCGTTGATGAGCTAATTGGGCAGCCTGTGGAGATTGTGCTGGACCGCTGGGCACACCTGATTGAGAGATTTCGCCACAATTTCAACGCCCGCGCCGAGATCGTCGTCCAGCACGAAGGGCATGTCTACGACTACGATCTCTCCATGAATCCGCTCACCGACGCCGCAGGCAGCCATACCGGGCGGCTGGTTGTGCTGCGCGATATTAGCGCACAAAAGAAAATCGAGCGCGAACTTAACCAGCGCACCGCCCAACTTGAGATCCACAACCGGGAACTCGACGCCTTTGCCCACACCGTTGCCCACGATCTCAAGAATCCACTAACCACGATTGTCGGTTTTGCCGAGTTGATGGGCAGCATAAGCGACGACGAAGAGATGGCTAAGATGGCCGGGGCGATTGCCCGATCCGGCCACAAAATGTATGACATTATTAACGGGCTGATGTTGTTGGCGCGTGCTCGCCAGCAAGAGGTGACGCCGGAGCCGTTGTCCATGTCGCTCATTATCCACGAAGCGTTGAGCCAACTGCACACGGACCATGCCCACATTATCGTTCCTTCCGTCTGGCCGACTGCGCTGGGCTATGCGCCCTGGATCGAGGCCGTGTGGGTCAACTATATAAGCAATGCCCTGAAATATGGCGGAACCCCGCCCGTCATCGAACTTGGCGCGTCCCCACTGATCAGCCACAACGGTCACCCCGCCATGCTGCGCTTTTGGGTGCGCGACAATGGTCCCGGCATTCCGCTGGAGAAACAGTCCCAACTTTTTACCCTCTTCACCCGGCTAGAGAAATCCCGTGCCCACGGGCATGGCCTGGGCCTCTCCATTGTCGAGCGCATTGTCACACGGCTGGGCGGCGAGGTGGGCGTCGAAAGCCAACCAGGCACAGGCAGCACGTTCTGGTTTACGTTGCCCGCCGCCCGCCCGGAAAAAATCCATCCACCCTACGTTCCTGCCATATTGCCAAAAGCAGGGTTACCCGCTAATATGGAGGGCAAATGAAAGGAGCATGTCATGGATCGTTCGGAAATACCCCAGGAAGAGCGCACCCCGCATACTTCGGAAGCCACTCCTCCTGTTGAAAACGGTACGCATATAAATGTTGAGATCGACCCGGCCACCAGCGCGCCCCCGCCGCTGCGCGCCCACAGTGATTTGGGCACGGCTGTGATTGCCTTTGACGATTTCATGATAGGCAAGGGTTTTAGCCAAAATACGATTAAAGCCTTTCGCAATGATTTGAAAATTCTGCGTGGCTTCATGGATGATTCGGCACTGTTGCATCAGATCCAAAATAGCCATCTTAACGATTTTTTAGAGTGGATGCAGAGCGAGCGGGACAAACCGTGTAGCGCCAAAACGTTGGCTCGGCGCATCACCACCCTAAAGGTCTTTTTTAGCTGGCTGCATGATACTGGCGTGATTGGGACTGATCCTGCCGATGCCATTGTGCAACAGAGTGTGCGCACGCCGCTGCCCACCATTTTGCACGATGACGAGATCAAACGGCTGGTGCGGACATGCCAAGATTGGCTGTTGGACCGTGAGAAAGCCGATGCACGCCCCTATCTGCTTGTGAGTTTGTTGCTCCAGACGGGCATGAAAAAGAGTGAGTGTGCCAAACTACTGGTGGAAGACGTTGATCGCTCACAGGCCCGATCTCCCGAAGTCCACATCCAATACAACGATGTACGCTATGCCCATAAAAATCGCCGACTGCCGCTGAATCCAACCATTTTGCGACCGTTGGAACAGTATATGGCCGAATACAAACCGGACCGCTTTTTGTTTGAATGCACCCCGCGTAATCTGGAATATGTGCTAGACGAGGCGGGCAATCGGGCCAACATTCGCCGTTTGCAAGTGGGCTTCGAAACGCTGCGCTGGACGTGTGCGGTGCGCGATTTTAAGAACGGAATGCCAGACGAGCAACTGCGGCATAAGCTGGGATTGAGCAAAGTTTCGTGGCGCGATACCAGTGACAAGATTCATCGCCTGGGTGGGCGCGGGTAACAGCCCCTTGATCCTCTTCTCCGTTTATACAAAGGCTTTTGGTAGCGCTACCAAAAGCCTTTTTTAATGCCGCGTACCTGTTTACGGTACATGGATCGGCGCACGAGGCGGGGTGGCGGGATCGCTTCTCTTCTCCGGCACCGGTCTTCCCGCCCCACCTCATGCCCGTATTGCAATGAACTCCCCATCATTTACCCCGAAATCCCAACGAGTTCAGCGGGAGTTATGGTAAAATAAAGGTAACTAACCAGGTGCGACGCACTCGCTAAGGGTAGATTGGGTGTGAAGCGCTTGTGTGGCGAGTGCGTCGCACCCTAGACCTGTATAGGTATAAAGAGAGACCGTTGATATGTGCGGACAGAGGTCGGTTTGCCCAAGCAGAGGAGCCTTGATGATACGTTACTTTCATCCCCGATTGAAGACGATAAATGCGCTCGTGATGGGTCTCTTTGCGCTGGGGCTGCTGATGCTCTTGTCTCCTTCCCCTCTCTTTGCCCAGGATGACCCGCCCGATGTGGAGACCAGCCCTGTCACAATGGACCAAATTAATGTCGTGGCCCAGGAGATCTGGTGTCCGCTTTGTAGCGGCGTGCGCCTTGATTCCTGTAAATTAGAGGCATGTACCCAGATGAAAGAGGTTATTGCGATTAAACTGGCTGAGGGCGAGGATGTCGATTCGATCAAAGCTTATTTTCTGGAGCAATACGGCCCACAAATTTTAGGCGAGCCGCCGCTTGAAGGGTTTAACTGGTTGGCGTGGATCTTGCCACCTTTGGCATTGGTGCTGGGGGGCATCTTTGTGTGGATGCGTTCGCGCCACATGATCCGCCCTGCGCAGGCAACCGGCAGCGTCGCGGAAGCTATACCCGCACACGATGACTATCACCAACGCCTGGACGAGGAGTTGAAGCGTTATGGCTGAGTTAAGCAAAGTAGATCTGGGTGAGCACCCTGCAGAGCCTAGCAAGGCCCTTCTCTTTTGGCGCGTGGTCTTTGTGATCCTGCCCTTGCTCTTCGTCGCCACTCTGGCGTGGCGTCTGTGGGACACCAACGTTGCCGAACAGCGCGCCGATGGTCTGGCCCCGTTGCTAGAATTCACCACATTTGAGGGGGAAACCATCCGTTTGGACGATCTGCGTGGGCAAGGCGTGGTGGTCAACTTCTGGGCTAGTTGGTGCGGCCCCTGCCGCGAGGAAGCCGTTCTGTTGGAACAGACATGGCGTCGCGAAAAAGACAACGGCATTGTCTTCTTGGGGTTGGGTTACCTGGACCAAGAACCGGCGGCGCTCAAATATTTGGCCGAATATGAGATTTCGTATCCCAATGGCCCGGATCTGCGTAGCCAGGTGGCACGCCGGTATGGCGTCAAGGGTGTGCCAGAGACTTTTTTCATTGCGCCCGATGGTACGATTGCCAAGGTAATAATCGCCCCGATCATCAGTCAGGCCCAGATGGACCAGTGGATCGATCAGATTCGACCCAAGTAGCTGGGCAGGACTTAAGGGTAGGCATAGGGAGAGATTAGCGTTGGGATTGTGATTATACAGGTGCGACGCACACGCCAGGAGTAGGTTGGTTGCCAAAGAGTATGTGGCGAGTGCGTCGCACCCTAGATCTGCATAGATACTTGTGATTTTTAACGGGCGGCGCTCCCTATGCCCTCTCCATCAAGAACAACCTGCACTCTTGCAGAAAGCATACAGAGGTTACCTGCAATGATTTTTAATGTTGCCTATTTGTTACTAATCACCGCCCTGATCCTGGCTCTCTTTGGGGCAGCGGCTGGGGTGTGGGGCGGGCTGAAGCGTGAGGCTCGCTTTGCCCAGAGTAGCTTTAATGCTATCTATGCAGTGGGCGGATTGGTGCTGTTTGCCAGCCTTGTCCTTTGGTATGCGCTGATCACGGACCAGTTTCAAGTGACCTTCGTCTGGAACCATTCAGAACGAGCGCTGCCGGTCTTCTACAAATTTTCGGCTCTGTGGGGTGGGCAGGCGGGGAGCTTGCTTTTCTGGACGCTGATCCTCTCTGGCTTTGGCGTGGCGGTGGCCCTGCTGCACCGAAACCAACGAGCGCGCCATGATGCCCTATGTTAACGCCACCCTGCTGGGGACACTGGCCTTTTTCCTCACTTTGCTCGTCTTCGCCGAAAACCCCTTTGAGTTAAACACCGCTATGCCCGCCGATGGTCGCGGCCTGAATCCGCTGTTGCAGAACTATTGGATGGTGATCCATCCCGTCATGCTCTATACGGGCTGGGTGGGGTTATCCGTGCCCTTTGCCTTTGCCGTGGGCGCGCTGGCAAGCAAGCGCTTGGGCAACGAATGGGTGCGTGTGGTGCGGCGCTGGACGCTTATCCCCTGGCTCTTTTTGTCGGCGGGCATCCTGATGGGCAGCCAGTGGGCCTATATGGAACTGGGCTGGGGTGGCTATTGGGCCTGGGACCCGGTGGAAAATGCCAGCTTTCTGCCCTGGCTCACGGCGACGGCCTTTGTGCATAGCATCATCATTCAAGAGCAGACGCGGCATTCTCAAACTTTGGAACGTGATCCTGATCTTCCTCACCTACTTTCTGGTGATTTTAGGCACATTCATCACGCGCAGCGGCATCATCGAAAGTGTGCATAGCTTCGCCCGCAGCCCCGTCGGCCCCTATTTCTTGGGCTTCTTGATTATCGTGCTTTTTGGCTTTATCTGGCTGCTCTACAACCGGTTATCGCTCTTGAAAGACGAGCAGCCGATTGATTCCTACGCCAGCCGCGAGGCCGCCTTCTTGGGCAACAACTGGCTCTTTGCCGGCATCGCCTTTGCCACACTGTGGGGGACTTTCTTTCCCATGTTCAGCGAATTGCTCGTGGGCGAGCGCATTAGCGTGGCGGCTCCCTTCTTCAACAAAGTTAATGGCCCGCTCTTCTTGCTACTCTTTCTCTTAATGGGCGTGGGGCCACTGTTGGGCTGGCGTCGTACCAGCCCCAGAACATTTCGCGAACAGTTCACGTGGCCGCTGATCACCGCGTTGCTCATCGGCGCGCTGTCGGTGCTCACCACGCGCAACATCTTCCCCATCATCGGCATCGCCATCTGTGCCTTTGTCACCGCCACCATCGTACAGGAATATGTGCGCGGCGTTCATGCTCGGCGCACCACCACCGACGAAAATGTCTTAATGGCAATGGTGAACTTAATCCGCCGCAATGGTCGGCGCTACGGCGGCTACATTGTTCATCTGGGCATAGTTATGATCGGCGTCGCCATTATCGGCAATGAGTTCTATCAAGTAGAGACCAACGTCACCCTGGCTCCCAGCGAACGTGTGACCCTCGGCGGCTATGAATTGGTCTATTCCGGCATGAACTTCACAGAGAAGTCCAACTTTATAGAACGGGCCGCTTATCTTACGGTGTTTGAAGAAGAGACGGGCAACTTGGTGGGGACGGTTGTGCCGCGCAACAACTTCTATCCCAAGAACCCGGATATGCCCACCACCGAAGTGGGGCTGCACATGTCGCCTTTGGAAGATGTCTATGTGGTCCTCAACGGCTGGGAAAATCAGGGATCGACGGCTACCTTTACCATCTACATCAACCCTATGACCCTCTGGCTTTGGGTGGGTGGGATCGTGCTCGTCTTGGGAACTCTGATCTGCTTCTGGCCGCATCCGGCCAGTCGCCGCCGCGAGATGCGTCAATCCGCCTATGCAGGCGCAGACGTGCGGGCATAGCGGATGTTTGTCGCCGATTTATCGTAGGAAGGTAACTGTTCAGGTGCGTCGCACTCTGGACCTGTATAGATACGTAGAAAGTGTTAGAGATGCTTTGGTTAACCATATCACTTGCGTTCCTGCTCTCGCTGGCGGCGTTGTTCTATGTGGTTTCGCCCTTGCTTCGCGCGCAGGGAGAGCGCTGGATTGATGAAGAGAACGATCATCTGGTCGAGTTGCTCGGTCGTAAAGATGACATCTTGGTGGCGATTAAAGAGCTAGAATTTGACCACCACATGGGTAAGATCAGCGCGGAAGATTATCAACGTTTTGATCAGCGATTGCGCCGCCAGGCGATTGGCTACATGCAGCAGATCGAAAAACTGGCTCCGCACACCGCCAGCGTGGATGATGCGTTGGAAGCAGAGATCGCCCGATATCGGCGCATGATTCCCAGTAAGCCCAATGACAACTTGGCTGTTCCGGCTATGCCAGTGGCAGACGGCGTGGCGTCTTCACAGCACTTCTGCACACAGTGCGGTCGTCCCCTTATCCCTGGCAATAAGTTTTGTGGTCACTGTGGTGCGCCTGTAGCGCTCCCGGAGACCTCGGCTGGGTAGCGCTGTTTGCGGATAAAAAAATTGAAGCACAAAAAATGCCCCACATCTGGGGCATTTTTGTTGTAGATAGTTGGCATGAGCTAACTGTTCAGGTGCGATGCACTCGCCAGGACAAGATCCGGCTAGAAATTCTGTGTGGCGAGTGCGTCGCACCCTGGACCTGGATAGATACAGCGTGAGAATCTTTCTATTGGAAAAAAGGGTCATTCTCTCGAAGATCCACTCCCCACTCTTAGCTTTTCTATGGCGTTTGTTCGTTGCGGGTGGAGGGCAGAAACGAGCGGAATGAACTCTGGTATTGTAAAAAGGTGTTGAGATAGCCGCCCGACCATCCACCCACAAAATAGAGATAGTCGCCCTGGTTGGACGCTGCCGCCAAATTGCGCCATTCTCCACCCACCGGCGCAGGGATATGACTCCACAAGCCCGTGGCCGGATCAAAGCGCTCCAGCGTCTCCACCGACGCCGTCCACCCGCCACCCACGGCAAAGATGGCAAACCCATCATACACAAGCTGAATGCCGCCACGCGGCTGCGTCAACGGCGGCAAAAGCTCCCAACTTTCCGCACCCAGCGTATAGCGTTGGAAACGGTCGGTTTCATGTTGCCCATTGTACCCACCGGCCAGATAGATTGTCTCTTCCATCACGGCCGCGCCGCCAAACGCATAGGGCGAGGGCAGCGGCGTGCTGCTTTCCCAATTGGCCGCCACCACAGGCGTTGTGGCTGGCAACGGGAGCCGCCATACCTCGGCGCGCATGGCCTCTCCATCCCATCCACCCAGCAAATAGAGCGCGTCGATCCAACGCCACCAACGAGGCCCCTGCCACGCCTAGGGGTAAATTACCCAAGGTTTCCATTCATTAGCGCCAATGTCATAGCGCAGCAGCGTCTGGCTTAGTGAAAGCGCTTCGCCATCGCTCTCACCAGTTGTGGTTCCGCCCGCCACATAAATCGCATCTTCCCAGACAGCAGCGGCATGGTTGGAGAGGGCAAAAGGCAGTAATGCCACAGGCTGCCATTCATTTACGGCCAGATTGTACGCAGTCACCGCCGTGAGGATCTGCCCGCCTACGCCCTCCCCACCAATCGCAAAAAGCCGGCCATCGTGGGTCGAAACCAGCGGAAAGCGGCTGCGCGCCACAGGCAGCGGCGTGCGTAGTTCCCAGCGCGGCAACACCTCAATGTCTGGCTGGCTCAGGATGACGGTTGTGGCATCGGTAAGGAGGCTTCTGCCTGCTGTAATTTGTTGGCGCAAAAAGGGCGGCAGCAACAACAACCCCACACTTAGCACCATAGCCGCCAGCAAAAAGATCGGCTGCCACCCAAAGGGGCGTCCTACTAGATTGCCCAGCGGCAACGGTTCGGGCACGGTTATTTCTGTTAGAGAGGGTGCTTCTAGCCCAGGCAACACTACCCAGCCATTTTGCAAAAGCAGGGTAGAGGCTTCGGTGCGGCTGCCGACACCCAGCTTTTCGTAGATGTTGCGCAGGTGGACTTTAACGGTGTGGGGGCTGATGATCAACTGATCGGCAATTTCGTTGTTGGTGGCTCCTGTAACTAACAACTTAGCCACATCCATTTCGCGCTCGCTCAGTGGTGTCTCTGCGCGCGCATGGCCGTTGATGGCCGCTGAGGCAATCTTGCTGTCTACACTTTGGATCGGTTCTTTTTGAATGATTTCGTTGCTCACGCTTTCATTATTCCATAAAATGGCACGGGCTTCAAACAAAGTCGCTTTCTGGCTCTGCCAGGGACTGACGATTAGGTGGGGGCAAGAATTCGGCTAAGTTTGGCCCATTCGGCCAGAGAGAGTGTTTCCGCACGGCGGCGCGGATCGATCTCGGCTGTTTCCAAGCAGGTGGCAATCATCTCTTTGGGGGTGCCCAGCCCGCTGCTGAGGCTGTTGAGCAACTGTTTACGTTTCTGGCCGAAACCAGCCCGCACAACCTCAAAAAAGTGAACGGGATCGACATCAGCCACGGCGGGCTGCGGGCGCACATCCAAGCGTAGCACGGCGCTATCGACTTTGGGGCGCGGATAAAAGGCCCCGGCGGGCACTTTGTTGACGATCTTCGGCTCGGCATAGAACTGCACGCCCACCGCCAACAGCGACATATCTCCCGGCTTTGCCACAATGCGTTGCGCCACCTCGCGCTGCACCATCACCACGGCCAACACCGGCGGCTGTGTTGCTTCAAGCAGATGGCGCAACACGGCGCTGGTGATGTAGTAGGGCAGGTTGGCGACGACTTTATACGAGGGGCGAATTGCGAATTGCGAATTGTGAACTGTGGCGGTTTGCGATCCGTCGTCTGTCGCCTGCGCAATCAGTTCTGCCGGATTCACCTTTAAAATATCGGCATGGACAAACGAGACATGCGGCTGGTCGGCAAAGCGCGCTTGCAAAATGGGGATGAGGCGATCATCGAGTTCCACGGCGATGACACGCCCGGCCCGCTCGGCTAGGTGACGCGTGAGCACACCGAGACCTGGTCCCACTTCCAGCACGGTATCGTCGGGAGTGAGATCGGCGGCATCGGCAATGCGCGCCAAGTGGGTTTCGTCTACGAGAAAGTTCTGGCCCAGCGATTTCTTGGGGTCCAGATCATAGCGGCGGATCAGTTCGAAAACAGAAGGCGGGGTCATCTCTCCCTGGCCTGATCAGGCGTTGTGGCCGTGGCATCGAGGACGCGCTTCATACCCTCTCCTTTTGCGCTGGCACATTGTCCATTGTCACCAGCGCGCCTGTCTCAAATGCGCGCATGGTTTCGGCAACGGAGCCTATTCGTCCCCCAGCCGCAGCACTGACATAAAGGCCTCTTGCGGAATCTCCACCGCGCCGACCATCTTCATGCGCTTTTTGCCCTCTTTTTGCTTTTCCAGCAATTTGCTCTTGCGGGTAATGTCACCGCCATAGCATTTGGCAAGTACATCTTTGCGCATAGCCTGCACATTGGCGCGGCTGATCACCTTATTGCCCACGGCGGCCTGAATCGGCACGGTGAACATCTGGCGCGGGATGATCTCTTTCATCTTGGTCACCAGGCGTTGGCCTTTGATGAGGCATCGTCGCGATGGACGATGACGCTCAGCGCGTCCACCGGCTGTTCGTTGACCAAAATGTCGAGTTTGACCATGTCGGACGGCGCGATATTCGTCGAGCGTGTAGTCCATGCTGGCATAGCCACTTGTGCGCGCTTTGAGATCGTTGTAGAAATCGACAATGATCTCCGAAAGCGGGATGTAATACGAAATCTCCACCCGTTTGGTGTCCAGCCAGGTCTGATTGCGCAGCTCGCCGCGCCGCTTGGTCACCAGATCCATCACCGTGCCGATATATTCGGACGGCGTAAAAATGCGCAGATTCGCACCACGGTTCTTCCACATGCTCAATCAGCGTGGGGTCGGGCAGATCTGCCGGGCTGTCGATGGTAATCATCTCGCCATCGGTTTTGAGGATGCGATAGGCCACCGAAGGCGCTGTGAAGATGATGTCCATATCATATTCACGCTCCAGCCGTTCCTGCACAATCTCCATATGAAAGAGACCCAGGAAGCCCAGGCGAAAACCAAAACCCAGCGCCTGGCTGGTTTCGGGTTCATAGGTCAGGGCGGCATCGTTGAGTTGCAGCTTTTCCAACGCATCGCGCAGATCGGGATAGTCGTCGGGGCTGGAGGGGTAGAGACCGGCAAAGACCATCGGCTTCATGGGTTCGTAGCCGGGCAGCAGCGTGGCGGCGGGTCTGGCGGCCAGCGTGATCGTGTCGCCTACGTCTAGATCTTGGACGGTTTTGAGACCGGTGGCAATATAGCCCACCTCACCGGCATGAAGATTGCCCGTCAGCATCGTGGGCGAAAGCACGCCGATTTCAATCGGCTCCATTTTGATATTGCTGGTCATGGCGAGAAGTTCGGCGTTGCCGTCGAGCTTGCCATCGACCACACGCACATAGGCGATCACGCCTTTGTAGGTGTCATAGTGACAGTCGAAGACCAGCGCTTGCAGCGGCGCGGCCAGATCGCCCTGGGGCGATGGCACTTGCGCCACCACCTGCGCCAGCACTTCTTCCACGTTGATGCCAGCTTTGGCGCTAATGCGCGGAATATCTTCAGCGGCGAAGCCGAGCAGATTCTCGATCTCCTCGGCCACCTCGTCGGGGCGGGCGGCGGGCAGATCGATCTTGTTGATCACAGGCACAATCGTCAGATCCTGCTCCATAGCCGCGAAGAGATGGGCCATGGTCTGCGCCTGAATGCCCTGGGAGGCATCCACCACCAACACCGCGCCTTCGCAGGCTTGCAGCGCCCGCTTCACTTCATAGCTAAAATCGACATGGCCGGGCGTGTCGATCAGGTTGATCTCATACTCTTCCCCCTGATGCTTGTAGATCATACGCACAGCACTGGCTTTGATGGTGACGCCCTTTTCGCGCTCCAGATCCATCGAGTCAAGCAACTGTTCCTTCATCTCGCGCTCAGTAACGGTCCCCGTAATCTGCAATAGACGGTCCGCCAGCGTGCTTTTGCCGTGGTCAATGTGGGCGATAATAGAAATATTACGAATGTGATCTAAGTTCATAAAGGCTACTACTTCGACTCTCTTATCAGTTCAGGAGAAGACTCTCCACCTTTTAGCCACGTTGAAACAACCAAATCTTCGCCCCTCATCCCCATGGACATAGGCTGGCTCGTCCATCACGAAATAAATGTATAGCCTCTTTCGCGATGAACAACTGTACTCATGTTTCTCCACATTATATCAGCATAGGCAAACGGATCATATCCCAGTCGTATACGCCAGACCAAGGATGCTATCGCTTACCCAACTTTTCGGCAAAATAAGCAATCGTCGGCGTCAACCCATCATCCAGACTTACCTTTGGCTCCCAGCCCAGGATGCGGCGCGCCTTGGTAATGTCCGGTTTGCGCTGCTGTGGATCGTCTTTGGGCAACGGTTTGTGGATAATCCCGGCCTGATTCCCGATGATAGCGTTGATCCGTTCGGCAAATTGTAAGATCGTCATCTCTGCCGGGTTGCCAATGTTCGTCGGTTCGTTCTCGTTGCTCATCAACAGCCGATAGATGCCGTCAATCAAATCGCTGGCATAACAAAACGAGCGGGTCTGATTGCCCTCTCCATAGACGGTGAACGGTTCGCCGTCCAGCGCCTGTTTGATGAAGTTGGGGACAACACGGCCATCGTTCAGCCTCATGCGCGGGCCATAGGTGTTGAAAATGCGCACAATGCGTGTATCGACCCCATGCGCGCGGTGATAGGCCATCGTCATAGCTTCGGCGAAACGCTTGGCCTCATCATAGACCCCGCGCGGGCCAATCGGATTGACATTGCCCCAGTAATCCTCTTTTTGCGGGTGGACCAGCGGATCGCCGTAGACTTCGCTGGTGCTGGCGAGCAAAAAGCGTGCACCCTTTGCCAATGCCAATCCCAGCGCATTGTGCGTGCCCAAGCTGCCCACCTTGAGGGTCTGAATTGGCAACTCCAGATAATCCACAGGGCTGGCCGGGCTGGCAAAATGCAGAATGGCGTCCAACTCACCCTGAAGATAAATGTAGTTAGTGACATTGTGCTTGATGAATTGGAAGCGCTGATGGCCTGCCAAGTGGGCGATATTGTCCGTGTCGCCAGTGATCAAATTGTCCATGGCAATCACAGTGTGACCTTCATGCAGTAGCCGCTCGCACAGATGACTTCCTAAAAAACCGGCCCCACCGGTGACCAAAACTCGCATGGATGAACCCTTTCGTCTATGATAAATTCATGTACCCATTTTTGCCGATTGGCCCTGTCAGCCTGCCCACCATTCCTGTCTCCGCCATTCTTGCCATCTGGCTGGGGCTAAGTGTCATGGCGCGGAGCGGCGCAAGGCAAAGCCTCCACCCAGATCAGACACTAACCGCTGGGTTTGTCGCCGTGGCTGCGGGGATCATTGTAGCCCGACTCTGGCACGTGATCCAATTTTGGGCTATCTATGGGGCAGAGCCGTTGCTGGCGATTAGTCCACGGCCAGGGGGCATGGCGCTGTGGCCGGGGATAATCGCGGCTCTGATTATTGGGTACGCCTATCTATTGCGCGCCCGTCTCGACCCAGCCAAGATTGCAGCGGCAGCGGTAATCGGCGGATCGGTGGCCGAAGCGCTGTTACAGATTGGCGGATTTCTGGGCGGCAGTGTAGTGGGGATGGCAACGGATCTTCCCTGGGGGATGTTCTATTTTGGCGAGTTTGTCCATCCTGTGGGACTTTATCGGGCGGCGGGCGCATTGGTGCTGGCAGGTCTACTTTTTCTGCGTGGGCCGTTTGCGCGTCCGTGGCGGGTGGTATTGGTGGCGACGTTGGGCTATGCGCTGATTCGCCTTGTCGCCGACGCCTTTGTGGCCGATGCGGCGACGGTGGGAGCGTTTCGCGTCTCACAGGGGGTGGCGTTGGCGATGTCGTTGCTTTCGTCCTGGCTCTTGGCGAGAATGCCGCGTGTGGACAATCTCGTGTCCTGAGTATCTACACGCGGACTTACGCTCATATGCGTAAGTCCTGGAAATGGTATTCTATCTGCGAAAGTCTCCCATCTGTGGGGATGATGGTGTAATATAAAAAGAACGAATATTGATGAATTTACACATTGGGGCCGAGCATGAGTAGCCAACCAAAGAAAAGAATCGTAGTGGTGGACGACGAGACGCGCATGGTGCGCTTCGTCAAGATGAACCTGGATCTGGAAGGATACCAGACGCTGGAAGCCCACGATGGCTTTCAAGCGCTGGAGAAAGTGCGCGATTATCAGCCGGATCTGGTCTTGTTGGATGTGGAAATGCCTGGGCTAGATGGCTTTGAAACCTTGAAGCGGCTGCGCGAGATCAGCGAAGTGCCGGTGATTATGTTAACCGTGCGCTCGGACGAAGAAGATCGCATCAAAGGGTTGGACCTGGGCGCAGACGATTATGTGACCAAGCCATTTAGCCCCCGCGAACTCTCTAGCCGCATCCGTGCCGTGTTGCGCCGTTTTGAACAAGCTAGTTCGCGCCCAGAGGATCAGATCGTCAAGATCGACGACCGCTTGCAGGTGGATCTACAACGGCGCGATGTAATTGTCAACGACGAACGCATGAGCCTGCGCCCCACCGAGTATCGTCTGCTTTACCATCTGGTGGAAAATGCCGGCTGGGTGGTTCCCCACGAAGTGTTGTTGACCAAAGTCTGGGGCCATGAATATGTCAACGATAACCATCTGCTCCGGCTCTACATCACCTATTTGCGCAAGAAGATTGAGGCCGATCCATCTAACCCGCAATACATTTTTACCGAGCGTGGGCTGGGCTATCGCTTTATAGACTATAAAAAGATGAGCGGATCGTAGACTTTGTTGGCGTTTCCCTCTTGGCTTTTTGGATGAGTTCGCCGCCTTGTGCTATGATTAGCAGTCGGTATCGTTTGGATGCCGAACAAATTACACACGCCTTGGGACTGTGAAATGGGGTGCTGCACGGCTATGACCGTTGCAGAACATTTCCGGGAAGAACAGGGCGGTCGAAGCAACCCATGAGGAGGTTACGTTGGCAGCAGTCAGTATGCGACAGTTGTTGGAGGCGGGTGTCCACTTTGGTCACCGTACACGCCGCTGGAACCCGAAGATGCGTCCTTTTATCTTCACCGACCGCAGCGGCATTCATATCATCGACCTGCACCAGACGATGATGCGGATTAACGAATATTACGAAATGGTGCGCGATTTGGTGGCCGACGGGGGCACGGTGCTGTTTGTGGGCACCAAGCGCCAGGCCCAGGGCACGCTCAAGCAAGAAGCCGAACGCTGTGGGATGCCCTTTATCACCAACCGCTGGCTGGGTGGTACGCTCACCAACTGGGTGACGATTAAGCAGCGGATTGACTATTTGAACAAGTTGGAGCGCCGGGTGGCGGCTGGCGAATTTCGCGGTCTGCCCAAGAAAGAACAGTTGGAACTGGACCGCGAGATCGACAAACTCAACCACCGCATTGGCGGTATCAAAGCGCTGGATCGCCGCCCAGATCTGATTTTCATCATTGATACCCGCCGCGAAGATCTGGCCGTGGACGAAGCCAAAAAATTGGGCATCCCCGTGCTGGCCGTGGTGGATACTAACTGTGATCCCGACTCAATTGACTACATTATCCCCGGCAACGACGACGCCATCCGCTCCGTCAAGCTGATTACGCAGATCATCGCCAACGCCGTGGAAGAAGGCCGCCGCTTCCGCGAGGTGCGCGAGGCTGACCGGATGGAGACGGGACGTGTTTCTGATGCGGACCTGGCCGAGATGGAGCAATATCTGGGGCCGAGCACACTGGCAAAGCTGCAAGGCTATGATCAGGAGCGCGGCAACCGCGATGTCTCTACGGTTGATGTCACGGCAGCGACGAAGAATGTTCAGAAGGCTGCCAACGCAGCTTTTGCAGATGATGATGCTGTTTCCGACGACGAGGTGACCGCTGAGGTGGCCGCCGAGCGTCCGGTGGATGGAAACGACGAAGACTAGGGCGCGGCTACGCTAGCGCTGTCCGTGTAATTCGTTGTATGTGATTCGTTGTATGTGATTCGTTGTAAACGAATGTATATCTATTCGCCCACTCGCTCCAGCCTCTGTGCTGGCCGGCAAAGTGGGCGAATATGTGACCAAAGCAGATGATGCACTATCCAAAATCAGGAGTATAAAATGGCTGAGATCACAGCGGCAATGGTGAAAGACCTGCGCGAGGCAACGGGCGCTGGCATGTTGGATTGTAAGAAGGCGTTGACCCAATCTGAGGGTGATTTCGATAAAGCTGTGGAAGTTTTGCGCGAAAAGGGACTTTCGGCTGCGGCCAAGAAGGCCGACCGCACGGCGAATGAAGGCTTAATCGGCACCTACGTTCACCCGGGCAGCAAGATGGCCGGCATGGTGGAAGTGAACTGTGAGACCGACTTCGTGGCCCGCACCGATCAATTCCAGGAACTGGCCCGTGATTTGGCGATGCAAGTTGTGGCCGCCCGCCCCGACTATGTCTCGCGCGATCAAGTTCCTGCAGATGTGATTCAGCGTGAGAAGGAGATCTACAAGGCGCAGTTGGCCGAAAGTGGCAAGCCCGAATCTGTGTGGGATCGCATTTTGGAGGGCAAGCTGGACAAGTGGTACGGCGAAGTTTGTCTCTTGGAACAGACCTTTATTAAAGCTCCCGATAAAACCATCAAGGATCTGATTGTCGAGAATGTTGCTTCCCTCGGCGAGAACATCCAGGTTCGTCGATTTGGCCGTTTTGAAATCGGCGGGTAAAAAGATCAGTGCCCAGCCCCACCGGGCTGGGCACTGATCTATCTGCTTCCATTGCATGAGGGTGTGACCATTGCGAACCCTCCCTATCCAAAGGATCTAGCTCTATGAGTGAGTTGCAATATCGGCGTGTGTTGTTGAAATTGGGCGGTGAAGCGCTGGCTGGCGAAGGCGGCTTTGGCATCAATCCACGCCGGGCCGAAGAAGTAGCCCGCAAAGTTACCGAGATCGTCAACATGGGCGTGCAGGTTGCATTGGTAATTGGCGCTGGTAACTTGTGGCGTGGCAAGCAAGATGGCCTGGACCACGGCATGGAACGGGTGACGGCGGACCACATGGGCATGTTGGCAACCGTGATGAACGCGCTGGCTTTGCAAGATGCACTCGAGCGGGCCGGGCTGCCCACGCGTGTATTGACCGGGATCGAAGTGCGCGCTGTGGCCGAGCCATACATTCAGCGCCGCGCCATTCGCCACATGGAAAAAGGCCGTGTGGTGATCTTTGGCGCTGGCACAGGCAATCCCTATTTTACCACCGATACAGCCGCTGCCCTGCGGGCTATGGAGATCGACGCCGAGGTGTTGATCAAGGCCACCAAAGTGGATGCTGTCTATGATAAAGATCCCAAGAAGAACGCTGATGCACGCCGCTTTGACCGGCTAAGTTATATTGACGCTCTGAATATGCGCGTCGGGGTGATGGACAGTACCGCAATTGCCATGTGCATGGACAACGATCTGCCCATTTATGTTGTTGACCTGTGGGAAGAGCAGGTTTTGTCCAAAGTTGTGGCCGGGGAGTCAGTCGGCACGATCTTTTCAAGCTATGCCACAGCCTAAGGACAAGCCGAGGAGAGCGGCTTTCGGTTTCTTCCTTGCCCATTCTGTTCTCAGAAAATCGTGCCTGCCTCTTTTAATTGGGGTAAATTTTTGCTACAATACGCAGACTGTGTGACCCTGCACAAGTCTACTTTTAGCGTCACAACCCCACGCTCGATTAACTTGGACAGAAACCTGGGCAAATCGATTTTCCCAATGGTCCTGTGTGACCGCCTGATTCGTTCTGCCTCCCTGGCGAAGGAGTATTTCATATGATCAAAGAAGTTTTACAAGATACTGACGAACGCATGTCCAAAGCCATAGATTCCATGCGCAGCGACTTGATGACGATTCGCACGGGGCGCGCCTCGCCGTCTCTCTTGGATCGTCTGCATGTCGATTACTATGGGATGCCGACGCCATTGCAACAACTGGCCTCGATCTCGGTTCCCGAAGCGCAGACGCTCTTGATCCGACCCTATAGCGCCGGCGATATTGCGGCGATTGAGCGCGCCATTGCTGTTTCCGATTTGGGGCTGACGCCGAATAACGATGGCAAGCAGATCCGGCTCACCTTCCCTGCCCTCACCCAGGATCGCCGACGAGACTTGACGAAACAGGTGGCGAAGCGGGCCGAAGAGGCACGCGTGGGCATTCGTAACATTCGTCGGGACGCTATAAATGATTTGCGCTCGTTTGAGAAGGAAAGTATGATTTCTGAGGATGAACTCCACCACGGGCAAGAGTTGGTGCAACAAAAAACCGATGTCTTCATTAAACAAGTGGACGACATTGCCAAAGACAAAGAAACTGAAATTATGACGCTCTAGATCGGGCTTCGCGTGATGGAAGCCCAGAGGGTATATGGCAGCCGGGGGTGGGGCGACTCACCCCTTGCTGTTGATCTGACAAGAGCGCAGCACCGCCCAAACGCATTGGGGCGGTGCAATTTGAAGGAGTCAGGGTTACTGTGAGTAGCAAAGAGCAAACAACATACGCACCGCTCCATTCTATCCCCCCCCATGTTGGTATCATCATGGATGGCAACGGCCGTTGGGCAAAATCTCGCGGCATGATCCGCCATGCGGGGCATCAGGCCGGGGTTAATAATATTCGCCCTGTATTGGAGGGCTGCGTTGAATTTGGCATCAAAGTTTTAACCGTTTATGCCTTTTCCACAGAAAACTGGAAACGGCCTGAAGAAGAAGTCAGCGGTTTGATGCACCTGTTGGGGCTTACCATTCGCCAGCGTCTGGAAGAACTGCACAAGCAGGGTGTCCAGATTCGTCACAGCGGGCGTTTGGAGGGAATTAACAAACAGCTACAAAAACAGATTCTACACGCCCTGGACTATACCAAAAATAACGACCAGATCATCCTCAACGTGGCCTTTAATTATGGAGGCCGCAGCGAAATTTTAGATGCCGTGCGCCAGGTAATCGCTGATGGCATTGACCCTAACCATTTGACCGATGAGGTTTTCAGCCGCTATCTTTACACAGGCGATCTGCCTGATCCTGATTTGATCATTCGCACTGGCGGCGAATATCGTCTAAGTAATTTTTTGATCTGGCAAGCCGCCTATTCTGAATATTACGCCACCAATACCTACTGGCCGGATTTTGATAAAGACGAGTTGTACAAAGCGTTGGTGGAGTATAACGCGCGTGAACGTCGCTTTGGCCGTGTAACCGAAACCACCCCCACCCCAGCCTAAGTTGTCCAGCATCCATCCTCCTGCCTCCCAAACGCCCAAACTTCGGCTCGATCCCGCTGCCGTGAGACAACGAACGCTTGTTGCCCTGTTGGCGCTCCCCCCCGTACTTGCTGGCCTCTGGCTAGGCGAGATCTGGTGGGCACTTCTGGTGAGTTTTGTTGGCTTGGCGGGGGGCTTCGAGTTTTACGGCTTGATGCGGCTGGTGGGATATCGCCCGGCGCGTTTTCTGGGCCTTCCCTGGATTTTGTTGCTGATCCTCTCGCAGTGGCAACCTGATTATCTGCCCCTCATGGCCCTCTTGACCGCTGGGTTTATTGCCACGCTGATCTTTGCCCTCTATCAAACACAGCAACCGCTGCTCAACTGGGTTGTCACCGCCGCCGGGGCTGTTTATATTGGCGTGATGTTAGGGCAAGCACTGGCGCTGCGTCTCTTGCCCAATGGCCTGTGGTGGGTCCTCTTCCCGCTTTTGATCACGTGGGGCAATGACACCTTCGCCTATTTAATTGGCATCACTCTGGGGAAGCATAAATTGTGGCCGCGCCTCAGCCCCAAAAAGAGTTGGGAAGGCACAATCGGGGGGTGGCTCTTTGCCACGCTCATCGGATTTCTTTTCGTTCAATATTCCCCTTTACAGGCAAGTGCCTGGATTGGGGCGCTTATCGGCTTTTTTGGCGGTGTGCTGGCGCTCTTTGGCGATCTCTCGATTAGCATGTTAAAGCGGCAAGTGGGGGCCAAAGACAGCGGCGTCATGATGCCCGGTCATGGCGGCATGTTGGATCGTCTGGACAGCCTGCTTTTTGTAATTCCCTTTGTCTATCAGATCGCGCTTTTGGTTCACACTCGCTTGCCTTGAGCAGAGACGAAGCACCAAAGACTAAGGACGAACGTGACCTCCTAGGAGACTCATGTTCGCGTCTTTGGTCAACCTTGTTTTGTTACACTCCGCCACAGCAAAAACATTCTTCAAAGAAGAAAAAATAGTCCTTTGTGGCGCTGCTTCGGATAACTTGCGTCTGCGCTTACGCATAGCCTGCCCGCAACGCCTCAATATTCTCGCGCACGCTTGCCTCTTTGTTATAGACCGCACTGCCCACCACCACCACATTCGCCCCGCGCCGCACCACATCGCGAATATTTTGGGGACCAATGCCGCCATCGACCTCTAAATCACAGGTGGGGTTGAATTCGTCGAGCAGAGTACGCATACGCCCGATCTTGCTGGTGCTGGTTTCAATGAACTTCTGCCCGCCAAAGCCCGGATTGACCGTCATAATTAACACCATGTCAATCAATGGGCTGATCTCTCGCACGCTCTCAATCGGCGTGGCCGGGTTCAGCGCCACACCAGCTTTGCAGCCCAGATCAATAATCCGTTGCACCGTGCGGTGTAAGTGAATCGTGGCTTCCACATGCACTGTGATCAGATCGGCCCCTGCTTTGGCAAAGTCTGCCAAATAGCGGTCCGGTGCGTCGATCATCAAATGTACGTCCAACGGCAGATCGGTATACTCTCGCACCGTTGAGACAATCCCTGGCCCAAACGAAATGTTCGGCACAAAGTGCCCGTCCATGACATCAAGATGAATATAATCCGCACCCCCGCTTTCGACAGCTTGAATGGCCGCCGCCAAATGACCAAAATCCACGGTCAAAATAGACGGCGCAATTTTGACCGGGCGTCGTGGTTGGTTTCTCATTGCGCGCTTCTTTCCGTCGTCTGCCGTTGTAAGAAATTTAATAAAATTGCTTGCACAGCCCACGGTCGCCGAAAAATAAGGGCATGGGGTTGGTTGGGGATAATGTGCAACTCGGCGTTGGGCAAGACCCGCGCCATATCTTCCATGATGCGTGGGGCAAAAAATTCATCGTCCGCCCCGTGGATCAAACAGACGGGCATCTGCCACAGGGCCACATCCTCAAGCGCAAGATCAATGGTCTGGCTTGCGCTGAGTCCGCGAAAGCTCGCCAGGATCACCTCATCGAAATAGCCCTCATAGTGGTGTGGATCATGCAGGCGAGCCGTAGCGTCTAGCCAGCGACTGCCTGCTTTGAAGTTTTCTGGCTTCACGGCCCGCTCGACGCCCGTTGTCGCCGGGTTGTTGCTGTAGGTCGTACTCACCAGCATCAGCGAGGCCGGCAACATCAACTCCAGATGTACCATCTGTTGGGCCACCATGCCGCCGCTGCTCACTCCGGCCAGATGTCCATCGGTAAACCCTTCAGCCTCCATCAGTGCTGCCAATTGCCGCGCCATGCTGCGATGGTCAAAGCCATCAGGGTAGCCCTGAGAGCGACCATGCCCAGGGCTGTCGGGCAATAAAACATGGAAGTGTTCGCCCAACGCCTCCACCATCGATCCCCAGGCGGTGCGCCCGTTGCTCATAAAATTATGGAGCAGGGTGAGCGGCGGGGCTGCCGGATCGCCGTAGGTCTCAAAGTAGATCGTGCCGCTCTCGGTTTCAAAAAAAGCCATGGCTGCGCTTTCGCCTTCTTGTTATTGCCCAGTGCGTTCGGCGTTGGGATCGATCTTGGCCTGTTCTGTCTCTGGCACTGGTGCAAGCACAGAGAGCAGCGTGCCATTGCCACCGCCCGGTGTCTGATCCGTCCGCTCTTTGACCGCACCCATCACTTGGATCACTTCACTAATATCGTCCAGGGTAATCAAGCCCAGAAAGCGCCCGTTTTCCTTCACCGCCACCACCCGGCTCTGCTCTTCCATCATGCGATCCCACACATCGGCCAGACTCAGTTCTGGCGTTACCACAGGAACTTGGGCCGCCGGGATCATGGTTTCACTAATCCGCTGTTCGGCGTCGCCGGTGCGCAGCGCGCTCACCAGCCGCGAACGCGTAAAGACGCCCACAAAATTGTGCGAGAGATCGAAGACGGGAAAATCGGCTTGATAGGTCGTCATAATCAGATCGACTGCTTTGCTAATGCGTTCACTGATATAGAGCGTCTTTGCGCCTGAATTGAGTGCCTGTCTGGCTCGCAGATCCTTGAGCGCATAGCGGCTTTGTACAGCTTCCAACTCCCCGCGCCCACCCACATAGACGAAGAAAGCAATTAGCAACAAAAAGATGCCGCCGCCCATAATGCCCCAAATAGCGAAAAGTACGGCCATACCACGGCCCACCAGCACAGCAATTTGTGTCGCCCGCACGTAAGATAGCTTCATCGCCAAAAGCGCCCGCAGAATTCGTCCGCCATCCATGGGGAAGGCCGGCAATAGGTTAAAGACACCCAGCATCACATTGGTGGCAGTCAAATAGATCAGCAGGCTGCCCAGCCCAGGCTGTTGCATCACCCGCAAAACATCAGCGATGTCGTTGATCAACCCAGAGCGCATGTTCATGCCGACGACCAGCAGCGCCACAGGTAATAGCAAAATCGCAATGATAAAGTTCACAGCGGGTCCGGCAATGGCAATCATAAACTCTTGCCAGGGGCGACGTGGCATCCGTTCCAACTGGGCGACACCACCAATAGGCAGCAGTGTGATGAAAGGAACGTTTACTTTGAAATCAGCGCGCCATCATCGCATGGCCCAATTCGTGTAGAACCACACAAAAGAAGAGCAGTAAAATGACAATAATCCCATAAATGGCTCCGACCATAGGGTTGGCTGCGGCTGAGCCATAGATAAACGCACCATATACTAAAATTAACAGAAAACTCCAGTGAACCTGGATATCGATCCCCCAAACGCGAGCAATTTTTAGCGAACCACCCATGGTCGTGTCCTTTCTGAAAAACCGGTCAACTAAATACTGTTTAGCCTGAGAACGCCCCTTGCAACGAGGATGGTTCCCTGTGGTTACACGCCGCACATGGGCACGATGCACGCAGGCTGGAAAAGCTGTAAATCCCGTTCCCATGTCCATCGGCCCACGTAAACCGAATGGCATAGTTGCCCACCAACTCGGCGTCTTCCACGACGGCACTGGGCAGGGGGCCCGACATTAAGCGCAGTGGATCGCGAGCCGCTTGCTGCTCATCTTCTCGGCAAGTGGCACACGGGCAGACTTTGCGCAGCCAAGCCAGCCGATACGCGCTGCTGTGACCGTCGGCCCATTCAATGCGCAGGTTGCCTTGCTGGCGATCAATCGTCAGATCGACGGGGCGGTGCTGTTGCGTTTTGCTTTCCATACCATCCTGCTGGGAATATGTGCGGTTGGCTATATCGAATCAATTATACCGTTGGAGGAAGGGGTCTGTCCGTCAGATCGATTCCCCATGAACGCACTCAACATTTCAATGGGCAAGGGGAAAATAATAGTACTGTTGTGTTCGACGCTGATTTCGGACAGGGTTTGCAGATACCGCAGTTGAATCGCACCTTGCTGGGTTGCCATCACCTTGGCGGCTGCGGCCAGTTGCTCCGAGGCTTGAAGTTCACCCTGGGCGTGGATAATCTTGGCGCGCTTTTCACGTTCCGCCTCGGCTTGGCGTGCCATGGCGCGCTGCATGGTTTGGGGCAGTTCAACATCTTTGATCTCCACAACGCTGACTTTCACCCCCCACGGCTCGGTCTGTTCGTCGATAATTTTTTGCAATTGCAGATTAATCTGATCGCGCTCAGCCAAGAGTTCGTCTAATTCGCTCTGCCCCAGCACAGATCGCAACGTCGTCTGGGCGATCTGTTGCGTGGCAACCAGATAGTTGGCGATATTCACCACTGCATCCACGGGGCTAATCACGCGGAAATAGCAGACGGCGTTGACTTTCACCGTGACGTTGTCTTTGGTAATGGCCTCTTGAGAGGGCACGTCCAGCGTCACCACCCGCTGGTCAACCAACACCATTTGGTCAACAAAGGGGATAATCCAGAACAGCCCTGGGCCTTTGGCCCCGGTAATACGCCCCAGGCGAAAGATCACGCCACGTTCATATTCTTTGACAATGCGCAGGGAAGCCCGCACAAACCAGAGCAGAATAAAAATCACGACGGCAAGGATAGGCAGAATCGTAGTAAAGTCTTCCAAGGTAAACCTCCTGGAAATGTGTATACTCAGCAGTGCTACATACGAACAGTTTCTGCTCGTTAGAAGCTGGCTTTGGGTGCTGCTGCGGTGTATAAATAGAACAGACCTTCATTATAGCCCTATCTACAAGGGGCGGCAACCAATATCCAAAAGAAATCCCAAATAAACCAAAATTTCATTTGACAAATCAGTCGATGCCCCGTATAATCATTGTTTACGGAGATGCTCATGGCCGACTTGATCGGCGAAAGCGTAAATTGCCAGATTTGGTTATCATAAAAAAACAAATTGATGGTTTTATGCCTCGATATGTGTAGTGGCCCAACCTCGGCTGTGCTGGCGTTGGGTTTTTGCTGTTTAGCCATCTTCTGGCAATTTGGCTAGAAAATACGAAACACTGGTAGTAAGCTTCCTGTCATTGGGAGTGGAATAACCTATTTTTGTGGAAAAGCTACAACCAGTTTTACACAAAACTTTATATTTTCTCTCGCCCACACTTGTTCTTGGTTGAGGCACTCGATGCGAATGGTTATCTCTGGCAAAGCAGCCGATGGGGATAGGATTCGCAGGGTGCCATATTGTGTTTTTGGGACTGGCACCTTTTTGTCTGTATTTCTAGTCTCGTTCCCAGTCTCGTTTTTTGAATTATACGATTGCCTGTCTCTTGGTTTATTGGCCGTAAGGCCAGAGGCGCACCCGCCTTCAGGGTGAAAGTGTTACTCGTTAAGGAGTAGAGGTTCCATGACTCAATCTGTCCCCACTACGAGGAATTTCAAAGGTAGGACAATGCGCAAGTCCTACGCCCGCACTCCCAATGTGGTCGAGTTGCCTCGCCTCATTGAGATTCAGCTTCACAGTTTCCGCTGGTTTCAGTCGGATGGGCTGACTGAACTCTTTGAGGAAATTTCGCCGATTGTCAGTTTTAATAAAAACTTGGAACTGCATTTTGGTAGTTTTCATTTTGGTGAACCCAAATATCCAGAGGAAGAATGCCGAATTCGGGATATTACGTATTCTGCGCCGCTCTGGGTGAAAGTGCGATTAGTCAACAGCGACACAGGGGAGATTAGCGAGCAAGAGGTCTTCATGGGAGATTTTCCTTTGATGACCGATTCCGGTACCTTCATTATCAATGGCTCTGAACGTGTGGTGGTCAGCCAGTTGATCCGGTCGCCGGGTGCGTACTTTACTGTGGAAGAGGATCGCAGCACTGGCCGTGATCTGGCTGGGGCCAAGGTGATTCCTAGCCGCGGGGCTTGGCTGGAATTCGAGACCAGCAAGCGCGACATTATCAGCGTCAAAGTAGACCGCAAACGCAAGTTACCGGTCAGCATCCTGTTGCGCGCGATTGGCTATGGCACCGACGAAGAGATTCGTGCACTGTTTGCCGATGTGGACGATGACATTGATCACCCCTACATTGAGTCGACGCTTGAGCGAGATCCGACGAGCAATCCCACCGACGATTCTAAAAAAGGGGTGGACGATGCGCTGTTGGAATTCTACAAAAAGCTGCGCCCTGGTGATCCGCCCACACTGGACAACGCCAAAAGTTTTGTGCAGAATCTGTTTTTCACCTCGCGCCGTTACGATTTGGGCCGCGTGGGTCGCTACAAACTGAATCGTCGCCTGCGTCTGGATACGCCGATGAATCTGCGTACCTTGACTGGCCGGTTAGGGGATGATGCAAAAGCCAACTCTATGGGCGATATTGTGGCGGTGATTCGGCGCATTATCGACATTAACAATGGCCGCGAGCGCGCTGATGATATTGACCATCTGGGCAATCGTCGCGTTAAGACCGTGGGCGAGTTGATCCAAAATCAGCTTCGCATTGGCCTGCTGCGCATGGAGCGTGTTGTGCGCGAGCGTATGTCGATCCGTGATCCTGAACAGGTGACGCCGTTGAGCCTGCTCAACATTCGCCCAGTGGTGGCGGCGACCCGTGAGTTCTTTGGCGGCAGCCAGCTGAGCCAATTCATGGATCAGACCAACCCGCTGGCCGAGTTAACCCATAAGCGCCGTCTGAGCGCGCTGGGGCCGGGCGGTCTGCGCCGTGAGCGCGCCGGCTTTGATGTACGCGATGTGCATTACAGCCACTATGGCCGCATCTGCCCGATTGAAACCCCGGAAGGGCCAAACATTGGTCTGATCGGTTCGTTGGCGACGTATGGTCGTATTAACGATTTCGGCTTCATCGAAACACCCTATCGCGTGGTGCGCAAGAGTACCGAAAATCGAGTCGATGCGCTGTTGGGACATGTGTTGACCCAAGAGATTAGCGATCCCGATAGCGGTGAGGTGATTGCCGAGCGCGGTGTAGAGATTGATATGGCGTTGGCCGAGCGAATCACTCAGATTGAAAGCCTTAAAGAGATTCGAGTGCGCCCCTATGTCAGTTCGACGGTGGTCTTTTTGAACGCAGACTCAGAAGAGACGTCCTCGATTGCCCAGGCTTCGTCGGCACTGGACAAAGTGGGTCACTTTATGAATTCTCGCCCGTCGGCGCGGCGTGCGGAAGAGTTCCGCTTTGAGGAACACGAACGCATTGATTATATGGATGTTTCGCCCAAGCAGATTGTGAGCGTCTCGGCGGCGCTGATTCCCTTCCTGGAGCATGACGACGCTAACCGCGCCTTGATGGGATCGAACATGCAGCGCCAAGCTGTGCCGTTGGTGCGCCCAGATGCGCCTGTGGTGGGTACGGGCATGGAATACCCGGCGGCGGTGGACTCTGGTCAGGTGATTGTGGCAAAGAAAGCTGGCGAAGTAGTCAGCGTTACGGGCGCAGAGATTGTGGTGCAGGAAGAGGACGGCACACGCCGCACCTATCAACTGCGCAAATACAACCGCAGTAACCAGAGCACCTGTATCGATCAGCGCCCGGCGGTAAACAAGGGTGATCGCATCGACAAAGGCACGGTTTTGGCCGATAGCTCCAGCACCGAAAACGGCGAACTGGCGCTGGGTCAGAACGTAGTGGTTGCCTATATGAGCTGGGAAGGTGGCAACTATGAAGATGCCATTCTGATCAGCGAGCGGTTGGTGCAAGACGATAAATTTACGTCGATCCATATTGAGAAACATGAGATTGAAGCCCGCGAGACCAAACTGGGGCCAGAAGAGATCACACGCGATATCCCCAACGTGGGCGAAGATGCGCTGAAAGATCTGGACGAAGATGGCATTATTCGCATTGGGGCCGAAGTTACCCCGGGCGATATTCTGGTGGGGAAAATTACACCCAAAGGCGAAACAGAACTCACGCCTGAGGAAAAGCTATTGCGAGCCATCTTTGGCGAGAAGGCGCGTGAAGTGAAAGATAGCTCGTTGCGCCTGCCCCACGGCGAGCGCGGCAAAGTGGTTGATGTCAAAGTTTTCACCCGCGAAGAACATCAAGACATGCCTGCGGGCGTAGAAATGATGGTGCGGGTGGGCGTGGCGCAGCGCCGCCGTCTGACCGAGGGTGACAAGATGGCCGGTCGCCACGGCAACAAGGGTGTGATTTCCAAAGTCGTGCCGATTGAAGACATGCCTTTCTTGGATGATGGCACGCCGGTGGACATTATTCTGAACCCGTTGGGTGTGCCAGGCCGTATGAACATCGGACAGATTCTCGAAGCGCATTTGGGCTGGGCTGCCTCTCGCTTGGGCTTCCGGGCCGAGACGCCTGTGTTCGATGGCGCAAAAGAGATCGAAATCGAAGCCGAGTTGGCACGTTCGTGGCTGATTGATCGGGCGTGGCAAGTGGTTTCCAAACGAGCCTGGGACTTTGTGAAAGAGCAGGGCATTCCCAACGAAGAGCTGATGGATGATGCCGATGCCCGCAAACTCTACTTGCTCAATTGGTTGCAGCCGGCTGGCTATGATCCTGAGCAGCTTTATTATGACGAGATCTATGCCCGGCAGGTTGCCCTGCGCGAATGGTTGCGCGATTTGGGCTATAATCCCGAAGATGCCGTGCCGCCACAATATGCACATGGGCGGGTGACACGTGAAGCGGATCTGGCGGCGCGTGACGTGGCGCTGCGCGAATGGATGAAGTACCACGGCGGAGATCCCACCGATCTAAAAGAGGATGAACTGGATGCGGCGGCCAATGCATTGAGTCGCAAGACTGGCTGGCCCATGCCCACCACAGGCAAGCAGCGCCTTTATAATGGCAAGACGGGTGAACATTATGATTCCCCGGTAACCATCGGCGTGGTGCAGATGCTTAAACTCCATCATCTGGTCGAGGACAAGGTTCATGCCCGCAGCACTGGCCCGTACAGCTTGGTGACCCAACAGCCGTTGGGTGGCAAGGCTCAATTCGGTGGTCAGCGCTTTGGCGAGATGGAAGTGTGGGCGCTGGAAGCCTATGGCGCAGCCTATACGTTGCAAGAGATGTTGACGATTAAGTCGGACGATGTGACAGGCCGTGTGAAGACCTATGAGGCGATTGTCAAGGGCGAGCCGATCCAAAGCCCTGGCGTGCCGGAGAGTTTCCGCGTGTTGGTGAAAGAGTTGCAAAGTCTGGCGCTTAACGTTGAAGTGATCAACGACAAGAACGAAGTGATCCAGTTTGGCAAAGAAGAGGCCGAAGAACGGCTGCCCAAACTTGGATTTAGCTTGAACGTGCCGGGACCGATGAGCCGCAGCAGCGAATAAGGGGCAGGTGGCAAGGGGCAAGTTGCAGGGAAGTAGTTGATTCCATTCCCTGCAACTTGTAATTTGTGATTTGCAACTTACAACAGGAGACCATAAATGGAAGTACGAGAATTTGATGCCATTCGTATCTCGCTGGCTTCGCCGGAGCAGATCCGGGAGTGGAGCTATGGCGAGGTTACCAAGCCTGAAACCATTAACTACCGAACGTTGCGCCCGGAGCGCGACGGGCTGTTCTGCGAGCGGATCTTTGGCCCCACCAAAGATTGGGAATGTGCCTGTGGCAAGTACAAGCGTGTCCGCTATAAAGGCATTGTCTGTGATAAGTGTGGGGTAGAGGTCGCGCCCAGCCGTGTGCGCCGCGAGCGCATGGGACACATTGAGCTTGCCTCGCCGGTCAGCCACATCTGGTATGTGAAGGGTGTACCCAGCCGGTTGGGGCTGCTGCTTAATATCAGCCCGCGCCATTTGGAACGCGTGCTCTACTTTGCCCAGTTTATTATTACCGAAGTGAACGAAGATGCGCGCGCCCGCGCCATTCAGCGCCACGAGCGCGAGTTGCAGATGCGCACTACCCGCATGGAAGCTGAATCCCAGACACAGCTTGACCAGTTTGATCGCCAGGCCCAAGTGCAGTTGGATGAACTGGACGCCGACGAAGAGAAACAGGTCACTGAACTGGATGAGCGCATCACACAGCGCACGACCGACGCGATTAGCCAGGCCCAGAGCTTGCAGCGCTGGATTCACAGCAATGTGGGGAAAAAGGCGGGCGAAGACAAAGGTCTGGATTGGACGCGCGATCCGATTATTGCCAAAGCTGAAACGGTCAACGCCAGCCACGAAGAGTTGGTGAACGGCTATGTTCAGGAGCGCTTGAACGGCTTGCAGAACGAATCGGATGAGGAAAAGGCCGATATTCGCCTCTTTATGGAGGCCAAGCGTGAGCATATTCAGCAAGAACGCGACGCCATTTTGGGGCGTATTCGTGAAGACTTGGTGGAGCGCCAGGGCAAACTGCGCGAAGCCATGGACAGCGACATGGAAGAATTGAAAAATCTGGCTGAGCAGCAGTTGCTCTCGGAAACCCGCTATCGCGAACTGGCGGATCGCTGGGGCAGCGTCTTTAAGGCGGGCATGGGCGCAGAAGCTGTGCGCGACATTGTCGCCAAGATCGACTTGGACAAGCTGGTCAAGGAACTGCGCCGTGAGATCCGCACAACCCGCAGCAAGCAGCGTCGCAAAAAGGCGGCCAAGCGCTTGCGCGTGGTGGAGAACTTCCGCAAGAGCGGCAACCGCCCAGAGTGGATGATCTTGACGGCGCTGCCGGTGATCCCGCCGGATCTGCGCCCGATGGTGCAATTGGACGGTGGGCGCTTTGCCACCAGCGATCTCAACGATCTCTATCGGCGTGTGATCAACCGTAACAATCGCCTCAAACGTCTGTTGGAGTTGGGGGCGCCGGATGTAATTGTGCGCAATGAGAAGCGTATGTTGCAAGAGGCCGTGGATAGCCTGGTCGACAATGGTCGCCGTGGCCGTGCCGTCAGCCGTAGCGGCAAGCGCAAACTCAAGAGCCTGAGCGATCTGCTCAAAGGCAAGCAGGGTCGTTTCCGCCGCAACTTGTTGGGGAAACGTGTCGATTACTCTGGCCGTTCGGTGATCGTGATTGGCCCTGAACTGAAACTGCACCAGTGTGGCCTACCCAAGAAGATGGCGCTGGAACTGTTCAAGCCCTTCGTGATGCGGCGGCTGGTGGAATATAGCTATGCCGCACAATATCAAGAGTGCCAAGCGCATGGTGGATCGTATCGCCCCGGAAGTGTGGGATGTGCTGGAAGAGGATCTGCCACGAGCGCCCGGTGTTGTTGAACCGTGCGCCGACGTTTCACCGTCTGGGCATTCAAGCCTTTGAAGCGATCTTGATTGAAGGCAGCGCCATTAAATTGCATCCGCTGGTCTACGCGGCCTTTAATGCTGACTTTGACGGCGATCAGATGGCTGTGCACGTGCCGCTGAGCGACCAGGCTGTGGAAGAAGCCCGTACGTTAATGTTGGCGAGCCAGAACTTGCTCAAGCCCAGCAGCGGTGAGCCGATCGTGGGTCCGTCCAAAGATATGGTTATGGGTGTCTATTACCTGACTGTAGAAGAGGAAGAGGACAAGCCCGATGACAAGTTGAAGATCTTCAGCAGTATGGAAGAAGCAGAATATTTGCATAGCATTGGTCGATTGCGTCTGCGCGAGCCTATCCGCGTCGATCTTTCGACGAAATTTGACAGTATTTCGTTAGATGACATGCCCGGACTGAGCGACCGTGTGCGGTCTGTATTCCGCGATGCAGGGGTCAATTCTGTTGGACATGTAATGGATGCTTTTAGCCAAGGTGAAAATGCCATGATCGAAGCCATTCCTGGCTTTGGTCTGGCTGCCATGAACGAAGTGCGCGATGAATTGCGCAACCTGCACCTCTTAGGCGCTATGTGGCCTACCAGCCGCATTGTGCGTACAACTGTAGGGCGCATTATCTTCAATCGTTCGTTGCCCCAGGAACTCTGGTTTGTCAATGAATTGCTGGACAAAAAGGGCGTGAACTTGGTTGTGGAGCGTTGCTATAAGCATCTGGGGCGCGAGTTGACGGCTGAACTTGCCGATAGCATTAAGGATATCGGCTTCCGCTATGCCACCCAGTCTGGTATTACAATTGCCGTAAGTGACATCCAGGTTCCTGAGCAGAAGCAGGAAATTTTGGAACGTACCACCGATGAAGTTGAGCAGGTGGAGCGCCAATATCGCCGGGGTCTGATCACCGAAGAAGAACTCTACGAAAAGACTGTGGAACTGTGGACACGCGCCACCGACGAAGTGACCGAGGCTGTGCGCGAATTGCTTAGCCCCGTGGAAGGGCTGGGAGCCATGGCTCGCTCTGGCTCGACAAAGGGTGGTGTGAATACTGTGCGCCAGTTGGCTGGGATGCGCGGTTTGATGGCCGATCCGAATGGGCGCATTATCCCGTTGCCCATTCGCTCGAACTTCCGCGAAGGGTTGACGGCGCTGGAATACTTCCTCAGTACCCACGGTTCGCGTAAAGGTCTGGCCGATACGGCGCTGCGTACTGCGGATGCGGGTTACCTGACGCGTCGCCTTGTGGACGTGGCCCAGGATGTGATCGTTACGGAAGAAAATTGTGGGACTAATGTTGGGATCTGGATCAGCGCCGAGAATTTCGCGTGGGACGGGTGAAAGTTTCGCCGAGCAGATTGTCACACGTGTGTTGGCTGCGGACATCACCGACCCGCAGACAGGCGAAGTTCTGTTGGCGAAGGATCAGGTGATGGATGAGGCGGCCTTGGGCACGATTGACCGCTACAAAATCGACAGGGCATATGTCTTTAATCCACTTACCTGTGAGGCGCGCTTTGGCATCTGCCAGAAGTGCTACGGCGAGGATCTGGCCCGTGGCGGCTGGGCACGCATGGGCGAAGCCGTGGGCATTATCGCCGCTCAGTCTATCGGTGAACCAGGAACGCAGTTAACGCTGCGCACCTTCCATACAGGGGGTGTGGCTGGTAGCGATGATATTACGCAGGGTCTGCCTCGTGTCGAAGAGCTGTTTGAGGTACGCAATCCTAAGGGCGAGGCGATCATCAGCGAGATCGACGGTAAAGTTGACCTGTGGTGGGAGGGTGAGCTGCGTATGCTCAAGGTCACCAGCACCGAGCTAAAACGGCGCGAAGTCCAGATTCCCGCCGGGTATCATGTGTTGGTGGAAAATGATGACCGTGTTCAAGAGGACACCGTGGTGGCCCGCAGCCCCGAGAACGAAGACGATGTGGTTGTGGCCGGCATGGAAGGCCAAGTCTTTGTCGAGGAAGATGGCAAGCAACTGAGCATCCGACGCGAAGAGACAGAAGTTTGGGAGAAGGATGTACCCGCCAATGCCCGCCTGCGTGTAGATAAGGGCGATATGGTGCACTCTGGCGATCAGTTGAGTGAAGGCTCGAAAAATCCCAAAGAGATTCTGCGCATTCAGGGGCGCGAAGCCTGTCAGCTGTACCTGTTGGAACAGGTACAGCAGGTGTATCGAAGCCAAGGTGTAGCAATCCATGACAAACATATTGAAGTGGTCCTGCGCCAATTGCTGCGCCGTGTCATGATCCGGGCAACAGGGGATACGGAATTCCTGCCCGGTGAGTTGGTGGACCGCTTCGAGTTCGAGGACATCAACGACGCTGTGGTTGCCAATGGGGGCCGTCCGGCCAAAGCTGAAGCTGTGGTGCTGGGGCTAACCAAGGCGGCGCTCAATACCGAGAGCTTCCTCGCCGCGGCCAGCTTCCAGGAGACCACACGCGTGCTCACCGAGGCTGCCATCCGCGGCCAGCGGGACGAACTGCGCGGTCTCAAGGAGAACGTGATCATCGGCAAGCTGATCCCTGTGGGGACGGGCTTCCGGGCACGTCGCCGCTGGGCCGAGGAGAAGCAAGAGGCTATCGATCTGGCCGCCCAGAAGGTAGAAGAAAATCTGGACGAGTTGGAGATGATCGATCTCGACGACACCGATCTGGACGTTTCGGATCTGGCGAGTCTGGCCGAGATGGGCTTTGGCCCGCTGGGCATGATGGGGCGTTTTGGTGCCGACGAAGAGGGCGATGACGATCTCGACATTGACTTTGACAAGTTCAGTGCTGAAGATAACGAAGAGTTAGACATTGATATGGGCTAACTTTGGCTGTGGATAGCAGGAGGGGGTAGTGCCTAGGCTGGGCGCTACCCCTTTTTTGAGAAAACTTATCTCTTTCCAGAGATAAATAATTTGACCATCGTTTGACGCTTATGCTACAATTTCAGATCGTGGGCCTGAGCGGACCCTGGGCGCTTCGTCGCCTTTTCTGGTTCGCTGGCATCGTCCACGATTTACCATGTGTGGACGAGAGTCAGGTCTGGCCGCGTGGGTAAATCCATGCGATCTATGGAACAAAGACGAAGCGTTTATTAGACAATTTTTTGATGAGAAAGACGGAGGATTCCTTTGCCGACAATCAATCAACTGGTCCGCAAGGGCCGCAAGAATAAGCCCAAGAAAGAAACGGCTCCGGCCCTTCAGTACTCGCTGAATACCATTGCGGGTCGAACAAAGCGCGTTCAGGGGGGGAACCCCCAAAAGCGTGGCGTGTGTACTCAGGTGCGCACCACAACCCCCAAGAAGCCGAACTCGGCGTTGCGCAAGGTAGCTCGTGTGCGCCTGACCAATGGCATCGAGGTGACGGCGTATATCCCTGGGGAAGGCCATAACTTGCAGGAGCACAGCGTAGTGTTGGTGCCGCGGTGGTCGTGTCAAGGACTTGCCCGGTGTGCGCTATCACATTGTGCGTGGCGCGCTGGACAGCACAGGCGTGAACAACCGCAAGCGCGGACGCAGCAAATACGGCACCAAGAAGCCGAAATAAAGAGGCTGTAGTTTAAGTTTGCCCACTGGATTATTGGTGTACTGACATCTGCATTGTACGGAGAGAGTAAACATGGCTCGAAGAAATCGACCCGAACGTCGGGAAATCATGCCCGACCCTCGTTATAAAAACAAAGTGCTGTCCAAGTTCATTAACAATTTAATGGAGCGTGGCAAGAAGAGCACTGCTTCCGGGATTGTTTATGATGCCCTGAATCTTGTGGCCGAGCGCACCAATCGATCGGCTATTGAAGTGTTTGAAGAAGCTCTGAAAAACGCAACACCCTTGGTTGAGGTGAAACCTCGCCGTGTGGGTGGTGCGACTTATCAAGTGCCTATGGAAATCCGTTCGGATCGGCGTATGGCGCTGGCGATGCGTTGGATTATTATGAACGCACGCTCGCGCAGTGGCCGCAGCATGGCCCAGCGTCTGGCTGGGGAATTGATGGATACAGCGCGTGGCGAAGGTAATACTGTTCGCCGCCGTGAAGAAGTCCATCGTATGGCTGAGGCCAACCAGGCGTTCGCACACTTCCGCTAAGGCGATGTGAGGCGAGAGATGTGATTGTAGGACTCCATTTGGCATCGTGCAGGGTTTTCCTGTCCGATCTCGATTGGTTAGCGGCACGTTTCGACCACATAACATCTATTGTAGACTGGCAAAGGGTTTTTAATGTTGCCAGAGCAGCCTGAATTCATCGTATGCAGGCACAGATGTGTGTGGCGAGCAGTGCCGCTCTTTATGTCCGTTAACGGTGCAATATTTGCCGCTCTTTGTGCTGAGGATGGTGACATCTGACGGCTCTGAGTAGATTTTAAAGATAAGACGTTTTTTGGTGCATTCGCCAGATACACCTTTGTAACAAATGGTAGGAAACCTATGACAATTGATCTTCCCCTTGAACAACTGCGCAATATTGGGATCATCGCCCATATTGACGCTGGTAAGACGACGACAACCGAACGGATTCTCTTTTACTCGGGCCGCATTCACCGCATGGGTGAAGTGCATGAAGGCACGGCTGTAACTGACTGGATGGCACAAGAGCGCGAGCGCGGTATCACCATTACCGCCGCTGCCATCACCACATCTTGGAAAGATACCAAGACGGGTGAAGAGATCCAGATCAACATTATTGACACCCCTGGACATATTGACTTTACCGCCGAAGTCCAGCGCAGCCTGCGCGTACTGGATGGCGGTGTCGTTGTCTTTGACGCCGTGGCGGGCGTGGAGCCGCAGTCTGAAACCGTGTGGCGGCAAGCCGATAATTACAAAGTGCCGCGTATCTGTTTTGTCAACAAGATGGATCGCTTGGGAGCCAACTTTCAACGCACGGTTGACATGATCGTCGATCGGCTGAATGCAAATCCATTGCCCATTCAGTTACCGATTGGGTCCGAGGATAGCTTCCGCGGCGTCATCGATCTCTTTGATATGAAGGCGCTGGTTTTCAGTGATGAATTAGGGGCCAAGCCCACCTTGGAAGATATTCCGGCCGATCTGCTCTCGGCGGCCCAAGATGCACGCGCCATTATGATCGAGCGCATTGCCGAGACTGACGACGAATTGACTCTGAAATTTTTGGAAGTAGAGGAGATCACCAACGACGAGTTGATGGTCGCTCTGCGCCGCGCTACAATTGCTGGCAAACTTGTGCCTGTGTTGTGTGGGACGGCTCTGCGCAACAAAGGTGTACAGCCCCTGCTCAACGCTGTGGTGCGCTATTTGCCCAGCCCGTTGGATGTTCCGCCTGTGATAGGCATCAACCCGGACAGTGGCGAACAAGTAATTCGCCATGCTGATCCGAAGGAACCCTTTTCGGCGCTGGTCTTTAAGATTGTGACCGATCCCTATGTGGGGCGGCTGGCCTATGTGCGCGTTTATTCGGGCACGCTGGAAGCCGGCACTAATGTATACAACTCCACCAAAGGGCATCGCGAGCGCATTGGTCGCTTGCTGCAAATGCATGCTGACAAGCGTGAAGACATTAAAAGCTGTGACGCTGGCGATATTGCCGCCGTGGTGGGCCTGAAAAATAGCTTCACGGGTGACACCCTGTGTGACGCCAACGATGAGGTTTTGTTAGAGGCGATTGAATTCCCCGAACCTGTCATTAAGGTGGCGGTGGAGCCGAAGTCGAAGTCCGATCAGGAGAAGATGACCGAAGGTCTGCTGAAACTGGCTGAAGAAGATCCCACTTTCCGTGTGCAGTACGATGATCAGACTGGCCAGACTGTCATTAGCGGTATGGGTGAGCTTCACCTGGACATTATCGTGGATCGTCTCGAACGCGAGTTCCGCGTGCAGTGTAACGTGGGTCGCCCACAGGTAGCTTATCGCGAGACGATTACCAAACCGGTGCGTGTCGAAGGCCGCTTTGTGCGCCAGTCCGGTGGCCGTGGTCAATATGGTCATGTTTGGCTGGAAATGTCGCCCAACGAACCGGGTAAAGGCTTTGAATTCCAGGATAAAATTGTGGGTGGATCTGTCCCCGCGAATTTATCCCGGCCGTGCAGAAGGGCATTGTTGAATCCTTAGATAGCGGTGTGTTGGCTGGCTACCCTGTAGTAGATGTTAAGGCCGCTTTGGTCGATGGCAGCTACCATGATGTGGACTCCAACGAAATGGCTTTCAAGATTGCCGGTAGCATGGCCTTCAAAGAGGGGCAGCTGCGGGGCGGCCCGATTTTGCTGGAACCGATCATGAGTGTTGAAGCTGTGGTGCCTGACGAGTATGTAGGCGATGTGGTGGGGGATATTTCCAGCCGTCGCGGTCAGATCGAAGGCATGGAATCTCGCACCGGCGTCACCGCTGTGCGCGGCATGGTTCCGCTTTCGGAGATGTTTGGGTATGCCACGACGCTGCGCTCAATGACCAGTGGTCGCGGTAACTTTACGATGCAGTTTGACAACTACTCCCCCGTGAGTGCATCGGTCTCTGAGAAGATTTTGAAGAAAGAATTAGCCTAAGACAGAGCGGGGCCGAGGTTGTGATATCTTTGGGATAAAGAAGTTATCGCAATCGACTTGCCCTGAAACTTGTCATAGAAGGCAGCATCAGGTATACTATTCAAGTTTGTACAGGTACCTATGCTTGCGAATATGAGTAGGCTTAAACGCACCGCCGACCGTACGCATCGGCGGTGCGCCTATGCAAACGATAGGTAATTCGCCCAGTCGTATGTGGGCAAGAGTTTGAAAAGAATGGCCTGTGAGGCTGTTTCTTGAAATAGTAAAACGAAGAAATTTTTAGCGTTTCAATGTATGCATTCTCTGCAAAGTTAGGAGAGAACCAATGGCAAAGGCAGTATTTCAGAGGACGAAGCCCCATGTGAACGTGGGGACAATTGGACACGTCGATCATGGGAAGACCACGCTGACGGCGGCGATCACGAAAGTGTTGAGCCTGAAGGGGTGGGCGGACTTTTCTGCGTTCGACCAGATTGACAATGCGCCGGAAGAAAAAGCGCGTGGCATTACGATTGCGATTAGCCACGTGGAATACCAGACAGAAGACCGGCACTATGCCCACGTCGACTGCCCCGGTCACGCCGACTACATCAAGAACATGATTACCGGTGCGGCGCAGATGGACGGTGCGATTCTGGTGGTGGCTGCGCCCGATGGGCCGATGCCGCAGACGCGTGAGCACATTCTGCTGGCTCGCCAGGTGGAAGTGCCGGCCATGGTCGTCTTCATGAACAAAGTGGACATGATGGACGACGAGGAACTGTTGGAACTGGTGGAGATGGAACTGCGCGAGTTGCTCGACAGCTACGACTTCCCCGGCGATGACATTCCGATTATCCGGGGCAGTGCGCTCAAGGCGCTGGAATCGACCAGCACCAATGCGGATGCGCCGGAATTTGCGCCGATTTGGGAGCTGATGCGGGCGGTGGATGAATACATCCCCACGCCTATCCGCGAGACCGAGAAACCCTTCCTGATGCCGATTGAAGATGTGTTCAGCATCAAAGGTCGTGGCACAGTGGTGACGGGTCGTATCGAGCGCGGTGTGATTCACCCGATGGAAGAAGTGGAAATCGTGGGTCTCAGCCCCACCCGCCGCACCACGGTGACTGGCGTGGAAATGTTCCGCAAGCTGCTGGACGAAGGGCAAGCGGGCGACAATGTGGGTTGTCTGTTGCGCGGTATCACACGTGAGGATGTGGAGCGTGGTCAAGTGCTTGCCAAGCCTGGCAGCATCACCCCCCACACCCGGTTTGACTGCGAAGTCTATGTGCTCAAGAAGGAAGAGGGTGGACGCCATACTCCGTTCTTCAAGGGCTATCGTCCGCAGTTCTACATCCGTACCATGGATATCACGGGCAACATTGACCTGCCTGAGGGTGTCGAGATGGTGATGCCGGGTGACAACATTACCATGACCGTGGAGTTGATTTCCCCGGTAGCGCTGGAAAATGGCGGTCGTTTCGCTATCCGCGAGGGTGGCCGCACCGTTGCCGCTGGCGTTATCACCAAGATTATTCAGTAACTTGATATAACTTTCCTTGTCCCTAGAGGGGTGAGGGGGAAGCATGAAGTGTAGGGTGAGACTAGGTCCGCCCTACACTTCTCGACTCTGGAAGGAAGCGTTGATGGCAAAGCAGAAGATTCGGATTAAGTTGAAGGCCTATGATCATCGAGTACTGGATGCTTCGGCTCGCCAGATCGTAGATGCCGCAGAGCAGACGGGTGCACAGGTGGTTGGCCCCGTGCCGTTGCCCACCCGTATTGAAAAATTCACGGTGATGCGCTCTACTTTTATTGACAAAGACAGCCGTGAGCAGTTCGAGATTCGCACACACAAGCGGTTGATTGATGTGGTGGATCCGGGTAACAAGACCATTGAGAACTTGACCCGGCTCAATTTGCCCGCTGGCGTGGATATTGAAATTAAGCTGTAGTGTCATTATGAATTGTGAATAGTAAATTGTGGCATGTAAGCAGAGGATTCGCTTACACCCATTGTTGACCATTCGTGGTTCACCATTTTATTGCTGGATGATGTGGGAGATCAGTCAGACTGGTCCTACCGTCAGTCCGGGAGGGAAGACGTGAAAGGTATTCTTGGTAAAAAAGTAGGGATGACCCAACTCTTTGATGCGAGTGGGACTGTCATACCGGTCACCGTGATTGAGGCCGGCCCCTGCTACGTTACTCAGATCAAAGCGACGGATACGGATGGCTACAATGCCATTCAGATTGGCTTTGACGAAGTGGCGGAGCGAAAGATCACACAAGGGGAAATGGGCCATTTGCGCAAGGCCAATGCACCAGCCCTGCGCCATCTGCACGAAGTTCGCACTTGAGGGGATGCCAGAGTCTACCTTGGGGGATATTTTGAAGGCGGATGTGTTTAGCGAGGGGGAGATAGTCGATGTGACTGGAACCTCTAAGGGACGTGGGTTTGCTGGTGCGGTCAAACGGCACGGATTTAGCGGTGGGCCTAAGACGCATGGTCAATCCGACCGGCATCGGGCACCGGGTTCACGGGGTGCAGGCACTACGCCTGGTCACACCTTCCCCGGCAGCAAAGGCCCCGGACAGATGGGTAACAAGCAGATTACGGTTCAGAACTTAAAGGTTGCGTTGGTGGACCCTGAGCGAAATCTGATTGCCATCAGGGGGGCTGTCCCTGGTCCACGCAATGGTCTCGTATTTATTCAAGCGGCCAAAAAGGCGTAGACGGGACAGGAGGCAACAAAATGCAACTACCAGTGTTAAATATGGCTGGAGAGCAAACAGGCGAAGTGGAGTTGAATGATGCTATCTTCGCTGCTCAAATTAACAGAGGATTGATGCATCAGGCATTGATGCGCCAACTCGCCAATGCACGCCAAGGGACTCATAAAACCAAGACCCGTGGTGAAGTGCGTGGCGGTGGACGCAAGCCGTGGCGTCAAAAAGGAACGGGGCGTGCGCGCCAAGGGTCCACCACTGCACCCCAGTGGATCGGTGGTGGGATTGTTTTCGGACCGCGCCCACGCAGCTATGACAAGAAGATGCCCCAGAAGATGCGTCAGGCGGCCCTTCGCAGTGCATTAAGTGTGAAGGCTGGCGATCAGCAACTTGTGGTGGTGAATGTGGCGATGGAAGGCCCCAAGACCAAAGAAATGGTTAAGGCATTGAATGCCTGGGGGCTGGTTGGCAAAAGCACGCTGTTGGTGCTGGGCGAACATAATAGCCCGGTGGAAACCAGCGCCCGCAATTTGCCCACGGTCAAGACGCTGCTAAGCGCAAACTTGAATATTCAGGATTTGCTTGGATACGATACAGTGGTTCTTTCCACGTCAGCGGTGGATCACATCCACGCTTGGCTGGGGCGACCGGAAATCGTGGAACAGGAGGCCTAAGGTATGCACGTTTACGAAGTGATCAAACGCCCGGTTGTAACCGAAAAGTCGTTCGATGCGGCTGAATTTGAAAACAGGTATACCTTTGAGGTCGATATGCGGGCCAACAAGCATATTGTGAAAGATGCTGTGGAGACCGCCTTCGATGTGCATGTAGAAGGTGTGCGCATTATGTTGATGCCTGCCAAGACAGGGCGTGTGGGTCGCCGCAAAGTGATCCGCAAGCCTGTGTGGAAAAAGGCTGTTGTCACCCTGGCTCAAGGCGATAGCATCCAGTACTTTGAGGGTGTGTAAACCTGGTGCGGTTGCATAGATGACCGTTCATTTGTGCAGTCGTTATTGTGGAAGGAGAGATTGGAATTATGGCAATTAAACTTTACCGACCAACTTCACCAGGTCGCCGTGGCATGAGCGTTGAATCGTTTAGCGAGATTACCCGCTCCAAACCAGAACGTTCATTAACGGCCCCCCTGACTAAGAAGTCTGGTCGCAACAATCGGGGTGTGATTACTGTCCGCCACCGTGGTGGTGGGCATAAGCGCCGCTATCGTATTATTGACTTCAAACGCGACCGCTGGGGTGCTCCGGCTCAGGTTACCTCGATTGAGTATGACCCGAACCGTAGTGCTCGGATTGCGCTTCTGACCTATCAGGATGGCGAAAAGCGCTATATCCTGGCTCCGTTGGGCATTCAGGTGGGCGATACGTTAATGTCCGGGCCGGATGCGGAAGTTCGTCCTGGCAATGCGCTGCCCATTCGCAACATTCCGCTGGGCACGCAGATCCACAACCTTGAGATCTACCCTGGGCGCGGCGGCCAATTGGTGCGCAGTGCAGGTGTATCGGCTCAACTTGTGGCGAAGGAAGGTCTGCGGGCACAGGTTCGCCTGCCTAGCGGCGAAGTTCGCTACATCGAGATGAATTGCATGGCGACGATTGGGACGGTTTCCGATCCGGATCATGCTAATGTGACATTGGGCAAGGCTGGCCGCAAGCGTTGGTTGGGTATTCGCCCTGGCGTGCGTGGTGTGGCGATGGATCCCGATGGTCACCCGCATGGTGGTGGTGAAGGTCGCTCGCCGATTGGTATGCCTGGGCCGAAGACGCCGTGGGGCAAGCCTGCATTGGGCAAGCGAACCCGTGTCAACAAGCGCACTGACAAAAATATTGTGCGCCGCAGCAATACCCGCAAACGGAGGTAGTCGATGTCTCGTTCATTGAAAAAGGGACCTTTCGTAGATCCCAAGCTCCTCAAAAAAGTTGAGGATATGAATCGCAGCGGAGAGCGCAAGGTGATCAAGACTTGGTCGCGGGCGTCGACGATCTTTCCGCAGTTCGTGGGCCACACCCTCGCCGTGCATGATGGGCGTCGTCACATTCCCATCTATGTCACCGAGAACATGGTCGGCCATAAACTGGGTGAGTTCGCCCCGACTCGTTTCTTCCGTGGGCACGTTAAATCTGAAAAAGGAACCCGTGTCCGCCGCTAGGGATGGTTGTGGACGCTGAGTTGAATTTGTCTCTGGGCCGTAGGGCGTGGGGGATAGATTCGAGAACGAAGGAGCATGAAGATGGAAGTTCGAGCTGTAACCAAATACACAGGCATCAGCGCTCAGAAAACTCGACTGGTGGTCGACGAAGTGCGTGGCAAAGGGGCTGAAGAAGCCGTTGTGATTTTGCAGTTCATGCCGCAGAAGGCTGCACAGATTGTCGCTAAGACGATCAAGAGTGCGATTGCCAATGCGACGGAAAACTTTGGGTTGGAGGCTGAAGACCTCTACATTAGCAAAATCATGGCTGACGAAGCACCGCAACGCCGCTGGCGGCGGTTTGGAGCACGCGGTCGCTTCAAGCCATGGATTCGCCGTTCGTCGCATGTGACTGTCGTGCTTGATGAACGTCTGATCTAACACAAGGAGGCATCTTTGGGACGCAAAGTACATCCAATTGGGTTCCGTTTAGGAATCGTGAAGGAACATCGCAGCCGCTGGTTTGCCACAGGTAAAGATTATGTGGAGCGGCTGGACGAAGATCGTAAAATTCGGCAGGTGGTCAACGCCGATCTTCCGAAGGCTGGGATTAGCCATCTGGAGATCGAACGTCAGCCGAATCAGGTTTATGTGATCATCAACACCGCCAAGCCCGGCATTATCATTGGCCGCAAAGGGACGACTGTCAACGACTTGCGCATCAAGTTGCAAGATCTGACAGGCAAAAAGGTGAAGATCGATGTTAAAGAGATCACCAAGCCGGAGATCAATGCTCAGTTGATCGCCGAAAGTGTGGCCGAGCAATTGGAACGCCGCATTAGCTGGAAGCGGGCTATGAAGCAAGCGGCTCAGCGGGCAATGCGCTCCGGCGCTGAAGGCATCATGATTACGGTGTCGGGGCGGCTGGGTGGGAGCGAAATGGGCCGCGTCGATAGCATTCGCGAAGGCCAGGTACCGCGCCACACACTGCGTGCGGATATTGAGTATGGTCTGGCTCGCGCCAGCACCACCTATGGCGTCATCGGGGTGAAGTGTTGGATCTATCAGGGCGAAGTGTTGCCGGGTAAAGAGTATCACAGCCGCTACAGCGAAATGGCACCGGCTGCTGAATAACCGAAGCAATGCCGGAGAGTTGAGCCGGCGGCGTTGAATGGAGAGTTAACTATGTTAATGCCAAAGCGTGTAAAGTTCCGCAAGATGCACCGCGGACGCATGAAAGGCAAGGCCCAGCGGGGTAATACGGTCGCCTTCGGCACTTATGGCCTGCAGGCGCTGGACAACCACTGGATTACCAGCCGCCAGATTGAAGCTGCTCGTCGTGCAGTTGTGCGCTATGTACGCCGTGGTGGTAAGCTCTGGATTCGTATTTTCCCCGACAAGCCTGTGACCATGCGTGCGGCTGAAACCCGGATGGGTTCCGGTAAAGGCAATGTGGATCACTGGGTTGCGGTTGTGAAATCTGGACGTGTTCTGTTGGAGATTGCGGGTGTGCGTGAGGATCAGGCGCGGGAAGCCTTCCGTCTGGCCGCCCACAAATTGCCAATTCGAACACAATTTATTGTCCGCCAAGAAGGGCAATAAGGGAGAGGATGAGCAATGAAAGCTGAAGAACTGCGAAATCTCTCGGTTGCTGATCTGGCTACAAAGTTGGACGACTATCATCAGGAATTGTTCAATATGCGTTTTCAGAAGGCCGCTGGTCAACTGAAAAACACCGCCCGCCCTCGGCAGGTACGTCGCGATATTCGCGCGCATCAAGACAATTCTGCATGAGCGACAGTTGGCTGCTGAGAATCAGTAAGGCCGAAGAGGAGTTATAGACAATGCGAGAGCAACGAAGTGCGCTGGTCGGTACGGTCGTCAGCGATAAAATGGAAAAGACCATTGTGGTGCAGGTGGAGCGGGTCTCCCGCCATCCTTTGTATGGCAAAGTGGTGAAAACCCACAAGAAGTACAAAGTGCATGATGAGGAAAATACCGCCCAGATTGGTGATCGGGTGCAGATCCGTGAATGCCGCCCGATTAGCAAAGAGAAAAAGTTTTTCTTAGAACAGATTCTGGAACGGGCCGAGGTCATTTAACGCGATCTGCGTCTGGACTCTACGGTTCCCGGATTTGCCGGTACACGCGAAACTGAACTGACCCGTTCAGGGAGAGAATGAAGATGATTCAACAAGAAACTCGGCTGAAAGTAGCCGACAATACTGGGGCCAAAGAGCTGATGGCGATCCGTATCAAGGGTGGCAGCACACGGCGCTATGGATCGGTGGGCGATATTATTGTTGCCTCGGTCAAATCGGCTAGCCCGACTGGCAGTGTGAAAAAGGGCGATGTGGTAAAGGCCGTGATTGTCCGTACACGCCGTCCCTTGCGCCGCACAGATGGCAGCTACATTCGTTTTGATGAGAATGCGGCTGTGATCATTGACGACAATATGAACCCAAGAGGCACACGTATCTTTGGGCCGGTGGCGCGCGAACTGCGCGAGGGCGGCTTTATGAAGATCGTTTCTCTCGCCCCCGAAGTGCTCTAGCCGGAAGCTGTGTCTGCCTGCGGGCAGCCGAGCAAGAGGAGAAGATGGATGAACGTTAAGATCAAACAGGGCGATACGGTTGAAATCATCGCCGGAAATGACAAAGGTCACCGCGGCGAAGTGCAGCGTGTGATCCGCAAGAAGCGCACTGATGGATCCTATGATCCGAATCAGGTCTATGTGGTGGTGGTGGGTGCTAACATGATCATCAAGCACCAGCGCCGCAGCCCCGGTGTGCAGACGCAAACAGGGCGCATCGAACGTGAAGCGCCTGTTCACATTAGCAATGTAATGTTGGTGGGCACAGATGGCAAAGCTACCCGCGCTGGTTTTCGCATTGAAGGCGAAGACAAAGTGCGCATGGATCGCCGCAGCGGCGAAGCTTTGCCAAGACCCAAGGTCTAAACTATCGATTGTAGCATTGGGCGATGTCAGATCTCTGGATTAGCCCCATGCTCTACTAGGGTTGCCTGACCTGATATCGGACACGTCGATATCTGCGGGCAAGGAGTGATAAGATGACACAAAACGGGAATAGTCAAAATGGGGCGGAACGACAGCCTCGGTTGAAGGAACGATACGAAAAAGAGATCGTGTCGGCTTTGATGAATGAATTTGGGTACAGTAATGTAATGCAGGTGCCGCGTGTGCAGAAGATCAGCGTAAACATTGGCATGGGCGAGGCGCTGACAAATAGCAAGGCTATTGAGGCCGCCACTCATGATCTTACGTTGATCGCGGGTCAGAAGCCGATTGTGACCCGTGCCCGTAAATCGATTGCCACGTTCAAATTGCGCGAAGGGCAGCCCATTGGTGTGAAGGTTACGCTACGTGGCCGACGCATGTGGGATTTCCTCGACCGTCTGATCAGCATTGTGCTGCCAGGCCAGCGGGATTTCCGGGGCATTTCGCCCGATTCTTTTGATGGGCGTGGTAATTACACGCTGGGGCTGCGCGAACAGCTTGCATTCCCCGAAATCAATTATGATGATGTCGACAAGGTGCGCGGTATGGAGATCACGATTGTGACCTCGGCCAACACCGATGAAGAATCACGTCGACTTTTGGCCCTGATGGATATGCCGTTCCAACGGCGCTAATCGCTGGCCTAGAGAGAGGATAGATCCGTGGCAAAGAAGAGCATGGTGGCTCGGGAAAAGAATCGGAAGTTTGATATTCGCGTACGCAACCGCTGCAACCGCTGTGGTCGCCCCCGCGGGTATATGCGGCGTTTTGGTCTGTGCCGCATCTGCTTCCGCGAAGATGCCAATAAAGGCAACATTCCCGGCGTCGTTAAGTCTAGCTGGTAGATAAGGGCGCTCCTTCTGGCCTCAAAGTCAGAAGTGGGCTTCTCTTGTTGATATTCAAGGCAATCACAAGATTGCTGTATATTGTTAGCTTTGTCACTGCTAACTACAATCACCTGCTCAGCGCGCAGGGGGTTGCAAGAGTAAGGAGTCAAGTATGGTTACAGATCCAATTGCGGATATGCTGACCCGCATTCGCAACGCTTCATTGGTGCGTCACCGGCGCGTGGTGATGCCGCATTCTAAAATGAAAGAAGCGGTTGCGAAAATTTTAGCATCAGAAGGCTTTATCAGCGGTTACACGGTGACTGATGATCAACCTCAGCCGAATCTGGTGATGGGGTTAAAGTACACCGGTAAAGGCAATCCCGTGATTACCGACCTGACGCGTGTGAGCAAGCCAGGGCGACGTATTTATGTGGGCTACCGTGAGATTCCTTGGGTGCGTAGCGGCCTGGGAATTAGTATTGTTTCGACGCCGAAAGGGATGATGACCGGACGGCAGGCTCGACGCGAAAAAGTTGGCGGCGAGATCATCTGTAACGTCTGGTAGAGGGAGGAAACCATGTCTCGGATTGGACGTATGCCAATTGCCGTTCCTCAGAATGTGAATGTGGAAATTGGCAAGGCAAATTTTGTCAAAGTAAAAGGTCCTAAGGGTGAGCTGTCCCGCCAGTTTAGCACAGATATGACGATTGAGCAGGAAAATGGCGAGGTTCTGATTAGCCGCCCCACCGATTTGCGCCATCATAAGTCGCTGCACGGGTTAACCCGCTCTCTGCTTTCCAATATGGTTCAGGGCGTCACTGATGGATTTAGCAAAGTGCTTGAAGTCCACGGCGTTGGCTACCGTGCCCAGTTGCAGGGTAAGAATCTGCACCTCCAGGTGGGCAAGAGCCACCCGGTTGAATATGTACCACCGACGTCTGACATGAGTTTTGAAGTGTCAAAAGATGGCCGCACCATTACGATTCGCGGTGTGGACAAGGAAGAGGTGGGTCAACTGGCTTCGGTGATCCGCAAGGAGCGTCTGCCGGAACCCTACAAGGGTAAAGGCATTCGGTATCAGGGTGAATATGTCCGCCAAAAGGCTGGGAAGACCGGTAAGGGCGGTAAGAAGTAAGAACGCGCTGTCTAGGCGCATCAGAGGAGAAACTATACTATGGCTAAAGAAACGCGTTCGCAAGCACGCCAACGCCGCCATGATCGAGTCCGCCGTAAAGTATCGGGTAGCACAGAGCGACCCCGCCTCAATGTATTTCGCAGTCTGCATCATATTACCGCACAAGTAATTGATGATTCTGCGGGCAACACAGTGGTCTCGGCCTCGTCGTTGGAAGCTGAACTGCATGAGCAGGTGAGCGGCAAAAGCAAGGTCGATCAGGCCAAAGTGATTGGCAAGATTGTGGCTGAGCGGGCAAAAGAAAAAGGCATCGAAAAAGTTGTCTTTGACCGTGGTGGCTACCGATATCATGGCCGCATTAAAGCATTGGCCGACGCCAGCCGCGAGGGCGGCCTGGAATTCTAGGTAAGGAGAGAGAAGTATGGCACGTCGAGAACGGCGGCGAGAGCAGCGCGAAGAGCGCGAGGAACTGGACGAGCGCGTTGTCCATATTGCCCGCACGGCCAAAGTTGTACAAGGTGGACGCCGCTTCGCTTTCCGCGCGGTGGTGGTCGCTGGCGATAACAACGGTCGCGTCGGCATTGGGATTGGCAAGGCGCGTGAAGTGCCGGACGCCATCCGCAAGGCAAGTGAACGCGCTCGCAAGACGATGATTGATGTGAACCTGCTGGGGACAACCATCCCGCACACGGTGCAGGCTAGCTTTGGCGCTGGCGAAGTGTTTTTGAAACCGGCCAGCCCCGGCACGGGCGTTATCGCTGGTGGCGGCGTGCGTGCTGTGGTGGAAGCCGCAGGTGTCAAAGACATTTTGTCTAAATCCCTGGGCAGCGACAACATTCTAAATGTGGTGCAGGCCACGTTCGAAGCGTTGAAGCTTTTGCAGAACTTTGAAGTGGAAGCTGAGCGTCGTGGCGTTCCCGCCAAGCACTTGGCCCCCTTCTGGTACAAGGGAGAAGAAGCCCGTGCCTAAGACAATTCAGGTCAAACTGGTGAAAAGTCCGATTGGCTATGAAAAGAGCCAAAAGGCGACTGTCCGAGCACTAGGACTGACCAAGATGCACCAGACTGTGGAGAAGGAAGACAATCCAGTGATTCGGGGGATGATTAACAAGGTCTCCCATTTGGTTGCTGTGATTGAGTAAGCAATAGACCGTGTGCGTATTGCGTATCACGTGGAGATCACGGATACGCAATACGCATTTTTGGGCGAGATGACGAAGCGTCTCTTGCCCACCTTCTTGATTTTACACTTGATTTTACAATAGAAAATTTGGAGCATTGACAATGAAACTTCATGACCTGCGCCCCGATGAGGGTGCAACAAAAAAGCGCAAGCGAGTAGGTCGTGGTACTGGCTCTGGCAAGGGCAAGACATCCGGTCGCGGTACCAAAGGCCAAAATTCCCGTGCAGGTGGTGGTGTACCCGCCTATTTTGAGGGTGGACAACTTCCGTTGGTGAAACGGTTGCCCAAACTGCGCGGCTTCAACAACCGATTCAAAGTCGAATACGTACCAGTTAATCTGGACATGATGAGCCAACGCTTTGAGCCAAACGCCGAAGTCTCTCCAGAGTCCCTGGCGGCGGTCGGGCTGTTGGGTAACAGCAACGACCCGATTGTGATTTTGGCGCGCGGCGAGGTTGATAAACCATTGGCTGTCAAGGCTCATCGTGTGAGCAGCAGCGCCAAAGAGAAGATCGAGGCGGCGGGCGGTTCGGTTGAGATTCTGCCGTTTGAAGTGAATAAGAATCTGCCGCGTTCCTAGGAAGCCAGAAACCAGGGCTTGACCCTGGTTTCCTGCCATTATGGAGGACTTCAATGATCGAAGCTGTACGTAATGCCTTCCGCCTGCCCGACCTGCGCCAAAAATTGCTGATTAGTTTTGGCATTTTGGTGGTCTATCGGCTTGCTGCCCATATTCCGCTTCCCGGGGTGAACCGAGAAGTGCTGGACCAGATCTTCCGCTCTACGGATCAGAATGTTCTGCTCAGCCTGTTGAACTTTTTTAGCGGTGGCGCGTTGGCCCAATTTAGCGTCATGGCAATGGGTGTCTATCCGTATATTACAGCATCCATTATCATGCAGCTTTTGACGCCGATTGTGCCACAACTAGAAGAGCTGAGCCGGGAAGGCGATCAAGGCCGCCAGAAAATTAACCAGTATACCCATTACCTAACCGTACCGCTGGCACTGCTTCAAGCATTTGGACAGGCCACGTTGCTGAGCCGACCCTTTAGCGGATTGCCGCCAGTCTTAGAACAGTGGGGCTTCACGGGCAGTGCCTTGTTGCCCACAATTACCATTCTGATTAGCCTTACTGCTGGCACAATGCTCGCCATGTGGCTGGGCGAAATGTTAACCGAACAGGGCATCGGCAATGGAATCTCGTTGATCATCTTTGCAGGTATCGTAGCCTCTGTGCCCAGCCAGATTGTCTTGCTCTACCAACAGGGCATCACACAATTGCTCATCTTTACAATCATCACCATTCTAACCGTGGCGCTGATTGTGTGGGTGCAGGAAGGTCAACGGCGCATTCCTGTCCAATATGGCAAGCGTGTGCGCACCATGCGCGGCAACCGGTTGATGATGGTGGGTGGGCAAAGCACCTATGTGCCCATGCGCGTTAACACTGCCGGTATGATTCCGCTGATCTTCGCCCAGAGCTTATTGATTCTGCCCAACACGATTGCTTCATATTTCATCCTGCGCGATGATATCTTGGGACGGGTGGCGAACTTCTTCTATACTGCCTTTAGCCCGCAAAATGGACTCTATTGGCTGATCTACTTTCTGCTAACGGTGGCGTTTACCTATTTCTATACAGATATTATGTTTCGCCAGCAAAATCTGCCGGAGACTTTGCAGAAACAGGGTGGTTTTATCCCTGGCATTCGCCCTGGTCCCCGCACAGAGAATTATCTAAATACTGTGCTTCAGCGGATCACACTAGTGGGCGCGCTCTTCCTGGGGTTGGTGGCTGTTCTTCCCTACCTGGCCGGGGTGATCTTCGGTGGGGGTGGTCTGAATAGCTATAATACGCTCGTGATCAGCAGTACGGGCCTCTTGATTGTGGTGGGTGTGGTATTGGATACCATGAAGCAGATTGAAGCGCAGTTAATGATGCGTAATTACGAAGGCTTTATCCGCTAAAGCTGTTTCATGGGTGAATGTAAAGTTCCCTTTGCGAAGGGCGGATAGTGAGTAAATTCGGCGTCGATCCGTTCCCATGAGGGGTGCAACTCCTGTTTGAGACACCCCATCGGATCGACGCCGGGTTTTCTGTCGGTCTCTAAATTTTATCCTTGCCTGAATGTTGAAGAGTTGCGCGTCAAGAGTTGGAGGAAAGGTAAACTTTCCTGAAAGTAGAGTTTTTCGCGAACGCGTAAATCTGAAATCTCAATAAAACAGACGAAAGACGATTGGAATGAATAGCCGCATCTTTCTTGTGCTGTTGGGAGTGCCTGGGGCAGGTAAAGGCACTCAGTCTAAATTGTTGGAGCAAAAATTGAATCTTCCCCAGATTTCAACAGGTGATATTTTTCGTTATAACCTGAAAAATCAGACCGAGTTGGGGACGTTGGCGAAAAGTTATATGGACCGCGGTGAACTTGTCCCAGACTCTGTTACGATTGATATGGTGGAAGATCGCCTGACACAGGCAGACTGTGGGCGTGGAGCCATTATGGATGGCTTTCCGCGTAATCTGGTCCAAGCCCAGGCTTTTGGCAAAATGACTGCTGGCGACGGCGGTGTGGCGCTAGTTCCCCTGATCCATTTGGAAGATGACGAGGCGATGCGGCGCATTACCGGTCGTCGAGTCTGTCGCACTTGTGGTGCAGTCTACCATGTGGAGTTTAATCCTCCTCAACGCCAAGGCATCTGTGACCTTGACGGTGGGGAACTTGAGCAGCGCAAAGATGATCTACCAGAAACTGTGCGCAATCGTCTTTATGTCTATTATAAACAGACGTCACCGTTGATTGGATACTATTTTGCCAAACAACTTTTGGCTGAATTAAATGGTAGCCAGGCAATTGAACAGGTGAATGAGCAGTTATTACAATTGCTTGCCGACAAAGGCATCCCTGTCTAACGAAACCACGCCCTTTGCAAAGTGCCGTGGGTGTGAGTAACAAGTGAGTAGTTTTTTTATGACTAAATTGAAACGCCATCTTTTGCAGCGCAGCGCGCGGCCTGCCCAGCGCACCGAGCGACCCAAGCCAATTCTGAAAAATCCGCGCGAGATCCAGATCATGCGCGAGGCCGGGCGCATTGTGGCCCGTGTTCATGCTGCCTTTCGGGAAACCATTCGCCCTGGGATCAGTACATTGGATCTGGATCAGATGGCGGCAGAGATTTTGAGCAAGCATGGGGCTATGTCGAGTTTTCTTGGCTATAAAAATTATCCTGCCCACATTTGCACCAGCATCAACGAAGAGCTGGTTCATGGTATTCCCAACAAAAATCGGATTTTGCAGGACGGCGATATTATTAGCATTGACGTTGGGGTAATTTACCGGGGGTTTGTAGGCGATAGCGGCTGGACCTATGCTGTTGGCACGATTAGCGAAGAAGCTGAGCATTTGATGGAGATCACTGAAGGCAGCCTCTTTGCGGGAATTGCCCAAGCTCTGCCCGGCAACCGCATCCGTGACATTAGCGCTGCTGTGCAAGAATATGTGGAATCGCGTGGGATGCATGTTGTGCGTGAATATACCGGCCACGGTGTGGGACGTTCTATGCACGAAGCGCCTCAAGTTTTGAACTATGTTTCAGGTGATATTGATGGCAGTCTCATTATTGAACCAGGGCTGGTAATTGCACTAGAACCTATGGTACAGGTGGGAACCTGGGAAACCCGTACCCTGAAGGATAAGTGGACGGTGATCAGCCGTGACCACAGTCTGACCGCTCATTTTGAGCATACAATAGCTGTTACAAATAAGGGTCCAGAAATATTGACCCTTCCTTAAGCGTGTGATAAAATAATAGAGTTGCGCCAAAGTTTTGTTTGAAGGAGAGATCGTATGAAGGTCCGACCATCGGTTAAGCGGATGTGTGAAAAGTGTAAGATTGTGAAGCGGCGTGGCATTGTGTACGTGATCTGTTCGAATCCGAAGCACAAGCAGCGGCAGGGTTAATTTTACGGTTTGACGGTAAGGAGATAGAACTATGGCACGTATTGCAGGCGTCGACATTCCCCGTGAAAAACGCGTGGAAATTGCCCTGACCTATATTTATGGCATTGGGCGAACCACCAGCAAGAAGATTTTGGAAGCGGTGGGCATGGACCCCAGCCGTCGGGTGAAGGATCTTGATGTCAATGAGATCGCTTCCCTTCGTGAGTATATTGAACGCAACTTCCGCGTGGAAGGTGATCTTCGGCGTGAAGTCAGCATGAATATTAAGCGCCTCATTGAGATCGGTAGCTACCGCGGCTTGCGTCATCGCCGCAATTTGCCATCTCGTGGGCAGCGCACGCGCACCAATGGGCGTACTCGCCGTGGCGGTAAACGCACGGTGGCTGGCAAGAAGAAAGCACGCAAGTAGGATTTTATAGACCAGGGGGTGGCTGTGGCCGACCCGGCCACAGCCACCCCCTGCTATTCAGTATTTCAATGATAGAGGAGTAAACATGGCTCGAGCACAACAACAGCGCCGACGGGGTGGCGGTGGTCGCAGAGTAACCCGACGTGAACGACGTTCCGTGCCCAAAGGGCAGGTCCACATTCACGCTACCTTCAATAATACAATTATTACAGTCACCGACACTCAGGGCAATGCTCTGACGTGGGCCAGCGCCGGAACTGTAGGATTTAAGGGCAGCCGCAAGAGCACGCCTTTTGCGGCACAGCTTGCCGCGCAAAATGCAGCGCGTGCTGCGGCCAGCGAGTACAACATGCGGGAAGTTGATGTGTTTGTCAAAGGACCAGGACCGGGCCGCGAGAGTGCTGTGCGTGCGCTGGTTCCCGCCGGGCTGCAAATTCAATCAATCAATGATGTGACGCCAATTCCGCACAACGGAACTCGCCCGCCCAAAAAGCGTCGCGTTTAGTCTATTCATTTTGCTTGGGACCAAGCCTGTCTTCGCTTGTGGCGAATATGGGTTTAATCAATAGCGTGATGGAGAAGAACAAGCCGCTTTAGCCATGATGGCCCGAAGGCGGCTTCTGCTGTCAGGTGTTGACAGCGGGGAAGCTCTCCTTAGTGAAAAACTTTAATTTGATTTAGCCAACTGATGGCGTTTGCCCAGTATATAGGCAGCGTACGGATAAGTCAGTGCGGAGGAAAGATGGCAAGATATACAGACGCAGTATGTAAATTATGTCGGCGTGAGGGGCAGAAACTCTTTTTGAAGGGCGAACGTTGCCTCAGCCCCAAATGTGCCGTAGATCGCCGTGGCTTCCCGCCAGGTGACCATGGCCGTAAAGCCACCATGCGCCGCAAGGTGTCGGATTATGGCATGCAGTTGCGCGAGAAACAAAAAGCGCGCCGCATGTATGGCGTGTTGGAACGTCAGTTCCGCCGCTATTTTGCCGAGGCCACGCGCCGCAAAGGCTTGACCGGCGAAATGTTGCTCGGCATTTTAGAGAGCCGCCTGGACAATGTGGTCTATCGCTTGGGCTTTGCCGATAGCCGCTCGCAGGCACGTCAGCTTGTGCGCCACGGTCATTTTACTGTGAACGGCCACAAGACTGATATCCCGTCCTATCTGGTCAGCGCCGAAGATGTGATTCAGGTTCAAGAAAAAAGCCGCTCTGCCACCTATTTCAAGGAGCGGGCCCAGGTCTTGGGGGGCGCTCGTCCGCCCACTTGGTTGCGCCTGAGTGCCGCCAATTTGAGCGGCAGTGTTGTCAGTGCGCCGAACCGGGAAGAGATTGCTGTCCCGCTTCGTGAGCAGCTCATCGTTGAATACTACAGCCGCTAGTTGGCCCTTGCAGACGAGCGCACGTTGGGCAAACCACTTGCGCTCTGCTGCTTTGTAGTTCGCAGCTAACAACCGATGGCCGTGTATCTATGCGGTACACTGACGCAAAGTCGCTGAACAGCTTGAATCTTGATTGCTGAACAGCAGGAGGGGTAGCCGTTGCTTAACAATTTAGTCCTACCAAAGATTGAAACTGAGGCCATTTCCCACAACTACGGGCATTTTGTGATCAGCCCGCTGGAGAGTGGATATGGCATTACGCTGGGAAATTCCCTGCGCCGTGTACTGCTCTCCAGTTTGCCTGGGGCCGCAGTCAGCTCGATCCGGATCAGCGGTGTGCATCATGAGTTTTCGACGATTCCCCATGTGCGGGAAGATGCTACACGCCTGATCTTGAATGTAAAACAAATTCGGCTGCACAGCCGAAGCGATGATCCTGTACGTATCTATGTGGAAGTTTCGCACGAAGGCCCCATCACCGCGGGTGATCTGGTTTGCCCGCCTGAAGTCGAAGTGGTCAATCCTGATCTCTATTTGCTAACTGCCGATAGCAACGATGTCGATCTAGACATTGAAATGGTGATTGAGCGAGGGCGAGGATACAGCCCAGCTGAGGAACGCACTCGCTTGCCACTGGGCGAAATTCCTGTGGATGCTATCTTTAGCCCTGTACGCAAGGCTGCTTATCGGGTCGAGCGCACTCGTATTGGTCAGCAGACCGACTACGACAAGCTTAACTTGGAAGTCTGGACCGATGGCACACTTGCGCCGGAAGAGGCGTTGCGCCAGTCTGCTGATATTCTCCTCCAACATTTAACCTTGTTGGCTGGTGCGCAGACCATGGTGATTGAACAGCCAGAGGAAGCAGAAGAGGGTATCCCCAGCCGGATTGCTGAAGCGCCTATTGAAGAGCTGGAACTTACGGTGCGTGCCTACAACTGTTTGAAACGGGCCGGCATCACCAAGATTGGTGAGATCCTTAAGCGCATGGAAAAGGGCGAAGATGAGATGCTGGCAATTCGGAACTTTGGCAAAAAGTCTCTGGATGAACTCGTCGAACGGCTGGAAGAAAAAGGCTATATGAACGTGCCGGGCGTAGACCTGAGCGCTTTCAAAGACAGCCATACATCTAGTAGTGATGAAGATGGCGCAGAAGAAGCCATCACTGAAGAAATATAGCCGGGCTTTGGATAGCCCATCTGTAGATAGAGGAGTTTGAGAATGCGACATGGGATGGCAGGGTATAAGCTGAGCCGCACATCGGGCCAGCGCAAAGCCCTTTTTAGAAACTTGATCCGAGATCTTTATATTCACGAGCGCATTGTAACTACCGATGCCAAAGCACGCGCTGTGCGTGCCGATGCCGAAAAGCTTATCACCAAGGCCAAACGTGGTCTGGCTGAGGGTGGCAATCGGGTGTATGCTCAACGTCAGATTGTGTCGTACTTGAACGATAAAGATGTCGCCAAGAAGGTCTTTGACGAACTGGCCCCGCGTTACAAAGAACGCCCCGGCGGCTATGTACGCATTCTGAAAATCGGTAAGCGCTTGGGCGATGCTGCGGAGATGGTTGTGTTGGAGTTGGTTTCCTAGTAGGCAGGGTGAAGGTTGAAACGGCCTATCAGGAACTTTTGCGCCCTGGTTGCCTATGATGGGACAACCTTTCATGGATTCCAGGTACAGGCGGGCGTTCCCACGGTTCAAGGCGTGCTGGAAGAAGCCCTCCAACAGTGTGTCGGCGAGGCATGTCGTCTTGCTGGATCTGGTCGTACCGATACGGGGGTTCATGCCAGCGGACAAGTCATTAGCGCGATAATTCCCTGGGGACATTCGCCGGAATCTCTCCGGCAAGCGTGGAACCACTTTCTGCCAGCGTCTGTCTTGTTGCGGCAGGTAGTGGATGTGCCAGCGGAATTTCATGCCCGCTTTAGCGCCACAAGCCGCTCCTATCGATACACGGTCTATCACCCGGTGGTAGGGGCAAGCGAAGAATGGAAACGTTTTCCACTGCTTGAACGCTATGCACTCATGGTTCCCAAACGGTTGGATTCGGCAGCGATGAATCGTGCAGCCGCACTTCTCCTAGGCGAACATGATTTTGCTTCGTTTGGTCAACCACCACAAGGTGAGCTGACTATGCGTCACATTGAGGCCATAGGTTGGGAAGTTTGTCCGCCAGACCCACTGGCAATGGTTTTGCCGGTGGAATCGTTGGTCTTCACGGTGCGTGCCAATGCTTTTCTCAAGCGTATGGTACGCAATCTGGTGGGGACGTTGTTGGCGGTTGGGCGGGGTGATTGGCAACCTGACGATGTGCGCTCTGCCCTTGTGGCTCAGGATCGCAGTCGATCTGGACCGCCGGTTCCGCCACATGGATTGGTTTTAGAGCGGGTTGACTATGCAGCCTACCCGCATCTGTTTTCTAACGGGTAAATTCTAGAGAATTTTGTGTATCAGAGTAGAGAGTGGCTGAAAGTGTGTAATCTCGACAGCCGCAATCTGTTTGGTAACTGATAGTTAAAAGGGAGTAAGTAGCGTGAAGACATTCAGTCCTAGCGTCGAAGAGGCCAGGATCGATCGCAAGTGGTGGGAAGTGGACGCCACAGGCAAAACATTGGGTCGTCTGGCTTCGGAAATCGCACAGATTTTGCGGGGAAAACACAAACCATCTTTCAGCCCGCACATTGATTGTGGTGATTTTGTCGTTGTGGTCAACTGTGAGAAGTTTGTTGTCACAGGCAACCGCATGGACGAGAAACGGTACTATCGGCACTCGCGCTATCCGGGTGGGCTGAAGAGCCTGACCATGCGCGAACAGTTGAATAAGTTCCCCGACCGCATTATTTTTGAAGCCGTCAAGGGCATGATGCCCAAGACGAAACTCGGTCGTGCTCAACTGAAGAAGCTTAAAATCTACGAAGGCAGCGAGCATCCGCACGAAGCCCAGCAGCCTCAAGCGCTGGAACTGTAGGAGAGAGATTTATGAGTGAATACATTGAAGCCGTTGGGCGACGTAAAACTGCCAGCGCGCGTGTCCGCATCTACCCTGGCAATGGCGAAATCATTGTCAACGAACAGCCTGTCGATCAATACTTTGGTCGCGAACTCGACCGCATGAACCTGCGCCAGCCGCTGGTTTTGGTGGGGCGCGAAGGCAGCTACAACGTGAGCATTCACGTCAAAGGCGGCGGCGACACAGGCCAAGCCGAGGCTGCCCGGCATGGAATTGCCCGTGCGTTGGTCTCGTCGGACGAAAACCTGCGCTCCACGCTGAAGTCTGCGGGTTTCTTGACCCGTGACCCCCGTGTTAAGGAACGTAAGAAGCCCGGCCTCAAGCGTGCCCGCAAGGCGCCCCAATACACCAAGCGCTAGACTCAGGCCGTTTGAAAACCTAGAAGACATACAAGAGCGGTGGTATAATGCCACCGCTCTTGTTGTTTGCGTTGCTATTGCTAAGAGGACAGACTATGGTTGCACGTACAGCCATTCTAATCGTCAATGCTGTGGGAGAAGCCAGCGAGGAGATTGGCCCGCTGGTTACACTGCTGCACCACACCCTGCCCGCTTTTTTTCTCACCCAACAGCAAAGTATTTCCAGCCAGCGCTATTGGATTGAAGAAACGTTGCGCCGCTGGTGTGATGAAGAAGAGACGGACTTGATTGTGACTGTTGGCGGAACCTTTCCGGCAGTTGGCTTGGGTGATGCGGAGATCGTGCCAGAGGCCACCTCCGCTGTTTTGGAGCGCATGATCCCTTCGTTGCCCGAAACCATGCGGGCCGTGGCCCTGGAAGAGACTCCCACGGCCATCCTCGACCGCGGGGTGGCGGGCATTCGCGGGCGCACGCTGATTCTCAATTTACCGGGCGGAGCGGATCTGGCGCTGCTTTTTTTACAAAGTGTGGTGGATCTACTCCCGCTCTTTTTGGAACGCATGCAACCTCAGGATTCAGCGTCCGCCATCCCACCTGTGAATCCTGCCTCTGGGCCGCGCCAACTTGATCAGAGTGAGTTCGCAGAATTTTTGCGCGCCCGTCGCCAGCGTGGCTAGTCACTGCTGTTTCAAGCTATGAATTGCTCTAGATAGAGTTTAGACTGACGCAGCGCCGCCTTGCGCCCGGCCAGCGAATCCTCAAAGGTACGATCTTCCACTTCTACACAGACCGGTCCCTGATAGCCCATATCACCCAAAACCGAGAAGAAGCGCCCCCAATTTACATCACCCATGCCGGGAAGTTTGGGCGTGTGAAATTGGAGCGGCGTACCTAAAATGCCCACTTCGTTGAGCCGGTGCTGGTCTACCCGCGCATCTTTGGCGTGGACGTGTACCAGTCGGTCGGCAAACTCCCACAGCGGTTGGGTGTAGTCAATTTGCAGCCAGATCAGATGCGACGGATCGTAATTGAGGCCAAAATAAGGGCTGGGGATGCGTCGGAACATCTCACGCCAGATGGCCGGGGCATAGGCCATATTTTTGCCACCAGGCCATTCGTCGCCTGTGAAGAACATGGGACAGTTTTCGATGCCCACGCGCACGCCTTGCGCTTGGGCATATTCGATAATCGACGGCCACACTTGGTCAAACCGTTGCCAGTTTTCCGCCAATGACCGAGTGTGATCGCGCCCAATGAAGGTGTTCATGACGTTAACACCCAACAGCGCCGACGCCCGGATCACGCTTTTGATGTGCTCGGCATAACGGGCGCGCTCGTCGGCATCATCGACCAGCGGGTTGGGATAATAGCCTAGCCCAGAGATCTGAACTCCATAACGCTCTGTTAAGGCTTGTACAGCCTGGGCATCGGCCTCATCAAAGCCGGTAACGTCAATATGCGTCACCCCGGCATAGCGCCGTTCTGCCTTGCCCACAGGCCAGCACATTACTTCGATACACGCATAGCCCTGTGCGGCGGCCTCGATCAGAACTTCTTCCAATGAGAGATCGGGCAAAATTGCCGTAACAAATCCCAGTTTCATAATCAATTGTCCTTTTTGGTGGATGAGTCGCTGGCAAAATTTTATTGCAAAGTGACGGGAAATCCAACCTCAGCAGCTTTGCCATCATCGCAATGCTGACTACGGCTGCGGATAGCCTATGGCATGAAAGGCACAGGAGTGGGAATGTATCTAGGCAGGCCTAAGGTGCGGCGCACTCGCCGAGAGTTGACTGGTCATAAAAAGCTTGTATGGCGAGTACGTCGCTCCCGTATCGTTACGCGGGGATTTATCACAGTAGATTGAGCGCGGCATGGTAAAATAGAGCGTAAATAGGTTGTGCCGATTCCTGTTCGAGGTTTTCAAAGACAAAATGCCAACGTTCCGTATGAACCGATCTCAACTTGCCCGCTTTGCCTGGGCCTTGCTTGCGTTTAATCTATTTGTCATTCTCTGGGGTGTATTGGTGCGTGCCACTGGTTCTGGTGCCGGCTGCGGCAATCATTGGCCCACCTGTAACGGCGATGTCTTGCCCACGCTGGCCCAAATGGAAACCTTTATTGAGTTTTTCCATCGACTCACTACCGGTGTGGATCTGCCTTTGATGTTAATTGCGCTTTTCTTTGGGTACAAACTATATCCAGCCAAGCACCCTGTGCGCGGGGCTGCCTTTGCCTCGACGATCTTTCTGCTGATTGAGGCGTTGATTGGCGCTGTGTTGGTTCGTTTTGAACTGGTGGTGGATAATGATACTGCCATTCGTGCATTGGTCGTCGCGCTGCATCTTGTCAACACCTTCTTTTTACTAGGAGCGTTGAGCCTCTTTGCATGGTGGGCGTCTGGTAATGAATTTGTTTCTTTTGACCACAAACCGAGGCTATTGCGCTGGCTCTTAGGGTCTGCGTGTATCGGAATCGTGCTGCTTGCAGCCAATGGGGCTGTCACCGCCCTGGGGGACACGCTTTATTTGCAAGCGGGCATTTCGCCTGAATCTTCGCCCCTGGTCGCGCGCTTGCTGGCAACCCGCATCTATCATCCTCTATTTGCCATTTTGATGGGTGGCCTACTTTGGTGGGCAGTACAAGTAGCGCTGCGCGGGGAGCCAACCCCCAGGCTCAAGCGGACGGGATATGCGCTGTTGGGGATTTACGCCGTACAATTTTTGGCGGGCGCACTGAACGTCCTCCTTCATGCACCCGTCTGGCTGCAAATTTTACATCTCTTTTTGGCCGATCTGATCTGGATCGGGTTGATTCTGCTCTCGGCCCAGCGTCTAGCCCTACCCGTAGAAATGGCGGAACCGGCCCCACAGCCCAGCGTCATGGCTCACTCGGCAGATTGAACACTTGAAACAAAAGTGCATCCCTTTTCGTTTTAGACGAGGTTCTGTGAAGAGCCTCGTTTTCCTATCTGCAAAGCAGTGCATTGGGCGGATTGCCGCTCCCCAGCCATACACATACACTGTTTCTATGGAAAGGTACTGCCCTATAACGCACAGGGCAGTCTGTTCTCTGGAGTTTTCTGTGGGTCGATACTCGATTTTCCCCCGACTGTTACTCTTTGTGCTTTCTGCGATCCTTGTGAGCGGGCCGTTTTGGCAGAGTCTGGCCCAGGCCCAGGACGCCACACCGCAGCTTGATCCCGTGGGCATTATGCCAACGCAACCAGCCAACGGGCCAGACTTTGTGCCGGGTTCGCTGATCGTGCGCTTTGCTCCCGGCAACATGGATCGCCGCGCCGCGCTGAACATGGCGGAGAGTGTACAAGCGCTCCCACTGCTGCCTGATACGCTGCGCCTGCGTGTGCAGCCAGGACAAGAGACGCAGATCGCCGCCCAGCTGGCCGCAGATCCGGCTGTGCTTTTGGCCGAGCCAGAGTATATTTTCTACAAAACAGCCACCCCCAACGATACACTTTACCAACGGTATCAATGGAATCTGCGCCACACCCGCGCCGACCAGGGCTGGGACCGCACCACGGGCAGCGCCGATGTTATCGTTGCCGTGGTTGACACTGGCGTGGATCTTGCCCACCCGGATCTGGCGGGCAAAATGGTGGCTGGCTATGATGTCTATAACAACGATCCCGATCCCAGCGATGATGACGGCCACGGAACCCACGTTGCCAGCGTGGCCGCCGCCAATAGCAACAACGGCCAAGGCATGGCAGGAATGTCGTGGGGGGGGCGGTTGATGCCTGTGAAGGTCTTGGGCGCAAATGGCAGCGGCGGCAGCAGCCAAGTTGCCACGGGGATTATCTGGGCAACGGATCATGGGGCCAGAATCATCAACCTTAGCCTGGGCAGTCCTAACTATTCGGCGTTGGTGAACAGCGCCATTACCTATGCGCACAGCCGCGGCGTGCTGGTGGTGGCAGCGGCGGGCAACCACTACCAAGAGGGCAACCCCACCATCTACCCGGCAGCCTATAACAACGTTCTCGCCGTGGGGGCAACCAATGATAGTGACGGTCACGCCTCGTACTCCAGTAGCGGTTCCTTTGTAGATGTGGCCGCACCGGGCGGGGATCCCAGCAGTTCCGCTGATGGCAACCTGCGCCACTGGATCGTGGGGGCCTATTGGCGCGGCAAAGGGCGCGACTATGTCTTGCTCAGCGGGACCAGCCAAGCTGCGCCCCAAGTGGCGGGGCTGGCTGCGCTGCTGCTTTCTCTGAATCCATCGCTCAGCCCCGATCAACTAACCGATGTAATCACCCGTTCGGCGGTGGATGTACAGGCGCCCGGGTGGGATGAATTTAGCGGCTATGGGCGAATCGATGTGCTGGCTGCTTTGACTGCCGTAGGTGGGGAGATCGCCACGCCCACCCCAACGCCCACCCCCACGGCAACATCAACATATACCCCCGGCCCCACGCCCACCCCTACGCTGACACCGTCGCCCACGGTTTCGCCGACGCCCACACTCCGCCCCACGCCGACTTTCACGCCCACGCCCACAGTGCCGCCACGCAACCGTGATGATGTGCGTATCAACAGTGCGGTTAACAACCATCAAGCCGATGCTGCCGTCGTGGTGGATGGCGCGGGCAATTTAACCGCCATCTGGCGTGATGGCCGCACCGGCATTGACGCTCTCTACGCCGCCGATATGCCCATGTCGGCCAGCGCTTGGGGGCCAAACATTGCCGTTGCCAGCACACAAGCCCGTCCGCCAGCTAACGTCACCATTGGCGCGCCCTCCGTGGCAAGCGGCCCTGCCGGTGAACTCTATGCCGTCTGGCAAGATGTAAATAGCAGTGACGATCCCGATATCTACTTTAGCCAGCGCAGCAAAGCCGGCTCCTGGTCCACGGCCATCCAAATCAATGACGATCTGCCCGACGGTGTCGAACAGCGCAACCCGCGCATTCTCTCGGCAGGTGGAGTGTTGGTGGTGGTCTGGGTGGACGGGCGACCGGATGTGCTGGAACGTGGCAATACGAATCTCTATTGGACAGAGCGCAAAGCGGGCAGCACGCGCTGGAGTGCCTCACGCCCTGTCTACGAATTTTCCACTCAACAGCGCGAACCGGCCTTGGCGGTCTCTGGATCGACGATCTTCCTGGCGTGGATTGAAAGCGACATTTTGGAGACCCGTTTGATGGTCTCGCAAAAAGAGGTCAGTGCTATACCATGGTCCGCGCCCATGACCGTCCAAACCTTGCGCGCCGCGGGGATAGAGTATGGACCTGGGTTGGCGGTAGATGGAACAGGACGTGTGTTGCTGGCCTGGGCAGATGCGGTGGAGGCTGGGCGCGGCACAGATATTTTCTCCGCCACCTATTCGTCTTCGCTCAATGGCTGGTCTGCACCGGTGCGTATCAATGATGATAGGGGTGATCACACGCAACGCCGCCCCCGTGTCATGGGGAGTGCTGGTGGGTTTGTGGCCGTGTGGGAGGACGAGCGAGCGGGGAACCCCGACATTATGGCTGCATGGCAGCCTGTGGGCGGGGGCTGGTCTGCCAACCGCCGTATCAATCGCGACGAGGGCGATCTGCCTCAACGTTCTCCCGATGTGGCAATGGACGCCTACGGGCATACCACTGTGGTCTGGACCGACCATCGCACAGGCGTTTCCGCGCCGGAAGTCTACGCTCGCTTTTTGCTTTCCACAGAGCGCTATGGACTCCACTTGCCTGTGATCAGGCACGAATAAAAGTTGCTCTATAGGTGCGACGCACTCGCCAGGAGTAGATAGGATATGAAAAGCTTGTGTGGCGAGTGTGTCGTACCCTAGACCTGTATAGACATAAGTTAATGGATGGCTGAAACGAGCATATGAGATCTTAATCCCCAAATGATTCCAAGTGGAACGCTTATGGTTTCACCTTTTTATCCTCTTCGGTCTGCGTTTGCATACGCATCCCACGTCCCCACAGCGCCAGCGCCGCCAGGACCAGTGCCGCCGAGAAGTAGGCCACACCCTCGCCCAGCGCGCCCAGCAGCCCATTGCCCCAGACTGGCCCCACCGTACGCCCCAGGCTTTCGAGCGCACCGCTGACGCCCTGCACACGCCCTTGTTCGCCGCTCTGGCTGGTCTTGCTGATCAGGGCAATCAGCGTTGGGTTCGAGAGCGCCGCGCCGATGGCCGCCGGGATCAACGTCAGCACAAAAAGCGGCCATGAATAGGCAAAGGCCGCCCCTCCCAGTCCCAACGCAGCCAGCGTCACCCCGCCGATCAACGTGGCCTTTTCCCCAAAACGGCGCACAACTATCCCCACCGCGCCCCCTTGTACAAAGGCGCCGATCAACCCCACCAATGCCAGCACATAGCCCACCTCAGTGATGCCCCAGTCGAAGCGAATCTTGGCAAACAGAGCAAAAGTGGTCTGATAGACGGAAAAAGAGGCCCAATAGAGGAAATCGAAGATGAGCAGACGGCCCAACACAGGCCGCGCCAGCATGGCGGGCATCTCGCGCCATACGCTGCGCCGGGTTGCCGTTGTATTCAGGTTGGTTTCCGGGAGCCAGAGCCACGTGAGCAGGAGCGCCAGCAGCGCTAGCACGGCTGCACCCCAGGCTGGGGCGGCGTAGCTATAGCGGCCCAGCAGCGCGCCCAGCGCCGGGCCAAAGATAAAGCCGAGGCCAAAGGCTGCGCCAATCACTCCATAAGCACGTGTTCGATCCTTTTCTTCGGTGATGTCGCTCAGGTAGGCGCGGGCGGTGGAGATGTTTCCCCCCGATAGCCCGTCAATAATGCGGGCGGCAAAGAGCAGCGGCAGTGTATTGGCAACCGCCAACATGCCAAAGCTGATCACCGTGCCCAGCAAGCTAAAGAGCAGAATCGGACGCCGGCCATGTTGATCCGAGAGGCTGCCCAAGATCGGTGAGGCAACGATCTGGCAGAGCGAATAGACCGCAAAAAGGAGGCCGATCTGGAGCGGGCTGGCCCCTACGAAATCCGCATAAAAAGGCAGCAACGGAATAATAATGCCAAAGCCAAGCAGATTGACGAAAATTACCAAAAAGATAATAGCCAATGCGCGTTTATTCGCCATAAAGAAATCCAGCACTTTACCTAAAAGTTGAAAATTACACGAATCAATGACAGCGGACCATAGTAACGGCCAATAGTAACATAGGACGGAAGTTGTCCCAATAAATTTTCCGGTGAAAATCTACGCTTTCCTGACGATTGCCCTTTGACCTAAATTTGGTAGTCTAAAATCAGTCCAACAGCCTACGCAGAAGTTTTGACCTTTTGGCCGTTGTCGCTATAATAGCCGAAATGTACGTTGTATCGGGCAGTAAATTTCGCAATTTGACGTCGCAACCTCGTAGTGTGTACACGAGATTGCACCATTGAAGGGGGAACTATGTTTGGATCGCCGAAAGCCTTTTGTAGCAATGCGCTTCTCGTCTTGGGAGTTCTATTCTTGGGGGGATTTACCGCATTTGAAGTGAATGGCCTACATCTCGATCCGGTTATTCCAGCGTTAGCGGCCTTTTGTATTGCCAGCACAGCTTTGCTCGACCGTATGGGACGTCACGAACTGGAATAGACATAGTTCACAAAACTGAATATCCATAGAGCCATCCTCTGGGGTGGCTTTTTTGATTCCCGAATTTACACAAGTAATGGTCCGACTCTTGAATTTCTTAAATCCTATGGCGTCTATGTAAAACCAAAGAAGTTTTCGTACGAGGCTTCCACAGATTCAAGCTGCCTACTCTGGGCAATCTGTGACTTGATGTGTCAGGGCACTGATTACCGCAGTACGACCATTCTTCATGGTCTGCCCTCCCCTCATGGTATACTAGGCTTTCTATTGTCGTCGATTGTTGCCAGAAGGAGCCTGGGCTGTGAACCCCGAACCGTATCCGCAAGAAAGTGCATCTGTTGATCATCCACAAGGGGACACGCCATCTGTGACACCGGAAATGGCCGACTATCGCAGCGGCTTTGTGGCGGTGATCGGACGACCCAATGTGGGCAAATCCACGCTGCTCAACCGGCTGTTGGGGCAGAAGATCGCCATTACCAGCGACAAACCCCAGACCACGCGCGATCAGATCCTCGGCATCCGCACCGATGACGACGCCCAATATATTTTTCTCGATACCCCCGGCATCCATCAACCCAAACACAAATTGGGCCGGCACATGGTGGACGTGGCCGAAGAGACCATTATCAACGACGCCGATCTGGTGCTTTGGCTGGTGGACATTAGCGTGTCGCCCACGGAAGAGGACACGCTAATCGCCGAGCGTTTGCAAAGCTACGACGCCGCAGGCAGCCTGCCGCCGCTGCTCTTGGGCATCAACAAGATTGACGAGTGGCACGGAAACGATGCCGCCTTGTTGGCGCGGGTGGGTGACTATCAACAACTGACTGGCGATCTGTTGACCACAGATCCGCTGCCGCTGAGTGCCATGAATGGGGCAGGGGTGGACGAACTTGTGGCCGAACTGCGTCTCCATCTGCCAGTTGGCCCCCAATACTACCCGGAGGATCAGGTTACGGATCTCAACGTGCGCTTTCTTGTGGGCGAGCTTGTGCGCGAGGCTGCGTTGCACTTGTTGCATCAGGAAGTGCCACACAGCATTGCCGTAGCTGTCACCGATCGGGAAGAACGCAGCCAAGAAATGACCTATATTGCCGCCACGCTTTATGTGGAGCGTCAATCGCAAAAGGGCATTGTGTTGGGTAATGGTGGCACCATGATCAAAGAGATCGGTAAACTGGCGCGCCCTCAAATCGAAGAGATGATAGGCAGCAAAGTCTACCTTGAACTTTGGGTCAAGGTGCTGGAAAAATGGCGGCGCAAGGATAATTTGCTGCGCCGCTTGGGCTACGAAGCCGGAGCATAACGCTATCTCCCCAACTATGGAATGGTTGATCTCTGTGCTATACTATGCACACGATGCCAAACGTCTGCCAATCCTTGCTGGATCAGCAGACGTTTGGCACAATTTATGTCCAAGAGCAATCCCATCTACCCCCGTCTACTGAGGTTAATGACACAATCCATGTCTGACAAGTCCCTGGTCATCGGCTTAACTGGCAACATTGCCACTGGCAAAAGCACTATTTTGAAGTACCTTTCAGAGAAGTGTGCGGCTATCATCGACGCAGACAGGCTGGCACACCAAGTTATGGAGCCGGGGGGCACAGCCTACGAAGCCGTTGTGCGTCTCTTTGGCCGCGGCATTCTCAACGAGGATAGCACGATTGATCGTAAGAAATTAGGTCAGATTGTCTTTTCCAATCCGTTGGAATTGGGCAAACTGGAAAAGATTGTTCATCCCAAAGTCTTTGAACTGGGCCGCCAAGAGATCACTGAGGTCGAGTCGCCGGTGGTGATTTTGGAGGCGATCAAACTCTTGGAAGCCGGCTTGATGGTCACCCTGTGCGACGAAGTCTGGGTGGTCACCTCATCCTTTGCTAACCAGTTTCGGCGGCTGCTGGATTCGCGGGCGATGAACGAAGAGCGCGCCCGCCAGATCATCAACATCCAGCCCCCGCAAGCGGCCAAAGTCAACCAGGCGGACCGTGTCATCGACAATAACGGCTCGCTGGATGAGTTGTACGCCCAGTTGGACGAGATCTGGAAAGACCTGATGCAACGTTACCCAGCCCGCATGAAGGCACTGGCAGAATGTGCGAGTAAATGACATGCAAGGGTTAAAACACTTTTGGAACCGCTATCCTGTGCTGGCAAATTGGTTTGTTCTGGCAATAGGATTTGTGATAATTTTGATTATCAGCGCCCGCCATGTAGGATTCTCTACAGGGCAATGGACTGCCCTAATTGGGGCAACCGTTTTGCTGGCGGGGCTGTGTGCCTGGATACTTGATTGGGAATAGACCTGACCACAGGCTTAAGTTAAAGTAGAGCATTTATGAGCAAGCGAGATTATTACGAAGTTTTGGGTGTGGATCGTAGCGCAGATGCCGCCACGCTCAAGCGGGCTTTTCGCAAACTAGCCCAACAATATCATCCCGACGTCAACAAGTCGGAAGATGCTGAGCCGATGTTCAAAGAGATCAACGAGGCCTATCAGGTCTTGAACGATGCGCAGAAACGGGCCGCCTATGACCGCTTTGGTCACGCCGCCACCGGGCCAGGCAGCGGTTTTAACGATTTCAACGCCGCTGGCTTTGGTGATCTGGGCAGCATTTTCGAGGAATTTTTTGGCGGCATGGCTGGGGGCAACACGCGCAGCCGGCGCCGTGCCCCGCGGCGTGGGGCCGATCTACGTGTGGATATTAACCTTTCGTTTCAAGAGGCGGCCTTTGGCGCAGACCGTGAAGTTGAGGTGCCGCGTTTGGAGCCGTGTGATCGCTGTAATAGCAGCGGCGCGGAGCCGGGTACAACGCCCGAACGTTGCCCCACGTGTAGCGGCAGCGGTGAAGTGCAGCGCCGTCAGCAAAGCCCACTCTTTGGCACGATTGTCACGGCCTCACCTTGCCCTACCTGTGGCGGCGAGGGCGAGGTGATCAGCTCGCCGTGTAACAAATGTGGCGGACGCAAGCGAGTACAGGTGACGCGCAAACTCAAGGTTAACGTGCCCGCTGGTGTGGACGAAGGCACACGGATTCGGCTGGCAGGCGAAGGTGAAGCAGGCATGTTGGGCGGGCCTGCCGGCAATCTTTACGTGGTGATCAATGTGGAGCCACACCCCTTCTTTGTGCGCAACGAGTTTGATCTGCACATGGAGATGCCGATTAATTTTGCCCAGGCCGCACTGGGCGACAGTCTGGAGATCCCCACGCTAGATGGTGAGGGCGAAGCGTTGGAGATCCCGGCGGGGACACAGACCGGCAAGACCTTTCGGATTCGCGGGCAGGGGATTCCTCGCTTGCAACGGACTGGGCGCGGCGATCTCAATGTCACCATTCGCGTGGTGACGCCGACTAATCTCAAAGACGAGCAAAAAGAACTTTTCCGCCGTCTGGCCGTTTCGTTGGGAGACGAGGTGCATGAGCCGAAAAAGGGTTTTTTCGAGCGGCTGTGGGGAGATGATTGATCCCTCTCTCACCAGCACAGCCGCAGTCTGATTGATCGAATAAATCCAGAGCGGAGGGACCTGTTGATGGTCTCTCCGCTCTTTTGATCGCAATGATGCGTTACACATAGAAGCTACACACTTGAAATATCTTCAAAAAAGAAGTCAAACGTTTGCAAAAGATCGGCTTCTCGTCAACTGCGTAGTTTCTTATCCCGAACGATTCTGATGAGAAAGTGAAATTATGAGCGAAGAGCTAATCGAAATTTCCGTGTCGGTGGACGGCGAGGCTGCCGAAGCCGTGAGCGAACTTTTTAACCGCTACAATGGCGGTGGCTGGGAAGAAGATAGTGCCGCAGGCGAAACTTCTGGCGGCGGCGCGGTGATCGAGGCCACCGGCTTTGACGATTTTCACCGCCCGTTGCAAGGCGAATACCGGGTCTCGGTGAAGACTTACATCAAACCTGGGCGACGCGGCCAAGAAATCCGTCGCCAGATCGAAGAGGGGTTGTGGCGGCTGAGTCTGCTCTACCCAATGCCGGAGCCAACGGTACGCATCGTGCGCGAGGAAGATTGGGCGCACGCCTGGAAGAAATTCTACAAGCCCATGCGCCTGGGCGAACGGGTCTTGTTGGTTCCTGCTTGGGAAGAAGTGGAGACGCAACCGGGCGATCTAGTGGTGAAACTGGAGCCGGGCATGGCCTTTGGCACGGGGATGCACCCTACGACACGGCTTTGCATTCTGGCCTTGGAAGAGTGTGCCCGGCCCGGCGAAGCGCTCTTGGATGTGGGGACGGGCAGCGGCGTGCTCGCGATTGTGGCGGCTAAACTGGGAGCGCAACCCATTGTTGCCACGGATATTGATACACTGGCCGTAGCGGCTACGTTGGACAACGCCGCCCGCAACGAGATCAGCATGGGGCCGGCAGGACTGAGCGTCTCCCACGGCAGCGTTCCCGCCGACATGGCCGGGCGTTTTCCGGTCATCGTCGCCAACATCTTGGCCGAGGTGCTGGCCGGGCTGTTCGATGGAACCTATGGCAATGTGCCGCTGGCTGAGCCTCTCGCCCCCGGCGGCGTCATGATCTTGTCGGGTATCTTGGACGAAAAATCAGGCATCGTGTTAGACGCTGCTCACCGCCACGGTCTGCGTCTGCTGGACCGTAAACAAGAAGGCGACTGGCTGGCCTTGGTGGTGGGCCGCTAGCCAGTCTGGTTCTGATTATGTTTGTGCATAAGGTTTCCTGCAATCCATAGGAGCTAGAGCCTCTTGGTAAGCATAAGCTTGATTTATTGAATTCTTTATGCAGGTTCGCCCCAATAATAGCCTGCAGGCAACAAAAAACCGCCGATCATCATCGGCGGCCCTTGTCTCATCCTGGCGTCCCTACTCGCCTTGCGCTTAAAATCCTGGCCCCACCACAGCAATCAAGATCAGCGCCAGCAGCGCAAAGAGCGCAAATTCCACCAACACGCGTCGGGTCAAATGCTCTTGCAACCCTTGTTGGGCCACGCCCACAATCAAATAAAAGACCAGGAGGAGTAACAATCCACCGGTTACGCCGGGCAAAGACCAATAGTTCAGCGCCCAGGTAGCCTCGCCCAAGACCAGCCCCACAATCGCCGCATGGCTGAGAACGCGTACGGCCCGCGGCGTGGTCGTGCGCAGCAGCTCCGCCGCCAGCAACGCCGCCGTCGCCGCCACCAGTGTGCCCGACAGCAGACTACGCGTCCGCATCTGATAGACCAACAAAAAAAGCACCAGCGCCGCGCCATAAGCCAACAAGTTCAAGAGAATCCGCGAACGTCGAAAGCCTGGCGACTTTGCATCGACAGTGCTGTAGAGGCCAAAGAGTGCCAGTGTCACCAACAGACCGCCCAACGCCACCGCCGAGATCTGAAAGATGCGCGAGGGAGCCAGCGGAACCAGCAAGACGGCCAGAATTGCCAGCGCCGCCGGTAATGCCCGATCGGGCCATGTGCGCAATGCTTGCCCACTGCGCGCCTGTTCTTGCATGGAAGGGTGCAGCCGGATCACGCTTTCGCTGCCACTAGCCGCCAGCGTTGCAATGAAAAACGCCATCAAGGTAGCATCACCCACCGCCAGCGTAATCGGCGATCCCAACGCCGAGAGCGAGATTACCACCGTGGGTAGCCGCAAAAAGAGCGACGCCGCCATCGTCGCCACCACCGCCCAGGTGACCACGCTGATCCGGCGCAGCAACTCGCCTCGGTCCGATTGCTCAGGGGGCGTGGACAGGGTAGAATGTTCGGATTGTGCTTGTTTTTCTGCCGGAATCGAAATTCGCATGGCCGCATTGTACGCGGCGGCCCCAAACCCTGTCAACATAATGCCCCAATGCCGCTCTCTCAACTTTGACATAACCATCAGCGGAGATGCCCCGCCCTATGCCCTCACCGCTTCCTATGCCGGCCAATCGGCCCAAGCTTCCTTTAGCGAAAGCATCCATGATCGCTTTTGGCAAGAGACGCTGACGCGTCTGGCCGATCCGCGTCAATCCCCCGGCGAAGCGTTATTGGTGGAGGTGGGTAGCCGTCTCTTTGACGCGCTTCTGGACGACGAAGTCCGCGATCTCTGGATCACCGCTCGCAGCGAACTCGCTGCCCAGCCTGATCTTGGCCTGTGCTTGCGCCTTTTGTTGCATCCGCCCGCCGTCAACGCCCTGCCCTGGGAGAGCCTCTATGAGCCGCGACAGCAGCGCCCGCTGGGGGCCGACGCCCGCATCGCCCTGGTGCGCCGCGCCAACCGTGTCGGCTATGTGGATCGTCCTCGCCCATTGAAGGCAGAATTGCCGCTTAAAATCCTCGTCGCCGCTGTAGATGACCCCTTTGCCACCGTCAGCACAGGCGAACGCATGGATCCGGCGCGCGAACTGGACGGGATTACCGCGTGGCTGGCGCCGCTTCAGCCCCACAAAATTCAACTCACCACCCTCAGCGGTCGGCTCGACATTCACACCCTGCGCCGCCGCCTGGAGGCCGAACAGCCCGACATCTTCCACTTGATCAGCCACGGCGAACCCGATGGCCTGTTGCTTTGGTCGCCCAACGGCGAGCCAGCCCTGATCTCTGGCGGACCAATTGCCGCCCTGTTGCGCCCGCTACCATCGCTCAAACTAGTCTTTCTCAACGCCTGTTTGGCCGGGCAGCCCGATGGCAATGTCCCCTTTGGCGGGGTGGCCCATCGTCTGCTCCAAAGTGGATTGCCCGCTGTCATCGCCATGCAATTTGAGATTACCGATAGCGCCGCCGTTGATTTTGCCGGCTTTCTCTACGAAGCCTTGGTGGCGGGCGACTGCCCCGGCGCGGTGGATCGTGCCGTCAGCCGGGCGCGCAGCTACCTGCTCATGAGCAACCCCGAACGCCTCGATTTCATCACCCCGGTGCTTTGGCTCAACACCGATGACGGCATCATCGCCCACTTTGCTCCGGCTCAGAAACATCCCACTCTTCCTTTGCCCTCTGATTCTCTGCCATTAGATCAATTGCCTCGCTCACACATTGAACTGCATATAGACGAAAAAATGGCTTGGTTCAACCGCTTGCCAGTAACTATCAACAACGCTTTTATGCGCTTTGACTATGAATCACGTCGCCGCAACCTGGAACGCCTGTTGACCTTGCTGCACGCCGACGCCGATGCCCAGGCCCAAGGCGAAACGCTCAACGCCTCCAAGATCGCCACACGCCTTGAGGTCTTTACCCAAGAGCGCAATTATCTCGAAAACCTGCTGCGTACTCTGCCCCCCGCTTCCCCATGACCTGTGTTCCGTCAAAAGTACGCTCTACCCTGGCTTGGCTGCGCCTTGTCCTGGCCTGGATTTTGCTAGGGATTCTCTTGGGCGCGACTGTTCTCGTTTATGTCAAGCGATTGGAAAGCCAGCCCCCTCCGGCTATGCCCTTGCCCGCGTCCACCGATCCAGCCATGCAGATTCCTCCGCTGGGTGTAAATCTTGATTTCACCGGGACTACCCCGCCGTCGCAGCGCCGCGCCGATCTGCAACGGCTGGCCGCAGCCGGAATCGGCTGGGTGCGGCTGCGCGCCGATTGGGGTGATTTAGAACCCGCGCCCGGTCACCCGCGTTGGGCCGAGTTTGACGCCCTCGTCGCCGATAGTCTAGCCGCCGATCTGCTGCCGGTAGTCGTTTTGGATGGCAGCCCGGCCTGGGCGCGGCGGACCGAAGATCGCGACAACGCCCTGGCTCCCCCGGCTGATTTCGCCGACTTTGCCGATTTTGCTGGCCGTTTCGCTGCCCGCTATGGCGACCGGGTGCGCTTTTATCAGCTTTGGGACGAACCCAACATTGCGCCGCACTGGGGCCAGCGGCTGATCGATCCCGTAGCCTATGCGCGGCTACTCAGCCTCAGCGCAACCGCCATCCGCGCTGCCGACGCCGACGCCGTGATCCTGCTGGCCGCCCTGGCCCCCACGGTGGATCGCGGCCACACTGGGATTGACGAGGTCTACTTTCTCAACCGCCTCTATGCCGCCGGGGCCGCGCCCTTTTTCGATGCTGTAGCGGTGCAGCCTTTTGGCTTTGGCACACGCGGCGACGATCTACGCATCCGCCCCGATCTGCTCAACTTTGCGCGTGTCGGGCTGATGCGGCGGGCCATGGTGGCGGCGGGCGATGGCACAACCCCGATCTGGGCCGTGCGCTTTGGCTGGAATCGCGCTGTCAACAATACCTGGCGCACGGTTTCGCCCGCCGCCCAGATTACTTATGCCCGCCAATCGCTGATGCTGGCACGTCGCTGGCCGTGGTTGGCAACCCTGGCCTGGGCTGTGGATCGCCCCGCCGCACCCGCCGGTGATCCACGCTGGGGCTTCGCGTTGGTCACCCCCGACGGCAAAGCGGAGCCGTTGCTGGCTGCCCTGACTGCGCCTCTCTCCGCGCCAGATTTTCCTCAGACCCGATCTCCAATTTGGATAGTGCCGACGCTAATCGCCGGCGTAGGCTTGTTGATCTGGCGGCTGCGCGCTGCTTGGTCTGTGGTCGCTGGCTGTCTGCGCGGGAATGCCCCACGCCTGTGGGCGCTATTCGCCTGGGCAGGGCTGCTAGTTACATATTATCTTGCCACGTGGCCGCCGCTGATCTGGCTCTGTTGGGGGGGGGCGATTTTGCTGATCCTCTGCCAACCCCATCACGGTCTCGTGTTGGTGGCGGCGATGCTGCCCTTTCATTTTCAACACAAAGATCTTGACTTGGGTATTGTCACGCTGTCAATTCCCCCGGCTGCGGCTGCGCTGCTGTGTACTCTGCCCGCATTGATCCCGCAGCGCAGCCGGCTTTCTTGGATCCCCACCGATGGGCTGGCGTTGGGCTGGCTGGGCGTGAATTTGCTGGCAGGGGTAGACGTTTGGTATGGGCCAGGCTATGTGGTAGGTCTGTGGAATATGGTGCTGTTTCCCCTGGCAATCTATGGCTGCGCCCGCCTCTTGGTACGCAATGGCGAGGATGCACGCTTGGTAGTCTGGGCGTTGGGATGGGGTGGCGCGCTGGCTGCGGGGCTGAGCCTGATCGGGTGGCTGCACGGCGAAGGCGTAGCCGTTGACGGCGTGCGCCGCTTGATGGGCGTCACCTTTTCGCCCAACCAGAGCGCACTCTATCTTTTGCGGTCGCTCTTTGTGATGGCTGGGATTGTGATTTCCGACCGCTCTATGCGTGGCAAAGCGGGCTGGGGCGGGCTGGCAGTAATTGCCCTGGCGCTCTTTCTCACGGGCAGCCGCGGCGGGCTGGGGCTGGGCATCCCGGCAGGGTTGATGGGCCTGGGCGTTGCACTGCGTTGGCGTTGGGTAGCGCGCCGAGGCTGGCTGCTGGCCCTGGGTATCGTGCTGATCGTGAGCAGCGTGGCGCTGCTGTGGGGGGAGCGCCTCACCAACAGCGAGACAGTGCTGCGCCGGCTCGCCATCTGGCAGGGCGCGTTGGATCTCTGGCGCGCCTATCCGCTGTGGGGCGTGGGAGCGGGCGGCTTCTTTTGGCGCTATCCGGCCTTTATGATCGTTGCCGCCAGCAGTGAACCCAATCTGCTCCATGCCCACAACGTCTGGCTAAATTTGCTTACGGGTTGGGGTGTGTCAGGGCTGCTCTGGTTCATGGTTGTGCTGATCTGGCTGGGCCGCCAGATTTTGGGCGCGCTGCCCATGAAAATGATTTGGCGCAGCGGCCTCTTGGCTGCTATTGTCGCCGGGTTGGCCCACGCCCAAGTCGATGCCTTTCTGGTTTTGCCCGAACTCGCCGGCTGGTTTTGGCTGGCATTGGCGTTGCTCTCTTTCCCCATACCAGCCAATGGAAACAAAAATCTAATAGATATCCAGTAGAACACCAACATCCATGCGGTATAAATAGGTGTATAGTAACCGTGCAGGGGAGGGTCGCAGCAGCGCTTTTGGGGGTCGAAGCAAAAGAGAGCGCCAGCGGATTACAGACGGGTGGTTTTTAATTTCTCCCTTTGTAACAATTCGGATCTAGGGTGCGACGCACTCGCCACACACGCTTTTCACAACCGGTCTACTCCTGGCGAGTGCGTCGCACCTGTATAGGTATCTACCTTTTATGATTGACTGTATATGATTGACTGTATATGATTGAATGTATTGGCATTCTGTTTGCGTCCTGCATATTCGGAATCTTCGACACGATTTTTTACCGTGATTCCCTCTATCCTACGGGATAGAATTCGTCTTCCCATTGATGTCTCAAGCAGCCCCATGAAAACGGGAACTGCGCCAAGAGAGGAATTAAAACCAACATGATGCGATTTGACCGGTTTACAGAGAAGGCTCAGGAAGCCGCTATGCGCGCGTTGGAGATCCTGCAAAAATACAAACATTCGCAGGTCGATACGGAGCATCTCTTCCTGGCCCTGATCCAGCAAAGCGGCGGCACAGTGCCCCAATTGCTGGAAAAGTTGGGCGCCTCTGCAGAGGTGATCGAACGCAAGCTGGAACGAGTGCTGGAAAGCGCGCCCCGCTCGAATAACATGCCCTATGGGGCCATGCCTACGGCCCAGGTCTTTATTACGCCGCGGCTCAAGCGGGTGATGGATGTTGCCAACGAAGAAGCCAACAAACTCCAGGATGAGTATATCAGCACCGAACACATCCTGTTGGCGATTGCCAGCGAACGTAACACGCCCAGTGCCAATATTCTGCGCGATGCCAACTTGGGCAAAGAGCGTATCTACACCGCCGTGGAAGAAGTGCGCGGCGGGCAACGGGTGACGGAACCCAACGCCGAGAGCAAATATCAAGTGCTGGAACGCTATGGCCGTGATCTCACCGCCGTGGCGCGTGAGGGCAAACTTGATCCCGTGATTGGCCGCGAGGCTGAAATCATGCGCATGATGCAGGTGCTCTGCCGCCGCACTAAAAATAACCCCGTCTTGATTGGCGAGGCTGGCGTCGGCAAGACCGCCATTGTGGAAGGGCTGGCCCAAAAAATCGTCGATGGCGACGTGCCGGAAATTTTGGTGGACAAAAAGGTAATCTCACTGGATCTGGGCGCCATGTTGGCCGGGACCCGTTTCCGCGGCGAGTTTGAAGAGCGTCTCAAAGCTGCCATGGACGAGATCCGCCGCAGCGAGGGTGAAATTATCCTCTTTATTGACGAGTTACATACCGTGGTAGGGGCGGGCAACGCCGCCGGTGCGATGGACGCCAGCAACATGCTCAAGCCTGCCCTGGCCCGTGGCGAACTCCAGTGCATCGGGGCCACCACGCTGGATGAATATCGCCAGCACATTGAGAAGGACGCCGCGCTGGAACGCCGCTTTGCCCCTGTGCATGTGGACGAACCCAGCATTGAAGATAGTATTGAGATTTTGCGTGGGCTGCGTACTCGCTACGAGGATCACCACGGCATCACCTATACCGACGATGCGCTGATTCAAGCGGTGAAACTGACCAGCCGCTATGTCACCGAGCGCAAGTTGCCCGACAAGGCGGTGGATGCGATTGACGAGGCCGCCGCCAAATTGCGCATTGCCATGCACTCCATGCCCAAAGAACTGAAGGCCATGAAGAAACGGCTAGACGAGATGGCTGGCACCGAAGAAGAAGCCTGGGCCGACCGTGACTATGAAAAGGCCGCCCAGATCAAAACCGATCTTGTGCGCATGAAGGACGAGTTCAAGACCGGAATGAAGGCCTGGAAACACGAAGCCAACCTAGACGATGTGGTGGAGGCTCGCGACATTGCCGCGATTATCCACAGTTGGACCGGCATCCCCGTGGTCGATCTCTTGGAAGAAGAGGCCGAAAAACTGCTGCGCATGGAGGAACATCTACACATGCGTATCGTCGGCCAGCAACAGGCAATTGTCGCCGTCAGCGATGCCATTCGCCGGGCGCGCAGCGGTCTGAAAGATCCCAAGCGCCCGATTGGTACGTTCCTCTTCTTGGGGCCGACGGGCGTGGGCAAGACCGAACTGGCAAAGGCGCTGGCGCAATTCTTGTTTGATGACGAAGAAGCGCTGCTGCGTGTGGACATGAGCGAATATCGCGAGGGCCACACGGTGAGCCGCCTCTTTGGAGCGCCTCCCGGCTATGTGGGCTACGATCAAGGTGGGCAACTCACCGAGCAGGTGCGCCGCCGTCCCTTCCGGGTGATCTTGTTCGACGAGATCGAAAAAGCACACCCCGAAGTCTGGAACACGCTGTTGCAGATCATGGACGATGGCCGCATGACCGATGGTCAGGGCCGCACTGTGGACTTCCGCAACACCGTGATCATCATGACCAGCAACGTCGGGGCCGAGGCGGTCAAGCGCGGGAAACTGGGCTTTATGACGCCTGAACTGGACGAGAGCAAACTCAAGGAAGGCGAGTTCAGCAAAGCGCTTAAGCGGCTCTTCCGCCCGGAATTCTTGAACCGCATTGACGAGAGCATTGTCTTCGAGTCGCTGACCAAAGAGAATGTGCGCGAGATCGTATTGCTGCTCATGGGCGAGATTCGCAAGCGGCTGGACGAAATGGGCATCACCGTGGAACTGAGCGAAGCGGCCCGCAGCCACTTGGCGGAGGTTGGCTTCGATGCTGAATACGGGGCGCGACCGCTGCGCCGTCTGTTGCAAAAACAGGTGGAAAATGAACTGAGCCGCCGCCTGCTGCGCGGTGAATATCAGACTGGCGACCATGTGATTGTGGACTATCGCCAAACCGACGAGGGCAAAGAGGAACTGGTCTTTGATCGACAGGAACCCGAACCCATCGCCGTAGAGTGGTCGGCTACCGAGCCGTCTGATGCACAATCGGCAGAGGAAAGCGCCAACGGACGCTAACCTTTGGGTAAATTAAAATAGCTGCCAAGCTGTAAAAAACTTGGCAGCTATTTTTTTTACCCATTGTCTGACCGTTGAGCCGGGCTGCCAAACTGGAAGACGCGGCGGCGGTTAATGCCGATGCTTACGGGTGGCGACTAGGAATTTTGATGAATAATCATCTTTCCGCTGTGCGAAAGTGGAGTCGGCACGGCTTTTGCGGTATGATAGGAGATACTGAATGCATATTATTTGACTGACCACTGGCGAAAGGAATCACCCATGGCCGAACAAGAGACTTCTCCCGAAACCCCAGTCACAGAAACCCCTGCCGAGTCGGAATATACGTCGGTGGCAAACGCTGTGGCTGCCAGCCATACTGAAGACGAAATTGCCGAGGAAACCCTGTACGAACCGGATCATGTGGAAGCGATGGAATCTGTCCCGCCCATTGAATATGCCGCCGATCTCCCGATTGAAGTGCCAGACATGCACGAACGTGTAGCTGTTGCCCCGGTTGCTCCCAAAGCCGAAGCCAAGCCCGAAAAGCAACTTGGCCCGCTCACCGGTTCCGGCTGGATGTTGGCGATCTCGATTGTTGCGTTCATTCTTGCCATCATCGTGCAAGCGCTGTAGAAGATTTAGTCGAATTTTAGCTCGCCTGTGAAAACAGGCGAGCTTTTTTGTGTCTCGATGGATCCCTACGCTTTACAACACCAGCGGCTCCACTTCAACCTGCGCCCGCTCAAAGATGCGCTCCCCTTTGAGCCAACGTGTCAGTGCATTGGGCGTTTCCAGAGCAAGGTGCAGTGCGGCGATCAGCTCCACCGTGCCGCCCTCCATCCCAGCGGCCGCCAGCCCCTCGCTCAGACCGTTGAGCACGCCCAGACAGAGCAGATAGCGCACGGGATCACCCTGTACGCTCACAGGCCGATCCGGATTCTCCACACGCTGTTGACACGCCTCCACGCTGTTGGAGGTATAGCCGCGACAGGGCAGTGGGCGCACATAATAGACCGAACATTGACCATCCACCAAAAGCGGACAGAGTTGTCGGGTGGCGAGCCGTCCGGCAGGGGAGAGTCCCCGCGTCTTTATGTGGGCGTCGGATATTTCTGCGCGTAGCCGCGCTAGTTCGGGCGCGGGCAACGTCTCGCGCAGATACTCCACGATCCGCAACACCTCGGCGGGCGTCGCCGTCACCCGTTGATAGCAACACCAGACACAGCCCGCCGCACAGGCTGGCTCATAGTCAGAAAGGTGCATGGTTTCACCCTCTGCCAGCCCTGCGGCTTCGTCAACCAACTCAATTAACCGTCCCCGCTTTCTCTTCTGGAGCCGTTGCGTAACCCAGGCAGCTTGTTCCTGGCGCACTGCCTCTACATGGACCAAAAGTTGCGGATCGTTTGTCATGGCTGGGGTTCTCCTCTGCCTACTCAAAATTTTCGATGACACACCCTATTATATCAGCCCCCACGTCAGTCCCCACGTCAGTCCCCATGCCACACGATGCATCAGGTAGCGCTCCCTCTCTTTTTACGGCATAATGGCCCCCATAAGATTCATTTTATTCTTTCACTCTCTTGGAGGAATTTTCCCATGCATGAATTTTTGCCCGTGTTGGCTGGTTTTGTGGTTGGTATAGTCGTTCAGCGCGTACACTCAGTGCGTTTGCGCACTGCTCTTCTCGTCGTTCTCTGTCTGCTTTTGGGCGCAGCCGCAAGTTTCCTCAGCGGCGAACTGGCGTTAGGATGGGGTTTCATCAGCATAGATGCATTCCTGGTCTGGCTGGGTGCGGCCATTGGGGTTGCCATCACCTATAGCATCCACCAGCGAAATCGACGGCTGACCTCGCACTAACCGATTCTTGCCCGCTCGCTTCAATCTATCCTTTGTGGAGTAAACGGTGACAACAACCAAAGCTGAAATCCGCACTGGCGCCTATTACGATTCTGTGATCCTGATGCAGTTGCAGCGCGCCCTGGCCGATCTCCCTGGCGTGCTGGATGCGGGCGTGGTGATGGGGACACCGGCCAACAAAGATCTGCTTGAAGCAAGCGGTCTGTTGGGGGATGCGGCCCGCCGCGCCGCCGCTGATGATCTCATTATTGTGATCCGCGCCGCCGACGAAGCAACCGCCCAATCTGCCCTGGCCCGTGTGGATGAACTGCTGGCAAAGCGACGCACACAGACAGCCAGCGCCTATCGCCCCAAAACGTTGGACTCCGCCGCCAAACAGCTTCCCCATGCTGATTGGGTGATGATCTCGGTGCCGGGCCGCTATGCCGCCGGGGTAGCAGGCCATGCACTGGATTTGGGCAAAAACGTCTTTCTCTACAGCGATAACGTTTCGTTGGATGACGAAATCAAGCTCAAACAGCGCGCCGCTGACAAGGGCTTGCTGGTCATGGGGCCAGACTGCGGCACGGCGATTGTGGATGGCGTGGGGCTGGGCTTTGCCAACCGCGTACGTCGTGGCAACATCGGGCTTGTGGGCGCGTCGGGGACAGGATTACAAGTGGTCACCGCGCGCATTCACCAATTAGGCGGCGGCATCAGCGCCGCGCTGGGCACGGGTGGCCGTGATCTTTCGGAAAAAGTCGGCGCCATCACCGCCCGCCAGAGTTTGCAGCGGCTGGCCGAAGATCCCGACACCGAGGTCATTGTGCTTATCTCCAAGCCGCCTGCCCCTGCCGTTGCCGCCGAACTGCTCACGTTGGCCCGATCTGCGGGCAAGCCGGTGGTGGTCAACTTCATCGGATACGATAACGCAGAGGCGCAGAGCAGCAGCGGCGCAGGGAAAATCGTGTTCGCCCGCACGCTGGACGAAACCGCCGAACTCGCCACAGCCCTGGCCGCAGGCCGTCCCACAATTTCACAAATCACAAATCGCAAATCGCAAATCGCAAATCACAATTCGCCCCCCTACCTGCGCGGCCTCTTCTCCGGCGGTACGCTGGCCTATGAAGCGCTCTTGCTTTTACAAGATTCGCTGCCGGAAGTCTATTCCAACGTGCCGCTCAAGGGTGGGCCAAAATTAGCAAACGCCCACCGCAGCCAAAGCCACACCATCGTCGATCTGGGCGAGGACGAATTCACCGTGGGACGGCTGCACCCCATGCTCGACAACGATCTGCGTATCCGCCGCCTGCTCGAAGAGGCTGCCGATTCTGAAACCGCGGTGATACTACTCGACGTGGTGCTGGGCGATGGCGCCCATCCCGATCCCGCCGCTGAACTGGCCCCGGCCATCGAAAAAGCCATCGGCATCGCCCGCGCCGAGGGGAGAACGCTAGCCGTAGTGGCTGTGCTGGTAGGGACGGATCTGGACCCACAGGGCATGGACAGCCAGATCGAGCGGCTGGCTGCGGCGGGTGCAGCGGTTTTCACACGCAATGACGAGGCCGTGCGCGCTGCCGCGGCACTGTTAACCGCCAATCACCAATCGCCAACCGCCGACAGACCGCCGACTATTCACCATTCACCATTCACCATTCGCCATTCACCGTTCACCCCATTCTCCGCTCTCAACGTTGGCCTGGAATCGTTCGCCCAAAGCCTGAGCAGCCAGGGCGCGGCCGTGGTCCATGTCGATTGGCGACCCCCCGCTGGGGGCAATGAAAAGTTGATGGGGCTGTTGGTGCGGATGCGGTAAGGGGGAAAGACGAAAGACGAGGGACGATGAACAAATGTTAAATAGTGATGATCCTTGGGCATCTTATGGGCTGAACCGGAGTAACCTTTTACTTTATCCATCGTCCCCCGTCTTTCGTCCATCGTCATTCATCACCATTACACTGGAAAGGATCACTCCATGACCCTCAACATTGACGCCGCCAACGAAATCGCCGTTCAGCGTATGATCGAAGCGCGGCCTGTGCTGATTGGCCTGGACAAAGCACTGGACGTGATCCCCGGTATGCACGCCGATCTGTTGCTCCACGCCGGGCCGCCCATCACCTGGGAGCGGGCATCCGGGCCGCTACGCGGCGCAATCATCGGGGCGCTGATCTTTGAGGGGCGCGCCCAAAATGCCGCCGAAGCCGAAGCGCTAATCACCGCTGGCGAGATCAAGCTGGAACCGTGCCACCATCACAACACCGTGGGGCCAATGGCGGGGGTCACTTCGCCGTCAATGAGGGTCTACATCGTCGAAAATCAGACCCACGGCAACCTGGCGTTTTCTAATCTCAACGAGGGCTATGGCAAAGTCCTGCGCTACGGGGCCTATGGCGCCGATGTGCAGGCCCGACTGCGCTGGATGCACGATGTGATGGCCCCGGTGCTGGCGACGGCATTGGAACGCAGCGGCGGCATGGACATCCGCGCCCTGCTGGCCGAGGCGCTGCACATGGGCGATGAGGGGCACAACCGCAACAAAGCCGGTTCAATCATCTTTACGAAAAATCTGGCCCCGCACATCGCCCGCGCTGCGCCTGATGGCGACACCGCCGCCGATATCATCACAGCCCTGGGCGACAACGCGCTAAGCGTGCTCAACCCGGTGATGGCCGCGTGTAAGGCCATGGCCGACGCCGCCCACGGTGTGGAAGGCAGCACGCTGGTGACCACAATGGCGCGCAACGGCACAGACTTCGGCCTGCGTGTCAGCGGGCTGGGCGGGCGCTGGTTCACCGCCCCGGCGCAGGTTCCCCAGGGGCTTTACTTCCCTAGTTTCAAAGCCGAAGACGCTAACCCAGACATTGGCGACAGCACCATTACCGAGACGGCGGGCATCGGCGCCTTTGCCATGGCCGCAGCCCCGGCTATTGTCACCTTTGTCAGCGGCACACCCCAGGATGCGCTCAACGCCACGCTGGAAATGTACGAGATCACCGTGGCCGAGCACAAAAGCTTCACCATCCCGCCGCTGGATTTTCGCGGCACGCCTGTGGGCATCGACCTGCGTAAAGTCGTGGAAACCGGCATCACGCCACGGGTCAACACGGGCATTGCCCACAAAGACGCCGGCGTCGGCCAGATCGGCGCTGGTCTTGTGCGCCCGCCCATGCAGATCTTTGAAGAAGCGCTGGTGGCCTTCGCCGAGCGCTATGGGTTTTAGGAGAGACGATGACGAAATTACGACGTGGACGCAAACCAGAGTAGCAGACTGCGGGAACTTCTGACTGCGTTCAATTTTGTAGACAGTTGAAAGCGCTGAGGAAAAAGCAGCCGAAGATGCGCTGGGTGAAGACTTTTTTGCCCTGGCTGACATTTGGGCTGGCCGTTGCCCGACCGTGATGCGATTCGCCAACAGGCTTGGCCCAAGCGATAGATGATACTCTGCGATGCAAACATCCTAATTGAATTTTACTAAACAATGCCGATGTCGTGGCACAACTCCAACGTATCGGCATCAACAGTATTGCCATCAGCGTGGTGACCCAGGCAGAGCTGTACCATGGCTCTCTCATTGAAACTGATTGCCTGCCAGCACATCATCCTCACCGTAACTACCTTGAGGCACGATTTAGCTACGCCGTGGCTACAAAGAGCACAAATTCTTTCGGACCGGTTTCAAGCCATGCGAGAATCGTATGCCTTGAGTCAGCCCTGGCTGCGTGAGACCGAAGAAGACTATGTAGTTGCACCAAGGCATTGATGTGTAAGTCCCTATATTGTTTTCCGTTCGTCGATCGTCATTGGTCTTCCGTCCATCTATAAACCGCTGACAAGCTCATAATTATTAATCACAACTTGGCAGTCACCCATGCCCAAAATCTATGACCTTTCCCAACCGCTGAACCAGGACTGCTCGTTTTGGCCGTTTTACCCGCCGTTTGAAGTGAAATACTTTAAACGCAAGTCGGAACATGGCGTCAATGCCCAGTATATTCAGACCTCCAACCACATGGGAACCCACTTGGACGCGCCCCGCCATTTTGTCACCAACGGCAAGACGATTGACCAACTGCCGTTGGAATGGCTCTATGGCGAAGGCGTGATTGTGGATCTCAGCGACATGCTCGATGAGTTGGATCTCTTCCGCCCCGAAGATATTGAGGCGCGGGTGGAGGTGCGCGACGGCGATATTCTCTTTATCAACACTGGCTGGCACAAATATACCTTCCTTGCCCCCGACGGCGACGAGGAAAAGTACATCCAGCGCCATCCCGGCCCGCACCATAGCATTGTGGATTGGCTGCTGGAGAAGAAGATCCACCTGTGGGGCGTGGATATGATCTCCACCGATCACCCGATGAACTTGCCGATTGGACGCTTTTTAGGCCGCGGCGGACTAGAACACTGGCAGCGCGTGCGCAAGCAGTGCGAAGATAAGTTCGGCGCAGACAAAATGGACGAACTCTTCCCGCCCGAAGCCTATCAACTGACGCACAACGCCCTCTTCCCGCATGATTGTGTACACGTGGAAAACATGGGCGGGCAAATCGGCGCGCCCGAATTGCAGAACAAGCGCATCACGCTGGGCGCATTCCCGTGGCTGTTTAAGGGCGGCGAAGCGGCGTTCTGTCGGGCAGTGGCGTTTTTAGACGAATAGAAATAGACGAAAGATGGAGGACGATGGACGAACGTTAAGTACCGGTGACATTCGTCCATCGTCTTTCGTCCCTCATCATAAAGGACCACTCAACCATGCTACCCGAAGTAGAAGCATATCTAGAACGGATTGACGATCTGCGTGGACAGGTGCGGGCGTTGATCGCCGACCTGCCCACCGAGGCGCTGAACTGGCGGCCTGTGGAGGGCACGGATGATCACGCGACTAACTCGCTTGCAGTGATGGCGGCGCATGTGGCCGGGGCGGAACATTTTTGGATCGGCGAGGTGGTGGGCGGATTGCCCGCAACGCGTCGCGCGATCAGGAGTTTCAAACAGATGTTGAGGGTGTCGAGCCATTGCTGGCACGGTTAGACGCTGTGGCCGCCGAGACCCGCGCTGTCATGGGAAAGCTTGGCGCTGCTGATCTCGAAAAGGTTCACACCGTCCGACAGCATACAATGACCGCACGCTGGGGCATCTTGCACGTCATCGACCACACCGCGCTGCACCTGGGCCATATGCAGATCACCTATCAGCTTTGGAACAGTGGCCGTGGCACAGACAGCCCGCGTTGGTTCCAGCGGTTGCCCTCTACTTTATGACGAGATCAACAAAATGCCACACACGCCGCTAACCGACGATGAAGTTGAAAATGCCCTCCAAACCTTGCCGAGCTGGCAGGTTCAGGAGGGCAAACTCCACAAACAGTTCAAGTTTGATTCATTTCCGGCTGCCATCGGGTGGATGGTGCGGGTGGGGTTTGTTGCCGAGCGCATGAATCACCATCCCGGAATGGCGCAACGTCTACAACCGCGTCACCGTGGATCTTGTTACTCACGACGCGGGCAATGCCATCAGCACGGCGGATGTGGAACTGGCGCAGGCGATGGAAGCGGCGTTTGAGAAAGGGGACAATGCGTAATGCGTGATTCCGAGATACGAATCACACATTACGCCCCTAAACCTGTCCCTGTACCATACGCCCCGTTCCGCCGCCCCGCCGTAGCAAACCGCCAATCAGCACGGCCAGCACAACCGCTGCCATTACGCCCGCGGTAATCGTCACCACGTCCACCCCCACATATTTCACCACAATGCCCACATAGGCCCAGATCACCACGGCGGCAAAGGCCGGATCACGCCGAGTATAGACCACATAGGCCGTAATCGCCGCACCCACCACAATCACCGCCGCCGACCAGACCGTTTCGGGCAGCGGACCGCCGTTGAAGCCCAAAACTTGCAGCAGCACCGTGGTGTTGGCAATCGTCGCCACGGTAATCCACGCGGTGTAGATGCTAAAGGGCACGCTCACCAGCCAACTGGCAGGGGTAGCCCGTGGCAGTTTGTCGTGCCCCAGCCGTTCATAGATGACCAATAGCGTGATCAAGAGCCAGATCATCATCACCCAACTGATGGGGATGAGCAGATAGTGCCAGGCGAAGATCCATGTGCCGTTGAGTAGATCGGTAATCACAAAGAGCCAACCGATCTGGCGCAATTGTGGGTTTTCGCGCTGGGCGGGCAGGGCTTGATAGACTGTAAACGCGGCCAGCCCCAAGTAGATCACCCCCCAAATGGCGAAAACATAGCCGGGCGGGGTAAAGAAATTCGGAAACATGTCCGAGATTTCGCCGGTGTTGCGCCCGCCAATGGCCGCAATGTTGGCTAGGCTGTTGGTGGCGATGGTGAACAGAAAGGTCAAAATCACGGCGATTTGTCGCAAAAGATCGCGGTTCAAGGGAAGTCTCCTTTTAAGCCAGTACGCGTGGTGCGACTGGTTGCTTGGTTGGATGACGCTGGGCATGGGCAGGATCTCCGATCAGCCCATCGACAATTTTGGCGGATGCCAGCACGCCCGGCACGCCCGCGCCGGGATGCGTCCCCGCGCCGACGAAGTAGAGATTGTCGAAATCCTCAGACAGATTGTGCGGGCGGAACCACGCGCTCTGGGTCAAAATCGGCTGCACGGAGAAGGCCGAACCAAGATAGCTGTTCAGCGTGCCCTCAAAGTGCAGCGGATCAATATAGTGTTCGGCCACAATGTTGGCCTGGAGATCGGGCAGGTAGTTCTCTTCCAAAAAGTTCATAATCAGATCACGGTAGGGTTTGGCCTGCACCGTCCAGTCAATCTCCGCGCCCAGATGCGGCACAGGTGAAAGCACATAAAAGCTCTCGCCGCCTTCGGGGGCCATCGAGGGATCGGTGAGCGTGGGCATGTGCAAATAGAGCGAAAAGTCGTCGGGCAGCCCCTTGCTGCCAAAGATATCGGCCAGCAAGCCTTTGTAGCGCTCGCTGAGGATAATGTTATGGTGGGCCAGTCCAGATTCGCGGTATTTGCGCTTGGTGCCAAAGTAGATCACAAAGAGCGACATGCTGTATTTAAGATTTTTGATGCGGCGGTCGCTATTGGTACGCCGATACTGTGCCGGGATCAGATTGAGATAGGTCCAGGCGACATCGGCATTGGAGACCACGGCATCGGCGTGGTGGATGCTGCCATCGGCCAGCCGCACGCCCGTGACACGCCGACCCTCCACAAGGATTTCGTCTACAGCGGTCTCCGTGTGGATCTCGACGCCCAGTTCCGTCAACAAGCGGCGGAAGGCTTCCACAATGGCGCCGGTTCCGCCCAGGGCGTAATGAATACCCCACTCACGCTCCAAATAGTGGATCAGCACATAGAGCGAGGCGGCGTCCAGCGGGTTGCCACCAATCAGCAGCGGATGAAACGAAAAACAGCGGCGCAGAAAGTCATTCTTGATAAACTTGGACACATAGCCATAAACACTGCGATAGCTTTGCAGCCGCACCAGATCCGGCACAACTTTTGCCATGTCCATCACGTTGAGAAAAGGCTTGTCAATCAACGCCATGCCTGTCTCGAAGATCTCTTTAGTCGATTCGATAAAGCGCGTGTAGCCCTCTTTGTCCGCCGGGTTCCACTGGTCGATCTGGCTCAACGTAAATTCATGGTCGCCGCTATAGTCAAAGGAGCGGCCCGTGTGATCAAAGATGCGATAGAAGGGATCACACGGCACAAGCTTGAAATAGTCTTCGCGTGTGCGCCCGGCCAATTGCCAGATTTCGTCAAACAGCCAGGGCGCGGTGATCACCGTGGGGCCACCATCGAACTTGTAGCCATTTTTTTCATAGACATAGGCGCGCCCGCCCAGTTTGTCGCGCTTTTCAAAGAGCGTGACCTTGTGACCACGTGCCGCCATGCGCGCCGCCACACCTAGCCCCCCAAACCCCGAACCAATGACAATGATACCTGACATTGTTGCATCCTCTCTATCAACATCTATAAAATCTGTGCAATACTTATTTTATCCATATTTTGTCTAAATTTAATTCACAAATGCTAAGTTGTAAAGTATCCCACACACTGATTTCGCAATTTGTCGTATAGTGAAGCGCGCATGAATCAAAAACCGTGGACCTTTTCGGATTTTGACGAAACGGATAGGGGAGCGGTATAATAACGATTCGTGGGTGAATTGGGCATTGGGTTGCCCAACCCACGATTTTATTGTCACTCAAATGATTGATCTGCGGGTGCGCTCGCAGAGCCGCCAGTCAAGATCCGACCTTTCGGACGCGGTGCAAAGGAGAAACAGATGTATGCAGTTGTGATAACCGGTGGCAAGCAATATCGGGTTGCGCCCGGCGACATTTTGGAAGTCGAGAAGTTGGACGGCAACGTCGGCGATAGTGTGACGTTGAGCGATGTGCTGATGGTGGTGGATGGTGAAGACGTCAAGATTGGACAACCTGCGGTCGAGGGGGCAGCAGTCAGCGCCAAGATTACAGGCCAATATCGTGGCGAAAAGATTATGGTCTTCCGCTATCGCCCCAAGAAACGCATCCGTGTGCGCCGTGGTCATCGCCAATATGTAACTCGGCTCACCATCGAGTCGATCCAGGGCTAGTTTTAGCATAATGGCCGCCGTTCTGCACTACATTGGGAGCGGACAGCCAAGTTTAAGGAGAATATACCATGGCTCACAAAAAAGGTAGTGGCTCAAGCCGCAACAATCGAGATTCAAACGGCCAACGGCTCGGCGTCAAGCGCTTCGGTGGTGAAGAAGTGACGGCTGGCAGCATTCTCGTGCGTCAGCGTGGCACCAAAATTTACCCCGGCACTAATGTCGGCATCGGCAAAGATGATACCCTCTTTGCCAAGATCGACGGGGTTGTCACATTTGAGTGGCATTTGAAGAACCGCAAACGTGTTAGCGTTTATGCGGGGAAAGAAGGTTAATCATGCGTGAAGAGATTCACCCAACTTATTATTCCAACGCCCGCGTGACTTGCACGTGTGGCAATAACTGGCTTACGGGCAGCACCAAAGAAGAAATGCATGTGAACGTGTGCAGCCAGTGCCATCCGTTCTACACGGGTGAGCAGCGCATTGTCGACGCCGTGGGTCGCGTTGAGCGCTTTGTGAAGCGCCTGGAAAATCGCCAGAAGGCCGCTGCCTTCCAGCAGATCGAGGCCCAGGCCCGCCGCGAGGCCGACGAAGCCGCCCGCAAGGCGCGCGCCCGTGGCGACGATCCTGAAAAGGCCGCTGCCCAGGTGATGGCAAAGTATGAGGCTGAGCTTCAGACCCCGGCCTAAGGCTGACTTCTGTCGCTTGGTAGATGTTGCCTAGAAGAGGCAGAGACGCGTTTGCATCTCTGCCTCTTTTTTATTTTGAGCACACAGATTGAGCGCACATAGACTAAGCAGCGCCACAATGGAACAGGTTTTTGTGTGCTGCTGCGGAAAATAGATTGAGAGACGAATGATGCAATATCAAACGGGAGGTGGCTGGATTGAACTTGTCTGTGGTTCGATGTTCAGCGGCAAAACCGAAGAGTTGTTGCGCCGCATTCGCCGGGCCGAGATCGCCCGCAAACAGGTGCAGATCTTTAAGCCCAGGCTCGACCATCGTTATGGGTTGGAGCGAGTCGCCTCTCATAACGGTGTCGCGCGTGAGGATGGGCTGGTCATCGACAACGCCGCTGAGATTTTGGCGCGTGTCACCCCTGCGACTACGGTGGTAGCGGTGGATGAGGTGCAGTTTTTCGACTGGGCAATTGCCGATGTCTGTACGACGCTGGCGGATAGTGGCAAGCGCGTCATCCTGGCCGGGCTGGACCAAGATTTTCGCGGCGAACCTTTCGGCCCCATGCCACTGCTGATGGCCCTAGCCGAGCGTGTAGACAAACTCCAGGCCATTTGCGTGGTCTGTGGCACGGCAGCCAGCCGCACACAACGGCTCATCGATGGTCGCCCGGCCCGCTACGATGATCCGATTATTTTCGTGGGCGGCAGCGAAAGCTACGAAGCGCGTTGTCGCGATTGCCATCAAGTGCCGGGCAAACCCAGCGACCCGCAAGAGACCGGCCTGGATCAGTCCCTCGACGAGGAGTAAGACCTGGCAATTTTGCCTTTTCAGGTTTGCCCTGCCCATGCTCTCTCTCCCCATTGTCTACAATCCTGACTATGTAACCACGTTGCCGCCGGGCCATCGGTTTCCCATGCCCAAGTTTGGCAAAGTCTACGAGATGTTGATCCGGGATGGCATCGCTACGTTGGATCAGTTTCACGTACCCGCACCCGCCGACCGTGATCTGCTCAGGCTGGCCCACGATGCTGCCTATGTGGATAGCTATCTCGACGGCACGATTGATAGCCGCGCCATGCGCCGCATCGGCTTTCCGTGGAGTCCACAGGGCGTGCATCGCACATGTACTGCGGTGGGCGGCACACTGCTCACGGCCACGCTGGCGCTGACACACGGCTTGGCGTGTAACACGGCAGGCGGCACACATCATGCCTTTCCGAGATTTTGGATCGGGCTTTTGCATCTTCAACGACTTGGCCGTTGCCACGCGCCATGTGCAGGCAGCCGGGCTGGCGCAGCGTGTGCTGATTGTCGATCTGGATGTTCACCAGGGCGATGGCACGGCGGTGATCTTTCAAAACGATCCTACGGTTTTCACATTTTCGATGCATTGTGAAAAGAACTTTCCCTTTCGCAAACAAACCAGTACACTAGATGTGCCGCTGGCCGAGGGGCTGGGCGACATAGACTATTTGGCAATTTTGCAGCAGCATTTACCCGTCATTTTGGACACGTTCTCCCCCGATCTAGTCTTTTACGACGGCGGCGTGGATCCACACCGAGAAGATACGCTGGGCAAGTTAGCCCTGAGCGATATGGGATTGTATCAACGGGATCTCTATCTCTTCTCTCTCTGTGCAGACCATGATCTGCCCGTGGCGGCCGTCATCGGTGGCGGCTATCAGGCTGATCATGAGCGCCTGGCCCGTCGCCATACACTGCTCCACCAGGCTGCATCGGTTGCTTTTGCACGATTTTACGCCTAAACTGTCAACCCTAATCAACTAAACACCTACCCTGAGATCACCATGACCGGTCAGGATCTAGTTACCCGTATTCAAAACGGCGATGCTGACGCATTCCGCCAGTTTTATGATGAATACGCTCCGTTGGTCTATAAATACGTTTACATTCGTGTGAGCGATCATCACGAGGCCGAAGACTTGACCGCTGAGGTTTTTGTCAAAGCCTGGAAAGGCCTCCCTAACTATCAATGGCAGGGTGCGCCTGTGACGGCATGGCTCTTTCGCATTGCGCACAATGCAGTGGTGGATAAATACCGCCGTACCAAGTTCTCTCTCACCACTTTGATGCCCTGGACCAAACCCCAAGTTGAACGTGAGTTTCACCAGATCGATCTGCGTGATGAAATACAGCGCGTCTTTTCGACGTTATCCTATGAGCAGCAGGTCATCTTATACCTGAATTTCTTTGAAGGGTACAACTTGAACGAAATTGCCGATTTCTTGGGGAAAACACCCAATGCTGTGCGTGTCTTAAAACATCGCACGCTCAAGCAGTTAAACAAGGAACTTAGCGGTGACGAATCCTGAGCGACCCGATAATCGCTCTTTTCCAACCGAACCGAATAGTGAAACTTCCTCTGATGCAACCGCCGATATTGGTTGGGGCGCTCTGAGCGTGTCCTTGCATTCTTTGCGCACGCCAGAACCCGATGCAGATACCCTGAACCGCATCTGGCACAAGATCATCAACGAGGCAGCCGATCTGACGACGCTGGCCGATCTTCCCAAGTTGGCGGCGCAGCGACCCCCTGCACCCGGTCCGCAAGAGTTAAACCGCATCTGGCGGCAAATTGACGTCCAGTTGAATGTTGCGCCGCCAACACGACGAATGTGGTTCGCGCTGAGTGGGCGCTTTGTGTCTGTGGCAGCATTGCTCTTGCTTTTGGTATTGGGAGGCACGGTCAGCGGTGTGTCGGCCTCGTCGCTCCCCGGCGAGGGGCTTTACCCGGTAAAGCGCACACTGGAAGAGGTGCGCCTTGTGCTGGCCCCGGCAGATCAGCGCATTCCGCTTTTAATGGGGATGGTTGCACGGCGGCGCGGCGAGATAGAAGAACTGGTCAGCGCCGAGGCCGATGTGAATCTCGTGGTGCGCAGCATGAACGACCTTCTCGACCATCTACGCCAGACCATGGGCGACCAACCCCAAGCCACACCCAATGCCGCTGTGCGTACGGAACTGGTTCAACTGAGCCGCGATGTCCAGACCTGGCCGGCAGCCTATAAGGAGCCAGCCAGTAGCTTGCTTGGAACCTGGCTGGAGCCGGAAGCGGAGGACGTCAGTGGCGAGGTAGAACCAGAGAGTACAAGCACATTGATCGTGCCCACACCCGATCTTGTCCTAACGTTGCCACCCAGCCCAGAGAGCCTCAGCCCGCTGGCAACGCCCACGCCCATAAGCATTCTGGTGAGTCCGCTGGCAACACCCACCCAGCCGTTCACCAGTCCTTTGCCGACATCGACTCCCCCCGGCGGGAGCGTTGTGACGCCAACGGCAACCGTCTCGGCCACTTCAGAAATCATCGCCACGTCGCTGGTTTTGACACTAGAAGCTCGCCTGACGCCCACCGTGCTAACCTCGTCTACGCCGCTCCCAACGGCTGGTAGTGTGACAGCCACGGTTGATGCAACCGCCACGTCTGAACTCCCTTCGGCGACGCCCATCGCGCCCACGGTGACCCAAGAGGCGCAACTGTCACCCGTCCCGCCTACACTCACTGTAGCTGTTGTCTTGCCCACCGATACACCGATTGCGCCTACAAACACAGCCGTGGTTGCCACTGCCACGCCATTTTCCACCACGTCTCCATTGCTCACCGCTACTTCTATTGGAATGATACCCACGTCCACATCGCTGCCCATGAGCACGCCAGTGTCGCCTACAAGCTCAGCCCAGTCTACAGGGACATCGATTGTCATGCTACCGCCACCGACGTTGCCTCCCATTTTGCCCATCCATACGCCTATTCCCCCCACCGTTACCACACGCCCCACGGAGGTCCAGGTCTCGACTGCCACACGCATCGTATTACCCACGTTCACACCTATGCCGGTTGTCCCTACAAATACACTGCTTCCGCCTACATTAATTCCGGCCACCTTGATTGCACAAGCGACCAACACCCCGGCTCTGCCTACCTCTACTTCACTCCCGCCCACCAATACAGCGCAACCCATCTCAACCTTCATCCCGACTATTCTGCCTGTTGCCACGCTTGAAGCTCCCCTCCCGACGATTACGCTGCCCCCTCTCCCCTGAAACTATCAAAATTGTTTGAGCAATTATCTATTTCTGGTTACTCCCCAAGCGCTACCTGATGAAAATTCTTATCTTCTGTAACACTGTCGATTTGAGTTGCGTTAATTGATGCAAGTCTGCTCAGGCATGCTTTTTGCTTGACTTACTAATTGAAAAGCCAAGATTCCCAAGCGCTTGCGAACTTTGGTCTTTCACCATGTTTATACGAAGCAGAGTCACAAAGGAATGGTTGATGCTCTTTGAAAAATGTTCTTGTGTACTGCTGCGGGGTATAAATACAACGAAAAACAAAGGGAGAGACACAGATGCAGTCACATACCTATCGGATCCCCCTGACGATTACGGTCGTTGGGCTGGTCTTGCTCACTCTCGTTCTATCCGGTAATCTCACAAAAAAGGTTGCTCAAGGAGAAATTTCACAAACCGATTACACCATCCAGTTTGAAACCGCACCGCTTGCCAGCTATCGTGGCGGCATTACGGGCCTTGCACCCACCCATCCTGAAACCCTGGGCCAAGTAAAGCTACAGGTCAACAGCCCGGCCAGTCTTGCCTATCTTGCGTATTTGGATGCCCAGCACAACGCGTTTCTGACCTCGCTGGCGACAACCTTTGGGCGTGCTATCGACGTAAAGTATCGCTATAAATATGCGTTCAATGGCCTCGCTCTCACGCTGACGGCTGACGAAGCTGCTGCTGTGGCCCAGATGCCCAGTGTTCGTACCGTGCAAAAGGTCTTTGAACGCCGCCTGCTCACCGACGCTGGCCCAAGCTGGATCGGCGCGCCGGGTCTATGGGATGGGTCCCGTACAGGCGGGTTGCCCGCTACGCGTGGCGAAGGCGTGGTGGCTGGCATCATCGACTCTGGCATCAACTTCGACCATCCTTCGTTTGCCGCTGTCGGGCCAGTAGATGGCTATATTCACACCAACCCGCGTGGCAAGTTTTATGGCCTGTGTGATCCCCTCACTGGGTTGCCCTTCTGTAACACCAAGCTAATCGGCGTGTGGGACTTTGCCGGGGCGGGTATTCCCGGCCAAGACGAAAACGGCCACGGCTCCCACACCGCCAGCACAGTCGCTGGCAACGTGGTCACAGCCACGCTCAATGCCCCCACCACCAGCATCACCCGCCGCATCTCCGGTGTGGCTCCCCATGCCAATCTCATCACCTATAAAGCCTGTGTGATTGTAGGCAATTGTGTCAGCGCCAGTCTGGTGGCCGCCATCGATCAGGCCACTGCCGACGGCGTAGACGTGATCAACTACTCGATTGGCGGCGGTTCCAGCGATCCGTGGACCGATGCTGATGCTCAGGCATTCCTGGGCGCGCGCGACGCCGGAATCTTTGTCGCTACCTCAGCGGGCAATTCTGGCCCCGGCCCAGAAACCATCGGCTCCCCGGCAGATGCCCCCTGGGTACTTAGCGTGGGGGCCAGCACCCATGATCGCTCGTTTGCCAACTATTTGGAAAACATGAGCGGCGGCAAAACAGCCCCGCCCGCGCGCATGGCCGGGCGCAGCCTCACCGCTGGCTATGGACCGGCTTTTATTGTCCACGCCGCCAGCGCAGGCGATGCCCAATGTCTTAGCCCCTTCCCGGCGGGCACATGGAATGGCGAAATTGTAATCTGCGAACGCGGCACCGTCGCCCGCACCGACAAATGTAGCAATGTGGCGTCCGGTGGAGCGGGGGGCTGTGTGGTTGCCAACACCTCCGTGGATGGTGAATCTACGGTGGCCGATGCCCATCCCATCCCTGCCATTCACATCGGTTTCAGCGATTATCAACGGCTGGATAGTTGGGTTCGCGACGGCGGCAGTGGTCACAAAGCTACCATCGCCGGAACCGTCGCCAACACGGACCCGGCCAACGGCGACGTGATGGCTGGCTTTAGCTCGCGCGGACCCAACCCCGCTGCCGCAGGTCTGATCAAACCCGATGTCACCGCACCGGGCGCGGACATTCTTGCCGCCATCCACACGGTGGCTCCGGGCGCGCCTGAGTTTGGTGTGCTCAGTGGAACCTCCATGTCCAGCCCACATGCGGCTGGCTCGGCGGCACTCTTGCGGGCGCTGCACCCCGATTGGACCGCCGCCGAAATTCACTCGGCACTGGTGACAACGGCCAAGAGCAAAGGGCTGCGTAAAGATGACGGCGTGCGCCCCACCGATCCCTTTGATGTGGGCGGTGGGCGTGTGGACCTGACTGTGGCCGCCCGTGCTGGCCTTGTCTTGCATGAGACCACGGCACGCTTCAACGCCGCCAACCCGGCCAACGGCGGCGATCCATCGGCGCTCAATCTGGCGGCGTTGGGCCATGCTGATTGTCTGGGCACATGTAGCTGGACACGCGTCCTTTCTAACACGCAAAATCGTGCCGTCAACTGGTCGGCCAATGTGGAGACGCCCCCTGGTATGGAGATGATGGTTGATCCGAGTCTCTTTACGCTGGCCGCCAACGGCACGCAGACCGTGACCATCACCGCCGACGTGCGTGGGCTGGCCGTGGGCCAGTGGCGCTTTGCCGAGGTCAACTTTGTCCCTGGCGAGTCTGGCGTGGTGGGCGCACACTTCCCGGTGGCGGTGTTGCCGGGCGGTGTTCCGCAATCGGTGGCTATCAACGCCAATAGCGATGTGGGCAGCGCGCCGGTCCAGATCACCAGCCCTGTGGATATAGTCAACCTAACGCCTACCTACTTTGGCCTAACCCAGGGCTTCAACACCCAGTTGCAGATCCCGCAAGATCCCACGCCGCTCGATCCCTATGATGCCGCCGTGGGCACGGCCTTCTTCACGGTCACTGTGCCTGCGGGATCTCGTTTCCTCAGCGCTGCCGTTGTCGCCACCACGGCGATGGATCTTGACCTCTTTATCGGACGAGATAGTAACAACAACGGCCAGCCCGACGCCGCCGAGGAACTCTGCCGCAGTGCCTCGGAGACGGCGTTGGAAAGCTGCAAGCTTATCTCCCCGGATGGAGGCGTCTATTGGGTATTGGTGCAAAACTGGCTCAACGGCCAGGGGCTGGATAGTGTCACTGTGGAATCGGTGGCAATTCCTGGCACGGCTGCGGGCAATTTTAGTGTGACCAAACCAGGACCTGTGGCCGCCAATACACCCTTTACCGCCACTGTGGGCTGGAATGAGCCAGCGATGGATGCCGGTGAAGTCTGGTATGGGCTGGTGGAACTGGCTTCGAATGTGGGGCAGCCGGCCAATGTGGGCGCGCTGCTGGTCAAGATCACGCGCATTGCGGATGGCGCATCCACACCCACGCCCACAGCTACACCCAGCCGTCTCCCCACAGAGTTGCCCACGGCTACCGCTACGGCCACCGCTACGGCCACCGGCACAGCAGCGACATCAACAGCCACACCCACGGCGACATCAACTCCCCAGGCAAGTACAACGCCCACGGCCACACCCACGGTGACATCGACTCCCCAGGCAAGTTCAACGCCCACGGTCACACCCACGGTCACACCAACCGATGATCCCATCAACGGATCTGTGAGTGGGACTCTCTACTTTGATGTCAATGGAAACGGTCAGCGTGAGCCAAACGAACCTAGCGTTTCGGGGGCGATGATAACGCTGGAAGACGATCAACCAGCGCGCGCCTATATAAAAACCACCACGACCGGACCAAATGGTGACTATCGCTTTACCAATGTGCCGCCAGGAACCTATAAACTCAGCGTTCAACTGTCCGTTGGCTATGAGAGCGAGGGTACAACCGAACAAGAGGTCATCGTCGTTACGGGGAACAGTTCCACCGCCAATTTTACCGTGAGCCGTGTGCCATTCTATGCGCCCATGCTTCGGCGCTGAAAAGCATCTATACTCCACAGCAGCACACAAGGACATTTTTCAAAGGGCAAAAAATGGTAACGATTCAGGTGCGACGCACTCGCCAGGAGTAGAACGGTTATGAAACGCGTGTGTGGCGAGTGCGTCGCACCCTAGACCTGAATGGTTACAAAAAATGTTCCTTTATGGCGCTACTCCATATATGGGGGTCTCATGAGCCGCATTTACTACTACATAGAACACGCAACCCACAGCCTATAATAACGATTCCTCTACGCTGCTCCCGTCATCTCCCCCGATGACGGGAGAATTTTTGTCCCTCTTGGTTCCCCCGGCACGCCCACCTGATCTATAATAAGCATGACACCATCCCTTCATACAAGGAAAATTTCATGTCTGATCTCAAAGCATCTGTACAACAACAGTTTGATCGTGTCGCTGCCAACTATCGTACCAGCACGGTCCACGCCCAGGGTGAAGAATTTGCGCGCATGGTGGCGCTGGCGGATCTCACTGGCAGCGAATGGGTGTTGGATGCCGGTTGTGGGGCGGGGCATACGGCTATGGCCTTTGCGCCGCATGTGGCCCAGGTCATCGCGCTGGATTTCACGCCCTCCATGCTGGCCCAGGTGCAACGTCTAGCCGCCGAACGCGGCTCTGCCAATGTGGAAACGCGCTTGGGCGATGTGGAGTCGCTCCCCTTTGCCGACGGCTCGTTTGATCGCATTGTCTCGCGCTATAGCGCGGATCATTGGCCGCACCCAGCCCAAGCGGTTCGAGAATTTCGTCGGGTGTTGAAGCCAGGGGGCAAGCTTTTGCTGGCCGATGTGGTTGGCTTTGATGATCCCACCTGTGATACGTTTCTCAACGCTGTGGAATTGTTGCGCGATCCCTCACATGTGCGCGATTTCACGCCGGGAGAGTGGCGAACTTTTTTTGAAGCTGCCGGGTTCAGCGCCGAGATCGCCTTTGAGTGGCGACTTTTTATTGAGTTTGAAAGCTGGGTGACGCGCATGGCAACCCCTGATCTCAATGTTGCCATGCTGCGCCAACTGCTGGTGGGCGCTTCGGCAGAGGTCAAAGAGGCCATGCGCATCCAGGAGCCTGACTTTTCATTTCGCTGTGCTGTGGTGCAAGGGTGGCTTACGTAGCCTTATCCTTGCCGTAGACAATGTGCCCATACTTGACCAGGGCGACGAAGACAGCGCCGCCAACAATGTTGCCCGCCGTGGCCCAGAGCAGAAAGTATCCATAGTCGCCCAGGCTAATCCCTTGTCCTGCGAAAAGGCCGCCTAATACTTCTGCCGAGCCAACAATGGAATGGTGCAGATGGGCGTAGCCTATGGTGGCTGTCACCAACAAAATCACGGCAATCTGGCTGATGGTGTCGCGGCTGGCTGCCACCAACCAGGAGAGCAGCCCCATCAACCACCCGGCAAAGATACCACTGAGCAGAATGACCCACCAGCGATGCTCAATCACTGTGCTGGCAATCTCGCCGAAGATGGCAGGCTCCACCAGATGCATGGCTGGCCCCAGAACGGTAAAAATTGCCATAAAAATAGCCACACCCACCAAGTTGGAGATATAAACCAGGCTCCAAAGTCTGAGCAGGGCAGAGATAGGTTTGCTTCCATTCAAAACAGGCAACACGGCCAGGGTGGTATGCTCTGTGAAGAGTTCTGAGCGTCCTAGCACCACAAAAATAAAGCCCAGTGTATAGGCCAAAGCGACAAAGAGTTCCACCACCGCCGGAGAAAAATCGCCCCCCATGCGTGTGCGTACAATGGCAATCAGCAGCATACTAAAACTAACATCCAACCCTGCGGACAGCCCCGATATGAGAAGGCCCAGCGTCGGGCGCTCCATCTCGGACCGCCCCGTATGGATTTCATGGGACAGAATGCGTTGGGCAGGTTTGATTGGTTCTGCGTCATCGAAGGGGTGTTCTTGAGGCTGGGCGGATCGTTCAAGCTTTGCCATTCGGGAATTTCTCCTTTGTAGAGTGTATGGTTTAGAAAATCCCCCCAAGCGAGCATAGCAGCTTCCGCGATGATAGACAGTAGAGTGGCACTCTAATCAGGGGGAAGCCACCCAATATCCACTCAAGTAGCGTGGCAGAACAGCGGCCATCTACCTTTATTTTCCCCAAGGAGGCAGACAATGACAGTGACAGTCAACCACCTAACCAATGTTTCATCCATCGCCCCTGAAATTTTTGCCGCGCTACATCTGACCGAGTGTAATTCAGGGCTGTATGACGGCGCGTGGGCCGACCCTGCCGGGCGCGAGCGGTTGTCTGTGCATTCACCCATCAACGGCAAAAAACTGGCCGATGTTGCCCTGGCGCGTGTGGCGGATTACGATGCGCTGGTGGAAAAAGCCCAGACTTCGTTTGCGATCTGGTCACAGATCCCGGCTCCCCAGCGCGGGGCCATTGTGCGCGAAATTGGCAACGAATTGAGCCAATACAAAGAGACGTTGGGGCTGTTGGTCTCGCTGGAGGTGGGCAAAACCCGCATCGAAGGGATGGGCGAAGTGCAGGAGATGATCGACATCGGCGATTTCGCCGTGGGCCTCTCGCGCCAGATCTACGGCGTCACCATTGCCAGCGAACGCCCGCAGCATCGGCTCTATGAGCAATGGCACCCCTACGGCGTCGTGGGCGTGATCACGGCCTTTAATTTTCCCTGTGCCGTTTGGTCGTGGAATGCGCTAATTGCCGCCGTTCTGGGCAATGTGCTGATCTGGAAGCCCTCGCCCAATGCCAGCCTCACCGCCATTGCCACCACGCGGATTTGCAGCCGTGTGCTCGAACGCCACGGTCTACCACCGATTTTCTTCCTGGCTGTGGACGAAGGGCGCAGCCTCGGCGAGCGCATGAGCCACGACACGCGTATTCCGCTGCTCTCCTTCACGGGATCGATCCGCACGGGGCGTGCCGTGGCCCAGAACGTGGCAGCGCGGTTGGGGCGCAGTTTACTCGAACTGGGCGGCAACAACGCCGCGATCGTGACGGACCGCGCCGATCTGGAGATCGCCCTGCGCGGCGTGGCGTTTGGGGCCATGGCGACGGCGGGTCAACGCTGCACCACCACGCGCCGGCTGATTTTGCACGAACGCATCTATGATGAATTTGTAACGAAACTGACCGCCATTTACAAGACGGTCTCGGTGGGCAATCCGCTGGACGAAGGGGTGCTGGTGGGGCCGTTGATCAACGCCAGCGCCGTGGAAGGCTATACGGCTGCGATTGCGCGCGCCGAGGCCGAGGGCGGGCATGTGCTGTGTGGCAACCAAATTGTCAGCGTGCCCGACTGCGAAGGCGGCTATTATGTGCGCCCGACGCTGATCGAAGGCTCCCCAGATATGGAGATCGTCTGCGAAGAGACCTTCGCGCCTATCCTCTACGTGCTTACATACAGTACGCTGGACGAAGCGCTGCATATCCATAACCATGTGCCGCAGGGTCTATCGTCGGCCATTTTCACCACGGATCTGCGCGAGGCTGAAGCCTTTCTCTCGGTGATTGGCTCAGATTGCGGGCTGGCGAGTGTTAACACCGGCACCGCCGGGGCAGAGATTGGTGGGGCTTTTGGCGGCGAAAAAGAGACCGGCGGCGGTCGTGAAAGCGGCTCCGACGCCTGGAAAGCCTATGCCCGCCGCCAAACCGTGACCATCAACTATGGGGAGACGCTGCCGTTGGCGCAAGGGGTGACGTTCGAGGTGTGATCATCATCGAGGCAAATTGCAGTTACGGGTGATTCATTTCTTGAACCACTAATAAGACGCCGGTTTCAATCCGAATCGTTGCTGTGGATTCAACCAGCCGATTGCTGACCCCGCGCGTACTGCCCAGCGGCAGCGTGGCGTTGCTCAGGGGATATTCCAGCCCGGTATAGGTAATACCCGTCACTTCTTGGCTAAGCGGGATCGCACTCACCGTACTGCCGACAGCCCCGCGCAGCGTGAAACACTCCCCGCTGCGTAGAACCTGGGCCGTCTGGTTGCCATCAACTAGACGGATGGGCACTGTCCACTCGCGCCGAGCCGAAATCAACAAATTGGCGAAGGTCTGATCCAGCCGTCCCCCCAGCGCGCCCACTAATAGCACTTCATCGCTTCCGTCACGGAGCGCCCGCTCAATCGCCAACTCCAGATCGGTCTGGTCCTTGTGGGCCGGATGCCGCTCGATCTCCACTCCCTTCCCTGCAAGATCGGCCAACAGGGCGGCGGGCAGGCTATCCATATCGCCCACCACCACATGCGGCAATCGCTCCACGGCCAGGCAATGCCGTGTGCCGCCATCCGCGCCGATAAGGTAATCATCGGCGTGCAATAGACTCTGGAGCCAAGCATAATCTTCAATCTGACCGTTAACAAAAATCACTGCGCGGCCGTGGGCCATGAGCGAAATCCTGTCTAGCTAGGCGAAAGCCTGCGTGATAAAAACGATCACCATCAGCACAGCGATGCCCAGTTCCACCGCCATTGCCAACAGATAGCCGCCGAGGTAGGCACGCACGGCGGCAGTGGCAGCGTCGCGGTCGCCTTTGGCCTGATATTCCATGTACCAAAGCGCGGTGATCGCGCCCAAAATCGCCCCGATCACCGTCCCAATCACGGGGACTACGCTGAGCAGCGCTGCGCCAGCAAGCCCACCCAAGATCGAAACAGCAATCGAGCGCCAGCCTGTGCCCGAACGGCGGCTGCTAATCGCCGTCAGCGCCAGATCACTGCCCCAGGCGATAATCGTCAACACCGCCAAAATTATGAGCGTCGGCCAGCCGATGCGCTGGAAATTGTCGCCCCAGGCCCACAAAAAGGTGCCTAGCCAGATGAAAACCGGCCCCGGCAACACAGGAACCACCGACCCCACCAATCCAAAAAAGATAAAAACATAGCCAATCGCCGCCAAAAATGGGAACAAATCAGGTACCATAATTGATACTCCATTTGAATGGAAGCCAAGATAAAGCTCATAAACCTTAGCGCAAGCCTCGCCGCCTCGGCTCGTCGCCCTCTGGCTTTTGCGTCTCCACGCTTACAATATTCCCTGCAACTACAAGCCGCACAATCGTATCCTTGGCAAAGAGCGACGGCACGTCTAGCCCCAGATGTTCGTACAACGAGGGCGGCACGCTAATATCGGCCATGTAGAGCTGTCCTACTGCACTCTGCGCCGCAGAGTGGATCAGACCCGTTTTGGGCAAGGCCAGCGTCAGTGTCGCCGTGGCGTTAATGTGGGGAGTGTACACCGTGCCGCTGTCCGTGTCCAGACCGCTGGGCGCGTCCAGGCTGAGAATAGGCGCAACGCTGCTATTGGCAAGTTGGATCAAGTTGGCGGCTCCCCCGTGTGGATTCCCCACCAGCCCATAGCCAATCAAGGCGTCAATGACCAGATCTGTGGGCGGCAATTCCCAGCCATCTTCGGCCCAGGCCAACGGTAGATCCATCTTTTGAAGGATCGCCAATTGTTGGGCGGGCACACCGCTAAATTCCTCTGGGCGATGGGTCAACAACACCTGCACCCATGCCCCCCAATTAAGCAAATGCCGCGCCGCCACCAATCCACCGCCGCCGTTGTTGCCCCGTCCGGCCAGGATCACAATGGGACGATCCACGATGTCGCCGTCCAAGAGGCGCTTTGCCAACAGGGCCAGATTGCGCCCTGCATTCTCCATCATTTGCACCAATTCAATGCCGTAGACCTCAACCATCAATCGATCAACTTCGCGCATCTGCGCGGTGGATAGAGTAGGAATCGCTATCACCTTGTCACCCTGTCACCTTGTCATCTGGCATGGCCGGCGGGATCAACAGATAACTCAGCAACAGCGCCGCCACGCCTGTCAAAAAGAGCGAGCCTGTCCACAGATGAACCGACCAGCCAATACCCTCGGTCATTTCCAGCGCGGCATAGTATGCTCCAAACAGCAGCACCGGCGCGCCAAAGGCCAAAATGCGAAAAGCTGTGACATGGGTCACGCTTGGCTTGAGGCGCGCATACAAGAGATCCAACAGCGCCGCCGCACCGATCATGGCGGCAGCCATGCCCAGGGTATGGGCGTGTTCATAGTCCAGCATGAGCATGCCCACGGTGTTGATGCCCCAAATCACAGTCAAACTGCCCGGCGGCAACTGCCAACGCCGCATTGCCAAAAGCACCGGCCCCACCAGCAGCGTGCCTGTCACCACCATGGCCTGTATCCCTGCCATAATGCCCACGTCGTTGAAAAAGTGGTAATGGCGCGCCCCGCCGATGATCACGGCGATGGGGTGCGAGAACATTTGAAAGAACGTAAAGGTGGAAATCAGCAAACAGACCGACAGCACCGCTGGGCCAAGTGTGCGCCACCTGCCATCGCCACCGCGCCGATTCCACGCTGCCCGCAGCGGACCCGTCACCACCAGCGCCAGCCCCACGCCCAACAGTAAATGGGTGGGGCTAAAGAGCGCTTCAAGGTCCTCCTCAATGCCGAAGAGGATATGCCAAACCAGATCTCCCGCACCGCCTGCGCCGAAGATCAGCAACCCGGTAATCGTCGCCTTGTAGCCATCGGGAATAGCCGCCGCCAGCGCGAAACCACGCAGCCGATTGAGCAGCACCGCGCTGCCCATTGCCAGCGCCGTCAGCCCAAAGCCGCCATAGAAAAACGCGTGCCAAAGCGTAAAAAACGACTGATCCACCCTGCCGTGATTGTGCGCCCAGCCATCCAAATAGAGGCCGCCCAGAAAAACAGCACTCAGCACTATCATCAGCCGATCAAAGCGCAGACCGCCAATCGCCGCCGCTTGCTCTGTATCTGTCCGCTTGATCATCCGTGAAGAAAGCGCCTGATTCATCTTTGTCCCCTTATGAACTGCTCAAAGTACGCTGCTGGCTCTACGTACAGCCTATCTCCCTGGTTGCAGAGTAATATGAAATCGCCCCAGAAGCAATTAGCACACACCAATCTCCAATCCCTAATCTCCAATCCCCCTGTATCCCAACTTACATTAAACTGCCCAAAATGCCTTATTGTGATAGTCACACAAAGATAATTGTATTTGTGACACGAACAAGTTTGGATGGCATTATTATCAATGATATAGTGGGGTCGATTCTAGACAAACCTGTATTCCACACCATTGGGTTTGTCCATATTCAAAGCACGGAACAAAAGGTAGAAATGGCTATGCAATCATTTATCGAAGGGGCGCGCCCTCTTGTCCGCCACGCCCTGAATGAGGACATTGGCGATGGCGACGTTACCACGCTATGTACGCTGCCGCCAGAGATGGTCTATCAAGGCCAGTTTTTGGCAAAGGCCGATGGCGTGGTCGCCGGGCTGGATGTGGCTGCGCTCACGTTTGCGCTGCTGGATGAGCAGGTATCGGTGACGCCACTGGTGGAAGAAGGCATGTCGGTGGTGCGCGGCACGATTATCGCCACAGCCAGCGGACCGGGACAGGCATTGCTCACCGGCGAGCGGGTGGCGCTAAATTTGCTCCAACGCATGTCTGGCATTGCCACGCTGACCCGCTGCTTTGTAGAGGCTGTGGCGGGTACGCGCGCTGTGATTTTGGACACGCGCAAGACAGCGCCGGGACTGCGCCTTTTTGATAAACGCGCGGTGGCGTTGGGCGGCGGGCAAAATCACCGGATCGGCCTCTATGATATGGTGCTGATCAAAGACAACCATATTGCCGCGGCGGGCGGCATCACCGCTGCTGTGAAACGGGTGCGCGCTGGCGACAGCCGCGCTCGCCCGATTGAGGTGGAAGTAACCAATTTCGAGCAGTTACACGAGGCGCTTTCGCTCAATGTGGATCGGATTATGCTGGACAACATGAGCGTGGCGCAGATGGCCGAGGCGGTGACGATTACCGCCGGGCGCACAGGATTGGAAGCATCGGGCAATGTCTCGCTGGAGACCGTCCGCGCCATTGCCGAAACCGGCGTCGATTTTATCTCCGTGGGCGCGCTCACCCATTCTGTGCGCGCGCTGGATATTAGCTTTAATTTGGAAGAAGAATAGAAAACTGCGAATTGCAGATATGCACTCCCTTTTCACAGAACACGAAGCACGTAATATTAAGGACATACACACATGACACTCGTCAAAGAAAACACCGCTGTACAAGAGATGTACGAATCGCTCAAGGCCAAACTGAGCGATGTCGTGCCTGATTTTGAGTTGCGCTACAAGGCCGAGCTGGCTGTGGACATTAACAAGCTGAAAAAAGAGCGCAACGCTGTGATTTTGGGCCACAACTATATGGAACCGGCCCTCTTTCACTCCATCCCCGATTTTGTGGGCGATTCGCTGGAACTGAGCCGCAAAGCCGCCCAGACCGACAAAGATATTATCGTCTTCTGTGGCGTGGAATTTATGGCCGAAACCGCCAAAATCCTCAACCCCACCAAGACAGTGCTGCTGCCTGCCGCCAAGGCGGGCTGTTCGCTGGCCTCAAGCATCACCGCCGAAGATGTACGCCGCCTCAAGGCCCGCTATCCCGGCGTGCCTGTGGTGACCTACGTTAACACCTATGCCGACGTGAAAGCCGAGACCGATATCTGCTGCACCTCTGGCAATGCCGTGGCTGTGGTCAACTCGCTGGATTCGGACAAGATCATCTTTTTGCCCGACGAATATCTGGCCCGCAACGTGGCGCTGGAAACCGGCAAGACTATTATCTTCCCAGGCCAGCACGGCAACATCAGCCTGGAAGACGAAGCCGCCGCCGATTTCATCGGCTGGCACGGGCGCTGCGAAGTCCACGAGAAGTTCACAGTCCAGGACATTCTCGACGTGCGCGCCCAGTTCCCCGATGTGAGCATTGTGGCCCACCCAGAGTGCAGCCCAGAGGTGGTCTCGGCGTCGGATTTCTCCGGCAGCACCACGGCCATGATGCGCTATGTGGAGCAGACCAACGCCCCGCGCTATTTGCTGCTCACCGAATGCTCCATGGGCGACAACATCATCGGCGGCAATCCCGGCAAAGAGATGTTGCGCCTCTGCTCCGTGCGCTGTCCGCACATGAACCAGATCACGCTGGAAGAGACGCTGGAAGCGCTGGAGAAGACCCAGTATGAGATCCACGTGCCCGAAGAGATCCGCGTGCGTGCCGCGCGGGCCGTCGAACGTATGATTGCGATTGGATAAAAGATAAGAAGAGATTGGGAGATTAGCTAGACTAATCTCTCAATCTCTTAATCTCCTAATCTCCCATCCCACTGGATTACCAACCCTTACTATGACTGACGCACTGATTACCGAAGTCCTCATTATCGGCTCTGGCATTGCCGGGACCACCACGGCGCTGTTGCTGGCCGACGCCGGCGTCCCCGTGACGGTGGTGACGCGCGCGCGCAAGCCACACGATTCCAACACCTATTGGGCACAGGGCGGCATTATCTATAAAGGCGAGGAAGATTCTCCGGCGCTGCTGGCCGAGGATATCATCCGCGCCGGGGCGGGCCACAGCAACCCGCACGCTGTGCAGATTTTGGCCGAAGAGGGGCCAGACGCTGTGCGCGAAATCCTGTTGGAGCGGGTGGGCGTGGCGTTTGACCGCACCGACGATGGCGATCTCTCGCTGGCATTGGAGGGCGGGCACAAACTGCCGCGCATTATCCATGCCACCGACGCCACTGGCAAAGCGATTGAGATCGCCCTTGTGCGCGCCGTGGAAGCGCACCCCAACATTACCCTGCTCACCGGCCACACCGCCGTGGATCTGCTCACGCCCTCGCACCACAGCCGCGAGCGGCTCTCGGTCTATGACCCACGCGCCTGCATTGGCGCCTATCTGCTCAACCAAGACAGCGGCGAGGTGATCCGCGCCCTGGCGAAGATGACCGTGGTGGCAACGGGCGGGCTGGGCCAGATCTTTCTGCGCAGCACCAACCCGGCGGGCGCACGCGGCGACGGTATCGCCATGGCCGACCGCACAGGCGTGCGTATCATTAACACCGAGTTTGTGCAGTTCCACCCCACAGCCTTTTACCGCCAGGGCGCGGCGCGTTTTCTCGTCTCCGAGGCCGTGCGCGGGGCGGGGGCGCGGCTGGTCCACGCCGACGGGCAGCCCTTTATGCAGAATCACGATCCCGAATGGAAAGACCTCGCCCCGCGCGATGTGGTGGCGCGCAGCATTCACCGCGAAATGTTGGCGAACAACGTCTCCAACGTTTTTCTCGATCTGCGCTCGTATGTGCCCAAAGCGGACATTCTCTCCCACTTCCCCACAATTTACGAGAAGTCGCTGGAGTTCGGCGTGGACATCACCAAAGATCTGGTGCCGGTAGTCCCAGCGGCACACTATGCCTGTGGCGGCATCTGGGTGGACGAGTGGGGGCAGACCACGCTCAACAACCTTTATGCCGTGGGCGAAGTCTCGTGTACCGGGCTGCACGGCGCAAACCGTCTTGCCAGCACGTCGCTGCTGGAGGGGCTGGTGTGGGGACGGCGCGCCGCTGGTCACATTGAGGAGCATCTGGCGCAAACAGCTTTGTACAACGCTGATCTGATCCCCGATTGGGACTATGTGGGCAGTGAGATCGCCGATCCCGCGCTGATTAGCCAAGACATGAGCACGGTGAAGCACATTATGTGGAACTACGTGGGGCTGGTGCGTACGACGCCGCGACTGGCGCGTGCCTTGCGTGATCTGCGCGATCTGGAAAGCGAGATCGAAGGCTTTTACCGCACGCGCCGCCTTACCGATGACCTGATCGGGCTGCGCAACGCCGTGCGCACGGCCAGTGTCGTTGCCAACGCCGCCTGGCAGAACAAGAGCAGTATGGGGTGTCACTATCGCGAATAGTTACACCCCCTGACCCGTCAGCGGAAACGAGGCTGCCACAGTATAAAAACCGTCCTCGCCTAACTCCACCAGTTGTATGGATTGCACCAACAGGGTGCGCGTGGCTTCCTCTTGAAACAGCCCTGTGTGGCGCATCAGGAGATCGGCCACTCGATCCCACGTGGCTTGGTCGGGGATGCTCGTCGCCAACGACCAGTGGGGTGAAAAAGAGTCTAGCACGGAAGGCGCACCATAGCGGATCAAATTGCGGCGCATGGGCGCGCTCAGGCGATCTTGCAGATGGGCAAGATAAGGTGAATCTTCGTGTAAGACGCTGATCAGGGTGACTACCAAGCGATGCAACTGTTGCAAAGCCCCGTCGCTTGAATCGAAGGTCAGGGTCAATGCCGATGGGCTGCTGTGAAATTCTCTGAAAAAGCGCCCATGGGTCACAGTAAAGGGAGCAACACGCGATGCAATCCACTTCAACCGCATTGAAATTTCCGCTCCATCTTCCTCTCGATAGTCCAGACAATCGGCGATAGTAACGTGAAAGCTGAAAATTTCGGCGCGGCCGATCCAACCGCGGATGGTCTCTTCGCCGATCACCGCGGCCAAGGTTGGTGTCGTGCGCGTTTGCGTCCAAATATCATAGCCCAAATGGGCGCTGGCAAGTTGATAAAGCGCGTTTTCTGGCTTTGGAATTAAGTAAACACCGTAGCGAGGCATAGATTTTTCTCCGTTTTGGGATTGCGTAAATTGTGCTATAGTAGACCCTCAAGTCTGGTCATGTTCTTTCGCATCGTTCTGTCACAAATTGTGTAACCTAAAAAAAGGAAAAGAACTAATGCCAACCTATGTACTGCTGACAAAGCTGTCGTCAGACGCCATTATCGACCCCCAAGAGATGGCCGATCTCCACAACATGGTCCAGAACCGTGTCATGGCAGAGTGTTCGGATGTGGCTTGGGAACATAGCTACGTGCTCTTGGGCCGCTATGATGCGTTGGATATCTTCTCTGCGCCCAACAATGAAACTGCCTCCAAAGTGGCCGTCGTGATCCGTTCGTTTGGTCACTCCACCACGGAGATTTTGCCCGCCACCCATTGGGACATTTTTCGCAAAATGGTGGGCGAAATCGGGGGCGATCACCCCGAACAGGGAAAAGAATCATCCACGCCCAGCCCAGCACCGGCGCTTGTCGTTGACCGCCAAGAGTCCATTGAAGATGAAGTGGACGAGGCCATGGTGGAATCCTTCCCGGCCAGCGATCCGCCCAGTTATAGTGCCCGGTAGCGTTGCGGAAAGCGCAACTTCGGTTTTGCAAAAGGCCGCCTGTCATGGCGGCCTTTTGCTATCCGCGACATCCAAAGGCCGCCGTTTGGTTTAGCGCGTGCGCGTCACCTTGCGCAGCCCACGCGGGTGGTCGGGATCATAATGGCGGGCATAGGCCAGGTGCATGGCGAACAACTGCCCAGGCACCACCGCCACCACAGGCGATAGCCATTCGGGGACCCCAGCAGGCAGGCGCAGGCTGCGATGGGCGCGGCCACACAGGGCTTCGTCGTCGCTAATTGCGATAACTTCGGCTTCGCGAGCATGGAGCTGCTCCACAAACGCCGCCAACTCCGCCGAAAGCAGCCCCGATGGAGCAATGACAAAAGCCGGGAAACCATACTCAATCAGCGCCAGCGGACCATGCAGGAAATCGGCGCTGCTATAGGGTTCGGCCACAGTATAGGTTAATTCCTTCAACTTGAGGGCAACTTCATAGGCAGTGGCGTAGTTGAAACCACGCCCAATCACCACACAATGGCGTGCATAACTATAGCGCTCGGCCACTTGATCCACGTGTGGATTCAAGGCCAGCACCTGTTCGATCTGCCGAGGCAGCCGTTGAATCTGGCGGAGGGTATCGGCTTCCTGGTTGAGATGGGCGGCCAGCAGCGCCACTGAAACCAGTTGCGCCGTGTAAGTTTTGGTGGCGGCAAGCGAGCGCTCTTCGCCCACATGAAGATCAATGATATGGTCGGCCTGTTGCGCCAGCTCAGAGTCAACTACATTGGTAAAGGCGGCGGTGAGCATGCCCTGACGGCGACCCTCGGCCAATACGCTCACAATATCCGGGCTACGTCCGCTCTGGCTAATACCCAGTACCAGCGTGTGCGGGCTAAAGCGGGGCGGGCTACCATACAGGCTAAACAGGCTGGGCGTGGTCAACGCCACAGGCAGCCGATTGATCGCACCCAAGAGATATTGCGCGTAGCGACCGGCATTGTCACTGCTGCCGCGAGCCGCGATCACCACATTGTCGATTTGTCGCTGGCGCATGGCAGCAGCCAGGGCTGCGATTTGGGCGCTTTCATTGCCGATCAAGGTGGAGATCGAGTCGGGCTGTTGGTGGATTTCTTGATAGAGGTAAGATGACTGTAACATGACGACCTCGATTTCGGCGTTGGGTGAATGGGAGAAGCGTATCCTAAGCAGCGGGACAAAGGAAGATTTTCTGCTCTTTGAAAATGTCCTTGTGTGCCTGCACAGAATAGATCCGGGTTGAATCTATTCTGGATAGGTAACAATACAGGTCTAGGGTGCGCTCGCACCTGAATCGTTACCTGGATAGATTATATCATCGTGTAACAGACCGACAACACCCCCACAATTACCGTCGTTATGATAGGAGTACCCATCTTTAACCCCGACCCGTTTTGATCAGAAAATTGATCAGCAAAGGATAAAACCCCATGTACGAGTTAAGCGATGATCTGAAAATGTTGCGTGATCTGGCACGCGATTTTGCCCAGAAAGAGATTATCCCCAACGCCGCCCACTATGACGAAAGCGGCGAGTGGCCGTGGGAGATCTTCAAAAAGGCGCGCGGGGTTGGGCTGATTAACCTCAATATCCCCGAAGAATATGGCGGGATTGGCGCGAATGTTTTGGAAGAATGTGTCATCGGCGAAGAATTGGCCTATGGCTGTTCGGGCATCCAGACGGCGTTGATGCTCAATCAGTTGGCGATGTTGCCGCTGCTGATTGCCGCCAACGATGCGCAAAAGAAGAAATATTTCTCTTGGCTGATAGAGGATGGCAAGATTGCTGCCTATTGTATGACCGAACCTGACGCCGGCTCCGATGTGGCGGGGATTAAATCCACCGCCACCAAGAAGGGTGATGTCTATGTGCTCAACGGCTCCAAAACCTGGATCACCGATGGGCCAGTGGCGAGCGTTTTTACGGTTTTTGCCAAGACCGATCCAGCGGCGGGCCATAACGGCATGAGCTGTTTCATTGTGGAGCGCGATTGGGCCGGTGTCAGTACAAGCAAGCCGCTGGAGAAGATGGGGCAGCACGCCGCCCAGGCTTGCCAGGTTTTCTTTGAAAATGTGGAAGTGCCCGTCGAAAACTTGCTTGGCCGCGAGGGCGACGGTTTTATGATCGGCATGAAGGTCTTTGACAAAAGTCGCCCACCCGTGGCGGCGGCGGCGGTGGGCGTGGCTCGGCGTGCATTGGATGAATCTGTGCGCTATGCCGGGGAGCGCACGGCGTTTGGGCAGCCGATTGCCCGCTTCCAGGGTGTGGGGTTTATGTTGGCAGACATGGCGATCCGCGTAGAGGCAGGGCGCCATTTGGCCCACAAATCGGCGTGGTTGGTGGATAAAGGCGAGCGTAACACTATGGTGGCGGCGATGGCGAAGGCATTCTGTGCCGAGGCTGCCATGAAAAACGCGCTGGATGCTGTCCAGGTTTTTGGCGGCAATGGCTATAGCCGGGAGTATCCCGTGGAGAAGCTCATGCGCGATGCCAAGATCTATCAAATTTACGAAGGCACCACGCAGATTCAGCAGATGATTATTGTGCGCGAGCTGTATAAGTAGAGGGTATGGATACGAAGTCGCGCCACAAAGAAAGAGTTTCGGCTCTTTGAAGATGTCTTTGTGTGCGGCCGCCTGTTGCGTGTTCCAGAGATTGGCGTTTCTGGGACACGCAACACTTTTTACGACGATTTGTCGGCGCGGCGGGCGTGGAGCAAGACGACACGCTGATCAAACAAAAGCACATCCCCGCGGCGATGCACATGCAAATCGGCGGCGTCGGTTTCGATGCTGGCCTCAAGCATTTCGGTGACAGCGTAGCGGGTCTGTTTCTCCACGCCCAGTTCGTCCAGCCAAGCGTTGACCTCGCGCTGGCGTTTGATGACTTTGCCTTTTTCCACCACATAGCCCGCCGTGTGTAGCTGATCTTGTAACTGCTCTTGGGTGCGGATGGTGGCGTGGCTAGGGTTGCGCTTGGTCTCGATGACGTTTTGGGTGGCCCGTTTGACGGCATCTTCCGAGCCAGCCAGATCGGCAATAAAAAGAGAGCCACCTGGGCGCAATACGCGATGAAACTCGCTGAGAATCCGATCCAATTTGCCCATGTGATGCAGAAGAAAGCGGCAGACCAGCCCATCAAAACTGCCGCTGCTAAAGGGCAGATCATGGGCCGGGCCAAGCCGATAGCTGATCCGGCGCACAATGTCTGGGTCAACCAAACTTAGCCGCAAATATTCGGCCCGTTCCAACATGGATGGGCTAATATCCACCCCCGCTACTTCGGCAGCGCCGGCCCGCGCCAGCGCCAGTGTGATCTCCCCCAAGCCGCAGCCCACCTCTAGCAGCCGATAGCCATCAATTGGACCGATGAAGCGTAAAAATTCTTTGGTGGCTTCATCGTATTTTTCCACCTGGGCTGCAAGCTGATCCACAGGCAGCGCCGCCGCCAATCCATTGTAAATCTGGCGAATCTGGACCATCTGCGCCATCAGATCGCTATCTGCGTTTGGCTCGCTACGACTGCCGGGAATGCTTAACATCGGGCGCGGCAGATGCTCGCGGCGGTTCATGTAGTTGACCTGCCAGCGCTGATCCGAAAAGACCAATTCCGTCACCCCAGTGTCATCAATCGAAATCGCCAGCCCATCAAATGATCCCAAATAGCGCAAAAAGGCCACAATGGCATTAGGGTTGGCAACGACCCATGTACTTTCTCCCCAGCGATTGCCCAAGAGATGATCAAAGGCCGTCACTATCTTTGCTTGATAGGCCCGATAGTCAGCTTCATCCTGGCTGGAATGAGGGGCAGGTTCCAACATCCAATTGCGGGTGGGCGAGGGCGGGAAGAGCGTTTCCACCAATAAGGGCGTTCCCGTAGCCTGGCTAATGCGTTGAGCCGTCAGCCGACAGCGCATTTGCGGATTGCTGATTACGAGACTGGCCTGCTCGTGGGTGCGCATCCATTCTGCCAGCGCGTTGGATTGTTCCCACCCCTGGGCTGTCAGCCCGGTGTCGCTGAGATTAAGATTGCCATAGCGCCGCTGCATACTTTCGGCATGGCCGATTAGCAGCAAGCGGGTGGGCCGATTGGGCAGCTTTTCTGGGCGTTGAAGTGCGGGACCAGGCTGGAAAGGGGATGATTTCGGGTCTGGTTGAGCAGGCTGGTTGGAAGATGACATTGAATAGTCTAGGCTTTGCTAGCATCTACGCTAGCGTCAGATGCAGGGAACGAACTGGCTTGATTGTGCGCTGATCATACCAATCCTTACGCTGCGTGGCAAGCTTGTTTGATTCTGGCGAAGAGTGACAACAAAAATTCGATTTGACATTCCTAGATACCCTCGGTAGAATACCCTCGCTTCGACCTACACAAATAGATCCTGGGAATTTGAAATCTACAAGAGCATTTGCGCAGAGCTACCCCGCTGTGACTATGCCTAACTGGGTTCCCGTCCTCTATTCAGGGATTTCTTCCCATTTTCTCCTCTGGTTGATGCAATCAAATTTCACGGTTTCGCACAAAATTGGTTAATACCAGTAGTCTTTATACACCTTTCACTGTTGCCTATGTGCGCGTAATGGCGCGGACGTAGTCAATGTGCACCCTGTCAGGGAACATGCTGTGTCACAACAAACCAAGCAATCTCAATCTGTTCTCGAAACATCACCCTCCCAGCCCATTCTTGAAGTCAAGAATCTTAAAACGTACTTCTTTCTCGAAGATGGTGTGGTCCGCGCCGTCGATGGCGTTGATCTTACATTAGAGCGCCAATCGACGTTGGGCGTGGTGGGCGAGAGCGGTTGTGGCAAGAGCATGACCGCCAGCTCGATTATGCGGCTGGTCAAGTCGCCGCCGGGCAAAATCGTGGATGGCGAGATTTTGTTGCACCGCCGCGATGGCAGCACCGTGGATCTGGCGAAATTAGATGCAACCGGGTCACAGATGCGGTCGATTCGTGGCGAAGAAGTGGCGATGATCTTTCAGGAGCCGATGACCTCGCTCAATCCGCTCCACCGCATTGGCGACCAGATTGCTGAAACGGTAATTTTGCATCAGAAGGTGAGCAAGCGCGAGGCAATGCAGCGCGCCGAAGAGATGCTTCACCGTGTGCATATTAGCGCGCCCCAACAGCGGCTCAAAGAATATCCCCATCAGTTGAGCGGTGGCATGCGCCAGCGTGTTATGATCGCGATGGCGCTGTCGTGCAATCCCTCCATCTTGATCGCCGACGAACCCACGACGGCGCTGGATGTGACGGTGCAGGCGCAGATCCTCGATTTGATGCAAGAACTTCAGGATGATTTTAAGTCCTCGATTATGATGATTACCCACAACCTGGGCGTGGTCTCACAGATCGCCGATCAGGTGGCGGTGATGTATTTGGGCAAAGTGGTTGAATATGGCCCCACCCGCTCGATTTTCCACCACCCCCTGCATCCCTACACCGAAGGGCTGTTGGCCTCTATTCCTGTGTTGGGTCGCAAAAAAGCCAAACTTATCCCCATTGAAGGCATGGTCCCTAATGCCTTGTCCCGAATTCAGGGCTGTTCTTTTGCCCCGCGCTGCCCCCATGCCATGCCCATCTGTCTTGAACAAGAACCACCCTTGGGCGAAATTGAATCAGGACATTGGGCCGCCTGTTGGCTGCATGAATCGCCCTAGGGTGGGGTAGGATTCCTCATTTGGTTCTCGCTGCCTTCCCACCGGCAGTTTGAATAGTTGATCATTGTCGTTCTATAAGGAGAAAGGAAGAAGATTATGCATCAATTGCGCAAACTCTTGCTGCTTTCCATGTTGGTGGCGGTGTTGATTTTCGCCGCTGCTTGTGGAGCAGAAGAACCGGCTGCCCCGGCTGAGCAACCGGCTGCTGCGGAACCCGCTGCCCCGGCTGCCGAACCCGCCGCCGCCGAACCCGCTGCCCCGGCCGCCGAACCCGCCGCCGCTGAGGAGATGATTGAGACTCCCTACGGACCCCGCCCGGCTGGCACCATCGATTTCCCCGATCCACCAGAACTGGATCTGGGTGGTGCAGCAGTCGAGCCGCTGCCCATTGACCAAATTGTTACCTACAAGGCGCTGGATGAATATCACGAGCCAGAATGGGTGACTGCGTTGGTGGAAGCGGGCGAACTGCCCCCCGTGGAAGAGCGTCTCCCCAAAGAACCCAAGGTTATCCTGAGTGGTGGTATGTCGGATGGCATTGGTATCTACGGGGATAGCTGGCGCGACTTCTCGGCCTGCCCCACCGCCGGTTGGAATAACGGCGCGGGTGTTACCTCTGGTTGGTTCGGCATTGAAGCCATGTCGTTCAACTATTCTGCCCTGGTCAAGACTGGCCCACTCTTCCGTGCCGATCAAGATCTGGAACCATTCCCCAATACGGCTAAAAGCTGGGAGTGGAGTGAAGATGGTCTGCAATTGACCATGCACCTTATCGAAGGCGCTAAATGGTCGGACGGCGCACCCTTCACTGCCGACGATGTGATCTTTACCTGGGAAGATCTGCTTAACGATGACAACGTTGTGCGCAACGGCGTCAAGGGTGAGGCATTCGATCTGGACGGTCAACCCTCCATTTTGGAAAAGGTGGACGATTACACCATCCGCTGGACCTTTGCCACGCCCCGCCCGATGCAACTCTTCTATTACATGGACGAGGGCGACTTCAACATTTCGCCTGCCCATATCTTGGAAGCCAAACACCCCAAGAACGACAGTAGCATGGATTACACCTCGTTCGCCAATGTAATGCCGCCCGATGCCCTGCCTGCCGTGACACTTGGCCCCTGGGTTCCGGTGGAATACAAGACCGACGAACTGCTGATCATGCGTCGCAACCCCTACTTCTGGTCGGTTGACGAAGAGGGCAATCAACTGCCCTACATCGACGAAGCTGTCTACCAAAAAGGCCCCAGCGGCGTCGGCCGCACACTGTGTACCCTGGCCGGTGGCTGTGACCACACCAACCTGGAGAATCCGTCCAGCGAGTTTGTGGAAGCGCTGAAGCGTGTTCAGGAACCTGATGCCCAATTCATCATGAACTGGGGCCCCGAAGATCTGGCCTTCAATCTGGAATTGAACCAATCTGAGACCCTGGGCATTGCCGACGACCGTGATATGGCAATTCGCCAACTCTTCCGTGAGGACAAGTTCCGCCAAGCGTTGAGCCATGCCATCGACCGCGATGGGATCGCCCAATCGATTATGCGTGGGCCCTTCCTGCGTGCCTTCCCCGGTGGCCTCTTCCCTGGTTCGCCGGAGTTCGACAAGGCCTCGGTGGTCTACTATGGCTATGATGTAGAAAAAGCCAAAGCCCTCCTGGCCGAGATCGGTCTGGAAGACACCGACGGTAACGGCGTTCTCAACTTCACCGAAGGCCCTGCCGCTGGTGAAGATGTGATCGTCAGCATGTCCACCTCGCAAGATGCTGCTGAGACCATCACCATCGGTGATCAATTGGCCGCCATGTTCGCAACTATCGGCATCAAGGTCAACGCCCGCCCCATGACCAGCCAGGCTCGCAACGACATGAACCAGGCCGGCACATGGGATATGCAGATGAACCGCACGGGCGACTTCTTGCTGCCCTTTACGCGCTGTAACAATCTGGCCCCGCTGACGGACCAGACACCCAACTGGAATCGCCGTGCCCAGGATGCCGAGCGTGTGTTACGCGATTGGGAACAAGATATGGTGGATACCATCACTGCCTATTGTGCTTCGCAGGATTCTGCCGAGCGCAAGGAGCTGATCAACCACTATAACTATCTCTTCACGCTGCACAACTACTCGCTAGGCACGATCATTGGCCGCAAGGGTCTGGCCCTGGCCGAACGCTTCAAGAATGTCCCCGGTGGCACCCCGCCCTACATGTACTCATGGGTCGAGGACGCCATCATGTCTGAGATCATTTGGACGCCTGCCGAGGATCAGAAAGAACAAGTACGCCCGGAGACGATTCCGGTGTACAGCAACGATTAAGTTGAAGTGACTGCGTAAGGTGACAAGGTGACAAGGTGATATTTCACCCTTCACCTTGTCACCTTGTCACCCTCTCATCCTTGTCTCTCTAGCAAAGGCTGACCATGCTTAACTACATCATTCGCCGCCTGTTGATTTCGGTGGTTGTTCTGATTGCCATTGCCACCACATCCTTCTTCATCATCCAGTTGCCGCCGGGTGATTTCGCGTCGACCTACAAGCAGTTCCTGATCCAGAATGGCGGTCTGACCGAAGACAGAGCGGAAGAGATGACGATGTTGGTACGCAAGCAATACGGTTTGGACCAGCCTGTTTATATGCAATTCTTTACCTGGGTCAAGGGAATCGTGACTGAGGGAAAATTTGGCTATTCGTTTGCCTATCGCCGCGATGCTGGCGAAATTATTCTGGATCGCTTCCCCAAAACCATGATGTTGGCGCTACTGGCCCATTTAACCTCTACAATTGTGGGCGTTTTTGCCGGGATCTATGTAGCGCCACGGCAATATGGCTGGGCCGATAATATTTTAAGTGTAATTGCCTTTATTCTGACCTCTATCCCACGCTTTTTTATGGCGTTGGTCATCTTATATCTGTTGACCTTCACCTTTCGCCAGAGCCATATTACTTCGTTCTTCGCGCCCGAATATGCCGTCGCGCCCTGGTCTTGGGCGAAATTTGTCGATTTGATCAAGCACATTTGGCCCGTGGTGCTTGTGGCCGGGCTGGGCGGTGTCGCCCGCAATATGCCGCGTCATCCGCGGCAATTTGTTGGATGTGCTGAACGCCCAATACGTGACCACAGCCCGCTCCAAAGGGCTGCGCGAAAGCACCGTGATGAACAAACACGCCGTGCCCAACGCGCTGCACCCCATGGTTGCCTATCAAGGAACCGTGCTGCCCTACATGCTCCAGGGTGAACTAGAGGTCACGATTGTCATGGGCATCCCCACACTTGGCCCCATTCTCTATCAGGCGCTGGCTACACAGGATGTCTACTTATCTGGCGGCGCTTTGTTAGTTATCGCTGCCATGATTGTGCTCGGTAACCTATTGGCCGATCTCTTCCTGGCTATGCTTGACCCGCGCATTCGTTACAGCTAAACAATTCCCTTTTTGGAGGGCCGACACCGATGAGTGTAGCAGTCGACGTTTTACAAAAAGAAAAGGTCCAGGCCCTGCGTCCGCAGCGTCGAGAAACCTATTACCAACTGGTATGGCGACGCTTTCAGCGCAGCAAACCCGCCATTGCCGGTGGACTGATCGTGCTCATGCTGGGGCTGTTGGCGATTTTCGCAGATTTTTTCGCACCTTATCCGCTGAAATACACCAACGCCCAAGATGCCCTCATTCCACCCACCAAAGTTCATTTTATCGACAATGAGGGCAATTTCCATCTGCGTCCCTTCGTCTATGAGCAGGTTGTCACCGTCGATTCCAAAACGTTTGTGCCAACCTGGGTCGAAGAGATGGATCAAACGTTCCCCATCTACTTTTTTGTAGAAGGCTGGGAATATAAACTCTTTGGCCTGATCCCCATGAATCTTCACCTCTTTGGGGTGGAAGGGACCGACATCTTCCTGCTAGGAACCGACAAACTGGGCGCGGATCTCTGGAGCAAATCGTGTGAAGCAGGGCGCATTTCGCTGACCATGAGCATTTTTGGGACCATTATTAGTGTGATTATCGGCTCTGCGGTTGGCGTCATTTCGGGCTACTATGGCGGCTGGTTCGATAATGTGGTACAGCGCTTTGTGGAGTTTATTTCGGCCTTTCCCCAATTGGCACTCTGGCTGGCCTTGGCTGCCATTGTGCCGCGCACCTGGGATTCGTTTAGCATCTTCATTATCATGGCTCTGATCTTTGCGCTGCTCTCGTGGACAACCCTGGCGCGCGAGGTGCGCGGCAAGGTGCTCTCCTTCCGCGAGACAGATTTTGTGCTGGCCGCCAAAGAGATGGGCGCATCCGACCGGCGCATTATGTTTTTGCATTTGCTGCCCAACACCTTCAGCCACATTATCGTGATTTTGACGCTAACCATTCCCGGCATCATCCTGGCCGAAGCCTTTCTCAGTTTCTTGGGCATTGGCATTCAGCGCCCGTTGATTAGCTGGGGGCTGCTCATGCAAGATGCGCAAAACTTGCGCACGCTGGGCGAGACGCCCTGGGTGATGGCCCCAGCTGCGTTTATCATCCTGGCTGTGCTTGGTTTCAACCTTCTGGGCGATGGTCTGCACGACGCCGCCGATCCCTATGCGATTACATAAGCTGCGAGTACCTATGTCTAGGGTGCGACCCACTCGCCAGGGGTCGAGTGGGTCTGAAAAGCGTGTGTGGCGGGTGCGTCGCACCCTATATAGTTATAGCTGCGATTGATAAAAATTGTATGATGAAGAAAACTACCCAATTCACCGGGGCCATCATCCTGTTTGTTCTGATCAACATCGGATTGATTTCTCTGGTCGAGGCTGCCCCCGGCTTATGTCGGCCACAAAAAACGCATCGCTTTCGCTGTCTGGCGTTGTCATGACGGCTGACGGCCCGTGGATGGCGCAACGGTGCGCGCGCAATTGGCACTGGAATCGACGCAGTCGGGGCCGGACGGCGCTTTTACGTTGACGGGATTATCGAGCAGCGCACCCGTGACGGTGACCGCATGGGCCGCGGGCTATTACAATGGGATAGCAACAGGCATCCCCGGCGGCGATCCGATTACGATTGAGTTGAAGCCCTATTACGCCACCGACAATCCCAACTACAATTGGTTTGCGTTTGAAGGGGTCAACGGCTCGGCCAGTTGTGGACTTTGCCACACAGCCTATAGCGAATGGCAAGCCGACGCCCACGCCCAGAGTGCCACCGATCCGCGCTTCCTTTCTGTTTATGCCGGGACTGACGTTCACGGTAATCGCAGTCCCGAACCGATCAAGAACAACCTGGGGATTCCCCAGCCGCCGGATCTGAGCCAGCCCTATTACGGACCGGGCCACGCCCTGGACTACCCGAACCGACCGGGCAACTGCGCCGCTTGTCACACGCCCGTGGCCTCGCAGATCGCCAACAAGCAGAACTGTGCGTGGTCAGGCTGCCATGCCTCTTCCGTGACAGAAGCCTCTTACGGCATTCTCGATCCGGGCGTCTTTCCTCTCGATCTGAAGGGCCACGCTGCCGAGGGGATTACCTGTGAGTTTTGCCACAAAATCGGGGATGTGATTCTCAACCGGGAGACTCAGCGACCTTATGAAGATATGCCCGGCATTCTTTCTATGAAACTGTATCGTCCCCGTGAGGGCAATGATATCTTCTTTGGCTCGTTAGACGATGTCTATCGCACCGATCTGCCCGTGTCACACGATAGCTATTTGCCGTTGATGGAAGAGAGCGCTTTCTGTGCCGGTTGCCATTATGGAGTCATGGGGGGCGTGGTGGGGAACATGCAGGTGACGGGCGGTGTGTTGGTCTACAATTCTTATGGCGAATGGCTGGACAGCCCCTACAGCGATCCCGAAACGGGCAAGACCTGTCAGGATTGTCACATGCCCGCCGCCAGTGACTATGCCCCGCAGCAGACACACTTTGTCTATCCTGAACGGGGGGGGCACGCACGCGATCCACAGCAGATCCACAACCACCAAATGGGCGGCGCCTCTGACGAATGGATGCTGCAACACTCGGTGAGCCTGACGACAACCACCAAACTCATGCCGGGTCGTGTGGTGGTCAATGTTAACATTACCAACGACCAAGTGGGCCATCACATCCCCACCGATTCGCCGCTGCGCCACATGATATTGGTGGTGGAGGCCAAAGATGCGGATGGAAATTTACTGGCCGCCCGCTATGGCTCGGTATTGCCCGAGTGGACAGGCAACTATGCCGGCCAGCGCGGCAAAGTCTTCGCCAAAGTCTTGCAGGATGAGTGGACCCAAGAGATGCCAACCGCAGCCTATTGGCGACCTGTGCGCCTTGTCTCGGACACACGCATCCCGGCCCTGGCAACGGACCGCAGTGTCTTTGCCTTTACTTTGCCCGAGACTGACACCGCCGATGTCACTGTAGAAGCGCGGCTGATCTTTCGCCGGGCCTATCAGCAGCTTCAGGAATGGAAAGGCTGGACAGACCCGGACATTCTCATGGTTGCGGAAACGATTGAACTTTCTGTGAGCCAACCGTAGGGCAAGGGTCACCGAGGAGAAGGGTTACTTTTCTCGGCACTTGCCATTTGCAACTTGCCATTCGCCAAACGGATAGTGAATCAACATGAATGAACCAAACATCTCCAACCCGCAGTCTAAGGGTAACGTACAATTGGTCTGGCAAGAGCCGCCTGCCGTGCCAGACGAAGAGTATATTCTCGAAGTCAAAAACCTTAAACAATACTTTCCCATTCACAAAGGATTTTTGCAACGAGTGGTCGGACACGTCAAGGCTGTAGACGGCGTCAGTTTCCGGCTGCGCGAGCAAGAAGTTTTGGGCGTGGTGGGGGAAAGTGGTTGTGGCAAGACGACAACCGGGCGCTCTATTTTGCGCCTCTACGAACCAACCGGCGGCGAGGTTTGGTATCGTCGCTTGGATGGCACGCGCGTGAACGTGGTCGAGATCGATCAGAATGCCATGAAAGAACTGCGCCGCGAGATGCGTATGATCTTTCAAGATCCCTTCAGTTCGTTGAACCCGCGCTTCACCGTCAAAGACGTGATTGGCGAACCGTTGATCATCCATAACGTGGCGCGTGGCCGCGAATTGGAAGATCGGGTGGCCCAATTGATGCGCAGTGTGGGTCTCAATCCCGACTATATGAGCCGCTATCCCCACGAGTTCTCCGGCGGGCAGCGCCAACGGATTGGTCTTGCCCGCACGCTAGCCCTGAACCCCCGCCTGATCATCGCCGACGAACCTGTCTCGGCGTTGGATGTTTCGGTGCAGGCCCAGGTGTTGAATCTTCTTCAGGAACTGCAACGTGATCTAGGGTTGACGCTGATTTTCATCGCCCATGATCTTTCGGTGGTGGAACACATCTGCGACCGCATCGCCGTTATGTACCTGGGGCGGATTGTGGAACTGGCCGGATCCGAAGATCTTCTGGGTCACCCTCTCCACCCGTATACCGAGGCGCTGGTCTCGGCGGTTCCCCCGGCGGACCCGGATATTCAGGTCAACCGCATTATTTTGGAGGGCGATATCCCCAGCCCAGCCAATCCGCCCAGCGGGTGTGTCTTTCATCCGCGCTGTCGCTATAATGACAACGACCGCTGTGTGCGCGAAGAACCTGCTCTGCGCGAGATTATTCCCAATCACTATGCCAGTTGCCACTATGCTGGCGAGTTGGACCTGCACGGGATAGGAAATTAACTGTGAACAAGCCAAATCGCCTCCTCGCCCTGTTAACCTATCTGATCCCTGTGGTTGTGCCACTCTATGTGCTCTTTGGCCGTCGGCGCGATCCTTTTGCCCTCTATCATGCCTCCCGATCCCTGGCGCTGGTGGCCGGCGCGATTATCACACCGCTGGTCTGGGCCGTAATTGCCTGGTTGCTCACCTGGATTCCCCTGGTAGGCGTTCTACTGGCCGCGGCCAGCTTTGCCCTGGTCTTGGCTGCCTACATAGCGATTATCTATGGCTGGATCAGTGGCATTATCGCCGCCTCCCAGGCCAGACTTCAGCCTGTGCCAGTTTTTGGCAACTGGGGTGAGTGGTTTCTCCCCTAATTGTTGGATCATCCTTGCAGTGATAAAATTGATGGTATGGAGTTTGCCGGATATCCATCCGGCATTTATTTTGAGCGCCGTTAGCCGCATCACAAGGAGGAGAGATGACCATAACAGCCACTGCTTGGCAAGACCGAGTGCTCAGTTCAGAAGATCGGGCTTTTTGGGAAGAGAACGGCTACGTAATCATCCCCAATGCCGTGCCCCAAGAAAACCTGGATGCCGTGATCGACGCCATTTGGGCCTTTCTTGAGACGGATCACAACGACCGCGAAGCGTGGTACAAAGCACCCATCAGCAAGGCTGGCATGTTGGAGATGTACCACTACCCGGCGCTGTGGAACAATCGCCAGCACCCACGCGTCTACGGCGCTTTTGCCGATATCTGGCAGCGCGAAGACCTGTGGGTGAGCATCGACCGCGCCAATATGAATCCCCCCGCCCGCGCCGATTGGGATTTCCAGGGCATGTATCACTGGGACATTGACACCAGCCAGGAGCCAATTCCCTTCAAAGTGCAGGGCGTGCTCTATCTGGCCGATACCCCCGCCGAGGGTGGTGGCTTTCAGTGCGTGCCCGGATTCCATCGCGAATTCTATGAATGGGTCAAAACGCAGCCGGCGGATCGCCATCCGCATCTGCCCGACCGTACCCATCTTGACTTTCAGACCATCCCCGGCAAAGCGGGTGATCTGCTGATCTGGCACAGCCTGTTGCCGCATGGAAATAGCCGCAACCGCAGCGATACCCCGCGCCTGGCCCAATACATTACCATGTATCCGGCCCAGGAAGACGAAACCGCACGCCAGCAGCGCATCCAAATGTGGCAAGAACAGGCCCCGCCCGCGGGCAAAGCCTTCCCTGGCGATCCACGCGGCTGGGAACAGCAGCAGGGTCAGCAGGCAGAGTTGACTGAATTGGGGAAGAAATTGATGGGGCTGGTGCGCTGGGAATAGCGATTATACTGTGCTTATCCCCAATGCAGAGAATGCCGTAATTGACATAGCAAAGTTACAGGATAACGTCCTCAACCCCGCTCACCGTGTAGAGCGGACACCAATCCCGTCTGGTTGCTTCGCGATTAGGCATGGGTGTAGAGGATGCGGAAGAACTTCATGATCTGCTTTTACGAGTTTGGTGACGTCCGAGGCCTAAGAGAATAAACTTGCTGACCACGGTCAACGTTACCAACTCGATTTTATGCTGAATTAGCAAGGGCGGCAGGCAACGCAAGAAATTGTACCGCTGGGCAGCCCTACCCTAACACTGTTCTGACAAAATTGACCCATCAAATGAGGAAAATTCTATGCCCAAAATTACCTTTATCGGCGCCGGGAGCATGGTCTTCACCCGCCGCCTCTGCAACGATATTTTGCTCTCGCCCGCTCTGGCCGACAGCACCATCAGCCTGATGGACATTGACCCCACTCGGCTTAATCAGGCCAAAGAGATCGTCGAGGGCATTATCGAGCGCCGCGGCGGTAAAGGCCGGGTCGAAGCCACAACTGACCAACGTAAAGCGGTTCAGGACGCTAATTATGTCGTCACCACCTTTCAATAGGGCGGGCTAGACGCCTATAAAATGGACATCGATATCCCGCAAAAATACGGCGTGGAGCAATGCGTGGGCGACACGCTGGGGCCGGGCGGCGTCTTCCGTTCCCTGCGCACCATCCCGGTGCTGTCGGATCTGAGCAACGACATGGACGACGTCGCGCCCGATGCGCTGCTGCTCAACTACGTCAACCCCATGGCCGCCAACTGCTGGGCCGTGGATGCGGCCACGGGCCGGCCGCATGTGGGCCTTTGCCACAGCGTGCAGGGCACCAGCGAAATGCTGGCCAGGTGGCTCGACGTGCCCTATGACGAGGTGGAATATCTCTGCGCCGGCATCAACCACCAGGCCTTCTTCCTCGAGTTCCGCCGCGGCAAGGAGGACCTCTATCCGCTGATGTGGGATGCCATCCAAAAGCCCGAAATCATGGGCGACGAGCCGGTGCGCATCGAACTCATGGAGCACTTTGGCTACTTCGTCACCGAGTCCAGCGGCCACGCCAGCGAGTACTCGCCCTACTTCCGCAAGAGCGCGCGATGGTCAACGACGAGTTGGTGCCGCGCTTCACCGATCCGCGCAACAGTTGGTATGATCTGGGCCGCACCGGCGGCTACTATCGCCACTGTATCAACCGGCTGGGCAAATTTCCGGACGAATACGAAGAGGTGCGCGCCACCGATCCCGGCAACGAGCGCTCGCACGAGTACGGCTCGTGGATCATCGAAGCCATGGAGACCAACCACCCCATTCGCATCAACGGCAACGTGCCCAACCACGGCCTGATCGCCAATCTGCCCCAGGGCTGCTGTGTGGAAGTGCCCTGCCTGGTGGATGCCAACGGCATTCAGCCCACCCTTGTGGGGGCCATGCCCACCCAACTGGCCGCGCTCAACCGCACCAACATCAACGTGCAGGAGTTGATCGTCGATGCTGCCCTCAGCGGCGACACCGACGCTGTCCATCACGCCGTCATGCTCGATCCGCTGACGGCCGCCGTCTGCACCCTGCCGCAGATCCGCAGCATGGTGGGCGAAATGCTCGACGCCCAGGCCCAGTGGCTGCCCCAATTCGCTCTGGAACGGGTGATGGCATAAGAGAATTCACCGCAAAGGCGCAAAGCGCACAGAGGATGGCAAAATGGAACGGGTTTTCGCAGATCTGTAAGGGGCTTCTGGAATCTGTGAAAATCCGCCAAATCCGCTCAATCAGTGTTCTATTTTCTTCTTTGCTCGTTTGTGTCTTTGCGGTGAAAAGTCTGGAGAAATCGTGTGGACCCGAAAGCGTTGTGGTCGGAAAAGCTGAAAACCTTCCTGCCCAGCTTTGTGCGGGAGCATCCGGTGCTGGCAGAATTTGCCGAGCGTGGCTCGTTTATTCTGCACGGTTCCACCTGTCGCGGCGTGGACGATCTATTTTCGGATCTCGACCTTTACTTCATGCTTTCGGAGGCGGATTTGGCTGAGTTTGATCGCCGGTCGCCCACACGCTTTCTAGAGTTTCACTTGGACGGCAAGCCCGGCCATCTCAACGCTTCGTCCGTGCAAGCGTTCGCCGAATGGATCGAGCACTGTGACATGCCCCATATCTCCGAGCTACGCACGGGGATACTGATCGGCCATGGCGATCCCAAAGTGGCGGCGCTGTTGGAAAGGGCGCGCCGATCCCTATCCCCCACCGTGCGGGAAGCCTTCTTTTTTCATCACTACTTCCACATGCGCAACTTTCATCGGGCCGCCGACAACCCCATGCAACGAGGGGATGGCGTGGCGGTGATGCTCTCGGTTTCGCATACCATCGCCCACGCCCTGCGCGCCGCCCTTGTGTTGGACGGCGAACCCTATCCCTATGAAAAATGGCTGCGGCGTGAGGCAGCAAACCACCCCATCGGGCAGGCACTCATGCCCCATGTGGAGATGATTCTTGATGCTGTGGCTGCGGATGCGTTGCGCCGGGCTGGCCCGGAAAAAGAGAACCCCCTTAGCCTTGCCCTGCGCCAGATAGCGCACCGTCCTAATCGACGCTGCCCGCAGTCAGGGCATCGAACAACCCTGGCTGACCTACTGGTGGCTCTACCTTGACCAGGGCAAGACAGCCACGGTCGGGGTGCGCTGGTGAGAGGACGAAAGGCGAAGGATGAGAGGCCCTTGTCAACGTTCCTCTTTCGTCTCTCGTCCATCGTCCATCATTCATCATCCATCGTCTTTAACCTTGTTCCATTCATTTCCCATCTCAAGGAGAATCCAACCCCATGCCCAAGATTAGCTTTATCGGCGCTGGCAGCTTCGGCTTCACCCGCAAGCTCGTGCGCGACATTCTCACCTTCCCGCGCATGGAAGGCGCGACCATCACCCTGATGGATATCGACCCGGAAAAACTGAATTACATCGGCAAGGCTGTGCAGCGCATTGTCAACGAGGGCAACTATCCTGCCCAGGTCGAGACCACAACCAGCCGTGAAGACGCCCTCACCGGCGCGGATTACGTCATCGTCACCATTCTGGCCGGCTCGATTGATGTCTGGCAGTACGACATTCTCATCCCGCAAAAGTATGGCATCGACACCAACATCGGCGATACCCGCGGCCCGTCGGGGATCTTCCGCGCCGCCCGCACCGTGCCGGTGATGCTCGACATTGCCCGCGACATGGAGCGCCTCTGCCCCCATGCCGTGATGCTTAACTACACCAATCCTATGGTCCTGAACTGCCGCGCCATCCAAAGCCAGACCAAGATTGTGACCACCGGCCTTTGCCACAGCGTGCAGGGAACCGCCGAAATGCTGGCGAAATGGATCGGTGCGCCGATGGATGAGATCTCCTACACCTGTGCCGGCATCAATCACATGGCCTGGTATCTGGAATACAAGTGGAAGGGCGAGGATGCCTACCCGCTCATCCGCCAGGCCATCACCGAGCGCGCCGAGATCTACAACGAGGAGCAGGTGCGTAACGAGATGTACCTGCATCTGGACTACTACCCCACCGAGTCCAGCGGCCACCACTCGGAATACAATCCCTGGTTCCGCAAGCGCCCCGACCTCATTGAGAAATATTGCACCCACGGCACTGGCTGGAATCCGGGCGAGTCGGCCTATGTGCTCAAGCGCTATCGCGAGCGCGAGGCCAACTGGAGCGAGACAATCACCGAATGGCTCAACGACCCCGCGCCGCTGGATCTGGAGCGCGGCCACGAATACGCCGCCTATATTATCAACGCGCTGGAGGGTGGCGAACCCTTCAAATACAACGGCAACACGTTGAACGATGGGCTGATCGATAACCTGCCCCAGGGATCGTGTGTGGAAGTGCCGGTGTGGGCCAGCAAAGATGGCCTGGAAGCGGTACGTGTAGGGGCGCTGCCTGCGTCGGTGGCACTGCTCACGGGCATCAACGCCCAGATCGAAGAACTGGCGATTGAGGGCATTCTTGAGGGGGATCCGCGCAAGATCTTCCACGCCATCGCCCACGATCCGCTGACGGCGGCGGTGCTCAGCCTGGCCGAGATTCGCCAGATGGTGGACGAGATGTTGGAGCAGAACCGAGATTACCTGCCCACCTTCAACCACTTCACCGTGGAAGGGGATCGCCCCATGCACCTGCTCGAACAGCGGGAGATGGTGGCGGCGGATTAGGGGTACTGTGTAGAGGGTCCAACGGCCAGGGAGAGCGTTCTCCCTGGCCGTTTTCAATTGAACGTTTTGTAGTGAAGTGTTTGGCGTGTGATTTTCGGGTATACTGTAGATAGGTATTTCTAGATATTTTACATGGAGAATAAGATGCAAGCCATTGAGTTTCAGGCTACGGTAAAGGAAGATGGGCGGATTGACATTCCACCCGCCTACCGACCTCAGGTAAAAGGCACAGTTCGTGTCATTATTCTTACAGAGACCTCGGCTGCGGAGCCATCTATCCTTCAGCGACTTCTAGAAAACCCACGAAAAATTGAAGCTTTTACGCCTCTGACGCGCGAAGAGATCTATAATCGTAATCAGTGAGGATTTTCTGGTGAATTTAAATCCTGCTCTGTCTCCATGCTTTATTGATAGCAATGTCTGGATCTATGCCCTTACTATGCAGCCAGATGAAGCAAGCCAAGTCAAAACACAACAAGCTCAGGCAGTGATTGCTTCTCATAAAGTTATTTGCGTGAGTACCCAGGTTATCAATGAGGTTTGCCTCAATCTGCTTCGCAAGGCAAGGTTTTCTGAAGCGGAGGTTCGCGCAATCGCAGATGATTTCTTTAAACAGTATTCAGTGGTTCCTATTGGACAAGATACTATCCGACGTGCTTCTCACCTGCGAGAACGACATTCACTTTCATTCTGGGATAGTCTAATTTTTGCCTGCACCATTGAGAGCGGTAGTGCTCTTCTTTATTCAGAGGATATGCAGGATAGATTTCAACTAGATGGCGTGACTGTGATTAACCCTTTCAGTGCGGTTAAATCTGAGAAATAGTGCTTGGCTTTTTGAGGTATCAGTTGAGAAGCTGCTGTGGATGACAAACTAACAGTTCAGCTTGAGGGGCAAACGTATATTTGGGCAGAGGGAGAGTGGTACGAGCGGGAATGCTACCAACTAGCGCCCCGTGAGGTGGCTGAAACTCTAAATCGGATGGTGTGCAACACACCTGATCCGTACCGTGTTCAGAATGTGCTGCGCTTTGTTGGGCGTTGTTTGCTCAATTTTTTTCCGAGCTTTTTCGCTATGTATGGACCATTTATCGTGATTTGGTTTGATCGGAATCCGGAGTACACGCTGAAGTGGTTAGATGCGTTTTGGATACCTGCATGGGTCGGTTTACTCGTGCTTGTTAATGCTTCAACCAACCCCGTTGTTGTGCTAGGTCGACATCCCAATAGGAGACGATTACAGTGGTTGTCAAACTTTGGTATTTTTGGTCTGACAGTCGGGATCAATATATAGGTGTGGATTGGGTTGACTAGCCCTGCGTAACCGCCTTCTGTATCTGCTCCTGTGCCCAGGCGTTGAGGCTTTTCCCCTGTGCTTCGGCCACGGCGGCGGCTCTGGCGTGGAGGACAGGATCGATCCGCAACATCACCTTCCCAGAATAAGGCTTCTGTGGACTGCGTCCTAATTTTTCACAACTTTCAAGATAATCATCCACCGCCTCTGTAAAGGCGGCGCGTAGTTCGTCCACAGAATCACCGTGAAAACCAACCACATCGCGGATGCCAGCCACATGGCCGACAAAGCAATTGTCTTCTTCACTATACTCGATGCGAGCGGTGTAACCGTTGTAGGTCATCATGTTCATGGTTGAATGCCTGCCTCTGTTAAAAAGTCCCGTGCATCACGCACCTGGTAAGGTTTGGCCTCTTTGTGTGGATGCGGTCGATGAAAAGTAGCAATGACGCCGTTTAGCTCAAAGCGTACACGGGAGCCTCTTCCCTCAATGACCTGTGCATTGAGCGCTGTAAACAAAGCCTCAATGTCGCGCCAGGGTAAAGTGGCAGGTGTTGGCTTTGAAAAAATTGCTTCCAGGGTACGTTGATGAGCTACCTTCATGCTAAAAATGATAGCAGATCGTGATAGCATTAACAAGTGGATAATAGAACCCGATTCGAGCAAATCCTCCAACGCATCTACCCCCACAGCCGCCTGTTGCGGATCTGGCAACCCGCTGGCGGCGTCTCCGCCCAGGTGACGGCGCTGGAGATCCAACACCCCAACGGCGAAACGCAACGGCTGATCGTGCGCCAGCATGGCCCGCTCGATTTACAGCGCAATCCTCATATCGCCGCCGATGAATTCCGCTTGCTTCAAATTTTACACCGTGCCAATATCCGCGTACCCAAACCCGTCTATCTCGACCTCTCCTGTGAAAGCTTCCCCCAACCTGTGATTGTGATGGAATTTGTAGAAGGATCGGCGGATTTTCAGCCCCAGCGGGTGGATGATGCCCTGGCGCAAATGGCGACAACGTTGGCGGCGATTCACCGGATCAGCGCAGTGCAGGTTGATTTGTCGTTTTTGCCCAAGATTGGGGGTAACATTAGCTCACGTCCAGCCCAACTCGACGATTCGCTGCGTGAAGGCGAGATTCGGGGCGCGGTGGAAACAGTTGGAGCGCCGCCACAACTCAACCCACTATCTCTGCTTCACGGCGACTTTTGGCCGGGCAATCTGCTCTGGCGGGATGAACAGCTTGTAGCGGTCATCGATTGGGAAGATGCCGCTGTGGGCGATCCGTTGGCAGATCTTGCCAACGCCCGGCTGGAAATTTTGTGGGCGTTGGGGCGTGAGGCAATGCACCTTTTCACCCAACACTATCAAGCCACAACCGCGCTTGATTTTCGTCCTCTGTCCTACTGGGATCTCTGTGCGGCACTGCGTCCGGCCTCGAAATTGGACGATTGGGGACTGGCTGCGGATGTGGAAAACGCCATGCGCGCCCAGCACGATTGGTTTGTAACCCAGGCGATTGCAAATTTATCCAACCTAAATGAGGAATCCCATGTCTGAAACTGTGACCATACTTGAAACCGACCGGCTGCAACTACGCCGACTGGTGATCGACGATCTGCCCGCGCTCTTTGCGCTCTACCGTGACCCGGAGATTCGTCGCTATTTTCCCGAAGGCACGCTTACATTGGATGAAACCCAAGAGGAATTGGAGTGGTTTCTCAACGGCCACCCGCGCCACCCCGAACTGGGGCTGTGGGCGACGATCCACAAAGAGAGCGGAGCGTTTATCGGGCGCTGTGGGTTGTTGCCGTGGACAATTGAAGGGATGTTTGAAGTAGAAGTCGCCTATTTGCTGGATAAAGCCTGGTGGGGGCAAGGGCTGGCAAGTGAGGCCGGGCGGGCCATTGTAGACTATGCCTTTAACACGTTGCAACGAGATCGCCTGATCTGTCTCATCGACCCTGACAACCGGGCATCGCGGCGCGTGGCTGAGAAAATCGGCATGACTCTGGAACAGGAAATTGACTTTGAAGGCCCTACAGTAATCTATGCCATTCACAAAACAGAAGACGAAACCACATGACCATTCACTTGATGGCCGTGGAATTCGCCGAGATTCGCGCAGATGTGCAGCGCCACCTGTCGACTTTGCCCTCGCGCATCGATTCATTTCTCGAATATCCAGACTGCCGCCAGAAAGAACTACACCCCATCGCGGGCTGCTGGTATTACAACCACAACTCGAAGAAAACGCTTGAGCGGGCGGGGATGGTTACGCAGACGCGGCTACTGAAAGTAGACTACTAAACGAGTAAGGAGTAAAGGGCATATACTCCTTACTCGTTACTCCTTACGCTCAGTCCGCCGCCACAGCCTCGGCCTTGTTCCGCTTTCGCAGTGTAAAGACCGATTCGGAGCGGGCTTGCACGCCGTTGAGATGACGGTATACGCCGTCCTGTGCCATGAGTTCGTCATGTGTGCCCTGTTCGGCGATACCCTGGCCGCGCAACACCACAATCTGATCGGCGTTGCGAATCGTGGAGAGGCGATGGGCGATGATCAACGTCGTGCGCCCCACCATCAGCCGCTCCAGCGCCTGTTGGATCAGCATCTCGGTTTCCGTATCCACCGACGACGTAGCCTCGTCCAAAATCAGGATCGGCGCATCTTTGAGTACAGCCCGTGCAATTGCTAACCGCTGCTTCTGCCCACCCGACAGCTTCACCCCGCGCTCGCCAATCAGCGTATCATAGCCCTCTGGCAGCTTATCAATAAACTCCTCGGCATTGGCGATCTGCGCCGCCTTGCGCATCTCCTCTTCCGACGCCCCTGGTCGCCCAAAGAGGATGTTGTCGCGCACCGTGCCGTGGAAGAGGAAAACATCTTGCAGCACAATGCTGATCTGTTGGCGCAGGCTATGCAGCGTGAGATCGCGAATGTCATGCCCATCCAGGGTAATACGCCCTTCGCTCACGTCATAAAAGCGCGGGATCAAACTGGCAAGCGTGGTCTTGCCCACACCTGTCGGGCCAACCAGCGCCACCACGGAACTTGCGGGAATATCCAGATCGATGTCCTCCAACACAGGCTGGCCGGGCAGATAGGCAAAAGCCACGTTTTCAAAACGCAGCGCACCGTTGGCCCGCCCCTGGTATTCTACCGCAGTGGCGGTATCGGCAATGTCCGGCTCTTCGTCCAGCAGTTCGGCCACACGCTCGGCCCCGGCCAGCGATTCCTGCACCTGTTCCCAGGCGCTGCTCAGATGGCGCACCGGCTGATAGAACATCTCTAAATAGAGGAAGAACGCCACCAGATCCTCGATGGGCAATTGGCCGCTTAGGGCCATACGCCCGCCAAAGTAGATCACCACGATCAGCCCCAAGGCCGACGAAAAGTTAATAAATGGCTCAAAGGTTGCCATCATTTTGAGGGCATAGAGCAGCGAATCTTTGTAATTGTTAATACGCGTGCTAATGCGGCTGGCCTCGGCCTCTTCGCGGGTGAAGGTCTTGATCTCGCGAATGCCAGAAAGGTTGTCCTGCAAGATGGCGTTGAGTTCGCCCAATTCCTTTTGGCGCACCCGGAAAGCCGGGCGCACGTAATAAGCAAAGCCGCGCATGGCAATGATGATTAACGGAATCGGGATCAACGTCAGCGCCATCAGCGGCGGACTCATGAGGAAAAGCATAATGCTGACGCCCACCAGGGTAAGCACGTTGACCAGCACTTCCGGCACGGCATGGGCAATCAGTTTTTCCAGGAGATCCGAGTCATTGACCATGCGCGACATCAACTGACCGGTCTGTTTGTCCTCATAAAAGCGCATGGACATGCGTTGCAAATGGCGATAGACGGCCTGGCGCACATCGGCCACCACGCCCCAGCCAGCCACATGCGCCATGTAGCTACGCAGAAATTCCAGGCCAGCACGGGCTATATAAATAGAGAGCGCCAGCAGCGCCAGCCGGGTTACAAAGCCCGCCGATACAGGCATGGTTTCCTGCGTGCGCACCGCGCCGATTAGCTCGCGGATGATCCACGGGGCCAACAACTGCACCCCCACCAGCGCCGTCATGCTAAAGATCGTGATCAGCAGCGGTCCCCGATAGTTGCGGGCAAAAAGCAAAAACTGTTTCAAAATTTTCATGGCAAGGTTTCCAAAACGAATAGATATAATACGACAACAAAGCAGCATCCAGCCGTTACCATACTGGATGCCATGCCCTTTGTCTGGAGGAGGTTTACCGGTTTAGAAATTTTAACGGAAAAAGATTGAATTGTCGAATCGAGCAGAATTTCAACGCAGCGCGCGCAGAGAATTTCAGAATGGAATGCAGATGACGCAGATGTCAGAAGTTTCTTTCAGATCTGCGAAAATCCGTTCAATCTGCGTCATCTGCGTTCCATTTTATCTGCGCGCGCCGCCGTGAATCTCTAAATGCCTCGGTTTTTGCGCCACTGCTCGAATTCGGCCAGGGTCTCTTCGTTGGGGGGATAGACGCCGAGTATACTCGACCCACTGTCGATCTTCTCTTGGATGAACTCTTCGCGAATCTCCTGTTCATAGGCGGCGTGGGCCACCTCTTCGGCCATCTTCGCCGGGATCACCACTACGCCCTCGGCATCCCCCACAATCACATCGCCGGGGATCACCGCCACCCCTGCGCAACCAATCGGCACTTGCACTTCCACGGGGTGGTGGGCAATAAACGAGGTGTTGGCGTGGGGCGCTTTGATGTAGCTGGGCAGATCCAACTCCTTGAATCCAGGGGTGTCGCGCAGCGCCCCGTCGGTGACCAACCCCGCTGCGCCGCGCAAGGTAATGCGCGTGCCCAAAATATGGCCGAGAGTGGCTCCGGTGCTCACGTCGCCGCGGGCGTCGATGATCAGTACGTCGTCGGGACCGACGGTTTCTACGGCCAGCCGCTGCACGTTTTTGGTATTGTCATAAAGTTCGTCGGCCAGATCCTCGCGGGCAGGGATATAGCGCAACGTAAAGGCATAGCCCACCATGCGCAGATCCGGGCGCAGCGGGTAGATCCCGGCCAAAAATGTATTGCGCAGCCCGCGCTTGTTTAACTGGCTGGTCAACGTGGCTGTGGAAACGCTTTTGAGCCGGGCAACAGCACCCTCGCTCAGGGTGTGGGTGGCGGATTGATCTGGGACATGAATGCTCCTTGTTGTGTATCTTTGAATGGTTAGTCCGTGTTGCGTGCTCCGTGTCACGCAACACGTAACACGCTCCTACTTCAGCCACTTATCGCGCCCATACCTAGCCTGCACATAGACATACTCCTCCATCTTCGGGTCCGACACGTTGCCCTCCGATGGATAGTGGGCGATGGCATCCTCGACAATATCAATACCCAGACCGGGCGTGTTTGGTACGAGAATAAAGCCCCGTTCGATCTGTGGCTGCGGCTCCATCACTTCGTAGCGCTGGGGCACGTCGTCCGCGCGGTGTTCCAAAATGTGGAAGTTGGGCAGCGTCGCCAGCAAATGAACCGCTGCCATCTCGGCCACTGGTCCCAACGAACCATCGTGGGGGGCAAAGCCGATACCGTGGGCTTCGGCCATAGCCGCCTGTTTCTTCATCTGCAACAGACCACCCGCGCGGCCTGTGTCGGGCTGTACTACGTCCACCAACTCCCGCTCGATTAACTCGCGCAGGCCGTAGATATTGGCGTGGCGCTCCCCCGCGGCCAGGGGAATATCCACATGATGGCGCACGCGTGCAATGCTCTCAATGCTGTCCGGGGCCACAGGATCTTCGTAAAAAAGCAGGTTGAACTCTTCTAACGCCTTGCCCAGACTGATGGCATCGGCCACCGTGAGCCAGGGCGGGCCGTGGACGTCGGCCATAATATCCATTTCCGCGCCCACGGCCTCGCGAATGGCGCGCACACTCTGCAACGGATCGACCACGCCGCCGGTTTTGACGCCGGTGATGCCGCGCTCTTTCAACTCGAGCGCCCGCTCTGCCGTGTGGCCGTGGGCATAGATGCGGATTTTGTCGCGGATCTTGCCGCCCAGCAATTCATAGACCGGCACGCCCAGCGCCTTGCCTTTAATGTCCCACAGCGCCATTTCAATGCCGGTGAGCGCGCCGCCGCCCACAATGCCGGTCATGCCGTGGCCCATCATGGCGATGTACATTTTCTGCCACAGCTTCTCAATTTCGAAGGGGTTTTCACCAATCAGAATGTGGGTGAGATCCTTGATCGCCGTCTCCACAACCCGCGGCCAGCCCGATGCCTCGCCCACGCCATAGATGCCCTCATCGGTGAAAACCTTGACAAACAGCCAGTTGCGCTGTTTCCAGCCGCCGCCGTCCACGCCGGCGTGCATCAGGTAGGTACGGATTTCGGTGATTTTCATGGGGTGTCCTTGTATGGTGGTGGGTGAAATAGACGATAGACAGAAGACGAAAGACGAAGTTCAGGGTTCGTCTTTTATCTTCGCCCTCCGTCCGTTAAACGTCAATGCTGTTTATGCATACCAACATTCCGACAACACATCTCGCTCTAGCTCAAAAAGCTCAGCGAGAATGGCGTCGGCGTCGGAATTGACAATGGGATCAACAAACATGGCCCGGCGCAACAGCGTGCGGTCGCACTTGACCACGGCTTCTGCGGTGAGTTCATGGGTATCGAGCACCGTCTGTTGCAGGCCCAGCAGCCCGCGGTTTGAATGGTCATGCGGTCTCCTTTCGTAATGCGCGGCTTGGGTGGGTGTGCTAGAATTGAAACGCAGTGTACGCGAGAGTGAGAGTAACAGCAAAGCGGCGGCAATCTTAACACCACTGGAAGGACAAACATTATCATGCAACTTGTCATTGACTATCCAGCGCACCTACCCGATCTGCTGCAACAAAGCCGTACTGAATTTGAAAACGAAGCCAGAATGGCGATGGCGGTGAAACTCTTTGAAATGAAGCGCATCTCATCCGGGACTGCCGCACAACTCGTGAGCATGGATCGAGTTTCGTTTCTGCTCAATTTACATCGCTACAATGTTGCTATGATCGATCTGGACGAAGAGGATCTACAATCGGATCTGCTACATGCCTGAGACTGAAGAGATTGTTATCAACACCGGTCCAATTTTGGCGCTTGTCGCTGCTTTGGGTAGTCTGGATGTGCTACGCATGTACCGCCGCGTGGTTGTGCCGTTGGAAGTGGGCCAGGAGATTCGGGCTGGCGGCGGAACTGGACTTGCTGTTGATGAGTTTGAGAAAGCATCCTGGCTGCAGAAACGGGCAGCGAAAGTAGCTGTCGCGTCGTTTCTGCAAAATACGCTTGATCGAGGTGAAGCGGCAGTCATTCAAGTTGCTCTTGACGAACCAATTCAAACGGTCTGCATCTCTCAATTGACTACGTCAAACCTCATTTTTTCCACCCGCCCCAACGCACGTGCAATGCCACCGCGCACAAAATTACTATAGGGATCGTCCTCGGGCAGGGCTTTCACACTATCGGCAGCCCGTTCATAGAAACGGCGGGCGGCGCTGGGATCACCCGTCACCTCGTGCGAGTGGCCCAGGTTAAGATAGAGCGAAGGCAGCAGCACCGTCACCCGCTCATCGGGAACCGCCTCGGCCTGCGCCACCGCCACCCGATTCCAATGCAGCGTATCGGCATCCGTTGGCTGATGGCGGGCCACGTAGTGCGCGGCAATCGCCGCTTCGTAGCCGTCCGCGCTGGTGGACCACGCCTGCATAAAGAGTGCCAATGCATCTGCTTTGCGCCCTTCCCCCTCGGCCTGCATCCCTTCGCCACAGAGTCTCACCACAGGGTTGTCCAGATCCATGGCTATTCCTCCCAGAATAGAACGCGGATGAAACGGATCGGGCAGATGAAACGGCTTTTTCTGGCAGATCGGTTGAGAGCCGCTCAATCTGTCCAAATAGAGGGTGCAATTCAAGGTAGGGGCAACAGAAGTGCCGGGGACTTGCCGCACGGGAAAGGAGATGATTTCGCCACTCCCATCGACGCCCACCCTGAAGTCCCCGGCACTTTTTAGCGATTCGTCCCCATTCTCAATGACACCCCAAATAAAACCTCGTTGATTAGGGATGGTTTCTGCGGTATAGTTGCTCTAACTGTATTGATATTGAAAGGGAAAGCGTCGCCCATGGCCTATCCATTTCCAGGCATGAATCCATATTTAGAGCGGCGGTCGCTTTGGCCGGATGTGCATCTTGAGCTGATCCGGGCAATTCGCTTTGCGATTACTCGCTCTGTGCCCCCTCGCTACTATGTCAGCGCGGAGGAGCGTACGTACATCGCCTCTTTTGACCCGGATAGCTTTGTGGGACGCCCCGATGTGGCGGTGATAGGGCCGCCGCGCTCCGTCGCAGTCCAAACACGCGCTGTTGCCATGAATGGCTCCCCAGTGACGGTACTCTTGCCTGTCACCGAGGAGGTGCTTGAGCGCTTTTTGGAGATCCGAGACGTGGATACCCATCGCGTGATCACCGTCTTGGAAGTGCTTTCGCCTGCCAATAAAATCTCACCCGAGGGGCGGCGGCAGTACGAAGAGAAACGTCAGCAAGTGTTGAGCACATCCACCAGCCTGGTGGAGATCGAGCTGCTGCGCCTGGGCGAACCGCTCCCCGCCCGCCACCAACCCGAAAGTCACTATCGCATTCTCGTCAGCCGCAGTTGGGAACGCCCGCCGCGCTGCTCTATACTTTTAATCTTGCCGATGCCATTCCCGCTGTGCCGGTTCCGCTGCAACGGGGAGAGGATGAAATAACGTTAGCGCTGGGTGAACTTCTGCCCCAAATTTATGAAGATGTGCGCTATGAACGGCGCATTGATTACAGCGCCCCTCCGCCCACACCCGCGCTGATCGAGGAAGACGCCGCTTGGCTTCAATCACAACTCAGTGAGGCCGGTCTGCGCGCGTAACAGGGCTTCTTAACGCAAAGAATTTTCTTTGCGTCTCTGCGTTAAGTTTTAATTCCCTCTCGAATTGAATCAACCATTGCCAGCGCTTCGGGCGACAGCGGCCCGCGTGCTGCATAGCGCGCAGCGGTCTCCAATTGTTCCATGTCTGATAGCCCCACCATCACGGTGGCAACTTGAGGGGTGCTCAGCACGAAGCGGATTGCCAACTCCACCAAACTCTCCACATGACCAGCGACAACCAGTGGCAGAAAGCTGCGTGCCGTCGCCGCATCTTGATCAAATGTGTCGCCGGTGGCAATGGGCGAGACACTCTGCGCTGCCACCGGATGACGCTCGGTGCTGCCGCTGAGCGCGCCGCCCGCCAGCACGCGGATGGCGATACTGCCCACGCCCAACGAGGTGGCTTTGTCGATGAGGCGTGCATAGTCTTGCCCCTGTCCGGGGGGCATGGGCGCAGCCGCCGAGGGGTTGAGCAGGTTATAGCAGATCTGCATGGTGTGGCTTTCCACGCTCTCCAATGCCCCGTGGAGCGCAGCGGTTTCGCCCAATCCGTTCAGCCCCCAATAGCCTAACTTGCCCTCTTTTTGCAACGTGCGGAAGGTCTCCACCACGGCGGGCAGATCGGCCACGCCGATCCAATCACGCGCTGGGTTGCGCTCGACGCCGATGGTGTTGTGCAGTTGATAGAGATCGACGCGTTCCATTTGCAAGCGTTGCAGCCCCTCCTCCACCGATTTCACCACGGCGGCGGGGATGTCGTCCATCTGCGCGCCGGTGATGCGTAGTTTGGTGCCGATAACCACGTCATCGCCGGGCTTGAGTTCCTTCATTACCCGACCCAGGTTGGTCTCCGAAACGCCATCGCCGTACATGTGCGCTGTGTCAAAATAGGTGATGCCTAACTCCAGCGCACGCGCCACTACACGCGTCATCTCCGCTGGTTCGCCGCGCACCATCAAACCGCCCACCGCGCCACAGCCAAAGCCCATGCGCGAGATATGGAGAGCAGTTTTACCTAATTGATTGCTTTGCATGATGATCGTCTTTCGTGCGGTAGTGCCAGAAGTAGTGAATCGCTGGCACAAGAATACAGGTCTTGCGTTGTGTTGTCATCTTTCATAACCGGGAGATCAAGGCATTGGCAACTTTTTGGGCGTGCGATGATCCGTCTCGATCTGATCTGCAAAGGCTGGCTGTGAATTTTGCAGGCGGCCAGATGCCGCGCGGATAGACCCATTGACCTTCTGCCGTGGTCGGATCGACGCCACGCCAGGTCAGGCGGGTCAGAATACTCTCTTCCGAGGCGATGAGGCAAGATGGCGTATTGGTAACGATTCAGGTGCGACGCACTGGTCAGGAGAGGATTCAGTATTGTAGCCTAAGTCAGACCCGTGCGTCGCACTAAAGCTGTATAGTTACGCGTATTCGGATGGTTGCGCGTTTGCAGGCCAGAATGAATCTGGTTGAGGTAGGCGACGGTGGGTAACGCCCATGGGGATCAGAAGAAGCTGGGTATGCCCGTATGTACTCTTGGAAAGGATACTGATGATCCGAGAATCTACGGTAGGCCCACCTCAATAGGCGGGTATCCACGCTGAACGCCTCTCAGTCTGCACGCAGACGGGGTCGGGCGTTATCTTCGCCGCCCGTCAGTGATTCGCCTCGCCGCGGAAATTGCAATGTTTCGGGGACAGGTTGCAAGTTTCCATTGACCTCGCGCAAAATTTCGCAGGCCAAGAACTCATCCACAATTTTTTGCTCCAATCCAGCGCCGAGCACTTTTCCTTTGGAAGGGGCTTTTTGGTATCCTGCAATATGTGAAGCAATGTACATCAACACATCCCACTCGGCTTCGGTAAATTCAGAAACTTTATAGCTCACGGCTGTTGCCTTTCATCATTGTTCAACAGGCCAAAAGACCTGGGATCCAGTAGTACGATTGTACGCTGACCCTGGCAGCAAATCAGGCTCAGAACCACGGACTTACTGTGCATCAAGGCACACCATCTTAACGATTACATGGGAGAGAAGTTTATGCGTAAAATTTTGCTTACCGGCGCCGCCGGGCGGATTGGCTCGGCCTTTTTTGCCTATGCCCAAGAACGCTACGCTTGGCGGCTATTGGACCGCTCGCTAGCGGATCTCTCGGCAGGGCAAAACGTGGAGCGGGTCGCTGTCGATCTGGGCGATCTGGATGCATGTCGTCGGGCCTGTGAAGGCGTGGATACAGTGGTGCATATGGCGGCGAATCCCTCGACCACGGCCGATTTTTACCAATCGCTGCTCAATGATAATTTTAAGGCAACCTATAACGTATTTCTGGCTGCACATGAAATGGGGTGTCGGCGTGTCGTCTGCGCCAGCAGTGTGCAGGTTATCGATGGCTATCCACTCGATGTGCAGGCCCACCCAGAGACGCCGCCCAAGCCGCTGAATATGTATGCAGTCTCCAAGATTTTCGCCGAATCTGTGGCCCACTATTTTGCCCACACCACGCCGCTTTCGGCCATCGCCATTCGGATTGGCAGTTTCGAGCATAATCCTGTGCAGCCCGATCCCGATGCACGTGTCCTAAGTACCTTTGTCAGTGCACGCGATATGAGCCACTTGATTGAGTGTTGTGTTGAAAGCGACCTGAATTATGCCGTTGTCCACGGCGTCTCCGACAATCGCTTCAAGCGACTGGACATCACCTCAACGCGCGAATGGGTAGGCTACACCCCCCAGGATGATTCGTTTGAAAAATTTGAGACAGGTTTACACTACCGAGATCGCTGGTACAAAGAATGGGAACGTGAGGATCGACGACCAAAATCGTCGTAGGGGTATTTCATGGATTGTGGGAAGGCTGCTGGGGAAAATGTGTAGCGAGAATGAGTAGCAGGTGTAAAGTGCCAGCTACTCCTTACTTCTCTACGCCGCTGGATGGCCGGGATCAACCCATTGCACACTCTGGGCTACATCCACCGAGGCAATCTCCAGATTGACGACCACTGGCTCCTGATCGCTGCGCACCAGCACACAGACGAGCGGCTCGTCTACGCTGGCATTGATCTCCTGGTGTGGCACAAAGGGCGGCACAAAAATAAAGTCACCAGGGCCAGCCTCGGCCATCCACTCTAGCACGTCGCCCCAGCGCATACACGCTCGCCCGCTGACCACATAGATCACGCTTTCCAACTCGCCGTGATGATGCGCGCCTGTCTTGGCGTCAGGGTGGATCGTCACTGTGCCCGCCCATAACTTGTTGGCCCCGACGGCGGCCTGGGTAATCGCCGCCGCCCGTGACATACCGGGAGTTTGTGCGGTATTGGTATCAAGTTGGTCGCTGTGCACAATTCGCACGCCAGCCGTACGCCAATCAGGACTGCTCATAGACTCTCCTTTGGGGGGCTAATTCTCTTCGGTTTGATAGAACTCTAGCGTAAAGTCAAAATCAAGCATAATCAGATCTTCTGTGGTATGGATGGCAACGAGTTCCAGCCCACTCAGTCGCGCTGTCTGAATCAGCGCCACATTGATCTGCTCCTGTAGCCCAGCCTGGATGCCCTCGATCTGCGGTGCAATTAAACTGGCGGGCAGGGCCATTCCTTCCAGCCGCACGCTTTCTACGGTAAACATCATTTGATTGTCTTCGGCAGAAAGCCCAATGACGACGGTCGGTCGCACTTCCAGCGTGCGTGATCCCAGAGGCAATTCGGTCGTGGCGCTGATTTCAATCTTGTTGCCCGCTTTGAGATCAATCTCTGGGTCGCCAATGGGGATACCATAGGCCGAGATATTTTGAATAAAGCTTTTGAACTGCCCTTCGATCTGTTCAATAATAAAGGCTTCTTTAACCACCAAACGAAAGTCGCCTGTGGGCACTTCGGGGATGCTTTCCTGGGCGTGGGCTGTGACGGTAGACAAAAGCAAAATCAGGAGAGTGATCAACCATGCATGAGTACGGCGAGTATAGGGTATGCGCATTCCAGTGCTCCTAAAAACATGGGGATAGGGCGAGTAGAGTCTAGGCAAGAGAACGTACAACCATTGTCAATGGTTTCAGTATGAGGCAAGCATAGCATTTTTGCCCAGATTGCGCTATTGATCAGTCAGATGTTTATAGGAATGAGTCTGGAAGCTCTTTTTTGTTGAAATCACCGTACACAATAAAATAAAGATGGCTTGCCACTGGGCAAGCCATCTTTATTTTTTCTTGTCACTATCAATCCCGATACACTCACCGCTAATATGCAATTTTGGGTGGTAGCGGCGAGTCTAGGCGGTTTGACTATTCGTCTTCCATCAAGTCACCAGTGGAACCCAGCCGCGAGAAGCCAGAATCCTTACCGGGTTTATCCTTACCTACATAGCGATAGAGTGGTCGTTTGTTATAGGTTAACTGTGAAGAACCATCGACATCCAACGTGCCCATCATGGTATCGTCCAGACCTTCGCCCACGCTGTCAGCGTCTCCAGCCTCGACACGTTCGAAATCACCCAAGTCAGTCGGCTCGGCATCGCCAGAGAAGGTATAGAACATATTGCCTTCGCCATCAGTCAGCGAGTCGTCATCGCCGATATTGATGGTCGCCATGCTGCCGGCCATGCCAGTGGTGTCGCTCATGGTTTCGGTATCGGTCATGGTCTCGGTATCGGTCATGGTCTCAGTATCAGTCATGGTTCCGGTGCCGGTCATTTCCTGGGTACCAGTAATTTCTGAGCCTGCTTCCACTTCAGTGGTGGCTTCAGGGGTTTCCGCAACTTCGGTGGCTTCTGGGGCCTCGGTGGCTTCCACAGTGGCGGCCTCAGTTGGCGCAGCCACAGGCGTGTCTACGGCCGTGCCAGTACCCGCTGTATCGGAGCTGGGGCAGCCAGCCAAGAGGAAGAGAGAAATTGCCAAAACAGTTACAATGTAACGCATTTTTTACTCCTAAATATGAATGAACTTTATTTAAACCGGTAAGATTTAATCACAAGTGTCCAGATCAGAGCATAGGCAACTCCTTTACTTTGAATTAAAAATCTCTCCCCTATTGTTGATCAGCGGGAGCGATTGCGCCATCTATCGGGAGATGGTTTGAGATATATAAAGAGTTATAGATTTAGGACTTATGTACTTGTCGTACCCTCCGCAGAAGGTAAACTGCCTAACTTTTGAGACGATTGGTCAAGGAGAGTGCAGTTTTGCATCAATTGCCACTCACGGTTAAGCAAGCCATACCAATATTCACTGGTCCACCTTCCTTTGATCCAGTAACTTTCCACGAACTGGGCCTCGCGTCGCATCCCTACCCGCTCTAGTAGACGCACCGAAGCTACATTTTCCACATCACAAATGGCCCGCACACGGTGCAAATGCAGATCTTCAAACAAATAGCGCAGCAACCTTTGCACAGCCTCTGTTGCATACCCTTGCCCCTGATATCTCTGTATCAGGCTATATCCAATCTCGGCCTGGCGCGGATCTTCGGCCAGCAGACAAAAAACGCAATCCCCAATCAGCGCAGCGGTCGTTTTCAATTCAATCGCGATCTGATACCATGCACCCGGTTCGCCGGGGCGCGTCGTCTGCATCAGTTCCAAAAAGGCGCGGCCCTGTTCCCGGCTATACGGCACATCCCAGGATTGGTGCAAGGCCACCAGCGGATCGTTGCGATAGGCGAGAAAGGCATCTAGATCCGAATCTCGAAAAGGGCGCAGCCGTAGCCGCGCAGCTTCTAAACGCAGAGGCATGGCATACTCTCTCATGGCGGCAGGCGTAATTTTGCCGGCTTGCGGTAGACTTCGACTACATGGTACGGTCCCGGTTCATAGCCGCCCGCGCTGAAACTTTGGGCTGCTGTCTGGGCTTCATCCAAGGTGGCGAACAATCGGGCTGGCTGCATGTCTGTTTGAAGGTATAGCCGATGAGGATGGCATTCATGCCGTCGTCTTCCCCGCTGCCCATTCTTCGCGCAGAATGCCCATGTAGACCAGATCGATATAGTGGCCGTTGTGCCAGGCATGTTGGCGCAGACGTCCTTCTTCCACAAAGCCACATTTGGCATAGGCGCGCTGTGCCCGCTCGTTATTGCCATTCACGGTCAGATAGACTTTGTGGACATGGCGCAGGCGGAATGCGTAATCGAGCAAAAGCCGAACCGCATCCGTGCCGTAGCCCCGCCCCCAATACTCTTTGTCCCCAATCGTAATGCCTAACTCGCAAATGTGGGCCGCCGCATCAAACCCGTGCAGGCCACACTGCCCAATACATTTACCATCGGCTTCAATGGCAAACCCAGCATCGTCCCGACCACCGCTTGCCACGCGGCTGTCGAACTCGGCTTGCAGCCGTTCCAGAGATTGAGGCATGGGTGGATCCCCGCCGCCGGCAAGCTCGACTTCCACATCGTTATTGAAACGGCAAATGGCATTCAGATCGTCCCGGCGCAGCGCTCGCAACAAGACTTTTTTACCTTGTAGCATGGGGTCCCTCACAATTTACGCAATAGATCGCGGATGACGCAGCTTGAGCCGATAAAGGCAGATCAGCGAAAATCAGCGCGCATCTGCGTCATCTGCGTTCTATTCTGGAATCTAGGGCAAAGCGGCAGAATTCACCGCAAAGAGCACAGCGAAGTTCTCCCTGAATTTTTCGGGTCTTTGCGTCCTTCGCGCCTTTGCGGTGAGCTTGTACAGTGGAGTCAGTTTCTACAGCTAGTCACGCGCGGGCACAAAGGTCTGATCGTCCATGGGTGGACGCACATAAGGAATCTCTTCCATGTCCGGCAACTTCACCGGATCGGGCACAATGTCCTCATACGGGATCATGCTCAAAATGTGGCTGATGCAGTTGAGGCGCGCCTTCTTTTTATCGTCGGATTCCACCACATACCAGGGCGCTTGTTTAATGTCGGTATACTCAAAAGTGACATCTTTGGCTTTGGAATATTGCACGAAAAGCCGATGCTCTGCCAAATCCATGTCGCTGAGCTTCCAGCGTTTGACGGGCGTCTCGTTGCGCGCCTCGAAGCGGCGACGCTGTTCCTCGAAGCTAATCGAGAACCAGTATTTGAGCAAGATAATCCCTGATCGCACCAACATACGCTCGAACTGCGGGGCCGAGCGCAGAAACTCGCGCACCTGATCTTCCGTGGCAAAGCCCATCACCGATTCCACATTGCTGCGGTTATACCAACTGCGGTCAAAGAGCACAATCTCCCCGGCGGCGGGCAGATGGGCCACATAGCGCTGAAACCACCACATCGTTTTTTCTCGATCTGTGGGCGTGGGCAGCGCCGCCACCCGTGTCACACGGGGACTCATGCGCTCGGTGATGCGCTTGATCACGCCGCCCTTGCCCGCCGAGCCGCGCCCCTCAAACACAATCGCCACACGCAGCCCTTTGGCCTTCACCCAATATTGGAGTTTGACTAATTCCTCTTGCAATCGTTCCAACTCTTCTTCATAATACTTGTTTTTGAGCTTCCCACTCTTTTTGTACGCTTCGGGGGGGAGTACTTTTTTGGCCATTGATTTTCTCCAGGTTCGCATTATTAGAATAGTATTACGTGCTGCATGGAAAGCCAACACGGAATACACAACACGCATTCTATACTCCACAGCCACACACAAGAACATTTTCAAAGAGCAGAAAACGCTCCTTTGGGGCGCTGCTTAGTCTACTTTCAACAACGGTAACAACGACTCGGCACAACGGAGTGCCCCTTCGCCACCCCGCCCGTTATCGTCTACATCCCACCAGGCGGAGAGCACGCACTGGGCCACGCCCCACGCAATCATCCGCTGCCGGTCGAAGCCCAAGATCTCGTGCAGAATTGCCAGACGTCGCGCCTGAATTTGTTCAAGGTCGGGTCGCGTATTAATGCCGATGGGATTATAAAAAAGCACGCCCACCTCATACTCAGCCTCGCCCGCCAGCCCCTTGGGATCAATCACACGCCAGCCGTTTTTATGGCGCAAGATGTTGTCATGGTGAAAATCGCCGTGGACCAGTACACGCTGGCCCAGCGAAGCGAAAAGATCGGCAAAAAGCCGCTCGGCGATCTCCACCAACCGGACGGGCAGTGGCCCTGTGCTGCCGTCAAACTCGGTGCGCAGTTCCGTCAGCCCGCCCGCGTAGCTTTCAACGGGGATCAAGCCGTGATCGGCGGGCAGCGGACGCCAGATCTGTTGCATCGTTTGCGCCACAATGCGCGTAGCCGCGTCATCATCGGCCACCGCCTCGCGCAGGGGCGTCCCTGGCTGCACCCGTTCCAACAACATCACGCCCCGTTCGGGGTCTGCACGCAGCAGCCGCGCCATGCCCACGCCATCACAAAGGCGCAGCGCCTCCATCTCGCTCAACAATTCCCTGGTCCCTGGCACGCCAGCCTTAAAAACAGCCAGTGTGCCATCGGCCAGTGTGGCGGGGGCCACATAGTTGATGGAAAGATTGGGGAAGGGCGGATGGATCGTCATCGACCAGCGCGCTTCACACTCTGCCAGCAGATCGGGCAGCGCTTGCAGCCAGCCATCTCCGTGCGGGGCGAAATATTTGGCAAGATTTTGAAGGAAGGACTCAGGGAGTATTATAACTTTTCTGCCCACCAATCCAGTGCCTTGCGCTCCGCTTCTTTGACGAAAGCGTCCTTGTAGTCGTTATAATGTTCGATGTTGTCGGGATGTAACTCTGCCCCCGCCCGCTTGATCTGGCTGTAGGCTTGCGCTCGATCCGGGTGGGCGCGCATGTAATCTCGAAAAATTACATGACGCATGGCCCCCGGATTATCAATGGCAAAGGTGTGGACGTTGTGTGTGCGCGCCTCGTCGCCGCCTTTAACGAAATAGCGCCGACCCGCCAAGCCATACTCGCCGCGCGGCTCAAAGCCCAGCGCAATCATGGCCGGATTCAGTGCATCCACTGCGTCAATGTCACGCACCAATGGCATCATGTCGATGATAGGCTTGGCATAGATGCCAGGGATCGACGTGCTGCCAATATGGTGAAGATCCACAAGCAGATCGCCAAAGAGCGTGCGCAACTGTGCGGCTGCTTCTTCAAACTGATCAACCCAGGCTGGATCATACGGCACGACGATGATATTTCGCATATGTCCCACTGCATTCTCCTTTCAGCCGACCCGATTGCGTTTGAAGTACCCATTCTCCGGGAATCTACGTAGATGCCTTCACCACATGTGCCGTGAAGAATTGTTGCCACGGTCCACACCCTTCAATCAAGGGCTGCATTATGGCCTCTTCAGCTTGCACCGTGTGGCTGAAATCGTGCGCCGCCCATTCGTGGAGCAACTCGCGCAGCGTCACCGGGCCAAGCCGGGAATGGCGTACACTACGCTCAAAATCTGCTTCACGGACGGCGGCCAGCGCTTGCAAGCTCTGGGCGCGCAACTCGGCAAATTCCGCTGTCATCGCGGCGGGCATGGGCAGTTCGCCCCCTTGAGTGTCCTGTGCGCCAGGATTGAAATCAGGGAAATCCTCGCCCTTGAGAAAACATTCGAGCCGTGTCTGAAAAACGCGCTCGGTGTCGATCATGTGTTGTAAACATTCCACCGCCGACCATTCGCCAGGGGCCGGCGTGCGCTGTAACAGATCCACGGGCAGCAGTTCTGCCAATCGGCTCCAGCGCTCTGGGGTGGTGGTTAACACAGCCTGCATGGTGGGGAGTACGTTATTCATCCTTGGAGTTCTCCTGGGTAGGGTAGATATTGGGTATTGGGGATACGTAGATATTGGGTATTGGGGCATTGAGTGGATAGTAACACCAATCCCCAATCGCTGTCTCTACAAATTCGTCTTGCCGTTAAAATAGACCACACTCATGGGCACGCCAAAGACTGTGCGGAAGAACAGCGGCGAGAGTGCATCGTCGCCCGCCTCGGCGTGCCACTGTTGAATCTGAAGTTTGAACTGCCGCAACAACTCATTAGGGCTGTTTAAGCCCACGGCAACCAGCAATCCGCGCCGCGGCACCGCCACCGCCACCTGTGGCGGCATGTGCAGAAGCCGTGTTGCCTGGAGCAGAAAGCTCTTGTCCAACACATGTTCCGCCGCCAAAACATCATCGTCACAGAGAGCATAGGTGAGCGTCGTATCCGCATCGCCTTGAAAGGTCTCCAGTCGCCAATGGGCTGGGCGCTTTTTCAGATTTGCCAGCGCCTCTTGTACAGCCAGTGCGGCGTCCACTTCCATGCGCACAATGCGCTCAATGTCCACAAAAAACTGCGAATCCTGGGTCAGATAGGCCAGCGCCGTCCACGGGATCTGCGCCGCCAGTGGATCACTCACCAGCGGGCGACAGAGCATCTGCGGCGCGATGGGCCGATCCGCGGGCATCAAGCGCGGAAAGACAGGCAACAGCACGCCGATGCCTAATTTCAGGCCGGTGCTAAGGTCATACTGTGCATACGGCTGTGATGGGGACGACGACAAGAGTTGCTCCCAAGAATGCTCAATTCAATCCACGCACGTACCTATTTCAGGTGCGACGCACTCGCCAGGCGTAGAACGGTTGAAACGCGTGTGTGGCGAGTGCATCTCGTCCTAGACCTGTATCGTTACCCACGCACAATCAATGGCTTTACTTTGCTATCAAGCCGTTTATACTATGCAGATATACTATGCAGAGTCGTGTCTTTCACGGATTTTCCGCTCTGCTCCCTGCATTGTATTCCATCCCAACCATTAGGAGAAATCAATGAGTTTTACGGCAAAATCTAGACATTGGCGGCGTATTGTGCTGGGCATTTGTGGTCTGCTTTTGATGACGGCGGGCAGTTTCCCCACTGCTTTTGCCGCACCTTCTGCCCAGGCCGACGCAGCCGAGTGGTTGATTATGGTCTATCTCGACGCCGACGATGACGTGCTTGAAGAGGACATGCTCATCGATCTGCAAGAGATGGAACTCATCGGTTCCAGCGATGACGTTCACATTGTGGTACAGGCCGACCGCTACGAAGGCAGCTTCGACGGCATGGACGATCTGGACAGGCACACACCGCTACTATGTTACCCAAGATGACGATCTGGGCACGATTTCTTCGGAAGTGATCGAAGAATTGGGCGAAGTCAACATGGCCGACGGCGACACTTTGGTCGAGTTTGTGACTTGGGCCGTGGAAAACTATCCGGCGCGCAAAACCGCGCTGATTTTGTCCGATCACGGCGCAGGCTGGCCGGGCGGCTTTGGCGATCCCGATCCGGGCATTGCCGGGGCCGATGATATTTTTCTGCTCAACGTGTTCGGCGCAGATAATCTCTGGCTCATGGAGATCGACCGCACTCTGGCGGCAGCGCTGGAAGCCACGGGGCTGGAATCGTTCGACTTTGTCGGCTTTGATGCCTGTCTCATGGCCCAGGTGGAGGTTTTTACGGCGATTGCGCCCTATGCCCAATACTCGGTGGCCTCGGAAGAGACCGAACCGGGCGTGGGCTGGGCCTATACTGCCGTCCTTGAATCGCTGACTGCCGATCCCACGGTGGACGGCGGCGGGCTGGCGCAACTCATTGTCGAGTCCTATATTGACTATGACATGCGCCTCAATGACCCCGACTTTGTCGGCGATCTGGATCCCGCCCAAGCCGCCGTGGAATTCTTCCATGACGCCACCCTCACCGCCGTGGATCTCTCGGCGATTGCCGATCTCAACACGGCGCTCGACAGCTTTGCCGATAGCCTCACCCAGATCGACCAAAAACTGGTGGCGCGCGCCCGCAGCTATGCCCAAGCCTATGAATCAGTCTTTGGCGACGAGTTTCCCTCACCCTACATTGATCTGGGCAACTTCGCCAGCCTCATCGCCCAACAGAGCAACAGCGAAGTGGTTTCCAGCGCCGCCGAAGCCCTGCAAGCGGCCATTGCAAACGCTGTCATCGCCGAACGCCACGGCCCCGGTCGCAGCGGCTCCACGGGCATTGCCATCTATTTTCCCGTGCCCGATATGGTGGAAATTGGCGAAAATTTTGGCTATGCCGAGGTGGCAGATCGCTTTGCCGCCGAGACAAACTGGGACGAATTCTTGACCTTCCACGCTGGCGGCGGCGCACCGGTAAGCTTCAACCGCCCCGAGCCGTCATTGGCCCAGCAATTGCTGGCCGCGTTTGATTTTCTCACCGAAGAAGATGTGCAAGCCCTGATTGATGAGATCGCCACGCTCCAAGCCGAGGAATACACCCCCGACGAGATCGCCGCCACGCTGTTGGATGAAGAGTGGGACGGCGATGTGGTCGATTTTCTTGTGGAGTTGGGTGTGCTGGCCCCGCCTGCTGAGCCTGTGCAATTGTCCAGCGCGGTGAAGCCCATCCGTGTGGCCCCGATTACACTCTCCGCCGAGGTGGTGCGCCCTGGCGAGCCGGTGACCGTGCAAAGCGAGATCAGCGGCGATCAGATCGGCTATGTTTACACCTTCATCGGTCGCTACCTGCCCGACGAAAATGTGCTGATCATTGAAGATCAGGACTATATTTTCTCCGATGACGATCAAGAAGTGGGCGGCGTGGTCTATCCCGTCTGGCCCGAAGAGAGCTTCCCCGTCGAGTATGAATGGGAGCCAACGGTCTACGCAGCCAGCGACGGCGAAAGCTCGGTGCGTGTGCTCTTTATGCCCGAAAGCTACGGCGAATCGCCAGTCTACACCGTGGACGGCATCTATCAGTCTGTTAATGGCGGAGACGCCCGCTACGCCCGCCTTTACTTCATGGACGGTGAGGGATTCCAAGTCATCGCCTTCACCGGCGCAGCCAGCAGCAGCGCTGGCGCACCCTATGAACTGACGCCAAAGCCGGGCGACACCTTCACCGTGCTGGAACAGGGCATCAACTTGGCCGCCGCAGAGGGCGAAGACGATAGCTATCGCCGCGAGGCCGGCACGCTTACCTTTGGCGACGAACCGTTTACGTTGGAAACCACGCCCGCGCCCAGTGGCAACTATGTGGTGGGCATCCTGGCCGAGGATCTCCAGGGCAACACCTATGAGCAATACGAAAGCGTCTTTGTGGTCAACGACGAAGCCGAAGCCGAAGAAGGCTATCTGCCCTATGCCAACGAAGATCAGGAGTTTGCGCTACTCTATCCCGAAGCGTGGACGCTCTATGAAGACGCCGCCATTTCGCTGGTCAGCGAGGATGAAAGCGCCTTTGTCACCGTGGAGCGGCTGAGCTACGAAGATTTGGACGGGAGCGATGCCAGCGATCAGGCGATTAGCGATGCGCTGGACAATCTGGGCGATGGCCTGGGCGTGGAAAATGTTGAGTTTGCCGACGAGATCAGTGATATCCTCCTGGGCTGGTTCGATGCCCGCACTGTCGAATTTAGCGGCGAATTGGACGGCTTCGCGGTCTCTGGCTCGGTGAGCGCCGCCACCCCCACGCTGGGCCTCACTTTTGTGGTGATCAGCGTAGCCCAGGACGATGTCTACGAGGATACCGCGCCGCTCTTTGATGCCATTGTCTATAGCTTCGACGTGCTGATCTCTGGCATCGAGCGCGCCGCCGCCAGCCCGCCCCCACCCGCCCTCGCTGAGATCATCTTTAGCGACGATTTCAGCGACGCCGAGAGCGGACTGTATGAGGACGAAGAGCCGCAGGATTGGGGCCAGGGCTATTATGACCTGGACAACGAGTATTACGTCTATGACCTCACACCCGAACCCGGCGCGATCTATGACTATTACGGCGATGTAGAACTGGAGGCTCCTTTCCTCTATCAGGGCACGGTGACCTATTTTGGCACGTGGAACAACGCCTATGGGCTGACCTTCCAGGTGGTGAGTGATGACGAGTTCTACGCCTTCCGCATCTCTGGTGATGGCTACTTCATTGTGGAGAAATCCAGCGCCGACGGCGTGGAAACGTTGGTGGATTGGACAATTGCCGACAGCATCGCCCAGGAGGAGGAGACCCCCAACACGCTCGCCGTGGTGGGCAACGAGGGCTACTACGATCTCTACATTAACGATGGCTGGGTGGGCAGTTTTGAAGATGACAGCTATAGCGGCGGCAGCGTGGGCATCATCGCCGAGAATCTGGACAGTGAAGACTTCGCTGTCTTTATCTTCGATGATCTCACCGTGGGCGTGCCAGAAGAATAACTAAAAGACCTGCCAGGATTTCAGAATCCTGGCAGGTCTCACTGCGATTGAGAGGGAAACCCATGTCATTTTTCACCCGTTTGGGTTAGGCAAGTTCAAGGATAACTTGCCGTCCCGCCCGTGCTTCTAGCGTAATTAACATCTCCAGGCTGAATTTATCCCACTCACCCCGCACCAAAGCAGCCACTCGCAACGTATCGATACCCAGTACTTGCGCGGCTTCAGTTGGCGTCATACCACTAGACTGAATATACGCTCTTAAATCGTTTATCAATTTGGCTCTCATATGCAAAATTGTGGCCTCTGCTGGCTCAAAATCCAGATCTGCAAAGACATTGCCGCTCGATTCAAAAACTGGCTCGTCCATCGCTTATTCTCCTATTTGTTGGTATCGACGCCGGGCAATTTCAAGATCTTTATGGCTGGTTTTTTGTGTCTTTTTCTGGAATGCGTGTAGCACATAGATTGCATCGGCAAATTTCGCCACGTAGAGAACGCGCCATTCGCCCAATACATGAATCCGAATTTCTTGAACACCCGCGCCCACTGCTTTGATGGGCTTCCGATCTGTTGGCTCTAATCCGCGCTGAATCGCGTACAGTTCAAAACCGGCCTGTCTTCGCGCTTCGGCGGGGAAGCTACGTAGCTCGTCCAGCGTTGATCCCACAAATCGCAGTGATTTCATCATGCATCCTCAAACTCTCTTCACACCACGATAGCCCCAAACATCTGCCATTATAGCAGACCGCCACCCGCTTGGTCACCCTTTAACACTCAATCACATTCACCGCCAGCCCGCCGCGGCTGGTCTCTTTGTATTTACTCTTCATGTCGGCCCCGGTCTCGCGCATGGTCTTGATCACCTTGTCCAGCGAGACGTAATGCTGACCCTCGCCGCGCAGCGCCAAGCGACAGGCATTGATGGCCTTTACCGCGCCCATGGCGTTGCGCTCGATACAGGGGATCTGCACCAGCCCGCCCACAGGATCACAGGTGAGGCCCAGGTTGTGCTCCATGCCGATCTCGGCGGCATTCTCCACTTGCAACACCGTCCCGCCCATCACCTCGGCCAGCCCGCCCGCCGCCATGGAACAGGCCACGCCCACTTCGCCCTGGCAGCCCACATCCGCACCGGAAATTGAGGCATTCTTTTTATAGAGCGTGCCAATCGCCCCCGCTGTGAGCAAAAAGCGCACTACCCCTTCTTCCAAATGGGCCTGATCGCTCGCCACAAAGCGCGCCCGATCGTGCAGCACCGCCGGGATGATCCCGGCTGCGCCATTGGTGGGCGCGGTCACCACACGCCCGCCCGCAGCATTTTCTTCGTTTACAGCCAGAGCATAGAGGTTAACCCAATCCATCACGTTGAGCGGATCGCGCAGCGCGCGCTCGCCCTCGCTGGTGAGCTTGCTGTGCAGTTCCGGTGCACGCCGCTTGACCCGGAAGCCGCCGGGCAGTGTGCCCCCTGTGCGGATGCCGCGCCCCACACATTCGCCCATCACCGCCCAGATGCGCAGCAGCTCGGCGCGGATCTCGGCCTCGCTGCGCCAGATCTTTTCGTTTTCAAGCATCAACCCGCTCATGGAAAGGTTGTGGGCGCGGCACAGATCAAGCAATTCCTCGGCGCTGTCGAACTTATACGGCTGCGGCGTTTCATCCTCGCGCACACGATCTGCGCCGGTGGCGTTTTCGTCCACCACAAAGCCGCCGCCCACAGAATAGTATGTTTTTTGCAGCAGGGGATTGTCCGCGCTGTCAAAGGCGCTGAAGATCATACCGTTGGGGTGATAGGGCAGCGAACGTTTGCGGAAGAGAATATCGCGCTTTTCATCAAAAGCAACGGTGTGCTGATGCAACAAAGCCAACTCGCCACCGGCGCGGATTTCATCGAGCAGCGCCGGGATCGCCTCTACATCCACGCTGTCGGGTTCCTCGCCCAGCCAGCCCAATAACACCGCTTTATCGCTGCCGTGGCCTTTGCCGGTGAGACCCAACGAGCCGAAAAGCTCGGCCTGAATGCGGGCCGTTTGGGCCAATAGATCGTCCTCTTGCAGGCGCAACGTAAACTGCCGCGCCGCCTTCATGGGGCCAACGGTATGAGAACTTGAAGGGCCGATGCCGATCTTGAAGAGGTCAAAGACACTGATTACCATAGGGCGACGTTGCTCCTAATTCGTATAAAACACACAAAGCGGCTCTCGTGAACACATTGTACTACTGCTGCACCTAGTGTATCACAGCACGCAAAGGTCGAACTTACGCTTTCTCGGCATACACCGGTATCTACCCAGCACTGTACCCCGACACATATTTATTGGCTCTTTTCTGTGTTTCAATAGGGCCGATAGCCGATCCCTTTGAGGCGGCTATTCTCCGTCGTTTCTAAAAAGTGTGGTTTGTAAAAAAGTCCAAAGAAAGAGGATACGATGATAAGAAAGATTTTACTTGCCAGTCTGCTGGTTGTGTTGTTGGCTGGGATCGGCCTTTATCACTCCAGGCCGGCAGCCGCACAATCTGAAGACAATCTGTTAAAAAATTTGCCGGTGTCTGGTCTGTTGTCTGACGGCGGTACATTTACTGGGGTACTGTCGGTGGATCAGTTGTCGCTGGCAGACGGCAAATTGCTGATGCAGGGTTTGCTGAATGGAACGGCTCGCCCTAAGGATGGTAGCACGCGCACGATTGTGAACCAGCCTTTTTCCACCGGGGCATTGCTGACTCAACAGAATGCTTGTGATATTTTAAGCCTGGATTTGGGGCCGCTGAATCTGGATCTGTTGGGGTTGACCGTCGATCTGTCGGCAGTGAATCTGGAGATCAATGCCATACCCGGTGCGGGCAATCTGCTGGGAAACCTGCTCTGTGCCGTGGCAAGCTTGTTGGATGGGGCCAATCCTCTGGGTGCATTGGTCAGCCAACTGAGCAATATCCTGGGCCGCCAGCTCGTGAACCTGCCTGTATCCGGGCCGTTGTCCGATGGGGGCACTTTCCAGGGCACGCTGAATGTGACCAAATTCGCCCTCAATAATGTCGGTGCTCTTGTGGTAACAGGCGTTTTGAATGGAACGGCTACGCCCCAGGGCGGTGCTCCACAATCTATCACGGAACAAGCCTTTTCCACGACGTCAACTCTGGCGGGTGCACCCCAGCGTGCTTTGCTGGGGTGTAGTATTCTCAATCTTGATCTGGGTCCATTGAACCTGGATTTGCTGGGGCTGACCGTGGATCTGTCGGCCATCAATCTGGATGTAACCGCTGTGCCTGGGGCAGGTAATTTGCTGGGGAACCTGCTTTGTGGGGTTGCCAATCTGCTCAATGATGGTGGTTCGGTTTCTACCTTGCTCAATAATCTGATCGGGCTGATTAACCAACTGCTCAACGGGCTGCTGGGTAATCTCTCTCTGACAAGTGGATTGGCCCTGAACCGTGTCGAAGGCTCGACCAGTGCTGACGGCAGCTTTGTGGGTTCGGCGCTGATTACTGACATTGCGATGGACAATGCAGGGAAACTTCTGATCAGCGGTCTGTTAAGCGGCACGGTGACGCGCAGTGATAAGACCACTGCCCCGCTAAGCAACTTTCCCTTTACCACATCGCTCAATCTAAGTGGGCAAAACAATCAGTGCGATATTCTCAACCTCGATCTGGGGCCTCTCTTTTTGAACATTCTGGGGCTGACCATTGATCTGTCGCCCGTCGCTCTGGACATTGCTGCTCAACCCGGCGAGGGTAAATTGCTGGGCAATCTGCTCTGTGCTGTGGCCGGTCTATTGGACCCCGGCACTGCCCTGTCTGGGTTGCTATCGCAGCTAACCAGCCTGCTCAATGGACAACTGAGCGGCCTGCCCGCCTCTGGTCCGCTCTCTGATGGCGGCACGTTTAGTGGCACAATGGACGTCACTGGATTCTCGCTTAACCAAGCGGGCGATCTGGTGGTGAACGGTCTGCTCAACGGCACGGCCACCCCTAACGGTGGACAGGCACAGCCAATCCGCAATCAGCCATTTAGTACCACAGGAAATTTGCTAAAGAGTACGCAGCGGGCGCTTGTCTCCTGTGGCATTCTCAACCTGGACCTGGGACCGCTCAACCTTGACCTGTTGGGGCTGACTGTCGATCTGTCGGCTGTGGCGCTGGACATTAACGCCGTGCCAGGGGCAGGTAACCTGTTGGGCAATCTGCTCTGTGCCGTGGCCGGTTTGTTGGATGATACGGCGGCGGCCTCTAGTCTGCTCAACGGACTGCTAGGCATTGTCGACAGTCTGCTTAATGGGCTGCTGGGGAATCTGTCTGTCACAGGTGTGCTGCCCGCCCAACGCGTCGACAGCGGCGTGGCCGCGGATCAGTTTGATGGGTCTGTGAATATTACCGATCTTGTCCTGAATGACAACGGTAAAATTGAAGTCAGCGGTTTGTTGAACGGTGTATTAACGCAGACCGGCCAACCATCTCGCCAAGTGACCAATCAGCGCTTCACCGCCCTTGTCAGTTCGATAACAAGCCAGGGAAGTTGCGACATTCTCACACTGGATCTAGGACCCTTGAATCTTGATCTGCTGGGGCTGACGGTGGATTTGGCGCCGGTTAATCTCGACATTGCTGCCGTTCCCGGTGAGGGGAACCTGCTGGGGAATCTGCTCTGTGCTGTGGCGGGTCTACTCGACCCAGGCACCGCTCTGGGCACTCTGTTAACCCAACTCACGGGCATTCTAAGCGGCGCACTGTTGGATCTGCCCACATCTGGCCCGCTTTCCGATGGCGGCTCGTTCACAGGCACGCTGGACGTGACGAAACTGGCCTTGAACCAACAAGGACAACTCACGATTAGCGGTCTGCTCAATGGGACGGCTACGCCCAGCGGTGGACAGGCACAACAACTCCGCAATCAAGCCTTCACCACCACGGCCAGTCTGCTGAATAAGGCTCAACGGGCCGGTGTTGTGTGTGATATCCTGGCGCTGGATCTGGGACCGCTGAATCTGGATCTGTTGGGGTTGACTGTGGATCTGTCCGCACTTGATCTCAATATTAACGCCGTGCCCGGTCAAGGCAATCTGCTGGGCAACCTGCTCTGTGCTGTTGCGGGGCTGTTGGATGGAACGCAAGCCACCTCCGTAGAGGGTACGCCGTCCGACACCATCAAACGTCTGTTTGAATCGGTCAACGCCTCCTTCCCGGCAGCACCACGCCCACAGACTAGCTTTAAGTACCTGCCTATTCTGAACAACTAACCAAGCGCTATCTACACAAATTATAAAATCAGTGGCACAGGGCACCCTGTGCCACTGATTTTATTGGCGCCCTTGTGGCTGAGAATTCTGCACAATAATCGCCAGATCCATCTGTTGTAGCGCCCCCACCGCCATCTCCCATGCGCCCTCGTGGCAGAGACCATCCATGCGCGCATTTTCATAGGCCGCCAGCGCCGTCTGTACACAGGATTGGCGCACCGCTTCGGCCAGAGCGCGGGCACGTTCATCAACTAACTGTTTGTTATCCATGAGTCGGCAGCCCCCAAGAGAATGTCAAATTACATATCCCACGTAGCGTCGCCGTAAAATTCCCCGTAATCTTTGCCCAAAAAGGCATCGATCCCATCACGGACGTCGCCCAGGCGGAAGCTGGGGCCGTGGCCGGGATAGCAGATGAAATCGTCGGGCCAGCGCATGACAATCTCGCGCAGCGTGCGCAGCGTGCGCAGGAAATCGGCATGAGAGGAAGTGCGGCCAGGGCCACCTTCAAAAAGCGTGTCGCCGACGATAATCCGCTCGTCCCCCTCTAACTCAAACGCCACCTGATCAGGGGCATGGCCGGGGGTGTAGGTGACGCGGCAGGCGATGGTTGCCCACTTCAATAAGGTCATTCTTTTTGAGTTCGCGTTCGGGTTTCGGCTCGATCTCAGTGGGGTGTGGCCCAGGATGCGCCATCACCGGCACGCCCAGGAGGGTACGCATTTCGGCCAGCGCGCCCACATGATCGCCGTGGGTGTGGGTGAGCAAAATTGCAATCGGATCTGTGCCCGCCAACATTTCCTCCAGCGCTTTGGGGTCCGCCCCGGGATCGATCAACACGCTTTTGTTCGTATCGGGACAGACCAGGGCGTAGGTGTTCATCCCCCACGGGCCAACCTGGCGTTGGCGTAATTCAAGTTGTGACATGATAAAAGTCTCCTTTAGATGGGTCAATGGTTGTGGTTTATTTTACCATGAGAGGGCGGCAGACCCCTCACCCCCGGCCCCTCTCCCAACTAAAAAGAAACTTGTTCCTCGTCAGTCGTGAATGGGGAAGGGCGTGTTGGCTCGTGCGCTGTGTGGGGAGAGGGGGCAGGGGGTGAGGGGTCTCACGCCGCCAACGCTGCTGCTTTCTCCGCTTCTTGTGTCAAATACCCCGCCTGTTTCGCTATGGCATGGCTACGCCACCACAGATAGAGCCACTCGGCGCTTACCGAGAGCGTCAGCCCCAGCGCCGCGGTGACCACACCGGCGAAGGGCAAAATCGGTGTCGCCACCAGCAGCACCAACACCAGCACGGTGACGCTGATGCCCACGGAGTGCGTAATGTAGCGCGTCTGTTTCACGCTGACCAGAATGCCGCGCTGCCACGAGATCAGCGTGGAGATGGCCGGAATTGGGGCCAGCAACAGCGTGGGGATCAGGGCAAAGCGCACCATCTCTGGCGTCAACCCCGCCACCACTGTATACCAGAAGCGGGACAATGGCGTGAGCGCAAAGAGCAAAAAGATGCCGCCCAAAATCGCCGTAATTGTCCAGGCAAAGCGGCGCAATTGCGCGTAGCTCACAGAGTCATGTAACAGCGCCACCACCGCTTCTTGAAATGAAAGCGCAATCGAGCGCCCCAGAAAGAGCACACTCATCATCACCGGCCAGACCGCCAGCGAAAGCAGCGGCAGCGGTGCGCGTGAAAGCGATGTGGTGAAGAGCGGCTGATTGGCAAGGACAATCAGCGAGGTGAGCGCCAACGGCACATAGAAGGAGAAGAGATCGGCCCAACTCAGCGGCGCATCGACATTCGATGCGCTGTGGAACTGGGCTTGCAGCGTCGGGCGCACAAAGGCATAGCTGACCACAGCCGCAGCCACCACACCCAGGCTCAGGCCCGCCGTGCCAATATAGACACCGGGAACCGTGCCCACAAACAGCCCGAAAAGCAGTGTGCTCGTGGTGGTGATCAGGCGTGCGCCAATCGTAATCGGCACAACTTTGGTGCGGTTGAAGCGGATCAAGACGCCTTGCCAGAGCCGCCGATAGGCGATTGAGGCCGTCCACGGTGTCAGGATCAAGAAGCCCTGGCGGCTGAGCGCAATCACCTCTTCGGGCGCGCCGATGACACTGCCCACAATCAACTCATAGAGCGGTGTCAGCCCGATGAGCAGGTGCAGCGCAGTCAGCCCGCCAGCCAAGCATGTGGGTGAAAGTTGAGCAGCCGTTGATACGACTGGCGATCCCGGGGCAGGGCTGTGCCAGCGGTGAGCAACATCACCACAGGACCTTCCACAAAGAGCGCCAGGGCAAAGGTGACGCCAAACGCCGCCAGATTCAGCGCCGGATCGGGCAGGCGCGCCATCACCGCGGCAATGGCCGGCTGCTCCACGGCCATCATGATCCACATGGCGGCCAGCGGCAGCCAAAAGACGAAAATGCGACGTTGCGAAAGAATTTCAGAGAGCGCCATAAAGAGATGTCCTGATGAGAAGGGTTTACAAAACCAGTCAGGTTTCAAAAACCTGACTGGTTTGATCTAAACCGTTTTAAGTCATCCAGTCATCATAGAGGAAAGCGGGGGGATTTGCCAAATAGGGGGCATTCTCATGGGGACGGAAGTAGAGCACGGATGGACAGAATGGGGCGGATTCAAAGTAGGACGGACTGTCAGTCCGTCCGCAACGGGCTAAAGGTCAGGCGGCCCGTTGCGTGTAGAGATATTTCTGGAAGCCGGTGAAGATTTCGCTGATGCGATTGACGTTGCCCAGGACGGCGGTGGCGTCGCCCAGCGCGTGATATTTGAGGTGGAGCAGCGGCAGCAGCTTCTCCTGATCCAGCTCCCCCACGCCCTCTTGTACGTAGTGATCCAGCACGAAATCCAGAAATTCCCGCTGTTTGTCCCCGGCATAGTGGGCGAAGATGGCCCCGCGCTGACGGCGCACACGCTCGGCGCGGCTAATGGGCGCTTCGGCAAAGGCGATGTAGGCCAGCACGTCATAGAGATCGCTCTCCGGCGAATCAATCACCCGGCCCAGCTCTTCCAACTGGGCCAGCCCATAGCCGCGCTCGGCCAGACCTTCCAGCAATTTGCGCCGGGTCTGTGGATCCCCCCACAGGGTGCATAGCTCCGCTTCGTCGTGGAAAAGCTGGGGCAGATCGCCAAAGAGCCGCCCGATAAATTCCGCCGCCGAGAGCGGCTTGCCGTCCGGGTTCCAGAACGAGGTGGTCATGGTGTGCTGGATGCTGCGCGCTTTGCCGTCGGCCAGTTCGATGCGCACTTTGGCGGGGCTGTATTCACGACCTGCGGCGACGATCGGTGTCGTGGACGGGATCGCCCACCGGCCGCGGCGTGTATTCCTCTGGCGCTTCCGGCTCGCCGTCCCAGTCGGGGTCGCTGAAATGTTCGTAGGCTTTGACGAAATCGTAGATCGTGAAATAGTCTTTGCCGTCAAAAAGGCGGGTGCCGCGCCCGATGATCTGTTTGAATTCGATCATGGAGTGAATCGGGCGCATGAGCACAATGGCGCGCACGTTGCGCGCATCCACGCCCGTGGAGAGCTTTTGCGAGGTGGTCAAAATCGTGGGGATTGTCTTTTCGTTGTCCTGAAAGGCGCGCAGATGTTGATCGCCCAGGCTGCCATCGTTGGCGGTGACGCGCGCACAGTAGAGCGGATCGGCGCTGGGGCTGATCTGGTTGATCAGATCGCGCACGGCCAGGGCATGATCCTGGGTGGCGCAAAAGACCAGCGCCTTTTGCCGTGGGTCAAGCGCGCCCATGAAGATCTCAACGCGCTTGCGCTCGCGTGCCGTGATCTCAATCACCCGGTTGAAGTCGGTTTCACCGTAGCGGCGACCGGCCTCCACCTCGCCCTCGATCACGGCATCGTCGGCGGTGTAGATGTAGTCATCCAGCGTGGTGCTGATCTGCCGCACCTTGAACGGCGTCAAGAAGCCGTCGTTGATGCCCTGTTTCAGCGAATAGAGATAGACCGGCTCGCCAAAATAGGCGTAGGTGTCGGCGTTGGCCGTGCGTTTGGGCGTGGCCGTCAGCCCCAACTGCACCGCCGGCGCGAAATATTCCAAAATGGCGCGCCAACTGCTTTCGTCGTTGGCCCCACCGCGGTGACATTCGTCAATGATGATCAAATCGAAAAAGTCCGGCGGGTAGTCGCCAAAGTGGGGGCTGGGGCTGCCCGCGCCGTCTGTGCCGCTCATAAAGGTCTGGAAAATCGTGAAGAAGATGCTGCCATTTTTGGGCACACGCCCCTGTTTGCGGATCAGATCCGGGGCGATGCGCACCAGGGCATCTTCGGGGAAGGCGTTGAAGGCGTTAAAGGCTTGATCGGCCAAAATGTTGCGGTCGGCCAGAAAGAGAATGCGCGGACGGCGACCCGCTGTGCCTGTTCGCCCGTCCCGCCAATCGCGCAGATTCCAGCGGCTCTGAAAGAGCGTCCACGCGATCTGAAAGGCGATGGCGGTTTTGCCTGTGCCGGTGGCCAGCGTGAGCAGAATGCGATCTTGCCCGGCGGCCAGGGCTTCCAGCGTGCGGGTGATGGCGTTGTGCTGGTAATAGCGGGCCTGCCATTGGCCGCCGCGCTCTTCAAAGGGGATGGCGGCGAATCTGGCCCGCCACTGGTCGCGCACGCTCTCCGCCGATCCGGCGGCGTGCTCGGCCCCGAAAGCCGCCGCCCACAACGCCGCCGGGGTGGGGTAGGCGTCCACATAGCCCTCGCTGCCGGTCTGCATGTCCACGCGGTAGAGTTTGTCGCCGTTGGTGGCAAAGGCAAAGCGGGTCTGGAGCTTGGCCGCGTACTGTTTGGCCTGGGCCAGCCCTTCGGTGGGGGGCGCGCTGCGCTTTTTGGCTTCGATGACGGCTAACTTCTGGTTGCGGTAGATCAGCACATAGTCGGCGATCTCCGGTTTGGCGCGGCGACCGCCGCCTTCCAGCCGGCCAGGGGCGATGACTTCGCGGCGCACGCGGCTTTCGGCCACCACGCCCCAGCCCGCGGCGCGCAGGGCGGGGTCAATCAGTTCGGCGCGGGTTTCCGCTTCGTTGAGATCGTCGGTCATGCGTGGGTCTCCGTGGTGCGTGAAACGTAGGGGCGCTGCTTGCTGCGCCCGCCGTGATGCGTAACCGGCAGGGGATGAATCCCCCGCCTAGGCGCAGCGCCCCGTGAACGGGGCTGGGGAGCGCTGCCGCAAAGCCCGGTTGACCGGGCGCTGTTTTTAGCCGGGGGACTTTATCCCCCGGCGTTAAGACCTGTCAGGTTTTCCGAAACCTGACAGGTCTCCTGGGCCGTTCCGTCAATTCGCCGCGGACGGCGCGGTGCAGGATCGATTGTTTGCGCGTGATGCGTCACCGGCGGGCGATTTTTGGATGTTGAAAAATGGATTGGGTCATGGTGTAGGGGCGCAGCATATGCTGCGCCTGCTCTCCTGGGCGCAGCCGCTTGCTGCGCCCCTACGATTGCCCGGTTATTTTCTTAATCTGCCATTATGCCCCGGCGACGTCCCCCGTCAGTTCGCCGCGGACGGCGCGGTGCAGGATCGATTGTTTGAGTTCGGCCAGCAGCGCCAGTTTGCGCTGGTAGATCGATTCGAGTTGTTCAGCATCGGTATCTTTAGTTCATCGAATGAAGAAAGTCAATTCTTTTTGTATCTGATAACGTGTAGGCACTGGAACTTAAGTTATTAAGGCTTGTATTGACTCAAATTTGACATTGTGCTCCACTGCAACAGTTTTCCATAACTGTGCTTCACGATATGCAGAATGAAGAATATAAGCGATAAATCGGATGCTAGCTTTTTGTGATGGTCTAGCAGCAAGACTGCCAGATCACCACAAATGCCAGCCATCATCGTTCAGGCCAACGACTGCACATCTTCCCATGGTTCACCACGATCGAGCGATAATAACATCACCCGTTTGCAGACTAAATTTTTCAAGGCGCTTGTAGTTGGTCATCTCCAATCGTAATACACAAGAATTGTCAACAATTATATCGTCTGGACTAATGTTCATTCGATCAATAACATGGAACACCGTCCTCAGACATAGTCTGATTTTTGAGGAATCGAGCCAACATGACCAATTGTTTGTCATACAAAGTCATCAAATACTGATCGTAGTTCCAACCTATCGGTTTTATTGTTCAAATAGCGTATTGCAACATCACTCTCAAACACCCCCCGCGCGTTGACCAGATTGCGCTCGGCATTCGCCGTGGCCGTGGCAATCGCCGCGAACGCCGCATCCAGGATCGCCACGATCCGCTCCTGTTCGGCGAGGGGGGGAAGGGGAATGGTAATTGTTCTTTAGCACGTTCTAATGTTAGTTTAGGCTGACAGCTGCACCCTCAGTATCGAACTGCTTTCTTGATCATGAATAATAGACTGAGTAAGAATACCAAACGATATCGTTTGATTAATGCCACTGCTAAGCACGAGCTTGCATGCATTCTCAGTTGATTCGCACCATCTAACTCTTCGGACCACAGCCAGTTTATCCAATAGTTCCAGCAATGCTAATCAGAACATGATCGTCATGAGGAAATTGTCTAGCGTTTTATCTGCTCATAAATTTCGCTGATCGATGTATGCAGGTTCGTTGTATCGACAATATCCTTGTCACTGAAATCTGAGTACTGAAATGTAAGGATAAGAGTTGGCTCAGATAATAGTCTGTATCCCTTTGGTACGCGTTTCCTCACCACTTTACAGATACTATTTCGCCAATCGTTTTTTGCGCCACCCCTCTCTCACAGCAGCCCCCGAATCTCCGCCAACACCTCGGCGGTTTCGGCGTCCAGCGCTTCGATCTCGGCCAGAATCTCCTCGGGCGGGCGGATGGGGTCGGCCTCGGGCGCGTGGGGATTCTTGGCCGAAAGGTCAACCGTGGTCGGCTCCACGTCGGCCACCAGCCACCGTCCACGAACGCGGCGAATCGGCAAAACGCTTTTGCAACTCGACAAACTCGGCCAGATCATCGTCGTTGAGCGGGTTGGTCTTGCCCAGGCTGCGCCCCGGCTCCAGTTGGTAATACCAGATCTGGCGGGTGGGCGCGCCCTTCTCGAAGAAGAGCACCACGGTTTTCACCCCCGCGCCCTGAAAGGTGCCGCCCGGACAATCCAACACCGTGTGCAGATTGCACTGGCTCAGCAGTTCCCGGCGCAGCGCTGTGGAGGCGTTGTCCGAATTGGAGAGAAAGGTATTTTTGATCACCACAGCGGCGCGGCCCCCGGCGCGCAGCCGTTTGATAAAGTGTTGCAAAAAGAGAAAGGCGGTTTCGCCGGTTTTAATCGGGAAATTTTGCTGCACCTCGGCGCGCTCGCGGCCGCCAAAGGGCGGGTTGGCAAGGATCACATCAAAGCGGTCGCGCTCGCCAATGTCGGCCAGATTTTCGGCCAGCGTGTTGGTGTGCACAATGTTGGGGGCGTCGATGCCGTGTAGGATCATGTTCATAATGCCGATGATATAGGCCAGCGACTTCTTCTCTTTGCCAAAAAAGGTGCGGCGCTGCAACGTCTCCAGATCCGCCGTGGAGAGGCGTGGTTTGGCGGCCTTGCCTGTGCCGTGGCGCAGATAGTCGTGGGCTTCGCACAGGAAGCCCGCCGATCCACAGGCCCCGTCATAGATGGTCTCGCCGATCTGCGGGTCGATCACCTGGATCATGGCGCGGATCAACGGGCGCGGCGTGTAATATTCGCCGCCGTTGCGCCCGGCGTTGCCCATGTTGTGGATCTTGGCCTCGTAGAGGTGGCTGAGTTCGTGCTTCTCCTGTTGCGAGCGAAAGCGCAACGCATCCATCAGCTCCAGGGCATCGCGCAGCGAATAGCCGCTCTGAAAGCGGTTGGTGATCTCGCTGAAGATCTCGCCGATCTTGTATTCGATGGTGTCCGGCCCGCTGGCCCGCGCCCGAAAGCCCTTGAGATAGGGGAAGAGGTCGCGGTTGACAAAGTCAATCAGATCATAGCCAGTGAGGGCGCGGTCATGGTCAAAGCTGCCGTCGGCGCGTTTCGGGCGCGGCCCAGGTGGCCCAGCGATAGGCTTCGTCCAGCAGATAGGTATAGGGCTTGCCCATCAGTTCGGCGGCCAATGCGCGCTCGGCTTCCAGATCATCCAGATATTTGAGAAAGAGCATCCACGAAGTCTGCTCGGTATAGTCGAGTTCGGTGGTGCAGCCCGCTTCCTGGCGCAGCACGTCATCAATAGTACGAAAAGTCTGTTCAAACATGGGTGGCCTTGCTGTGTGGTGGTGTCGCTACGTGCGGGTCAGTATAGCCAACCCGGCGCGTTCGCTCAAGTTCGCCAACTGTGGTGCGTGCGTCGCCCCTGTATAGTTAGCGCAATTCTTCTTCAAATGCGGCTCTGCTGCCTGGGGATGCTCCCTCCGCCATAAGATCGTAAACTACTGCTTCTCCAATCGTAAATTGACGAGTAGGGGCGCAGCTTGCTGCGCCCCTACGGCTACCCGCATTCCAGGAAAGGGCCAGATCATGATCGATACAAAACCAGCGTGTGGCCCTTCCCCGGAATGGTCCAGCATTATCTGTGTTTCTCTGCTGTCCGTGTTTACAAACCTCTTTGGTTCTGTCTTGTCCGGGGCAGGGCGAGATAAAAAGCCAATGCCCATCGTTGACTCAACGATGGGCATTGGCCGTTCATGCAACCTTCACCGCCACAGGGCGACGATTGGCTATCTAAACGTAGACGGGATGTACGTCTGGTAAGCCGGGACCTCTACGCTGACCGGCACGCTGATTTTCTGGCCGGAGATGGCAGCGCTGGTAAACTCAAGCGTTGTCTCATAGCGGCCAGAGGCCAGCATCCCACTGTATTGCACGGTGAAACTATCTGGCGTGTTGCCGCTGTTCTTGCTGACCTTGAGCCAAGTAGCACTGGTCGTCACGCTCCAGGCGATCACCTGCTTGGCGTTCTGGTTGTCAACCGAAACCTGGGTCATGCTGATCTGGGTTGCGGGGGTAAGGTCGATCTGTGGCGGCGACACCACCATTGCATTGGCAACCGGCACATCTTTACTATCGGCGACCACGGTGACCTTCACCGTCTCCGTCACAAAGCCATTGTTGCCATCAGGTGTACGCAGGGTGATGGTGTGTTCACCGACGCTTAACTTGCTGAGACTGAGCAGTTCGCCTGTGCCCAGCGCCCCATCCAGATCGGAGAGCCACTCTAACTGCGTGCCCTGAAGCGGACCTGTGTCATCGTCGTAGCCTTCGCCTTGCAGCGCCACCGTCTCGCTCACGGCCACCGTCTTGTCTATGGTGGGGGCAAGAATCGAGACAACGGGCGCACTGTTGGGGACAGTGTTGATGGCGTCCGAATCGTCTGAACTTGTGTTCAGCCCGTCGCTGGCCCACACCCGGAAGATCGCCTGTTGGCTGGCGACGATATTTTTGGCGTCCGCCATGAACGTGTTCCCCGTCACATTCTGGGCCACGACCATCCAGGTTTGCCCATTGTCCGGCGAGTACTGGATCGTAAAGGTCAGCGGATCTTTGTCGGGGTCGCTGGCTGTCCATGTGATCTCAATCGTATTGCCAACCAGGGTCTGCCCGCCGTTGGGTGCGGTCAGCGTCACTTGGGGTGCGTTGGAACCAGGGGCTGCTTCGGCAATCTTCACATTGCCCGGCCCCTGGATCTCCACACGGGTGGTGCCATTCACATAGGGCACAAGCTCGTTGATCAGCAGATAGGCAACGGCGCGCTCGCCCGGTGTGTCGCTGGGGCCGCCATCGCTCTCGGTGGGCGTAAAGGCATAGCGCGCCAGCTTCCGTGTTGCTGTTATTAAAGAGCACAATGCTATAGGCACCGGGCGTGGGTTCGGTGACCTCTTTAACGTTTGGCACACGCACGATTGGATCCAGTGTCGCTTCGCCCGTTTCGGCGTTAATGGCGCCATTGATCAAAAGGCGGTCGCCTGCTTCAATTCGCACCAGCCCATCGCCAGACCGCACCGGGGTGGCCTTAAAGTAAGTCATCAGCCCATGATAGGTAAAGTCGCTGACCCACTGATTCGTACAATAGGTCATGACATCCTTCCAGGTGGGGCCATAGATCGCCTGGGTCTGGATGTCGAAGCCATAGATGGCCGTGTTGCCCGTGGTTGCGGGGCTAATGTTGCCAGAGGCATGAGGGTAGGCGGCACCGCCGCCTGCGCCACAGTACATGGCGTGGAAGCGTCCGTACGTATGTGCCAGTTCGTGGCCGCCATACCAGTCGCCATAACTGCCGTCAAAGTCCCAGTTCCAGTTGCTGCTACCCGTCGGCCCAGAGGAGATTTTGTGCGGAATGTCCACCGCACAGCCCCGCATAAAGCCGCCGGCATCGCTCACCATGCCATAGTAGTGGGCTGCCGAGGGGACATTGCTCCAGCCAAACCAACCGAAGATAATATCCCAGGTCCTGGCGTTGGCAAGGCGAGAGTTGAGCAGCCCACACGTGGGCAGGCCATTTCCATAGTCCATGGTGCGGTTCCAGACCCGCAAATTGCTGAGCGGGTAGGCACGGCGCAGCCAACTTAGCATCTGATTACTGTGCGCGCTGCTGGTGGTGTGGGTGGTGTTGCCTACTTTATAGGTCACCTTGTACAGCACCAAATTGACTGTGGGAACTGCCTCAAAGGTGACACTCGTGGAGACGCCATTGTTGTTATAGTTGCTCTCCGCCGGGTTGCGAGCCGGGTTGACCAGCGCGGAGAGGTTCACTGTCCCCTGTTTGTAGCCATTGGGCAGCTCAAACAGGAAGGCGTGATTCAGCGCGCCACGGTCTGGCGAGGGGCGCACTGCAATCGTGCCGCCTGTGTTAATCGGCCCCAAGGTCACGGTAGATGCGCCGCGTTGCACAATCAAAACCGCCGTGGTGACAGGCGTGCCGGTGGTGCTGTGGACATGGAAGCGCACAAAGGTACGCTTGTCTTGTACCAGACGCACACTGTTGTTAAGGGTCTGGATGGCCTGGGTCACTTCGAGTTTGTCGGCCAGAAGATCCAACGGGGCGGGGTAGCCCTGAAGATTGCGAGCCGTCAGCGGTTCGGCCTGGGCGGTGGGGCTGCCTGTCAACATCACAGCCGCCACCGCTGTGATGATCATAGCCAGCAGGCCCACCCAAAAGGGTTGCGAACGATAGATTTTTCGAGACATAGTGTTCCTCTCTCCTCTAATTTTTCCCATAACACGGGCAAGAATCGTTAACGCCGCGCCATTGGAAAATAAAAATAACAAAGACTTTTTGTACGGGTTCGCCAAGCACAAGACCCTGGGGTATACTCTTTCTTCATGACAAGCTTTGTACGCGTTCAACCAATCCGATCTCTTTTTAATAGCCCACCGTGGCGTCTGGTTTGGTTGCTCTTCCTATGCTGATCGGACTCACCTGGGGCGCTGCTTTTCTCCTCGTCTGGCTGCCCGGCCTGCTGCTTGAAAGGGCATTTCGTTTGCCGCGCCACCCCGATTGGCTGGTGCGCCTGGCGCTTCAAATGGGAGTAGGGATAGCCTTCTGGCCCCTCCTTTTCCTTTGGACTTCGCTGCTGGGCTGGCGATGGTCGCCCGGTATAGCGCAGGCGTTTGTGCTTCTCCTTGGTCTGCTTGGTATCTTCAGCATTGCCCGTGTCCCCGCTCTACGTTGGCAACAGCGGCTCGCCCATCTGCGCCGCCAGGGGCTGGGGCTGACCTTCTTTGCCGCTATTTTTGCCATCACCGCCATCACCCGTCTTGTACAAATCCGCACGCTGGCTCTGCCTGCCTGGGTAGATTCTGTCCACCACACCATGATCATACGCCTCTTGGTGGCACAAGGCCAGATCCCCGCCACCTTTGATCCCCTGATTCCTGGCGGCGTTTTCAACTATCACTGGGGCTATCATGCCCTGATGGCCTGGCTGGCGTGGCTGTTGCGGAGGAGTGATGCCTTCGATCTGGCAGATCTTGTGCTACACGCCGGGCAATTTCTCAACGCCCTCTCTGTGCTCATGCTCTACGCTGCTGGTCGCAGCCTTTTTGCCAGCCGCCGGGCTGGTCTGTTGACAGCGGCTCTGGTGGGCACAGTTTCCTGGTTTCCTGCCTACTATCTTTCCTGGGGCCGCTACACCCATCTTACCGGTCTGTTGTTGTTGCCGGTGGTGGTGATCTGCTTGTGGCGGTTGCGCCATCGGCCCACCTGGGGCGGCATGCTGGCCGCTAGCCTGACCCTGGCCGGATTGGCCCTGATCCACGTTCGCATCGCTTATTTTGCAGCCACCCTCATGGCCCTGTTGGCCGTCGTTTTTCTGGTGCGGGGGCGATGGCGGCCTCTCCTGCTTTGGGGGGGAGCGGCCACGTTTGGTTTTTTGCTCACCCTGCCCTGGTGGCTCAGCCTTATGCAGTCAGCCTGGGTACGCACCATGCTCGCTGTGCGTACAGAAAGCGTGACGGCGTGGGCAGAGACAAACAGCGTAGACTGGGGGCTGATGTGGACGCCACGCACCCCACCGCTGGTTACGGTTGCCACGCTCGGCCTCTCTGCGCTGGCGGGCTGGGGCACAAGTGTGCGCCTGACTGGGCTGCTCTGGCTATGCCTAGTTGTGGGCCTGGGCTTTTTTAGCTTTCGACGCCGATCTCTGTGGCGAACAACCCGTCGCACTGCGTTGGCTTGGGGGCTGCTCTTGGCCTGGAGCCTGCTGACTGCACTCTTGCTGCAACTGGATCGTCTGGGCCTGCCCTATACGTTGATTTCCCATATTAACGCCTGGGTGATCACCCTCTTTGTCCCGCTCTCGTTGGCGGTTGGCGGGCTGGCTGCCTGGGCATTGGGCTTTCTAACGCCCCCGCGCTGGGCGCTTTCTGCTGCCGGGCTGCTCGCCTTGCTGCTCTCGATTGGCGGGGCATCGGGCATGACCACGATTGTCAACCCAGAGACGGTGTTGGCAACCCAGGCCGACCGCGCAGCGCTGCATTGGATCCGCCAAAATACGCCACCAGACGCCTATTTTGCTGTGCAAGCGTGGCCCTGGCTGTCGGGCATCTATGCCGGCAGTGATGGTGGCTACTGGATCTCGGTGCTGACCGACCGCCGTTCGATCTTGCCGCCTTCGCTCTATGCCAGTGCCTTGCCACCCGCCGCCGTGCAGCCCATTCGGGATCTGCTTTCCACTTGGCACACAGCCGCCTCGCTGGACGATCCAACCCTGCGCCAACGTCTGCGAGAGGCGGGTGTGACCCATCTTTATATAGGATCTCGACCGGGAATACTCTCTCTAGAAAGCTTGTTGACTGGAGGCTATGTCGAACTGATCTACGAGCAAGATGGCGTATTTATTTTTGCATTGAAACCGGAAGCACGGGGTCAAGGAGAGAAATAGATGATAAGCTTACGCGCAGTAAGGCTATGGTAGCAGCAGTGGCACGCTTTGGCAACCCCCAAACCTTGATGAGGTCTCATTCAGATCGGGTCATGGTGTACGGGCGCTGCTGGCTGCGCCCAAGAGACAGCAGGCGCAGCCAGCAGCGCCCGTACACTTCTTCTGCCATCTTGTTGCCCAATACAAAAGGCCCGTTTTTCTCTGGGAGAGACAAGTTCCCCAGAGGAAAACGGGCCTTTCAGCGCGGATGGAGGGACTCGAACCCCCGACCGACGGTTCCGAAGACCGTTGCTCTATCCGCTGAGCTACATCCGCAGAGCGTGTTGCGTGAAACGTGAGTCATTTTATCACAAAGGCTGTCTGGACAGAAAAGTAAAAGGGAGAGAAAGAAGAGATTCCTTCACCTTGTCATTCTCATTCCTCTTCGCCCAAATACGCCTTGCGCACCATCTCATTAGTCTGTAATTTTTTGGCCGGGCCTTGCAGCACAATTTCGCCGGTCTGTAACACATAGCCACGATGCGCCACTTGCAGCGCCATCAGCGCGTTCTGCTCCACCAGCAAGATGGTCATCCCGGCGCGGTTGATGTTGACCACAGTCTCGAAGATCAACTCGACCAACATGGGGGCCAACCCCATCGACGGCTCATCGAGCAGCAGCAGCCGCGGGCGGGCCATCAGGGCGCGGCCAGATCGCCAGCATCTGCTGTTCGCCGCCAGAAAGCGTGCCGCCCTGCTGCGTACGCCGCTCTTTGAGGCGCGGAAAGAGATCAAAAACGTAGTCCAGATCGGCGCGGATGCCGTCCTGATCGGTGCGGCTAAACGCGCCCATCTCCAGATTTTCCAACACTGTCAGCCGCGGGAAGATCCAGCGGCCTTCGGGGGCTTGTCCGATGCCTAACTCGGCGACGCGATGCGGCTGTAGACCGTCAATGCGCTGTGTTTCCAGCGTTACTGTACCGTGGCGGGGGTGGAGCAGGCCAGAAATAGTGCGAATGGTGGAGCTTTTGCCCGCGCCGTTGGAGCCAATCAGCGTGACGATTTCGCCTTCGTCCACATGCAGCGAGATGCCCTTGAGCGCGTGAATGTGGCCGTAAAAGGAATGGACGTTGTCAAGTTGAAGCATGTGGGGCATGGGTGGACCTGTTGGGTTTACCTAACTAGAAATTGAAAGCATTTATTGGAGAGAAAGAGTAATCCGTAATGACTAGGCTGACAGTAGTGGCCGCAGAATGGTAGGGGGCGCTGCTTGCTGCGCCAGAGGGTTCAGCTTGCTGAACTCTTACCTCTATTAGATATAACCTTACTCATGACTCGCTATTTCGGTCGCTGCCTTGCCCAGATAGGCCTCAATCACACGCGGGTTGCGCTGGACTTCGCGCGGGGTTCCTTCGGCGATCTTCCTGCCATAATCCAGCACATGGATGCGGTCGGAAATGCCCATAACCACTTTCATGTCATGTTCGATGAGCAGGATGGTCAGGCCGCGGTCGTCGCGCAGTTGACGAATAAAGGCGGTGAGCGAAGCGGTTTCGCGTGGGTTCATGCCCGCCGAGGGTTCATCCAGCAGCAGCAGTTTGGGTTCGGCAGCCAGGGCACGCGCAATCTCCAGGCGGCGCTGGTTGCCATAGGCCAAATTTTTCGCCACGTCGTCGCCCAGGGCTGCGCCCAGCCCCACGTAATCGAGCAACGCATCGGCTTTGCGGCGAGCTTCGGCCTCTTCGGCCACCATGCCCGGCGTGCGCAGCAGGGCATGATACCACGACGAGCGCAGGCGGCAGTTCATGCCCACCAGCACGTTTTCCCGCGCCGACATGTTTTTGAAGAGGCGGATGTTCTGAAAGGTGCGCGCAATGCCCAGCGCGGTCACTTGGGACGGTCGATAGCGGCCTAGTTTGGTTCCATCAAAGAGCAGCGTGCCAGATGTGGGCGTGTATAGCCCGGTGACCATGTTAAAGAAAGTGGTCTTGCCCGCGCCGTTGGGACCGATCAGGCTGACGATCTGCCCGGCTTCGATTTCCAGATCGACGGCATCCACCGCGGTGAGGCCACCGAATTGTTTGGTGAGTTGTTGTGCGCTAAGAATAGGCATTGAGAGTCCTGGAATGCGTAATCCGTGAGTAACTATAGGTGCGACGCACTCGACACACAGCTTTCCAATCAATCTACCTCTGGCGAGTGCGTCGCACCCTGCACCTAAATAGATGCATACGGGATGGGTATCATTCTTTTTATCGTTTGCGTTTGCGTGCGCCCTTGCTGCGCCGCTGTGGGTTGACAGGCGGTTGCTGTTTGGGCGGCGTGATGCTGCGGCCCGTGGGTTCGCCGTCGCCTGTGCCCTGGATATAGGCTACTTCGTCTAGTCCTGATTCTTCATTTTCATGGAGTTCGGCTTGGCGCGCTTTGGAGGGGAACAGCCCTTCGGGCCGCATGACCATGATCACAATCAGCCCGGCTGCATACATGACCCAGCGCCACTTTTGCAGCACATCGCCGCCGGGGATATATTCGGGCACGATCTGGGCCAGGGCGACGCGGTCGAAAAGCGAGATAATCAGCCCACCCATAAGCACGCCCCAGATGTTGCCCATGCCGCTGACGATGACGATGATCAACAGGAAGATGGAGACCAAGAAACTGAAGAGTTCGGGGAAGATGGCCTGGATCATGGCGGCGTAGATCGAACCGGCAAAGCCTGAAAAGGACGCGCCCAGGGCAAAGGCGGCCAGTTTGGTGCGAACAAGGTTGACGCCCATGGCATCGGCCACCGTCTCGTCCTCGCGGATTGCCATCCATGCCCGACCCAGACGGGAATTTTCCAGCCGCAGGGCTGCTACCAATACCAGCGCGCCCACCAATATAATCAGAAAATACCACTGCATGGGCGGGCTGATGGTCAGCGGTCCCAACGTCAGCGGGTCGATCCCCACCTCGTGGCCGAAAATCATCGGCCGCCCCACGGGGTTCATGCCCCTTGTGCCGTTGGTGAGATTAAATCCGGCAAGTTCTGAGCCGATGAGATAAATGTCGGTGAAGGGAATTTTGAGGGTGATGTCGGACATTTCGCGGATCGCACGCGGCACAATTTCGCCAAAGGCCAAGGTGACAATCGCCAAATAGTCGCCGCGCAGACGCAGGGTGGGCGTGCCGATGATGATGCCGAAAATCGCCGCCACCAGTGCGCTGAGCCAGATCACGATCCAAAAGCTCCACTCTAGCCCCAGCGTGGGCCAGGTGAAGACGCCCAGGGTGTACGCGCCGATGGCAAAAAAGGCCGCATAGCCAAGATCGAGTAACCCAGCAAAGCCCACCACAATGTTCAGCCCCAGCGCCAACACCACAAAGAGCAGGCCCACGTTCATGGTAATCAGCAGCGAGAGGTTGGTGACGGTCTCTAGCCAGCGCACCAGAAGCGGAAAGAAAAAGAGGCCCAGCACGACCAAGACAATGGTGAGGAGGCGGCGCGGGCCAGCGGGGATGGTATCCACGCCGCGGCTGAAGGCGCGGTTGCCGCCTGTGACGGTGCGGCCAATCGGACGAAAGAGGCCGGTGGCTGCACTGTAGAGGGTGGAGAGCAGCGCGTTGATGCGGGCGATTAGCGTGGCAACTGCCAAGAGGGCAGGCGGTTCGCTGTCATACCCGAAGAAGCGCAGAAAAAGCGGCTTGCGCAGTTCGCCCCAGCGCACGTTGAAGATGAAACTGGCTGCGCCGCCAGTGAGCAAGTAGAAGCCAAAAAGCAAGAGCGCCCGGTTGAGTTGCGCCTGTTGGGTGCTGCTGGCCGAGGCAAAGAGAATTACAAAGTAGATAATGGCGATGACAGCGAGAATGGCTCCGGCGCGCCGATCACGTCGGGCAAAGGCGCCGGCGGTGATGAGCACCAGTGCCACGAAGATCAGCGACGGAACGAGGGGCTGCGTTAATAAAAAGAGGATACCGGATGCAATCAGACTAATAAACGAGAAAATGTAGAAGACTACCAGCGCCATGTAGCCAAGGCGGATGCCTTGATACCAGATGGAGGAAAGCCCGGCCATGACCACGCCCAAGAGCAGCGCGCCCCATCCCAGGCTGCCAAAACGGTGGATCAGGGCGGGGGCAAGGGCGATGAGTAAGATGGCTTCGATGCTGGAAACAATGGTCCAGTTGGCGATGGCTTCGGGGCGCGGGTTGGCAATGTAGCTGCGTTGCCGTGAAACAGCGGTGGGCGTGCGGGATTCAACTCGTTGCATGGTTAGGCTTTCTCCGATTCGCCCTGGCCCAATAACCCTTGTGGGCGGAAGACCAACACCAGAATGAGAATGCCGAAGATCACGGCGCGGGTCCATTGGGCCGCCAGGTATTGATCGCTAAAGGCTTTGATAAAGCCGATGATCAGCCCGCCGAGCATGGCCCCCACAATGTTGCCGATGCCGCCGAAAACCGCCGCTGTAAAGGCAAACAGGCCAGCATCAAAGCCCATAAGATAGCGCCCGGTGTGCAGGAAGTTGCCGAAGATCATGCCTGCTGCGCCGGCCAGCGCGCCGCCGATGAAGAAGGTGATCATGATCACCCGCTCCACGTCAATGCCCATAATGGCAGCAGCACTGGCGTTTTGGGCCGAGGCGCGCATGGCTTTGCCCAGTTTGGTGCGCTGGATAAAGAGACGCAGCCCCACCATTAACGGGATGGTGATGCCGATGAGCAGGAGGTCCTGGGTGGAGAAGAGCACAAACGTCTCCAGCCCAAACCATTCGCGCAGAATGTCGACGCGTGGGAAAAAGTCGGGGTAGTTGATCTGGCTGGGGCCATACCAGTTGGCAAAGATGTTTTGCAACGCAAACGACATGCCCACGGCGGTGATCAGCGGGGCCAGCCTGGGTGCTTTGCGCAGCGGTTTATAGGCCACGCGGTCAATGACCACATTGAGGATGCCCGTGAGCAGCATGGTCAGCAACAGGATCAGGGTAAAGAGCCAGATCAGATCCCACCCATAGAGCGTGCCGTTGACGTCGTAAAAATTGAACAAGGAGAGGGAGACAAAAAAGCCAAAGGTGAAGAGATCACCGTGGGCGAAGTTGATTAACTCGATAATGCCGTAGACCATGGTGTAGCCCAGGGCGATCAGGCCCAGATACGCGCCGATGGTCAATCCATTGAGAACCTGTTGGGTAAAAACTTCGGTAGGGGTCAACTCAACACCTCAACAAAAGAGAGTAGGGGTAGACAAAGATGATTGACGTGTTGCGTGTTACGTGAATGAGGGTTCACGCAACACGCAACACGTACTACACACTATTCGCCCATCCCCGCAGGCATGGCGGCTTCACACGCATCCGGGTACATGTCGGGGCTAATCGGACCCGCAAAATTTGTCGTGTCCCCGTCCATCACCAGATAGCCACCCATGTTGATCAGGGTTGGATCACCGTTTTCGTTGAAGCTAAACTCGCCGGTAATGCCGTTATAGCTGCCGGAGCGCATGGCATCGAGAATAGCGGCACGATCTTTGCTACCCGCCCGTTCAATGGAATCCAAAACCACTTGCATGGCCTGATAGGCGTAGGTTCCCCAGGGGCTGGGTTCGGCGCTGTATTGGGCCTTGTAATCGGTGTAATAACGCTGGCCGGCTTCACTGGTCAACTGGCTGCCCGTCAGACCGGGGAAGGTCAGGAAGACATTGCCGTTGGCAACCTCTGCACCCCCGACTTGGTCGATGATCGCTTGATCTTGCAGACCGTCCGGCCCCATGAACTTGATGCCCTGCTCGAAGAGTCCCAATGACGCCATCTGTTGGATAACCTGTGGGCCACCGGTGTCGATGACAAAGCCGCCGTAGACCAGATCGGGATCGGCCGCGCGTACTTTGGTCAACAGCGAACGGAAGTCAATGTCGCTGGATTCAACGCCATCGCGCCCGACAATGGTAATCCCCTCTTTTTCGGCCTGCTGCACAAAGGCATCGGCCACGCCCTTGCCATAGAGCTGGCGGTCGTCCAGAATGTAGATATTCTCGAAGCCCATGCAATGTGCCCAGGCTGCGCCCGACCAGCCTTGCAGATCGTCCGAGGCATTGGTGCGGAAGTAGTTGACCGCACCCGACGGGCGGTAGATTTCCGGTTCGCCAGCGTCCCAGGGTTTGGTCAGGCCAGGATAGGTGTTGGCCGGGGTAATGTGGGCAATGCCCGCTTTGTTGGTAATGGGCATGGAAACTTTGGCCGCGCCAGAGTTATAGGTGCCGAAGTAAACCATGCAGTCGGCATCATTGACACACTTCTGGGCATTTTCAGCCTCAATCGTGCCATCCCACGAGCCAGTGGTGGGAGAGGCATCATCAAGATTCAGCACTTGAATTTGAAACCCGCCAGGGCCATTGCCATCATGATCGGCCATGTAATGTTCCAGGGCCAGATCGACGGCTTCTTTCATGCTCGTTCCGATCGGGAGCATCGACCCCTGTAACGGCCAGCTTGTGTAAATTTTGATGACTTCACCTTCGGCAGCGGGGGCTTCGGCAGCGGGGGCTTCGGCAGCGGGTGCTTCGGCGGCAGGCGCTTCAGCGGCAGGTGCTTCGGCGGCAGGGGCAGCAGGCGCAGGCGCGCAGGCAGCCAACAGAATCGACAACAGGATCAAAAAACTTATCAACGGAGAAAAGCGCAATCGGTGCATAGGACCTCCAGGGTGGAATGGATGAGATGAAATTTGGCACATACAGTTGTGTACTGGCGAGCGACTCAAAATGCAGATTCAAACGCAGATGGCAGCACGGAGGTGGGCTACCCGCCTGCTTTATAGAGGAGACCAGAAAACAGAGCGTGAATGGGAAGAAAATACCACAGGACCGCCACACGCGCAAACGTGTAATTTCACGGCTCGGTATAGAGACGAGATATCTATGCTACTATCGGGCGCGATGACTGTGGCTTTGCATGTTCTCCAGACCCGAAAAGTAAAGCGGCCAAAAATGGTTAGATGTACCGATTCCCTTCTATTTTGGACATGGAATAGGATATGAGGTAACTGTCCCTAAACAAACTGGCTGATCTGATTCCGGGAATCGTGGCAACGAAACCATTAGATAAAACGGACGTAACTATACAGGTGCGACGCACTCGCCAAGGGTAGATTGGTCATGAAAAGCCTGTGTGGCGAGTGCGTCGCACCCTGGACCTGAATAGATACAAACGGACAGTGATTAAAGATCATCCCGATAGATCCATTTCTTGCTATGAATTCGTCTATGTTTCTGTACGCTGTACCTTCTGTACACTCGAACGTAGCCGTGTTACCCCAAGGAGACCGAATTGTATGGCCCGTGTTCCGATTGTTGAAACCAATCAAGTGTCCGATCCTCGTGTTCAGGCGATCTATGATGAGATTACCGTCGATTTAGGCTTTGGCATGGTCCCCAATCTCTTTAAATCAATGGCGACGCGCCCAGGCTTTTTAGAGGCGAATTGGATCAAGTTTCGCTCGACAGTGCTGGAAGGCAACATCCCACGCACGCTTAAGGAGATGGTAGGTGTGGTAATCTCGCAGACCAACAACAGCCCCTATGCGCTCAACGTACATTTGCACGGACTGTCGGCGCTGGGCATGAGCGAAGAGGTCTTACAATTGCTGGTTTCAGACTTTGAAGCCTGTCCGCTGCCGCGCCGCGAAAAAGCGGTGATCCGCTTTGGGCTGCTGGCCGGAACATCGCCCCATGATCTGACCGAAGCAGATTTTGAATCCTTGCGCGATCTAGGGCTAGACGATGGCGAAATCTACGAAATTCTGGCAACCGCCAATCTTTTTACCGGGGTGAATCAGTATACCGATGCCATTCAGTTGGAGATTGACGCGCTGTAAACAGAGGAGATTGGGCGATTGTTCAAGACAGAACCCAATTTTCTATACATTGCAGCAGCACACAATGATATTTCAAAGAGGTAACGATTCAGGTGCGACGCACCCTAGACCTGTATAGGTACTTGTGGCGCTGCTTCGATAATCATCCAATCGCTTTCTTTATCACACTTTTCCAGGGAATCTATGTCTGCCTCCAAACTTGCCGTGAACCGTCTTGCCGATCAGAACCGCGAGGAGCTACTCGACACATCGCGGCGCTTGCTGGCCGAGGCCCAAGCGCTGTCGAGCCGCATTGCTGCCATCAACGAGATCGCCGTTGCCATTAACCGCTCTTTGGATCTCGACGCCATTCTCTCGGTGGTGGGCAAACAGGCCAAGTGGCTGTTGGATTTTGATCACTGTAGCGTCTCCATGCGTGAAGGTAAACAGCGGCTGCGCACCCATCTGCTCTATGGCAAAGCCGCCACCACGCCCTCCGACACCCTGGACGAGACTCACAGTATCAGCATGGCTGTGCGTACAGGCTATCCCCAGGTTTTTCAGAATAACGAGGACGACAAGGGATTTGGGGGCTTCCAATCGCTCTTGGTCTTGCCGTTGGAGATTGAGCGCGAGATCGCCGGCACGCTGAACTTTGCCGCCCACACGCCCAATCTTTATACCCAGGAGGACATACGCATCGGCTATTTGCTGGCCGTACAAGTGGCTGCGGCCATCCGTAACGCCAGCCGTTTCGCCGAGATCAACCGACTGTACACCGAAATCGAGCGCGAAAAGCAAAAGTCCGACGATCTTCTGCTCAACATTCTGCCCAGCAGTGTGGCCGACGAACTCAAACGCACCGGGCAGGTGCGCCCCGTTCACTATGATTCGGCGACGGTAATGTTCATTGATTTTGAGAACTTCACGCCCATCGCCGCCATCCTTTCGCCAAAGGCGCTGTTAGACGAACTGGACTACTGTTTTACCCGCTTCGACCGCATCAGCGAACGCTACAATCTCGAAAAACTCAAGACCAACGGCGACAGCTACATGGCCGCCGGTGGCATCCCCATTGCCCGTGATACCCATGCCCTGGACGCCGTGTTGGCCGCGCAGGAAATTTGCGCCTTTATCCGCAAACGCAAGCGCGAAAAAGAAATGCAAGGGGAGCCATTTTGGGACATTCGCGTCGGCATCCATACCGGGCCGCTGGTTTCTGGTGTGATTGGGCGTAAAAAGTTCGTCTACGATGTGTGGGGCGATACGGTGAATGTGGCGGCGCGGATGCAATCCAGCGGCGAGGCTGGCAAGATCAACATCTCACCGCGCCACCTATAATCAGATTTACCCCTTCTTCAAATGTGAATATAGGGGCAAGCGCGACGCCAAAGGCAAGGGCGAGATGGAAATGTACTTTGTCGAGGAGATGCGGGCTGTGCCTGTGCGCCGCCGATCTCAGATAGAGACTGAGGAGTGTGCCACGCTGCCCTAGACCGCCCACTTGATGTATACTCCTTTGCCATGACGGATCTTCCCTCGCCTTCGACCACTACTCCATTTGCCCGGCGTGCCTTTGATCTCCTGCTATTGCTCGGCAGCGTGGTAGCCTGTCAAAGCGCCGTTTGGGTATTACACCAATCGTGGACCCTCATTACCGATCCGCGCTGGCCCTGGCTGTTGCTGGTCCTTGCTGCCGCTGTCGGCGGGGTGAGCCTACGCCGCATCGATCACTGGCTGCCCGACGCTGCGCCCGCCTTGCGCCCGCTGGCCGACGTTTCACCGCGCCGCCAGTCCCTCGGTCTCATTCTTGTGCTATCGGCACTGCTGCCCACGGCGTGGCTGGTCTTGCGCCTTTGGCCCGACTATACAAAATGGCACGGTACACCATGGCTCTGGCTTTTAGCGTTGGCGCTGGTCATCCTCGGCGGCACGCTGATCAAAGGGATCGGCCGGGCTGCGCCCGATTGGGCGGAGATCTCCCCGCGCGCCCCCGGCTATCCGTCCTCGCTGGCAACGCTGGGGCGAAATCGCGCTCTTTGTGGCAATTCTGGCGCTGGCAATGTTCGTGCGTCTCTATCGACTGGACACTATCCCCGCCGCGCTCTATGTGGACGAGACCAACGCCTCGCTGGATGCACTCTCTATTCTTGAAGGCCGCGACAGTTCTCCCTTTGGCACAGGCTGGTACGAGACGCCCAACGGCTATATCTACTATCTGGCCGCGCTCTATCACACGTGGGGAGCCAGCTATCTCACCCTCAAAGCTGCCTCGCTGATCCCCGCCATCCTCACCATTCCCGCCGTCTATTGGCTGGGGCGCACGCTTTTTGGCCCCGCCGCCGGTCTCTTCGCCATGTTTCTGCTCAGCGTCAGCCGCTGGCACATGACCCTGAGCCGTTGGGGCTGGAATGAACTTATGCCGCCGCTCTTTCAAACGCTGGCAACCGTGTTGCTGATCCGTGGGCTGCGCCAGCGCCGCGCCCTGGACTATGCCGCCGGCGGACTCATCGCCGGGTTGATGATCTACACCTATCTTAGTAGCCGCTTGGCGTTGATCACGCTCGCCCTCTTTGCGCTCTATTGGCTCTTAACCGAACGGGGTGGCCCGTGGGCAGCGTGGAAACGCTATGGCGGTGGGCTGGCCCTCTTTGCCATCGCCGCATTGGTGGCAATGGCTCCCTTGCTGGTAACCTATGCCACGCGCCCTTTTCTCTTTCTCAACCGCTCGCTGGAAATTTCCATTTTCAACGAAGTGGCGCGGGCGGATTCCTGGCAACCGTTGATCGAAAACATCTGGCGGCATGTACAGCTTTTCTATCAATATGGCGACCCCATGGGGCGGCAAAACCTGCCCGGCGAGCCGCAAACCGATCCGGTGACGGGTATGTTACTGGCAATTGGGCTGGCCTATGGCCTGCTTGCCCTGCGCGACCGTCGGCGCGGGTTGCTCTGGCTCTGGCTGGTCATCGCCCTGGCCGCCGGTTTTCTCAGCGAGTTGCACGTCAATTCGCCTTTTGCGCCGGACTATATGATCTCGCCCAATTCGTACCGCACCCTTTCGGCGCTGATGGCGGTGGTGCTGATTGCCGGTGATGTCTTGAGCCGTTTGGTGCGCAGTTTTGCCGCTGTTGCGCCCACTCCTGCCCTGCGTCCGCGTGGAATGATCATGGGGACGAGTCTGGGCGTGGCCGCGCTAGTCCTGGCTGCATCTTGGGAACTTTCGCTCTATTTTGGCGCACAGGCGGCGTCGGTGGACGTCCAAAACAGCTTCAACCAGATGGAAACTCGTGTCGGCCATGCCGTGGTAGACGCGCTGACCGAGGGCGCAGCGGTCTATCTTTCGCCCAATTTCTACAATTTTTCGCCGCTGCGCTTTCTCGTCTATGGCGCTGTGCGCGACACCACAGCGCAAAATCCGCTGGAGCAACCGCCCTTCCATTTGGCCCGCCCCGAAGTCGATCTGCCGCTGCCCGCCCACGACCACGGCGCGCGCTTGCTGCTTGATCTGCACTACGCCGCGCTGACCGATTATGTGCGCGATTTCTACCCCAACGCCCGCGACGAGATCGTCCGCGGGCCGGGGGATGCGCCGCTTTTTCTACAAATCTGGATTCCGCCCGCAGATCTGGCCGTCCACAGCGGCCTCTGGCGCACGGTGATCGGCGCAACGGGCGAATCGCAGCGCCACCCTGGCGCGCCCTTTACGTTGCCTGCCGTGTCCGCTATCCGCGAAATTACTTGGGACGGCACGATTCAATTGCCCCAAAGCGGTTTTTACAATTTCACCGCCACCCATGCCCAACTTTTGGTGGATGGCGAACCGTGGGATCTGCCGCGCTATCTGGGCCGCGGTCTGCACGCCATCCGTCTGGCGCAGCCGAAGTTCGCCGGGGACGCGCCCCAATTGACATGGCAAAAACCCGATGGAAAGGTGGAAGCTGTGCCGATCTCGGCCTTCTTTACGCGCCCTTTGCCGGATGTCGGCTTGACAGGATTTTACTTTGCGGGTGACAATTGGGCAGGGTCACCCGTGATGTGGCAGACAACCCCCTTTCTGTTACTGGCCTGGCCGCCCAACGAACCGTTGCCCCATCCATTCAGCGCCCAATTCATGGGATCGTTGCGTGTCGAGAAGGCCGGTACTTATCGCTTTCGCCTTAGCGCCGACGATGGTGTACGCTTGACACTGGATGGCACGGTTTTGGGCGAAGGGTTAACCCCGGATCAGCCCAACCAACTGACTGTCGAAGCGGTGCTTGCCCCCGGTCTGCACGATTTACGTATCGACTATTTCCAACGCTACGGCGGTTCTGCCCTCGAATTTTTTTGGCAACCGCCCGGCCAGCCCGAAGCTCCCGTGCCGCCGCATGTGCTTGTGCCCAGTCTTCGAGCACCCTGACTCGACAATAGAACGTGGATGACAGGGATTGGGCGGATTCACACAGAGACAGGACTTACGCAGTTGCCCCAGAAGGTGAGCTTTTCAAAAAGTTCACCTTCTCCATCACAACTGCTTGGTGCGTAAGTCCTGAGAGACAATTCTGTGGAATCTCATAAACGGCTTTATCTGCCCAACGGATTGCCTTCGTCTTCCGTCCATCGTCAAACTGTCTTTATAACCACCCACAGGACTGAAAAATTTCATGGGTATTCTTTTGTTAATCGTCGCCATTGTGGTTGCCATCTATGGCGTTGGCACAGGCAACGAGTTGGCCCTGGTGCTGGCTGCCGTGGCAATGGCAATTGGAAGCAACCGCTTGCTCCGCACCCAAGCAACGTCCGAACTGGATCGTATCCGCCAGATGGGGGGCAATCTCGGCGCGGCGCCCTGGTTGCCCCTGCTTGTGGCGACATTGGTCTGCGCTGCCCTGGCCGTTGCGCGCATCCGCCAGGCCGATCCTGATCCCGTGGGCTTTGGGCTGTGGGCAGGGAGTCTGATATTGGCCGTGATCACAGGGGTGATCTACGACCGCGGCACAATATTCTGGCGGCGCGTGGGCGAAACTGTCCGTTGGCAACGACTGGACTGGCTGATTGCCTTGGGATTGACTGTCATTGCCCTCGCCCTGCGTGTCTATCTGCTTGATCAACATCTGCCTGCCATGCACGGCGACGAGGGCGAAATGGGCACGCTGGCCCGACTGGCGCTTTATGGCCCGGGCGCAGAGCATGGCCCGGCCCCGCTACACTTTTTCCGCACGGCTTTTCTCGATCATCCGAATCTGTTTCACTACGTGCAAGCCCTGGGACTGCGCGTTTTTGGCGATTCGGAGTGGGGATTGAAGATGGTCTCGGCGATATTTGGGGCGCTGTGTGCGCCGCTGATCTACGCCGTGGGGCGCATAGGCTGGGGGCGCGTGGCCGGGGTGGTGGCGGGCTGGCTGCTGGCCGTTTCGCACCTGCACATCCACTACAGCCGCATTGCCCTTAACAACATCCAAAGTGTCTGGTTTGGAGCGATCTTTCTGCTTCTCGTTGTCATGGTCTATGTGGCCGGCGAGAGGGCACGGTCTAAAAGCACCGCCGCCGAAGCCAGCGAAGAGACGCCACCGCCCGCCCTGCCCGACACTCGCCTCACCATCTTCGTTTTGATCGGGCTAAGCGTGGGCCTAAGCCAATATTTCTATTATGGATCACGCCTAATTGCCGTCGTGGCAGTGATCTTCCTGCTAATGCTTTGGCGCATAAAGCGAACCAACTTGGGCTATATTGTGGCGGCAGGCGGCAGCGCCGTGCTGGCTTTCCTGCCCATGCTCTTCTTCTATGCCAACAACTTCACCTCATTTATCAGCCGAATGCGTGGCGTCAGCGTGCTCAAACCAGAGGGGATGCACCATTTGCTCGGCCCCGATGCCGTCTGGCCGCGGGATCTGCCTGCGCTGCTCTGGACACAACTTGAGCGTAACATGGACTTTTTTGCCAGCGGTGGCGATGTCTCGGCTTTCTACACGCCCATGCTGCCGGGCTTTGATGTGATTACGGTTGCCCTCTTCTGGTTGGGGCTGGGGTTGTTGATCAGCGGCTGGCGGCGCTTTCCCAACCAGATGATCACACTCTGGTTCGCCGTGGGCCTCTTTCTGGGCGGCGTGGTCACCAACGACGCCCCCAATGGTCCGCGTTTAATTGTGGTGGTGCTGGCCGTCTATGTCATCGCCGCTGTGACCATGCAACGGCTTTTTGATGCCATTTATGCCCTTTGGCCCACGCTCCATCGGCGTACATTGCTGGCCGTGGCGACGGCGCTATGTGCCATTACGCTCTATCTAAATTTTAATCTTTATTTTGTCGACTTTGTGCGCATCAACCCAATGTTGCCCCTGACAGAGATCGCCACGGCGATGGACGAAGCGGGTGCAGACAACCAGGTCTACCTGATGGGCGATCCAGTTTTGTATGCCGATCATGGCGTGCTGCGTTTTGTGGCCCATGACGTTGTTCGGCGCAATTTGTTCAACCCAATAGATATCGCTGCGCTAGAAGCGAATGCCAAAGCCGCAGATCAGGACATTTACCTTATCGTCTTGCCGGCGCGCCTGGCCGATCTCGACATGATTGTGCAAGCCTTCCCCGAAGGCGTGCGCGAAGAACACTACGATCACCTCAACCGCCTTTTATACGTCTCCTATCACATTCCCGTTGGCACCCTAACTTCTCTATCACCGGATGCTGCCCATGATTTCTGATGCACCTTTGTCCAAGATCCCACGGCACTCCCTAGCCTTTTGGCGGCGTCTCACCGGGGTGCGCCTTCTGTTGGGGCTGCTGGCAGTTGGCCTTGCCGTGGCCGCCCAGCAGTTTGTGATCCGGGGTGAGACCCAGATCGGGCTTGTGCTCTATGCTGTGGCCGTCGTTGTCGGCCTGCTCACCCTCGACCGATCTAGGCCCGCCTTGCCCATTGCCCTCGTCACCAAACGGGTATGGTCACCCCTGGCCTGGATCGGGTTTGCGGTTACCGTCGCCGCGATTGGCCTCGCCGTGCTCTCTTTGCCTCGTTTCCAAGAAAACCCCACCCCCATGACGGCGTGGTGGCTGCACATTGGCAGCCTGTTGACCTTCGTGATCGGCGTGGCCCTGCTCGACCGCTTTTGGATTCGCGAGCGTGCTGAGATTGTCGACGAAGAACTCCGCGGCTGGAGACTCACGGAAATCGGCGCTTTGGTGTTGATCACAATCCTGGGAGCGGTGTTGCGCCTCTATAAACTGGGCGATCTGCCCTTTGGCACGTGGTATGACGAAGCCAACGCCGGATTGCAGGCCCTGCGGATCCTCAACGAACCGCTGCACCGGCCCATCTTTGACGGCACGATTCAGGCGCCCTCGCACTATGTCTATATGGTGGCGGCGGCCTTCAAACTCTTTGACCCCAGCAGTGCCTCCCTCCGGCTTGCCAGCGCCGTGCTGGGCATCGCCACCATTCCCGCCGCCTATCTGGCTGGGCGCGAATTTTTTGGTCGTCGGTTACTGGGGCTGGTGCTGGCCTTTCTGTTGGCCGTTTCCAGTTGGGATCTCACCTTCAGCCGCATCGGCATGTTTAACATTGCCACGCCGCTCTTCCAATTATTGGCGCTCGGTCTTTTGCTGCGCGGGCTGCGCCAACAACGGCTGCTCTACTTTGCGCTGGCCGGGCTATCGCTGGGCTTTGGACTGGCCTTTTATCGCGTCTTTCAGATCTTCTTGCCTGTGGTGGGACTCTTCTTTCTCCACGCTGCCATCGCCCGCCGCCAGATGTTGCGCCGGGCGTGGCTGGGCTGGCTGCTGGTGGGGATCGGGCTGGTGCTGGCGATCTTGCCGGTGTTGATCTTTGCCTATGAGCAACCCGACTCCTTTTTCTCGCGCACCCAAGACACCTATATCTTTACAGGCAAAACCCCTGAAGAGCGTATCCCTGCCCTGGTGGAGAACATCCGCAAGCACGTGCTCATGTTCCACTATCGCGGTGATCCCAACGGACGCCACAATCTGCCCGGCGACCCCATGCTGGATGCCATTGTCGGCGCGCTGATGGTGCTGGGGCTGGCGCTGAGTCTGCGCCGCTTCTGGCAGCCCAAAGCCTTGTTACTGTTGACATGGACCATCGTCATGTTGTTGGGCGGCATTCTCTCGCTGGATTTTGAAGCGCCGCAGTCGCTGCGTGCGATTGGCACGCTCTCCTCGGCCTACCTATTGGCTGTGGTTCCCATTGATGCGCTCTGGCGTTTCTGGCGAGAGACGCGGCCCGGTCGGCGCTTTCCACGGCTCTTTGTCTGGCCGTTGGTGGCGTTGCTCGTCTATGTCGGCGTAATCAACGTCAACAAATATTTCGTGCGCCAAGCGAATGACTTCGCGGTGTGGAACGCCCACTCCACGCCTGAAACGCTGGCGGCCGATCTGTTGCTGGCCGAAAGCGCCGAGGCGGATTTTTACGTCACCTCCTATTTTCACGGTCACCCCGCCATCAACTTTATTGCCCGTGGTCTACCCGCCTATCAACGGCTGGAAACCACCACCCATCTGCCCTTGCGTGTGGACGCCCCGCGTGATGTGATTCTGGTCATGAACGCCGAAAGTAAGTCGATCTACGACGAAGCGCGCCGCTATTACCCAGATGCCCAATTTCAGGAGCTAGGCCCGCCCTTCGGTGGTCCTGCCGTGGTCTATACAGTGCGGCTGACGCCCGACAACATCCACAGTTTGCAGGGACTCAACGCCAGCTACTATGCCACGCCCGATTGGAGCGGCGAGCCGCTAATCACGCGCAAAGATGCGACGATCCAGTTTGATTGGAGCACCGATCCCCCGGTCGAAGGCGATTTCTCTGTCGAATGGAAAGGCGTGCTCAACGTGGTTCGGTATGGCCCCTATCGGCTGACGCTGCGTGCGCCCGCCGACGCCGAACTCTATCTGGACGAGGATCTGCTGCTCGCTGGCGAGGGCGAAACCACGGTAGATGTGGTGCTGGCCCAGGGCAACCACGCCTTGCGCCTGCGCGCTGTGGGCGGCGCTGGCCCGCTGGATCTGCGCTGGCAGGCCCCCGGCAGCGCCACCGAGATCGTCCCACCCAAGCGCTCTATGTGCCGCCGGTGACCAACAACGGGCTGCTGGGCAGCTATTATGCCAATGGTAACTGGCAAGCCCCCGAAGCATTGGCCCAGATCGATCCTGAACTCAGCCTCTATTTTCATGTGCCCATGTTGCCCCGTCCCTACACTGTGGAATGGACGGGCAAAATTCACATTGCTGTGCCGGGCTTCTATCGCTTCGGCCTGGAATCCATCGACGAATCGGTGCTATTTATCGACGAAACCCAGGTGGTCGAGGCCACGGTTCCCAACCAATACACCGAAGGTACGATTGAATTGGGAGAAGGGCTGCACGATATTCGCGTGCGCCTGAGCGACCGCACCGGTCACACACATATCAACCTCTATTGGGTGCCGCCGGGCCGCGGCCAATCCCATGTACCCGCCGAGGTGCTCTTTCCGCCGCAGGGCAACTATGAGCACATTGAACTGGCCGACGCCGACACCCTCTTTGCCGAGCCGGTGGCCCCATCCTTGGATATTGCCGGCAATGAAGGCGACTTTCCACGCGTCACGGCCACCACGCAGACCATCGCTGTGGATCTGGCCCAGCCGCGCGGGCTGGCGATCTCGCCCGACGGCGAGACGCTCTATGTGGCCGATGCCCAGACCGTCTTGGTGCTAGATGGCACGGGGCGGGTGCAAAGCCGGGTGCAGCGTGGCAGCGAGCGCTTTTTGGAGATCACCGATCTGGCAACTGGGCCAAGCGGCGAGATCTTTGTGCTGGATGCGGGTCGCGCCCGCGTCAGCGTGTTGGACGCCGCCGGCGAATTCCTGCGCGATGTGCCCACCGATGAGTATCACAGCGTCCGTTCGCGCGGGATTTTTGTGGACGACCAAAACCACATTTGGATTGCCAACACGCCCAACGGCCAAGTGGTGGAACTGGATCAAGAGGGCACACTCTTGCAATCGATACCGCTGGCCCCCGGTCAGGAGACCCAACCTGTAGACGTGGCCGTGACGGCCAACGGCGATATTTACGCCACCGATGTCGCCACCCATCAGTTGTTTAAGATCAGCGCCAACGCCGCGGCGCGCCAGGTCTGGAGCATCCCCATTGCCAACAGCGGCGATGGCCCGCATCTGGCCTTGGGCAACGAGGGTACGCTCTACATGACCGCGCCAGAACCGGGGCTTGTCCTGAAACTGGCTGCTGATGGCGAGCGGGAAGCCTGGGTTGTGCCCTGGCGCACCGAAGTGCCGCCCAAACTGGTGGGGATTGCTGTTGCCCCCGATGGGCAGGTCTGGGTCAGCGACAGCACCGGCAGCGCGGTTACCTCAGTGCAAAGGGGTAACTGATCTTCCCGATTGGCGGCGACGCTTCCCATACAATCAACCTAAAGTAAAAAATAAAACGCAGATGACACAGATTCATTCGCTTTGATCCGTCCGATCTGTGTCATCTGCGTTCTATTTCATACGGTTTGAGTCCCCATTTGCCTCTGTATATTGAAAAAGCCAAAGGGAGTTGTATATGGCAATCCAACGCTGGTTTCGAGGGTGGTTTGGCATTCTCGGTCTGTGCCTGCTAATGCTGGCCGGGTGTGGTGGCACGGCGCGTTTGGCGATCAGCGCCGGCAACGCCGCCATTGTGGGACGTATGGCTCCGCCAGCGCTCTCGGCGATCTCGCTGGCCGAGGCGAGCCAGAATCGCCTTTTGATCACGGGTAATGACGGCAACCTCTTTACCCTGCGCCCCGACGGCGCGGCAGCGTTTTAATCTCACCACTGACGCCAGCCCCAGCCGCCTCTATAGCCAGCCCACGTGGTCGGCAGATGGAAGCCGGATAGCTTATGTGCAGGTTGAAACAGAAGCAAGCCGCTTGATCTCCGTGCGCGCTGATGGCAGCGATGTGCAGGCATTGAAGGTCGTCTTCCCGCCCTTTTATATTTTCTGGAATGCAAACAGCGACGGGCTGGCCTTTTTGAGCAATTGGGTCGCCGACAACAGTCCCACCATTGCCCTGACTCGGGTGGATTTTCGCAGCGCGCCGCCCTCGGCAACGCCGATTTCCATCGGGCAGCCGCTCTATTTTTCGTGGTCGCCCGATGGCGAACAACTGCTCACCCATGCCAGCAACAGCGAAGTCGTGCGGATCGATCAGGACGGATCGCGCACCGTGTTGGCGCAGACATCGGGCAATTTCGGCGCGCCGCAATGGCTGGCCGACGGCACACACCTTCTCTATGGCATCAACGAGGCTGGACGTCAGCAGATTGTGCTGGCCGATGTGAGCGGAGCCGTGGAGCAATCCATCGCCTTTAACGGCACAGCCAGCTTTGAGAGTAATCGCTCTGGTCGCCAGGTGGCCTTTGTGGATACGGATCAGTCGCCGGGTTTCAATGCCTTTGGACCCCTCTATCTCTTTGATTTTGAGAATCAGATTTATCGGCAGGTAAGCGATGAGCGGGTGATCTACTTTGCGTGGAGTCCTGATGGAGAGAAGTTGCTCTACTTTTCACTACAACGTGAAGCGGGGCGGCTGTGGATGCGTGCCCATGTGTGGGATGGAACGAAGACCGTCTTGCTAAGCCGCTTTCTGCCCACAGAAACCTTCTTTGAACAATACCTGCGCTTCGCCGACCAATACGCCCAGAGTCAGCACTATTGGTCACCCGACAGCCGCCGTATTGTTTTTAGTGGCACACGTGAAGATCGGCGCAGCGGCGTCTGGGTGCAGGCCGCCGATGGCGAGAGCGATCCTGTGTATGTGGCTGCGGGCGAGTACGCATCTTGGTCGCCGCGTTGAGCGTTAACGAGTCATGAGTAGGGGTCGATAGCCCCTACTCATGACTCATTCTCCTTTACTCCGCCCCCGCCGGGAAAACCATCACCCGGTTGTTATCGGCATCGGCCACCAGCAGTTGATTGGCGGCGAGATCGACATCCATGCCGTTGGGCTTGGCAATGCGGTTGAGATCGACACCATATTTGCCAAAGCTGGCGGTGATTTTCCCCTCCGCATTAAAGACAAAGATCTGGGCAAACTGTGGGTCCGAAGCGTAGACATTGCCGTTGCCATCCACAGCAACATAGGCTTTGTCGAAGATGTCCTGACTTTGCCACGACGGCACAGGCCATTCCGCCACCGGCTGTAGATCCGGCGTGAGCACCTGGATGCGCTGATTCCAAATGTCGGCGACGTAAACATTGCCGCTATTGGGATCCACCGCCACATCCACCGGCTCCTCAAAACGACCCAGCAACACGCCACCGCCGCCCACTTGCGTCACTACCTCGCCTGTGGGCCTGTAGCGGATAATGCGCTTGTTGCCCGTGTCAGCCACCAGCAGATCACCGTTGGGCGCAACCGCCAAGCCACGCGGCCCAAACAAGCCCAGCGGATCGCCGTTCTCCTCGCCCACAATGGCAAAACTTCCCCACTTGCGCAGGAAGTTACCCTCGGCGTCAAAGACCTGAATGCGCCCGTTCCACGTATCGGCCACAAAGATCGTGCCATCCGCGGCCACGGCGATGCCCCACGGCTCGCGGAACTGCCCATCGCCCACAGCCAGCGGACCGCTGCCGTCGGGGTCTGTGCAGCCGGGTTTGCCCTCATCGTTGAGGAAACAGGAATTACCAAAGGTGGTGATGACAGTGCCCACAGCATCCAGAACTACGACACGGTGGTTACCTGTGTCCAAAATGTAGCGGTTGCCGTCGGGGCCAACGGCTACATCGCGTGGCTGCGTTACTGCCAAATCGCCATAGACACCGCCATAGACCGTGGACGCTGTGCGGTCAATTTCGGGGTAGGTGATCGCCGCCGCCGCCACGCCCGCTGTGGGGGTCACATTGAGATCCCACACGGTTTGGGCCAGATCTTTTTTGATATAGAGGCGGAATTCGTGGCGGTGCGGCCAGGCGGTGATACTCTCACTGGGATGGTTGCGATAGAACCAGATCTGCCAGAGCCGTTCTCGGCGCGCCGGGTCGGTCAGCGCTCCCCAGGCCTGCGCAAGCGTCAGATTTTTATAGCTCTCTTCGGGCCACCAAACCATGCGATAGTTGCGGAAGACGTAATCGCGCGCCAGATAGGGATCGACCTTGCTATAGTCAGCGTTACCCACCATGATCACCGGCGCGCTCATGCTGTCCTGGCTGGGGTTGTTGCCAAAGAAGACACTGTTGGGAAAGAACTTCATATACCAGCTAATCGGCCACGAAGCATCGTTGCTATAGGCCACGCGGATCTGGTGCGGATCGCCAGCAGTGCGCTCGCTGATGGTCTCGATCTCGGCCAAAGCGCGCTTAATGTCGGGGCCGGCGTGAGCATAGATTAGATACTCGGTTGCCATGTCATAGTTGACATAGGTGAGCATGTAGGCGAAGCGCACTGTGAGGAGGATCAACAGTGCGCTGACGCCCACGGTCATCAGGCGGGCAGCGCTGCGCCAACCGGCACTGGCAACCCAGCCCCAGCCCAGATAGAGCAGGCCGCCGGTGAGCACTAATGCCAGCACAAAGCGTACACTCTGTCCCACGCTGCCCAGATCGCGGCCGCCAAAGGGATCGGCGGCAAAGAGCGTGCCCACGGCGAAGATCAGCGCCGGGGCCAATCCAAGCAGCCGATAGGAGCGGCGCTCTCGCACCCCTGCCCAGTCAATCTGGGTGAGCAGTTGCCCCAGCCACCAGCCGCCCAGCAAGGCCATAGGCTGCACCATATGGGTGAGCAGCCAAGGCATCTTCTCCCCAGCATAGGAATAGGCCAGCCACGCGCCGATGCTCCACCAGAGCGCAAAGAGTACAAGCGTGCGGCGTACCATGTGCGGGGACAGAGCGACGACGGGCGCTTTCATCTCTACGACGGGCAGATCCGACGCCGGCGTCGGATCCCAGGTGCGGCTTCAGTAGCCCGCGCACCACGGCCACAGCACCGCCAATGGAGAGCAGCATGGGCAAAAATTCATAGAGGAGCGTGACGATGCCATAGTAATACCAAGGTTGGCTGCCGCGCTGTACCTCTTGTTGGGCCAGCCAATACCCCAGGCTGCCCACGATCCCCGTGGCAAGGCCATTGACTGGGTTGGTGAAAAAGGTAGTGAAAAAGACCACTTGAATCGCCCAAAAGGCTAGCATGATTCCACCCCACCCGGCAAAGGTGAGCCGGGGACGTGTATCACCGGCGCGCAGCACGGCGAACCAGCCATAAGCCACGCCCGCCGCCAGCGCCGAGACCAGTGCTACGAGGATGCCAAAGCGAATCAGCATTGGGTTGGTGGGGGCAAAGGCCTGCCAATCCACGTGTTCCCAGCCCAGCAGCCGTTCGCCCACCAGATAGCCCACGGGCGAGGTAAAGGGCATCACCAGTGTAAGCATTAAAATGGCAATGTCGGCAAAGACGCTGTGTCGGAATGATTCTTTCTCGCGCCACCAGCGCCAGAGTGCTACTGCTGCAAAGAAGGCCCCAAAGAGCGCGCCCGACATGAACTGCACTTCTTTGGCGATAAAGCCCAGGGCCATGCCCATGGCCGTCATATAAAGCCAGCGGTTTTCGCGCTGCTCCAGATAGCGGAACATGCCGTAGACCCAGATGAAGCCGAAGAAGACAATATAGATGTCGTTACGGATGTAGCGGCTGTGGAAAAGGATGCTGGGGCTGATCAGAAAAAGTAGACCCACCACTAGCGCTCCTGTGCGCCCGATCCAACGGCGGAAGGCCCAGATCATGCCAATGGCGCCCAGGCCGGTCAGCGCCGGAATAATGCGCGTGGTGGCGTCGGTGACGCCAAAGAGGAAGTAGATGAGCGCATTGGCATGAAACAAAAATGGCCCGTGCATCATAGGGTTGTGCGTGTAGTTGCCGGTGCGGTATAGCTCGTATGAATAGACCGCGTGCAGGCTTTCGTCGTGGCTCATGGCCCGCGCACCAATGTCATAAAAACGGCTCACTACAGCCAGGATCATCAAGAGTGCCCAAGCCAGGGTCTCCCAGTTGACACGCACCAGCGCGCCCAGGGATCTGTCCAAAACCGATGGGGAATTTGTTTGGCGTACAGTAGTTGACTGCATGGAAGTTACCTCTAAAGCTCAAAAATATGACAGGTTAATACGCGCTGACGAAAGATGAGGGGAGAGGAGGATGATTTTAATTTCAATCCCCTGATTTATTGACTCACCGGCCCCCACAGGAAGAGCGAGCGTGTGGTGGGCAGTTCGTCTAGATCCCGATAGAGCAGCCAGCCGATTTGGTCGAGCCGGTCGGTGAGATCAAACGGGAGCCAGACGGTGACCACAGGATAGTCGCTACCCACCAAGCCGGCGGGCAATACCGTTGGTTGCTGGCTGGTGACGAGCAGACTGTTGAGGTCGATACTCGTGCCGTCAATCGCTCCTTCAAAGCGCAGATCTTGCACGAAGCGCAAATACCAGCCCACCAACGGGCGGAGATCCGGATCGACCGCCACGCGCACAGGCATGACGCCGGGATCACCGCTGCGAATTGATCCCAGTTTTGCCACATCGCGGGCCAGGGCACGAAGGCCAGAGTGGGCAGTGACTGCCGAGAGCGCGTTGCCGCGTACCATTTCGGATCGCAAATTCATCATCCAACTGCTGCTAAGATTGGCGGCAAAAAAGAGCGCCAGAAGCATTAGCCCCGTCACCTGGGCCGTGGTGCGTCCGTCGGCCCACCATGCAAAAAAGGCCACCACCAGCGGAATGGTCAGATAAAACAGAAAGATCCGTTGATCCAACTGGTTTCTTTCCGCTTCGCGCAGGAGAAACGCCGCCAAAAAGCCTGCGGTAACCATTAAAACCGCCAGCGTCAGGGCAATCAGAAGGCCATCTTGCCAGTGGGCAAGTTGCATGGCAAACCGCACAATCTCACTGGCAATCCGCGCTGTGATCAGCAGCAATGGCAACCCGAGGATCAACAATGTGCTGGGGTTGCGCGCGGGCAAAAGCATCAAAAGTGCGCCATAGATCAGCCATGTCCCCAACAGCCACAGCCAGCGCCGATCCATGCTTTGGGCGCGCCCCCGAACGACAACCCAGACCAACGCGCACAGCACGCCCACCACAAGCAGCGGTTGATCGACAACGAGCCGCATCCACGGCCAAAGGGCGGGATAGTCGGAGCGCTGGCTCACATAGGCGAGTGCGGTGCTTACGCTTGTGCTGATCAGCCCCACCCCTTCCCAGGCGGTGAAGAAACTTGTTCCCACCAGAAGCAGCGTTCCGCCCAGGATCAGCAAGAGTGTGCGCCGCTCGTCGCTTGCAACATCAGAAAAGTCGGGGCGAAACTGCCAGACCGTCAGTGCCAGCACTGGAAGCAACAGCCAGGCCAGCGGTCCGCTGAGCAGAAACAGCCCGACCACCACGGCCAGCAAGCGCCGTTCGGTCACGGATAACCCAGGCCAGCGGATTAGGCCGACGCCCAAGAGCAAGCCCAGCGCAATCGACAAAATGGCGCTATCGGCGCTGCGGCTGGCCGACAAAAGCCAGGGGTCCACAGCCAAAAACAGGGCCGCCATTCAGCGCGGGGCCGCGCCCGATGTGGCGGCGCAGCGCCCACGGGATCAACACCAGCAACGCGCCCGCCAACGCCGGAAAGAAGCGTGCCCAGCCGTCACTGCCGCCGTCTGTCAGCCAAAACAAGAAGCGTTGCACAGCATAAAGCAAGGGACTGTGAGCTACGACTGGTCATGTCAACACTCCGCCCCATGGCATCCAGCCAAGCCGGCCATGTCTGGCTGGTCTCTAGCGGCGAAAGCGGATGTGCCGACCCCAACCCGGCAAAACGCATAAACAGGGCGATCATGAAAGCGATACCATAGAGCAGATGCTCGACGGTTGGCGCACCTGTGGATGGGGGAATGGGGGTGATCTGTTCGGTTACAGATTCGTCTGGAAAGAGCATAAATTCTTCGGTTTTATCCCCAGAAAGGGGTGAAATCGTAGTGATCACGTTACCTCAAAATCGGCAAAAGTGTATTGCGTATTTCGTAAATTTTTCTTACGCAGGTTGACCAATCAGTACGCTACCACTTATCCCCGCCTTTGATAAATGCGCACTGTGCCCTGTTCAAAGACAAGGTCCATCACTTCGGCCAGGCGCGCTTCTGCCGCCGGGGAGAGGCCGTACTGTTCGCGCTCGACTGGCCCCACGTAAACATAGTCAATGTCGGCCTCTTGTAGGGCAGTTTGGATGGCGGCGGGTGTGCCATTGCGATAGATAGTCTCAATGAGTTCGGGACGCCCTGCGGCCATTTCGCCATAGGCGGGACCGCGCCACTGTGACTCGTGCCCGTCCCAGCCCAGCAGCGTAGCGCGCCCTGTGGCGGCGTTGACCCGGTTGTCGCTGGCCCAATAGCTGCGTCCTTTGGACTGCAAGACAAGATCGGTGGGGGCTGTGTTGCGGCGAATCCAGCCAATGGCGGCCTCTTCATCGGGGCCAACATAGGCCAGCCCGTTGAGCGTGGGATTCGGTGTGCCAAAGCCTTTGATCTTGGCATAGCTGCCTGCCACAGGATAGATCAGCCCGCCCAGAATCAACAAAAGTGCAAGCACAGCGGGAACGATCTGCCAGCGGATCTGGCGAATTGACAATGCCTGCACAATGGCATAACTGCCGCCAATGCCCAGAAGCAGCCAGCCCTGATAATAAAATTTGAAGACGGTATTCATGCGCGTGCCGAAGTTGTCGCGCAGATAGACGAACTCTGGCGCAAAGATCAGCAGCGCGCCCAGCCAGGCCAGCATGAGCGCGAAGGTGGTACGCGCATCCCCACTGTGGGGAGCGCGCCAGCGTTGCCAGAGCAGCGCGCCGAGAAGGGCAACAAATCCACCGGCCAGCAACAAGGTCCACACGCGCTCACTCCAGCGCCCCCAGACGGCGTCGGCATAGCTTGGCATTGTCGGCGGCAGGGCCATGCGGGTCAGTAAAGATTGTCCGGTTTCGCTGCCCTGGGCCAGGGTAAACGCGCCAAGAAGGAAAAGCAACGGCAGTCCCCAGGCCAATGCCAGCGCACTCCCCACCACGCGCACGCTGGGCGCATCTTCGCCCCAAGCCAGCCCGATGAGGGCCAGCAGTGCCAAGAGAAAATGACCGAACATGAGCAGAAATTGGGGCAGGCGGGTGGGGTTAAAAAAGTTGGGCACAATGCCACCGGCCTGACTTTGGGCGGTGAGAAAGTAGGGAAAATAGACGGCAACCGTACCGATGACAAGGAGCAGCGCCAGCCCCCCACCGCTCCACAGCCCCGTGCGCCAATCGGCCCGCGCCGTGATCACAAAGAGGGCGACAAGGGCAAGCAGCGCCCAGACGGGTGGGAAATCCCAGGTGTTGATGGCAACCAGCGCGCCAGTGCAGATCACCAATAGGACGATGCCCACGCCGCCGCCTGGCACAATCGCCCACAGATGATGACGGACGCTGGCAAATCCGGCGGGCGGCGCACTCGCCAAAGCGAGTGCATTTTCGCGCCCCCTAAAAATGCTCAGCGCGAAGGCCACAATCAAGAGCACAAAGGGCATTGCCAACACATGGGGGTGGTTATCGCCCAACACATAGCTGAACATGGGGAACTCGTCGATGACCTCAATGTGGTTGCCCATGAGATCCGTATCGCCGATCACACGGCTGGCCCGCCACCACCAACTCCAGCCGGCGTCGATGAACCATTGGCGCGAGACCGTGGCGTTGATGGGAAAGTTGGGAACTTGCCCCCACGTTGCCAGCCCGCCCAGATTGACGCCCTGGGCATAGAGCCACTCGATGATCACATGCGGGTTGCCGGTGAGGGCGACGGCGAGCACGGTGAGCAGTCCGTTCGCAACAGCGGACAGGGTGACAAGGGGAGAGGGTGACAAGGGGACTGCTTCTCCCTCGCTCTGCGTCTTTGCCTCTTTGCGCCTTTGCGTTGAAAAAAGATTGTATCCCACACCAAAGCTGCCCAGGACAAGCAGTCCAAACCAGCAGGCTTGCCCCAAGTTATAGGCGATCTCCGGCGGCTGGGCGGCGAGGCGGGCCACAGTGATCAGCAGCCAATAGCCAAAATAGTAATAACTAATCGCATAGTCGGCCAGCCACGGATCGCGTGGGGGAAAGGTTGGACTGGTCCAGATGCCGGACATGAACATGAGATCCATGGGCTGTTCGGTGTGGCTGATGGCCGGATCATGGGCGCGTACCCAGGTCCACGCCGCGAAGGCGACGAGGAAAAGAATCTCGACAAGAAAGATATAGCGCCAGGCAGGGAGAGGTGATTGGCGGTTTGCGATTGGCGATTGGCGATTGGTGAAGCGAGTGCGCAGCATAGGCCAGCCGATGGCGATGCTGAGAGCAGCGAACAGGATCAGTGAGAGCCAGGCCCCGCCGCTTTCGTTGCGCAGCAGTCCATAGGCTGTCCCAATCCAAAGAATGAAGCCCACCAGCAGAATGCCCAGGCTTTTGGCAAAGGCATAGCCACGATCCGGCAAAGCAGGGAAGAGGCGGAGAGTCAGTGGCAGCGCAGCCAGAGCGATCAGTTGTACAACGCCATACCAGGCGAGAAAATCTATGAGAATGTCTATGGTCATTTGAATGCAATGGCTTCGAGTGAGCGGAATGGCAACGAATAGGACAAATTGAATAGATCTTTAGAAATCTCATTTTATCACGAGACGGCTTTTACACTGTAGGCTCTTCGCTGAGTGGGCGCTTTTCCACCGTAGGCAATGGTACCACGGTGGACGTTACACGGGTCGCCCGCTGGATCGCCTCCCGGTGATCCTCATGAAGGCCAGCGGGCAGGGCATCGGCAGCAAAAAAGCGAGCGTCGGTGATTTCGTTTGCTTCCAGTACCATTTCGCCGCCGATCAGGTGGCCCAACAGAATAAACTCCAGACTCAGTGGTGTACTTTTTTGCAGCAAAATGCCTTCAACGTGAACTTCCAACTGCGTCTCTTCGCGCACCTCGCGCCGCCACGCCTCGTCAATGCACTCGTTGCGTTCGATCCAGCCGCCGGGCAATCCCCAGGGATGACGCGGGTGAAAACGATGATTGAGCAGCAGTACCTCGCGCTGGTCGTTCAAAATTACGCCGCTGACGCCCACCACCATTTTGGGGTTGAGCAGCCAGAGCAAGCGCCATTGCACCTCCTCCGGGATCAACCGCCAGAGGGCCGCCAGAATACGATAGAGAATGAGGATCACACACCTGGTACCGGATAAAATTGACCATCCGAGGTCTGCATTACCCGCCCTGGCACAGCATAGAGAATCGCCCGGTCGTTTTGATAGAGTGGGATAAGGTCACCATCAGCAGCCATGCGCGCCAGGGTTTCCACGGCCACGGGGTGCAGGTAACGTTCCAACTGGCCCACGTAGATCAGGTCGATCTCCAGGCTTTCCATGAGTTGGCGCGAGCGGATCGGATCCGATGCGTTCCAAAATTCGTTCATGACACCGCTGCGCGCTCCCACCTGTTCGCCATAGCGCTGTTCGCCCTCATGTTTGCCGCTCAAGCCGCTTAGCCCAGTCATGCTGGCAATGCGCGTGCCGCCCGCCCGGTAATAGTCGGTCTCCGAAGATTCGGCAATCACAAAGTTGCCGTGCATGTGCGCTTGAATCCAGTCGATTGCCTGCCAATCATAGGTTAACTCAATGGCGTTGCTGCCGTCGGGCCAGGAATAGACGCCCTGACGCATAAAGTCCAGCGCATCCAGCGTGCCGATCTCTGGTCGCCAACCAGGGAAGCGCTGATCCACACGGGCAGGTGTTCCCCACAGCGGATAGGCCAGGGTGGCGATAAAGAGCAGCGAGGCGACGGTGAGCCAGAGCGGGCGGAGCGATGGATACTGGATATTGGATATTGGGTATTGGGTATTCCTGTCGTTGGTCGTCTGCGGTCTGCGGTCTGCCAAGATCCGCGCCACCGCCACCGCCGCTGCCGTTCCCCACAGCACCCAGACCTGGATGAAGAACTTGAACAGGGTGTTCATGCGATAATAGTCGCCGCCGCCCAAAAAATCGCGCAGGTAGATGATCTGCGTGCCCGCCAGCAGGGCAAAGCCCGTGGTTGCCAACACGGCGATAAAAAGACTGCCAGCATCGGCGGATCGTCCGCGCCGCCAGAGCAACAAAAAGGCCAACCCCAAGAGCGGCAGACAGATCGCCAGGATTGTCCAGCCGCGCCAGGCCAGCCAGACGCCCACGACGATGAGGAGCGGCAACATCCACTGCCCCAAGAGATAGCCAATGGTGGCGCGTTTGACCAAAAGGTGATGAAGGCGCAGAAAACGGGGCATCTGGGCGGGTTGCCCCCCCACGAACTGAAGCCAGCGCTCCAACCCTCCAGGGCGGGCATCGGCGGGGCGGGCGCGGTGCCTCAGCGCGAACCCAAGCCAGCCTACGAGTACGACAAAGAAGAATCCCCAAATCAACAGCCACTGGCCCAGTTTGTCTGGGGCGCGCACAAGCCCCACGCCGCTGGCCCCGATGTTTTCGTAATTGCTGAAAAAGGGCCAAAAGAGCAAAAAGGCCCCGGCGATATAGAGGACGGCAACCCCCGCCAGCAGTGGCAGATCCAGCCGGTTGTGTCCCCGAAAGAGAGTTACGGCCAGGGTAAGTACGCCCAGGGCATAGAAGGTGGGCAATTCCCACAGGTTGATGCTGGCTAATGTTCCCAACAACAGGGCAAACACACCCAACAGCAGCAGGCCATAGCGCCATGCCCGCCGCCAATCCAGGTGGAAATTGAGCAGCAACGTGAGCACCAATCCCAGAAATAGCACCGAAAAGGGAATGCCGATCATGTGCGGGTGCAGATCGGCAAAGGTGAAGCTCCAATAGGGGAATTCGTTGATGGTGGCCTGAATCTCCGCGCCGATCACCCGGCTGGGCGTCCAGAAATCGTAGGGGGGCAGCGAAACGTCGTTGCGGATCACAAACCAGAGGCCGCTGATAGCCTGGACAAGCGTGGTGACACCGGGGATGGCGCTCTCGAAACTGCTCTGGTTGAAGGCGATGAGTTTGCGCGCAATCTGGGCAAAGCCGTCGAGGTTGCCCAGGATTGCCACAAAGAGCGGAGCCAGCAGCGCCCAGCCAATGCCCTGCGGCCAGGGTGGCATCTCGCTGATCTCGGCCACTGTTGGTGCAGGCGTTTCGGACATCTCTATAACACGCGGCTGTGCAGCCGCGTGTTCGATCTCAACAGCGGCAGTTCGTGCTTCGTATGGGTAGTCATTGGTGGGCGCTGATTCACCCCAAGTGCGGTAATCGGAGAAATCCCAGGCGGAGTCCATAACCAGGGTCGGCTCGGCCACGGCTTCGGTTAGAGGCTGCGCTCTCCATTCCAAGAGAGGCGAGCGATCTTCCACCAACCGAGTGCGATCCAGCGTAACCCTTTCCGCACGGCGACGCGCCAAAGGAATGACTGCTGAATAGGCCACGCCAAAGGCATTGACCACGGTTAGCGCAAAGAGCGTCGGGATGGCAAGGTTAAAGGCGACCTCGGCATAGATGCCGGTGAGTTTGATCACGTAGGCGACGAGATAGATGCCAAAATAGTAGTAGTTAATGTAGCCGCCGGCAAAGTGCGGGTCCACAGGCGGGAAGGTGGGGCTGCGCAGGATGCCATTGAGAAAGGCATATTCCATGAACTTTTCGCCGCCAAACCAGGGCTGCCAGAGGTCGGGATTATAGAGGCGGATGCCCACGAAAAGCAGATAGGCGGCGGCGAAGATCAACTCGCCCACCAGCAACAGCGGCCCCATGCGGCGCAAGAACGCGCCGATCTCGCGCCATTGCCAGATCAGCGCCAGCAGCCCGGCCACACCCACCAGCGCGGCGGCCAGCCAACTGTTGATCACCGTGTTGTGGGCCAGGCCGAAGCTGGCAAAGAGCCAGAGCAGCCAGCCAGCCAACAGCCAGCCCAGCGCCCGGCTGAGCAGATAGCCCCGATCGCGCAGGGGGCGGAAGATAGCAAAGGCAATCGGCCAGGCCAGCCAGCCCAACAGCGAGATCACCAACCACCACCACGCCACCGCCAGCGGGCCGCTTTCGCTGGCGGTGCGGTTCCAGCGGAAGTCGTCCACCACTGGCAATTCGGCCAGCGGGCGATCCAGCAGCAGCGCGCCGGGATCAGCGGGCGGCGGCGGGGGCGCGGCGGGGAGTTCCTCGCCGCGCAGCAGGGCGATGATGCGGTTGAGCAGTCCCTGATTTTGCGTTTCGGGGCGGCTGCCCAGGCCCAGCGCGTTGAGCAGCGGATCGAGCGGGGAATCTTCGCCGCGATAATAGGCTTCGGCGCTCTCCCACGTTCCGCCCAGAAGTTGATCAAATTCAGCGTCACTCAGTTGGCGTGTCTTCTTGAAAATCGTTACCTGCGGATGATCGTAGAGGCTCCAGCTTTCGTCTGCGCTGGCGTCGGGAAATTCCAGCCCGAAAAGCTGCGGATAGGTGGTGTAATCCCAGACTTTTTCAAAGCCCAGGTCGCCGTTGAACATCATGCGGTAATATTCGGTGGTCATGGGATAGCGTTTGGGCAATTCGTCCACGCTGCCATAGATGCGCTTGGAGGAATAGGCCACGTAGTCGGCCTCGCGCAATTTGGCCTTGAGGATCTCGTATTTTTGCGCGCTATCCTCTTCGTAGGGTCCCCGATCAATGCGGCGGATCTGGCTGTTGGCGCTGTTGACCTCGCCCAGATCTGGCACGCCCCAGGGCATACAATCGTCCCACTGCTCACACAGCACGACAGAGCCGGGCGGCACATTTTCGGCCATCCACACCGCCGTGGTCTCCCACGGGTGCGGTTGAGTATAGACGCCGTTGACATAGGCCAGTGACCAGAAAAGGCTCCCCGCCAGGCCGATGGCGGCAAGGAGGGCGGCGAGTGCGATTTGAACAGTGCGACGTGCGAAGTGCGAAGTGGCAGGCGCGTCGTTCTCTCTTTCCTTCTGCGCTTCTGCCTCTCTGCGCCTCTGCGTTGAAATTGTCCAGATCAGCCCGGCGGCGAAGAGGACGACAAAGGGCAGCACCGGACTCATGTAGCGGTTGAACTTGGCGAGGAAGGCGCCGGTGAGGCCGAAATAGGGCACGACCCAGGCCCAGACGATCCATTCGCCGGGGCGGGCGCGCCCGATGAAGAATTTCACGGCTGCCCACAGCGTGCCCAGCACGGCGAGGATGCCCAGCGGCCACCATAATCCCCAGGCCACTTGCTGTTCGATGAAATAGAGATAGGGGGTGGTGTTGCGGTATTGGCGGGTGAAGGGAAAATCGGCGATGCCGCGCACCATGGCGCCCTGTTCCACCAACGTGGCGCGCACGAAACTTTCCCAATCGAGAATGGCGTAGGGGCTGGTGAGGGCGAAGGTGACGGCGGCGAGGATCAGGGCCAGCGGCGCGCCCAGAAGCACGCGTAGCGCAACACGGCCATTAACCTCGGCATTCCCGCGCGCTTGCCAGAGCACCAGCGCGGCGGCCACCACGGGCACGGCTAAAATAGGCAGCGCGCTAAACTTTGACGAAATCGCCAGCCCCGCCCCCACGCCGGTGATGATCACAGCCCGCCACGACCGGTCTTGGACCATGATTACGCCGCCGAGCACAGCCAACACGGTAAAGGTGGTGCTGGCCGGGTCCATGGCGAAGAAGTGGCTTAATTGAATGGCCTGGGCCGTGAAGGCATAAAAGGCTGCGGCCAACAGCCCAGCGCCGCGCCCATAGACGCGCCGCCCCAGGAAGAAGAGCAGCAAGATCGTGAGCGTATCCAGCAGGGCCATGACCAGCCGCCCAGCCACGGCCACGCCGCCACAGGCCGTGTTGGCTGTTTCCATTTGGGTAAGTGTGCGCGCCGAGATGGGCAACACTTTGGCAACAGGGGCCAGCGTGTGCAGAACTTCGCCGGTTGCCACGCCCAAATAGAGCGGGAAATGGCCGTAGGTGAAACTGCGCCGTTCGCCCATTTCGCGGTTCCACAGCGGATTAAGCGGGCTACGCTGCGGATCTTTGAATTCTTCCCAACTGCTGGGCAGGCCAATGCTGGGCGCATAGCCGCAGGTGGTGCTACGCTCGTCGGGGTGGGTATTCATGCCCACATCCCAGCGCAAATTCCAGGTGCGCAGCGTCAGCCCGGCCAGCAGTATCAGGCCGAGCAGGGTATAGGTCCAGAGGGCAGGGCGTGTTGTTGACCGTGTTGTTGACCGTGTTGTCGTCATAGTTACCATTGATAGAGGGAAATGACGAAAGACACTGGACGAACGACGAACGTATAGCCCATTTAGGTATATACGTTCGTCGTTCGTCGTTCGTCTACCGTCAAATTCTGAAAATCATCATCCACTGAGTCTACTTTTCCACCGGCCAATTGGGCAAGACCCAGGTGACCTGGGCAGGCGGGGGCGGCGGCCAGAGTAAATAGACATCCACCCAGCGATGCCATAGGACAAGGTTGCTGTCATCATAGCCTAGGTCGATGCGTTTGGAGATAATCGCCGATCCGGTGTCCAGGGCATCGCCCATGCCATAGCCAGGGACATAGACCTTCGAGCGTAGCGGAATCATGCGCGGATCCACGGCTACAATGCCAAAGCGCATCCGATCGCCAGTGCGGGTGCGCCCATAATAGGGGTTGCTTGTGGAGACGCCCGCCGTGCTCGCGCTATAGCTGGATGCGTGCATGCGGATCTTGCGCCAATAGGTGATGGTCTGGCCGTCGGCGGTGAGAAAGGTCTTGGGCGAAAGCTGCTGACCATAGGCAATCACGCGCTGGGCTGGCTCTTGTGCGAGCCAGCTATCTTGCAGCACGCGCTCAGTTTTTTGTGCATTTTCATAGTAGACCCGGAACCTGCGCCGGGTGATACCTTCGGCCCCAGGCGCGGCCACGGCTTGTGTATCAATCGCCAGATCGGGATCGGCCTGAAAGATCGTCTCAAAGGGCACAATGTCCTCTTCAATTTCGATCTCTTCGTGGATGCGGGTAACGGCGATTTCAATGTTCTCGTAGAGTTCGCTTTCCAACGGCGGCGTAACCTGATCCAGCCCTGTGACGGCTATTCCCATCTCGGTGAGGGCATCGCCCACACGGTTACTGCGTGTGCGCGTTTTGATCAGCCGTCCATCCACGGTTAGCGCAATCGGCGTGCTGCGCTGAATCGTGACATGCAGGCCCGTGCTGACAGGGCTACCCAGCGAAGGCTGCACCCGGTCGCCCAAATAGAGGACCAACTCGGCCTGGCGCAATGCTTCGCCCACAGTCTGGGCTGTGGTGCGGATCTCAAAAGGCAGGTTGCCATCATCTACGCTAATGGGAATAGCCCGATAGATACGAATCTGTAATACCTCGGAGTGGAGATCTTTCCAGGCATAGCCCCGATCATAGGTGATGGGCAACTGGGTCTGGGTGTAGGGCGGTAAAGCGGCGTCCAGCCCCAGGTGGACGCCGTTGATCACCACTTGATCGTAGTCATCCACGCCCAGGTCAGCATCGGCGAAAAGTTGGCGGGGCGTGGTGGCCCAGGAGTGTACATCGATCTCGCGGCCATCGGCAAAGATGCGAGATTGGCGGGCGCGCTCTATGCTGATGCTCAGATTGCGCACAAGGGAATGGGCCGACGCCGGGGAAATTTTGTCCACAGGGTGCAGATCTAGCCCCATGTCGGCCAGCAGCAGATCCACCGTAGCACGATGGGTAAAGACGGTCTCGCGCACTCCATCCACCGTCACAATCACAGGCACGGCAGTTAAGCTCCACACCGACCAGAACACAAAGATCGCCGTGGCCGCCAGCGCCATGCTGCGAAAGCGCCCCAGCGCCAGCCAGACAAGCCGTGCCCGTTCGATTCCTTCTACCGGTGTGCTGATTGAAGACATAGCGCCTATTGTACCCATAGCCGGGTGCTTTGCCAAAAGCGCACAAAGGCCCCGGTCCCCGTTGGCTATTCGATGGCTTCTTCGATTTTCTCGCTGGCTTCTTCTTGATCAGCTTGATCCGCCTCTTCGCCGTGCTGTTCGACACTGGCCTCCGGCTCATAGCTCAGGGTAATGAACATAGGGAAGTGATCCGAGCCAAAGGCGGGCAAGCGCTGAAAATTCACCAGCCGAAAGTGATTCGAATGGAAATAGTGATCCAGCGGGAAACGAATCAGTGGGTAGCGGGCATGGAAGGAGTTGTAGAACCCGCGCCCAACGCGCGGATCCAACATGCCGCTGATGCGTTGAAAGAGGTGGCTGGTGTGCGACCAGGCTACATCGTTAAAATCGCCCATGACGATGGCGTGTTCGTCGTATTGGCGGATGGCGCGCCCCACCACCAACAGTTCGGCATCTCGCTCAGTGGATCGTTCTTGGCTGCCCGGCAACGGCGGGCGCGGGTGCAGGCAATGTAAACAGATTTTCTGGCCCGACTGTAGCTTCACCGTGGTGTGAATCGAGGGGATGTCGTCTTCGATGAGGAATTTCAGGAGCGGGTCGATAAGTTCCAGCCGGGAATAGAGGATCATGCCGTAGTAGTTCTCTTGCGGCTGTTTGATTTTATAGGGGTAGCGCTCGTCAAACTCGGCCAGTTCGGCCAGCCACCAGGCGTCGGTCTCCAGGGCGAGGAAGATGTCCGGATCGGCTTGGTGCACGATTTCTTTGATACGCGCCGAGGTGCGGTTGGTCATCTCTACATTGGCAAAGAGCAACTTGAGGGTTGTCTCTGGGCGCGGATCTTCGCTGCGCTGGACGATGGGTTTTGCCAGCCGTGTATAGGGGAAGATGCGCACCGATTGGTAGATCATAGCCGCCGCCATTGCCCCCACAAAGGCGATATTCCAGCCCTCCAAGCTGGGGCGGAGGCCACCATAGGCTGCCAAAATCAGCGCCATCATGACCAGAATTTGCAGGCGCGGAAAGTCAAAGGTGCGAATCCACCAAGCTTCGTGTTTGAGCAAAGAGAGCAGCGTGGCGGCAATGGTGATGATGCCGAGGGCAATTAAGAAAATATGCATAGATCCTCCAGGAGAAAGGCGACTGATGTTGGGTATCTTCCGTCAAGATTGGAAATCTGGCAAGATCGGATTTTTATAGTTGTTTACTTTGGTTCATAATTACGCTATGATGACTGCTATTTAATTGGATTGGTCTTCCTATCTGTGTGGAAATGCGCCCCGCCCCCTGTAATGATTCGGTCACGTTCTATCGATAAACTATAGAAGTCAATCGATACCTTAGTCCTTTTTAATGCATTCGAGGTTTCGCCTTATGACACGTTCTCTCAATCAACAGCGCTCTCTCTCGGATAAAAAAGCGGCGTCCACACCCAAAGGCGGAAAAGGCAATGTCGCCGCTTCGCCCCAGCAGGTAATCCAGCGCGCCCAAGCCATGCCTCACACGCTCTCCGCCGCAGACGTGAAGGTGCTTCAGCGCAGCGTGGGCAACCGCGAGACGACACGGCTGTTGCAGCCGATTCTTCAGGCCAAGCTTCAACTTGGCCCCGCCGGGGATAAGTACGAGCAGGAGGCGGACCGTGTGGCCGATCAGGTGGTGCGCGCTTCGCGCCTATCCACGCCGCCGGTGCAGCGCGAGAGCGCAACCGAGGAAGAACTCCAGATGAAGCCGCTGGCTGCACCGCAGGTGACGCCGCTCCAGCGCAAGACTTTTCAAAAACGAACAGTGCAGCCAAAAGAGACATACGCCCCCGAAAGCGGCGCAGTGGAGACCAGCCTTTCTGCCGGGTCGATGACCAGCCAGCCCAAAGTGGGCAGTTTGTCCAAGCATACTCTTCAACGTACGGCATTCAATAACCAGGCAAATGCGTATTATAGTCAGGTTTTGGCAGGACAAAAGATCACCGAAAATAATTCAGTCTTTACGGCAACCGCTTTTGATACTAGAGGCGGCGGGCATTCTTCTGTTTATATTGAGTCTCTCTCCAGCGAAGGTGAGCGTCAGCCTCAGGATATGAAAATTCATCTTACGTATGATAAGACATCAGAGACGACTCATATTAACCTCCAGCCTGGTTTTACACCACGCAAGGAGCCAAAAAGGCGAAGTTGGGTAAAGAGTTCGGCGGATGCGGAGAGAGCGATTGCGAGAGCGGAAGAGATAGCCAGCGAGCCTCAGAAAAAGAAGAAGTATCGCTTTTTGGGGGGTAGCCTGACCAAAGGCGGTATGAATTGTGCCAAATTTGCTGAACGAATTTTGAAAGCAGGCGGGATCAAAGCGTCGTCAGGATTAATATTCAAGACGCCTTCACAACTCGCGACGGGCAAGAACGAGGGGCATGAGAATACTCTAGAGCAGGATACTGAAAATTATCGGAACACAAGAAAAGAAGAGCTGGAGAGATTAAGAAATATTTACAAGATACCGCAGACGTATGGAATCAAGCAGCAGCCACAAGTTGAGAAGGTCAAGACCAATCAAGAAGAAACAGAGTGGCTGTCCAATACGATTGGCAAAGATTTCGACTTGGCAAAAGATCTGCCTGCAACTTGGAGTAACAGAGAAGGCAGACGCCAGCAAGAGACTCTGACTCTACCCGCAAATTCAAGCATTTTTGTCATGGAAGAAGGCTTAAAGACAGGGGAAGTGGTGATCGAATGTATGCAGCCGAGAGGGTACTTTATCGTTAACTTGTCTTTACTTTTTGATGCTGCTCCTAAAAATTAATAGCCGGGAAGTGATCCCCAGCGGTAGAGCGGATGACAGTCCGCTCTACCGATCCCCGCCGCCTGCCCCACCACGACCAGCATCTCCAGCAGATTGATAATGATTTCTCTGGGAACAGTCATCTGCCAGCCCCATCTCCATCCTCTCGTGGCAGGTGAAGAGTCCATATCTACGTATCCGGTGGTGGGTAATTATCGCCTGTGTGCAAACTGCGCTTGTATCGTGTTTGTAGGATAAATGATGGGTCGCCTATACTGATGCTTCTTGTGTGATTTCGTAGAAACATAGCACACGCGCTCGCGTTCTGCTGGGTTGATTGGACGACTAAGGAGCATACGCTTGCTCCCCTGAATCTACCTGGAGGTTTCGATTATGCCCCGCTCTCAAAATCAGCATCACCTCGATAAGCCGTCTGTGCCCGCATCCCAAACGAGAAGAGGGCACGCCACCTCGGCCCCTTCCGTTCAGCGTGTGATCCAGCGCGCCCAGGCTATGCCTCACACGCTCTCCGGCGCGGACGTGAAGGTGCTTCAGCGCAGCGTGGGCAACCGCGAGACGACACGGCTGTTGCAGCCGGTGCTTCAGGCCAAGCTTCAACTTGGCCCCGCCGGGGATCAGTACGAACAGGAGGCGGACCGTGTGGCCGATCAGGTGGTGCGGGCCTCGCGTTTGTCCACGCCGCCTGTGCAGCGAGAGAGTGCCGATGAAGAAGCGCTCCAAATGCAACCGCTGGCGACGCCACTGGCCGCCAGGGTGACGCCGCTCCAGCGCACGACTTTCCAGAGGTCAGCCGTGCAGCGCGCCGTGAATCACGGTCTCGAAGGCGGCGAGGTGGACGCGAGCGTGGCACAGCAGATTGGGCGGGCGCGTGGCGGCGGTCAAGCGTTGGATGATGGCGTGCGCCGGCAGATGGAACAGGGCTTTGGTGCGGATTTCAGCGGCGTGCGTGTGCACACCGGCGGGCAGGCGGACACGCTCAACCGCAGCCTCAACGCCAAAGCGTTTACGGCGGGCAACGACATTTTCTTTGGCAAGGGGCAATACAACCCCGGCAGCAGCGGCGGTCAGAAGCTGATCGCCCACGAGTTGACGCATACCGTGCAGCAGGGGGCGGCGGGCGTGCAGCGGGATGTGATCCAGCGTGATATTGGCTTTGAGTTCGAGACACAACAGATGTACACAAGGAAGACCAACCAGGGTCCTCTACCAAATACGGGGTTTCCAGATCAGCCAGCAGGCAGTAACGCCTATAATGGACCGACAGCTACACGTGTACCCAAGGGGGCTGCGCTGCTCGCCAAAGCCGATATCGAAGTGCAGGCAGACGATGCCAACATGACGGGTACTTCTGATGTGGAAGTGGTGACCACCCATTTTCCACTAGATGCGAATGGTCGTACTCGGTTGGATCAAGCAATGACTGATCTCGATACACTCATTGCTGCCTACATACCTTTGGGTAATCAGGCAGGGCAGTACGTCCCAGCACGGGCACTAAATGGCGCTGGGGGATTTGCCGCCAGCATGGATGATGGTATGTTTCTAGGCTCGTTTGCGGCTGCACAGACAGCAGGTCAGGTTACGATGGGCATTCGGGCCAGGGACATTGGTGATATTGTGCGTGATCTGCACGGCGACCGAAGTGAAACAGGGGGGGAGAAGACACTGCGCGATCCGGGAAGGTTACGCATGCGCTCATCGGGGGCGACAGCCACCGAACCCACTGCATTGGCAGTCGGTACTGAGTCAAACACGCTGGTTGATGGTCATACTCTGGCCCAGCAGACACTTCGCCAGTATATGAATTTAGTTCCCGCAGCCCCAGGCGGCCCTGCACTTGAAGGATTGCTCACGGTGATTTTTACATACTGCGAAAGTATGCAACGCAAGCGATCATTTTTGAAAAATCACACCCCATTTATGGCCAAGACAAACCTGGCGACTATCTTCACAACGCTGCCTGACGACGTTCAGACCTACTACTCTCGCAAGTATAAGGGCAAAACCAATTTTGAACGTCTGGTTGAAATAGCACCAAACTACGCGGCCAAAATGAGTCGTCCACTATTTGACCTTGCACTTGACAAAAAAGCTACTATTGCAGAGGGCGATGGTACAACGGGGAAGCAGTGGTTCGAGAAATTAACCCTGAAAAGCTGGTTGCGGGGGATCGTTTTGCGAGACCGCGGCCTATTTGAAGCGATTCAGCAAAAACCCAAAAAACTACCGGGTAAGGATAAGCTAACCAACAAGGCATTTCCTGGCAAACCCAAAAATCAGGAAATTGAGGGGTATGGCGCGCTTGGTGATCGGATGGATACAGATGTGAATACCCCAGAAAGCTTGCCCGTGTTCGAACTTCGTTCGGCAAACAAAATGATCACCTACGCTCAGGCGCATCAATGGGCACTTGATTTCTTTGACTATGTGCAATCCCTGAACGATAGCCCCGAGGGGGGCCAGACGCTCATGACATAAAAGAAGGGAAGGGCGAACGTGGGCGCAGAAGAAGTGGTGATGCGCTCTTCGCTGCCGTCGTGTTTGTGGTGGAACATTCCGGGAAAGGGCCAGAGGGTGATCCGGACAACGCCAAAGAGTGGCCCTTTCTCGGAATGTGGCGTCGCAACCGGGCTTTTCAAAAAGCTTCTCAATCGACAATTTCGCTCCTCTAACACACAGATTCATGCGTGGGCAATCAGGGCCGATTGACAAATCGGCTCTCGTCCTCCCGCCTGCCCCAGAAACCGGGGGATGAAGTCCCCCGGCGACGAGCAGCGCCCCGTGAACGGGGCTGCGGGCAACCCATCAAAAGCCCCGTTCACGGGGCGCTGTGCATTGCACGGGGATTGATCCCCGTGCCCCTATCCCGCCGCGTACCGACCCTCTTTCTCCCCCGCTTGCCCCAACAGAACCAACATTTCCAATAGCTCCGTAATGCGATCCACACGGCCCCGGCTGCGCCGCCCAAAGAGCGCGGCAATCTCCGCCGGGCTGGCGGGGTCGGCGAAGGCGGCCAGGGCGGCGCGCACAGCCTGCGCCTGTTGCGGGATGGCGTCGGGCCAGGGCAGGGAACCGGCGGGGACTGTGACCGGGGGCGTGGCGTCCTCGTCGAGTAGGGCGCTTTGGGTGGGTTGAACTTCATGGGGGGCTTGATAGCCGGGACGCAACCAACGCACGCGCCCGGCTTTTTCTTCGGCGGCGCGCACCCGGTTGAGATCGACCAGTCGCTCTAAAATCTCCTCATCGGACAGTTGGTCATGATCTGACGTGGGCCAGCCATAGGCGTCGGCCACGGCCGCGTCGAGATCGTCGTGGAGCTGGCGCAACACCGAGACCAGCCCCGCTTCGTGGACCGTGCGCTCTTTGGCCGTCAACGCTTCGCCGCTCCGCAACTTTTCCAGCACGTTGTACATGTCGGTGAGGGTGAGATCGGGGTGCTGGGCCTGCTGGCGCTTGCGATGGGCGTCGAGCCGTTCGCCCAGGTTCGCGGATGCGGGCGATCTGCGCTTCGCTGGCGTCGGGGAAGGGGAAAGGTCTCAAAGCAGCGGGTTTTGTTGTAACGGGGGTCGATCTCCAAGCCCGATCGCCGCCCGCTGCCAGTGCCCAAGTGACGTGGATGCGGCTGGATAGCACGCCCAGATGGTAAGCGTCATCCAGGGCAATGGCAACCAGCTTATTGTCGGGCAGAATCGACTGATCTAAAAAGACGAAAAATGCGGTGTTTGGACGTTTCCACGGTGGCGATATAGCGGGGAAGACCGATCAAGGGCTGGACGCAAATTTGATCGAGCTACGACCGTGAAGCCACCAATTTTCTCGGATACGACTCTTCTCGCTTTGATCTCGTTCTGGTTTTACGCGTTCATAGACCCACTGATAAACTGCCGGAAATTTTTCTCGCACTTCTTCTGCCGTCAGCCCAAACAGATCGATGACCATAATTCCACGAGAGTTTTGGGTTAAGTCACGTCCGTTCGAGTAGGGACGAATGTAATTTGAACTCGGTGTTAATTTCGTACCCCCAAATTTTCCGCCGTCTCTTGATCGACAAGAAATCCACTGCCATAAAGTTGAACTCCTCGGCTGCTTAAATTTTCGGTTGCCCGCAGCGGCTCCGCTACCTGCGATGTTGGCCCCAATGGTCAGATCGGCCTGAATCTTTCCTTCTTTTTCTAAAAATTCGAACTCGGCCCCGTCCTCATCTCTCGCTCTCCTTCACCACGCGGCGCAGCAGCCCCGGCTGCTCACCGGGCGCGGCCACGGTCATGGCGATGCGCACCGCCGCGCCCAGGGCTTCGTCCACCCAGGGATGGTCGGGGATGGCGTAGACTAGCGAAAGCGGATCGCTGCCCTTCCATGTGCTGTTGCAACACACGGCGGTTAAAGGTCTGGCGCAGGCTGTTGGTGGTGATGAAGCCAAAGCGCCGGATCTGCCCCGCCGCGCAGCAGTTCGGCGGCTTTGTGCCACCAAAACATCACATAGTCGGCAGAGTCGGGCACGGCGGGGTAGGCCCGGCGCACGGCTTCGGTGTAGCCATCGCCCAGGGCATCCCTCATGCGCGCCGTGCCGATAAAAGGCGGGTTGCCCACGATGAAATCGGCGGCGGGCCACGCGGCCGGGGCGGGGTCGAGATAGCGATAGACCGGCGTGCGTGCGCTTTCGTCGGGCACAGGGTCGCCGGTGACGGGATGCGGCTTGACCGTGCGCCCGTCCCAGCGTGTGACGGGTTGGCCGTCGGCGTCGGTCAAGGGCACGCGCTGCCGCCAGGTCAGCACGGCATCGCGACATTCGATGTTGTGAAAGCGGCGCAAAATCGGCACGCTGGGCAGCGTTTCGCCGCGGGTGCGGAAGTGCCATTGCAAATAGCCGATCCAGAGCACAAGGTCGGCAATGGCGGCGGCGCGCGGGTTGACCTCGATGCCCAAAAACTGCTCCGGCGTCACCATCACCGCGCCCACTTCCATGATCATCTGGGCGCGCTCGCCGCTCAGATCCCGGCGCATCTCCAGCACTTCGCTTTCCAGCCCCTTGAGGTGCGACAGGGCCACGTAGAGAAAGTTGCCCGATCCACAGGCAGGGTCGAGAATGCGCGTGGTTGCCAGCCGTTGTTGAAAACGTTCCACCTCGGCCACGGCTTCGGCGGGCTTGTTTTGCCCGGCCAGCAACAGGGCCGCCGCCTGCACGCCTTCCCATTCGGCGCGCAACGGCTCCACCACGGCGGGCTGTACCAGCCGCTCCACATAGGCGCGCGGCGTATAGTGCGCGCCCAGCTTGTGCCGCTCCACCGGGTCCAGCGCCCGTTCCAGCAGCGTGCCAAAGATGGCCGGTTCCACCTCGCGCCAATCGGCACGCGCCGCCTCTTGCAGCCAGTGAAATTGCCGCTCGTCCAGCGGCAGCACGGTATTATCGGCAAAAAGGCCGCCGTTAAACTGCGGGATCTGGTTGCGCAACAGCACCGAATAGCCACCGTCGCGCATGGTCTGCCACAGGTGTTGCAGCATGGGCACAAAGCTGGGCAGGTCGTGGCCGATGTCAGCCAGCAGTTGGGTGAACGAACGGTTGGGCAACAGCCCCACATCTTCGGCAAACATGGTAAAAAGGCAGCGCATGAGGAAACCGGCCACGGTTTCGGCGTCGTGATGGGTCTCCAACGATTTCGCCAGCCAGGCCAGCCGGTCGGCAATCTCCCGCGTCACGCGGGCACTGCGCCGGGTGGGGTCGAGGCTCATGGGGTCGGTCCACACAGTGGCGAGCAGGGCGCGCACATCGGGATCGCGCAGATCGTCCATGCGGATGCGATAGCGGCTGGGGTCGGGGAAGGGCACATAGCTGCCGCCGGTGCGGGTAAATTCGCTGTAAAGGGCGATGGAATCGCCCACGTCCACCACCACAAGCAGGGGCGGTCGCCCGCCGGGGATCTCGTGGGGCGGCAGGGTGCGGGCATAGGATTGGGCCTGTTGGCGGGCGCGCTCCATGGCTGTGTCCCAGGCGGCGGTGCCGCGCACAGCGGTGCCGCGGCGGCGAGGGCCGAGGATGGCGGCGGGGTCGGTGATCTGTTCGCTGCCCTGCTTGGCCTCCATGACAAAGCAGCCGCGCTTGTAGAGATCGATGCGGCCCAGCGTGCCGCCGGGCAGGGGCACGCTCTTCTCGAAGACATAGGCGTTGTGGTGGGCATCGGCCACGCTGGGGTCGGGCCGATCCACGCCCAGGAGATCACAAAGTTCCACGGCGAACTGTTGAAAGTTGGCGCGCTCGGCGGCTCCGCTCTGCTGCCAGCGGGTGATGAAGGTGTCAACGGGGTTGGGTGTGGGCATGGTGAAGGGTGAAGGGTGAAGGGTGAAGGGTGAATGGGAGGTAGGATAGCAGAGAGAGGCGGCAGGGGCAAGTGGGAGGATAGCGTCGGATTGATAGTTTATGCGTAACGATACAGGTGCGTCGCACCCTCGACCTGTATAATTACGTTTATGCTTTGGAATAACTTAGCAAAAAGTCTAGAAAAAGGATAGACTGTCTGTGAGTGTAAGACGGACTGTCAGTCCGTCCTACGCAAAAAAGGATAAACTGTAAGCTAGAAAGCTTGATCTTGGCCTACCATTCGCTATGGTAGAGGAAACAACCGATGCAACATAAGGAGCAGTCTATGGGATGGCGAATTATAGGGAAGATAATGATCGTGCTTGTAATCGCAAGCATGTTTGTGGGTATGCTGGGGAGCAATACAAGTTATGCGCGCGAAGTGAAGGACAAAAACGCGCCCCCGTAATCGCGCTCCCGGCTGGGCGGGTTCCGCCCACGCCCGTCCTGCGGCCAACCATGGCGCTGCCTGTCTTGATTGAGGGCGCGCCCGTGATCGTGGGCAACGGCAGCGAAAGCGTCCAAACCACGCCACCGGGTCGGCTTTCTATGGTCACAGAAGCAGGGCCAATTGTGATTGCGCCCAATGAAAAGTGGATCCGGGTTGATCTGGAAAAACAGCGCGTCTATGCCTATGAAGGCGAGCAACAAATACGCGAGTTCATTATCTCCAGTGGACTGCCCGAAACACCCACAGTTACAGGCATCTTCCGCATTTGGCTGCGTACACCCACCCAGACTATGTCGGGCGGCAGTTCGCGCTATGGCAGCTACTATTTGGAAAATGTACAGTGGGTGCAATATTTTTACGAGGATTACGGCTTTCATGGAACCTATTGGCATGACAAGTTCGGCCAACCCATGAGCCACGGTTGTATTAACATGACCAATGATGACTCCGAGTGGCTCTATAAATGGGCCATGCCCGAATGGGACGGGGAGCGTGGTTGGCTGCACACTACAGAGCAAAATAATACGCTGGTGGTCGTGCATTAACTAGGCGTACATAGTTAGGATTTATGCAATTGAACCAGACCTGGCAGGTTTCAAAAACCTATCGGGTCTCCTGAAAACGATCAAGTGCGTAAATTCGTATACAGGTGCGACGCACTCGCCAGGGGTAGATTGGATGTGAAAGCTTGTATGGCGAGTGCGTCGCACCCTAGACCTGTATAGATGTTCATTCAACAGTTGTCGAAGCAAATTTGTGGCAAGCCATAGGCTATGATAGGCTTGCCCTATAAAATTCGCCGCCATCCATGATTCAGATGAAGAGCTTATGACTACTGCAAAAACCCGCCGCTTAAACCGAGATGAGCTTCGCCAATCTGCTGCTCGCCGCCGCCGCAATACAAATCTAACCTTGATCGGCGCGGGGGTGGCAATTGTGGCGCTGATTGCCTTTGTGATCTACCTCAACATTCGCAGCCAGATGCCTGTGGGCGACGAACAGTCGTTCCCAACGCTGGGCAACGCGCACATTCCCCAGGGCAGCACATCGCCCGTGGAATATAACAGCACACCGCCCACGTCAGGCCCCCACTATCCTGGATTGGCGCCGTGGGCAGCCTATAACGAGCCTATCCGTTATGAACAGCTAATCCACAATCTAGAAGATGGGGGCGTGGTCATCTATTACCAGTGTGAGGATGGCTGCCCCGAACTTTATGATCAATTGCGCGCGCTGGTCTCGCCCTATCTTGATGCGGGCCGCCATGTGACATTGGTGCGCAACGACCCTGCCTGGACAGCGGAAGGCGGCGGCGCTGTCTATCACAAAGATATGGGGGCGCGCATTGCCCTCACTGCTTGGCAGCGCATGGATACGTTTGACGATTTTAACGCCGAACGCATTCAATCGTTTATCCAGCGCTATGAGGGCATTGACCACCACGGCGGGTAATAGAGGCCAATCAAAAAGCGGCGAGGATAACTTCCTCGCCGCTTTTTTGATCCGCCCATCAGGCTGTGGGCAGTGCCGACTCAATGGGGATTAGCTCAACCTCGCCATCTTCGTTTTCACGCATCTTATAGACCTGCTCTGCGCGGTCGGTCATCAAGACCCCTTGCAAGTGGTCCACCTCGTGTTGCACAATCCGGGCCAGCCAATCATAGGCTTTCATGCGAAACTCTTTGCCCTGACGATCCTGCGCTTTGACCAAAACATAGGTGGCCCGTTCCACATCGGCAGCCAGCCCTGGCAGGCTCAAACAGCCTTCTTGGGCCACTTCGCTGCCTTTGCTTTTGATGATCTCTGGGTTGATCAACTCATAGAGGCGCATCGTCTCTTCGGGTTTGTCTTCGTCTTCGGGATATTCAATCACCGTAATGCGTAGATCCAATCCCACTTGGGGCGCAGCCAGACCAACGCCGCGCGCTTCGCGGATGGTCTCTGCCATATTATCGAGCAGGGTATGCAACATGGGGCCAAACTCGCGCACCCGGCGGGCGGATTCGTACAAAATTTCTTTTTCTTGGTCCCACGGGGTGACAATTGGTAGTTTTGCCATCAGTATGTCCATCGTAATGGGTGAATAGAGGATTGGACCGTAACGATACAGGTCTCGGGTGCGACGCACTCGCCACACAAGCGTTTCACAACCGGTCTCCCCTTGGCGAGTGCGTCGCACCTGAATCGTTGGATTGGACCTATTATAGGCATCGTCAAAAGGGGCTGTCAAAACAGAGGCAAGAAAAAGGGCGCTGCCGTGGTTGGCAACGCCCTTTTTATCGATCCGTTCAAAATGTAGGCTAGAGCTTGGCCCAATTTACCTTAATCGACGCCATGCCCTCGGCTTCAAAATATTCAACCCGCACCGTATGATAGCCAGCCCCCAGCGCTACATCTCCAAAGTAGCCCTGGGCCGGGTGAACGCCCCAGCCGTCCACCACCAGCTTGTCATCCACATAAATGCGCACACCATCGTCGGCGGTGGCATAGAAACGATAGCTTCCGCCGCCGAAATAGGCCGACGTCGTCCAGAGCGCACTAAATGAATTGCTGTTTATCGAGGGGGCAGGGCTGCCTGCGCCCCAATCAAACTGGATCGCCGCATCCTGGCGAACCAGAACCGGGGTTCCGCCAAAGCCGGTGTTGTTGTAATACAGCCCCGTCCACACCATCTGGCTGGGCACAGGCGTGGGCTGCGGTTTGGGCGGTGGCGGCTGATAGGGCGGCGGCTGATAAGGTGGCGGCGCAGGCGGCACATAGCCCGTTCCGGGGATCAAAAGCTTCTGCCCTGCATAAATTTTGTTAGCCGAGGCCAGCCCGTTGGCGGCCATAATGGCATAGACCGTGGTCCCCTGTCGCCATGCAATCGCGCTTAAAGTGTCGCCAGGACGCACCACATAATAGAAGCCGGGGCCGGGTTGATAGACAGGCCCGCCTGTGCCAGGGATACACAACTTCTGCCCGGCATAGACATAGCTCCAATGGGAGATGTTGTTGGCCTGGGCCAGCGCGCTTTGGCTGACGCCATAATAGACGGCGATGCCAGAGAGTGTCTGTCCATACTGCACGGTGTGATAGGAACCACACCCGCTGGCTGCGGCGGGAATTTTCAAGACCTGTCCCACATAGATGTGGTTGGCATTGGAAATTCCGTTAATCTCCATCAAGGTCGATTGCGAGACGCCATAGCGCAGTGCAATCTTGATCAATGAGTCGCCTGGTTGTACGGTGTAATAGACATAATTCCACGAAGCAGCCGGGCGCGCCGTGGGCGCGGCCAGCAGGGTTCCTGGCACGGCAACCACCAAAAGCGCTACCGCAAGCAATAGCGCAACGCTTAGTCGCCAGGAGGATCGGAACGGACCAACGTTACTCATGCAAAACTCCTTTCACCATCAGTTGTGTTGAAAAGGAACAAAAAAAGGTTGACAAAAGCCGATAGTCAGGAGATCGCTTCTGTCAATCCTATTTTACCGTACATAGTGAAAAAGTCGAACAGGACTTTATTGGGGTCGGGGCGTAGTTTATAGTCCGGGAAGGGTCCACTCATGGGTGTATATCCTCGGGGTGCAGGCCGGGGGCGGCTGACAGACGTAGATTTTCCCCAATCAAAAAGCGCCGGAACCCATGTTCCGGCGCTGAGAAATCAAACAGCCTGGCTATTCTATGGTGGCCTGTAATGTGAGCAGATAGGTCACCACATCGGCCAGTTGCTCTGGGGTGAGCAGCTCGCCGTAGTTTTGCGGCATAATCCCAGCCGTGTAGCCGGGCACAACGTACTCATTGGGGTTGACAATGCTATGGTATATATAACCGGCTGGCCCGTACGTGGGCACGCGGACAATCGCCGTGTTGGCAAGATTGTACCATGTCGGGCCGGCCCCTTGCACTGCGGGGTCAATATTGTGGCAGCCCAGGCAGCCATTGGCAACGGTCAACTGCTCCCCGGCGCTGGCTTCGCCAGGGAAGGCGGCCAGGACCTCGTCGCTCAGCCCCACGCTGATCTGCTCTGGGCTGAGATCAGCAATGTTGGGAACCGGCGTGGGCGTGGGGCGCACAAACTCTTCGCCTACCCCCGAGGGAACCATATCCGGCGAGATCAACTGGGCACGGGGATTGGGCGTGCAGGCTGCAAACAGAGCCACGGCCAGCAACATTCCCAACACGCGACGAAATAATGTATGGCTATGCAAAAGGGTTCCCATCTACGTTCTCCATAACAGCGGGTTGTGTTTCCATCCTGTGGAGCGGGTCACACCATCGGTTGGTCCAAATCGCCTGTAGTGTATCATGGCGTGGGCATAGACGCAATTTTCTGCGTAAAAATTCACAAGCTTCTAGCTATCATACATGGCAATCATTTTTTCGGCTTTTTCCACCAGATCTTTGTTGCCCACAAAGAAGGGAATCCGTTCATGCAAAGAAGTAGGCTGGAGATCCATCACACGCCGATGCCCATCCGACGCCGCGCCGCCAGCCTGCTCGGCCAAGAAAGCCAGCGGCGCACATTCATAGCAACGAGGCGCAGTTTGCCGTGGGGATGGTCCTGCGATCTTTGGTGTCTGACGGGTAGTAAAAAACACCGCCGGTTAACAAATTGCGGTGGAAATCGGCCACCAATGAACCGATATAGCGCAAAGAGAGCGGCTTGCCGTTGCTGCCATCTTTGCCCTGTAAATACTCAGTATAGCGACGGATGCCCTCGCTCCAATGCTGTTCGTAGCCCTGGTTGACGCTGTAGTATTTGGGCTTGGGCGAAAAGTGAATGTTGGGGTGCGAGAGCAAAAACTCGCCCACGCTGGGGATCCAGTGTAAAGCCGTGGACCCCCTGCCCTGTGGTATAGACCAGCATGGTGCTGGCTCCATAGACCACATAGCCCGCCGCCACCAGATCGCGCCCCTGTTGCAAGCAATCTTCCAACGTGCCGCGCGTGCCTGCCGGAGTCTTGCGTCGATAAAGCGCGAAAATCGTGCCAATGCTCACGTTGACGTCAATATTAGACGAGCCGTCCAGCGGATCAAAAACCAGCACATACGGCCCCACGGGATAGTGATCGGGAATGGGCATAATCTCGGAGTGTTCTTCCGAGGCCATCACCGCCAGCCGCCCTGTGTGATCATTGAGCTTGAAGAGAATGCGGTCGGCGTATTCATCCAGTTTTTGGACGGTCTCGCCCTGTACATTCTCGCGCCCGGTGCTGCCCAGAATCTCGATTAGCCCGGCGCGGGTGGTGCGCGTCGCGATGATCTTGGCCGAAAGGGCGATGTCATAGAGTACGTTGGTCAGCGTGCCTGTGGCCTGGGGATAGCCTTTTTGCTGCTCCAAGATGAAGCGTTCAATCGTGATGATTTTGCCAGCGTAGGGGTCGGGTTCGGCCAGGGGATTTTGGGTTAGAATTGGGGTTGCCATGCTACGTCTCCTGTGTGTGGGACGACTGTGTGGCTACGACTGCTATTGCACAGGGTGGGCACTCTTGCAGTGCCCACCCGTCAGTCGTCTGGGTGTCAAAATGAGATTACTGCCCGGCCGCCATGCGCTGTTGCCGGGCGGCGTAGAGAACGATGCTCCCCGCCACCGCCGCATTGAGACTTTCAATGCGGCCCAGTATGGGCAGGCGAATCAAAAAGTCACACTTCTCGCGGGTCAAGCGGCTTAGCCCCGCCCCCTCGCTGCCCACCACAAAGGCCATGGGACCTTTGAGATCGGCTTTATCCAGCGGCACAGTATCATCGCCCATATCTAGCCCCGCCACCCAAACCCCCACCGCTTTGAACTCCTCAATCGTGCGGTTGAGATTGGTAACCTGCACCACGGGCAGATGTTCCACGGCCCCGGCGCTGGCGTTGCTCACGGCCGGGGTGATGCCCGCCGCCCGCCGCTCTGGGATCACCACGCCATCCACGCCCATCACCTCGGCGGTGCGGATCAGCGTGCCCAGATTTTGCGGATCTTGTAAATGATCGAGCATGAGAAAGAGCGGCGCGCCTCCCGTTTGGCCCGCCCCAAGAGTGCATCCAGCCCTACATAGGGGTAATCTCCGGTCTCCAGCGCCACGCCTTGATGGTTGACGCCGCTCTCTTTAAGTTTGTCGAAGATGCCGCCGCGGAGCGTGCGCGTGGGCAAAGATCGACCATCGGCCAGGGCGACGATCTCGGCCATAATGCCCTGGGGGCGATCTTTTTCCGCGCCCTCCAGCCAGAGCCGATAGAAATGACGCCGCCCGGCGCGCAGGGCTTCGACGACAGCGTGACGTCCTGCCAGCAGATCACTCATGGACCGGTTCCTCGTGTCGCCATTCGGTGCCAGACGGCGTGTCTTCCAGCACAATTGAGAGTTCCGCCAGGCGGTTGCGGATCTGGTCGGCCACTTTCCATTGCTTTTCGGCACGCAGATCCCGGCGGATCTGCACAAGCAGATCGATAAACGGCTGGGCCGCTATGCCCACCCCAGCGCTTTCGCTCTCGTCCACCAACCCCAGGCCCAGCACGCCGGCCAACTGGCGGAAGGTGCGTTGGGCGGCCTCAAAGAATGGACCACAAACGGCGGCAGCCCGCGCCGTGTTAATTGCGCGCACCAGTTCAAAGAGGGCGGCCAGCCCACTGCTTGTGTTGAAATCGTCATCCATAGCCGTGGTAAAAGCCATGCGCGCGCGCTTTCCGTGGCCTCGCGGAGCGCTTCGGCGGCTTCGCCCACGCTGTCACGTCCGCTGGCCGGGCGCAGGGCAGAGCGCAGCCGGGCCAGCGAGCGTTCGGTGCTGCCGATGGTCTCGTCGTTATAGACCACGGGCTTGCGATAGTGGCCGGAAAAGACCAACAGACGCAGCGCATCGGCGCTGTGATGGCGCAGAAATTCGTCAATCGTAATCAGGTTGCCCAGCGACTTGCTCATCTTTTCGCCGCCCAGTTGCAACATGCCGTTGTGCATCCAAACGTTGGCAAAAGGCTTGCCGGTGAGGCTTTCGCTTTGGGCGATCTCGTTTTCGTGGTGTGGGAAGATCAGATCGTTGCCGCCGCCGTGAATGTCAATCTGTCTCGCCCAAGTGGTGCAGACACATGGCCGAGCATTCAATGTGCCAGCCCGGTCGCCCACGCCCCACGGGCTATCCCAGGCCGGTTCGCCGGGTTTGGCGGCTTTCCAGAGGGCAAAGTCGGCCACGTTCTCTTTGCGTTCGTCGCTGGCAACGCGTGTGCCGCTCATGGACTCTTCGGTACTGCGCCCACTGAGCTTGCCATAATCGGCATCTTGATCCACGCGGAAGTAGACACTGCCGTCCATCTCATAGGCATAGCCGCTTTCGCCCAGCGATCGGATCACCGAAACGATCTGGTCGATTTCATTGGTGACGCGTGGGTATTCGTCGGCGGGCAGCACGTTGAGATCGCCCAGATGCGTGAGATATTTCTCGGCATAGCGGTTGGCAAGCTCAAACGGATCTTCGCCCACCTGGGCAGCGCGGTTGATGATCTTGTCGTCTACGTCGGTGAAGTTGGTGACGTAATAGACTTCGTAGCCACGAAATTGCAAATAGCGGCGCACCATGTCAAAGACAATCGCGCTCATGGCATGGCCGATGTGGGCGTCGGCATAGACCGTGGGTCCGCAGACGTACATGCGAACTTTGCCCGCCTCCAAAGGTTCAAAAGGCGCTTCTGTGCGGGTGAGGGTGTTATAAATGCGCAAGCTCATAAGTTAATTTCCTAAAGCGCGGTGTGGGTGAATCCAATGCTACGACGGAATCTATACCGAAGCGTGCAGATCGTCAATTCCTGTGGGTATACGACGATTGTTTTTCGTCTTTGTTTTTGGCGTCGGGCACGGCGAAGATCAGCCGCCCGGCGTTGGTCTGGAGCACTTTGGTCACCTGGACCGTGATCTCGCGGCTGAGAAAACGACGCCCGTTTTCCACGACAACCATGGTGCCGTCCTCCAAATAGCCCACACCTTGGTTGACCTCTTTGCCCTCTTGGATCACCTTGATATCCATCTCTTCGCCGGGCAAAACCACAGATTTCACGGCGTTGGCGAGTTCGTTAATATTAAGCACGCGCACGCCCTGAAGTTTCGCCACCCGGTTCAGGTTGAAATCGTTGGTGACAATCGCCGCGCCAAGTTCCATGCCCAGGCTCACCAATTTGTCGTCCACCTGCCGGCCCTCGCCGGGATCTTGATCGAGAAAGCGAATCTCCACAGCGGCGGAGCTACGCAGCCGATCCAGAATTTCCAGCCCGCGCCGTCCGCGGTTGCGTCGTAACATTTCTGGCGAATCCGCAATGTACTGTAATTCGTTGAGCACAAAGCGCGGCACTGCCAGCACGCCGCCCAAAAAGCCAGTTTCGGCCACATCGGCAATGCGGCCATCAATGATCACACTTGTGTCCAATAGCATCATGGCTTCGGGCAAGTGTCCAATCGGCGGCGTGGGTGATGGGTTTTCCGTGCGCCCCAGCCGCAAGAACGAGAACATCTCCCGTTGGCGCACCACCATCACCGTCACGCCCAAATAGCCCAGCACAATGGCCCCCACAAAGGGCAAGATTGTGCCAAACGGGGTGGGCAATAGCGAAAGGGGATAGGCGAGCAGGGCGGCGATTAACAGCCCCACGCCCAGCCCCAAGCGCCGGCCAGCAGTTGGGCTGTGGGGATCAAGCGCAAACTGGCGCGCACCGCCGTGGCTGGTTTGGTGGTGATCCACGGAGCCAGCACAAAGCCCAGCAGCGCGCCCCCAAGCACAGAGGGCACCAGCACCCGCGCGGCGTCCAGCGTCATCTGCTCGACTTGCTCGATGCCCAGAATGGCGCGGCCCCCTTCCCACCCCAGCAGCCCAAAGATCGCCATGACCAGGATCCGCATCAACAGTTCCCAGCGCATAAATAAGACCTCCCAGATAAAGAAAAAAAGAAAAAAAGAATGGGAATAAATCCAATAGCTGCTCCTGGATTGGCAATGAAAAGGGCAGCCGGGCGAAATCGGTATAAATCCAGACAAAGAGTCCGGCGAAAATCCAAAGTGTGTACCTCAAAGAAGGCATCTCTCCTTTGCAGCGAGAATTGAAAATGCGCATAGTCAACAACCGTAGGCCAAGCAATGATGATAAAAGTAGTTGTGAACGGAAGGCATTAAAACCGAGTGGTCACTTGACAACGTAGATCCGTACAATCCAATCGATGGTGTGGATATCCTAAGCAGTGCCACAACGGGACATTGTATCGCCTTTGAAAAATATCCTTGTGTGCTGCTGTGGAGTATAAATGGATACACTTCTGTCAAAAAACAGAGGTAGCCGTATGATACAGCAAAAAAAATAGGAGAGCAATCTATTTTATCAATCCGGGTGATCTGGAAAAAGCGTTGGGGCAACGCCACGCGTCCAGGGCGCGGGGAGGGCAAGCGGGGATGTCGAGGCTTGGGTTATTCGGACGGAGGCAAGGAGATGGTGAAGCGGCTGCCTGCGCCCTCTTGGCTTTCCACACGCATCTCACCCGCATGGGCGCGCACAATGCTGTGGGCAATCGCCAGCCCCAGCCCGCTGCCGGTGGTCTCGGCTGTGCCGCGTTGCCCCCGATAGAAGCGCTGGAAAATGTGGGGCAGGTCGTGTGGCGCAATCCCCATGCCGTTGTCCCTGACCCAGAGGATTGGCCCTTGTGTGTCGGTGGCTGTGCCCATCTCGACGCAGCCAGATGCGGGTGTATATTTGAGGGCGTTGTCTAATAAATTCGAGAGAACCAATTCCATTCGTCCCCGATCACACGAGACCCAGACCGGCGCAGCGGGCAGATCAAGCGCAATCTCAATCTGCCGTTCGTGGGCCACCGCGCGCACCGAGGCTGCCACGGCGCTGATCAGATCACGCAGATCGTGCTGATCCAGATCCAATTCCACCAAATGGGCATCTAGCCGTGACAGGTTGAGGAGGTTTTCGGTGATCCAGGCCAGACGATCCAATTGGATCTGGCTCTCGCTCAAGAATTCGGACTGGGCGGCTGGGTCTTGGGCGGCTGGCCCCTGTAACAATTCCACAAAAGTTTTGAGGGCGGTGAGCGGTGTACGCAGTTCGTGGGAGGCGTCTGCGATAAAGTGGCGCAAAGCATCGCGGTCGGCGGCCAGCTCGGCAAAGCTCTCTTGCAGCCGTTCGGCCATGAAATTGAACTGCCCTGCCAACGCGCCGATTTCGTCGTTGGCGCGGATGCGGGCGCGCACGCTGAGATCGCCGCTGCTCATCTGGCGTGCGGCTGCGCCCAGCGCGCGTAGTGGCGATGTCAACCCCTGCCCCACGATTAGCCCCATTAACACCGCCACCAGCCCCACGCCGAGTCCTGCCGTGACAAAGGCGCGGCGGATGGTACGCAACGATTCGCCGGCATAGTCGAGCGTGTTGCTCACTTCCACATAGCCAGTGATCGGCTGCCCGGCCCCTATGGGCACAGTGACCACATGCTCGGCGGCGGGCACTTTTGACCCCTCGTCGCCATAGATCAGATCCCAAAGTGGATTGGCGGCGGGTACAGCCAGCGCTTCTTCCTGGGTGACAAGGGTCTGCTCGTCGACGACGCCATATTCAAAGACAAGGCGGCTGCCCCAAGTGCCGGGCAGGCGCGCCACGGTAATCGTGGTGGAGGTTGGCCCGGTCAGCGTGAGGGCGGGTTCCAAGATATCTTGAGGGCGGGGACCGGGTGTCTTCTGGTTGGGGAAAAGAAAGACAATATCTGGAAAAGGATCGGCCCGGTGGCGCGGCTCGAAACGAAACATCTGATTATCCAGTTGCCAGGTGACTTGGGGCAGCGCATCGTCGTCGCCAGAATCCACCAAAACGGCCTTTTGCGAATCGAGCACCTTGACGCGTACATTGCCCAGAAAGGCGGCGGTGTGGGCAAGTTCATAGAGGGCCGGGGGATAGTGCAGTAATCCTTCGGCCTGACGCGCCACCGCCTCAGCATTGGCGGTCAACGACTCGGTCTCCTGACGTTGAATGTAGCGCTCAATCAGCGTAAACGCCAAGATCCCCACCAATGCGACGGTGAGGAGGGTGAGGGTTGTATAGCTGATTACCATGCGCCAACGGATTGAATGGATCATCTTGCTCTGGTTGCGAAAGCGTGATGCGTGATGCGTGCCTTTCGACCCTTACGCAACACGCATCACGCCATAAAATATCCCTTGTGCTATTTTCGCCGTGGACTAGACATCTTGTTCGGGCAGTTCAAGGGGGAGGGGGGCGGCTTGCCATTCCCCTCCCGGGGCCGTAAACGGAAGTTGGAGGCCGAAGGGAAACGCGCCGGGCATTTCAGCGTGGGGTGAGCGGAAGAAAAAGATATCTCCAGGCACGCTGCGCTCTTCGCCGTGCATACGCGGTTGATCGGGCAGACACGGGCACGGCATCCCCTGGAAAGGCATAGTATGGAACTGGATGCGGGGCATGGGCATGGCGCTGATCCCCAAGTAGGCGTTGCCATCTTCATTTTCACCCAGCGTCACCTCCACGCTGCGGGCTTCCCCTGTTTCCTCATCCGATTCCTCGTCCGATTCCTTGTCCGATTTCTCTTTCATCTCCACCCAGGGCATGGCCTGCACAGTCAGCGTCCATGCATCGCCAGGGGCAGCCTCGGCCAGCAGCTCGCGCAGAGACTCGAACGATTCCAGCGCCTCGCCGTTCACCGCCGTGATCACATCGCCCTCAGTCAACCCGGCCTCGGCTGCCGGGCTATCATCCGCCACACGCTGCACCATCACGCCAGTCATGGGCAGGGCAGGCGTGGCAAAGAGACGATTGCGCTCCATCATGGGACCGCCCACCTGCACACCCAGGAAGGGCGCGCTGTCGTCATCCTCCCGTGTGCCCAGCGTTGCCTCCACAGTGCGCGCTTCGCCATCGCTGCCCTGGACATCCAACGTTACGCTATCGCCAGGGGCATAGGCCGCGATGGCCTCCACCAGGGCTTCGGCGCTTTCCACCGGCTCACCATCCACCGCCACAATTAAGATCACCGGCCACCAGACCGGCCTTGGCGGCGGCACTCTCTTCGACAACTTCCACCACCCAGGCGCCGGGCTTTGTTTCCACAGCAAACGGGCGGGCTGATTCGCCGTCCGATGGGCGCAGTTCCATCGTCACCGGCGCGCTGCCTGGCTCGCGGAGGGGCTGCACCCCCAGATATGCGCGCCCCTCGCGCGCGCCCCAGGGTGATGGTTGTGGCGATCTCCTCGTCGCCATAAAGATAGACGACCGCTACCTCGTCGCCCGCTGCATACTCGGCCAGGGCGGCGCTGAGATCGGCGGCGCTGTTGACTTCGGTGTCGCCCAGCGAGAGCATAATCGCCCCGCGCCGGAGGCCAGCCTCGGCAGCCGGGCTATCTGCCGAGACGCGCACAATCAGCACGCCCGCCTCGTCGGCTTCCTGGGCCAGGGCCGCCGTGCCTGTCATTAAAAGGGCAGTCAGGGCCAGCACGAGGACGATCACAACATGGCGAGGGCGTCGAGCCGTGGTTCGCTTGTTCACGGGAAATGGGATCATGGGGGTTTCTCCTTTTTTGCTCAATGGGTAAACGCGGATATGACTCACGGAATACCCTCTCAGCATAGCGCAGGCAGGTTAGGGACGCGTTGCGGCCAGATTAAGAAACCGCAACAAACCAGCTTTACGCCTGTAGTTTGTACCCGACCCCGCGCACCGTGATCACGTGTTGGGGATTGGCGGCGTCGCTTTCCAGCTTTTGGCGCAGATGGCGAATATGCACGTCAATGGTGCGGTCGCTGCCCACATCGCTTTCATAGCCCCACACCGCCTCCAACAGCGCTTCCCGGCTGACGGGGCGGTTGAGGTTCAGGGCTAGATGGCGCAAGAGGCGAAATTCAATCGGCGTTAGATCGATGGCCGCGCCATTGTTTTGGACCTGCATGCGTGCCAAATCGATGTGAAGCGTGCCTGTGTGGATGATCTCACTGCCGGCAGTGACGGCCAGTTCGCCATAGGTGCGCCGCAGCAAGGCTCGAATGCGCGAGATCAGCTCTCGCAGGCTATAGGGCTTGACCACGTAGTCATCTGCGCCTAGTTCCAGCCCCAGCACTTTGTCCACTTCTTCGTCGCGTGCGGTCAACATGAGAATGGGCTGACGATGCCCATCGCTGCGCAACCGTCGGCAGACCGTATAGCCATCAACATCGGGCAGGCGAATGTCCAACAGGATCAGATGGGGCTGCCACTCGGGAACCACTGCCAGGGCACGGTTGCCTGTCTCGGCCCATTGCACAGCAAACCCGGCATCGCGCAGACCATACTCTAGCCCGCGCGCCACGGCTCGGTCATCTTCCACAATCAGAATTTTTTCGCCGCTCATGGTCTGTTCCCTGTCAGCCCGGCAGTGCATCGCGCACCTGGGCGATCAGCGGATCGATCTCCTCGAATGCGCGCATACTCCGCCTCCCAAAAATCCTGGCTCGCCATGCGGTCAATAGAAGCCTCGTCATAGCCAAAGCGGGTCCACAGATCCTTCTTCATGGTGTGCAGCCGGTTGTGTCCGTTGTCGTGGGCCAAATCGACAATTTCACCCAGACTTGCCCCCAAAAATGCGCTCTTTGCCCACATTTCTAATGTGTCGTCGTCGGGCCTGCCGCCAGTACGTTCGTAGAGATGCTCGCTCACCGATGGATAGCGGTCATAGCTGTCGGTGGCGATGGTCACCACATTATCATCCGGCCCCAGCCCCAAATATTTGGCGGTTTTAATGGCCCCGATAATATTGCAGACGCAACTTGGACCCAATTTGCCAAAAAGGTGACAGGCCTCGGCGCTGGGCACGCCCAGGCGATCCACCAAAATGTGCGTGCCCGATTGCATGACTTCCATGCCACGCACCGTCTCTTCGTCGTGGATCAGCATGAGCAGATCCGTGTTGTGCACGTTGTGGATCAGCGTCACCATTTTGTCGCCGATGCCTTCAATGCGATGCTGTCCCTGGCCGCCGTTGAAAAGCGTGGGACATTGGCGCGGCTCCAACGCCACAATTTTGGCCTCTGCATAGAGCGACTTCATATAGTCGCCTGCGGCCAATGTCCCCGCGCTGCCCGGCGCGCTGACAAACGCCGCCACACGCCCATTGCCCATGTCCGCCGCCGCGTTTACCACGGCATCGCCCGTGACGTGGCGATGAAAACGATAGTTGGGCAGCAGTTCAAACTGGGCCAGCACCATATACTTCTCTGGCTTGCTCACATACTCGCCGTGGGTGCGTTCCAGTGTCAGAATCACATCAGACTCGGTGCCGGGGGTGAGGTCCAGATCGCCGCCATAGTTGCGGATGCGCTCGTAGCGTTTCGCTGGCTCATGTTGTCCGGCATGACCACCGTGGCTTTGTAGCCTTTGAGGCGGCTGACATAGGCGGTGCCGATGCCAAAGTTGCCAGTGCTGGGGCCGATCACAGTTTTGTCGCCAGGGCGCAGATGGTCCAATGCTTCAGCCTCGGCCAGCGTGGTATAGGCCGGGCCTACTTTCATGGAACCACTGGGGAAGTTGCGCCCACTGAGAACGATGATATTGGCCTGCACACCGGTCAAGGCTTTGGGCAACACAATGCGCTCAACGTCTTTGCCCGTGTTTTTCCAGTTGATGTTAAATAAATTTATCGGGTTGAGTTCATCCCCGCGCAGCGCAGATTGGGCAGCGTTGCGCAACGACGCGGGCAATTGGGTGGGATCACGCATCTCGGCATAGGTGGGGCCGGGAATAATGGGGCGACTCATCTAGGACTCCTTGGTTGGTAAAAATCGCTATTGTCTGACAACTACATTCATGTTACCAGAACACCAAACACCCATGCCAATCACAACGCGCCAATGGTCATGGGCGGCTCTCCAACCAATTTTCCTGGCGAAGATTGGGAATAGGTTCAAAGTCACCGTCCGTAGTCAGCAGTGTCAGGTTGTAGCGCAAGGCGATCACGGCAACCAGCGCATCAACTGTCGCCAGTTGGCGGCCCTGACGGCGTAACACGATCTGGAGTTCTGCGGCGTCAATAGCGTCCGTGCGGCTGATGGCGTAGTAGCCAAAGCTGTTTTGTATTCGTTCCCACTCAGCCAGATTGGTTCTGGCCCGTGGCACAATTTGAATGCCAAAGAGAAACTCAGTTAGCACCGGAGCAGCAATGGTGAACTGGTCATTTTTATCCAGCAAAGGAAGAACTCGCCCCCGCAATGGGTGTCCACTTGTGACTAAAGGGGAGAGATGGTTGGCATCTAGCAAGTAATGAGCCACGCTACCTACACTCGTGCTTCTCTTTGATCATCGGCGAGATCACGCTGCTTCATGGCAGCCTCGACCGCAGCCCATTCTCTATTCCAACTTGCGGTGTTGATGGGCACTTCGTGGATTGCGTCGGCCAACAACTGGGCCAACGATTCGGTTGGTGGCGTGTATAACTCTGGCTCAGGCTCGTGGGCTTTGATCTTCGCAACCACCTCTGCCAACGATGGCTCCCTCTCATCTTCCTCATTGTCAAGAAAAGTGATGAGTACGCGCTGACCTTCCCGGCCACGCACTGGATCCTCCAGCGTAATAACTCCATTTTGATACAGCCCATTTACAGTGTACATTGATAATCTCCCGGGCATAAAGCTGCTCATAATCTTGCTTCAGTATACTACACGCCGCACGGCTGCCAACGTTGGTTCAATGATCTGGGGTTCGCCGGTGGCGGCAATTGCGGCGTTGACATCTTTCAAGCCGCTGCCCGTGTTGATCACCACCACCGTCTCATCACTTGAAATCAGTCCATCCGCCAGCGCTTGAAGCAGCCCGGCGTAGGCAGCGGCCCCGGCAGGTTCGGCAAAAACCGCGCCCAGTCGGGCCAACGGCAGCATGGCCGACAGAATCGCCTCATCCTCGACCAGCACATACGCGCCGCCGGTTTCGCGCACAGCGTTGAGCGCTTTCACGGCATCGCGCGGCGCGTCCACGCTGATGGAGTCGGCGCGGGTGATGGCCTTCACCGCCACCGGCACAGGCAAATCGGCTTTCCACGCATGGTAAAGCGCCGCGCTGCCCACCGACTGCACGCCATAAATACGCGGCATGCGCTCGATCCAGCCCAACGCCAGCAGATCCTTGAATCCCTTGTGCACGCCGCCGATGATGCAGCCATCGCCCACAGAGACGAAGACGGCATCAGGAATGGTGAATGGTGAATCGTGAATTGTGAATTGCGTGTTGCGTGTTGCGTATTCTGCGGTCGGCGGTCGGTCGGCGGCGGTCAGTTGTTCGCAAATCTCAAACGAAACCGTCTTCTTGCCCTCGGTCATGTAGGGGTTATAGCCCGTGTTGCGGTTGTACCAGCCGAACTCGGCACAGGCGGCGATGCAGAGATCGAAGGCGTCGTCGTAGCTGCCGTCCACGGCGAGGACACGGCTGCCATAGACGAGGAGTTGGGCGATCTTGGCGCGTGGGGCCGTGCGCGGCACGAAGATGACCGTGGGCTGACCGGCGGCGGCGGCTTGCCCGGCCAGGGCGGCGGCGGCGTTGCCTGTGCTGGCCGTAGCCACCACGGGGCGGCCTTCTTCCTGGGCGCGCGCCACGGCAATCGCCGAGGCCCGATCTTTGAACGAAGCCGAGGGGTTGCGCCCGTCATCCTTAATGAACAAGTTGGGCAGACCAATGGACGCCCCCAGGCGGCGGGCGTGGAGCAGCGGCGTCCCCCCCACAGGCAAGGGCGGCAGGCTTTCACGGCGGGCAATCGGCAGCAGCGGCCACCAGCGCCCAATCGAGCGATCCGGATCGGCGGCGATCTGGGCCGGCGAAATGGCGGCGCGGATGCGCGCATAGTCGTATTCCACATCCAGCGTGCCCAAGTCGCCGCCCACGTTGGGCCGACAGGCGCACACATACTCAATTTCGTGGGGGGCGTAGGCGCGCCCACAGCGCAGACAGCGCAACTGCGTCATAAACGGCGAAATCGTGGTCTCAAAAACAGTCTGGGAATGCGCCATACAGATTGCCTATTCTGGCTGGATTGCGGTAGAGTGTAGATGCAGCGCATTATAGCATCTGCACCCTCGGCACAAAACCACGGCTGCCGGGGCCTGAAGTCCCCGGCTACAGGTAGCGCCCCATGAATGGGGCATTGGGAAGCCCCATTCATGGGGCGCTGTTCTTTGCACGGGGATTGATCCCCGTGCTTCCCGCACACAGGAGAAACCCATGCGTCACCCACTTTCCGTTCTGTTGTTGCTGCTGATGTTATTGGCGGCTGGCTGTGTAATGCCCGCGCCGGTAGCCCCCGCTGACGAAACTGCCTCGGCCCCGCTGGATCTCGCCAGCGCCAGTTGGGATGAAATCGTGGCCGAGGCCGAGGGAACCACCGTCCATTGGGCGCTGTGGGGCGGCTCGGATTTTATCAACACCCATGTGGACGAGGCGGTCGGCGGACCATTGGCCGAAGAACACGCCATCACCCTGACCCGCATCCCCCTAGACAGCACCGCCGACGCCGTCAACAAGGTGCTCAATGAAAAGGCTGCGGGCAAAGACAGCGGCGGCAGCATCGATCTGATCTGGATCAACGGCGAAAATTTCCGCACGCTCAAAGATGCCGCACTGCTCTTTGGCCCCTTCACGCAAACGCTGCCCAATTCAGCGTTGGTCGATTGGGAAAACCCGGCGCTCTCCTTCGATTTTGGCATCCCCACCGACGGCTACGAATCGCCCTGGGCCAGCTTCCAATGGGTAATCGAGTATAACGCCGCCACTGTGGGCGACGCTCCGCCAACCTCGTTTGAGGCATCTGCGCGGTTGGATCGAGGCCAATCCAGGCCGCTTCACCTATCCCGCCCCGCCCAATCACGTGGGCAGCGGCTTTGTGCGTCAGCTTTTCTATTGGGCTTCCGGTGAAGTCGATCCATTCCTGGGCAAGTTTGATCAGGCCCTTTTCGACGAAACCGCGCCTGTGGTCTGGGACTATCTCAACGCCATCAAGCCCAACCTCTGGCGCGGTGGCGAGACCTATCCCGAACTTTCGGCTATGGCAAACTTGCTTGCCAACGGCGAAATCGACTTTGGCATGGAATACGATTCCAGCCGCGCCTCCAGCTATATTCGCCAGGGCATCTATCCCGACACCATCCGCACGCTGGTGCTGGATTCGGGAACCGTCGCCAACGTGAGCTATGTGGCGATCCCGTATAACGCCAATAACCCGGCGGGTGCGCTGGTGCTGGCAAATCAGCTCCTCTCGCCCACCTATCAGATCAACATTACCGATCCCGAAGTACTGGGTTGGAAGATGGCGATTGATCCCACACGCCTGAGCGGGGACGAACAAAGTCAACTGGCCGGCATTGAAGCGGGCATTGCCACCCTGCCCGCCGACATCCTCAGCGCCGCCGCCCTGCCCGAAATGGGCGCAGACTGGGTCGATGCCATTGACCAGGGCTGGGAAGAGAATGTGCTGAAGCGATGAGAGCGGACGAAGGACGAAAGACGGCGGACGAACCAGCGGTGGCAGGTAGCAAGTGGCAGGTGGCAGATAATTTACCCTTTACCCTTCGCCCTTATCTCCTCCTCCTGCCCACGCTGCTCGTCATCGGTGCGCTCTTCCTCGGCGGCATCGGCGTGGGCGTGGCGCAGAGCCTAGGCTATATGCCGGTGATTGGGCTGCACACGCCTACGTTGGCTTATTACACCGCCATTTTGGGCAACCGTGACTTTCTGCTTGCGTTTGGGCTGACGCTCTACATGGCGGTGACCAGCACCGTGCTTTCCACCGTGCTGGCGCTGATCGCCGCTATGACTCTGCGCCGCTCGTTCCGCGGCAGCCGCTGGATCACGCTGATCTTTCAACTGCCGCTGCCCGTGCCGCACCTTGTCGCCGCCGCCGGGATCGTGATGCTGTTGACCCAAAGCGGCCTTGTTGCCCGGCTGCTCTACGCCGCCGGCACGATTACCGGACCGGGTGATTTTCCCGCTTTGGTTTTCGACCGCGCCTATATTGGTGCAATTCTGGTCTATACGTGGAAAGAGATCCCGTTTATCGGGGTGGTAGTGTTGGCTGTTTTGAAGGGCGTGGGCGTAGATTATGAGGAAGCCGCGCAGACGTTGGGAGCCACGCCTTGGCAACGCTTTCGCCATGTGTTGCTTCCGCTGACCTTGCCGGGCATTGTCTCCACGTCGGTAATCGTCTTTGCCTTCCTCTTTGGCAGCTTCGAGGTCCCGCTGCTGCTGGGCGTGCGCTATCCCAACACGCTGCCCGTAGCGGCCTATCGCGCCTACATCGATCCCGATTTGGCGCGCCGCCCCGAAGCCATGGCCCTGGGCGTTATCATTACCCTGATCGTGGTTGCCCTGCTCGCCGTCTACCGCCGCTTTACAGAAAAGATTTTATGATTTTCCAGAGAAAAATTCACCGCAAAGTCGCAAAGAGCGCAAAGGGGAGAATGGAACGCAGATGACGCAGGTTTGGCAAATTTATAGGATTCCAGAGGGGAAACTGAATCACTTTTGCCTTTTGCACTTTGCCTCTTTGCCTCTTTGCGTTAAAAAGGTTGTATCGTGAAGTCATTTCTCCGCGCGCTGGTCATTATCGGGATAGTGGCGGGGGTACTCTTGCCCCTGCTCCCCCAAATCATCTGGTCGTTCACCTTCAACTGGTTTTTCCCCAACTTGTTGCCCCAACAGTGGGGCGTACGCGCCTGGGAGTATGTGGTTTCGCCCACGTCGCGTGTCGGCGAAGCCTTCCTCACCAGCATGGCGTTGGCCCTCACGGTGACCCTCGCCGCCGCGCTGATCGGGCTGCCCGCGGCGTGGGCATTGGCAAAGCTGCAATTCTGGGGCAAGCGGCTGGTGGAATGGCTGATCCTGGCCCCGCTGATCGTGCCCACGCTGGTGGTAGTCATGGGGCTGCACATTTTTTTCATCCGCTATGGCCTCTCCGACTCGTTTATCGGCGTGTTGTTGGTCCACCTCATCCCGGCGCTGCCCTATTTTGTGCTGGTGATGGGCGGCGTTTTTGCCAACTATAGCGACGAGATCAACGAGGCGGCGCGCACGCTGGGCGCAAGCCCGCTGCGTATCTTCTTGCACGTCATGCTGCCCGTGATCACGCCAGGGCTGGCCGTGGCCGCGCTCTTCACCTTTCTGGTCTCATGGAGCCAATACATCACCACGCTGCTGATTGGCGGCGGGCAGGTGCTGACACTGCCGTTGGTGCTTTTTCCCTTTATTCAGGGAGCAAATCAGGCCAACGCCGCCGCCCTCAGCCTGATCTTCGTGGCCCCGGCCCTGCTTGCCATCTGGTTCACTTCGTCGATTTTACAATCGGATAGCGCCGCGCTGGGAGGCTTCAACCGACTATGACTGCGGTTACACTCGACCATCTGACCCACCGCTATGCCACCACCGTGGCCGTGGACGCTCTCTCCCTGGACATCCCCTCTGGCGAATCTGGTGGCGCTGCTTGGTCCCTCGGGTTGTGGCAAAAGCACCACCTTGCGTATGATCGCCGGGCTGCTGCCGCCGACGAGCGGCGATATCCGCTTTGGGGAGCGCTCGATTGTGGGCATTCCCGCCGAGCGGCGCGGCGCGGTGATGATGTTCCAAAACCACCGTCTCTTTCCCCACATGACCGTAGCGGCCAATGTGGGCTTTGGCCTGCGTATGCGCGGCGAGCGCCGCGCCGCCATCGGCCAGGGGGTGAGCAAATATCTTGATCTGGTGGGGCTGGCTGGTTTTGAGACACGCTATCCGGCGCAGCTTTCTGGCGGACAGGCCCAACGTGTGGCCCTGGCGCGGGCGCTGATTGTGGAGCCGAATGTGCTGCTGCTTGATGAGCCGCTGAGCAATCTTGATGCCAATCTGCGCAACGAAATGCGTCTGCTGATCCGGCGTGTACAGCAAGAAGTGGGGATCACCACGCTTTTTGTCACCCATGATCAGACCGAGGCCGCCGTGGTGGCGGATCGGATTGCGCTGCTGTTGGGGGGCGTGCTGCAACAGTATGCCGTACCTCAGGAGTTTTACCGGCGACCGGCCAACGTGGCAACGGCGCGCTTTTTCGGCGGGGATAATTTTCTGCCCGGAGAACGCCAGGGCAACACAGTCATCACGCCAGCGGGGATTTTTCACTTGCCGCCCGGTTTGGACGGCCCCCAGGGCGAGGTGTTGTTGACCATACGCCCTGAGGCCATTGAGGTGGCCGACTGCGCCGAAAACCAGATCCGCGCCCAGGTTATCGACGCGATTTTTCAGGGCACAAGCACCGAGGTTATCGTTCAATTTGGCAACACCCGCTGGCGTGTGATCACCCCTCCCGACAGCATCCATCGGGCCGGGGATAGCCTGCCGTTGCACCTGCCGCCGTCGCGGATCTGGGTGCTGCGGGCGTGACAGGCAAGCGACTTTGTAGTGGCCGTAGTCAATTTCATAAAATTCTTTGCCAGGGATAGTGATGGACACAGCACAGAACCTATCATCGTATGGCTGCCTCGTCACAGGCACGCCCCGCCTACAGCAAGCCGAGGCTGTGCTGACAGATTTGCGGCTTCTCGACGACCTGCGCGTCTTCACCCCTATGCTCATCGGTACAATTCCGATTGGCGTTGACATTCCCAGCAGCGATCTCGACATTGCCTGCTATGCGCCTGATCTGGTGCATTTTGCGCAAACTGTGCGCCAGCTCTATGTCATTTTCCCCAACTTTTCCCTGCACGGAAAATCAATTCGCGGCGTGGATTCAGTGATTGTCAATTTTCAGCATGGCGGCTTCGAGATCCAACTCTTCGCCCAGCCCCAGCCCGTGGAAAATCAATACGGTTATCGGCACATGCTGATTGAAGCGCGCCGTACTCGCGCTCGGCGCGGATGCCGCGCGGACGGCTATCCACGCGCTGAAGGCTGCCGGATTCAAAACTGAACCAGCCTTCGCGCAATACTTTGGCCTTGACGGCGATCCCTATGAACGGCTCTGGCAGCTTTCCTTTGCCGACGATGCAGACCTGAGAAAGACAATAGAACTCGGATGACGCAGATGCCCCAGATCTGCGAAAATCTGGGGCATCTGCGTTCTATACCTTCCAATAGGCTTATGGAATTGAACCCATGTAGAACCCTGAAGTATACTCAGGCAAAAATACGCAATGATGGAAAGGATCGATCCTGATGACACAAACCACACAAACCCGTCTGCCCCATTGGGACATGACCGTTGTCTATCCGGGGTTGGAATCACCGGAATTTGCCCAGGGCTTCAGCAAACTGTTTCGACCATCGATGCCTTGCAGACCCTTTTTGATCGCCACAGCATTGGCGAAAAGCTGGCGGTAACTGCTGGGTTTGACGCTGAAACACTTTCCACATTTGAGACAGTGCTGACCCAATTTAACAGCACGCTGAACAGCATAACCACGCTGGGCGCATACATCCGCGGCTTCACCACCACCAATTCACGCGAGACATTCGCCCGCTGCCCGGAAGCCAGTTGCAACTGGCACTGGTGAAGGTGAACAAACTGGATACACGCTTAACCGCCTGGCTAGGGCAGTTGCCCGTGGATGCGCTCATTGATCAATCGGCGCTGGCCGCGGATCATGCTTACGCCTTGAGCAAAGCCCAGATCGACGCCGAACACCTGCTTTCGCCCGCCGAAGAAGAACTCGCCGCCGAACTGAGCCCCACCGGCGGCAGCGCCTGGGCCAAACTTTATACCAATTACACCTCACAACTGGCTGTGGAGGTGACCGTGCAGGGCAAATCCCAGACCGTGCCGATGAGCAGTGCGCGCAATCTGGCCTATCACCCAGAACGGGAAACCCGCCGGGCTGCCTTTACAGCCGAGAACGGGATCTGGCAATCGGCCAGCGTGCCGATGGCGGCCGCGCTGAACGTCGTCAAGGGCGAAGTGAACACCTTCATGGCGCGGCGCGGCTGGGAATCGGCGCTGGATCTCTCGCTCTTCCACAACAACATGGATCGGGCCACGCTCGACGCCATGATGAAGGCGGCGCGCGAGTCGTTCCCCGACTTTCGCCGCTATCTGCGCGCCAAGGCGAAGGCGCTCGGGTTCGCCGCGCTGGCCTGGTACGATCTCTTCGCGCCGATTGGGGGCAAGACGCGCCTGTGGGACTAACGAAGCCAGCGACTTCATTGTGGCGAGTTCGGCACCTTTTCGCCGCGGATGCAAGGGCTGGCCCAGCGCGCCTTTGCCGAAAACTGGATCGACGCCGAGCCACGCGCCGGCAAGCGCGATGGCGCGTTCTGCATGGGGCTGCGCGGCGACGAATCGCGCATTCTCTCGAACTACAAGAGAATTTCAACGCCGTCAGCACGCTGGCGCATGAACTCGGCCATGCCTACCACAACCTCGCCCGCGCCGAACGCACGCCGATTCAGCGCGACATGCCCATGACGTTCGCCGAGACGGCCAGCAACTTCTGCGAGACGATTATCAACAAGGCGGCCTTGCAGCAGATGGAACCCGCGGATCAGTTTGCCATTTTGGAAAATTCGCTTCAGGATGCCTGCCAAGTGGTGGTAGATATCAGTAGCCGCTTTTTGTTCGAGCAAGCTGTCTTCGAGAAGCGCTGGCAGCGCGAGCTTTCCAGCGAGGAGTTTTGCGAATTGATGTTGACCGCGCAGCGCGAGACCTATGGCGACGGGCTGGATCAGACAGAGTTGCACCCGTACATGTGGGCGGCCAAGAGCCACTATTACAGCACGGGGCGCTCGTTCTATAACTATCCGTACATGTTTGGCCTGCTCTTTGCGTTGGGCCTCTATGCCCGCTATGAAGAGGACCCGGGCGACTTTCGCCAGCGCTATGATGATCTGCTCTCAGCGACGGGCATGTTCCCCGCCGCAGACCTTGCCGACCGCTTCGGCATCGATGTCCGCACGCCTGCCTTCTGGCGTGGCAGCCTGCATGTGATCCGGGCGGATATTGACCGCTTTGAGGGCTTGGTTGGGGGCTAGAGGATTGGCGGTGGCGAGAGTTGCGAGCTTCCTCTCGCCTTCCGCTATACTATATACATCCCTTACCCTAATGAATTGTTGACCAAAGCGGAGCCTCGGCAATGGCCCAAACTGATTCTGCACCAAAAGAGACCAAGAAAGCCCATGCAGATTTAGCCCAAAGCGATAGAGGCCAAGCGATTTCGGCCTCGGCAGCGCACGGTGTGATCCAACGGGCGCACCATGCGCCGCAGACCTTGACATCCCAAGATGTTCGTCTCCTCCAGCGTACCATCGGCAACCACGCCACCACCCATCTGCTCCAGCCTATACTCCAGCGCGAGCCTGCACTTGATCCCAGTGAAGTGGCCGAAGCCCCCAAGGCGGATCTCGTGGCGGCCCAGGTGACGCGGCAGTTTCATGGCCTCCCCCAAGAGCGCGGCCCAACGCCAAGAAGATCGGGAGCGCATGGGGCAAGAAAGCAGCCCGCTTCTGGATTCGGCCACGCCTCGCACGACCCACTCTTTTTTGCAACGCGGCACAAGGGGAAAGCTATTTTAAGCAGAAAGTACCCATGCCGGCGCACACCTTCGGTAAGATCAAGCCACAGGTGGCGCATGGGACACAGCAGGTGCAACGCGCTGCTCACGGCGTGATCCAACGCCACCGCGACGACCCCGACGTGACCACCATTGATTGGTCCAACGCCACTTCGGCCAAGCCCTCGCCCCCTTCGGCCATGGGAGGCGTGGTCTTTGTCGTAGTGGACGGCGTCACCCATGTAGTCAAGCCCACGGATCAACCGGCGGCTGCGCTCTTTGGCGAGACGATGTTGGAAGATGTGGCCGGGGTGGAGACGACACAGAGCAAGCCGGTTGCCAAAGATTCTGCCGAGGGTATGCGTATTTTTGCCATGTTGGGGGCCAAGAAGGCCGAAGCCGACGCCGGTGAGGACAATGAATTGAAGACAGACTGGGGGGAACGCTATACCCAGGCCAGTACGGCTAAATATTTCCTGATCCAAAAGACGATGATCGGCGCCAATCAGTTTAGCAAGGTGATGAAGGATGATCCAGGGCGCATTCTGAACAACCCGGAATTTCTGAAAGGCCTCGGGCGCACCTTTGCCGTGGACACGCTGACCGGCAACGATGATCGCTTTGGGAATATGAACTTCGCCAACGTCTTTCTGACGGCTGACGACAAGATCGCTGCCATTGATACCGATGCCATCTTGCAAAACTATGCCAAAACCAAACAGGTATCGGACACGCACCCCGCTTGGCCGATGAAAGGGACGATCGGTGGCACAGACGATTGGGCGAAGCAACTTACCCAAGAAAACAGTTATGGCGTTTGGTCAGAAGGCCAAACCGCCGGTACACAATCTTCAAAGCTGACAGACTTGTTCGAGAAATTTGATGTCTGGTTTAAATCCTTCAAAGGCAAATTCGTGAATACGACGACGCCACATCTTGCTGTGCAGCAGGCCAATTGGGATATGGTCAAGGCGAGTATCAAGCAAGGTATCAGCGATGGCAACGATGCCATCAACAACATGCTATCGGGCGATGGCTATGGCGATATGCACGAGCAATTTTCGGCCATGAAGGAAAAATACAACGAGGGCGGCGATGACCCCAATTTTGATTGGCAAGCATTTCAGGTCAAGGCTATGTATTTATTGGAACGAACCAGTGTGGGCGGCACGGCGGAATCTGCCAGACTGGAGGCGGCTTTTGTCGCCAAACAGCCCGATGCCTGGGCTACCGAGGTGCGCGGCCTGGGTGAGGTGGCCGCCGCCGTTCAGTCCATTCCTGCGCCGCCCGGAAAGCTGAGCATGGGTAAAAAGTCGGCCCAGGCTGCGTTCGATGCGCTCTATGCGGCTATCCTCAGAGCAATTGACGGCCACGCTACGCGTCTGGAAGCTTTGGTAGCGCGCACGGAAAAACTCTATGCAGACAGACGTACCGGCGGGCTGAAAACCCAAGTGGCGTCACAGATGCTCCAGCCTATAGAATCTTTGGTATTGGCAAAGCGGCTAGAGGTTGTGCAAGTGGCCTATACCGCCATCAGAGCGCCGATTGCCGAGTGGGATAAACGCGATGGCGGCAGCCGCAACAATGCCATTGGCGGTCACATCGCTCGGTTCCGTGTGGCCCGATCCATGTTGAAACGGGTCGTTGAGTCCGAAGTTAAAGCCGAGCGGTCAACGATTGTCACGCGTGGGCGCTCGGCCCATACGCCTGCTGCGCCGCTTGCACCCTTTGAAGCGGATGATTGAGTATAAATCGCCGTCCACAAACCCACCGGAGCCGATAAATGTCCGCTGATGTGAGAATCGAGGCCGCGGCTGTGCGCGCTTTTGCCGTTGCGCTGTTTATCCGAAGTGGGCTGACGCCCGATGACGCCGCCACCTCTGCCGATGTGTTGCTGCGCGCCGACCTGCGCGGGGTGATGAGCCACGGCTTCAAAAACCTGGGCAACTACGTGCGTGGTCTGCATCGGGGTGAGATCCCTACACAGCCCGATATACGTGCCATTACCGAGACGCCGGTCACCGCGCTGATTGATGGCGACGGCGGGCTAGGCATGGTTGTGGGAACACGGGCAATGCAACTGGCAATCGAAAAGGCACGAACGTCGACGCTGGGCATGGTCACCGTGCGCCGCAGCCGTCACTATGGCATGGCAAGCTACTACAGCCTGCTGGCCCTCCCCCACGACATGATCGGCATTTCCCTCACCAACAATAGCGCCGTGGGCGTCGTCCCCACCTTTGGCAACGAACCCATGCTCTCCACCAATCCCATTAGCGTCGTCATCCCTGCCGGGACGGAACCCCCCTTTGAGTTGGATATGTCCACGGCGGTGGTGGCGATGAATAAAATGGATCTGGCGCGCGGAAAGGGCGAAAAAGTGCCCCTAGGCTGGGGTGTAGACAAAGCGGGCGATCCCACCGACGATCCCAACACGATCTGGGATTCGCTGCGGCTCTTGCCCTTGGGCAGTACGCGTGAAATGGGCAGCCACAAAGGCTATGGCTTGGGCGTTGTGGTGGATGTGCTGTGTGGCGTGCTCTCCGGTGGCATCTACGGCAACCTGGCAACCCGCCGCCCGCCAGAGGATGACAAACTGCGTACCAGTTCCAGTCACTTTTTCGCCGCCATGCGTATCGACGCTTTCCGCCCGCTGGACGAGTTCAAGGCGGACATGGACGATATGTTGAGCGCCCTCAAAGCGTCGGAAAAGGCCAAAGGCCACGACCGCGTCTATGTCCCCGGCGAGATCGAACACGAGATGGAACAGGAACGGCTCGCCGAGGGTATCCCCTATCCCGTGGCGTTGGTGGAGCGATTGCAAACCTTGGCGGCAGAGTTTGATGTGCCCTTTGAGTTTTGATGAAGGAAATGGACTGGCATCCACCTTCTGACTAAACCATTCAGTTTTTTATACTCACTCATCATTCATCCACCCAAGGAGTGTTTCATGCCCACCTACGACACCCTCATCCGCGGCGCTCGCATTGTAGACGGCACGGGCAATCCGTGGATCTACGGTGATGTGGCGTTGCACGGCGAGACCATTGCCGCCGTGGCTCCGCCCAACAGCATTCCCGCCGAGAATTGCAGCACGGTCGTGGACGCCAGCGGCATGGTGGTCTGCCCTGGCTTTGTGGACATCCTCAGCCACTCGATTTTGCCGCTCATGGTGGACGGGCGCAGCCTCTCCAAGATCACCCAGGGCGTGACCACCGAGATCATGGGCGAAGGCTGGACGCCCGCGCCCCACGGCGGCAAGATCAGCCGAGTGCTGCCCAAACACCAGTTCAGCAGCCTGCTCGATCCGGCGTGGGAAGAGCGCATCCCCACGTGGACAAAATTCGCGATTGGCTGGACGCCATGATCGACCACGGCGTTTCGCCCAACATTGGCTCGTTTCTGGGCGGCGGTAGCCTGCGCTCGTATGCACGGGGCATGGCGATGGGCAAACCCAGCGCTGAAGAAATGGAGACCATGCGCCGCATCACCGCCGAGAGCATGGAGGGCGGCGCGTTTGGCGTCTCGTTCGCCCTGATCTACCCGCCCAGCAGCTATGCCGACACCGACGAGATCGTCGAGATCTGCAAGGTGATCCGCCGCTACAACGGCATCTACATTACCCATCTGCGCTCCGAGGCCGACACTTTTCTCGAAGCGTTGGAAGAAGCCATTGAGATCGGCCAGCGCTGCCGACGTGCCTGTGGAGATCTATCACCTGAAGGCGGCAGGCAAAAAGAACTGGTGGAAGATGGCGGCGGCCATCGAGCGCATCAATCAGGCGCGAGCCGAGGGCGTGGATGTCACCGCCGATGTTTACACCTACACGGCCATGGGCACGGGGCTGTCGTCGGTGCTGCCGCCGTGGGCACAGGCCGACGATAAATTTTACGAAAATGTGAAAGACCCAGAAATGCGCACCAAAATCAAGGCCGAAGCGCTCAATCCGTCGGGCGATTGGGAGGCCATGGTGGATATGTGTGGCATGGACGGCGTGATGCCGATTGGCTTTATGAAAGAAGAAAATCAGCCATATGTGGGCAAGCGCCTCTCTGAAATTGCCGAAATAATGGGCAAAGATCGGCCCGACGCCGTGATGGATCTCTTCGCCAGCGAAGAGCAGCGTATCAGCACCATCTACTATTCCATGTCCGAGCAGAACATGCATCGCAAGTTGCGTGCGCCGTGGACCACCATTTCCACCGACGCTGGCGGCCTCGATCCGGCCTGGGCCAAAGCCACCGGCCCGTATCATCCACGCGCGTATGGAACCTATAGCCGGGTGTTGGGCAAGTATGTGCGCGAGGAGAAAATCCTCACGCTCGAGGAGGCTGTGCGCAAGATGTCCTCGGCGCTGTGTGATCGGGCCGGTCTGCGCGACCGTGGACAGATACGAGAGGGCTTCAAGGCTGATGTGGTGATCTTTGATCCTGAAACCGTGGGCGACCGCGCCACTTTCGAAGATCCGCACCAGCTTTCCGTGGGCGTGCGCGATGTGTGGATCAACGGCACGCAAGTGCTTCAAAAAGGCGAACACACCGGGGCCAAGCCTGGGCAGATCGTGCGCGGGGCGGGGAGATAAAAAATAGACCTGCCAGGTTTCTGAAACCTGGCAGGTCTTGAGCCTATACCTGTTTCACTTCTGACTCTCGCGGCCAGAAGCGCAACGCTTTGGCGGCCTCAACAAAGGCCGAAACCGCTTTGGGACTGCTCAACTTCACAAATCCCTCATCCATCTTCTCAGCTACGCCAGCCGCTTTCAGCAATGCCTCGGCGGCGGGAACCCAGCCGATAAACTTGGCATGGGCAAAAGCATCGGAGACAAAATCCAACGCCGTGGCTTCCTTGGAGAGCATGGCTGCTCCCTCCTCCGATAGCGCCAACACCACAGCATCAAAGAGCACCGAGGGACCACCGTTCACTTTCTGATCGGCCTTGAGCATCTCGCCCTGGCTGGTCTTGACCCCGCCGATCTTTGGCGCAACAATGGCAAGTTGCGCGCCTTCGGCGTCTAGGGCCTCTTTCAGCCTTTGGATCAGCGCCGCGTCGACGCCGTCGCTGACCAGACAGCCCACTTTGCGCCCATGTAGCGTGTGCGGCGCGTTTTTCAAGATGCTCAACGCCGGTGATTCTTTCAAATCTGTGCGGGTTGCTTTGGCCGCATCCGCAGCTTTGGGCATGGACGCCAGCCCCAACCCCTCTTTGACCGTTTTTGCCAATCCTTCGTCAATATTACGCAGGTGTGAGACCATGCGGACGCGGATAGCTTCGGTTTCGACTTTGCTCAGCTCAAAAACCAGCGCGTCGGCTATGTGCTGTTGCTCCACGTCAGTCTGGCTGATGTAGAACTGGCGTGCCTGGGAATAGTGATCGGCGAAGGTTTCCGAGCGCACGCGCACTTTGGGACCTTCGTGCTGGGTGGGGTAGCTGTGAAAACCTACGCTGTGCGATTCGCGCGGGCCGCCATCGCTCCACGAATTTGGCTCGTAATTCACACGACCACGTGGATTGTGCATTGCCATGTGGCCGTCTTGCTGAAGGTTGTGATACGGGCACTTGGGCGCGTTAATGGGCAGGTGATGAAAATTCGGGCTGCCCAACCGCTTCAGTTGTGTATCCAAATAGGAGAAGGTGCGCCCTTGCAACAGCGGATCTTCGGTAAAATCGATACCCGGCACAATGTTCTGGACCATAAAGGCCACCTGCTCAGTCTCGGCGAAGAAGTTGTCCACAACGCGATCCAGCACGAGGCGACCCACCGGGCGCACGGGCACTTCTTCTTCGGGCACAAGCTTGGTTGCATCCAATACATCGAACCAGAATTTTTCGGCCTGTTCTTCATCAAACAGTTGCAAGCAGAGTTCCCACTCTGGGTAGTCGCCCATTTGAATGGCATCCCACAAGTCACGGCGGTGGAAGTCGGGATCTGCGCCGTTGATCTTGACCGCTTCGTTCCAGACCACCGATTGCATCCCCAGTTTGGGCTTCCAGTGGAACTTCACAAAGGTTGACTTGCCTTCTTTGTTCACAAGGCGGAAGGTATGCACGCCAAAGCCTTCCATCATGCGGAACGAGCGCGGAATGGCGCGGTCAGACATGGTCCACATGATCATGTGCATGCTCTCTGGCGACAGCGAAATAAAGTCCCAGAAGTTGTCATGCGCAGTCTGGGCCTGCGGGAAACCACGGTCTGGCTCTGGCTTGGCCGAGTGGACCAGATCCGGAAATTTCATGGCATCCTGAATGAAGAAAACTGGAATGTTGTTGCCCACCAGATCCCAGTTACCCTGCTGTGTATAGAGTTTGACGGCAAACCCACGCACATCGCGCGCCAGGTCGAATGAACCCTTACTGCCCGCCACGGTGGAGAAGCGTACAAAAGCCGGAACCTTATCGCCAGCGCGTTGAAAGAGATCGGCGCTGGTGATGTCGGCCAGCGATTCATAATTTTCAAAGTAACCGTGTGCGCCAAACCCACGGGCATGGACCACCCGCTCTGGGATGCGCTCGTGATCAAAGTGGAAGATTTTTTCCCGCAACACAAAGTCTTCAATCAACGTAGCGCCGCGTGCGCCTGCTTTCAGCGAATTTTGATCGTCTGCGATGGGCACGCCATGATTGGTGGTCATCACCTCTGCGTTTCCGTCATCTGCATTCTGGCGTGTCTCGCCCCCCGACCCCATGGGAACGCTATCTTCTCCGAAGTGGGCCTGGGTAATTTTTTCGGTCTTCTCGTTTTTAGACTCGTTCTTAGACTCGTTTTTAGACATGGGAAATTCCTTGTTTTATGTGCGACTTTACGAAACATGCGCTATTATAGCAGGGATGTAAGAATCGATTTGTGGCCTTGTCATATCATCTAGATACAAGCGGGGATATATTATCCATTCCCGGTTTGGGTGAATTATTACTATGAGGAGCGCGTCTAATGCAGAATTTACCGTTTGATAAACCTGGCCGCTTTTGGCGAGGAAATTTGCACAGCCACTCTACGTTGTCTGATGGAGCGTATACCCCCGAAGCTCTCTGTCAGGCCTATGCCGAGGCGGGCTATGATTTTATTGCCTTGACCGATCATTTTATGGACCGATACGACTATCCCATTGCCGATACACGCCACTTTCGCACGCAAAATTTCACTACATTGCTGGGTGCAGAACTCCATGCCGGTCAGATCGGCAATGGTACAATTTGGCATATTCTGGCGGTGGGATTGCCGCTGGATTTTGCCGCTTCCTCGCCCCAGGAAAGTGGACCCCACCTTGCCCAGCGTGCCATGAGCGCCGGGGCCTTTGTGGCCGTTGCCCATCCCAATTGGTATGCTCTTTCAGAAGCCGATGCGCTTTCACTGGGGCATGTGCATGCCGTGGAGATCTTCAACGGCATTGCCACCGGCGACAATGACCGCGGCGATAGTTGGTATATTCTCAACGTGCTGCTTGACCGGGGCTATCGTTATTTTGCCATTGCCGCTGATGACACACACCGCAAACCGGGACAAACCGATTTCTGCCAGGGCTGGGTGCAGGTCAAAGCCGAAGCCAACGAGCCGGATGCCCTGTTGGCCGCCCTCAAAGCTGGGCATTTTTATGCCAGCACAGGACCGGAAATTCATGATCTCCAGGTCGAAGCTGGCAAAAGCATCACCGTGCGTTGTTCGCCCGCCGAGCGCATCTTTGTCACAGGCGGTGATCGTCAATCTCGCCGCGCCTACGGCGACGGACTCACCGAGGCCATCATTGACATTAGCGACTTGAACAGTCCCTATCTGCGCGTCACCGTGCGCGATGCCCAGGGCAATCGAGCCTGGACCAATCCCATCTGGTTTAAATAACCATGCTCATCACCGACACCATCCAACGCTATCTTGAAGACGCCAGCATTGGCAGCAGCCACACCCGGCGCACCTATACCACGGCGCTGACCCACTTTCAGAACTATTTACTGGCGCGCAAAATCCCGCCAGAGATTAGCGAACTGGAGCGGCTGGACGTGGATCGGGTTCTGGCCTTTGCTACGTGGCTGCTTGATGAATCGGGGATTGGGCGGCGCACGCTGCTCACCTATTTGGCTGGGCTGGTGGGCTGGATCCAGTTTTTACAGGTGCGCGGCTGGCTGCCCTTTACGCCTCAGGAATTAGCGCGCTTCAACGAGGGCATCAAGCGCATCCGCAAGAATCAACGCCCACCGGATCTGGTTCCGCACCCGCCCAAATCGGAAGATCTGCAAGCGTTGGTGGACGCCGCCTATAATCGCACGCTGAAACGCCCGGACGATGTGCGCGAGCATTTGGGCAAGCTGCGCGACATTGCCATTATCGAAGTGTTGCGCTGTACGGGGCTGCGCGTGGGGGAGCTGGTGAAGATCACGCGCAAACAACTAGACGAAGATGAGCGCGCCGCCTGGGTCATCGGCAAGCGGGGCAAGGCACGGCGCATCTACTTTGACGACAAAGCGTGGGCAGCCGTTCGTCATTATTTGCCGCGAGCGCCAACCACTAGACGGGGCCAGCGGGCGACCCCTGGCCGAACTTCCCCTTTTGGCCCGCCACGATAAGCGAGCCAGCGCCAAAATTTTGCCGCTGACCACGATGAGCATCCAAAATGTGCTCCGCGATCTGGGCGAGCGCGCCGATCTCGCCGCCAAAGGCATCACCCCCCACGCCCTGCGCCACTACTTCGCCACGCGCATCTATCAGACTACCCACGATCTCGCCGTCACCCAAACGGCACTAGGCCATTCCAGCCCCAACACCACGCGCATCTACGCCAAGCTCGAAGATGACGCTGTGCGCCGTGCCCACACCCAAGCGTTCGGGCGCAAGCCATAAGCTTTTTGTCGATCTCGCTTTAGACCCAAAATAGATACCTTGCGATCACACTGGTTCTCAAGGTGAATTTGCTATGGGCGAAAATGTCGTTGAAAAATTCGCTCCATTTTGAACAGGGAATGGCTAGTTTTCGACCTGTTTTTGGACTGATTGCTGTGCGAAAGTTCGACCGCGCCTGAAAAAAGACTGACTTTTGGGGCAATTCCCAAACTCGATAGATCCAACCCACCAATTGCTGCGTCAAGCATGGCAGAGTACAAAAGCCAACCCACTGGATCGGCTCGCCCATATCCCTGTACACCCTGAAAGGAAGCGCCTGTGACTCCGCTTCGTTCCCTCTCCAACCGCATTGGACCGGCGCTGGCGCTGGCTCTGATTTTAACCTTGAGCACCTCAATCCTGTCCTTGGCTCATCCGCTGGGAAATTTTACTATCAACCGCTATAGCCGTCTGCGTGTGGCGACTGACGCACTCTCGCTTTTCTATGTGGTGGACATGGCGGAAATCCCTGCTTACAAAGCCATCACCGCCGCCGACACTGACGGCAACGGCACTCTGGATGAAGGCGAACAGGCCCGCTTTGTCGCCAGCGAGAGCGCCAGCCTGATGGAAAATCTCATGGTTAGCATGGACAATCGCCCCCTAGACTTAGCTCTAGAGACGACGGAGCTGAGCTTGCTGGATGGGCAGGGCGGGCTGCAAACCTTGCGTCTGGAACTGACTATGACGGCACTGTTACCCGCAAATGGAGAGGGCAAATTACAGTATAACGATGATAATAACCTGGGAGACCTGGGCTGGCGCGAAGTGGTGGTGCAGGCGGGTGATGGCACGCAACTGCTAGAATCGTCGGTGCCTGCCACGGATCTCAGTGATGCCCTGCGCAGCTATCCAGAAACCTTGCTGCAAAATCCGCCTTCTGTTACCAGCGCCACTATCACCTTTCAACCGGCGGCCATCTCGCCTGAAAATCTTGCCACTACCGTTCAGCCAGCGACTTCCGTCGCCCGCTCCACAGCCACAGATCCCTTTGCCGACCTGATCTCCATCCCGCTGGATGGCCCGTGGGCGGTGCTTTTGGCGCTGTTGGCTGCCTTTGTGTGGGGTTCGGCCCATGCGCTTTCGCCCGGTCATGGCAAAACCATTGTGGCTGCCTATCTGGTTGGATCACGCGGGACAGCCAAACATGCTGTGTTTTTGGGCGTGACCACGACCATTACCCACACTGCCGGGGTCTTTGTTTTGGGGGGAATCACGCTGCTGGCCTCGCGCTACTTTATGCCCGAAGATCTCTTTCCGTGGCTGAGTGTTTTCTCTGGATTGCTGGTTGTGGGCATCGGTCTCTCGCTCTGTTGGAACCGTCTGAAACCGCTCTTTGTACGCCAGGCCCGTCACCACTTCCACGATCACAGCCACCATCACAGCCAGGATAGTCATCATGACCATTCACATGACCATGATCATTCCCACGAACACCCGCATGAACACCCGCATGAACACAGCCACGGCGGTCACACCCACAGCCATCTGCCGCCGGGAACAGACGGGGCGCCGATTACATGGCGTAATCTGTTGGCCCTGGGTATCTCTGGCGGCATCTTGCCCTGCCCCTCGGCGCTGGTGGTCATGCTAGGGTCGATTGCCTTGGGTCGTGTGGCTTTTGGTCTCTTGCTCATTTTCATATTCAGCCTCGGCCTCGCCAGTGTCCTCACCCTCATCGGCATCTTGATGGTTCACGCCGGCAAACTCATCAAGTATGTACCTGAAGGGGGACGGCTGCTGCGCCTGGCCCCGATTGGCAGTGCGCTTTTCATCACAGTGGCAGGGATAGGGATAACCCTGCAAGCGCTCTGGCAAATCGGCTCGCTTTCTCTATAAATTGCTCCACTCTTCAGTCTATCAACATGAATGCTCTGTATATTCCCGACAGGCCATTCAAAACCATCACCAAAAGGAGAATTACAATGGTTTCTTCCTCCAAAGTCGTACGCCGATTAAGTCTCATCCTCGGCATAGCGATGATCCCGTTGTTGCTTGTGGCTGCGGTTCTAGTCTTCAGCCGCAACGAGGCGGATGCGTCCAGCCATCGCGAAGCGCCTATGATCTCGAAAGATGCTTTTGCCGACAACACCGATACCTACGTCTTTGTTTCACCGCAAAATCCCAACAACCTCGTCCTGGTTGCCAGTTGGATTCCCTTTGAAGGCCCCGAAGGCGGCCCCAACTATTGGGAATGGGATGACACTGTGGCCTATGACATCTATGTGGATGTAGACGGCGACGCCACCAGCGAGGTGACCTATACCCTGACCAGTAAAGTCATGGTGGGCAACCCCAACACCTTCCTGTACAATGTCGGGCCCATCGGCTCGCTCATGGATGCCGACTGGAATCGCCGCCAGGTTTATACCGTGACCGAATACTTCGAGCCGGGTGTCCAACCTGCCAATTCCGCTCGCGCTTCAACTAATCACACTACGACGCTGATAGCCGGTAAGTTGGCTGCTCCCGTCAACATCGGCAGCAAGTCCACGCCTGATTATGCCAAGTTAGAATCTGAAGCTATCTACGAGTACAGCGATGACAATGGCGATAAGATCAAAGTCTTCGCCGGACAGACCGATGATCCCTTCTTCGTGGATCTGCAAGTCTTTGATCTGCTAACCCTGCGCGGACAAGCCGCCCCTGTTGGCTATACCGAGGGTGGCAATGTTCCCGTTGATTCGCTCTCTGGCTTCAACGTTCACACCCTGGTCGTCGAAGTGCCGATTAGCCGCCTTGTGCGCAATGGCGACCCCGTCGTGGGCGTCTGGTCTGGTTCCCGCCGCGCGGGCATGAACGTCATGAGCGCTGGCACAGATGATCATACTCTCACCCGGCAGGTCTCGCGCTTGGGCATGCCCCTGGTTAACGAAGTTGTGCTGCCCATGGGTCTGAAAGATACCTTCAACAGCCTCAAGCCCAGCCAGGATCTGGGTGCCTATGGTCTGTTGCAAGAGAGTGTGGAAGATCCCGAAGTGGGCAACCTGCTCTGTGGCCTCTATAAGATTCCGCTGCCTGGCGATGCTGACAAAGATTGCGATACCGCATACACTGCCGGTTCACCCCGCACTGGCCGCGGTGACATCTTCGACATCTTCCTGACCGGCATGGTGCTGGCTAACCCCTTCACCATTACAACCAAGAGTGGACCCATGCCGCTACCTGCTGGCTTCAACGTGAATCGGCCCAAGAACGCTGCCATCACTAGCCCCGTTCCTGGTGTCACACCAGCCGAGATGATCCGCATCAACACGGCCATCAAGGGCGATCTGTGCAACCCGACACCGAGCCGTCTGGGTATCCTGGGCGGTGACGCCTGTGGCTTCCCCAATGGCCGTCGTCTGGCCGATGATGTGGTGGAGATCGAACTGCTGGCTGTGGCTGGGGCTGCCTATGAGGTTCTCGACGACCGCGATGCCAGCTTCAAATTCAATAACGCTTTCATTCCTGTGCTGAGCGACAATATCGACAAAAACGATATGCCGTTCCGCAACACCTTCCCCTACGTGGCCCAGGCCCAATCCGGCCAGAGCCATGCACACCAGAACTCTCTGGTGGGGGTCTTCTTGCTCTGGCTCATGAAGGATCAATAGTCTTTTCGCTTCAACCATCTGTACGCTTCCCGGTGGGTAACCGCCGGGAAGCGCGTTTCTCGCCGAGGTCTTCATGTCTGGTCTATCCCTCCCCCACGCGCATAAATTCCCCACCCGCATTGCCATTCGCGTTGCCATTGCCCTACTGTTGCTGGCCTTGGCTTGGCTCGTGCGCGGCCTGATGGTGTCAGCGCCTGTGACACCTGTGTTGCCGCCGGCGACTGCGTGGAATGCCACCGACGCCATCGCGCTCTATCAGGCCCGGCTGCGCGCCAACAGTGACGATGTGGAAGCCTACACCATGCTAGGGATGGCACTGCTGCAACAAGTGCGCGAAACCGGCGACCCTTCGGCCTATACGCGTGCCGAGACAGCCTTCAACCAAGCCATCCAACGCCAGCCCGATCTCTATGATGCCCTCGTCGGCCAGGGCATGTTAGCCTTATCTCGCCATGATTTTCGCGCTGCCCTGACTTGGGCCGAGAAAGCGCACCGTGCCAATCCCTATCGCCCAGATTCGTGGGGGATCTATACCGACGCCTACGTGGAATTGGGCCGCTATGACGAAGCCATTGTTGCCGCCCAAGAGATGGTGGACATGCGCCCCGGCCTCGCCTCCTATACCCGTGTCTCCTATGTACGCGAACTCCACGGCAACATAGATGGCGCGATTGCAGCCATGCGCGCCGCCGTGGGGACAGGTCTACCCGGCAGCGAACAAAGCCTGTGGAGCACCGTTCAACTGGGCAATCTGTACTTCAACCGCGGCGATTTGACGACAGCCGAGTCTCTCTATACCGATGCCCTCTCGTTCCGCGAAGACTATGTCTATGCCCTGGGCGGGTTGGCCCGTGTGCAAGCCGCCCGTGCCGATTACGCCACTGCCATTGATCTCTATACCCAAGTCACAGAGCGCATCCCGCTCCCCGAATTTCTCATTGCCCTGGGCGATCTCTATACTATCACTGAGCAAACTCAAAAAGCTGAGGAACAATATGCACTGGTGCGCGTCATTCAGAAACTTAATGAAGCCGCGGGGATGGATGTGGACATGGAAATGGCGCTCTTTGATGTGGATCACGGCCCCGATGCTCTCGGTGCATTAGAACGCGCTCCGCGCTGCGTATGCACGCCGTTCCAGCATCCACGCCGCCGATACGCTGGCCTGGGCGCTCTATCGCAACGGCAACTATGACGAGGCATACCGCTTCAGCCAGGAGAGTCTGAGCCTAGGCACGCAGGACGCCCTGCTCTACTTTCACGCCGGGATGATTGCCCATGCCCGTGATGATCTTCGGGAAGCCCGCGCCTATCTGCAAAAGGCGATGGCGATTAATCCCGCTTTCTCGCTGATCCACGCCAAGACCGCCGCCGATCTGCTCGCCTCTCTAAACTAGCGCTCTGGTGTACAATGGGCAGCTATGCGCTACCCTCCATTGTCACACTGCACACTTTTGTTGATACTGCTTCTCGTCGGAGCTACCTTGCGCCTCGCCGCGCTGGATGCCAAACCGCTCTGGCTGGATGAAGCCTTCAGCCTCTGGCTCGCCAGTCACCCCAGCCCCGCATTGCTCAGTTGGCTCGTCCGCATCGACCAACATCCGCCGCTCTACTATCTGCTCCTGCGCGGCTGGGTTGCCCTGGCTGGGGATAGCGCGCTAGCCGTGCGCCTGCTCTCCGCCTTTGCCAGCATCGCCACCCTGCCCATTTTCTATGCCTTGACCCATCGCCTCACCCAAAACCGAACCATTGCCCTGATTGCGCTGGCCTTGCTCACCGTCTCGCCCTTCCACATCCACTATGCCCAGGAAGCGCGCATGTACGCGCTGCTCACGCTGCTCGTGGTAGCAACAATAGCCGGTGGTCGGCGACATCAAATTCCCCCTTCCCCCTTTCTCCAAGCCGCCGCCATGCTTACCCACAACGTGGCCGCCGTTTTTTTGCCACTCGTTCTCAACGTCACGGCGTTCGTTCTGTGGCGTAGCCAGCGCCCAGCCTTTCCCGTTCGGCGCTGGCTCGTGGGACAAGGGATTGCGCTGCTCCTCTGGCTCCCCTGGGCGTGGCCTTTTGTCATTCAATCTGCAGGCGTGGATCGCCGTTTCTGGCTGAAACCTCCCACCCTCGCCGATGTGTGGACAGCGTTGCAAACCTTCGTCTTCGACTTTTTACCAGCGGCGTTTCCACTGGCCGATCTATGGCTGATCATCTACATTGGGTTGGTTGTTTGGGGAGCATGGCAACTGCGCCGTCAACCGCTGTGGCCGTTATTACTGCTCTGGCTAGGGCTGCCGGTTGTGGGATTACTGCTGATCAGTCTGCGCCGCCCGCTTTTTCACCCGCCGTCCCTACTGTGGATGTCGCCACCCTTTTTGATCTGGCTGGCCGCGGGGCTGGGCTGGCTGTACAAGCGACAACGGGGTCTGGCGGGCGTGCTCTTGGCGGGGTTGCTTCTGCTCAACAGCGTGGCTCTGCGAGGATATTACGCGGATTTTCACAAAGAAGCCTGGGACGAAGCCGCCGCCTATGTCGCCGCCCATGCCAGGGCCGACGATCTGCTACTTTTCAACGCCACCTGGGTGCAGATCCCGTTTGACTATTACTTTCGGGAAAGCGGGCTGGCGCTGGAGGAGCGCGGCCTGCCTGTGGATCTTTTCGACCGCGGCGAACTTGAACCCTCCATGACCGCCGCCGATCTGCCCCGCTTGCGCAATCTCATCGCAAACCGCGACGGCGTCTGGCTGATCTACTCCCATGACTGGTTCACCGACCCACAGCGGCTAATCCCAGCCGCGCTGGCCCAGGAAATGACACTGCAAAAGGCGATAACGTTCACAGGCATTCGGCTGCTACGTTACCGTCGCATCGGCTCCACCACCAGCCAATCAATCTCCAGCCACTGTGTCTCGGCTTTGCCCACCAACCCATGTCGGATCTCCCCCTGCGGCGTCACCACCATCAACTGATTGTCCAGCCAGATCACCAGCCCTAGTGGGCCACACGGCGGGGTATCACAGCGTAACACCGTGCGCCCATCCACGCTGAAGTGGGCCGTTTGCTCCCCCCATTCCAGATGATAAACATGCCACGCTGCCATCGGTGCGTGAATCAGCCGTTCGCTCACCCGCATCGCCCGCTGGGCAATCGGCCACAGCGCACGATAGAGAGGGCGGATGTGCATCAATGGCACAGCCAATGGCACAGTGGGCAACAGCGCCAGAAAAGGCCAACCGCTGGCGTCAATCGTGGCGGCTTTCCAGCCCCAGCCCGGCGTGTCAGCGTGCAGTTTCATGTTGGACGGCGGTGCCGCGTGGAAACCAGATGGCCCTCGGCAACGCCGGCAGGCGCCGTTCGCTCATGGCAAAGGGATCGTTCCAAAAGCCAAACCCCGCTGTGCCCGTCAGCGTGGGGCCAGGCATAGATTCGTGCGCGCCGGGGTGCGAAAAGCGCGCCCGCAGCGTCAGTCGGAGCGGTGGCCGCCACGGAAAGCGATGGCGGGCCAGTCCTTGATAATCATCGATCTGGGCGTTGGTGTAGGCTGCGCGGGAAGTGAGGCTGCTGTTGATCAGCCGCAGTGTGTGCGTCTGGGCCAGAGTGCCCGCACCGGTGATGTGGGTGCGCCAGGGGGAGGCCAGCGGGTGATCAAAGCGGGTGTGACGAGCCATGCGCTTTTTCCGCAACCGTCACAACCGCCTGCATTGGGCCTGTGCCGATCTCGTGACGGCTAATCTGAAAATGGGCGGCAAGAGCGCTTTCATGGCAGCGCGCAGCCCCTGGATTTGCTGGAAAGAGCAGTCGCAAGAGTGGGCGCAGCAGTGGATGATTCGTCACCAACTGCGCATCTACTATCACCAGTCGCCCCCCTGGTGAAAGTATCCGCTCAACCTCCCGGTGGGTGATGGCCTGTAACACAAACTCCGCCGGAAAGGTCATCACCACCGTGTCGAAGCTTTCGTCGGCAAAGGGCAGCCGTTGGGCAATGGCTTGGATGCGCGGCACTTTGGTATGTCGCCGTTGCAGTTTGTCCGCTGTGATCCTGTGCATGGCCGCCGAGGCATCCAGCCCCACCGTACGTTCTGCCTTGACCGCCAGCAGATAGAGCAGTTCACCCGTGCCAAAGCCGATCTCCAGCACCCGCTCCCCCTGGACAAACCCCAGCGCCGAACGCCGCCAGCGATCCCACTGGCCGAAACTGACAAGCCAACTGACCAGATCATAAAACGGGGCCAGTTCGTTGTAGAGAAGATGGTAAAGTGTGCGGTAAAAACGGCGGATCAGCGGCGCGATCATAGGATATCAACGGCGGCGACAAGCGCTTCTGTCCAGGCTGTATGCGCCGCGGGGAGCGGCGGCACAGGCGGCTGCGTATAGTCCAAGCGCAGATCAAAGCGGGCACGGTTGCAGAGGGCGTGAAGCACCTCATTGAGGGGTAGCGTCGCTTCGTCTTCGCCCTTTTGCAGCGGCACGGGGATTTCGGGGATGGGCTGGCGAAGGTCAAACGTGTAAAGTTGAGCATGAGGGCGCTGCCAGCCGCGGCTTACCAAAACGCGATAATCGCTGGTCACCGGGGTTCCCACCACCGTCATCGGCTCTCCGCTGCGCAGCAGATAGTCATGGGGCGCAACCTGGGACGAAAGTTCATCGCGGATAGCCGCAATCAGGCTGTTATGCACATCCGGCCAGAGCGACGGGTGTTCTAGATAGGGATCCATGCCCGGAAAGGGTGGTCGAATCATCGTGCTATCTCCCTTCTAAACCGCAAAGATTTCCGCCACGGGAATGGCTGCTTCAGCAAAGCGACCGATGGTGATAACGTCTTCATCCAAAAAAATACCTGCCAGCCGATAACTATCCCCGTCAAGAAGGTAAAGTTCGATGGCGTGGTTGTCCGGTTCCAGCAGCCACACTTCTGGAATACCCGATTGCGCATAGCGCGGTAGTTTGTGATGCCGATCGGCGTGCGCAGTGCTGGGCGAGAGAATTTCGATAGCGAGATCCGGTGCGCCGTGGATCCGGCGTTCGCCAATCAACTCACCCACGCGCTCGGCAGCAATAAAGATGAGATCCGGCTGCACCATGCGTTGCATCGGCCAGAGTTCCACATCCAGCGGAGCAGGCAAGAAACGGCCTAATCGATTCTGCCAAATGTATACGCCCAAAAGACGCATTAGATTTTCGATGATAATTTGATGAATCGGTCTGGGCGCTGGTGACATGATAATAACTCCGTCCAAAAATTCTACCCGCATCTGGGCATGTTCTTCGACCGCCACCAAATAGTCTTCATAGGTTTTATCGGCAAGAAAGACCTGTGCCTCTGTGTTCGCCACATCTGGCTCAGCCACATTTGGCACAGCCATTGTTGTAGGTGAGATTGCCATCGCTTGCGTTCCTTTCGCTATCTAATTGACGCCATTGTAACAACGGGGCTCAGGGGCGTCAACGTGATAAAAAAAGTGCATGGGTGGAGTCTCCACCCATGCACTCAAACTGCTTTTTAGACCGCTGTCGTGCTTAAGCGAAGAGCGAACTCATCATCTTCTCTTTAAGCATCTCGCTCATATCGGCATCGCTGGGGCGCTCGCCACTGTAGCGGCTGGCGGCGTCCAACACCCGTGGCAGCAGGTGAATATCGCCCACAGTGTTGATGAAGATATCGTCACGCGCCATCAACCAGTGAATCGCCCGATCAATGTCGGCTTGCTCTTCCAGCGGCTCGTACCACGTGGCGGCGCGGCGCTCTTGGCTGCCCCACGGACCGCGCATAATCGACTTAATGGTCTGGATGGCAATGCCACGCTTTGTGGCAAGTTCCACCACCCGTTCAAAGTCTTGGGCATATTTACCATTTTGCGACATCACAAAGTTCCACGGCAACAAGATCGAGTCGAAATCAAACTGTTGCAGACTGCGATAGTGCATGGAGGGGATGTTCAGACCGTGGCCGGTGACCCCGATGAAGCGAACCAACCCCTCATCGCGCGCTTCAATCGCCGCTTCCAGCGCGCCATTTTCGCCCAGCGCCTCGTCCCACTCGTCGGGGTGGCCCAGATTGTGAAGTTGGATCAAGTCAAAGTTATCCACGCGCATCCGTTCCAGCGAGCGGTGGATTTCCTCCCGCGCCTTTTCATAACCACGCTCGCCCGTCTTCGTTGCCAAAAAGAACTGGTTGCGGTACTTCTCCATCCACGGCCCCAGCCGTTCCTCAGCGCCGCCATAGCTGGCCGCGGTGTCAATGTGATTGACCCCGTATTCCATAATCGTTTCCATCATCTGGTCGGCCTCTTTTTGGGTGACTCGACCCAGCGCGGCGGCCCCAAACAGGGTAACCGTGCTCATGTGTCCAGTGCGACCAAAGGGACGTTTTTCAATGCTTGGCATGGGATGACTCCTTTTGTAGAGAGAATAAAGGTGTAGAGAGAATAAAGGTGAATCGGTTGCAATAACGGTTAGGCATGTTGCCTATTGCCTATTGCGTAATTGTTCATCTGTGGTTCTAAAAATTGTCGATGTGCAGCGACATGGACAGCATCATAGATCAGGCGCACAGGTACGCCGCTGGCTTCGGCCAAAGTGCGGCAATCTTCATATTCTGGCATTGCGCCCACCAGTTCCTCACCCACCCACTTGAGCTTCACCCGTGCCGTGCCGTGAACCGTCTCCACGCTGCGGATCTCACGGCGGGCAATGTGACGATGCATCGTCTGCACCCGCACGCCAAGTGTTGTCGTTTCACGTAGAATTAATGTTGCCAATGCCGCTTCCATCTCTGCCGGGGCCAAGACACTGAACATCACCGCCGGGCGATTCTTCTTCATGCCAATCGGCGTCGTCCACACATCCAGCGCACCCGCCGCAAAGAGCCGCTCACTCACCGCCCCGTAAAACTCTGGGTTCATGTCGTCAATGTTGGTCTCCAACATCACAACTTTTTGATCCGCAGATTCGCACAGATTTTTTTCAGAAAGCTCTATCCTCTTCTCTGCGCTCTTTGCGCTCTCTGCGGTGAAATCTCCCAGCCACAGCCGTGCCACATTCGGCCACTCGAACTCTTTTTGACCCGCCCCATAGCCGATCCGGCTCAATGTCAGAGCGGGCTGCTGAAACGTTGCCAACTCCGCCAACAGCGCCGCGCCCGTGGGCGTCACCAACTCCCCGGGACCGGGAGCCGGTCGTGTCGGCGCGTTGGCAGCGCTCAATACCTCCAACGTCGCCGGCGCGGGCAGTGGAATCCGCCCGTGTTGGGTTTTGGCCCATCCATGCCCCAGCGGCAGCGGCGAGGCGTACAACTCTGCGATGCCTAGTTCGTGTAACCCCGCGCAGACGCCCACAATGTCCACAATGGCGTCTAGCGCGCCCACCTCATGAAAATGGATCGCTTCCGGCGTGGTGTTGTGGACCCTGGCTTCGGCGGCGGCAAGGCGAGTAAATACCGCCACCGCGCGTGCCTTGATCACCTCTGGCAAATCGGCAGATCCAATAATCTCGCGCACATCGCTAAGATGGCGGTGGGCATCGCCCTCGCTCACGTTGACATGCACCAGCGTCGCCCGCAACGGCCCGCGCATCACCGTCTCGGCGCGGATCTGCCACAAATCGGGTGGCAAATGCAGTGCTTCCACCGTGACATGCAGACGCTCGACCGGCCAACCGGCATCCACCAAACAGCCCAAAAAGATGTCACCGGAAATACCGGATGGGGTGTCGAGGTAAGCGAGAGTCACACAGTAACCTTTCTGATTTGGATGGAGTGAAGACGATAGACGAACGACGAACGAATAGTCTCTAGATTTCAGACTTTTGTGGCCCATTGACGAAAAATGATGCCGATGACATACTCCTGCACTTAACGTTCGTCTTTCGTCTGCCGCCTAATTTGCCATCAACTCCGCCACCGAGATCAGCGCGCCGTTGCCGTTGTTGGCGCTGTTCAGCGAGCCGCTCTTGAAGCCAGCCAGATCCAGCGTGACAAAGCGATAGCCACTGGCTTTGACGCCGTTGACCAACGTTTCATGGTGGACCAGCGCCTTGGGGAACTCGTCCACGGGCAGCTCGATGCGGGCGATCTCGTTGTGATGGCGCACGCGGAACTGGCGAAAACCCAGATCGACCAGCACATCCTCGGCGGCTTCGATCTGGCGCAATAAATCAGGCGTAATCGGCGTGCCGTGCGGCACTCGCGACGACAGGCAGGCCATGGCCGGTTTATCCCACACGGGCAAGCCTACGTGATGGGCAATGGCGCGCACATCAGCTTTACTAATATTGGCCTCCACCAGCGGCGAACGCACACCGCGCTCGCGCGCCGCTGTAATGCCAGGGCGCACGTCACCCAGATCGCTGGTATTGGTCCCGTCCATCACCACGCCCCAATCTTCGGTCAACAGCACTTGTTTAAGCCGGTTATGCAACTCCGACTTGCAGAAATAGCAGCGGTTGTTGGGGTTGGCCGCGTAGTTCTCGTCCAGATATTCCTCGGTGTTGACCAACCGATAGGGCACGCCCAGTTGTTCGGCCAACTTCACGGCGTCGCGCATTTCACGCGCCGGGTAGGAGGGCGAAACGCCGATACAGGCCAGAGCGTTTTCGCCCAATTCCTGATAAGCCACTGCCATTACCAGCGCACTGTCTACGCCGCCGGAATAGGCGACCAGCACCGAGCCACACGCTTTCAAAATGGCGCGCAGCGATTCTAGTTTTTGTGAAGTCTCATATGTAAAGTCGCTCATGTCCATCCTGTCTAATTTACGGGTCAAGGTACCATTACTTGGCATTAACGATTCTTTGGTTGATCAGCGCCGCCATGTGTCCTGCTCCAAAGCCATTGTCAATGTTGACCACGGCTACCCCCGACGCGCAACTGTTGAGCATAGAAAGCAGCGCAGCCACACCGCCAAAACTGGCTCCGTAGCCCACCGACGTCGGCACGGCGATTACCGGGGCATCGGTGAGACCGCCCACCACACCTGGCCAGCGCACCCTCCATTCCGGCCACGACGACCACAACATTGGCCGTTTGTAGCGCGGGGATGTGGGGCAGCAGGCGATGCAACCCCGCCACGCCCACGTCGCAGATCTGCTGTGGGCGATGGCCCATGAGATCCAACGTTAAGACGGCTTCTTCCAGCACAGGCAGATCGCTCGTCCCTGCACAGACGGCGACAACCCCATCATGGCGTGGCTCGTCGGGGGTACGGTCGAGCCAGATGCAACGGGCGCTCTCATTGTACCGCAGATCAGGGAGTTGTTGCGAAGCCGCCGCGAAATGTTCGGGCGATGCGCAGCGTCCCCAGCACGCGTGGACCCCGCTCTGCCAGCCGCGCAGCAATCGCGGCCACCTGGGCGGGCGTCTTGCGCTCACAGTAGATCACCTCGGGGAAGCCATTGCGCAGGCTGCGGTGATGATCCAGCGTGGCGAAGCCTTCCAGATTTTCAAAAGGCAATGTACGCAGCGCCGACAGCGCCGCATTTATATCGGTTTTGCCACTGGCAACATTATCTAAAAGTAAACGTAACGATTTTTCTTCCATAAATTCAACAGATGGGTTTTGCCCAATCTCCTAATCCCTCAATTACCCAATCACCCTGTGCTGATGTGGCCCAAAATCGGCCTCGTAAAACGGGCTGACCATGCGCCCCGGCGGTACTAGATCATCCACGGCTTTGCGATCCTCGTCTGTGATCGTCACTGCCAACGCCCCCAGATTGTCTTCAAGCTGCTCCATTGTACGCGGCCCAATGATGGGGCTGGTGATGCCCGGCTGGTGCATGGTCCAGGCTAGAGCAAATTGCGAAAGTGTAATCCCTTTGGCCTGGGCCAGCGGCTCCAACCCCTCGATTACGTCAAAGATCTGCTCAGTCATGCGCGCTTGCAGGCGCGGATTGTTGGCAACGTCGGCAAAGCGACTGTCCGACGGCGGCGTGGTGTTGCGGCTATACTTGCCCGTCAACAGCCCCCCGGCCAGCGGACTCCACGGCAGCAGGCCAATCCCGTAGGTCTGCGACAGCGGGATCAACTCACGTTCAATGCGCCGATCCAGAATGTGATAGGGCGGCTGCTCCGAGACAAAGCGGTTCAGCCCCAACTCTTTGGAAACCCACAGCGATTCCATCACCTGCCAGGCCGCGAAGGTGCTGGTGCCAATGTGACGAACCTTGCCCGCACGGATCAGATCGTCCATTGCCCGCAGAGTCTCGTCAATGGGGATATCCGATTGCGGACGGTGGATCTGATAAAGATCGATGTAGTCAGTCTGCAAGCGCTTAAGGCTGGCCTCGCACTGCTCGATAATGTGACGGCGTCCGTTGCCCCCAGCGTTGGGATCGTCGTCGTCCATGCGCCCGTGTACCTTTGTTGCCAGCACGATCTTGCTGCGCTTGCCGTTACGTTTCAGGGCTTCGCCCGTCACTTCTTCGCTGCGCCCGCGGCTATAGACGTTGGCTGTGTCCAAAAAGTTAATCCCAGCATCTAGCGCTTTGTCAATGATGGCATAGCCATCGTCGGGGGTGGTTTTGCCGCCGAACATCATACAGCCCAGGCAGATCGGGCTGACTTTCATGCCGGTGCGTCCAAAATTGCGGTATTCCATACGGGGCACTCCTTCGTAATGAGGGAATAATAGGTTGCGTCCTCTATACTCTACCCCGCTTTGGGTGGCATTTCAACTTTTGCTCAAAACCGGTACAGTGGATACAACGCGAATCGCATCAGTCAATCAGACGCGGTAGTGTATAATTCCAGGGAAAGGAGATTCTTCCCCAACCTTTCGGCTTTGAGGATTTTTATCAGGCAATCCTCCATTACCAGCACCTATACAGGTGCGACGTACTCGCCAATAGTAACTTGGTTGTGAAAAGCCTGTGTGGCGAGTGCGTCGCACCCTAGACCTGAATAGTTACCATTACTACAAATTTACATAGCTTTTTGGAGAGAAGACCGCATGACCGACCAAAGCGTGATCATCATCGGAGCAGGGCTGGCAGGGCTGACGGCGGCCCGTCATTTGACCCGCAACGGCATCTCTGTGACCCTGCTTGAAGCTTCCGACGGCGTGGGCGGGCGTGTGCGCAGTGATACCGTGGATGGCTATACCCTGGACCGCGGCTTTCAAGTGCTGCTCACAGGCTATCCAGAGGCGAAACGGCAACTGGACTACGCCGCCCTGGATCTACACGCTTTTGAAGCTGGCGCGCTGATCCGCCTGGGCCGCGGCTTTCACAAAGTCGCCGATCCGTGGCGCAACCCTGGCGCGCTGCTCAGCACAGTATTCGCGCCCATCGGCACGCTGTTGGACAAAGCCCAGATTGCCCGCCTGCGCCTGGACGTCAAGCGGGGCAGCATTGAGGAGCTTTGGCAGCGCCCCTCAACCTCCACATTACAGCGTCTGCGCCAGTTTGGTTTTTCCGAAACCCTCATCGACCGCTTCTTTCGCCCCTTTTTTGGCGGCATCTTTTTGGATCGCAACTTGGGCACATCCAGCCGCCTGTTTGATTTCGTCTTTCGCATGTTTGCCGAAGGGGAGACTGTCTTGCCCGCCGGTGGTATTGGGGCCATCCCCGCACAGATCGCCGCCGACCTGCCCGCTGGCGCACTCCGACTCAACAGCCGTGTGGAAGCCATCACCGAGGGCGGCGTCAAACTGAAGAGTGGCGAAAGCATCAGCGCTAGTGCGGTGATTATCGCCACCGAAGGGCCAGAGGCAACCCGGCTCACCAGCGGCGAAATCGACAGCACAGGGCTGCGCAGCGTCACCTGTTTCTACTTTGCCGCCGAGCGTGCGCCTATCTCCGACCCGATCTTGATTTTGAACGGCGACGGCATTGGCCCAATCAATAACCTCTGCTTCCCCAGCCAGATTGCGCCTTCCTATGCACCGCCCAACCAAGCGCTGGTTGCGGCTTCGGTATTGGGTGATCCCGAAGAGGACGACGAACTACTACGTGCCAAAGTGCAGGGGCAACTGGTAGAATGGTTTGGGCCACCCGCCAAGTCGTGGGATTTCCTGCGTGCCTATCGGGTGCGCTATGCCCAGCCAGCCCAGCCCCCCGGCGCCCTCGAGCCGCCGCGCCGCCCGGTCGAGCTTCGCCCCGGCCTCTACGTCTGCGGCGATCACCGCGACAACGCCTCGATTAATGGCGCGCTGGCGTCGGGGCAGCGCACAGCCGATGCGGTGTTGGTAGCACTGCGCAACGGATAAATGTGCGGATTTCAACGATTACGCCACCTAATCCTCACATTACCCTTTTTGCGCCCACTATCATCAAGAGGGCGGGGCGGAGACACCAGGCTTTTCGTAAATGTCTATGAAGAATTGTGCAGTTTGATGGGGCGCAATCTTTGACCTTTTGCCGAGTTTCCACTATACTTTTCTTGGGTAGTCAATGCCCCCGTGGTGGAATTGGCATACACGGCAGGTTGAGGGCCTGTGTCCAATAGGACGTGTCCGTTCGAGTCGGACCGGGGGCACTAAAACGGTGAGTGGATCGAATCCACTCACCGTTTTTGTTTTACTCTATTGATCGATCTCAGATTGCAGATGTCATGAGTATAGACTGGATCTTTACAGACAGAGTGAAAAAATTCGGCTATACTTGCATTTTCAGTGTGGAACAGATGTAGGTTAATAGGTTGTTAAGGTAATTGGATAACAATGCAGGTAAGGCTATAATAAATAGCCTTTCAGGAAAAAGTGGAAGAAAGTTGCTTCCCTTACACAAACCTAAACTCGTTGTAGATCAATAAATCTAAATCAACGAATGGAGTTTACGATGTCTGTTATTAAACGAAACAATGTTACAGTGCGAGGACTAGGGGAACAACCCATGCTTTTTGCCCACGGCTATGGCTGTGATCAAAATATGTGGCGCTTTGTAGCTCCTGCTTTTGAAGATGACTATAAGGTTGTTCTTTTTGATCATGTAGGATCCGGCCGTTCGGATCTCTCTGCTTTCAGTCGGGTCAAATATAACACGCTCTCTGGCTACGCTCAGGATGTGCTTGATATCTGTCATGAACTCAACTTGCAGGATGTGATCTTTGTCGGCCATTCAGTCTCCGCCATGATCGGAGTGCTGGCTGCTATTGAGGAGCCGGATCGATTTGCCAAGCTTGTGCTGATCGGTCCTTCTCCTTGCTATATTAACCAGGAAGACTATGTGGGCGGCTTTAACCGGGAGGATATTGATGGTCTGTTGGACTTTATGGACAGCAATTTCTTGGGATGGTCCAGCGCCGTCGCTCCGCAAATTATGGGCAACGACGACCGTCCTGAATTAGGCCAGGAGTTGACGAATAGTTTTTGCCGCACCGATCCTGAAATTGCCAAACATTTTGCGCGTGTGACCTTTTTATCAGACAACCGGGCTGATCTGCCTAATCTAAAAACACCTGCGTTGATCTTACAATGTACCCAGGACATTATCGCCCCTGAGCCTGTAGGGGATTACATACACCGTATTCTTGCCGAAAGTCGGCTGGTGCATTTGCAAGCAACGGGGCATTGCCCCAATCTTAGTGCCCCTGCAGAGACGATTGTTGCCATAAAGAATTTTCTATAAGGGAAAAGCTAAGTGTGTTTATGGTCGCCAATGGGCAGATTGATGCCGTTTTGTTAGAAGAAAGTCTGGAAGATCTCTACGAAAATGCCCCCTGTGGCTATATTTCGACACTGCCGGATGGAACGTTGGTTAAGGTTAACCAGACTTTCCTGAACTGGGTTGGCTATGCGCGCGCCGAACTTTTGACGGGCAAACGTTTTCAAGATCTGTTGGGCATCCAGGGCAAAATCTACTATGAGACGCACTATGCCCCCCTGTTGAACATGCAAGGCTTCGTCAACGAGGTGGCCTTTAACCTGATCTGCCGGGAGGGGGATACGTTGCCTGTGTTGCTTAATACGGTGCAAAAGAGTGATGAAACGGGCACACCGATCTTTAACCGTACAACCATCTTCAACGCCACCGACCGCCGCAGCTATGAACGTGAATTGCTGCTGGCGCGGAAGAAGGCCGAACAGTTGGCCGAGGGTAAAGCTCGCTTTCTATCTATGCTCAGCCATGAGATCCGCAACCCGCTCAGTTCGATCTATATGGCGACCGAATTTCTGGAAACCACAGAGTGTACGCCGGAACAGGCGCAGTGTGTGCGTGTGTTGCGTTCTTCTTCGTGTAGCCTCATGGATCTAATTACACAAATTTTGGACTACAGCCGCATCGAAGCGGGCAAGGTCGAATTGGATGAACGCGCTGTGGACCTGGCGGAATTCGTCCAAGACCTGGCCTTTCGCATGGGGCACAAACTTAATGATAACAAAGTCACGGTTCGCGCCGAGATCGATCCACGCATACCCACGGCGGTAATGGTGGACCCAGTCAAGCTCGGCCAGATCTTGACCAATCTGCTTGGGAACGCTGTGAAATTTACCGAAAAGGGGTGGGTGGCCGTTCGTGTCCAGCGCACATCTGTGATGACTGACCGCGTCTGCATCAACTTTAGCGTGCAGGATACAGGTATTGGCATTGCGCCAGATCGTCTGTCGGCAATTTTTGAGGAATTTACCCAAGCCTCTGCCGATACCGCCTTTAACTATGGCGGTACGGGCCTGGGGCTTGCCATCTGCCAAAAGTTGCTGCACCTCTACCAAAGCCAGATGCAGGTGGAGAGTACAGTGGGCAAGGGATCGACCTTTTCGTTTAAAATTTGTCTAAAAACAGTAAAGAGTAAGGAGTCAATGTTATCAAGGTAAGGCTCTCAAATGAGATCGCCTAATCACCCAATCTCTGCATTCACTTAATGACATTGAGGGGGTATATCCCTCTGCTCCTTACTCTTTTTCTTCTATCTCATATGCGGAAACGCACTAATCCCTGCGTACAAGCCCACGGCGTCCAACTCTTCTTCAATCCGCAACAACTGATTGTATTTGGCGACACGGTCGCTACGTGCTGGCGCGCCCGTCTTGATCTGCCCGGTGTTAAAGGCCACGACCAAATCTGCAATCGTGGCGTCTTCGGTCTCGCCGGAGCGGTGGCTGACCACGGCGGCCCAGCCCGCGCGGTGGCTCATTTCAATGGCCGCGATGCTCTCGGTCAGCGTGCCGATCTGATTAACCTTGCACAGCAGCGCGTTGCACGCTTTCTCGTGGATAGCCCGCTCAATGCGCGTCACGTTGGTCACCAACAGATCGTCGCCCACCAACTGCACCTTCTGCCCAATCTTTTCATAGAGCAGCTTCCAGCCGTCCCAGTCATCTTCGGACATGCCATCTTCCAGCGAGATAATCGGGAAGCGACTGGCCCAATCGGTCCACAACGCCACCATCTCTTCGCTGGAAAGCTCTTTGCCCTCAATCGGTAATTTATACAAACCGCTCTTCTCATCATAGAGTTCGGTACAGGCCGGGTCCAAGGCAATGAAGACATCTTCGCCCGGTCGGTAACCGGCTTTTTCAATGGCCTTGAGGATAATCTCCACCGCCGCCACATTCCCGCCCAAACTGGGTGCAAAGCCACCCTCGTCGCCCACGTTGGTGCTATAACCGGCATCATGCAGCACCTTTTTCAGCGATTGGTAGATCTCGGATCCCCAGCGCACAGCCTCGCTAAACGAATCTGCACCCACAGGCATAACCATAAACTCTTGAAAATCGGTGCTGTTGACAGCATGTTTGCCGCCGTTGAGGATGTTCATCATGGGCACGGGCAGCGTACGCGCGCCTACCCCGCCCAAGTAGCGATAGAGCGGCAGACCCAACGCCTCGGCAGCGGCCTTGGCTACAGCCAAGCTCACGCCCAAAATGGCGTTGGCGCCCAGATTGCTCTTGTTGGGCGTGCCGTCCAACTCCAGCATGTATTCGTCAATCGCGATCTGGTCCAGCGCATCCACGCCGGTCAACTCGCTTGCCAACACTGTGTTGATATTTTCCACAGCCTGGGCCACGCCTTTGCCGCCATAGATTGACTTATCGCCATCACGCAGTTCCACAGCTTCATGTGCGCCGGTGCTGGCCCCGCTGGGCACAGCCGCCCGCCCCAAATAGCCACCCTCCAGCACTACATCCACTTCCACCGTTGGGTTGCCGCGGCTGTCTAGAATCTGGCGGCCTACAATCGCTTCAATTGTTGTCATTGGTTACCTCCGTATGATACCTATAATGATTATTGTCAAGCCCAAACAGGGCTGTTGAACAGGTCATGTCCACTCACAATATAGCCCACTGCGGGAGAATTCACAATGCGGATTGTGTGCCGTGTAGTTGGCTTTTGGCTATCCAAAGATGATTACATGCTTCACAATATATTTTCCACCCTACCTATTTTGACAGGAGCGTCACCTTCTAACGGGGGGTGTCAGCCGTGGAATAGTCTGATAAGCTAGACCATAGTAAACCATGACAGACCGGATCTCTGGTCTAATCTTAAAGGAGACATCGATGGCAACTGAATTTCGAGAAATTTCAAACGCACTGGCTGATGTGGTGGAAAAAGCCGCTGCCTCGGTGGTACGGGTCAGCGCCCGCCGCCGCCAGCCGGCCAGTGGGATTGTCTGGTCGGCAGATGGCCTGATCATCACCGCCAACCACATTGTACAGCGCGAGGACGATATCAGCATTGGGCTGGCCGATGGCAGCGAAGTGAAAGCCGCCCTCGTCGGACGCGATCCCAGCACCGATCTGGCCCTGTTGCGCGCCGAAGCCAGCGGACTCACCGCTGCTTCGTGGCTGGCGGATGACGAGATCCGTGTGGGGCTGCTGGCGCTGGCGCTGGGACGTCCGGGCAAACATGTCGAAGCGTCCTTGGGCATTGTCAGCGCGCTGGGCGGCGAATGGCGCACCGGCGGTGGTGGCCGCGTCAGCCGCTTCATCAAACCCGATCTCGTAATGTATCCTGGCTTTTCCGGCGGGCCGCTGGTGGCAGGCAATGGCGATGTCATCGGCCTCACGTCGTCGGCGCTGCTGCGCGATAGTGGCGTGGCGCTACCCGAATCCACAGTCAAAGCTGTGGTGGAAACCTTGCTAACCCACGGTCACATGCGCCGGGGCTACCTAGGCGTGGGTGTGCAGACTGTGCGTCTGCCTGCTGCCATTGCCGAGGAGATGAATCAAAAGACGGCGGTGCTGCTCACTTCCATTGAAGCAGACAGCCCGGCGGAAAAGGGTAAGCTGCTGCTCGGCGATATTCTAGTCCATTTTGATGGTGAAGCCGTCAACCAGCCCGACGACCTTTCAGCGCTGCTGGCTGGTGGGCGTGCCGGGCAATCTGTGGAAGCGCGGATTGTGCGCGGCGGTGTGTTACAAACAATAAGCCTGACCGTAGGCGAACGCGACTCAACCTTTCTTTTTCAACCCTATCTCTCCTACAAACACAATGGGGACGGCAGTCAGCCGTCCCCATTGTGTTTGTATACAAATTATGCGAATTTCACTACTTTATCGTACCTATTCAGGTGCGTCGCACCCCAGACCTGTATCGTTACATTCTATCTGTAAAATCCGTGGTCAAAAAGATCTCAAATCCGGCGGCGTAGCCACCAGAGTGAACTGCCACACAAGCTTACCCCGCTTAACCCAATCAGGCCAAACAAAAGTAAATTTTGGCGTCCGCTCTCTTCGGCCAGGGCACGCACCAATGCCAGCGTGTTGGTTGGTCCGCTGGCCGCTTGATTGCCAATCGCAAGCGGCTCGGGCGTCACCGTAGCCCAGGGCGTCCACGTGGGCGATGGCGTGAATGTCGGCGATGGGGTAGGCGACGGTGTGGCGGTGGACGTAGGCGTGTCGGTGGGCGTGGGCGTCTCCGTGGGCACGGGCGTCTCTGTGGCTGTGGCCAAAGGTTGCGGTGTAAAGGTCGCCGTGGGTGGAATCTGTACGACTTCCACGGCACGGGCTATCACCGCTGGCGTGTCTGTCGGAAGGGGTGTGGGTTCCGGCGTGGCCGTGGGCGGATCGATCTGCGGCGCGCCCTCGTCAGGATAGAGCGCAATCGCATCCACGAAGATCAGGTTATCGCCTGTGGAAGTAGGATGATCCACCATAAAAAAGACCGTCACCGTGCTGTTGAGCGCCCGCGCCCGAACATCAATGTTTGGCCCTTTGCCTTCGGGATAGTTCAACATGCGGCCCGCGCCCCAGTGTGTATGGCCCCAGATTACCGTGGGGGCATTGGGATCGGTGCCGCCCGTGGGGTCAATGCCCAATTGTCGCCCAAAATGATCGGGTTCATTGGGCGCGCCCCAGGCAATGCTGGCCCGATAGCCAGCCCCCGGCGTCACATTGACCTGGGTATAGATCCCAGCTTTGAACGTGCCGCCGTTGCTCCACATGCGCAATGAGGGCGCACCCCAATAGGTGTCTACATCTTGCATGTAGGTAAGCTCGCCCCAGATGATGAACGGGGTCCAGCCATTGGGAATCTGCCGCGGCGGGCCACCATAAAAGCTATCAAAATCACAGACGCCTTTGGGGATCACCTGCCCGTTGTTTTCGCAGATCTCAGAAGCAAACAACACAGGCGTGGTGTAGCCGCCCACCAGTAGCAGCAACGCAAGCACGCCCACGGCGCGCCAGAACAACGATAGGGTTGGTTTCAATGGAAAAATTTTCATGGAGATAGTATAGCGGACGCATACGCTATGCCCCAATTTTGGCGCAGCGTATCTTTTCAAATAGCGGCATCCAGGGCTATGGCGTGGGCAGCGTGGCCGCACAACGGAAGCCCAGCCAGGGCGCAGATCGGGTGGCGTCAACCGTTTGGCGGGCGGCCACCAGCAGATCTTCCGGCGCGCTCAGGAATGACCCCCCTTTGACCACATAGTCGCGGGGAATCTCTATGCTGACGTCGCTAGGCGTGGCGGTCCATTCGGCCACATTCCCGGCCATATCCGCCACCCCTGCCGGGCTATCTCCCGCCGGGCTAAAGGTCGCTACCGGCACAGGATCGCCTTCGGGATGCAGCGCGCTGTTGACTACATTGGCGTTAAAACTATCGCCCCAAGGGAAGATAAAGCGTTTGCGTAGGGTCAACGCCGAGCCAGCCGCCACTTCCCATTCTTCCAGCAGAGGCAGCCGTTTCCCTGCCCATGTGCAATAGATCTCGGCCTGTGTCCACGTCACGTTGATCATGGGATAGCCGCCCAACGCCGGGTTGAAAAAGTAGTCGGGGCGATTGATGCTGGCGCGCCGCTCCGGCCAGCTACAGATGCTGTCATCATAACAGCGCCGATACGCCTCGTTGGTCACTTCGGTGTGGTCAATGGCAAAGGCCTGAAGTTGCACAAGCCGGTCCGCATTGGGAAGGCTATCATCGCTGATCACATACACCCCTGCCGGGATGCGCTGCATTGAAGTGTTCAGGACAAGATCACCGCGCCGATCTTGCCAAAAGAGGATCGCTGCCACAATCAACAACACCACCGCCAGCAACATGAGAACACGGGGCAGATGGCGCGAAAGCCGCCCAGAGGCCCGGCGGGGCTTTGGACCAACGCTATATCCATGGGGATATTCGCTCACCGGCAGCCAGTTGGCGGGTGGGCGGCTTTGGGGCGGGGCAGACAGATAGATCAGGGCGGCTTCGGCCAATGTACGGCGAGGCTCCAGCGCGACTGTGGCTTCTTGTTGAAGCAAGCGCAGCAGAGGGGCCAGCCATTGCCCGCTGCCGGGATCTTGTTGGCCCACTTGGGCAAGCTGGGCCGGGTTAAGCGGATGGTGGGCGTGCAAGAGCATATCCGTCATCACCCCTGCCGTGCGTTCGGGGTCAGTCTGGTGTTGAAGGGCCGTGATCATGCCACGTCCATAAAAAAGGGCGGCCCGCAACAAGAGCGTACATTCGGCTTCGTCTAGCGGATGGTCGGCTTCAAGCACCAGCAACCCATCTCGCAGCAGCCCTTTGGCAGGCATAACGCCCTCCCGCCACCATGCTTCAAGCGCCCGCGCCAATCCTCGGCGCACTGCAGCCACACGTTCGCCTGTACCCAGGCCACGAAAGCGGTCGGCATAGACAGATCCGTCCGCTGCGGAAGGCGGCACAGGCTGAAACGATAGGCTAGGGCGAGAATCAGATCGACGAAGTGGCATGGGCACATTTTAACACAAGCCCGTGCGATCCAAGCCTGGCTATGACGGTCACTTTTTAATTTGCCTTGCCAAAGTGGGCATGCTATCATGGCCTCATGAAACAGTCCTGGCGTATGGCCTATCCTTATCGCTATTTCTATATCAAGGGTGCAAAGCACCCCTGGTTTGCTGACTGCGCCGCCTCTGTATAGTAACTGTTTTTGTCGGATGATCGGGTTGAAACGCGTGGCGCACAGTCACGCGTTTTTTGTTGTCTATAAATAAGCACGATTGACAAACGGAGGGTGAAAGATGAGTACGTTCCCACCTGTAGCAGAGCAGATGCAGATTTTAATGCGTGGGGTCGATTTTGGCGATGTCCAGACCCGCGAAAATATGGAAAAAGAGTTGCGTGCCCGCCTGGAGCGCGCCAGCACCACTGGCAAGCCTCTGCGCGTCTACTGTGGCTTTGACCCGACTGGATCGGAACTACACCTGGGCCATACGGTTCCGCTACGCAAATTGCGCCAGTTTCAAGAACTCGGCCATGAAGTCATCTTTCTCATCGGCAGTTTTACCGGCACCATTGGCGATCCCAGCGATAAGGAAGCGGCGCGCCAGCAGCAAACGTTGGTGGCCGCGTTGGAAAAAGCCCGCACCTTTACTGAGCAGGCATGGCGCATTTTGGACCGCCAAACGACGCTAATTGAATACAATCACAAGTGGCTTGGGGAGCTAAACTTTGGCGATGTCATCGATCTTGCCAGCAACTTTACTGTGCAACAGTTCCTCGTGCGCGAGAACTTTAGCAATCGCTATGGCAAAGGCGATCCCATCTGGCTGCACGAGTTTTTCTATGCGCTGATGCAAGGCTACGATGCCGTGGCGCTGAACACCGATGTACAGGTGGGTGGCACCGACCAACTCTTTAACCTAATGGCTGGGCGCAAGTTAATGGACGCCAGGGGCATGGAGGCGCAGACCATTCTCACCTTCCCGATTTTGGTGGGGACCGACGGCGAACTGCGCATGAGCAAATCCACGGGAAATCTTATTGGGATCAACGAACTGCCTGGCGTCATCTTTACCAAAGTTATCAACCTGCCTGATCAGACCTTTCGTAACTATGCTGAATTGGTCACGCGTTGGAGCCAAGACGAGATCGACGCGATGCTGGCTGCCCTTGCCACGGGCACGCTCTCGCCCCAGGATGCCAAACAAAAGCTGGCCTGGGAGATTGTAAGCATTTTCCACGGCGACGAGGCCGCAAATCAGGCGGCCCAGGATGCACAGCGTATGCACGCCGGAGAAATTCCCAGCGATGCGCCCCAATTTATCCTGCGCCAAGACATGAATATATTGGATCTGTTGGCCGAAGCGGACTTAGTGGGCAGTAAAAGCGAAGCGAGGCGTTTGATTCAGCAAGGCGGTGTGCGTATCAACGGCGAGGTTGTGACCGATGCCGGGGCTACCGTTACGATTCCCAGCGATTTTCATGGGATTCAGGTGGGCAAACGGCGTTTTCTGCGTGTGGTTCCAGCGTAGCAAGGTGGCCGTCTGTCAGCGCCACCAATAGAGAAAGGAGTTGGCTATCACGCTTCCCCCGATAGTGGCTTCCAACCACAACGTGATAACTCAACTCCTTGCCAGCAGTGTAACATAGATTTTTGGGCTTGTAAAGGGGATTTTGGAAACAAATCTTGGCAATTTTGGCGAAATAAAGCACAAGAGCTTACGATTTATCTCAAATAATGGGGGCGGTCGCGACCATTTCGCCTGACGCTTGTTTTAATCCGTAGAGGCTTCAACTTGGGGCTGCTACGCACACACCATGAAAAGAGGAGAGCATTATGGGACTATATGAGGGGAAACGAGGCTTGATCTTTGGGATTGCCAATAAAAATTCCATCGCCTGGGGCATTGCCGAGGCTCTGCACACCGAGGGCGCGCAGTTGGGCTTCAGCTATGCGGGCGAAATTTTGCAAAAGCGTGTTGAACCCCTGGCCGAAAGCATTGGCGTCAATTTTGTGGAAGAGTGTGATGTCACCGACGATGCCGCCATTGATAGCCTGTTTGAGAAAGCTGCGACTCATTTTGGCAGCATTGATTTTATGGTCCACGCTGTGGCCTTTGCCCCTCGGGAGGAACTGGGCGGGCGCTTCGTCAATACCAGCCGTGATGGCTTTCGGGTGGCGCTGGACATTAGCTGTTATAGTCTGGTAGCGCTGGCGAAGCGTGCCCGTGTTTTGATGCCCAATGGGGGCAGCATCATGGCGATGACCTATTACGGTGCTGAAAAGGTGACGCCAAATTATAACGTTATGGGTGTTGCCAAAGCCGCGCTGGAGTGTACCGTCCGCTATCTGGCCTGGGACTTGGGCAAAGATAACATTCGGGTCAATGCCATTAGCGCAGGGCCGATTAAAACACTGGCGGCGTCGGGGATTAGTGGCTTTCGCAAAAGCCTCAATTATGTGGGATCGGTGGCACCGCTGGGCAATGTGGATCAGGGCGATGTGGGCAATGCCGCCCGCTTTTTGCTCAGCGATTGGGCCAGCAAGATCACGGGCGAAGTGCTCTATGTGGATGGCGGCTACAACATCATGGGCGCGCCCGAAGAAGCCATGACTGATTAGCATGACTGATTAGCATGACTGATTAGATCGGCTTAGAGCGGCGGTGGGCGATATAAAAAGAGGTCAGCCACATTGTGGCTGACCTCTTTTTATATCATTTCTGGTGCGGGAGCGACGGGATTTGAACCCGCGACCTCCGGCTTGACAGGCCGATATGCTAACCGCTGCACCACGCCCCCAGAATCTTGTGCTGTTGTGGGTGTTGGCCCTCTGGGCTTTCGCCCAGTGAGGCGGGAGCGACGGGATTTGAACCCGCGACCTCCGGCTTGACAGGCCGATATGCTAACCGCTGCACCACGCCCCCACACACAAGACTGGATGATACTTACCCGGTGAAGCATAGCAGCGAGCCTGAAAAATGTCAAATGAGGCCCCGCTTAAATCAAATGCACTTTCGGTTATGCGTAGATATCCAAGCCTGGATTGCGCTGCGCGTAGTCTATAATCTGGCTGCCTGGAGGCACGAATTCCTGCAAGGATTGAAGCCAGTCTCGGCTCCGGGAGAGTTGTCCGCTCTCTTCGCTGCGATCCGTGGACGGCGACGTATTTTGGGATTCGGTTTTGGCCGATTCTCTCTTCTTTGCGCCAGGTGTCATCTCTTCAGGCGTTTCTGTGCGTTCCGCTGCTAGTTGTTGGAGCGCTTCCCGCGCCATGCGGCTTGCTAGCATGGCAACTTGGCGATCTGTCGCCGAAGGGTTTGAAGGGGCCAGGGCCGCGACTTGTAATTGCTGCGCTTTTTGGACCGTGGCCTCTGGATCGCCAGAGACGGGTGATAGATCGATCTGGACTTCGCCGCCAATCGCATAGCGCTGACCATCTGGGCCAACTTGATAAGTGTAGCTGGGGCTGCCCAAAACATGCGAACCCGCCGCCGCTACATGGGCCTGTTCGTGGCGGCGCACTTCGGCATCACGTTTACTCAACTTGTCGATGACACTTTTCTCGTCGTGGCTCAACTCCCCAGAGAGATTGATCTCGACCACGCCATTGCCGCCCACTGCCGATCCCGTGGTGCCAAGATTGACCGGACTACACAGGCTGCACCGGCAGGTGACAATGTGCGGTCCTGAATAAGAGGCTGGTGATTCTAATGTCACAGACCCGGCGCTATGCACTGGCGATTGAAGGGCGACTGGCTTGGCAGGGGTGTGTAATTCTGCCGAAGAGCGCACCATCGAGGCGGCCCACAACTGCAAACTTTTGCGTGTACTGTTCTGATTTGCAGAAATGGCTTCTATCATCAGACTACCTCTGGATTGCGTTAGGGGGCAGTCTGGCGAGTAATTCTCTCACATGGGCTGCCCTGTATCGTCAACTTCTATCTGCGGCCTGGGGAAAAGTAATAGCCTAGACCTTCGTTGATCTATTTATCGGCAATCATGCGTAGCTTGTTCACTCAAAAGCATACAAAGGGGTAGTACTTTTGTCTTAGCCAGGAGTGGTAGCACTTGAAACATAAAGATAGGTTGTGGGATTCAGCCAAGAGGGTGTTGAAGATGACTGTGACTTCACCAAATCGGCAAAGTGACAGTCATCTAGACCCATGGGTAGGGTTACAATTCGGCGTCTGGCGTTTCTGGAGTGGGTGGTTGAGTGCGGTCTTGACTTAACAGGCGAGCGGGAGACGATGGTCGCCCTGGCAAGCGGTCGCGGATGGATCGGGTGAGCTGGCTGGCAACCTGTCGCCCACGCACCAAGGCATTGCTATAGAGTTTTTGAAGCGAATCTTTGTTGAGCTGTTGGCCCTCCACCGCCCAAAGCACCACGGCCTGACCGATGGCGCGTGTCCCAGCATAGGAGACAGCCACTTTGGGCGCAATTCCCCACACAGGCACCAGCCCCACTAGTTCACGCGCGAGCTGGCGAAAGAGGAAGCCGCCGCCCAACACCCCCAGAATTTCGCCGATGAGGTGTTGCGGCGACCCTTCTTTGCCCGCGATTAGGGCAATTTTGTAGGCCATAATGAGTTGGTTTTTGGTCAATACAATCAGATCACTGACATTGAGGGGAATATCCAGCACAGGGATAATCTCGGCCAGTCCCGTGGTGAAGGCATAGGTGGCGTTGGCATTGGCCGTTTCTGTGATCAACTGCTCAAACGCCGCCCGACGTAGCGGCGGCAACCGGCGCGGCAATGCCAATTCTAACTTGGGCGAAACCCGACCCAGGATGGCTTTGCTGATCTCTCGACTCACAGTCTCGGCCTCAAACGCAGTCACAGCAACCCGCGCGGTCTCGCCACGACGGGCAATCTCCGCCCCTGGTTGCGCGCCCGCTTCGCCATAAATTACCACCACTGTGGGAATCTGGCGGGCTGCCAGATTTCGATAGACCCCCTGTTGCGCCTCGCTCAGATCCACCGTGCTGGAGAGTACCAGGGCTATGTCAACCTGGGTTCGTTCCAGCGCTGGCTCGATTGGAGCCACCACAGTGGTAATCCAGGGATGAATGAAGCCAGCTTCGGCATCACTGAGCGCGCTTGCCAGTTGATTGGCAGCCGCCAGATCGTCGGCCACCACAAGCAGATGGAAGGTGTACAGACTATCTTCCTGAATTTCGTTCACATCCACCTGGCTGATAATCCGCCAGAGGGTGTCCAGCCTGAATTTGTCCAATACACTCATGGGTTGCTCCCTCTCTACAAGGCAGGAATGCACGCCTGCTCGGCTTATCCGTATGTATGTACCTTTGACACATCGGCGGCGGGCGCAGCATCCAGCACGGCGGCAACCGTATGCACGGTGTGTTCAATGTCGTCGGCGCTGACATGATAGTTAGTCACCGCGCGCAACTGTTTGCCGCCAATCGGGTTGAGCAGCACGCCGCGCTCTTTCAATCCTGCCGAAAGCTGCGCCGGGGTAAGGGTGGGATGATCCAGTTCAAAGATCACAATATCAGTTTCAATCGTGGTTGGGTCCACAGAAATGCCAGGTAACTTGTTCAACCCTTCGGCCAATTCACGGGCGTTGACATGATCATCGGACAGCCGCTCAATCATCTCCGTCAGCGCCACGACACCCGCCGCCGCCACAATCCCCGCCTGCCGCATACTGCCGCCCACCACCTTGCGGTTGCGCCGTGCCGTGCGGATGAATTCTCGGCTGCCCACCACAATCGAGCCAACCGGCGCGCCCAGCCCTTTGCTCAGGCAGACGCTGACACTGTCGGCGGCCTGGACCAACCGCGCTGGCGCAACGTTGAGAGCCACGGCGGCGTTCCACAGCCGCGCCCCGTCCACATGAAAGGCCATCCCGTGGCGATGGGCCAAATCGCCCGCCGCGTCCATATAGGCCACAGGCAGGGCGCGCCCGCCACAGCGGTTGTGTGTGTTTTCCACGGCCAGCAATTTTGTCACCGGGAAATGCTCATTTTCCGAACGGATGGCCTCTTCCACGGCATCCAACTCGAGTGTGCCGTCGGGTTGATTACGCACGGTGCGCGGATGGACCCCGCCCAACGCTGCCGATCCGCCCTGTTCATACAAGAAGATATGCGCCTGATCGCCCAGGATCATCTCCTCGCCGCGGCCACAATGGCTCAGCACCGAGATCAAATTGCCCATGGTGCCGCTGCTGACAAAGACCGCGGCTTCTTTGCCCAGGATTTCCGCGGCCATGGCCTCTAGCCGGTTGACTGTGGGATCTTCGCCATAGACATCATCGCCGACCTCGGCGTCAGCCATGGCGCGGCGCATGGTCGGCGTGGGCTTGGTTACAGTGTCGGATCGCAGGTCGATGACACGATTATGGGGTGTAGCGTTGTTCACGGCAGAGTCTCCCTAGCAAGTGGTGAATAAACGGCTCGATGTGCCTTAAAAGTTCATATCAGCAAGGGGATAGGCATAGGTCTCCCCGGTGTCATTGCGATAGATCAGCGTGCCACCGTCAAAACTTTGGACAATGCCGTCGCTGCGCCCAGCTTCGGCGGTGGCCCATCCCAGCGCATCGCGTACGGCGGGCGTTTCGGACCAGAGTTTGCCAATGCCGCGCTGGGGCTGGAGAAGTCCGGCAGCCGGTGGGCGTTCGTCTTGGGGTGTTTCGGGCATGCCCTCTTGCCACGTGTTGGCGAAGCGATCCCACTTGCCAGTATTGGCATTGCGTACATAGATCCATTGGGCATCGCTCAGTTGCCAAACTGCAAAGCCATTTTGGAAAGGTTGGATCTCAAACATCGAGGCTGCCGGTGGCGACGACGGACAGCCCATCTGGGCTGCAATCAACGGATTGCGGTTCAAAAATTCGGCCATAGTCGGCTCGCTGCCAATCGGGCAATTTTGTAACACGGGCGTGGGGCTGGCGTCGGGGGTGGGGACTGCCGACGGCAGCGCGATGATCTCCGGTGTTTCCGTGGGCGTGGCGGTCGGCATGGGCGTGGCCGATGGCTTGGGCGCGGATGTGGGCGTAGCTGACGGCAAAGGGGAGGGGATCAGCGTGGCCGTTTCCGTGGGCATGGCGGTCGGCGGCTCCGGCGTTGGGGTGGCCGTGGGCCGCGGTGGATTTTGAACCGCGCCATTGTTGCCCGCTGTTGTGGCCGAGGCGACCGATGTCGCAGTGGCGGCGGGCAGTGTCGTCGGGGAAGCGGTGGGCGTGAATGTAGGCGAGAGATCGACAACTGCCACGGCGGTTGACCCCTGGGCGGCCGCAGTCTGGGTGGCTTCGGTTTCCAGCGTAATGGGTGTTTGCGGCGGAGCCACACCGCGCAGCCTGGGCAGGAGCCGCATAAACGCCCCGATAATCACAATCAACAACAACATGGCAATCAAACCGGCTGCCCCAAAAAGCAGCCGATTGGGGCGGGTGGGGGCGATTGGTTCGGGCAGCGGGGGGGCGCTGGGTGCAACCACGGCAGCGGGTTGGGCTGTGATGGTGCGTGTGTTGCCGGGAACCAAGACGGTCTCTGTGCGCGGCATGGGCGGCATGGGCAGCGATGCCAATGTCATGGTCGCTGTTACATCGCCGGCCTGATCTCCGCTTGCGGCCAACAAAGGCGTGCGCCCGGCAGCCAGCGCCAGCGCGTTCGCCATCTCCGCAGCCTGAGCATAGCGATGATCCGGCTCTTTGGCGAGGCAGCGGCGCAGAATCTCCACGACGAGCGCGGGGAGCGTCGCCAGCACATCGTCGGGAACGGTGAGCGGATCGTTGACGTGGGCATACAAAATTTGGGTGGTGGAACCCGTGAAGGGTGCACGCCCAACCAGACAGCGATAGAGCACCGCCCCCAGTGAATAGATGTCCGAGCGCCCGTTGATCTGGCGGCTGCCCGCGCACTGTTCCGGCGACATGTAGGCGGGCGTGCCGATGGTGCGGCCCGTGTGGGTCAGATCTGGCGTATCCAACGCGCGCGCAATGCCAAAATCCGAAAGCAGCGGCACCACGGGATATTCGACGGCCTCTAATTGAACGCTGTTGGCCGCACCCGGCTGCGATGAGCGCAATAAAATGTTGCTGGGTTTCACATCGCGGTGGACAATCCCAGCGGCGTGGGCATAGGCCAGGGCGCGGGCGATCGGCTCCAAAAGGTTGCACGTTTCCGCCGGGGTCAGCCGCCCGCGCCGGTCGAGGAGATCGCTCAGAGCTTTCGCCCTCAATAAGGTCCATGGCAATGTAGGCCACGCCATCCGCCGGGGAATCGCCCACTTGCAGCGTCTCCACAATGTGGGGATGGCGCAGCGCGCCGGCGGTGTGGGCTTCTTGGCGGAAGCGTGTGCGCGTGATTTCGTCGGCTCCGGGCAGAAGCACTTTCAGTGCCACCGAGCGTCCGCGCACTTGATCATAAGCCTGATAGACCGTGGCTGCGCCGCCGCTGCCCAGTTTACGCCCCACCATGTAGCGGCCCACTCGCTGTCCCGTCAGTTCGGTGGAACCGGGGCGCGTTGGATGACGTCCACTGGCGGAGGCAGGATCGGGTTGTTGAGATGGGGGTTGAGATGGATCTGTGGGCATAGTCATGTCTGGTTGAAGAGAGGCCGTCGATAGCTGCTTTGCCAGTCGCCTAGCTTGCTGGTATGATTTGAAACGGTAGTGTCGTGATCAGATTTTAGCACAGGCTGATGGGCGTACCAAAAGAATCCTCCAAAGCCGTCAGGTCCACCTGGGCAGGGTCTAGAGAGAATGCGGGCAGCGCCGAGGGTTGTTGAAGGTTACTCGCCCGTTCCATGTCAAAGTTGAGGGAATTACGTGAGCCAATCTGGACGGTTGATCTGTGTCAGCGGGCCTGATGCGGGCCGAGACTATACTCTACGCGGCAACCAGATCACCGTGGGGCGATCTGCCGGGCAAGATATTGTCCTCAACGATTCGTATGCCAGCCGCCAACATGCCGAGATCCATTGGGTGGATCAGGGCTATCGTGTGCAGGATTTGGGCAGCAAAAACGGTGTCTACGTGGCCGGGCGCAGATTGGGTGATGGCGAAAATGCACCGTTGGAAGATGGCATGGAAGTGCAGTTTGCCTCCACACGCTTTCGCTTTCAGGATCCATCGGCCACTATCACTGCGGCGTCATTGGTCGCCGTCCAAGAGCCAGGGCTGCGCGTGGAGACAGCCACGCGCCAGGTCTATGTGGATGGCGTGCTGCTCGACCCGCCGCTGAGCGTGAAGCAGTTTGAACTGCTCTGGTATCTCTTTCAAAACCGCGGGCGTGTGGTCAGCAAAGACGAGATCGCCATGAACGTCTGGCCCGAAGTCGAGGGCGAGGTCTATGACGCTAACATTGACCGTATGGTCAGCCGAGTGCGTTCGCGGGTGGAGCCAGACGAGAGCGCCGATCCGCGTTTTATTGTCACGATCCGCGGCTATGGCTATCAACTGAAGGAAGAATAACCGGGACAGCGGAAACCACAGGCGCATAAAGAGTTCTCACAGAGAAAAGCACCCGGTCAATCAGCCGGGTGCTTTTTTGATGATACATCTCTGCAATCTGCGCAATCTGCGAAATCTGCGGATCAATGCCGCCCTACGCCAGCAGCAGATAGGACTTCCAACGATAGCCCTCTAGCGTAACGGGGAATGTGCCGTCTTCGGTGACGCGGCCTTCGATCTGGCCGCTGAGCATGTCGATAAAATGGCCCGACTTCGCGCCCACTACACGCACGTTTTCTTGCAGCGGAGTGGCGCCAAAGTTAAGCGCCGTCACTTGCATACCCGGATCTTCGGGCAGATCGTGGACCATAATCAACAATCCCTTGTTTTGGACATTGGGCACGTCGATCTGGCGGCTGCGATAGATCTTGTAATCGCGCCGGATCTGCAACATGCGCCGCAACTGGCTTACAAACGAGTCGGGCTGGCGTAATTGTTCGGAGATGGGGCCGTAGATCGCGCGTGTTCTGGGCAGCGCCGCCGACGAGGTGATGGCGTCCGGATTGACGTTGAGCAGATCATACGCCCCGCGGTTGATCCAGCGCGTATCGCCGTCAGCCATCAACGATTCTACCTCGCTGGCGGGCAGTGGCAAGGCCCCCACCAAATCCCACCCAGAAAGCGCAAAGACGCCTGGTTGAAAGGCGTTATAGGCGGCCAACAAGAGATGCACCTGTTGAATCTGGGCGATCTCCTCCTCACCTGGATCACTTACATCGCGAATGCCCAGCGCAGCGGCGGCAATGCTGGCTGTGGTGCATGCCACGCCGTTCTCGGTGAAGCGCAGATTATAGGGCGCATTCTCGCCGGTCAGCCGGTCGTACATGACGGCGCGGATGTGGCCGCGCAGCGCAGCGCCGCCCCATTCGCGGCCCTGGAAGGTGTAGCGCGTATCCTTGTGCAGGAACCAAAAGTGAACCAGTTCCAACGTCAACTCGTCGTGATTTTGCAGGGCGTGGATCAGCGACGCCGGGTCGATGTTGTATTCGCGCATAATCGAGAACATGAGCCGCAAAAATTCGGTGTCGCCTGAAATCAGCGCGTGTTGATAGGCCGGGCGCGTAATGAAATCATACGAGAGATCTGGCCCGCCCTGCGACATCTCGGCAATGTCATCCACCGCCAAATTTAGCTCTTGAAAGGTGAAGCCACCTGCCTTGCGCACCGTACCGGCGATGAGCTGGTTGCCCACCACCGAAAGCGGGTGTCCCTCGGACCAGACTGTGCCATCGCTGCGGCGTTCGATGCCCAAAAAGCCGTTGGCATCCAGCCGCAAAATCTTGGCGCCCAGCGTGCCCAGCGCGTGCAGGGCGTCGCCGATGATCAGCCGCTGTGCCGCAAAGGACGGATCGAGCCAGTTGAGCGTGGGCTGCCCTGCCTTGAAATAGTGCAGATAGACCCAGCGCCGCTCCACGCCATCCACCCCCAGCACCGTGTCGGTGACGCTCCAATCGGTCTCTTTCACGCCCGGCTGATAGAAGATCACCCGGGGCAGGCGGCCGACAATGTAGCCCTTTTCGGCCAGCAGATCCACCGTGTCTGGCGTCAAGTTGACGGCGTCGCGGCCTTCGGCCACATTGGGCAACAGATACCAATCCTCCGGGGCAATTTCGATCATGTGATAGAGGCCGGGATAATCTTCGTAGTTCTGTTCGGCCAGCCGAAAATCCGCGCCTTTGCCTGTGTGCGCCGGGATAATATCATCCACAAGAATGGCCCCATTGGCAGCGGCATGGCGGCACATGGTGATATACTCATCGGTGCTGCCAAAGGTGGGGTCAATGCCCGTGCCAATCCGGTCAAAGTTGCCGTCAATCGTGGGGGTAAATTCGCGTGCATAGATGCCGCCGGACTGTTTCAACGGGCCAGTGTGCATGCCCTGAATGCCGATCTCGGCAAAGGCGCGCCCACAGCGCCTCGTCGCCCATCGTCGCCAATACAGACTTTCCCGGCGCGTTGATCATCGCGGCCGGGTAGGCCGTGAACCAGACCGAGGCCAGCGAGGTGGCGTCATGGGGGCGGGGCTTGGCATAGGGGCGCTGCCACAGATCGCCCTTGCCCGAATAGCGCGACAGGATGGGCTTCACCTGTTTGAGCATGGAATATTGGAGCAGCCATTGGGTGTACTCTTCAGCAATTGTCATCATGTCTATCCTTGTGTGAAACGGTTTTTACGTCTTTTGGGCGTCCCTTGGTTTGCGCTCAGTCTAACAAGACTCAATGAATTGTCAACTAAAATCCGTAAAAATTTGTTCAATCCGCAGTCTATTATTGGAGTGAGGGGTTATGGACTCTGACGACAAAGTAGAAATCAATCAAGTGGAAATCAATCATGCTCTGGGGCGAATGCTGGGGCTTTTGCTTTTTGGGCTTGGCATTGTCATCGCGGCTGCGCTCAGCGTGGGCATCGCCTGGGCAGATTTTGAAGCCTCTATGTTTGATATGCCGCCGCCGATGGATGGCCCGTATGAGGCGCTGCACTGCCCGCTGATGATCAGCCGAGGAGAGAGCAGAAGTGTCACGGCCCAATTCGACAATCCCAGTACGCGCGCCGTGCGGCGGCTGATCCGTGTGCATGTGAGCGATGGCTTTGTCTCGTTGGTGCGCGAAATTCGGGGCACGCTGGAACTGGCCGCGGGCGAGAGTCAAACCTTTGCGTGGGAAGTCTCGCCCGCCGACGCGGCTTGGGACCGCTTCGTCCTCGTGCGTGTGAACGTACTGCGCAGCAATCCTTTACCGTCGATGACAGCAACCTGTGGGATCTGGGTGTTGCCGCTGCCGTGGCCGTCGGGGCGGATCTTGGCTCCGATTGCTATCACGTTGGGGTTTGTGCTCACGGTGGCTGGCTTGGGGTTGTGGCTGCGCAGTGGGCACTCCCAAGCCGGGCGGCGTCCTCTCTCGGCGGCGCTGGCAACGCTGGCAATTCTTACGCTGGGCGCGCTGGCGGCAACTCTGCTCAGCGGCTGGCTGTGGGGCGGGCTACTCTTGATATTGACAGTGATCGTGCTTTTGGTCATCGGGGCGTGGACGCTGGAGGGGAATTGAAGCGGAGTGGGTAAACCAAACGTTAGAATTTTCATCGAGATAAAAGCGAATCCGTGGCTCCATAGCGTATCGCCTTTATCTCCTCTGCCTGCCGAATTTGGGACTGAATTTGCCCGTCAATTTCTACTTTATTGGAATAATAGTAAGAGAGTGCCGCATACACCTGGGGCAATGTCAGACCATACCACGCAGCAATGCCATCTGCATCCAAGCTGTGATAGATCTTGGCGATGGCAACATCTGCCATGGTCACCGTCGTGGTCAGAATATGGGGTCTCCCGTTGCGGATGGCAGGATCAACAGCAATTAGATTGCTTTCTTGGATAGTGGTCATACTTACCTGTATTTTTGCTACTTACTGTAGCGCTATCACTGTTCAAATGATATCATTGATACCATCTGGGGGAGTTGTAGTGGTTTACTTCGTTGAATATCATCAGGACTTACGCAGTCGCCCCAGAAGTTGAACTTTTCTGAAAAGTTCAACTTCTCCCAACTTCGTGGTGCGTAAGTCCTGCATCATTTCAAGCCACAGACCCTTTGGTAGTAATTGGCATACCCCTGTGTTAATCTTTTTCAAAGGCACATGAAACTGACGGTAGGAAAGTATTATGCCAATCGTAAGTAGATTCTACGGGATTGTTATCACAATGTACTATGATGATCGGCATCAACCTCACTTTCACGCCCGTTATGCCGAGTATCAGGCGAGTTTTTCAGTTGAGCCGCCAGCTCTATATGTGGGCGCGATGCCACGCAGACAACAGAACCTGATTTTGGCATGGGCTGAACTCCACCAAAAGGAATTGCTGGCGAATTGGCAGCGGGCCAGAGATGGCTTGCTCATGCAGGATATAGAGGGACTGCAATAAATGGCACATGAATTATACGATGTACTAAGGGTTGAAATTCTTAGCGATTATACACTGCAGGTTTGGTTTGATGATGGATCAACACGAACAATTAATTTTGAACCGGTTCTGTATGGGCCAATTTTTGGTCCGCTACGTGATCTTTCGATTTTTAACCAAGTGGTGTTGAATCCAGAATCGGCCACGATTGAGTGGCCGACCGGTGCAGACTTTGATCCAGAGACACTGCGCAACTGGCCGGATTATAAAGACGAGATAATCGCCCGGCGGCGTCAATGGCAAGCAATGGCTGAACAACTATAAAGAGCGGGCCAGGTCACACGACCCGGCCCGCTCTTTACCCTACTGTCCCCGTCCATTCGCAATCGCCTTCACCCGTTCCGCCTCGTCGGTGAGTTCGGGGAGGAAGTGGGCCAGCAGCAGCGTGGAAAGCGCCGAGTTCTCGCCCGATTCGCCGCTGATCAGGATGGGGCGCGGGGCGTGCTTCACCAGCTTCTCCGCCACTTTGAGCTTGCGCAGCGCCAGTTCATATTGGAGCACCGCCCGGTTATCCCGATACGATTCGCCCAGCGTGCGCAGCGCCCGTGCCTCGTTCTCGGCAGCTTTCAGCATACCCCGCCCTTTGGCTTCAATATCCCAGCGCACCTTTTCGGCCTCCATCTCCCGCTCTTGAATCATCATCGCCACATCTTCGCGCGCTTTGTTAATCGCCGAGCGCGCTTCCACCACCCTGGCATCGCGCTCTTTCTTGGCCCGCTCGATCTCCATGAGCAGTGTATCCGTGCGCTGTTTGCGCGTCAGTTCCCACTCTTTTTCATACGCGCCCAACTCCTTCGCCACCCGTTCGCGGGTCGCCAAGTTCTGTTGATACTGCTCGGGCAGTTGCACATCGGGAATATTCGCCCCGGTGACGATGACGCCGTATTGCTCTAGCCGTCGGTTCAGATAAGCCTGCATATCGCCCACATCGCTGCCGCGTAGATCGTAGGCCCGCTCGGTCTCCACCTTGCGGCTACGGCGGCGGATGGCGTCTTGCACCACATTGCTCAACACTGCGTCAAAATTGCTGGCCCCAATATTGCGCACAAAACGCACGGGGTCCACAATGCGGAACTTGAGAAAGAACTCAATCGACTTTAGCGGCACGCTCTCCGCCGTGGGGCTGGCAAGCACTGGCGCGGTGTAGGGAAACTCAGTCGAGGTATCTACAATCGCCTCGACTTTGGTCCACGGCCACCACAGATAATGGCGGCCCGGCGGCAGCGTCCCCGTGATCTTGCCCCAGCGCGCCAGCACGCCTGTGGTCCCCTGTTCGATCTCCACAATTGCCTGCCGCCACAGCCAGATCAGCGCGATTAGCCCCAAAAAGCCACCCACCAACAGCATGGGCAACAGAAACAAAACCGAGCCAGAGACCACGCCCACGCCAATAAAATAGAGCGCAATCATCAACAGCGTCAGCCAGCGAAAGCCACGCCGATCACGCGGGATCACCACGGGGACCAGTCGCCCGTTGTCGCCAGAGCGCAGAAACTGCTGCACCCGATCCCAAGTGGAGACGACTTCTTTAATGCGAGAAAAGTTATTGAGCGCCATCTTATTGATCCTCCCCTTCTAAAATCGCTTTGACGGGCAACGTTGCCAGCTCTTGTTCGGCAGCGTCCAGCCGTCCAATCTCAAGGTCTCGCTCGCGGATGCGTTCCACAATCGACTCAATGCGTTCGCGAATGGCCTGCATATCCTCGTTGGTGTAGAGCGCTTCGCTGCGAATCCCCAACATCTGGCGCGCAATCGCCGGGTAATCAATGCTATCTTTATGATTGTCGCCGATGCTCACCACCTGTGGCAGCCGATCCATCACCCCTTCGATGCGTTCGAGAATATCCTCTTGAAAGCGATACTCAAGAATTTCGGGATAGAAGGCACTCGTCGCCGCCCGCACATCCAGCGCCTGGGCCTGAAGCAGCGCCACGTTGGCCTTGGCGTCGCTTTCCACCTCAATCAGCAAGCGGTGCGCGTAGGCATTGGCGCGATTGGTTTCCTTCTCGCGCGCCGTGTCCATTTGCGCCTGATACTTGGCAATCTCGGCGCGGATCTCGGAGATCTGTTCGTGCAGCGAGGCCAGTTCTTTGTTCAACTCGCCCTCGTCCTGCTCCTTGCGCAGTTTCAATTCATATTGATAGGTATACGCCTCCTTCGCCACCCGCACGATCTCGGCGGCGGCCAAGTCCATGCGATATTCCGGGTCCGACGGCTCGGCGTGGGTGATATTGGCGCTGACAAAACGCACCGCCGGCAAAAACTGGCGGTTCAGCGTATCCAGCACGCCGGACATATTCTCGCCCACCAGATCGTAGATTTCTTCGGCCTTTTGGTCATAGATCAACGAGCGCGTCACCTCGCTCACGGCGTTTTGCAACTTCTCCTCAAAACCCTTGGCTCCGCCCAGCGTAAAGATAAACTCGGCGGCGTCCTCAATGCGAAACTGCAAAAAGAGATCCACTGAAGCGTTGATGCGGCTAGAGGTCGGCGCTTCGCGAATCGGCGCGTTGTACGGATACTCTTTGGTGGTGTTGACAATGTAGCTCACCCGCTTCCACGGATTCAGCAACATCAGCCGCCCTGGGCCAGCCACTTTTTCCAGTTTGCCAAAGCGCGTGACCAGCGCCTGACTGCCATCGGGAACCATCACATACGTGTTTTGCCAGAGAATGAAGAACAAATAGGCCACCATCAGCCCCCAAAAATGCGGACCAAAGAACAACGTTGCCCCATTGCTTTCCAGGCTCGAAAGGACCAGCCAGCCCAACCCACCGCCGATCAAGAGCAAAAAGAAGAAAATCAGATGCCCCAATGCACGTGTCCGTTTGGGAATCAGCACAGGCGAGATCACATTCGTGTAGCGTGGCGCTTCGCCTTCAATCGTCTCCTCTGGAAAACTGCGGTTTAACACCTCGGTGGCTTCGCTCAACGAAGCCACCATTTGCTGAATATGCGTGCTCGTGGATTCGCCCCGTTCCCGCGCCGAGAGAAAATCCTGCACGTTCAAGCGCACCGATTCAAACTCTTCGCTGCCCGCCACCTGTATCACAGCGTTGGCAACTTGTCGGACTTTGCCCATGGATAGCCTCCATTCTGGGAATAAACTCAAGAAGCGTGATGCGGGATTCGTGTTACGTCACGACAAGCACGCATCACGCATCACAGACTGTCCCCAGTATACCCGACATCCAAAGCCGATCCCACCTTTTGTCTGACGCCGGGCTGATGGGAACGCAGGGGAGCATCCTAAAATGGGGGCAATGCGCCACCATTCCGGGAATGGAACACAAATGGGCTGTGTAGAAAACGGTCGTTTGCTCCATTCCCGGAATGTTTCCCACTGGCGTGTGCGCCAACGGCTGGGGCTTGTGGTGGATCGAAGTGTGTCGTTATGGTTGGTCTTGCTGATTCTGGGGCTGCTGATACTGTACGGGGTGCTGATTCTAATGGAAGACTTACGCACTTGGTCGAGTTTTCAGGAGATCTAATTAGTTCCAAGAAAATTTTTATACATAAATCGGCTTTGTTTTCGTGAATTTCATCCTGACCGTCTCTGAGATTATTTCCAAAAATTTTCTTGACTTTACTTATGTTCTTGCCCATGATTAAAAATTAGCCAGTTCAACTTGGAGAAGAGATATCACCTGACCACACCGAGAGCATTTTTTGTAAATGACCAGGAACCAGAGAGATCTGATTCCTGGTTTTTGGTGTAAAGAAGGGCGTGGGGGCTGACGATTATCGGGCATGGTTAAGTGATTTTGACAGTGCCCAACCCCTGTTCTATAATTCCGCGGTTTGTCGAAGAATAATTTATCCCCACGTATCCGATTGAGCGGCCAATGCCGCTCGTATTTTTGCCGACAATGTCTTGTCAGAACCGGGTGTGATGATCCGGTGAGGGAGAAGTTTCATGCGCAATAATAACGCTGCACTGGTGACCGTATTGCTCCTCTTTTTGGTCACCCTCTACATTGCCCTGCCCATAGGCCACCCAGATTGGCTGGAAAATGCCCTGGCCCCTGGCGCAGAAAACAGCCGGGATCTGGAAAATCTGACATTGGGGCTGGATCTGCAAGGCGGCACTCAGGTCTTGTTGGAGACGGATCTGCCAGCGGATCAAGAAGTGGACCCCCAAGCCCTGCGCAGCGCCCAAGTCATCGTTGAACAGCGTGTCAACGGCTTGGGCGTCACCGAGCCGAACGTGCAGCTGCAGGGCGAACGGCGCATTGTGGTGGAACTGCCCGGTATCAGCAACCCGGAACAGGCCATCGAGACCATCCGCTCCACCGGCCAGTTGGAATTTGTCGATCCGCAAGGGGCAGCCCTGGGCCAGGGCATGGTTGTCAACACCACCAACCGCCCCGACGCTGTGCAGCGCTTCCAGGAAAATCTGGAAGATGGCGCGCTGGCTGCCCAACAGATCCCCTACCCGGATCAGCTTTTTACCACGGCCATGACCGGCGACATTCTGCGCACTGCCCTGGCAACGCAAGATCAGTTCGGGCAATGGCAGATCCAGTTTGATCTGACCAGCGCCGGCAGTGACCAATTCTACGAATACACCCGCAGTCACATCGGCCAGCCGCTGGTTATCGTCTTGGATGGGCGTGTACTCTCTGCACCGGTGATCAACGCTGCCATCCGCGACAACGGCGTCATCACCGGCCAGTTTACCCAGGACGAAGCCGAAAGCCTGGGCATCCAGATGCGCTATGGCGCGCTGCCTGTGCCGTTGCAAGTGGTGGACGTGCGCACCATTGGGGCCAGCCTGGGCCAGGATTCGGTGGACAAGAGCCTGCGCGCCGGCATCATCGGGCTGTCGATGGTCTTGGTCTTTATGTTGGTGCTCTACCGGTTGCCAGGATTGTTGGCAAACTTTGCGCTGATCATGTACGTTTGTCTCAACATTACCATCTACAAACTGCTGCCTGTGACCCTGACCCTGCCGGGCATTGCCGGTTTTCTGCTTTCAGTGGGTATGGCCGTAGATGCCAATATCCTGATCTTTGAGCGCTTGAAGGAAGAACTGCGTAGTGGTCGTTCGTTGCGTCTGGCCGTGGAAACAGGCTTCAGCCGAGCTTGGCCTGCCATCCGCGATGGCAACCTTTCCACGCTGATTAGCTGCGCTGTGCTTTATTGGTTTGGCAACAGCTTTGGGGCCAGCATTGTCAAAGGCTTTGCCATCACTCTCTTTGTGGGTGTTTTGCTCTCGATGTTTACGGCAGTTGTTGTCACGCGAACGTTTATGCGTTCGTTCCTCTCCACACGGGGCCAGAAAATGCTGCAATCCCGTGGCCTGATTGGCTACTAAGTAAAGGGCTTCCATTTATGCAAATTGTAGAACGCCGACGCATTTGGTACTTGATTTCGGCCTTGATTATTCTGCCTGGGCTGCTCTTTATGATCTGGCACATGGCAACCGTAGGCACACCGCTGCCGCTGAGCATTGATTACACCGGCGGTACCCAGTGGGAAATTCAGTTTGAACAGCCCGTGGCTCCCACCGAGGTTCGACAGGTCTTTATCGAGGCTGGCTTTTCCGACACCACCGCCTTTTTGGTCAACGATGATCGCACGGTTCAGATGAAACTGAAGACCATCGATACCACCCAAAAAGAAGTGCTTGAAGCTGAACTCACCGAGCGCTTTGGGGCCTATGAAGAAATGTCCTATCGAAGCATCGGCCCTTCGATTGGGGCTGAAGTGAGCCAGGCTGCCCTGTTGGCTGTCATCGCCGCCTCAGTGCTGATTCTGATTTATATCGCCCTGGCCTTCCGCGAAGTGCCCCATCCCTTCCGCTATGGCATGGCTGCGATTTTGGCCCTGTTACATGATGTGCTGGTGACGGTCTCGTTCCTGGCGATTATGAACATTGTAGCAGGTTGGGAGATGGACGCACTCTTCCTCACGGCCACGTTGACCGTCATCGGCTTTAGCGTCAACGATACCATTGTGATCTTCGACCGTGTGCGCGAAAACCTGCGCCGCTACAAAGGCGAGAGTTTCGCCACCGTAGTCAACCGTAGTGTCATCGAGACTGCCCAGCGTTCATTGGCGACCCAGGTGACGGCCTGGTTAGTTCTCTTCGCCATCCTCGTCTTTGGCGGGGCCACCTTGCAGGTCTTCATGGCGACGCTGCTTGTGGGCTTGCTTTCTGGGGCCTACAGTTCGATCTTCGTCTCGGCTCCTTTTATTGTGGGCTGGGAAGAAGGCTCTTTCCTGGGCAACCGCACGGAGAAAGCCACCCCCAGCGGGCGGGCGGCTCTGGCCCGATAGCGCCGTCCCCATGCGTGCGCTGCTTTTGACCGATCACGGTCCTCAATTTCAAACTGACTATCCCCAGCCGCACCCGGCCCCAGGCGAAGCCCTGATCCGCGTGCGGCTGGCTGGCGTCTGTGCCACGGATCTGGCGCTGATGGCGGGCTACAAAGGCGGCTATCGCGGCGTGCTCGGCCACGAATTTGTGGGCGAAGTGGTCGCCGCCCCCGCTGCCCCTGCTTGGGTCGGGCAGCGCGTTGTCGGCGAGATCAACGTGGGCTGTGGCGCGTGTGATCTTTGTCAGCGCGGCCTGGGCAAGCATTGCCGCCAGCGTTCATCGCTGGGGATCATCCGCCGCGACGGAGCCTTTGCCGATTTCATCACCCTGCCCGTTGCCAATCTCCATGCCGTCCCGCCCGACCTTCCCGACGAGTGCGCTGTCTTTGCCGAGCCGTTGGCGGCGGCGCTGCAAATTTTGGAACAATACCCGCTGCGCCCCAGTGAACGGGTCTTTGTGCTGGGCGATGGTCGCTTGGGGCTGCTTGTGGCCCAAGTTTTGGCCCGCACCGGGGCTGATCTCACCGCCATTGGGCGCAACCCCACCAAACTCGCCATTCTGGCCGAGCGCGGCATCCACACGCTGCTCAGCGACGACACAGTCGTAGATACGCGGCTGGCCCACGCCGCCGATCTCGTGGTCGAGGTGACAGGCTCTCCGGCGGGCTTTGCCCTGGCCCGGCGACTCACCCGCCCCGGCGGCACGCTGCTTCTCAAGAGCACCTTCGCCGGCGGCTTGGCCGATTTCGACATTAGCAGTTTGGTTGTGGACGAAATCACCCTCTTGGGCAGCCGTTGTGGCCCCTTCGCCCCTGCCATCCGTTTGCTCTCGGAAAAAGCCATCGCCGTGCAGCCGCTGATCCACGCTCGCTATTCACTGGAGAAGGGTGTGGATGCGCTCCGTCATGCCGGGCGCAAAGGCACGCTCAAAGTCCTCATCGACCCTCTTGTTTGATTCTTCCCCACACACAGGATAGAATGCCCCCACAAGATGACAAGGGGAGTGGATGACAAGGGGAATCTTCCTTCATCCTCGCCTCTCTAGCGCTGCGGATGATCTGTGACGAGCTATACTTTGCATTCACGCTTGAAATTATGGCTGCTTCTCGGGCTGTTGGCGATCCTCACCTGTGGCTTTGGCCCGCCCACTCTGCTCGACCGCGAAATCGATCCCACCTATCGCATGAGCGTGGGCGAGCTGCGCCAGATGAACGCTGCCCGTCGCCCACCCTCTATCGTCACCGCCCCGGCTGTGTTGGTCTATGACTTGGATGCCGGCCAGACCCTGATCGCCCAAAACGCCGAACAGCCGTTGCCGCCGGCCAGCCTGACCAAATTGATGACAGCACTGCTGATCTTCGAGGCAGACGATTTGAATGCCACGGTCACCATTCTCCCCGAAGACCAGATCGGCGGGGCAACGATGGCGCTCTCGGTGGGCGAAACGCTGACCGTGGAGCAACTGCTGTGGGGGCTGCTCGTCCCCAGCGGCAACGATGCTGCGCTGGCTCTGGCTCGCCACCATTCCGGGCAGGTCCACGTTTTTGTGCAGCGCATGAATCGTACGGGCGGCGGAGTTGGGTCTGAAGGCCAGCCATTTTGAAAACCCCCACGGTTTGGATGCCGACGGCCACGTCAGCAGCGCCGCCGATCTGCTGGCTCTGACCTTGCACTTGTGGGACTATCCGCTCTTTCGCCAGATTGTGGGCACGGCCTCCACCACGGTGGCTGGTCATTCCCTGATCTCGACGAATCAACTGCTGAGTGATTTGCCCGGCGCAATCGGCGTCAAAACCGGAACCACCGATGCCGCCGGACAATGTTTGGTGGCGGCGCTGGACGGGAACGGACACCCTGTCTTGGCAATTGTACTGGGCAGCCGCGACCGCTACGGCGATGTGCGCACGCTCTACACCGCGTATGCACAAAGCTACCAATGGCGCACTGCCACGCTGCCCGCCCGCCCCACAGCACTGGATCGGCTTTTGGATGCACAGGGCAACCGTTGGTATTTGGCCGCCCAGGGCGAAATCCCCACATTTTTCCTTTCGACCTGGGAAGAAGAGCGACTGCACCCCTGGCGGCGCATTGATCCGTTGCCGCCCCTGCCCTGGCAAGCGGGAATGGCCGTGGGTAGGGTAGAATGGTATCTGGGCGATAGCCTGGTGGGAACGCAATCACTGGTCTTGCGCTAGAATGAACTAGCGCGTACTGCGTGTTGCGTATTCCAAAAGATGACGTCGCGTTTCCTTCACGCAACACGCAGCAACCAAGGACAAAAATTTATGGCCGAAGAACGATTACAAAAAATTCTGGCCGCGGCGGGGATTGCCAGCCGCCGGGCCAGCGAAGAGTTGATTACCGCCGGGCGCGTGCGCGTCAACGGAGAGATCATCACCGAGTTGGGGACGAAAGTTGACCCAGACAAAGCGCAGATTTTTGTGGACGGCAAGCCAATTTCACAGCCCAAGCGCCACGTTTATTTCAAACTATACAAACCGCGCGATATGCTCAGCGACATTGGCGGCTATACCTATGGCCGCGCGACGGTGGAAGGACTACTGCCCGCCAACGCCGGGCGTGTCTTCCCCGTGGGCCGGTTGGATTTGAACAGCGAAGGGCTAATGCTCTTCACCGATGATGGCAACCTAGCCCATCGGCTCACCCACCCGCGCTTTGAACACCCCAAGACCTATTATGTGTTGGTCAGCCAGCAGCCCGGCGAAGAGATGCTCAACCGGCTGCGTACCGGCGTGGAAATCGAATCCGGGCTTACATCCCCGGCCCAGGTGGATGTGGTGGAACGGCTGCCCAATGAACTGATCCTCGACAGCGGCGAGAAGCGCGGCATCTGGCTGCGCTTTGTCCTGCGCGAGGGCAAAAAACGTCAGATCCGCCATATGATTTCTGAGGTCGAACTGCATCTGATTCGGCTGATTCGCTGGTCGATTGGCCCGCTCACCCTGGGCGGCATGAAACCACGGGATGTACAGCCCCTGTCTAATGGCGAAATCGTCTCCCTGCGCCAGCTAATCACCACCGGCCAGGCGTCCATGCCTCGCCGTCCGCGCAAGCGCTAACCTGTGATCATGCGGCGGGCCTATGGTAAACTAACGCGAGTTGCAAATTGTAAACGGCGAATTGTCCAAGGGGATTCATGCCGTACAATTTGCAATTCGCAACTCGTAATTTCAGTTCAGGGAGCCTTTGTGTCTGGTCAACCATTCCCACTTCATCCACCCCGTATTATCGCCATTGACGGACCCGCGGCATCGGGCAAAAGCACAGTTGGCGATGCGCTGGCAACGGCATTGGACTATCTCTATTTCGACACAGGGGTGATGTACCGGGCCGTGACCTGGGCCGCGCGCACGCGTACGCTAAATTTGGCCGATGCCGATGCCATCGGCGTCCTGGCCGAATCGTTGCAGATCGACATCTTGCCGCCCGGCGACAACACGGATGGTCGCCAAACCACCGTAACCGTGGACGGCGAAGATGTGACCTGGGCGATTCGATCCGCAGATGTGGATCGCACCGTCTCCACCGTGTCGGCGATCCCCCGTGTGCGCGCCGCATTGACCAAACATCAACGGCGCATTAGCAGCCGCTTTGAAGCAGGCAACGCCGAAAAGCAGGGGCTTGTCATGGTCGGGCGCGACATCGGCACCGTGGTGCTGCCCGATGCTCCGCTCAAAATTTATTTGGACGCCCCTGCCGAAGATCGCGCCCAACGCCGCTACGACGAGTTGGTGCGCCGTGGCAAAGCGGTCCATTATGGCGATGTGTTGGACGACATGCGCCGCCGCGATGAAATTGATTCCAATCGGGCCGTGGCCCCCCTGCGCCCCGCCGAGGATGCCCATGTGTTGGACACTCGGGGCTGCTCTCCGCAAGCCGTTGTCGAGCGCATTCTGGCGCTGATGGCAACGGAACGTAATGCATGTGCGTAAAACGTAAGCTCCTAGTACAGCCCGGCTGAAGTAGGCAAGAGTTATTGTGTTACATGATTCGTGTTACGTGGAGCAGAGGCAGGCAACACAAGTGTCAACCCCTGGGTTTACTTAAGCCATCTTCTACTAGTTAGCTCCTTCACGCATCGGGTTTTACCCGCAACAGTAACTCTCCCCTGCGAGGTTACCGAAAGGAGTCCTTATGGCGATCTTCGAGCCATCGCCTAATCGCCCTTCTCATGTTGCCGATTATGCCGACATTTGTTTGCAGGCATTGGCTGCACACGATTTGGGCGAGCAGATTTCTGTAGGCGGTGCATTTGGCCTCCTCCACTACCTGGATTATCGTTCTACCCATGATGTAGATGCTTGGTGGCAGGCCACGACGACACCTTCAGAACGAGACCAAGTGGTGCATACGATTGAAGACGCGTTGCGGGTGCATGGCGAGGTGCGAAAGCGGCTCTGGGGGGATGTGATCAGTATTGAACTGCGTCAGCAAAACCGAACGAGTTTCAGCTTTCAGATTGCAGAACGCTCTGTTCAGTTGCAGCCATCTGTGCCAGCGCCTTGGGTCCATGTGCTGCTAGACAGTTTGCCTGATTTGCTTGCAAGTAAAATGGTGGCGTTGGTTGAGCGAGGCGCGCCACGTGACTTCCGCGATATTTACAGCGTTTGTCAGGCAGGTCTGACCACCGCGGAAGCATGTTGGCGTTTATGGCAGGATCGCCAGCAGCAAAGTGGGAATGATGCCGATTTCGCACGTGCTCGCTTGGCTATTGAGACGCATCTAAAGCGCATCGAGAGTCATCGTCCGTTGCCAAAAATTGCTGATCCAGAACCACGAACAGCCGCCGAAGCAACACGTACCTGGTACAAGACGAGGTTTCTGCATGTCCGACTGGATTGATGGCACGCTCTATCCCGATACCGACGTTCCGCATACACTGACAACGCTGGCCGACCGGGTTGATTTTCTGGCGCGGCTTTGTTCCGCCTGGGATTTTGGGGTATTGCCCTACCCAGAAACGGTGGCAGAGGTGCGGCGGCCCGCATGGCGAACAACCGTGGATGCCTGTCAATTGCTTACCTCGCCAGCCTATCACCTGTTGCGAGAGTGGCACGATCTGCCGGAGCTGCCCTATCTGGGTCAACAACTTGCCTACATTCGGGACGACCCAAACTTGGTGTATGTATAGGTGGCCTCGCAGTTCTAGACTCAAAATTTTTTGCGCTACGTGGACGGCAACATACAGTACGGCCTGGAATCGCGCTGCGCGGGCCTTTGACTGGCCCCTCTACAGCCACTTGGGGCAGGCATTCGGCTACCACGCTATCCGCTCCGCCTTTTGTCCGGCTGTCGGCTTCTCGTTTGTGGCGGCGTCGGCGAGGGCGTAGCGAGGTAGTTCGCTGGGTATACCGAAGTCATTGATACACAGCACCGGCCGCAGGGCATAGTCCCATGCGGCCGATGCTAGCACAGGAGGAGGATCGATGGGTACAACGTCAAGCCAGCCGTCCATGCGCAAAAGCACGGGGGCAGCGTCGGCGTCCAACGGTGATCTGATTCAGTTTGCCGAGGGTGATCAGGTGCGCGCCGATCTCTCCAACGATCAACTGCTCCAGATCTACTATTGGATGATCCTCACGCGCACCTTTGATGACCGCACCCTGGCCCATTGGAAACAGGGCAAGGGCGTGGGGGGGGCCTATAGCCAGCGCGGCCACGAGGCGATCAGCGTGGGCAGCGGCTTTGCCCTGGCCCCCGAAGACGTGGTGGCCCCCATGCACCGCGATCTGGGCTGCTATCTGCTGCGCGGCATGTCGCCGCGGCGCATTTTTGCCAATCTGCTGGGCAAAGCCACCGGCGTCACCCGGGGCCGCGATGCCAACCTGCACGGCGTCGGCGATCTCGATCTCAGCATCATCGGCTTTATCAGCCACCTGCCCCTCTCGCTGCCCGTCACCGTGGGCGTCGCCATGAGCTTCAAACTGCGCGGCGAAGCGCGCGTCGCCCTCACCTATACCGGAGACGGCTCGGCCAGCACCGGCGTCTGGCACGAATCGTTCAACTTGGCCGCGGTCTTTCAAGTGCCGCTGGTGGTAGTGGTGGAGAACAACGGCTACGCCTATTCCACCCCTGTGAGCCAACAGATGCACACGGAACACATTGCGGCGCGTGCAGTGGGCTATGGCATCCCCGGCGTGGTGGTGGACGGCAACGACGTGGAAGCGGTCTATGCTGTGACCAAAGCGGCGATTGATCGGGCGCGGGCAGGCGGTGGCCCTACACTCATCGAAGCGAAGACCATGCGTATGCGCGGCCACGCCATTCACGACGGCGCGGAATATGTCCCCGCCGAGTTGCTGGCCGAGTGGGAAGCCAAAGATCCGCTGGATCGCTTTCGCAAACGGCTGCTCGAAAGCGGCATCACCGACGAGGCCGAACTCGACGAGATCGGGCGGCGCGCCGCCATTGAAGTGGAAGACGCAATTGAGTATGCCGAGGCCAGCCCGATGCCCGACCCCGCCGAAGTGGAGCATGGCGTCTATGCGCCGTGATTTGAATCGAAGGGCTTTCCCGATTTATAATATCCCTTGCTGAAGTCATAGAGACATGCAAATAAGTGTCTCTGTTCTGTTTGATCAATCCAACCAAAACGATCTGACTGTGGACTCACAACCATCTTTACCGGCAGATGCTCAGCCGGAACCGGACAGTACAATCTCCTTCCCCATGCCCTGCGCCTGTCGTTTGGACGATGGCGCGTGGCTTGCGAAGGATGCCCGGAGCCAATTGAACCGAATAAACGACGGTGACGGTCACTGGATACGACGCCGGCACGGTTCAATCTGGAGCCATGCCCGGTGGCGATTTTTGGATTGGGCCTGCTAAGCCCTTTCCGCGCGTCCGCAAGAGAGACCTGAACCGCCGACCACTCTGGTCGGCTTTTTTGTGCCCCGCGTCAACGGGCCGTCATCGTCACCCACCCAGGCCCTGCCCTGGAGAGGAGTGTGTGGCATGAACGAGCCAATCACCATTGATGCCCTGCTAGAGCAGATCCGCGCCCTGCTGGCCGCCAAGCAAGACGAAGCCGCCGTGCAGATGTTGCGCGATCTCTACCCCGCCGACAGCGCCGAACTGCTCTATCAACTGGAACCCGACGACCGCGCCCTCATGCTGCGTCTGTTGGAATGGGAAGTCGTGGCCGATGTTCTGGAGGAGATGAGCCAGGAAGAGATGGTCGAGATGGTTCGCAATCTCTCCGTGGCCGATCTGGCTGATGTCCTCGATGAGATGGAACCGGACATGGCCGCCGATCTGCTGAGCGAACTCAGCGACGACGAAGCCGCCGTCCTTATCGGTGAGATGGAAGAGTCCGACGAGGTGGTGCAGTTAATGGCCTACCCGGAGGACACCGCCGGCGGCATCATGAACAGCGCCCGGCACATGCTGCGTCGCCACATGACTGCTCACCAAGCTATGGAGTTTCTGCGCGAATTTTACGAAGATGAGCATGATCTCTATTATCTCTATGTGCTAGATCGCTATCAACGGCTGGTGGGGGTGGTCAGCCTGCGTTCGTTGGTGCTGGCGCAACCGCAGCAAACCCTGGGCCAGATCATGGACCCGGACGTGACCAGTGTTGCGCCGGAGACCGATCAAGAGGAGGTGGCGCGGCTGCTCTCGCGCTATAACCTGCTGGCCCTGCCCGTGGTAGATGATCATGATCATCTGTTGGGGATTGTCACCGTGGACGATGTGGTGGATGTGCTGCAAGAGGAGGCCACCGAAGATATGCAGCGGCTGGGTGGTTCCCAGCCGTTGTCACAGCCCTATTTTGCCGTGCCGTTGCTGACGGTGGCCCGCAAACGTATCGGCTGGCTGCTTTTTCTCTTTGTGGGCGGCACGCTCACCAGTTCGGTAATGCAGCTTTTCGAGGCCGAGATGGCACAGATTTTGGCCCTCACGGTTTTCATTCCCCTGCTCATCGGCACGGGCGGCAACGCCGGTTCGCAATCTGTGAGTACGATTATCCGCGCGCTGGCGATTGGCGATGTGCAATTCCGCGATGCGCTGCGTGTTATCTTACGCGAATTTACCACGGGCATTTCTGTGGGATCCGTGCTAGGCATCATGGGCTTTGGGCTGGCCCTCTTCTGGGGAGCTGGGATAGGGATGGCGGTTGTGGTGGCGCTCAGTCTGCCCATTGTCTGCACTTGGGCCAATATTGTGGGCGGCATTGTGCCCATTTTGGCCGAGCGTATCGGCATTGATGCGGCCATCGTCTCGGCCCCGCTGATCACTACCGTGGTCGATGCCAGCGGGCTGGCGCTCTATTTTCTGATTGCCAAACTGGTGCTGGGGTTGTAAGTGTAACGTGGGGGAGAGACCTTGTTAAAGTGATAATTCACAGCCCAGACCATAGACAGCGCCCTGATTTGCCCCTTCCCTCCCTGGCAACTTTGCGCTAAAATCTCAACCAGCGTTTGAGAAATCAGAGTATTTTCGATGGAAAGAGGGGGAGCATGACCAAGAGGGAATGGCAGCGACGGGTACTGCCCATGAGCAAAAATCATCAATGGCGTACCAAAGATGGGTATAATATCTTCGTGGCCGACCGAGGCATAGTGCGCTTTAACTATCCCAAGGAGTGGCTGGTGCGCCCTGCCGACGATTGCATTCGTTTTTATGACGCGGAACCACCCGCCGACAATTTTACCCTGGGTGTCTCGTACATCCGCCTGCCAGCCATAGATTGGAGCAAAGTCTCGTTGGAGTCACTGGTGCGCGATGTGGCCCAGAATGACGAGCGTGATCTGCTGGAGATGGGCGAACTTGTGCATGTGGCGCGGAGCGATATGGAAATTGCCTGGGTCGAGCTAAAATTCATCGACCCTGTGGGCAAGCGTCCAGCTTTTGGCCGCTATGGAATGGCGCGTGGCTCCAATATTCAAGTGTTGCTCACCCTGGACTATTGGCCTGAACATGCTCATCAGATCCGCCCAGTTTGGGACGAAATCCTGCGCTCGCTCGTCCTGGGGCGCACGATTGCCGATCCCACCCAGGGCGACATGCTGCACTGATAAAGCGTAACAAGTCAAGGTGCTGAAGGTAAGAGAAGCGATGGGGAGATTATCGTAGTTCTGGAGTACCTATACAGGTACGACGCACTCGCCAAGATTAGATGGGTTGTGAAAAGCCTGTGTGGCGAGTGCGTCGCACCCTAGACCTGTATCGTTACGTTCTGGAAATCTCCCAATCTCTATGCCTTACCTTCATGACATTGAAAATTTCTACTCCCTACTTCCCGATCCCTTTCAAGCGTTCCCCCGCCGCCAACAGCGTTTCGATCTTCTTGGGGAAGGCAAAACGTACCACCCCCTCGCCATAGCCCGGCAGCGAATAAAAATTCGTGCCGCCCACCACCGCCACGCCAATGTCCGTAGTCAGCCAACGGGCAAAGCGCTCACAATTCCACTGGGCCTGGGGTGCATCAATATTCGTATAGTCGGCCAAAATGTAGTAGGCCCCCTCTGGCGGTGCAGCCACAAAGCCCGCCTCTTCGAGTACGCCCATCATTGTATCGCGACGGCGCGCATAATCGGCGCGCACGCCTTCGTAATAACTTTCGGGCAACGCCATCGCCACTGCCGCCGCCGCTTGTAATGGCGTGGGCGCACAGATCGTCATATAGTCGTGAATGGGGCGAATGGCACGCGAGAGCGCAGCCGGGGCAATAATATAGCCCAGCCGCCAGCCCGTGATGGCAAAGCTTTTGCTCAGCCCGCCCACGGTGACCGTGCGATCGCGTAGTTCCGCGCGACTGCCGGGCGAAACATGCTGGCGACCATCATAGAGAATGCGGTCGTAGATCTCGTCGGTGATCAGCACCAGATCGTGGCGGGTGACAACGTCGATCACCGCCGCCATCTCTTCTTCGTCAAAGACGCGCCCGGTGGGGTTGTGGGGCGTGTTGAGCAGCAGCGCGCGCGTACGCGGCGTCACCGCGGCGGCCAACCGTTCGCCATCCAGCCGATAGTCGGGGGCTTCCAACGGGACCGCTACGGGATTTGCACCGGCCAGCACTGCCGCTGGGCGGAAATTCTCGTGGGCCGGTTCGAGGATGATCACCTCGTCGCCAGGGTCGAGCAACGCCAGCATGGCCGCAGTGATGCCCTCGGTGACGCCACAAACCACGGTAACATGCACCGCCGGATCGACTTCCCAGCCCAAGATGCCGGTATAATGGCGGGCCAGGGCGTTGCGCAACGCTGGATAGCCCCAAGTCACGGTGTATTGGTTGGCTGCGCCGCGGATGGCCTCCACCGCCGCCTCGACAATGACCGAGGGCGGGTCAAAATCAGGAAAACCCTGGCTCAGGTTAATGGCGTTGTGCGCCATTGCCAGCCGGGTCATATCGCGGATCTGCGATTCACGGAATTGGGTGGTGCGGGTGGCAACATGCACGGCAATCTCTCCCTGCTAACTATGTTTACAAAATAACCGCAGAGGGACACAGAGAAGGTTGGGCGTTTCTTTGCGAGCTTTGCGGTCTATTGGAAGGGCAATTCAGCGCGGCATTGTACCGTACACCGCGGCAATCTGCAACGGCGTGACCAAAAAATAGAACGCGGATTGTATTTATACAGGTCTAGGGTGCGATGCACTCGTCATACAAGCTTTCACATCCAATCCAGCCCTGGCGAGTGCCTCGCACCTGGTTAGTTACCGCAGATCTGCGGATTGGTGCGAAGTGATCGGCTCTAATTCGCCCAACCCATACAGTCAAAATAGCTGCCCAGTCTCTCGCTTCTTTTACGATTCACGGGGGTCCGTCTATACTGAGTGGCTGAATTTTTGGACACACAACCAAGGAGTTACTATGCAAAAATCTGTGGCAAAGCCCGTAGCCGAATCATCCACCGCGCACGAACCCGCCGAGATCGAGTTGGGCCGTAAACGGTCGCCCTTGGAATACGGCGGGCTGGCCCTGCGCGGTTTTCTCATGGGCGCGGCGGACGTGGTCCCTGGTGTTTCTGGTGGGACAATGGCCTTTATTTTGGGGATCTATGAAGAGCTAATCCTCAGCATTCGCGCCGCCGCCCGCCCCCCCTTTTGGCGGGCACTGCTCAAACTGCGTATTCCCGACGCCTTGAAGGCGGTCAATGCTGGCTTTTTAATCGCTGTGTTGAGCGGCATTTTGTTGGCGATCTTTACCCTGGCCCAGGGGTTGGAATGGCTGCTGACCAATCAGCCTGTCTATCTGTGGAGCTTCTTTTTTGGGCTGGTCCTGGCCTCGGTGGTAACGGTGAGTGATCGCGTGAAACACTGGACGCCATCGCTACTACTGGCAGCGTTGGCCGGCGCAGTGGCCGCCTACATTCTTGTGGGGTTGGTTCCCGTACAGACGCCAGAAACATGGTGGTTTTTGATCCTCAGCGGCGCGCTTGCCATCTGCGCCATGATCTTGCCGGGCATCTCTGGTGCGTTTATCTTGGTGCTACTGGGCAAATATCAATATGTGCTGGGGGCCGTCAACGCGCGTGATTTTGTCACCGTGGGCATGGTGGGCATCGGCGCAGTGGTTGGGCTGATCTGCTTTGCCCAGGTCTTGGGCTGGCTCTTCAAACGCTACCATGACGTCACCGTCGCCATCCTCATCGGGCTGATGGTGGGCAGCTTACGCAAGATCTGGCCGTGGAAAGAGGTGGTCGCCTTTATCACCGACCGCCACGGCGAACGCATCCCCACTGTTGAGCATAACATCCTCCCTGCACTCACCGTCAACGGCAGCTTCAACATGGAAATTGCCATCGCCCTGGGACTGGTGATTCTCGCCTTCGTGCTGGTGATCGTGATTGAGCGAGTGGCAAACCGCGTCTAAATTTGGGTGATGGGGGGCTAGGATTATCCCCATCACCCAAAACTTTTTCCTTCCTTGCACCCCGCCTCGCCCCGTGGCACAATAAAGCCCCGATCCCGACAGTAGCCTCCCCCGGCTGCTCTATTTTTCATCGCCCCTAGACGTCGCTCCCTTCCATCGCCCCTTATGGACCCCGGAGGTCTATCCATGCAATCCTACCTGAATTTGGATCTGTTGGTCGATGTACAAGGCGATCAATATCAAGTCCGTGTGCTGGAATCGCCGGCGGGCGAGGCCAGCCATACCTTCACGTTGCCCTTCTCCGCCGCCGAGTTGCAAGGCTTTTGGGCAAAGGTGGGGCGAACCGCGCCGGGCCGTGGGGATCTCTTCCGCGCCGAGGAATTTGGCAATGGACTTTTTACTACTCTCTTTGGCGGGGAGGTCGAGTCGATCTTGCGGCGCAGCCTGGACCGTGCAACCGCGGCCAACGCCAATCTGCGCGTGCGTCTACGCTTGGATGGCGTCCCCGAACTGGCTGATCTGCCCTGGGAACTGCTCTATGACGGCGAGGCCAGCCGTTTTTTGTTGCTCTCTAAACGAGTGCAACTCCTACGCTATCTACCCCTGGCCGCACCGCCGCCGCCATTGCACGTTGATCTGCCGCTGCAAATTCTGGCCCTAATCGCCAATGTGCCGGGTCTCCCCCCGCTCGACGAAGCCGCCGAACTAGACCGCTTAAAAGAGGGGCTGGCCCCGCTGCTGGCTGAGAATTTGGTGACACTGCACACGTTGACAAAGCCCACCCTTTCCACGCTTCAACGCCACCTGCGCCGTCACCCCACGCACATTTTGCATTTTGTGGGCCACGGCTTCTGGGACGCAGAGACGAACCAAAGCGGTCTGGTGTTGACCGACGCCAACGGCGCGGCCCAAGCCGTGGACGGCAAACGGCTGGGTATCTTGTTGGCCGACCACGATCCGTTGCGGCTGGTGCTGCTCAATGCCTGCGAAAGCGGGCGCATCCTCGCATCGGACGACCCGTTGCAGCCCTATCCCGACGTGGCCCGGCGGCTGATCCAACAGGGCATCCCCGCTGTAATCGCCATGCAGCATGAGATTTCTGACGGCGCGGCCATTGACTTTAGCGGCCAATTCTACGCTGCACTGGCCGACGGCTATCCCCTGGACGGTGCGCTGGCCGAAGGGCGCAAGGCGATCTCGCTGGCGGGTAACGAACTGGAATGGGCCACGCCAGTGCTCTACACGCGCTCGCCCGATAGCCAGCTCTTCCAGATCGGAGCGGACGAAGCCCCCCCAACCGAGATCCCCCCAGCCCAGACCGGCGGCGTGAGCATCAACATTGCCACAGAAGGCGGCAAGATCGAAGGCTCGCAGATCAACTTTGGCGATGTGAAAGGATAGATCATGGCCGAGTATGTTGAGTGGTTTGTCAACCGAGAAAAACAGCGCGATGGCTTCCTTAAATTGGTGGAACGGGCCACGCCCAAACAGGTGATGTTGGTGGTGGCCGCGTCGGAGATGGGCAAAACTTGGCTGATCCAACGGCTGCGCCATGAGTGCCGCACCCGTAGCGTCGGCGTCAGCGTGGTCGACTTTCGCGACCGCCGCGCCTGGGATTATCTGGCCCTGGTCCGTCAATTTCGTGATCAATTTGATCCCGTCCATTTTAACGAATTGACCGAAGTCATCAACGCTACCACGGGCGTCAATGTCACTGTGAGCAGCGGCGCGGGCGCGGGTGGTGTCGATCTCAATCTTGCCACCGACGGCGGCAGTGTCAGCGGCAGCACAGTGACCGTGGGCGATGTGGCCGGGCGCGACATTATCAAAGACAACTTTTTCTTTGTGCAAGCCGATAGTACCGCTGCCCGCCACGCCATCGAAAACCGCATCACCGACACCTTTTTTGCCTGTTTGCGCCGCATGACCGCCGAAAAAGTGGCCGTCTTCCTGTTTGATTCCTACGAAGATGTCACCGACGAGGCTGACCGCTGGATTCGCACAAATTTGATGGCGCAGATCCGCGATGGCCTGTTGCCACGGGTGATTGTGGTCAAGGCTGGGCGCGCCATCGATCCCGAATACGACTCGTCGTGGCGTGCGGTGGTGGCGCAGACGGATCTGACTGTCTTTGAAGAGATCCACATTGCCGAATATATTACACAGCGGCGTAAATTGATCGATCTTGATCTGCAAACCATCCTGCGCACCAGCGGTGGTCATCCGGGCCTGCTGGGGCGCATGGCCGACATTGCAGCGCTGGAAAACGACGACGACAATGACGATAACTGGCTGTGAGAAATGGATGGCCGCCGATGACTGATGGTACGCTCACCCCCGCCGAGGCTCAACAGGCGCTCTTGGTGCAATTGTTGGAATCGCTGGCGCAGAAAAAGGCTAAACTCTATGAAGTCGTGCGGCTAGGGGCGATTCCGCTTTGGCTGGATGCCGCCACGGTGCGCGTCTTGCGGGCGGCGGACGACGATATGGAAGATCGAATTTTGGAGCGGCTGTTGGAATTTTCCTTTGTGCGCGAGGTGGGCGGCAGGCTGATCTATGAAGAAGCCACGCGCCAACATTTGCTTGCCGATTGGCAAGAGACCGATGCCCACGCCTTTCGCGATTACAATCGCCGCCTGGCCGTTCATTTCCGCACGCGGCTATCCGATGCGCGTGTCGGCCCAGCCCAGGCCGAACCGCTGAGCCAGGCGGAACTCTATCACACCGCCGTGGTTGACCCCGACGCCGGGCTGGCGTTGTTGAGTAAAACGTTTCGGGCGGCGGTCGAGAGCCACCGCCCCGCCGCCGCCGAGCAGACCGTCCACATGGCCGAGACGCTGCTGCCCTTCTTGCCGCCCGACACTGGCTCCTATCTCGACTATCTGCGCGGGCGTGTGGATCAACTGCACGAGCGCTGGGAATTGAGCCGTGGCCGCTTCCAACGTTTGTTGGAACAGCCCAACCTCTCGTCCCAGGTGCGCGCCAAAACCGAGCGCGCGCTGGGCAATACCCTGGTGCAAGAGCAACAATGGCTGGAAGGAATCGCCCATCTGCAAACAGCATTGGCGCGTTTTCAAACGACCAACGACAGCGCTGAGATCGCGCGCACGATGGCCGATCTGGGCGCGGCTGATCTGGATTTTGCCCTGCAAAGTTGGGGCGGCTCCTTGCCCTTCCGCCTAGAAGCGCCCTCGCGCTGGCGGCTGCCCTGGTCGGTGTTGGGCATTTTCGGGCGGCTACCCTTGCTCATCTATTTGGGCTTAACGCTGGGCTGGCGTGCCCTGCTGGGCGAGTTTCCACCGCACCTGCACCATGTGGGGGTGGGCATGGATTGGGTGATCGTGCGGCTGGTCACGCGCCATGCGTTGGTATCGGCAGGCCGAAGCGCTGTTGCCCGCAAGCGGCTATGATGCCACGCTGCCAGCACTTTATGAAGATGTGGCGCGGCTTTATATGCTGATGAACATGCCGCGCCCCGCCCTGCGCGCGCTGGAACGGGCGCTGTCCCATGCCACCGTTGCCGAGGGGAGCTATCGCTGGGCGCGGCTGCGGCTGGAACAAGCCGATGCCTGGCTGCGGCTGCGCCGTCCTGCCCAGGCGCGCCCTCTCTTGGCGGGTGTGTTACCGATTTTTCGGCAAATTGGGCACATGCGCCCTGTGGCGCAGACGCAGACGCTGTTGGGGCGCACGGCCACGCTAGAGGGGAATGTGAATGAAGCTGCGGCCCATTACTGCGCAGCGTTGGAAAGCTGGCTGGGGATTGACGATGGCGAGGCCCAGACCGAGGTGGCCCATGAAATGGAGACGTTGGCTGGCTTCGCCACCCTGCCCGTCCAGCCGTCCAGCGTGTTGACCAGCGCAGCAGCGAACGTGCGCGTGCGCGTCTACGCCCAGCGTTTCATCCACCCACTCTATGCCATGTTTAGCCGGGTGGGCTTTTTGGTTCTGGCCGGGTTGCTCTTTTTCCTGCTCTTTTTTGGCATTCGCACCCAATCAGGCACATCGATCCGCGCAGACGCCGCCCTCACCTATGTACCGCCCACGCAGGCCAACACGGCGGCAGCCGAGTTTTCTCCGAATCTGCCGCCGATTCAATTGCCCATTTCACAGCAGCTTTCGCCGGATCTGAATACACAGGTGGTGGGCACGCTCTTTGGCGGCGGCTTGCTGCTCTATCTGCTCCTTTACACAGTGCTGGGTCTCTATCTAATTATTTACGCGCCGTTGGCCCCCGTGCAGCGTGAACAGCAACAGCGTTGGGTGCTGGGTGACGACGCCATTGAACACGTGGCCGCCGGCAAGACGTTGGCTCGGCTGCCCTGGCAATCGGTATCCCTCTGGCTGCGCTCGAACCGCTGTTTCTGGCGCGAGCCAATGGCCCAATTTTCCTTTTGCGCGCTGCAAGGCGGCGAAACCACGCTGATCATCCCTGGGCGCACCCGCCACTATCGGGGGCTGCAACGCGTGATCGACGCCCGGCTGCCGGGCCATGCCCGTCATGACGACAGTGGTTATCGCTTGATTGGCAGCAAAGAGGGCGTGATCTTTGGGGCGACGATCTTCTATTTGATGCTCTTTGTTTTTGTTGCCAGCGTTGCCAAAGAATGGTTGCTTAGTCCACTGCTGGGCACGCCCTACACGCTGGCCGATCTCTATGCCCTGGGCTATCTGGGGCTGGCCTATCCGCTGGGCTATTGGTTGGTGGTGCAGCCCACGCGGGCGTTGCTCACCGTGGAAGGCAGCCGCTCCATCCTGGGGGGAGTGGGGGCAGTGGGCGTAGGGATGGCGTTGATTTCGTTGCTACACCTGAATTGGCTGCGCCTGCCCGTGGGCCGCCCGGAAATCATCATCCAATTTATCGCCGTCTATTTGATCTTGTTTGCCGCCTTTCGCATCTGGCGTGCCCGCCCGCCCATCTATCTCACATCGGCGCGCCAGCTTTATCGGGCCTTGATCCATTGGGGCATGGATCTGCTTTTGCTGATATTGGTGGGGCTAATGTTGCAACTGATCGTCGTGGAATTGCGCAGCTTTCATCACATGGTGGTGGGCAATGGCTATCTGCGGCAGGCCGATGTCGAGGTGCGGCGCTTCGCTGCGGCGGCTCGCCTGGAATCCCTCTATACCTCGGCGCGGCGCGCCTATGAACGGTCTCTGAATCTGCGCGAAAGCGCCGTGGTTCACAACAGCCTGGGGTCGGTCTATGCCCAGTTAAACGCCCCGGCTGCGGCCGTGCGTAACTACAAGGCCGCCCTGGATTTGGAAGCCAACCCTGTCTATCAGATCAACCTAGCCATGGCCTATGCGACTTGGTCGCGCCAGACCGACAATCCAGAGAAACAGGTGGCCTATGCCAAACAGGGGGCGGATCTCTTTGACAGCCTGATTGCAAAAATGCAAACCAGCGGCGAATCCCAGACGCAACTGGCGCTGACCTATCTGTTGCGGGCCACACTGCATTTTAACCAAGATGCCTATGCCGCCGCCTATGATGATTTTTCGGCGGCGATTGCCAGCGATCCCGATGCAAACGACAACTACATCGGCCCGCAAGCCTACATGGGCCGCGCATGGGCTAATTTCCAAATGAACGAGTTGCGCGGCAATCTTGCGGCCTGGAGTGAAGAAGAGGTGACTGAGAAGCGCACCCGAATTGCGCGCTGCCCTGGGCGATTTCCGCGCCGCCGCTCGTCTCGACCCTGGCAATCCAAACGTCCACGATGGCGAAGGCTGGATGCACTATTACCTGGGCATCAAATATCCGGCGTGTAGCAACGATCTACCCGCCAGTCAAAGCGCCCTCTATCAGAGCGAGATGGAAGCGGCGTTGCTCTCCTTTGATCAGGCTCTGCGGCCTGTTGTGCTGCGCGGTGTCGTCCAGCCTCCCCCCTCGGACACGCAAAAGGCTATCTATTACCGGACCCGGGGGCAGCTCTATTACCTGTTACGCAATTGTGCGGACTATGACAAAGCCACGATCCTCACTCAGGGGGCTGAGTCTTACCAACGGGCCTGGGCGTTGGATCCACAGCCGCACTATGCCCACATGGCCGGCCGTTTTTACGTGGCCCTGGCCGAGACATTGCGCGAGCAGAATGACGCCGAAGGGCGGTTGGATGCCTTGCGACTGGCCGAGCCACTGCTGTGGCGGGCCGTGCAGGCTGCCCCGGCCAACAGCGAATTTGTGCACTGGCACTGGTCTGCCGCCGGGCCGCTGGTGGAGAGCGCTGCCATCTGGGCCGAGGCCGTGGCGGCGCAACTGGCACAGGTAAACGTGCCAGCCGATGAACTGTTTGAGCAGGCGTTTACTGTCTTTCGCAACCGCAGCGTGTGGCGCACAGCAGGCTATCCGTATATCACGCTTTTGTTGCAACGTATGATCACCGTGGAGCCAAATAACGCCGATGGCTATTGGCTGCTGGGGTGGACATATTTTCTGAAAAAAGAGTACCCCAACGCGCTGGAGGCGGCGTTGCGCTACGCCGAATTGACACCGCCCGACAGCGTCAGCGGAGATCGCCGCTGTGACATTGCCTATCTGCCCGCGCTTATCGCCGACGCAGGGGGGGATGGGGCGCTGGCGATGGCCCAGAGCAAGCGTGGATTGGACCTGTGCGAAGGGGACGCGCAGCTTACAGCCTTGAATGCGATCTTGGAAAAGTATGGGGAAGGCGAGTAGCGGTTGGGCAGTTCGTCCACTCGCCAATCGCTACTCGCCAATCGCCGATTTCCCTGCCATATAATGCAACACCGCTCGCGCCAATCGTGCATCATCGGCGGCGCGGTGGCTGTTGACCAGCGCAAGGCGGCATTGGGTGGCGGCGTTGGCGAGGCTCTGCCAGCGGAAGCTATTGTTACGCCGCTCGCCATAGAAGCGCGCATAGAGGTTCATAATACAAAACGAATTCAGCCCGCCCCAGTCCAGGCGGGCCGTTTTGTGACACTGTTCCATCATGCGCAGATCAAAGCTGGCGTTGTAGATGCCGATGAGTCGATCTCGTAAGATCACCTCGACCTGCGGCCAGATCTCGGCCCAGGTGGGGGCATTGCGTACACGCTGATCGGTAATGCCGTGGATACGCACCACTTCGCGGGGAATGGGCAAGCGCGGCTTCACCAGGGATTCCAACAAGACGGAACCGTCATGATCAAGAATAGCGATCTCGACAATCTCGGCGCGTCCATCCAAACCGGTGGTTTCGGTGTCCAAATAGAGCGGGTGTTGAGCTAAAATTTCTTTGGCTTCGGTGGCGGTCTGCTGGCGAACAGGTGCGTGACTGTGCATTGGTGGGAACTCCCGTGCTAAAGTGTCAAAATTTTACCCGAAGGCGTGCCCATTGTACTCTGGTGGGGGCGAACCTGCAACCAATCACGCAAGGTCTGGTATACTGATCGTATGAATCCACCTTTATCAAGTTCAATGGCGGCGGTGATCGCCGCCGCCGGTTTTAGCCGGCGCATGGGCGATTTTAAACAACTGTTGCCCTGGGCCGAGGCCACAGTGATCGAAACTGTGGTGGCAAATCTGATCACGGCGGGCGCAGACCCGGTGATCTGTGTGGTGGGGCATCGAGGCGCAGAAGTGGCCGCCGCGTTGCAGCATTCCTCGGCGTTGGTTTTGCCCAATGCCGACTATCACGCAGCCGAGATGGTGCGTTCGTATCAGGTGGGCGTGCGCCATTTGAGGGAGATAGACGATGCCCATATTCGGGGGACGTTGTTGGCCCTGGGCGATCAACCTCACATTCCTGTAGCGGTGTTGCGCGCCATTATTGAACAGGCCCAACGCACGCCCGACCAGATCGTGATTCCCAGCCACGAGAAGCGGCGCGGCCATCCCATTTATTTGCCGTGCCGTCTGTGGGACGATCTGTTGGCGTTGGGGATCGATGATACGTTGCGCGATCTGTTGGGGCGCTATACTAACGAGATTGTCTATGTCGCAGTCGATACCGACGCTATCCGGCGCGATATGGACACGCCAGAGGAATATGAAGCGTTGAGACGATGAGAATTTTGGTATTTTGTGTGAATGATTTGTGTAAATGAAGGAGAGACGAATGCCCGCTACAATTTATCATCACCTGCAAGCCATGGTGGACAAAGGCGAGACGGTGGCGGTTGCCACGATTGTCGAGGCCAAAGGCTCTGTGCCGCGCGAGGTGGGGGCCAAGATGATCATTCATCCACTGGGCCGCCATGTGGGGACTGTGGGCGGCGGCTGCGGCGAGGCCGATGTGATCCGCATCGCACTGGATGTGATCAACGACGGGCTTCCGCGTACTGTGCATGTGGACCTGACCGAGGAGATTTCCATGAACAGCCTGGGTGTCTGCGGTGGCGTCATGAACGTTTTCATTGAGCGCTGGCGGGCGGAGCAAGAGAGTATTGGATAGTAGGGATTGGATAGGCAGAAATATTTACTGCCCAATCCCTACTATACCAATACCCCATCTTAGCTATCGTCGTTTAGACTTTGGAGAACGCTGTCGGGATGGACGAGATTTCGGTTCGGCAGCGGCGCCGATGGCCGTTCCAGCGGGAGCAGTGGCTTCGGCTAGGTGCGGTCGGTTGTGCAATTGGACCGGATCGGAGGTTTTGCGACGGAATTGGAGGTTGACTAGCTCGACCAAGAAACTAAAGGCCATGGCGAAGTAGGCATAGTTTTTAAGATGGAGATCTTCCACACGTTCGTGGAGCAAACCTTCCAGAACCAGCAAAAAGCCGATTAAGATCAAAAAGGCCAGGGCCAGGATTTTCATGGTGGGGTGGCGCTCTACAAAGCTGCTAATTGGCCCGGCAAAGAAGAGCATCATAGCGGCGGCAATCACCACAGCAATGACCATGATAATCAGGTCGCCGGAGATGCCCACGGCAGTGATCACAGAATCCAGCGAGAAGACAATGTCAACCAGGATGATCTGGAAGATCACCGATGCAAATGACGCCGCCACACGCGTCACTCCTGTGTGATCGTCGGCTTCCAGCTTTTCGTGGATCTCATAGGTGCTCTTGCCAATCAGGAAGAGACCCCCCACCAGCAGAATCAGATCTCGGCCAGAAATATCAAACTCGAAAATCGAGAAGAGCGGCTCGGTCAACTGCATGATCCAAGTGATGCTGAAGAGCAGGATAATGCGCGTGATCACCGCCAGGGCAATGCCGGTGGTGCGGGCACGCGCCTGTTGTTCCTGGGGGAGCTTGCCGCTGAGGATGGCAATGAAGATCACATTGTCAATGCCCAGCACAATTTCTAAAAGCACAAGGGTTAACAAGGCAACAATACTTTGGGTTGAAAAATCCATAAACGTTCCTTCGCATGTTTGATAGGATAAGAATCTGGTAACGCTCTCATTGTACCAAGAAGAGAGCTGAACGCAATCACAACAATTCGCAGAATGGATATAGATCAATGCAAGCTGATGTACTCCACACATTGACCGATTCGATTGACCGACGCGAAGCCGTTGCCTTGGTAACCGTCACGGCGGCAACCGGCGTGTTTGCGGCTGCCAATGGGAATCATGCTGTCGTGTGGCCGCAGCCGGATCGATTGTCGGTGGGCAAGCTCGATCTGGGCGCATTGGAAGAAACCGCATTGACCGATGCCCGCAACGCCATTACAGCCAAAACCCACCACCGGTTTAACTACGTAAACGCCGACGGAGAAGTTTCCATCTTTGTGGAAGTACAACGTCGCCCACCGCAATTGATCATTGTGGGAGCCGGGCATATTGCCGTGCCGCTGGCGGCGATTGCCAAGACCTGTGAATTTTTGGTAACGGTATTGGATGATCGGCCTCAATACGCACACACGGCACGCTTTCCCACGGCTGATGCTGTGATTGCGGGCGCGTTCCGCCCGGAGCTAGTCCGCTTGCGCCAGGGCAAACCACACTTTGACGACGACACCTATATTGTTCTCGTCACCCGCGGCCACCAATACGACGTGGAATCGCTGCTCGAAGTCATCGACGATCCGTTGGCCTATATTGGCATGATCGGCAGCCAGCGCCGCATCCGCGCCGTCTTTCAACTTTTGGAAAGCGAACAAGGCATCCCCGCCCACAAATTCGACCGGATTTACGCCCCCATCGGGCTGGACATCGCCGCCATCACGCCGGCGGAGATCGCCGTCTGCATCATGGCCGAGATCATCAACACCCTGCGCGGCGGGCCAGCCGTCGGCCTTAGTCAGCAGATCCGCCAGGAGCGGGCGGCGCGGCGGGCACGCGTTGCCGGGTAACCGTTGGGCACACCCCGCTCATTCCTCATCTGACGTGAAAAACTGTAAAAGCGGGCGCGGTGTGGGTGTGGCCGTGGGGCGCACCTCGGCCACAGCCTGTGCCGGATCAAACACGGTGACATTGTACGAGAAACTGAGCCAGCGATCTGCTACAAAGATGTTGGAAATTGTCACCGTAAAAACTGTATCGGCGGCGGGCCGCGGCCAGGCGTCTCGGCTTTCTAACCCCAGCGGAACCCAGACCAGCGTCGGCTCGGTGGGTTTCCATTCGTATAAGTCCTCCTGCCTGACCGGAATTTCCACACCATCTTGGGCCATGTGAACCACCGCTTGGGCGAAATCCGCCCCTGGATAGGCAAACGACCAGCGTGGATAGACAACCGGATAGGGCACAAATCCCGGCGGCGGCCAGGCCACAAATGGCTCACGGGTGACGGGGCGTGGCCCGCGCAAATTGCCATCCACCACCCACAGCGCATTGGCTGGGGGGATGCTCTCTGTGCCGGGGATGTCGCCAGTGCCCATCTCTTGCAGTTGCGGATAGAAGATCCAGCGTCGGTGGCCCACATGGTAGTTATGGTTGACGGTTTCGTCGTGGTCCTGAATATAGCCGTCAATGGCGGCGGGACCAAAACGCCCCAAGTAGAGATGCGAATTGACTGCCCCCTGGGCGGCGCTGGCTGTATAGCAACGGGCGGTGGGTGGCGGCTTGTGGCTCAGCCCATTAAGCACGGTGATCAGCGCAGCGGCCTGGGCTTTGCGGTTGCTCTCGTCGGCAAAGGTCACCGGCTGCAATCCCGCCATGCCTCGATAGTAGTTGATGCGGCTCAGCACGGCTGCGCGGAAGTCCTCGGAAGTCATCCCAGGTGTACAGATCGTGGGGTTGCCGCTCCACTGGGCGGGGGGAGATTCGCCGGGCCGATAAAAATCATGGTAGAAATTGACGGCTGCCTGTCGATCTTTTGGGTTTACCAACGGTGTGGGATCGTTCGAGGGTTCAGCTTGCAAAGGCAACATCGCCGCTGCCAGCCCAACGCAGAGCAAGCAGAGCAGCCACGCCAGAGACAGCGAGCGCAGCCAGCGCTGCGATGTGGCTCTTATGACATAAACAAGGGAAGAGTGTGTCCAGTAGCGCATAAGCAATTGTGGCCTACTGTATCATAGCTGGTAATGAAAGCAAACCTTTTCATTTCAATTGACTCTGCTTCTCACCTATGGTATTGTTCCTCACATTCTCCAAACGACGGGTTCCCCCCGCATTGGCCCTCTTTGCGAGAAAACTTTTCAATCCATTACCCTCTTTCTAAAACCTGAGTCTGACAAGATTACACATCTGTCGAGCGCACCCAAAATGCGTTGGGCGGCTACTGATACCACACTGTGATTGTCCCGTTTATCACCGTGTTCTGTGGTTCCACCTACCCACTCCCACCAGTACACCTGTGCTGGTAAAAAACACCCATCCTGAAGGAGGAAGAGGCATGATACAAGCGATCCATTGGAAAAAGTGGCGTAAACCAGCAGGCTTGCTGCTGATGACGCTGCTGCTCACCCTGGGGCTAGCGGCCTGTGGTGGTGATACGCCAGCGCCCGCCACCGAAGCGCCGGCAGCAGAAGCCCCCGCTGCGGAAGCGCCCGCCGCAGATACACCCGCTGCCGAGGCTCCCGCGGCCGAAGCGCCTGCCGAAGAAGAACGACTTGGCTCCACCCTGATCGGCGAGATTGAAGGCCCCGATATTATCACAGACGAGAGCGCCTTCCCCACCGAGTTCAGCGAAGCCCCCATGCTGGCCGAAATGGTCGAAGCTGGCGATCTGCCCCCTGTGGACGAGCGCCTGCCCCTCCCCTCGGATCTGCTTGTGATCCAGCCTGTGCATGAGATCGGCAAATATGGCGGCACATGGCGGCGTGGTTTCACTGGCCCTGGCGACGGGCAGAACGGCCATCGTGTGGCCGGTGGCGACCGCTTCCTCTTCTGGAAATCGGAAAGCTTCCCTGAAATGACGCCCAACGTTGCCAAATCTTGGGAAGTGAACGACGACAGCACGGTGATTACCCTGCACCTGCGTGAAGGCGCGAAGTGGTCGGACGGCACGCCCTTTACGGCCAACGATGTGATCTTCTGGTATGAGCACATGTATCAGAACAGCGATTTGGTCCCTGTGCGCTCTCCCTTCTTTAACATTGATAAGGGCGCCAGCCTGGAAATGGTGGACGACTACACGATTCAGTTCAACTTTGCCGAGTCGAACTCGCTCTTCTTGGAAGTGTTGGGCAGCTCGGTTAACGTCTTTGGCGGTCCCGCCATCAATGGTAACGTGGCGATGGGCGGCTATGCCCCCGCCCACTATTTGCAGCAGTTCCACCCCGATTTTGTCGATCAGGCCGACCTGGATGCATTGGTCAAGGAACAGGGTTTCGACAACTGGGTGAATCTCTTCAAAGATAAGAACACCTGGCAACGCAACCCAGATCTGCCGGTGATGACGCCGTGGAAGACGGTCAACCCGATCACCACGGACAACTGGGTGCTGGAGCGCAATCCCTACTACTTCGGCGTGGATACCGAGGGCAATCAACTGCCCTACATCGACCGCATCTCTATGACGCTGGCCGAAAATTTGGAAGTACTCAACCTGCGCGCCATCGCCGGTGAGTATGACTATCAGGCGCGCCATATTTCGCTGGCAAACCTGCCGGTGTTGTTGGAAAATGCCGAAACGGGCAATTATACGATTCACCTTGACCCGGCGCAGCACGGCGCGGATGGGGCGTTCCAGTGGAACCAGAGCTACGAGGCTGATGCTGAAATCGCGGCCTTGCTCAAAACCCCTGATTTCCGCCGGGCGCTCTCGTTGGCGGTGGATCGCGACAAGATCAACGAGATCATCTTCCTGGGCATCGGCATCCCCGGCTCTGCTGTGGTGGCCGAGACTTCGCCCTTTAACCCTGGCCCAGAATATCGCACGCTGTGGGCCACCTATGACCCCGATATGGCGAACCAGATGCTAGACGACATCGGCCTGACTGAGAAGGACAGCGAGGGCTATCGCCTGCGCAGCGACAACGGCGAACGCATTATCATCGAACTGCCCACCGTTCCCGCCTTTATTCAGTTCACGCAATTGGCCGAACTGGTCAAGGAAGATCTGGGCAAAGGTTGGCATCTTTGCCAACGTTGTCGAACAAGAACGCACGCTGGTGGAGACCCGCCGTGCCGCCAACGAATTCCAGATCTTCGTCTGGCAGAACGACGGCACCGATGAGCTCTTCCTCTATCCGCTACCACGCCTTGCCGGTGAACCAGACTCCGGCACTGGTCCGGGCTTTGGTGCGTGGTATTCGTCTAACGGCACGGCCGGCATCGAACCCACGGGCAGTGTCAAAGAGGTGCTCGATCTCTTCAGCCAGGGCCTGAAAGCCACGCCAGAAGAGCGCATCACCATCGGCCAGGAGATCTGGAGCATCATTACCGACGAGGTGTGGACCATGGGGACTGTCGGCCAGTCGGGCGCGTTTATGGGCGTGCGCTTGGTCAAGAACAACATGGGCAACATCCCTTCCCGCCAGTTCAACATTCAGGCCGGACAGACGCCGAATATCTCGCGGCCGTCGACCTTCTTCTTTACGGACATTGATCAATAGATGATGACAAGGTGACGGGGTGACAAGGTGACGGGGTGATTTATTCATCTCATCACCTTGTCATCCTGTCACCTTGTCACCTTGTCAAGGTGCAGCCATGCTCTCCTACATCATTCGCCGTTTCTTCGCTGGGCTCGTCACCATCTGGGCGGCGTCGATCCTCTCGTTTATGATCATCCAATTGCCGCCCGGCGATTATGTCACCTCGTACATCGCCCAGTTGCAATCCACCGGCACCGTGGTCGCGCGGGCGAGGCCGAAGCGCTGCGCCACCAGTACGGGCTGGATCAGCCGATCTATGTGCAGTATGCCAAGTGGATGGGCTTGATGCTGCACGGCAACTTTGGCATGGCGATGGAGTAGAACCGCCCTGTGCGCGAAGTCATCGGCGACCGCCTCGCTTGACCATGGTCGTTTCGCTCGCGGCGGTGATCTTGATCTGGGGGATCGCGCTGCCGATCGGCATCTACTCGGCGGTCGCCAGTATTCGATCGGTGACTACATCTTCACCTTCATCGGCTTTATCGGGCTTGCCATTCCCAACTTCCTGCTGGCGCTGATCGTGATGTATTTCGGTTTCAAATACTTTGCGTGACCAGCATCGGCGGCCTCTTCTCGCCGGAATTTCTGATGCGCCCTGGAGCCTCGCCAAGGTCTGGGATCTGATCAAGCACCTGCCGCTGCCCGCGCTGATCCTGGGGCTGGCCGGCACGGCGGAGCTCGTCCGCATCATGCGCGCCAACCTGCTCGACGAACTGCGCAAACCCTACGTGGTGACCGCCCGCGCCAAAGGGCTGTCCGAAACGCGCGTGATCATGAAGTACCCGGTGCGGGCGGCGCTCAACCCGTTCGCCAGCACCATCGGCTATCTCTTCCCGTACATCGTCTCCGGCAGCATCATCGTCTCGCTGGTGCTGAGCCTGCCCACGGTCGGCCCGCTGCTCTTCAAGGCGCTGATCGCGCAGGATCATGTTCCTGGCCGGCACGATCGTGCTGCTGCTCGGCATGATGACGGTGATCGGCACCTTCATCTCGGACCTGGTGCTGATGTGGATCGATCCGCGCATCCGCTGGAAGGACTGGCAAGCTAATGGCGCAGACAATTGACAAGGTCCCGACGACGTCACTGCTGGACTGATATCCAAGCCGTCGACGACGGCCAAGTCGTTGGTCCGGCACGATCGCCGAAGATCGCATCTCGGTCGCGACCCAGTGGCAGCTGATGTGGTGGCGCTTTCGCAAACACAAGCTGGCGATGGTCGCCGGCGTGTGGTGATCCTGCTTCTATCCTGATGGTGCTGTTCGCCGACTTCTTCGCCTACGCCGATCCGGACGCCTCCAGACGCCCAACGCGCACTGATGCCGCCGCAGCCGATCCACTGGTTCGACGAACGGCGAGTTTCGTCCCGCACGTCTACGGCCTTAGCGGCAAACGCGATCCGAAGACCTTCAAGCGGGTCTACGTCAGCCGACCCGACGCCAACAAGTGCCGGTTCCGCCTCTTCGCCCAGGGCTATCGAGTACAAGCTGTTCGGCTTCATCCCGACCAACCGCCACCTGATCGGCGTCGAGGGCACGGCCGGCCGAGCAGAGCGCTCTTCCTGCTCGGCACCGATCTGCAGGGGCGCGATCTGTGGTCGCGCCTGATGTACGGCACCCGGATCTCGCTGACCATCGGTCTGGTCGGCGTGGTCGCTGAGCCTCTTTCTGGGCGTGCTGCTGGGCGGCATCTCGGGCTCTACGGCGGCTGGGTCGACACGGTCATCCAGCGCGTGATCGAGATCCTGCGCTCGATTCCCGACGATCCCGCTCTGGATGGGGCTGGCGGCGGCGGTGCCGCAGCGACTGGGCGTGAGCCGCATCTACTTCGCCATCACGATCATCATCTCGCTGATCGGCTGGACGGAGCTGGCGCGCGTGGTGCGCGGGCGCTTCCTCGTCGCTGCGCGAGGAGGACTTCGTCATGGCGGCCGAGCTGGCCGGCGCCGAGCCAGATGCGCATCATCTTCCGCCACATGGTGCCCTCCTTCCTCAGCCACATCATCGCCGCCACGACGCTGGCGATGCCGGCCATGATCATCAGCGAGACCTCGCTCAGCTTCCTAGGGCTCGGGCTGCGCCCGCCGGCGATCACTTGGGGCGTGCTGCTGCAGCAGGCGCAGAACATCCAGGCCGTGGCGATCTCACCCTGGCTGCTCTTCCCGGCCGTCCCGGTGATCTTGGCCGTGCTGGCCTTCAACTTCCTGGGCGACGGCCTGCGCGATGCGGCCGATCCGTATGGTTGATTTTCGATTGAAGATTGACGATTTTCGATTGGACGGGTGACCGATAGTCTTTTTGTAGATGAACCCATATCAGAAAGAATAAGATATGGATCGGGAGCAGTTTAAGCAGAGGACGAAAACATTGGCGCTCCGGGTAATTCGGTTGGTGCGAGCGTTGCCATCAGAACCAGCGTCGGATGTAATCGGGCGGCAGTTACTCAGGTCTGGTACTTCTGTTGGCGCTAATTATCGGGCGGCATGTCGATCTAAGTCAACCGCTGACATGCTCAACAAACTTAAAATTGTTGAAGAGGAAGCCGATGAAACGATTTTCTGGTTGGAACTGTTGGTTGAGTCGGAGTTGATGCCAGCGTCCCGTCTACAGGATATCATCCAGGAAACGGATGAAATTCTGGCGATGACGGTGGCTTCTATTAGGACATTGCGCAACCGCACTAATCGTAAATCGTAAATCACGAATCTAAAATCATGCAACCAATTCTTTCCGTCAAAGATCTCAAAACCTATTTCTATCAAGACGAGGGCATTGTCCAAGCCGTGGACGGGGCCAGTTTTGATCTCTATCCGGGGCGCACGCTGGGCATTGTCGGCGAAAGCGGCTGCGGCAAGAGCGTCACCGCGCGCTCGATTCTGGGCATTGTCGAACGACCGGGCCGTGTGGTGGACGGCGAAATCTGGCTGCGCCAGTCCAACGGCCACAGCGGGGAGCGGGCCATCGACCTGACCACGCTTGGCCCCGACAGCCAGCAGATGCGCCAGATCCGTGGCGGCGAGATCGCCCTGATCTTCCAAGAACCGATGACCTCATTCAGCCAGCACTACACCGTGGGCAACCAGATCATCGAATCGATCCGGCTGCACAAAGGACTGGATCGCAAAGCCGCCCGCCAAGAAGCCATCGAAATGTTGCATATGGTGGGCATCCCCCAGCCAGAGCGCCGCATTGACGAGTACTCGTTTCAACTCAGCGGTGGTCTGCGCCAGCGTGTCATGATCGCCATGGCGCTCGCCAGCGATCCCAGCATCCTGATCGCCGACGAGCCGACTACGGCGTTGGACGTGACGACGCAGGCGCAGATTCTCGACCTCTTGCGCCAGTTCCAGGAAGAGCGCAACTTGGCGATTATTCTGATCACCCACGACATGGGCGTGATCGCCGAGATGGCCGACGACGTGGCGGTGATGTACTTGGGCCAAGTCGTCGAACAAGGCCCGGTGGATCAGATCTTTCACGCGCCGAAGCACCCCTATACCCAATCGTTGCTGCGCTCGATTCCCAGCATCTTTGCGCCGCCGCGCACCAAACTAGCCACCATCAGCGGCTCGATCCCGCACCCGTATGCGCGGCCCCAGGGCTGCCCTTTTCACCCGCGCTGCCCGGAGTTCATGCCCGGCACGTGTGATGTTCACACGCCGCAGATTCTGCCCGTCGGCCCCGAACAGCGCGTAAGTTGTTTTCTCTATCAAACGCCAGAGGAGGCGGGGATCGGGGACTAGGGATGGGCGATTAGCGATTGAACAGAGATACTTCTCCCCAATCGCTAATCGCCAATTTCCAATTCCCAGTCGCTATAGTTAACGCCCATGCCAAATACACCAACACCCGAAACTGTGCTCGAAGTCAACCACCTTAAAAAGTACTTCCCTATTCGCAAGGGACTGCTGCGCCGCACGGTGGGGCAGGTGCGCGCCGTGGATGATGTGAGCTTTCATCTGAACCAGGGCGAAACCCTTTCGCTGGTGGGGGAAAGCGGCTGTGGCAAGACCACCACGGCGCGCTGCATCCTGCGCGCCGTGAAGCCCACCTCTGGCGAAATAAATTTTCGGGTAGAAGGTGGGCAGTCGGTGAACGTCGCCGCGCTGCCCAAGAGCGATCTGCGCCCACTGCGCCCACACATGCAGATGATCTTCCAAGATCCCTACTCTTCGCTCAACCCACGCATGACCATCCTCGATATTATCAGCGAACCGCTGCTGGTCAACGGCGTTCGCAGCAGCGCCGAGCGGCGCGAGCGCGTCGAGGAGTTGATGCAAGTGGTGGGGCTGCCCGCGGCCTTTGCCGGCGCTATCCCCATGCCTTTAGCGGTGGACAGCGCCAGCGCGTCGGGATTGCCCGGGCGCTGGCGCTGAACCCGCGTCTGATCGTCGCCGACGAGCCAGTCTCGGCGCTGGATGTCTCGGTGCAGGCGCAGATCGTCAACTTGATGCTCGATCTACAAGATCGGCTGGGCATGGCCTATCTCTTCGTCGCCCACGATTTGAGCGTGGTTAAACACATGAGCCACCGTGTGGCGGTAATGTATGTGGGCAAAATTGTGGAAGTCGCCGCCACCGAGCCGCTCTTTACCCGCCCCAAGCACCCCTACACCGAGGCGCTGCTCTCTGCCGTGCCCAAGCCTGATCCACGCGTGCGCGCACAACGGCTGATTTTAGAGGGCGAAGTGGCCGATCCCGCCAATCCGCCCTCTGGTTGCTATTTTCATCCGCGCTGCCGCTATGCCGTGGAGCGCTGCCACATGGAGACGCCGCAACTGGAAGAGGTCGAACCCGGTCACTTTGTCGCCTGCCATCGGGCGCGGGAGATCACGCTAGAGGGCATCGGCGAACAGATCGCCCCCTTTACCAGCTAGTCCAGCCGCCGTCCACCAAAAAATTCTGTCCAGTGATATAGCTGCCCGCCTCACTTGCCAGCAACACCACCATGCCCTTGAGTTCCTCTGGTCGGCCCATGCGCCCCAGGGGAACTTTCTTTTCTAGCCGCTCGATAAAGTCGGGCATATCGGCCTGAATTTTCTGGCGCGGGAATGCCCCTGGGCTGATAGCGTTGACGCGCACCCGATCCGCCGCCCGATCGACGGCCAGATGCCGGGTGAGATGCACAAGGCTACCCTTGAGCGCGTGATAGTTGGGCGGGCTGTTAATGGGCAGATCGGTGTAGGCGTCGGGATAGCTTGCCACCACGCCGTACATGCTGGCAATGTTGAGTATCGATCCCGGCGCGCCCCGCCGCGCAAGTGATGGACGACTTCACGCGCCAGCAGAAAATAGGCTGTGACGCCTGTGTGAAAGCTGTTGTCGAAATCGGCCGCCGTGGCTGTGTCGATTCGAGGCGCTGTGCCGCCAAAGGCATTGTTCACCAATACATCCACCTGCCCCAACCGCGCAACTACCTCGGCCACAAACGCCGGGATCGTTTCCGTCGCGCCCTGATCAAAGGCCATTCCCACATGACCCACACCGGGCAGCGTCGCCGCGAATTCCGCTGCCCGCTCCCCCTCGCGGCTTGTGATCACCACCGTCGCCCCGGCCTCTGCCAGCGCCCGGCTCATGGCTGCGCCCAGCCAACCCGCCCCGCCGGTGACAATCGCCACTTTGCCGCCTAAATTGAATAACTCGTGAACCGTTTGCTCAGTCATTGCTTTCTCCCTGGGATGATTACCGCAAAGATGCAAAGGGGCAAAGAGCGCAGAGAAGATAGAACGCGGATGGGATGTCAGCGCTTCTTTCTGATCGGCGAAAATCCGTTTAATCCGCGTCATCCGCGTTCTATTTCTGGAAATCTTTGCTCCTTGGCTGCTTTGCGTTAAGGTTTAGCGCAGATGCCCGCGCGCCGCCACCGGCCAGATCGTCTCCACCACGCCATTGCGCACGCCGTAGATCTGATCATGCAAAAAGACCGTGGCGTCGCCGTAGCCCAGCATGAAATCGAACTGATCGCCCACCGCGATGCTTTCGTTGGGCTGGGACAGCGTAACAATGCCATGCTCGGCAGAGGTCGCCACTTTGGTCACATGTTCAATGCCCATGGGTTTGGGCGGGTTGAGCCAGGCTGGCATGGTCTTGAACCCGGCGTCAAAGATGATGCGGTCTGGCGTGGGGCGGCTGGTGACTACGCTGCGCACAAAGATGGCGGGCTGCGTTTGCACGTTCCAGCCCGGCATAGGTCACATCGTTGAAAATGGCTCCGCCTGCTTGCACTTCGGTGACGCCCGCAATAAAAGGCGTCACATCCGCCGTGCCGCTGCCGCCACAACTGACGATCTCCACTGCAAAGCCCGCTTCTCGACAGCGCGCCACACAGCCAAGCAGCAGTTCAACCGAAGTCCGCGCCGCGCCCAGACGATCCACATTGGACAGCGCGTGCCCTTCCCAACTCATCAGCCCCACAAAGCGGATGCCCGACGTCTGGGCAATGGCTTGCACCAACGCCACCACGTCTTCAGGCTGCACCCCGGCCCGGTGCATCCCCGTGTCCACCTCGACCACAACACCGATCTCCACACCGGCGGCAAGCGCTGCTTCTCCTAATGCGGTGAGGGTGGCGGTGCTGTCCACGGCAATTTTCACGTCGGCATGCTGGCACAGACTCGCCAAGCGTCGATATTTGTGTGGGCCGACGATCTGGTTGGCGATGAGAATATCGTGAATCCCCGCTGCCACCATGATTTCAGCCTCGCCCAATTTGGCACAGGTGAGGCCAATCGCCCCGGCGCGGATCAGCATGTGGGCAATGGCCGGGGTTTTGACGCCTTTGGTGTGGGGCCGCCAATGTACTCCGGCTGCTCGAAAATGGGCCGCCAACTGCTCGATATTTTGCTGAAGAGGGTCAAGATCTACCCACAAAAAAGGGGTATCTAGTTGATTCAAAGGGAGACCGATCTCACTCACGGTACACTCCTTGCGTGGCGTGCGAAGCCAGGGGTTCAATCCCGGTGCCGGGTGACTTGCCCTCTGGCGGGTGATGGTGTAGAACTCTATTAAACCACTCTTCCCCAAAATCGACCGAACGGCTCCCGCCTGTGGTGGAATAGTGGGGCTGGCCCGACCTCTCACCCTTTAAGACCAAATGAAAGAGCAAACGTCGTGACAACTCAATTCCCTCTGATTCGTGGTATTTTACCCGCGCTGATCACCCCCATGAACGCCGATGGCACAGCGGTCAACTTGGATACGCTGGATGGTCTGCTGGACTTTCTGCTAACACGCGGCGTCAGCGGCTTCTTTGTCTGCGGCGGCACAGGCGAAGGTCTGTTGCAAAGTGTGGCCGAGCGCAAAGCGGTGCTAGAGCGGGTGATGGCGGTGGTGCGTGGCCGTGCCCATGTCATCGCCCACGTGGGCGCGCTGGCAACCCAAGATGCCCAAACGCTGGCAAGCCACGCCGCCGGGCTGGGTGTGGATGCCGTGGCCGCGGTGCCGCCCTTCTATTTCCGCGTAGATCGGGCCGCGCTGGTGGATCATTACCGGCTCATCGCCGAAGCCGCCGACGGTGTGCCCACGCATGTCTACAACATCCCCGTTGCCACCCACGTGGAGATCAACGCCGAGATTGTCAAAGCCTTGATGGAGATTCCCAACGTGGCGGGCATCAAATATACCTCATCCAACTTTTTCGATTTACAGAGCATCACCAAACTGCGCCCCGATTTCACCGTGCTTTCGGGCTTCGACGAAATGTGTCTGGCTGGTCTCTCTATGGGCGCGCACGGTGCAATTGGCACAACTTACAACATTATGCCCGCCACCTTTACCGCGCTCTATCAAGCCACCCAGACCGGGGATTGGGCGCACGCACAGGCATTGCAAACTCGTGCCAACGATGTGATCCAAGGCTTGCTCTCTGTGCCCACCGTGGCCGCGGTTAAAGCCATCCTCACTGAATGGGGCTATGATTGCGGCACTACGCGCCGCCCGCAACGCCCGCTCACCGGGGAGGAGCGCAGCCGCCTGTTCGCGTCAATGGAAGCCGTCGGCCTCGAAGCCCTCGAACGCGACTCCCTGGCCCTGCTCGCACCCGTCGCCGCCTAGACAGAAGTTGATCCGTAGAGTTCCAGAGGATTCACCGCAAAGAGACAAAGATCACAAAGAAAAGCCAGGAATTTTCTGAAATCTGTGAAAATCCGCTTAATCGCCTGAATCTGTATTCTATTTCTGGAAATCTGCGCAATCTGTGTAATCTGCGGATCACTTTCTGCCCCCTGAGAACACATATGATCTATCGAACATTAGGACGCACGGGGCTGCGGGTCTCGGCGCTGGCGCTGGGAACTGTGGAATTGGGGCTGGATTATGGCATCCGCGTGCCCGGTCACTATGGCCGCCCGCCTTTGGATGACGCCATCGCCCTGGTTCACGCTGCCCTGGATGCGGGCATCAATTTTATCGACACCGCCCGCGCCTATGGTGAAAGCGAAACCGTGCTGGGGCTGGCGCTTCAGGGTCGGCGTGATGATGTGGTCTTGGCGACGAAAGTGCGCCCGGCCCGGCCCGATGGCAGCGTCCCCACTGGCGCTGATTTGTCCGCTGCCATGCGCGCTGCGCTGGAAACCAGCCTGCCGCGCACTCCAAACCGATTGCGTCGATCTCTGGCAGATCCACAACCTGGACGAAGCACTGCTGGCCCAAATCGACGAACTGGCGGCGATCTTCGCCGAGGTGCAACAGGCGGGCAAGGTGCGCTGGATCGGTGCATCGACGTATGGCACAGCCTTGCCCCGCGCCGCCATTGAAAGCAACCTTTTTGATGTGCTGCAAGTCACCTATTCGGTGCTGGACCAGCGGCTGGCAGATGACGTATTCGCGCTGGCCCAACGTCACAACATCGGACTGGTGGTGCGCTCGGTGCTGCTGCAAGGCGTCCTCACCGACCGCGGCGATTACTTGCCTGTCCATTTGGAGGCGCTGCGTCGTCGATCTCAAGAATTTCGGCGGGTGGTGGCGGAAAGCCACACTGGCTTAACCCCGGCCCAGGTTGCTGTTGCCTTTGGCGTCATGCCCGCAGCCGTTGGCGCTGTGCTGCTCGGCGTGCGTACCCAGGCCGAACTGGCCGAAAATCTACAGGCATGGCAAACGCCGCTGCCGTCGGCACTGGTTGCGCAGTTGCGCTCCCTGCGCCTGGACGATGACGATCTCCTCAACCCGGCCACGTGGAATCTGGGCAGCTAACACAGCGCGATGTTGACCGGGACCACGTCGCTAGGATAAAGTTTGAGCATGAGCTACCCAATCGATCTGCAAGTTCATTCCACCTTTTCCGACGGCACGGAGACGCCCACGCAGTTGGTCGCCCGTGCCGTTGCGTTGGGCATTCACACCCTGGCGATCACCGATCACGACAGCGTGCTGGGCGTGGCCGAAGCGGTGAGTGCAGGCGCTGAAATGGGCGTGCGCGTGCTGCCTGCCATCGAATTCAGTACCACCAGCCAGCGTGAACGAGATTTCCTCGACATCAACATTTTAGGCTATGGCATCCGTCACACAGACCCAGCGCTGCTTGCCAGCCTGCAACAGGTGATGGACGCCCGTGTCGAGCAGAAGATCCGCCAGATCGAACGGCTGCAAAGCTATGGCGTACATGTGCCTGTGGACGAAGTGCTGGCCCTGGCCGGGGGCATGCCCGGTCGCCCACACATCGCCCAGGTTGCCTTGCTCCACAACCCCCAGCGCTTCCAGAGCATCAGCGATGTCTTTGCCCAATTTCTCGCCGCCGACGCCCCCAATTCTGTCTTTGTGAAGCGCAGTTTCAGCCTGCGTGTAGAGGACGCCATCGCGCTGGCCCACGCTGCCGGGGGCAGCGCTGTGCTGGCCCATCCCGGCATCTACAGCCGCGTACGCAATATTGACGACGCCGTCGCCCGCATGGTTGCCGCCGGGCTGGATGGCATCGAGATCCGCTACCCCTATGAGCGTGAAGCTCGCCGCAGTGTAGAGGCCACTACGCGCGCCGCCGTGATGGCCCATTTTGCCGAACTGGCGCGGCGCTATAATCTCCTGATCACCGGCGGCAGTGACTATCATGGCGCACGCAAGCCCAATGAAATGGGCGAAGCTGGCCTCACCCATGCCGAATGGCAGAGCTTGTGCGAAAGGACCGGTTGGTGACTTCTGCGTTGCCCCCCCGCCCCACTTGGCTGGAGATCGACCTCGCCGCCATCCGCGGCAACGTGCGTTTGCTGCGCCAGCAGATCGGCCCCGACCGCCAACTTTTCGCCGTGGTCAAAGCCAACGCCTATGGTCACGGCGCAACGTTGGTTGCTCCCGCCGCCCTGGACACGGGCGCGGATCGGCTGGCGGTGGCGACGGTGGGCGAGGCTCTCGATCTGCGGACGGCTGGCATCACCGCCCCGATTCTCGTGCTGGGCTATACCCCCCCCTGGCTGGCCGAAACTGCCCTTCACCACGATTTGGCGCTCACCCTCTATGATGCCGAACTTGCCGCAGCTTTTGCCGATGTCGCCCGCGGGCAGGGCAAAGGGCTGGCCGTTCACATTAAAGTCGATACGGGGATGCACCGCTTTGGGATCTACCCGCCTGATCTGCCCGCTCTGTTGACGCACCTGCGCGGGGTGGATGGGCTGACCGTAGAGGGCATTTACACCCACTTCAGCAGCGCCGACGAAGCCGACAAAACCTTTTCCCGCGTCCAGTTGCGCCAGTTTGAAAATGCCTTAGCTGCGGTTGACGCCGTCGGGCTGCGTCCCCCCCTGATCCACGCTGCCAACTCCGCTGCCACCCTCAGCCTCGCCTCCGCCTATTTCAATGCCGTGCGCGCCGGGATTGCCCTGTATGGGCTGCACCCCAGCGCGGAGACGCCGCTGCCCGACTGGCTTTCGGCCTGCCCTGCGCTGGGTGGCGCGCATCGCCCAGGTGAAAACTCTGCAAGCGGGTGACGCCGTCTCCTATGGCAACACCTACATCGCCCCAGGTCCGCGCACCGTGGCGGTGATCCCCGTGGGCTATGCCGATGGCTTTCCGCGTGCCCCGCACACGTGGGAAAGCGTGCTCATCGGCGGGCAACCCGCGCCGATTCTGGGGCGGGTCTGTATGGATTCAACGATTGTGGACGTGACCGAAATTGCCGCGCAGCAGCCCGTGTGCATCGGCGACGAAGTGGTGCTTATCGGCGGTCAGGGGAGCGCCCACCTGACCGCCGAAATCGTCGCCGCCCGCCTGGGCACGATTAACTACGAAGTCGTCAGCCGTCTCATGGCAAGGTTGCCCAGAATGGGAATTTAACGTGGGGGGAGAATTTTAACGCAAAGGCGCAAAGATGCAGAGACGCAAAGAAGAAAAGTCCTTCAGATCTGCGGGAATCCGCCCGATCTGCGTCATCTGCGTTCTATTTCTGGAAATCTCTGCGCCTTTGCGTTGAACTGCTTTCTTTGAAAAGGATTTTCTAATGAACGCGGAATTACAAGCGAAGGCCGAGGTGATCTTCGCGGCGTTGGTATCTGAATACGGCGATCTGCCCTGGGAGCGCCATGCTGATCCCGTGGACGCGCTGATCGGGACCATCCTCAGCGCCAACACCAACGACCGCAATAGTGGCAAAGCGTTTGACACGTTGAAAGAGCGCTTTGGCGACGACTGGGACGCCGTGCGCACAGCGCCACTAGATGAGATTAAAGACGCCATCCGCGTGGCCGGGATGTACAACCAGAAAGCGCCCAACATTGTGGCGACGCTGGAGAAGCTCAAGGCCGACCGCGGCGAGTATCGCCTGGACGATCTGCCTGACATGCCCGTGGCTGAGGCCCAAGCCTACCTGGAAAGCTTTCCCGGCGTGGGCCACAAGACGGCCAGCATTGTGCTGCTCTTTTGCTTCAACATGGGCGCATTCCCGGTGGATACCCACGTACAGCGCCAGAGCCAGCGATTGGGCATCAGCGAGCGCACCGCTTCGCCCGCCAAAGTGAAGGCGACTTGGGAAAGTCTGCTGCCTCCGGAAACCTACTATCTGCTCCATATCCACCTGATCCGCCACGGGCGCGAGGTCTGCCAAGCGCGTACCCCCCGCTGTGAGATCTGCGTGTTACAAGCCCACTGTGATTATTTTCGGGGAAATGCCCTTAAAGATTAGGGGAGTGGTCTCTCAGTCCACTCTCTAAGCTTTCCATAAACGCAAAAAAGCCACTGCAATCATGCAGTGGCTTTCGCGCTGATCTTCAATTGTGCCGAGAATCGCTTAGGCGGCTTCTTCGGTCTTATTGAGCGCCAACATCAGGCGGCTCTTGCGGCGAGATGCGTTATTGGCGTGGATCGCGCCCTTCTGGGCGGCTTTGTCCAGCGCCTGCACGGCCTTGGTCACGGCCTCGCTGGCAGCCGGGTCACCTGCTTCAACCAGAACACGTGCCTTTTTGATGGCCGTGCGGGCGCTGCTGCGGTAGACCCGATTTTGGGCGTAGCGTTTTTCGCTTTGGCGGACTCGCTTCTCGGCAGACTTGTTGTTTGGCATGGTCTACTCCTTTTGTAATCGAACTCGATGCCCCGTTGGTACTTGCGTTTAGATTTCAACAGCAACGGCCAGAGCCGCGGCCGAACGTTTCATATTCATAATCGAACAGTCCACAAGCATGTATCATATCAAAGATGGGGCGCACTGTCCAACTGGGGAGGTTGTGAAATCGTACAAGTCTCATCACCTTGTTACACTCTGCAGTAGCACACAAGGCTATTTTTCAAAGAGCAAAAAATCTTCCTTTGTGGTGTTGCTTAGTATACCTTGTCAGGTCTGCCACGATTCTGCTCTGTCTCAATCAGATCGTTCATGGCCTCTTCAATATACGGATAGGCCAGCCAGACTGATGCCGCCCCAAACAGCGCACCGGTGAGAGTCCGTAGCCACCAATTGCTTTCGCGTAGCCCAAAGAGACCGGTCAAACCGTCCAGGGCAATGGGGATGAGAAAGAGCAGATAGACCCTGAGGCTGGGCGAGCGCAACCGTCGCCGTACCAGGGCAAAGAGCAGCCCGGCCACCAGCACCGAAGCATAGATTGCCATGTCGCGCTGGCAGATGGCGACTTTATAGCCTAACTCTGGGTTGCCGATAAAGCCGCGCCGCTCAAGAATGCCCAATCCTTCGGCCAAACCGTTGGCTTCCAGCATGGGCAGGCTATAGAGCGGCTCTGCGCCAAAGAGGAAGTAGCTGTGATCGGGCAGTTGGTGGCAGGCGAAAGCGTAGATGCCATAGATGGCCCCTGCTGGCCCTGTCCAGCCCCAGTGGGTGAAAAGTGGGGCCAACATGGGCAAGAGCAGATAGAGGGCCACGGCAATATTGAAGAGCGCCAGCCAATGACGGGCTATCCCCAACACGAGGCTGTTGGCTGCGCGGGCTAGTCGAGACTGTGCCGGTGCAAGTGGTGTCTCCGCTGGTGGCGGATTAGATGGGGTTGACATGGGTTTCTCGCGGACCGTCTAGGCTGACCAAATGTTTGATCTGCTGACGCAATACTAGTTGACTCAGGGGAGCGGCCAGTTCGACCCTCAGATCGCCGAAGCGGATCTCCACGACGGGGATACGCAGGCGGTATGCGCGCAGCAATTCTTTGTCATCCAGGATGTTGCACTCGCGAAACTCGAACTGAAATTCATCCTGAAGATCGGCCAGATCAAGTTTCGCCATCTCGCAAAGATGACAGTCAGGTTGCGTAAAGAGGATCACTTGCATGGTCTATTGCCCCAACTGCAAAGCGGCAACACGGTCGGCCAGCACTCTAGGGTTAAGCAGTCCATCCCAGCGGCTTGCCAGCGTACCGTCGGCGTGGATGAAGACCGTAAGCGGTAGCCCACGTGCGCCATAGGCTTTTTGGAGTTCACCGTCATTATCCAGGACCACGGGCATGGTCATCTGAAATTCCTCGGCGAAGGGACGGACTTTCTCTTCAGATTCTTCGACGTTAATTTCAATCACAACGAGATCGGGATTTTCCCGATGTAGCGCCACCAGTTCGGGCATTTCCAGACGGCAAGGACCGCACCACGTGGCCCAAAAGTTGATCACCACAGGCGTGCCCTGGAGATCACTCAAGGCTGCGCCACGGCCATCATCAAGAATGAAAGCGAAGTCAGGCGCCGGCTTGCCCACGCTGGCAACGGGGCTACCGGCCACATTCGCCACAGCCGGGAAGCCACGCCCCAGTTCATTTGGGAAATCGGCCAGCGTGATGGATTGAAAGTTAACGGGCGGGGCCGCTGGTGTACACGCCGCCACCAGCAAAACGGCCATGATCCCCCAGAGCCACTTGGTCATTTTGCGCTGCTTCCCAGCGATGCGCCGCTGAGATAGCCGATGTAGGCAGGAACCAACGGCAGTACACAGGGGCTGATAAAGCTGATCAGCCCGGCGATGAGCGCCAGCGGCATGGCGCTGACAATGTTGGGATCAAGGGCATTAACCACGCCCAGGTTGGTGGAGAGATCCCCTTCGAGGCTGAGCACAAAACGGTTGAGAAAATCAAAGGAGGTGGTCAGGCGCTGCAACTGTTCGCTCCAAAGCAGCCAGGCCACAATCAGCAAAAAGATACCGCTAATCAAACTAATAATATTGGCATGGCGGTTCATTTTGCGCAGCACGCCCGTTGCTTGCCCAAAGGCCAGCCCTGTGAGCAAAAAGGGGATGCCCAATCCCAGGCTATAGACCGCCAACAACAGAGACCCTTGCCAGACGGTGGCGGTGTTGGTGGCAAGGTAGAGAATGCTGGCGAGAATGGGGCCGATACAGGGAACCCAGCCGGCGCTGAAACTCATGCCCATCAACATGCTGCTGGCATAGCCCCAGCGGCGGCCCACTTTGTGCATTTCCACCACGCGCCGCTCGGTGTAGAGCAGGCCGTTGAGAAAGCTGAGTACGTCAACCAAGGCCTGGGCCGCTGGATTGGTGGCGAGGTTGGCACTGCGCGAGATCCAATCGATCAGCCAGCGCACAACGCCCAGCGTTACCATGGCAAAGATGAAGAGCAAAATCGCTCCAATTTTTTGTAAAATCGTAAAATAGACGTTCAACCCTTGCCCCAGCAAAACGGCGGCGGGGCCAAACAAGAATGTGAAAATAATCGAAAAACCGAGCACGAAGGCGACGGCGTGGCTGAAGGTTACCCATCGGCTCACCGGAACTTGAATTGGTCGTGTTATGTTTCCATCTGTGACTGCTTGCACCATGATAGACCCTTTCGGACATGAGAGGCTGCACTGCGCTTACTCTATGTCCTTTGCCATTTGTGTAAAGTAAATATACCTACTAAAGAGAAATAATGAGTAACGAGTAGAGGATGGGGCTACGCCTTGATACTCCCTACTTTTTACTCTTGACCGGACGACTGCGCGCTTCGCGCATTTCCTCTTCCAGTTGAGCCAACTCGCGCTCAATGGCGCGCTGGCGCGTCCACAAGAAGGCAACATATAGCCCCACCGCCAACCACAGGATAATAAATGCGGCTGCTAAATAGGTCATTGGGTGAGTCCTTCCCGAAGTTCGTGTAGGCGTGCTTCTAACCGTAGCTGCTGCCAGCGATGGAGCATAAGCGCGGCATAGAGCAGCGTAAAGCTGATGGAGGCGATCATCAACGTTTGCCCCATGCTGGGGCCGATGCTAAAGCTGCCCTGGGCTTCGCTGTTTTGCCCATCGAAAACAATGGGGTGAATCGAGCGAGAGAGACGAGCGCTGTAATAGGTCAGGGGCACGCTGATAAAGGCAAACAGGGCATAGATGCTGGCAAAGCGGGCGCGCAGATGGCGGTCATCCAGCCCGTTGCGAAAGAGAATATAGGCAATATAGATCAACAGGGTGATTGTGGCCGTGGTCAGCCGCGGATCCCATGTCCAATAGGTGTTCCAGGTGGGTTTGGCCCAGATACTCCCTGTGGCAATGATGCCAAAGGCGAAGACCGTGCCCACTTCTACGCTGGCCTGCGCCACGCGATCCCATTCCAACCGACGCGTGAAGAGATAGCCCACGCTGCCGACTGACTGAACTGAAAAATCCAACCAGCGCAGCCACGCTACAGCCAATGTGAAAGTAGAAAATGCGCTGTGCCGCCTGTTCATCCCCGGCCAGGTTGACCGCATCTCCGGCATAGAGCAGCGCCGCCCACACAGCCACCGCCATTGCCAGCGCGGCGATGACATCTAACACGAACATAGGCACAACCCAGCCCGACCTTTTCGATACTGAGGCGTTCATTCTGCTTTTCCCCTTTATCCGGCTTCCCAGATCAGGTCGAAGACCAAATAGGCAATCACAACAAAGAGTAGATCGTACAGCCCTAAAATTAACAGCCAGCGCCAAAGATCGCCAATCGCTCGCCCGTCCAAAATGCCGGCGGTGAGCGCTGTGCCCGCTGTAAAGACAGGCAACACCACAGGCAAAAGCAAGATCGGCAGCAGGGTCTCGCGTGCCCGACTATGGGCGGTGAGGGCTGCAAAGAGTGTGCCTACGCCTGTGTAGCCCAGCGTGCCCATGAGAAGCCCCAGCAAAATCCAGGGCTGGAAGAGCGAAACGTCGAACAAAATCAGCAGCACTGGCAAGAGCAGTGCTTCCATGAGCAGCATGAAAAGCAGGTTTGCCAGTAATTTGCCAAAGTAAATGGCGCTGCGATCCACCGGAATCAGCAACAGCCCAGCCAGTGTGCCACGGTCCACTTCGGCCCCAAATGAGCGATGTAGCCCTAATACCCCGGCGAAAAGGATGATCACCCAGAGCATACCAGGGACCACCAACTCGGCGCGCGGCACACGCAGATCAAAGGCCAGGCCGAAGATAACCGCGGCCAGGATGCCAAAGAGCGCCATTGTGCTGAAGACCTCTTTGGCGCGGATTTCGGCGCGGATCTCTTTGGCGAAGATTGCCATCACTTTGCGCCCATAGGCGGCCAGCGGATGGTCCGTGTGCATGGCAACCCGGCGCTCGCGCAGGCTCTCTTCTGTCATGCGGGGCCGATCCACTGTTCGTAGATCTGGCGGGCGTGTTCCCCGTCCAGCCCGGCCGTGGGCACAATTTCTACCACCTCACCGTCGGCCAAAAAGGCCAGTTTGTCGGCCCAAGCCACCGCTCGATCCAACTGGTGAGTGGTCAGCAAAATGGCCCGCCGCGCCCGCCGCAGGCTAGCGATTAACTCGGCCAGGGTGCGCGCGCTGGGCTGATCGAGTCCTGTGTCGGGTTCGTCCAGAAGCATCACAGGCGGATCGTGCAAGATGGCCCGCCCGATTGCCAATCGTTGCACCATGCCTCGGCTGTACGTGCGCACGGCGTCGTGGCGACGGGTCCACAGATCCACCGCCCGCAATACGCTTTCAATCCGCGGTGCGGGGTGCACCAGATCATACATGCGTCCAAAAAAATCGAGATTTTCCCAGCCGCTCAAATTGTCATAGAGCAGGGGCGCATGGCCCACCATGCCCACGTAGCGGCGGATCTCGTAGCTTGTACGCGACAGCGGCACATCACCCAGCCAGATCTCGCCGCGGTGGGGTTTTTCCAGCCCCGAAACCAGCCGCATGAGGGTAGTTTTGCCAGCGCCGTTGGCCCCCAGCAGGGCCACCACTTCACCCGCCGCCACCTGCAACGAGATCCCGCGCAGCACACGCTTGCCACCATAGCGCTTTTCTACGCCCTCAATTCGGATCAGGGGGCGTGGCTGCTCACTCACGAGGGCTGGCTCCTGACTGTGTGCGTACAAGGGCCAGCAGTTCGCGCTTCAGCATGGCCCGCTGTTGCTGCCATGCTTCGTTATCAAACTGCCCTTGTGCGTGGAGATCGTCCAGTCGGGCAATCTCTGCGATCAAGGCTGTGCGCCGATCCGCGCTCTCGGCTGTCTCTGCACGTGTTCCCTTGCGCCAGCGCCACAGCAACAGTCCACCCATCAGCACAAGCATCACCGCGGCGAGGATGCCCCCCACCAGCGGTTGCAGCGACGGTGTCTCTGTTGGCGCGGCCATGCGCGGATCTTGCGCACCGGCAGGCAACAGCCCGGTGAGTTGGAGTGTAATAGTTTGGGGCAAGAGCGCGCTGCCGTTCCACTGGGCATAGGCACTGCCCTGAATATCCTGTGTACCGGCAAAGGCCAGGGCCGCTTGGCTGGCGGTGGCCTCGGCTTGCAGGTCGGGCAACTCGGCGATCAACAGATTCATGGCCGTTACCGGGTAGCGCAGCGGCTGCTCCACGAGGGTATTGGTTCCCGTGTAGGGGAGGCGATAGCGCACAAAGATCTGGCGCGTCCCCTGGCCGGGCGGCAGCGGCTGGGTATCGTAGATCAGATTGCCCACCTGCCGATAGGTTTCGCCCAGTTCGCCATCTTGAAACCCGATGGTAGTTGCGCCCGGCGGCAGGGGAATCGCCACGGTCACCGGCACGTCGCTGCCCGCCTGTGGAGAGCCGATCAGCGTGCGTTCGCCGCGGTTGCCCAGTGCCATCACCTGCCCGATGAGAAGCGCGCCGGGTTCGTGTTCCACAATCCAACTTAGGCGGTCGATAACCACATTGGCAGCGTCGGTGCTGGTTTCATAGACCGGCAGCGTGGTCTCCACCGTGGCGCTTATGGCGGCGTCAAAGGTCAGCACGGGCGAACCATAGCGCACGCCTGCGTATTCGGTGTTGGCAAGGTAGAGCAGCCCGGCGTCGGTGGGCAACTTGGTAAAGGTAAAGAGGCCACTGGCGTCAACCGGGGTTGTGCGGCTTTCCAGCAGGCTCGAATGGGCAAAAATATCCAGCGTCACCGCATCGCCATCAAAGGCTGCACCATCCGGCGTGCCTTGGATGATCTGACCGCGGATCACGCCTTCGCCAGCGCTGACGGGCGATTCCCAGGGCGGACGATAGCCAAAGGTGCGTATAGATTCCAGCAAAGCAGTTTGGTCCAGTTCCGACAGATCGGCGGTCAATGCTGGATGGGCAGCCTGGGTGCTTGCAAGCAGGGCGGCGTTGCTTTGGGCAATGAGATACGCTTGATCGCCAAAATTAGGTAGATCCGCGCTGCCCTGAGGGCCATCGCCCGCGCCCGTGGGACCGTGACAAGCTGCACATTGTTGGGCGTAGAGGGCTGCGCCAGCCTCAACTTTGCTTTGATCGGTATGGAGCGACCATGCATAGTAGACCGCTTGCCAGATTTCGGTGTCACTTAGTTGATTCTGCCAGGGCGGCATTAGCTTCTCGATACGCCCAAATTTGGTCACGTGAAACATTTCGGCGGGGCTGAGATCCCAGATCGCCGTGGCATCGGCAAATTTTGTGGCCGGGCTGGGCAGCTCAGCCGCCACCGGACCGTCGCCATTCCCAGTGGAGCCATGACAGGGCGCGCAGTTCTCGGCATAGATAGCGCTGCCCAAAAACGCGCCTGGGGGCGCGTCTGGCACAGTCACGGCGTCGGGTGAAAAGGTGGGTGAGGGTTCTTGGGCCAAAGCCAGCAGGGCCGCCGATCCAAAGATCAGCGCCAAGATCAGCGCCAGCCCGCTTCGATAGATTGATTTGTGCCGATAGGCTTGTGATGTCACGGCTTGCTCTTGACCCAGAGTAGGGAAGCGGGACGGAAAAAGGACCGGTTCACACAAAGGCGTGAGACCGGTCCTGCTGATACAATCTCAGATTGCCACGCGGGCTTAGCGAGTGGATTGGACAAAGATCTCCTCAGGGTCTTCTTCGTAGCGGCTGGGACACTTGAGCAACAGCGTGTCGGCCTGGAAGGAGCCGTCCAAAAGCAGATTGCCTTCAATAATCGCCGAGGCCGCGCGTTGGAAGTTATCTGGGCGCGGCCCATAAAAGACAATGGGCAGCGTTGCGCCCGTTTCGTCCTGAATCGAGAAACGCAATGTCACCTGTTCGGCCTGCCAATCTTCGCTGCCTTCCACCACTTCGCCGTTAACACGAATGCGGCGTGTCAGCGCCATTTCATCCGTGCCCGTTTGGAAGGCAACCAGCCCTTGTTGGTAATAGTCTTGGACCTCGTTGACCGTGTAATAGTACGACGAGGCGGTCATCAGTCCATAGACCAGCAGGCCAGCAATCACCACCATCAAGAGACCGCCCGCCGCCATAAATTTGAAGTTGACGCCACTGCTCTTTTCATAGGCAAGGTGAGCGGGGATCAACTCTTCGTCGCTGAAGAACTCCACGGGGAAGTCGCGCGAGATCTCTTGATTAGGCATCAAGTTTTGTGTCATTGCTCAAGCCTCTTTGGGTAAATCGTCCCCTGAATCATCAAACACATCCTCGGCGTTGGACCAATCCACCTCAGTGTCTAAAATTTGGCGAGCCGTGTCGGCCAGCGGGGCGGGAACCAGCACATCGGCGGAGGCGAGTTTGCCCGCTGTCAGGCCATAAATCGTGCCCAGACTCTCGCCGCGTACAATCGCGGGAATGCCCTCGCTCATCAACCGCCCTTTGACAACCTGGGCCTCCATCAAATTGGCAGCTTCCCACACCACCACAGGCTCTTGATCATGGGAGCCGCCTGTGCGTGTTGTACTTGATTCTTGCGTGTGGAGTTCGGCATCGCTTTCAACTCGTTTGCCAAGCCAGCCATTTAATCCGTCAGTCCATGCAGACACAGGGGCCTCTCCCAGGCGTCAATGCAACGCAGTTGTCATCAAGCCATATTATACTGCAAGAGAGGCCAAAACCGGAATGAGGCGGATAGGTGAAACAGGTGCGCCGCATCATTGTGGCAAATCGTCCGGCAAGACAAATGTACCATCCTCCTCGCGCGGAAAGATGACCACATCGGTCACGGCTTCCTGGTTAATGAAGCCATAGATGTGGGGAAACTCCTCTTCGTGGGCCATCTCCCAACGGATTTCTGAGGTGATTTTGTCGTCGTCAAGGCAGATGATTAAATACGGCTCTGGGTCGCCTCGATAGAGCCGATTGGCAACCGCCAGCAGTTGGCTGGGCGTATGCGAGGTATGGATGAAGCCCTCATCGGAAAAATCTTTACTTGTATAGGGATCTTCACCCGATAGATTGTTCCAAAAGTCGGCGGGAACCATGTGATAGAGCATTGTGTACCTTTCTTGGTGGGGAGGCCAGAAAGAAATTTATAGTCCTTCGATCAAAGCGTTGCGACCGACGAAAGGATTAAACTCGCGTTCGTCCCCAATCGTAGTGGCTTCGCCATGCCCAGGGTAGACGATATAATCATCGGGCAGCGTCATCAGTTGCGTGTGAATACTCTCCAAAAGCGTGGGACCGTCGGCGCCGGGCAGATCAAAGCGCCCGATGCTGCCCTGAAAGAGCGTATCACCGGCAAACACCTGCCGCCCATTGTGATCCACAAAGACCACATGTCCCGGCGCATGACCGGGCGTAAACCGTACTTCCAGACGCTGATTACCCACCTCAATGATCTGGCCCGCTTCTAAGAATTCGTCGGGATCATCAATAGGATCAATGTGCGTGCTGAGCCAGAGGCTCACCCGTTCGGGAACAGTATGCAATACAGGCAGATCGGCGGCGTGTAGATGAAAGGTGGCATGGGTGGCACGCCGAACCGCATCCACCGCCATCACATGATCAAAATGGGCGTGGGTGTTGATGATCTTTTCAATCGTCAATCCCATCTCTTTTACCGCTCCCAAAATGGCGCGGGGGTTATCGCCCGGATCCACAATCACGCCCTTGAGCGTCTCTTCACAGCCGAGAATATAACAGTTTTCCTGTAACAAGCCCACGGTTAGACCTTGAACAAGCATAACAGTCCATTTCTTTGAATGCGGTTATAGTTCGTCGCAGCAAAGCCAGCGATTGCCCCAGCGCGCCACTTCGCGGATCACGGGCGTCAATTCGTTGCCCTTTTCCGTCAGGCTATATTCCACATGCGGCGGGATGGCGCTGACCTGCACGCGCTGCACCAACCCTTCATCTTCCAACATTTTCAGGCGGCTGCTTAGTGTGCTGGGATTGACGCCCCCCAGCGCCTCTTGCAACTCACAAAAGCGTTTACAGCGACATTCGAGCAAATGATGGACGATCTGCAACGTCCATTTTTGGCCGACGATTCGCGCCGCCGATTCCACCGGACAGGGGCGGACTTCAACATCTTCCATTTCAACATCTTCCATGAAGACAGGCATTGTTTGTTGCATCGTACATTCCGATCTTAACCACCGTGCCCACACAGACACGGTCACTTCCGCTATAACAATTATAGTACAACGCAAATGGTAGTTATGTCAAAGTGAATCCCAAATCCTAAAATTCACTTTCGTATGACTTCCCACAAGTGTGCGGCTCTGACGAGAGGGATCGGCCTTGTGAGGGACTGAAATTTCATTTGCGGGTTATGGGAAATTTCCCTAAAGATAGCCCTTCTTCGCCAACCTGCACAGAGAGCAAAGCATCCCCCGCCGTGTAGGGCAGATCAAATTCGCCGCGTATCAGATCGCCTGGCTGCCATAGACCAGTTGCGTATAGTCCACCAGCCAAAGGAGCCGTGAGCGTACTTTCGCCCAGATCTAGCGTCATGGTCTGTTCCGCGGGCCAGTCTGCGGGTAGTGGATCGGGCGCTTGCCAGTAGAGCGTTACATGCAGCATATCGCCGGGCTGGAGCGGACGCTGGGGATCATGGGCATAGCCGCGCACATACGCATCATAGCCCAGCAGCGTCACCGACCCAAGCGTCTGCGCAAGCCGTTGTTGCATGGGCAGAATGGCGGTGGGGAGCGATCTGTGGCCGCGTTCAATGCGAACGTTGCCCAGGTCGAAGCTGTCACCCTTCTGCACAGGCAGGCGCACACCTGTTTCCGCATCATATATTGCCAGCATCAGCCGATAGCTGCCCGGCGGTGTTCCCGGTGGAATGAAGAGGGCGTGATTGTCGTGTACGGTCTCTCCCGCTTTCCAGCCAAGGGTGGGCGCAGAGCCGCCAGCCGGTTCGCTATCGCGCTGGGCCAGCACCTGATTGCGTGTATCCAACAGTTGTAGCGTCACCTTGTAGCGCTGCTTGGTCTCGCGAATCGGTTGCCACGTCAGCCCCAAGAGCAGACTCTCGCCGGGCGCTACGCTTAATCCGTCTGCGGGCAGACAGAGATCGCTTAACGTTGCCACTTCTCCCCACTGTATCAACTCCTCTAGCGGCTGGCAGCGCAACCCCAGCGGCTGGCTATAGACCACAAAGCGCACGTTACCCTGCCAGCTTTCCAGCCCTTTGAAGGCGTGGCGGTTGAGCCAGCCCTCCACAACGCCGTCGGGATCGGCTTCATCGGTGGCCCAAAAAAGCGCGAAAATCTGACGGCGCCCAGCCGTGGCTGTGGAGAGGGTAGCCTGCGTGGCTGCGCCATCGGCTGGGCGCATAGTCGGCAGGGCCAACACGGGCAATCCTGGATCATAATAGCTCCACACGTCGGCTTGACCGGGCGCGTTGAGAATCACCAAATCGGTTGCCGTATCCCCCAGCGCCGCTACCGTTGCCGCCATCCCTGCGTAGTTATCGCGCGCCGTGGGGTCGGTATAGTAGGGGGGAAGGATGATGAGGGCAATCATAAGGGGGAGTGTGTAATGCGTAATGCGTAATGCGTGATGCGTGATATTGCCTGCCGCCTGCCACCTGCCGCCTGCCACCAATGTCCCCACGGCTACACACCAGGCTGGCGATGCCACAAGCAGAAATTTGAGAAAGGCTTGGCTGAAGAGGCCCAGGCCGAACATAACGCCAATAGGGGCGAGCAGCCACAGAAGCAGGGCAACGCCGGCGGGCGAGTGACGTAATCTCCACAGCCCGAAGAGGGGCAAGATCGCAGCCAGCAGCAGCCAGCCCCCGGCGAGATCAGGCGCTGTGCGGATGGGGCCGGTGATCAACGTGTGCAGGGTGAGGCGCAGCCCGTCGAGCAGTGCCACGGATTCGCCACCGGCAGGCCAGTGTAAGACGCGCTCAATGGCGGTGGGCAGCCAGGGCAGAAAAACGAACAGTGCCAGTGTGTTGACGAGGATAAATGCCCAAGGGAACTGCTTGAAACGAGTTTTGTGCCCCCAATCCCAAAGATAGGCCAGCGCACCGGCAGCCAGGAGCAGCGGGAAAATATAGTGGGTCCAGAGGCCGGCGATGGCGGCGAGGAGATAGAGAAAGGGTGAAGAGTCAAGGGTGAAGAGTGAAGGGTAAAGAGTGAAGGGTGAAGGGTGCCTGCCGCTTGCTGTCCAGCGGAGCAGCGCCCAGAGCAAAAGCGCGCTTTCGAGCATGAGCAGGGCGTACATGCGCGCTTCTTGGCTGTAATAGATCTGAAAGGGGTTGAGGGCGGCGATCAGGGCGGCCAGGAGTGGAGCAAAGCGGGCATGGGGCATGGCTGTGCGGGCAATGGCGTAGATCACGCCGACGCTGAGTGTCCCGGCCAGGGCCGAAAACGAACGCAGCCCGATTACATCGCGTCCGAAGAGCGTGGTCCAGGCTTTGAGCAGCCAATAGTAGCCCGGTGGGTGAATATCGGCGGCAGCGGCGGCAGCAATCTGGGGGAAAGTTCGGGCGGTCAACGCCCAGGTATTGCCTTCATCGTGCCAGAGCGACGAGCATGAAAGGCAATAGAAGCGCAGGAAGGCGGCGCAGAAAAGAATGAGAAAGAAGAATAAAGAATAAAGATTGGGTTTGGATATGTGCGCTTTGACTCTGGTTGATCTATTTCCCATGGTTTATTCTTTATTCATATACTGCTTTACCGCCTCGTACACGGGCTGCGGCGTGAAATCCGGCGCCAGCAGCCGAAAATAGGCTTCGGGCTGGTTGTTCGTTTCCCAGGCGTCGGTGGCACGTTTGAGATACCAGACATTGGCAACGCCCAGCCAGGGCCATTCGGTGCGGATCCGTTCATAGGCCAGGGGTAGATTAGCGGCCTGTTGCGCCAGGGAAACGCGGCCATAGCGGGGATCGACGCCTTCGGGCGCGGCGTTCCAGTTCATCTCGCTGATCCAGATCGGCTTGTCGGCGTCGCCATTTGCCACCATCAGATCGCGCACAAACTGCGGGCGGCCAAAGTTCATGACGCGTGGGTGCATGCGTCGATCCGTGGGGCCAGACCAAAGGCCATAGCCTTGCACTGCCATAATATCAAAATAAGGGGCTGCGCCAGCGTCGTACATGCGCTGCAAAAAGAGCAGATCGTTGAAATTGCGTGCCGGGAGCAACGTGCCGTCGAGATCAATAGTGGCGGCCAGCGCGCCGGCGATGATCACGGCGCTGGGGTCTGCCTGGCGGGCAGCGGTGGCCGCCAGGCGCAGCAACTCGGTGTACTGCACCGGGCTGACTGGGTTCACTTCGCCCCACTCTGGATAGATGTTCGGTTCGTTCCAGAGTTGATAGAAGCGCACGCGGCCCCGATAGCGCTCGACCACGGCGCGCACAAAGTCGGCGAAATCGGTGTAATCGTCGGGCGGGGCATAGGTTCCCCCCTCGTTGCCCCCGGCGCGGCTCCAAGCTGGGGGGTTGCTCAGCCGCACGATGAGTTCCAGGTTGTGCGCTTCGGCCAGCGCCACAATCTGATCATATTTATCCCAGGCCGAGCGGCGCGGCTCGTGGCGACGATCCTCAAAATCACCCTTGCCGTGGATCTCAATATCTTCCCAGGGGAATTCCTGACGCAGCCAGTGGAAGCCTGCCTCCGCTGCCATCTGCACAGCCAGGGCACGCTTGGCCGGGTCTGCTTCTTGCTCCAAAAAGACGTTGACGCCAAAGGGGTTAATGCCAGTATCAACGGTCGCGGTGGTGGGGGCCAAATCGAGCCGAGGTCGCAGCCATGCACTGCCCAAATCGGTTAACCCTTTGATCTGTGGCAGCAGATCGGTTTCGCCGGTTTGGAATGCCATCCAGGCGCGCGCGGGCGGGGTAATAAGCAGCAAAAAGGCCAGCCCGCCGATGCCTAGCAGGCTGGCCCAAAGGAGCAGTGTTTGTTGCAGTGCATGTTTCACAGTCAAAACTTAGCGGTAAATGTAGTTGCGAATAAACACTAACACGAAACGGAAGGCGTCTTCAGCCGAATTAGTGGGAAGTGAGCTTTCGCTCACGGTTGTCTCTGCTCCGGCATGGAGATGATGGGGGAACGTTTTGACACTTTGATGATGTGGAGCATTATCCCATCGATAAATTGCCCCATCAATTCCACGTCGCTCCCAGTGGTAAGCGTAGTCATCATTGGTGAAACGCACATCGAGAAATGATGAGTCATCAAAGTTGATGCGCAATACTCGCGGATTTAAGCTCGTCCCACCAATAAGTTGAGTTGACTGGACGATGTCTTGAAACTCCTGCTGGGCTAACTCAAGCAGACGATGATAAAGAATGTTCGTCTGCATAGGATTTCGCAAGCAGGGACTTTACCCGTTGCACAAATTCTTTGCTATTCTGCCAGTCTATGTAATCTTCCCAGGCTGGGTGACCAGGTACAAGTTGATCGGCAATCGCCTGTTTTAGATCCTCGGATTCCAAGACACCATAACGTTCTCGAATCTGAGCAATGTCACTTTCTGCTTTAGCGATCTCGCGCAGGAGCAAGGCACGCAAACCTTCCTCCATCACAACGTCTGGAGGCATCGCAAGATGATGTGCAACACTCTCTGCGGTTAACAAGCTTGCCTCCTTCTCCCCCAATTGCCAATCGCTACTCTCTAGTTCCGCACAAACGTAATGCCGGTACACTGCTGGCTGTCGGTAATGGTCTTGACCCACTTGGGCGATTGTGGCGTCAAATCTGCAAAGTCGGAGGATTGTCCGCCGGCGGGCAAGTTAACCGGGCATTGGATCACAAAGATCTCGACGGTGGTCCCCGGTGTGGCGGGTCCGCCAAAGGGCGAGAAGCCCCAATTTCCATCGCCCACGCCATCACACCCTGAACATTTGGTGGTGCGGGGTCCAAAAAAGCCAATGTGAATACAGACACCATTGATCAGTGAGTTGTCGCGGGCACGGGTAAAGCCGCTAAAGTAAGTCTGCCCTGGGTTGGGATCACAACGCTCCACACCTTCAAGCAACAGGAAGGGCGTCTGCGGGACCGGCGTGGGCGGGGGCGCTGCAGGCACGGTGGGTGCGGCAGGCACGGGTGTATTTGTGGGCTGTTGTGGCACAGGTGTGGGCTGGGCTGGGCGCGGGGTGGCTGTGGGCGGCAGTTGTGGGATATTGGCGGCAATCGCCACCGACCCTGTATTTTGCGCCGTCACCAGTGGGCCATAGACCCAACCCGTTTGGCCGTTATAGTTGATCTGCCACCAGTCACCCTGGGGATTTTTGCCGGTTACGGTAAACTGCTGGCCTGTGTTGCCCGCGCCGATGATGGCGTAGCTTGTGCCGGGGCCACCGCGCACGTTCATGGTCTGGGCGAGGATCACCACTGGCTCGGTAGCCGGGGGATCCGTGGGCACGGGAGCCGCTTCCGTGGGCGTGGGCTGCTCCGCCGCGGGTTGCGCCTCTGGGGGCGCTTCCACAACCGCAGTGGGCTGATTGGCGGCTGCCACTTCCGTCTCGGCGGCTCTAGCCGTAGTCGCCGCGGCCGGGTCCACAGGCATCACCACGATTTCCGGCGTGGGCGTAAAGGTGGGCACCGGTGTATTGGTGGCAACTGCGGGCAGCGCTGGCTGCTGCGGTGTGCAGGCTGCCAGCCACAAGGTGAAAATAAGCGATAGAAAAGCAATTTTTTGCATAGTAGGTTCAGTGGGGTTGTGAATAAGGATAATCAAGCGGCATCGCTACGGTCCAGTGACCGTCAAATACAAAAACGATGCACACTCCCGGTCAAGAATGGTGGGAGTATAGCATATGCCACTGCAACGACCAAACCAACAGAAGAGTTCCCCGGAGGTGTATTGGCCAGCGGTTACTTTTCCTCATCCCCCTGGAATTTCCAAGACGACATACTGCTCTTCCACGGAGACGGTGTAGGTTTCGGCCACGTAGGGGCCTTTTTGGGGGCCGGCTGGGGCGTCTGCGGCAAGGGTTGCGCCGGGTTCCACATGGACGGCGTAGCTGCGTACACGCGTGGTGGCGGGATCAAACCAAGACTGGCCGGTTTTGACGTCGAATTCCCAGCCGTGCCAGGGGCAGCGCAGGATCTCACCACGGCGGCTGTAGCGGTAGTCGCCGGGCTGATCCGATTCAAGGAAGCCCGTGAGTCGTCCTTCGCAGAGGGGGCCGCCCTGATGTGGGCAGGTATTGCGCAGGGCGTAAAATTCGCCGTTCACGTTGAAGACGCCCACACTGCGCCCGGCCACGTCTACGATCTTGCGCTCGCCCGGCGCAATCTCCGCCACGGTTGCCACAATGTATTTTGCCATAGGAGATTTCCCAGAAGATTTAATACAGAGATGAAGAAGGTATTGGATATTAGGTATTGGTACTTGTGACCGTCGCCAATACCTAATATCCAATATCCAATCCCTTCCCCTACTTCGCTTGCGCCTTGCGCCACTCTTCGTATTCGGCCTGGGCGTCTTCGCGCAGGGGATAGTATTTGCGCAGATCGCCGCCTTCAGAGAGGCGGATGCGCGAGAATTCTTCCCACTCGGCGTGTTTGCTGGCCCGTTCCAGCAGTTCCGGGGCCAGTTTAATCGGCACCACCACCACGCCGTCGTCGTCGGCCACAATGATGTCGCCGGGCATGACCAGGATGCCGCCACAGGCAATCGGCACGTTCACAGCATGGGGGAAGATGTTGGTCTGTACGTGAAAGTTGGGGGTTGTGCCTTTGAGCCACAGCCCCAGCCCCAGATCCTTGGCCTTGGGATAGTCGCGGATGCAGCCGTCGATGACTACGCCAGCGCCGCCCTGGCCTTTGAAATAGGTAAGCATCATCTCGCCAAAGACGCCGCTGGTCATGTCGCCGCGGGCATCCACGACGACGATATCGCCGGGCTGTGTGTGATAGAGCACATGGCGGTGCAGTTGGCGTTCCGGGTTTTGATACTCGCCGCCGCCGTGTAGATCTTCGCGCTTGGGCATAAATTGCAGGGTCAACGCTGGGCCGACCACGGTTGCGCCAGAGGTAAAGGGCGTCGGGCCGATGATCTGGGCGTTGCGGATGCCCAGTTTGGAAAGCTCGCCGCCAGCCGTGGCGCTGCCGATTTCGCGCAGCCCTTCGATAAGTTCTTTGGGCGGGCGCTGAATGTCTTGGGTTTCCATTGCCATGATGTTTCTTCTCCTCAGTGGGGATGGGATAGGGTCAAAAAAGGTAATTATACAGCTTCAGGTGCGACGCACGGGTCTGAATGAGCCTACAACACTGAATCCTCTCCTGACCAGTGCGTCGCACCTGAATCGTTACCAAAAAAGAGCTTAATTACCACAAAAGCGGTTTTGTCAGTATACGGCGCGCCTGTGGATCGGACAAGATCGCGTCGAGATGGGTGAAATTGAGGCGAACATGCTTTCATATGACGGCTGCCGTTGCCCCATCACGGTCTATGGCTAGCCGCCGAAGGCAACCAGATTGCAACTGCCTCTACGGATACGCAAAAAATGCCTTCGCCACCTTCAAGATGCCCTGGCTCCACGGTACACGGTGCGAAACGCCGCTCTTGTTTTCAAATTCATGCAGATGCTCAATGTACCAAACATAGTTGCGCACCAACGCCTCTTTGTTGGAATAGCGCGGTTGCCAGCCCAACACCCGTTTGGCCTTGTCGATGGCGACAAACGAATCGGTGGCCGCGGTCTCGTAGACCCATTTATAGAGCGGCGACAGGTGCATCTTCTCCAACAGGCGCAGCGTCCAGATCGCGGGGGCGGCGGGCAGCGGCACTATGCGTTTGCCATGTCCGGCGTAGTCCAACACGGCTTGGTAGTCCTCCTTCATGGTTGTGAAATTTTCCGCGCCGATGTTAAAGGTGTCGTTCACGCGCGCCGGCTCCAGCGTGGCGGCGAGATAGATGGCGGCGCACAGATCTTCTACATCCAGCAGTTGATAGCGGTTGTTGCCGCTGCCCAACATGGGAAAATTTTTGCCATCTTTGGCCCAATCATAGAAGAGCGCAAAGACGCCCAACCGCTCTGGGCCAATGAACGATTTGGGCCGAATCACCGGCACACACAGCCCCTTTTTGCGATAATCCGCGCAGATCTCTTCGGCCTTAACCTTGGCCTCGCCATACGGACCCACGCCATGCAGCCGGTCATCCTCCAGCAGCGGGTGATGGTCGGGGATGCCGTAGACGGCTGTGGACGAAATGTGGATACAGCGCTCTACGCCATGCTCATACGCCGACTGTAACACGGTGCGCAGCCCGTCAATATCCGTGGTATAGATATCCTCGGCGCTATAGAGCGGCAGCGCCGCCGCCGTGTGGATCACCATATCCACCCCGGCCACGGCCCGATCGACAGCGGCTTTGTCGCGGATGTCGCCGCGTTGAATCGTGATTTGATCGCGTTCAGGATAGTCAAAGTCGGCCAGATCCAGAGAGACCACCTTGTGGCCGCGGGCAAGCAGATAGCGGGTCATGTTAATGCCCAAAAAGCCCGCGCCGCCCGTGATCAAAAAGGTCTTGGCTGCGGTTTTTTCAGGTGCGGGGCCTTGGTCGAGATCGGGTGATGCCATTGAATTTTCTCCAAAGTTAAAGGGAATTGTGCGCCAACCACTCGTTGATCAGCGTAATTGTTGATTCAAACGCCAGCGCTGCGGGGATCTCGTCAGGGCCAAACCAGCCGGCATTTTGCACATCATGGCCGTTGGCGGTAATCGTCGTGACGCCTGTGGGGGTGGCTGTGTATGCTAACACAATGCCGGTGCGGTTGCCGTCGCCGTCGGTCATGGCGTAAATTTTGAGCAGTTCGCCAACGTTCACAGCCAAGGCCACCTCTTCATTCAATTCACGGCTCAGTGCCATTTCGGGCGATTCATCGGCGTCCATAAAGCCGCCGGGCAGCGCCCATCTTCCTTTGGCCGGGTCTACCCCGCGCTGCACAAGCAGAACACGTTTCTCATAAATAACCCGCGCAATGACCGCCACTTTGGGATCCTGAAACTGGGTAAACCCACAGGCGGCGCAGGTGGGGCGCACGTCATCGAATCGAAACGCTTCCACCAACGGGGTGGCGCAATAGGGACAATATCGATATGCTTTCGCCATAGGAGAGATTATACCCAAAAAGGGGAGCGACTGGCTAACCTTGCGGCGGCTGTGCATCTCGTAGAGCGGAATGGTATACTGGATAGGGTGAGGATTCCGTATCGGCGCTTGCCTCACCATCAACTCATGTAACCCACAACATGTTTTTAACCCAATCCGTACCTATACAGGTGCGACGCACTTGCCAAGAGTAGAACGGTTGTGAAAAGCGTGTGTGGCGAGTGCGTCGCACCTTAGATCTGTATAGTTACCCCAATCCTAGGCTTATCAATCTCATGTCTACGTCATCCTCCCCCCGCCCAGCCAGTGGCGCGCTAACCGTCACCACTGGCTATCTAGCTGGATTTACCCATACTTTGCAGCCCTATTTGGGGTGTCGCTTTGGCTGCGAATATTGCTATGTCCAGAGCATGACGGTGCATCGCTTTCACAACGCCGGTCTGGCTTGGGGAGACTATGCCTATCCTCGCACCGGCATCGCCGAAAAGCTGACCGCCGAACTGGCCCGCCATCAAAAAGCGCAGCGTCTTGATACATTGGCGATCTTTATGTCGTCAGTCACAGACCCCTATCAAGGGCTGGAACGGCAATGGCAACTGACGCGGGCCTGTCTGCACGCCTTTGTAGAGCGCCCGCCGGGGCTGCTTATGATTCAAACTCGCTCGCCGTTGGTCACGCGTGATCTGGATCTGATCACGCAGTTGGGTGGGCATGGCTGGATAAGTTTTACGCTTGAGACCGATCTGGATGCCGTGCGCCGTGCGATCACACCCCGTTGTCCGGGGCTGGATCAGCGGCTGGCCGCGCTTAAAATGGTGCGTGCCGCCGGGGCGAATGTACAGATCGCAGTTAGCCCTTGCTTGCCCTATTCAGATGTAGAGCGCTTTGGCACTTTGTTGTTGGATCATGCCGATCGTGTGGTGGTGGATACCTATGCCAGCGGTGATGGCGGCAGCGGCAAACGCACAGCCCGCACCGAGATTCCCGAACGCTACGCCGACCTGGGCTGGGGCGATTGGCGGGCCGAAGACGCTGCCCATGCCCTCTATGATCGGCTTCACGAGCGCATGGGCGAACGGGTGGGTTGGTCACAGGCTGGGTTTACCGCGCTGGCGCGCTCTGTGACAGGGATTTGCCATGAAAATTAACCTTCACGCCGTTCATCCCTGGCAGGTCTCCCATGCCGAAGCCGTGGCAATTCAAGAGCGTCTGGCTCCGCTTGTACGCGAAGAGCCGATGCCACAGCCAGTGCAAACTGTTGCTGGCATCGATATGAGCGTGCGCGGGGAGCGGGTGCAGGCTGCGGTTGTGGTGGTGCGGCTGCCCGATTTTGCTCTGCTTGATCGGGCCATCTGGCAAGGGCCAGTAGAATTCCCCTACATGTCGGGCCTTTTGAGCTTTCGCGAAGTGCCTGCCGTTATCCGTGCGCTGGAGAAGCTCACGCTGGTGCCTGATCTGCTCATGACGGACTCGCAGGGCAAAGCCCATCCGCGGCGGATGGGGCTGGCGTCTCATCTGGGCGTCCTGTTGGATATGCCCGCGGTGGGGGTGGCAAAATCACGGCTCATCGGCAAGGCGGAGGATGATCTACCCACCGAAAAAGGTTCGCATGTGCCGCTGTGGGATCGGGGCGAAGTGGTGGGGGCATTGGTGCGCACCCGCACGGGCGTCAACCCGGTCTATGTTAGCATCGGTCACCGTATTACTTTGCCCGAAGCGATTGCGATTACGCTGGCGTGTACCGACCGCTATAAATTGCCCGAACCGACGCGGCTGGCCCATCTGCTTAGCCGCAATGAACTTGAATAAGGGTATGGCGGTGTTCAGCCGCACAAAAGTTAACTAGCAACTCCCTGTTTTTTCATGTCAATCCATAAACGCTTACCAGGAAGGACAACGCATGGCACTGTATGGTGGTATTGAAGCAGGTGGCACTAAATTTATCTGCGCCGTTGGCACAGGCCCCGATGATATTCGCGCCGAAGAGCGCTTTCCCACAACCACCCCTGCCGAGACCTTGGGGCGCGCAATTGCATTCTTTCAGGCACAGGCACAAGTGTACGAAATCGCCGCCATTGGGATTGCCGCCTTTGGCCCCGTAGACCCCGATCCTGCCTCATCAACCTTTGGCTACATTACCACCACGCCCAAGCGCCATTGGCCCCACACCGACATTGTTGGGCAGATTCGCCAACATTTCGATCTCCCCATAGGCTTCGATACCGATGTCAACGGGGCTGCCTTAGGTGAATATCGCTGGGGCGCAGCACAAGGGTTAGATACCTTCGTCTGATTGGACCATCGGCACGGGTCTGGGCGGGGGCGGCATGGTCAACGGCAAATTGATGCACGGGGCTATGCACCCAGAGATGGGCCACATGATGGTTCCACACGACCGCGCTCGTGATCCGTATGCAGGGTATTGTCCCTATCACGGGGATTGCTTGGAAGGGCTGGCGGCAGGCCCGGCTTTGGAGGCGCGCTGGGGCCAGCGCGGCGAAACGCTGCCGCCGGATCACGAAGCATGGCAGCTAGAGGCACACTATCTGGCGTTGGGATTGGTGAATGTCATCACTATCATGTCGCCGCAACGCATCATCCTGGGCGGCGGCGTGATGGCACAACCCGCCATTTTCCCCCTGATCCATGCCGAGGTGCAGCGGTTGCTGAATGGCTATATTCAGATCCCGGCCATGCAACAGGAGATTGCCAACTATATTGTGCCGCCGAAGTTGGGGGGAAGGGCCGGGGTCTTAGGCGCAATCGCGCTGGCACAACAGGCCTTGGTCGCATAGGCGAGCTTCCATCTACTTTTCGCGGTTCTGCTGAGCACGCAACGCTTCCATCTCGGCGTGTAGACGGTCAACTTCTGCCTCTGCGGCGTTTGCGCGCGCTGGGCCTCTTGCTCTGCCCGCTGAGATGCTTGCTCTGCCCGCTCTTGATGTTCTTCGGCATAGGCGTAGGTGTCTTCCATGCCAGGCACAATTTGATTTGTGTCAGGGTTCACCACACGCAGCAGATCGCCGTCTGGCCGTAGAATCAGGCTTAGTTCTTGGCTAAACAGGCTACCATCGTCCGCTGGCTCTAGAGGTACATACTCGCCATCTTCCAATCGAAAACCCATGAACTGATCATCCATATATTCATGAAGCGGGTCAAAGAGAAAGTATTCGGTAACACCCAACCGGGCATAGAGACTGCTTTTTCGGATCGTATCCTCTGCCCAGGTAGATTTTGAGGTCACTTCAATAATTAGGCAGGGAATCGCCCCTTCTTCCCAGACTTTGAAGATACGCCGTTTGCGTTGCTCAATGTTTTTCACCACCATAATGTCAGGGACTTTGTTGGCGCGGGGGTTCCCCTCTTCATAGTACATGAACATATCGGCGATGACATATACATCACTCCGTTTGGCAAAAAAATTGCGGAATGCACTGAGCAGATAGAGCGTGGCAATTACATGCCATTCGGATTCACCCATCGGTTTCCCATCCGTTTCTGGATAAAAGATAGGTTCAGCCGCTTTCGTGGGGGGCATTACAGGCGTATTGGGAATTTGTATAGTCATGCTTGCTCCTTTGATGGCGGTTGCGTCACACACCATATCAGCATAGTAACACTGACTATACACTGCCCAAAGTGTGCCGTCAATCAACCGCAATCTGTCGGGTGTATCTCAAATTGGGGGCGAACATTGCGGGAATGGACTGGGCGAAAAGCGTCTACAGCGTGCGGTTCTGGTCCAGTCCTCGATTGCTAACCCCTGCCTCTAATCATGACAAGAAGGTTAACAAATATGAGCGATTCATCCAAAGTCGTGGGTTTCGATCCCACCGAGCATCCTCACCGCCGCCGTAATTTGCTGACAGGGGATTGGGTACTGGTATCACCACACCGCACCAAACGTCCCTGGCAGGGTCAGACAGAAAAGACACCACCAGAGCAGCGCCCGCGCCATGATCCCACCTGCTATCTTTGTCCGGGCAATCAGCGCGCTGGCGGCGAACAAAACCCTCCCTATGAGCACACCTATGTCTTCACCAACGATTTTGCTGCACTGCTGCCCGATACCCCAGATGCCGATGTAAGCGTGGGACGCTTCTTCCAGACCGAGGCGGAGACGGGAACTTCACGGGTGATCTGTTTCAGCCCGCGCCATGATCTCACTCTGGCCGAAATGGACCCCGCCGACATCCGCCGTGTGGTGGATGTGTGGGCGGCGCAGATCCAAGATCTGGGCCGCCAGCCTGGGATCGGCTATGTACAGCTTTTTGAAAATCGGGGGGCAATGATGGGCGCGTCCAATCCCCACCCCCATGGGCAACTGTGGGCGACGCGGCGCATCCCCACGGAACCAGCCAAAGAAGACCGCGAACAGCGAGCCTATTTTGAGCGCCATAACCGCCCACTGTTGGTGGATTATCTTGAAGCTGAATTGGAGGCCGGGGCGCGGGTTGTAGTGGAAAATGAATCGTGGGTTGTGCTGGTTCCTTATTGGGCGGTGTGGCCGTTTGAAACTTTGGTCTTGCCGCGCCGACCTGTGGTGCAACTGTCGGATCTGGATTCAGCCGAACGCGATGATCTGTCCGCAATGCTTAAAGCGTTGCTTGTCCGTTATGACAATCTTTTTGAAACCAGTTTTCCCTATTCCATGGGGTGGCATGGTCAACCCACCGATGGCGGCCATTACCCACATTGGCAACTCCATGCCCATTTCTACCCGCCGCTCCTGCGCTCGGCCACGGTTAAAAAGTTCATGGTGGGCTATGAACTGCTGGCAACCCCCCAGCGCGATATCACCGCCGAGCAGGCCACCGAACGCCTACGTCAACAATCTTCGATCCACTATCGGCAGGCAGGGTAATAAAAAGACCGGGCAATTTGCCCGGTCTTTTTTGTTGCGCTGAAAAAGTAACTAGCGTTGAATCGCAGGGATGTAAACCCGTTCTGCTCCGGCTGGCTCATCGGGCAACCCCGAACGACTACCGATTTGAGACATGAAAGAGAGATACTGCTTCAACTCTTCCTGCGGGGCTGGGGCTTCGTTTGCCTCGGCAGATTCAGCCACCGGAATGGCCGGTAGTGTACGCTTTGTCTTGGCACTAAGCGTTCGGTCTTCGTGGGTGCGGGCCACGGTGCAGCGATTGGTGACGTCAACACTAATTGTATAGCTCGCCTCGGTATAACCTTCCACCTCGATCTGATAGCGCCCTGCCACCGTTGGAAAGATCACAATCTGGTCTTGTTCGCCTGAGCCGTTAATACTTGGCTCAAGCGCTGTCCCATCCGGTGCCCACATGTAGAGGTCGGGATCCATATCGGATTCGGTGGGGGTGACGCGCACCGTAAGGCATTGCCCAGCCGTTACTTTTTGCCGATAGACGCGAATCTCGCCCGTGGACAATTCATCGCTGCTGGCGGGCAGCATGGTCACCTCTAGCACAGCAGGCAACGCCGAGATATTCCCAGCTACGTCACTGCCCCACGCCTGGAGCGCACGCACCCCAGGGGTCGGGTGGAGGGTAAAGGGATGATCCTCTGGCCCATAGGCCAGCCAGTTGGTCCAGTTCACAGGAATCCAAACCCCGCCCCCGCCTGTCCCGCTGTACCAGTGAAGCTCCACATAATAGGCATAGGCTGGCCCGCTGACTGCGGCGTCAGGATTAGCCGGATCCGGGCCATCGGTGACAGTCGCATATGCCATTACATCGCGACCTTTGACAGTCTCTACGCCATCATTGACCGTTAAATCGGTCACTTTAGGTGGATAGACATCCTGTACAATCTTCTGGCGCACCTGCCGAACCGCCAGCACAGTATTATTGTCTTCGTTGGTCTCAGGAACGTTGTTGCCGGAGTCAATCACAGCCAGGAGGCGAACTTCACCACGCTCACTTGGCGTCCAGCGCACAGGGCTGCTGTTGCCCGATCCGTCCGGGCTGATGCCCGTGACCCGCCCTTTGCCAATGAAGGTATCATTGTGCACTTGATTGACATAGAAACTAACATCAAAGAACCCTGTCCCTGATACACCACCCATCCGATGAACTTTAAGGCTTAGATCGACAGGGTCACCCACTTTAAGCGTGCTAGGGATGCTGATGAGATGATACGGCTCTGCATAAAGATCGTTAACTGTGTCTGCATCAAAAATACGATAGCCGCGAGGGAAAAGTGGGTTCTCTTTGGTAAATTGAATTCCTACATCATAATAGCCTAATTCCAGCGTCTCTCCGTTCACTTTTAGGGGCACGCGTGCAATGATGTGCGTGGAGTTCACAAATTCGGATCGCAATGGAATTCGCGGATACTCTGTGGATCCGCCCGGCGCGGTTTGATCCTTTGAGTATTGAAGATATGCTTTGCCACCGCTGGTAAAATATTGCCCATAAATATTAATGGTGACAACAACCGAGTTTGCGCCGGCTGCGGGGTCTACCTTCAAAATGGTAGGTTTGGGCAAGGGGGAAATCGGGGATGAAGTTGCTAGAGTTCGCAAACTGTAGGCAGTGGCGGGTCTGGTTTCTGCGAGTGCAAACAAAAGCCCTGTGGCAATCAAGAGAACCGACCAGAGTAACAATTTCTGTGGCAAGAATCTATTCTCTGGCTGCGAATGCGACGAATCTGACTGGGTCATGCAATTATCCTTTCAAAACGAGGGCCGATTGAAAACGATAGTCATTTGTACCCAATGACTACTTACGGCAAACCAACAACATTGGACGTGGAAATGGCCTATTTTATCTCTTCTTTATCATACTAGCTTGCATTGCCGTAAGACTCTAAGGAATTGGTCTTATTTTATGATTCCTTGGGTGCGGCTGCGGAGTATATAGAAGCGGGGGGGAACCCGCTTCTTATGCGCTAAAGGTAGGTTTGATACTAGAGCGTGGGGACGGTGAAGGATAATTTTTCGGAGCTATAGCAAAGTCAGTTTTCGATCCACTTTCACTTTATTCTACTTGTTGGAATTCGTCTCCCTGCACTTGATAGATCCAAATCTGGGGATCGGTTAGATCGCCATTGGCCGCAAATTGGAGATCGCCCAAAATGGTGGTTACGCTTTCCGCACGCAAGGCCGAAGCAATGGCATCCCCCGCCAAACTATCGGCGGCGCGCACGCCCGCCGCCAACACCTGCATGGCAACATAACCATTTACCGAGTATGTGTCAGGATCGCGGTATTCCACAGCCTGATAGGCTTCCAGCCAGCGAGCATCGCCTACATTTTGCGGGCTGGGCGCAAAGGCGCTGACGTACATACCCTCGGCGGTGCCATTAGATTCATCAATCGTCGCTGCCAGAAAAGCACCATCGCTCGCCAACATGGGCAGATCGATCCCCGCTTCGACCAATGCCGCCCGCAGATAGGGCGCTTCGATTTCATAGCCCGCGTAAAAAATCGCATCGGCACTGGAATTTTTTAGCTGTTGCACCACATCCGTATAAGCGCTCTGTCCTTCCGCCACTTGCACGCGCAGCGCTTCCGTGGCTCCGCGTTGGGTCAGCGCTAACGTTAGCGATGCCGCCAGCCCTTTGCCATAATCGGTATCGTTGTGGATCACGGCGATCTGGTCAGCGCCTATGTTCTCGGTGAGAAACTGGGCATCCACCGCGGCCTGCACGGCATCATTGGCGTTGACGCGGAAAAAGTTAGCATACCCGCGCGTGCTCAAACTCTCTTCCGATGCCGTCGGCGTAATAACAATGAGCTTCAATCCAGCATAGAGATCCAGCGTGGCGTCGGTCTGGCCGCTGTTCAAGTGACCGATCACGCCCAAAACACGATCCCCGCCGTTGATGGCGGCGCGGATCTCATCCACATTCGCCACAGCCATGTCGCTGTCCGACTCATCGTCTAGCGGACGCACCACCACGCGATAGCCAAGCAGCCCGCCGCTGCGATTGATTTCCTCGGCGGCCAGCCGCACGCCACCCAGCACCGTTTGCCCGCCGTTGGCCTGAAATCCACTCAGCGGCACGGCCACGTAGACAAAGACATCGCCTTTGGTGGGTTCGCCGGAAGATTTTGCTCCACAAGCAGCCAATACAACCGCACACAAAAGTAAGAGAATCGAAAAAGCTATCCTTTTCATAGTACCGCGCATCTGCGCAACCTCATCTTTTCGTATTTTCATCCCAGCCCCTCAGTCCGGTAGTTGTAGACCTCGTTGATGCTCGCCACCAGATCGTTAAGGCGGTTCACCTGTGCTTGAATATCGTCGCGCAACCGTTCTGCCTTGCCGCTGGCGACATCTTGGGCATCCACCAGCCGCACTTGGCTATAGACTGTTGCCAGCGCCGTCAGACTTTGATCCATCTGCAACGCCGCCTGTTTCATGCGCGTGTCCAACGCTTGCAACGACTCTAGCTGTTTGCGCTTGCCATTCAACACCTGTTCCATCTGGCCCTTCGTTTGGGGATTACGCTCGTTCTCCAGCCGGGTATGAAGCGCCTTCAGTTCTTCGGGGACGTTCTGGCGTTCGCGCGCCAGCAGTGTATCCGAGCGATAGGCATCCAGGCGCAGCGCCAGTTGAAAAATGTTGCCGACCCAATCGCTCAACTGCCCGGCGGTGTCCTCCAACCGGTCGCGCATCATGCCAGCGCGCTGAGTTTGGATCAACTGCTCAATGCGGCGTTGATATTCCATGCCACGTTCAAACTCTTTGCGCAGCGCGGCGTCGCGGATCTGGCGCGGGTTGAACTCTTCTTGCATCAGATCCACCAAGATTTTGGCGTTGGCGTCGCGGTCAGTCAGGCTGGAATAGACGATCACCGCCACGCCAGCCAGCCCCAACAGTATCCAACCCCAGATCGGCCAGCGCGGCAACGGGCGCGGGTAGAGCACAGTCAACAGCAGCGCGCCAGCGATGATGATGGCATTTTCCCAGCGGAAAAAGGCGTATTGGAGCAGCATACTTTTAGCACGTTCTTGCAGTTCGGTGCGTGTTGTACTCATGGTCTCTTTGCCAGATCTGGAGAAGGTATTAGATATTGGATAGTAGGTATTGCGGGAAGTGAGATTACCTTAATATCTAATATCCAATACCCCCCAACATCTTCTCTTTTAGAAATATGTCGAAATAATCCGATACAACTCTTCAATATCTGTCTCATCGGCTCGACGGAACTGACCGCCGCCGATGCGCGCCATCTCTTGCAGCAACGCATCGTCGGCGTCGCTGCCAAAGGCGATGGTGAAAACAATCGTGGGCGTGGACGCATTCTGCAATTGGCGGCGTAGATCGGCCATGCTGTAACGGCTGTCGTTCTCCTGGCCGTCGGTCATCACCACAATGGCGTTGATTGCCTCTCGATCCGCCACCACTTCAATATCTTCACTGGCCTGCCACACAGCATCCAGCAGCGCCGTGTTGCCATAGGCTTCCATGCTGCCCACAATCTCTACAAGTCGGGCGCGCCCCTCGTCGTTAACGGTGCGCAGCGGCTCAAAGCGCTTGACGCCGGAACCAAACTCCACAATGCCCACCTTGTCACGGTCCCCCACAATCTGGGCGATGAATGATTGCAGCGCCGTCCGCGTGCGCTCCATCTTCTCGCCTTCCATGCTGCCGCTGGTGTCCACCACCAGATAGACATTCGTCGGGCGTTTGGTATATCGCCACACATTTTGAATCACATTGACCACCGCCGCCGATGGCACTTGCAGCGTGGTGCTGGGCTGCCGCCAATCCACAGCATCGGTGTTGGCAAAGGGGCTGCCGCTTTGATCCAGTTGAATGTCCAGATCCGCCGGACGATAGCCCGCCGCTAAAAAGTCAGCCTGGCTCTGGGCGGATGTTAAAAAGTCGGCAAAGGCGCGAAAGGTACGGCGCTGGTTGTCGGTGACGGCCAACTCGTCGGCCCCGCCCAACTCCATCAGCGCCAGCGGATGATCCGCCCACAGCGTGCCTTCGGCGGGATAGATCGCCACCAGCCGCTCGTTGCCGCTGTGGGTAGAATTCCAGGCGATCACCGTCTGTTCCTGGGCCACGAATGCATCTAAAAACGAGCGTCCTTCCTCGGCCAGCCGCGCCACCACGGTCTCTTCGCCCTCGCCATAGAAGCGTACTGTGGCTTCCACCGACCGCACATAGTCCAGCACATCATCAGAGGTAGCAATCTCTTCGTTGAGACCGCGGGTCAGCCCGGCCCCGGCGTAAAATTCGGCCAGCGTTGCCAGCAGCCCGGCGGCGTGCTGTGTGCTGGGGTGGTTCCATTTGAAGCTATCATCTGCCGTGGCCTTGCGCTGAATTTCGCCCCAGCCCACCGGCTGATCCGGCCAGCCCAGATCGCGCGCGGTGCTTTCCCAGGCTGCGATCACAATCGGGCTGATGGCGTAGCGCACGGGATCACCCACACGGCGTGGCGCAATGCCACCGGCGCTGCTTTCGCTCTGTGCCGTCCATTGTAGATCGATCTGGTTGAGCCAGATCGCACTATCCGGGGCCACCGCCTGAAAAGGTGGCTGGCTCAAACTGGCCTGCACCATCGCCTCCGAGACCATGGGGAGCAGCGTCACTTGCATGGTTTTGCCATCGGGCGTGGATAAGTTTTGGCGATTGAATGTCTCCACTTGGCCGGCCAGCGTGGGGGCCATCACCGGCGAGACGGCCAGCATTAGTTCGGCACTGTCCGGCTCCCAAGTGACGGCGACAGGTTCTTCGTCGGCAACGGGTGATCCACTCGGCCAGATGGCGTCCAGCACCTGCTGGCCCAGCGTAAAGGCCAGAATGCTGCAAAAACAGAGGGCAAAAACGCCGATCCCGGCCAGGATGGCCCAGGTACGCCAGTCGCGTCGTTTGGAACGTGGCTCTTTCATGGGATTTTCCTCACTGTGCCACGTTCAGGTCGTACCAGCGCAAGCAGCGCCAGCAACACGTCACGATCCGGTGAACGCATAGCCGTGGTGCGCGGCACCACCGGCTGTACACCCTGATCCGCCCACCGTACAAAGAGGCTGTCGTCGCTGGCATTCACCGCCACGTCCGGATTGGCCGGGCGCAAGCCATAGACCAGCGCCTTTTGTTGTTGTTCTGCGCTCAGGAGATAGCGCTGAAACTCCAGCGCAGCATTCTTTTCCAATGCACTGGTTTCTGGCCCCACCCACACGGTAAACGGGAAGTCAAACCAGGTCACAAATTCCGGGTAGTAGATCTGAAGCGGCTCTTCCCAACGGGTGAGAATGCCCTGCATGTTCTGCAACAGGTCGCTTTCCAGCAACTGACTGCCATCGCCCTGGCTATAGCCAAAGAGGGCAAAATCCTCGGCGGTGTAGGCACTGCCGCCGCTAATGTTGGTCACGGCGTTCATCAACTCGCCCAGCCAGGCCTGAAATTCAGGATTGGTCACATCCTCCACGCTGATATCGGTGCGACCATAATAGGCCCCGGCGGCGGCGATCATAGCCGCCAGCCCGCCCACATTTTTGCTGGGATCGGGCACGGCCAGTTTGAAGTAACCCCAGGCCGAGTCGCCGCCCAGTTCGGGCCAGCCCCCGCGCGCCATAGCGGCGTCGTGGATCGTCTGCCAGTTGATCTCGTTGAACTTCTCTTCCAACACGGCGGCACGGCTAGCATAGATGCCCCAGGTAAACAAACTGATTGCCACTGGGCGCGCACGGTATTGGCCGTCGGTGAGAAAGACATCGCGGCCCAGCCGTTCTTTGTAGGCGGCGTTGGCCAGCTCCACCAGATAGCGGCTGTCGGGAATCCAGGCTGTGGGGAAGTTGCTCAGAGCGGCGCGCTCGGCTTCGCTCAGATCTTCTGGGCGGACTCCTGCCTCCAGTGCGTCAAAGTCGTTGCGATCCCAGCGGCCCAGCGCGGTCAACCCGTCCATGGCGATGATTTCGACATTGATTTCAGCGCCGTCCACGGCGTGGCTCTCGGCGTTGAACTGCTCCGCCGCGCTGCGTACCCACGGCTCCACGGGCAGCGCGGTGATAATGCGCACGTTCACATCGTCGGGGCGGGCCACGGTCAGGCCGCTATCCGCGGTTGTGCCTGTGGACGCACGCCAGATCAGCGTACCGGCCACAATCACAATCGCCACTGTAATAATCGTTATAAAAATCCAGCGAGTGCGGTTCATAATTTACTCAATCAGCAAATAGTAGAGAACGAACTTAGTCTGAAAAAATTAGCACATCTGTATCTGCTACAACCCCTGTACTCAAGGCTACTTACAGGATATAGGTCATTCCAGTTCCACTGTCAGGGGCGGAAATTGATCCGGTGTTATGTCCAGCCCAAGCATTGTGTCAGTGAAAACTTCACCCTCACTCAGCTTGGTATAGAGGGGACGCTCCTCCCCAGCGCGATAGAGAAAGATATCGCGCGCTTCTTGAATCAGAATGCGTTCAATGGCCCCGGTTTCAATCAAGCGTGCAGCCTCGGCGCTGGTGATAATTTCTTGTTCCTGTGGGAGCGTGGAACTGGCGGTTCGGACAAAATAAATAAAAGCAATCAAGATTCCGGCTAAAATTGCAACAAAAATGAGAACAAAGAATTTACTACTGAACTTTGAAGGGGCGTCTATCGCCATGCCTATCCTTCCCCTGCTGTGGCAGCCGAGGGCAGGAACAAACGGGATTGCCCCTGCCCTCGGCGGTGAACTAGTTCTCGTCTACGACTTTCCAGCCGCCATCGCCAAGCCCCAACTTCTTGCGGCGTTCTTCGAGCTGATTGTCGATGGCGCTGCGATCCAGCACACGATCCATCTCTTCGTCCAAGCTGCCCGCACGCATCTCGCTAGCGGCTGTGGCCTTGTCCAATCGGGCGTGGATGCTGTTGGCAATGCGGCGAATATCGCTGTCACCAGTGCCCATCAGGTCATCCAGGCTTTTCATGGCCTTGACCGTAGTCTCTTTACTCTTAGCCAAGTCGAGCAAGGCCATCAATTCCTCGCGCTCCTGCTTCATGGTTTGCAGGCGGGCCTCCAACTTGACCTTGGCGTTGAGTAGTTTTTTATACTCGGCTTCTTGGCGGGTCAGTTGCTCCTGATAGGTGGCAACCAACCGTTGCGTGCCATTGAGTTTGCTTTGGGCGGCGGCGGCATATTCCTCGTTGCCCTCAACCAGAAATGCGTTGACTGCCCGATCCTGCTCATCGGCTTTCTGATCATACTCGCCCACCTTGCGTTGAATCGAGCGTACCTCGCCGCCAATGGTGGCCGCCGCATCTTCCAGAGCGGCCAAGTTGGTCTCCACCTGGCGAATGTATTGGTCGATGACCGCCGGGCTGTTGCTCTGTAGCGCCTGATCCACCATTGCGTGCAGGTTGGCGGAAAAGAGAGTCGAAACTTTTTCTAAAAGCGATGCCATGTGTGTGCCTCCTAAGGGATATCGTTGCTGCTAGTGAGAATGGTTCGCCGTGTTGTCACGGTATATTCACGATTCAATACGGTTCTATAATAAAAATAGTTGCGAAAGATTGGGTGACGTTTTGCCGACACAGGATGCGACAATAAGCTGACAGTGGAAGAAAACGCTATTCCTTTCCCACCCCATCCGCCACAATTTGTAAAATCGTCGCTGCTTCGTCACGCAGACCCACTGCTGCGGAAGCCCATAATGCTCATCAGCACCTCTTCGCTGCTTGGGGCCTGCTCGGCAATCGCCTTAAGCAGCGTGTTGTTGGCAATCAGATAGGGCTTGCCCCGTTCGCGCACGGCGATCTTCTGGCGTAGCTCCTGCATTTTCAGATAGATCCGGCGCTCCACCTGGGGCGAAACCGTGCGGGCAGCAGGCGCTTTGGCATAACTCTTCTCGCCGCTGGCCTCTTGAGTGGCGGCCTCGTTGCGCTGTGTGGAGAGCAACACTGTGTCGCCCGCTGCCTCGGGATGCAACTTGACCAGATCCAAAATCACGCCGCCATAGCGTTCCAGCCGTTGCGTGCCCATGCCCGGCAGCGCGGCCAACTCCTCCATCGTCTGTGGATGGCTCTCGGCAATGCGCATCATCAACTCGTTGCCCATCAGCACATAGGTAGGCACACCGCCCTCGTCAGCGGTGCGCCGCCGCCAATGATAGAGCGCCTTTTGCAGCACCGTGTACTTCTCCACAACTTCGGCTTCCTCTTCGACGGTCTCGCCCTCGGCAGGCTCGACGGCCTCGGCAGTCGGGGCCACCATCTCCGGGTGGGCAAGTAACCACTCCTCGGCCACAGTGCGCCCTTTCAACGTGGGGGCCAGCACAGGATAGCCGCCCCGCTCATATTGGCGCATGAACTTTTGGGCGATCATCTCGTCCATAAACTCAATCACCGCGCCCTCGCCCAGGGCAAAGAGCCGTCCGTGATGGCGACATTCGTTGGCCGCCACCGGCGCACGCAGATTCCCCACAAGAATGCCGCGCCAGCCCGCCACGCCCCACTGGCTTGGGGGAACTGACCAGACAGTCCAAAATCATCGGCTCAATATCGGCATCATCGGGCAGCGGCCGATCTGGGCGCTGGAACGCCGGCACTTCAGGGCGAATCCCCGTGCAATTGTCGCACACTGTGCAGCGTGTGCGCGGCGGGCTGCCAAAGTGGGCGCTGATAAAGCCGTGGCGGCAACTTTCCGCCGTAGCATAGCCCACAATGTCGTCAATACGCCGCTGCCCCAGCGCGCGTGAATGGTTAATCAAGCGCTCCAAACGGTCGGCCATATCCGCCGGTCGGCTGGGCAGGTGAATCGACATCTCGCGCTTGCTGCCCTGCACCGTCAAAATGCCCATGGATTGCCCATCCAACAGCCGTTGTTCGGTCTCCAACAACGGCCAATCCATGCCACTGGAAAGCGACTCCGTGCTAAAGGTGGCTTTGCCGCCGGGCTTAAGCGAGAGCCGTTTGAGCAGCCGATCCAATTCTGGGTTAGCCTCGCGCACCTTGCGGATCTCGCTCTCTTTTTCGCGCGCCAGCCCGATTTCCATCTCGCGTGGCAGATCAAAGCTGCGTGTCAACAGGCCCGCCCGCTCCAACAAACTCACCGCCACACGCACCTCGGTCTCGTCGGCGTTGAGCACCTGTTCCAGCCGGTGCAGATTGACCGTGCCTTCGGCAGCCGCAGGCGGTGGCTGATCCGGCTCTGCCGTGGTAGAAACGCCCAACTGTGTCGCCACAGCGGCATACACCTTCTCCAAAAAGTCGAGTTCGTATTCGTCGGACTTGGCCCAGCGCCGCAGATCGGCCCAGTCGTTGCCGCTGTAAAAGAGCACACACTGTGCCGGTTTGCCATCGCGCCCGGCGTGCCCGGCCTCTTGATAATAGGCGGCGAGGCTGCGCGGCGGATGAAAATGCACAATAAAGCGAATGTCAGACTTGTCAATCCCCATGCCAAAGGCCACCGTTGCCACCACCACACGCGTCTTGTTGCTCATAAAGCGATCTTGCACGGCGTTGCGGTCACTTAACCCGGCATGATAAGCCTCGGCGGAGATGCCCTCCTGGCGCAATTGCAGTGCCAGCGCCTCACATTTGCGCCGGGAATTCGCATAGACGATGCCGCTGCCGGGTGTTTCCTTGACAAATTTGAGCAGCGCTGCCAGCTTTTCTTCGTCGTTATGAAAGCGAATCGCCGACAGGTGCAAGTTCGTGCGGAAGATGTCCAACGAGATCACCTGCGGGCGGTCGCCATTGGCTTCGCGCGCGTGCGGTGATCAGCATGCAGATTGTCCAAAATTTCGTCGCGCACCCGTGGCGGGGCGGTGGCGGTCATGGCAAGCGCCGGTGGGTTGTCCAGCTCTGTGCGCGCCTCTTGAATAAAAAGGTAGTCCGGGCGAAAATCATGGCCCCACAGGCTGACACAGTGGGCCTCGTCCACCACAAAAAGGCTGAGACCGGCATCGCGCAGGGCACGCAAGAAGGGGCGTTGGCGCAGCCGTTCCGGGCGCGGCGTAGATTAGTTTGTACTTGCCCGCCGCCACACCCTCCAGCCGTTCTTGCATCTCTTCGTCGCTCAGCGTGCTATTAATGAAAGTGGCTTTGGCCTGGGCCGCTGCGGGCAGGCTCTCCACCTGATCTTTCATCAAGGCAATCAGCGGGCTGATCACCAGCGTGGCTTTGGGCAACACCAGCCCCGGCAGTTGATAGCAGAGCGACTTGCCCGCGCCTGTGGGCATCACCGCCAGCACCGATTCACCGCGCAGCACCGAGGCGATGATCTCGATTTGGCCGGGGCGCAGGTCGGTAAAGCCAAAATTGCGGATCGCCGCCAGCTTTACCTCGCGCTCCTCTTTGCGGCTCACCTCAATGCGCTCTGGCCCGCTCAGACGCGTTATAGATCCGATCCACGTCGCCGCCGCCCGTCACCAGCCCAATAATAGGCTGCATGGCGCTTTGCAACGCTTCCAGGCTCAACATGCGTTGCCGTTCTAGCTCTAGCGTAGCCGCTTCGGCGCTCTGCGCGTTGCCCAGACCGCGGTGCAGCCCCTCTAAAACGCGCAGATCGGCCACCTCCAAGGTGGGCGAAATTCCTGCGCCTAGTTGCTGCACCAGATCCCCGGCCAGTTCTTTTTCATTGTGATTGAGGGCCAGCCTAGCCAGCGTCAACCGCGCGGCCTGATTGCCCGGGCGTTGAGCCAGCAACGCCTCGACCAGCGTGCGCGCCCGTGGGAAATCCCCATTGGCGCTGAAAATTTCGGCAGCACTGTCCACCGCCACCGCGCGCGTGGCATAGGCCGTACTAATATCAATCGCCACCGCCTCGGCGGCTTCCCAATGACCCGCGCCCAGCAAGGCGCGGGCTTCCAACGCCTGGCTTTCAATCGTCGTGCTGCGCCGTTGGCGTTGTTCAATCGCATCAATGGCTGCCGGGTAGTTGCCCGCCGCCATCTGCGCCACCGCTTCCCGGTCCAAAAAGCTGAGCAAGGGGCCGTGGGTTTCGCGATAAAAGTGGAGTAACCTCAGCACCTCGTCGGGCTTTCCCCACAGCTCCAAATAGTCGAGCAATTGGTCGCGTATTTCCGGCGGCAGGGCCAACGCTTGATCTTCATTGAGGGGAAGGGTTGTTGTAATCGAGGGTGAAACGGTTAAATTTTCAGTCATAAGTTGGACGACAAAGGCCTTTTCTTCAGATTTTGGCAATGTATATGCACACTACTCGAGTATATCATGCCCCTTAACGCAGAGACAATGACCCTTGTTGTTGATACTCTCCCCCATCGTTTGACGCGTCTGTTCGCTCTATCCTATAATCGTCGAACCAGAATGCGTGACCCCTAACACAAAGCGTGCTGGCAACATCCACACAGGAGAAAAGGTTGGGATGAAACGGATCGTTATCACCGGGTTGGGTGCCATTACCCCCATTGGCAATACCCCCGAAACTTTCTGGCAGAATTTGGTGGCCGGCAAGTCGGGCGCGGGCAAGGTGACACAATTTGACGTGGGCGATATGCCCTATGACATTGCCTGCGAGGTCAAAGAGTTTGACCCACAGCTTTATATGGATCGCAAGCTATTGCGACGCACCGCTCCATCCACGCGCTTTGCCATTGCCGCCTCCAAACAGGCCCTGGCCGATTCAGGCTTTGTCATCGACGATACCAACCGGGACGAGGTGGGTATCTTGATGGCAACCGGCGGCGGTGGCATCACCGAAATTGAGATGGCTGCCTATGAATTAGAGAAACGGGGTTGGAAATCGGTCGGCCCCTTTGTGATCCCCAGCGCCATGGCAAACGCTGTGAGTTGCTTGGTCTCTATGGAGACGGGCGCACGTGGCCCGGTGATGACCAGCACGGCGGCCTGTGCCAGTGGACACTATTCGATCCTGGAAGCCTATCATTTCTTGCAACGGGGCGAGGCCGATCTGATCGTGGCTGGGGGCACCGAATCAGCGATTTCACCGCTGACCTTCGCCGCCTTTGGGCGCATGGGGCCGCTCTCGGGCCGCACTGATGATCCTGAACACGCCTGCCGTCCCTTTTCCGTGGATCGGGATGGCTTTGTCAGCGGTGAAGGCGCGGCGGCCATGACGCTGGAAACCGAAGAACACGCGTTGGCGCGTGGGGCGAAAATTTATGGCGAAGTGCTGGGCGGCGCGCTCACCGGGGATGCCTATCACATCACGGCCCCGGACCCCAGCGGCGACGGTGCCACACGGGCGATTTCACGGGCGCTGCGCAATGCTGATCTGCGCCCAGAGAATATAGACGTGATCTTTGCCCACGGCACGGGAACCATGCTCAACGATGAAGTCGAGTCGCTGGCGATCCGACGGGTTTTCGGTGAACAGATGCCGCGCATGACCAGCATCAAAAGCATGATCGGCCATTCGCTGGGGGCAGCGGGTGCACAAGCCGCCGTGGCCGCTGTCTGCGCGCTGCAAACAGGCATCATCCCCCCCACCATTAACTACACCCCCGATCCTGCGCTGGGCGTGAATATTGTGGGCAACGAAGCCGCCACCGGTCTCGACCTGCGCCATGCCCTCGTCCACGCCTTTGGCTTTGGCGGCCAAAATGTGGTGGTGGCCTTTGGGCGGTATGATTGAGTGAGAGAAGTCGAACTTTTGGGAAAAGTTCGACTTCTCACCTACCCCAACGCTCGGGTTGTGCTGTGAAACCGTGTCCGCTATAATCGGGGCATCTCGACTGAAGCGCACCACCATCAAAAATGACATGTCACCATGCAAAATTCACACCACGAAGAAGTCTACATCCTCAGCGCGGCCCGCACGCCGATCGGCCGACTCCAGGGCGCGCTGCAAAACGTCTCCGCCGGCGGATCTGGGCGCAGCGGCCATCCGCGCTGCGGTGGAGCGGGCCAATCTGCCCGATCTCGCCCAGATCGACGAAGTGATCATGGGCAATGTGGTCTCGGCGGGGCTGGGCCAGAACATTGCCCGCCAGACCTCGATCCGTGGCGGGTTGCCCACCAGCGTGGGCGCGATGACCATTAACAAGGTGTGCGGGGCCAGTCTCAAAGCGGCTATGTTGGCGGCCCAGGCCATCCGCGCTGGCGATGGGGATCTCTTTGTGGTGGGCGGCGTGGAAAGCATGAGCCAGGCCCCCCATCTGGTGGACGGACGGCGCAACCAGTTGCGCTATGGCAGCAGTCAACTGCGCGATGCCTTGGTGGTGGATGGCCTCTGGTGCGCGTTTGAAGATTGGGCCATGGGCCACGCCGCCGAGTTCATCGCCGATGAGTATGAGGTGACACGCGAGGCGATGGATGCGTACGCGCTGGCCAGCCACCAAAAGGCCATCGCCGCCACCGACAGCGGCAAGTTTGAGGCCGAGATCGTTCCGGTCAGCGTGCCTGGGCGCGGCGGCGAGAGTGTCAGTGTGCGCCACGACGAATCGCCCCGGCGCACTACTTCGCTGGAGGCTCTGCAAAAGCTGGCGCCGGCCTTTACCCCCACAGGTCGAGTCACCGCGGGCAACGCACCGGGTCTCAACGATGCCGCCGCAGCGCTGGTGATCGCCAGCCGCAGCCAAGCCGAGGCTATCGGCGCAACACCCCTGGCCCGTATTGCGGGCTATGCCCAGAAAGCCGTCGATCCCAAATACATTTTTGATGCCCCCGCCCAGGCCATCCCCCTGCTGCTGGAAAAGATCGGCTGGTCGTTGACCGACGTTGATCTATTTGAGGTCAACGAAGCCTTTGCCGCCCAGATCCTCGCCAACGGCTATGCCCTGCAAGATGCTGGCTGGGATTGGGAAAAGGTCAACGTCCACGGTGGGGCGATTGCCCTGGGCCATCCCCTGGGCGCAACCGGCGCTCGCCTTCTGACCACACTGCTCTATGCACTGAAAACCCACAATCTACGCCGAGGCGTTGCCAGTCTCTGTTTAGGTGGCGGTGAAGCAGTTGCCCTGGCCGTGGAGCGTATGGAGTGACCCCCACAAGTCCACTGTAAAAACCGAGTTTTTCTGAAAAACTCGGTTTTTTACTTTTTAGAGGAGAATCGGGATGACAGCCACAGATCTATTGATTATCGGCGCGGGGCCGTTTGGCCTATCGTTGGCCGGTCTGGCCCAAGATTTGGATATGAATTATCGCATAGTGGGCAAGCCTATGGAATTTTGGCGGGCCAATATGCCCGCTGGCATGTTTTTGCGCTCGGCCTGTGACTGGCATTTGGACCCCAATAACATCCACACGATTGAGGCCTTCCTCGCGACCCAGGGGCAAACCCCGGCAGATGTGGAACCCCTCTCGCTGGATTTTTATCTCTCCTATGTGCAATGGTTTCAAACGCAAAAAGGTATCAACGTTCATGATGGCTATGTGCAGCGGCTGGACCAGACGGATGATGGGCATTTTCAGGCCACCCTTGCCGATGGCGACGTGATCATGGCCTCCAATGTGGTGGTTGCCCTAGGCTTTCGCCCTTTCAAACACGAGCCAGCGGCGACGGTGGATCTATTGCCCGCAGGACGCTTTGCCCATACCTGCGATCTGGTAGAGTTCGCGCCGTTGCAGGGGAAGCGCTGCCTAATCTTGGGCGGGCGCCAAAGCGCCTTCGAGTGGACCGCGCTGCTCAACGAAGCCGGGGCGGCGGCGGTTCATGTTTCGCATCGCCACGCCAGCCCCGCCTTTGCCGAAGCCGATTGGTCGTGGGTCAACCCATTGGTGGATGCCATGGTAGAAAATCCAGGCTGGTTCCGTAACCTGAGCGCTGCCGAAAAAGAGGGTGTTAGCCATCGCCTGTGGGCCGAAGGGCGGCTCAAAGTGGAACCGTGGCTGGAATCCAGGGTGATGTGGCCGTCGGTCACTTTATGGCCGAAAACTGAAGTGTCGGCCTGCGCGGAACAAGCTGATGGCTCCCTGGCCGTGACCCTGCGCGCCATTGATGGCTCCGACGAAAGCACGGTGACCGTTGATCAGGTGATCTTCGCCACCGGGTACAAAGTTGAGATCGACCGCATACCCTGTCTGGCCGCGGGGAATCTGCTGGCAAGGCTGGAAACCCGCAACGGTTATCCGGCGCTGGATGAGCATTTTCAGACCAATATTCCGGGGCTGTTTATCACGAGTATGCCCGCTGCCCAGGACTTCGGTCCGTTTTTCGCCTTTACCATTTCTGTACGTACCTCGGCTCGGCTGATCCAACAGGCACTTGTGGGCGGCTGAGGGATTCATGCCCTATTGTTTTGGAAACTATTTTTCTGTATAATCCAAATCATCGTGGCAAAACGTCTTCTCCGGTGGCTGCGATGTCAACAGACCGTTTTGGAGAAAGGGACAGCGAGGGGCTGACAACAGCGAGTGAAAGGAGACATGCTACTCCATGCTCGACACCATTCGCTTTTCCCAGCACGCTTCGGTGCGGATTGCACAGCGGGGTATCTCGGTTGAGGATGTGCTCTATGTTCTGGATTACGGGCGCCGCTTGTGGGTACGCAAGGCTCAGGCCTACTTCCTGGGCTGGCGAGACATTCCCAAACGCGATAAATCCACCCACTGTCATTTGGAAGGGACGCTCGTTCTGTTGGATGGAACGGGCCATGCCGTGATTACAGCGTATCGTAATCGACAAGGCTTGAAGTTGATTCGTCGCAAGCAAAACGAAAAGGGCGCGTTTAAACACTGAGGTTCTGCTCCATCGCTGCCACTCCTTCACTCTCCTCAGAAACTCAGGCTTGAGCATGAATCCCCCAATCGTCTCGCGATCTCTACGTATCGGCCTACTGTTGTCAGCCCCTCTTTGTCCCTCTCCAGTCGGCCCATCCACGCCGATTGTCCTCGCCTGCACGCTCCGATTCGGCCACTGGTAAAGATGCACAAACCCCTTCTCCTTTGTAAAATTGAAGTGACTATCCAGCTGCGACGCACTCGCCAAGGGTAGGTCGGTTGCAAAAAGGCTGTGTGGCGTGTGCGTCGCACCCTGGACCTGAACAGATACGAGTTTTGCAACGCTCAAGAAAATGTCATCGGTTTCCCCTCCCGTTGAAAGGAATCAACTGTGAAGCGAATTCAATTAGGTGTGATCGGCCTGGGCCTGATTTGGCTGCGCGAACACAAACATCTGCTGGCAGATCTGGCCGACCAGATCGAACCCGTCGCCTTTTGCGATCTCTCCCCACAGCGCCGCGCCGAAACCGCCGCCGCTTATCCGGGCGCGCCTGTGTTGGATGACCCCGCGGCGTTGATGGCGTTGCCCGATCTGGATGCCGTGCTGGTGTTAACGCCGATTGCGCTCAACGCGCCCACGGCGCACGCTGCGCTGGCAGCGGGCAAGCACGTCATCATGGAAAAGCCGATTGCCCGATCTGTGGCCGAAGGGCAGGCGCTGATTGAATTTGCTCAGGCCCAGGGCAAACGCCTTTTCGTCACCGAGCAGTTGGCCTATCGCCAAGCCGAGACAACGCTGGCGGCACTGCTGGCAGCGGGCGAAATCGGCGAGCCTGTGCTCTGGGAACGGGTGCAACATTTCGAGGGCGACAGCGCCCAGGGGCCGCTCAGCTATGCCTCTACGCCGTGGCGCCAAAATGCCGACTTCCCGCTGGGCACACTTTTCGATGGCGGCATTCATCTCATCGCCAGCCTGACCAAAGTCTTTGGCGCGCCGCAGCGGGTCTCGGCCACAGGTCGCAAACTGCGCGCCGGCTATGGCGAGTATGATCAGGTCTCCATGCTCTTCGGCTATGAAAACGGCATGACGGGCATGTTGAGCCATTCCACCTGCCTGCCCACGCTGCAAAATCATTTTCACATCCACGGCAGCGACGGCGTGATCAGCGTTGACGCCGACAGCATCCTAGTGGAACGTCAGGGGCAGCCCGCCCGCCAGATTCCCATGCCGCCTGAGAATCGGCGCGCGCCCATGTGGCAGGCCATCGTCCATGCCTATGTTGAGGGCGGCGATCCCTACTATACCCCGCAGCGCGCGCTGCAAGATGTCGCCATTCTCGAAGGCGTGGAGCGGGCCATTAAGCATCAGCAATGGGTGGATGTGGTTAAAACGAGCTGAAATTTGAGGAGATAGCGCACCATGAGCGAGGATAAAAAAGTCAAATGGTCCGATGTAAAACAAGAACTGAGCGCACTGGAAAAGCCTGAACTTTTGCAACTGTTGCGTGGACTGTTTCAGCTTTCGCCCAACAACAAGCTCTATTTGAAAACACAACTCTTCCCGGCAGCCGATACCGAAGCCGAACGTGAAATTTTCCGTAAGCGCATTCTCAGTCAGTTCTACCGAGGAAATAGCCCTGGCCCACTAAACTTGCGCGAGGCCCGCAAGGCATTGACTGAATATCGAAAAGTGAGTTCCGATCCGTGGGGCTGTTAGATCTGTTGCTTTTCTACGTGGAGACAGGGACCCGCTTTACCAACGATTATGGAGATATTGACGAACGCTTTTACATCAGCCTGGAATCTGTGTTGGATGATTTTGCAAACGGTTCTGCGCCAGCATCCCGACTTTTATTCGGAGTTTTCGCCGAGACTGGCGATAGACTTCATCGGGCGACGGCCTCGATTGGGTGGGGCTATGGGGATGCTGTGAGTGAAATCGTCGGGGAGATGAAAGCGTCAATTTGGGACGACTAATCCCAACGAGTGGCCGTGGCGATGGAATTCTCATACGATAGCGGCACGAATATCCTGATTTCTTTCCGGGTCTGGCGGCAGAGGGTGTGCCGTCTCTATCCTGTTTTTCGCTCATTCTAAAGAAGGTGTTTATGCTCACTCTTTTGTTAGGTCTGTTTGGTACAGGTGATTGTCCTCTTGCTTATCGCCGCTGTGATCTACATTGCCTTTAAAAAGCCGTTTGACCTGCCTTTTCTCTCTTCGGATAAACTCCCAACCTGGGAAGATGCGGCGCGCACGTTGAATCGTGGCGACAGCCGCACACAAACTGTGCGCCAAATTCGCAGTAGTAACCATTCCCTGGCACTGGATGCGGTGCAGACGGCACGAACGCAGGGCTGGCTCACTGATGGCACACTGGCCGGGGCGACATTGCGCCTTGCTAATCTGCCGGGGGCCGATTTGCGCGGGGCCAATTTGGCCGGTGCTAATCTGAGCTATGCCGATCTCAGCACAGCCCGATTGACAGACGCCGATCTTGCCGATGCCGATCTGATCCCAGGCCAACCTGCAACAAGCCAATTTGGATCGGGCCGATCTGCGTGGGGCACAGATGGAAAGCGCCAATCTAGAGGGCGTTTCGCTGGTCGGCGCGCTCTATAACAGCCGCACCCGCTGGCCGTCGGGCTTTGATGTGACAGAGACCGAGGCTATTGACGTGGATGATCTGGTTGCCCAGGAAACAGGTAGGTTGCATGCGTAATAATTGGAAATTCGTCCCTCCCACCGAAAGGAAAACCCATGCCCACACAAACTCCTGGCGCAGCCGTGGCTGCGCGCAACTGGGATCACGATGTGATCCGCTATCCCGACCCGGCGGTGGAAGTGCTCGATCCGCGCTTTGGCAAAATGCGCCTGGGCAGCGCGGTCATCGAACGCATCTGGACGGGCGGGCGCTGGGCCGAGGGGCCAGTCTGGTTTGGCGATGGCCGCTATCTGCTGTGGAGCGACATCCCCAACAACCGCATGATGCGCTGGTGCGAAGAGAGCGGCGCGGTGACGGTCTTTCGCAGCCCGTCCAATTATTGCAACGGCCACACCCGGGATCGCCAGGGGCGTCTCGTCACCTGTGAACACGGCACGCGCCGCGTCACCCGCACGGAGCATGATGGCTCGATTACAGTGTTGATGGATTCGTTCGACGGCAAACGGCTCAACGCGCCCAACGATGTGGTGGTTCACAGCGACGGGGCGATCTGGTTTACCGATCCGGGCTATGGGATTCTGATGAACTATGAGGGATTTAAGGCTGAACCCGAACAGCCCAATCGGGTCTATCGGCTTGATCCACAAAGCGGCCACGTGACTGTGGTGGCCGACGATTTTTCGCGTCCGAATGGGCTTTGCTTTGCGCCCGACGAGTCGTTGCTTTACATTGTGGACACAGGCCACTCGCACGATGCCGACGCGCCGTCGCACATTCGGGTCTTTGATGTGATCGCGGGGAAAACGCTGGCAAACGGACGTATGTTCACCGACATGTTACCGGGAAGCGGGGATGGCATCCGCTGTGATGTAGCGGGGAATCTATGGGCGGCGGCAGGCTGGGGCGGCGAAGGCTTTGACGGCGTCCACTGTTTCGCGCCCGATGGCACGCTGATTGGCAAGATTCACCTGCCCGAACCGTGTGCCAATCTCTGCTTTGGCGGCGCTCGCAAAAACCGCCTTTTTATGACGGCGAGCCAGTCGGTCTATAGCCTCTATGTGGAGACGACCGGGGCACAGGTTCCGTAGGGGAAAAGAGAGTGGGAGATTGTTGAAATCTCCCACTCTCTTGTTTTTTATATTTATGCAGGTCTAGGGTGCGACGCACTCGCCACACAAGCGTTTCACAACCCATCAACCCTTGGCGAGTGCGTCGCACCTGGATAGGTACGGTTTTTTACATCATCCCTGTGACGCGTGCCACACCCAACGCCACTAATAGCCCCGTCACAATAAACGTAATTGCTGCTGTCTGAAATTTAGATTGATCAGTTGTCGCCTTGCGTGCTCGGCTCCAACCAACGTGCATCACGGCGATGGCAATCAGCATAATCACCGGATGCTCCATCATGCGCGTGGCTCGCCCTGCCATCAGACCCATGCTGGCCGCCACACCCCACAACGCCAATCCAAGCACCAGTTGAATATCTACGAGAATGGCGGTAATCGACCCAATGCGTCTGTCCATTGGCGTCCATTGTCCGCGGCCCAGCCAGCCGATTAGAAATTTCACAATCGCAATCACCAAGACTGCCAGTGCAATATAGCGCCAGCCCGAATGTGCATTTAATAAAAACGCATACATCGACATTCACCTTCTTTCTTGTGAGATGGAAATTCTGCTTGAATTGCAAACGCCATTTGCGCATTTTACCACAAACGCTCGAATCAATAGATTTCATATCTCCCCAAAAATGGATCTTTGCCCTGCTCTCTGGTACACTGCCAGAGTGTACCAGACTCCATAGACCATGATCCACTGGATAGATTTAGCGCGTATGACGAAGATAGCTAATTCCAAAAAACTACAAGGACAGGTTGCCATTGTCACCGGCGGAGGGCGCGGGATTGGCGCTGCTTCGGCGCGACTCTTGGCGGCGGCGGGCGCGTCGTTGGTGATCACTGCGCGCAGCGAAGACGAGATCGAAGCTGTGGCCGCCGAGATCCGCCGCAACGGGGGCAAGGCGATTGCCGTGCCCGCCGATGTCAGCGACATGGATCAGATTGAAGAAGTGGTGGAGACGGCGCTCACCCAATACGACCGTGTTGACATTCTCGTCAACAATGCCGGTATCATTTGGCCGATTGAAGAAGCCGCCCACGCCGATCCCGATGAATGGGCCTATAACATTCACGTTAATCTGATCGGGTCCTATTCCATGGCGCGCAACGTTTTGCCGATTATGCTCGAACAGAACTATGGGCGCATCCTGAACATCACCAGCGGCGCGGCCGAGCGTCCCATTCCCGGTTGGAGCGCCTATTGTGTCGCCAAAGCCGGCATTAACATGCTCACCCAGGCGTTGGCCGCAGAACTTACAGCCAGCGCTGTGCGTGTCAACGCCCTCAGCCCTGGCATGGTGGACACGGAAATGCAAGCTGACATTCGCAGCGTGGATGGGGAAGAGAGCGGGCTAGACTATAGCCTCTTTCACACGGCCCACAGCAGCGGTCAATTGCGCTCACCCGAAGAGATCGCCCGCATGGTCTATTGGATCGTAGGGCCGTGGGGCCGCACGCATAATGGCGAAATTTTTACACAAAGTAATGCGTCCTGGTTGGCGCAGATTGAGAAAGATGTTGCGTAATCTGTAATTTTTGTTTGTATCGTGAGGGCTACTGTACAGCCGAAACATCAACACAATTTACGGGTTACGTCCCCCACTATCAGATTTTGACCAATTCACAACAACGGAGACACTCCTCTATGGCCTACAAGAAAATCAACGTGCCGCAAGACGGCGCAAAAATCACCATCGGTGCCAATGGCGTCCTGCAAGTGCCCAACAACCCGATTGTCTGTTTTATCGAAGGCGACGGTACCGGCGTGGATATTTGGAATGCCAGCCAGCCTGTGCTGGATGCTGCCGTGGAAAAAGCCTATGGCGGCGAAAAGAAGATCATCTGGATGGAAGTCTACGCTGGCGACAAAGCCAACGAAGTCTACGGCGAGACGGTCTGGCTGCCTCAAGAGACGCTGGATGCCATTGATGAATATCTCGTCGCCATCAAAGGCCCGCTGACCACCCCTGTGGGCGGCGGCATCCGCAGCATCAATGTGGCCCTGCGTCAACGGTTGGATCTCTACGCCTGTGTGCGCCCAGTGCAATATTTCCAGGGCGTGCCCAGCCCGGTGAAGCAGCCCGAACTGGTGGATATGGTGATCTTCCGCGAGAACACCGAGGACATCTACGCTGGCATCGAGTTTGAAGAAGGCACCGCCGATGTCGAGAAGTTTAAGCAACTCTTCAAGGAAAACTTCCCCAAACAGTTCGAGAAAATCCGCTTCCCCGACACCGCCGGCATCGGCATCAAACCCGTCAGCCGTGAAGGCACGGCCCGCCTTGTGCGCGCCGCCATTCAATACGCCATCGACAACAACCGCAAAAATGTAACCCTGGTCCACAAGGGCAACATTATGAAGTTCACCGAAGGCGCGTTTATGAAGTGGGGCTACGAACTGGCCGCCGCCGAATTTGGCGCAGTGCCGCTGGATGGCGGCCCCTGGCACAAACTGCCCAACGGCATCATCATCAAAGATGTGATCGCTGACGCCATGTTGCAGCAAATCCTCACCCGCCCGGCAGAGTACGACGTGCTGGCGACGCTCAACCTCAACGGTGACTACATTTCCGATGCACTGGCAGCCCAGGTCGGCGGCATTGGCATCGCCCCCGGTGCGAATATCAACTACGAGACGGGTCGCGCTATCTTCGAGGCCACCCACGGCACGGCTCCCAAGTATGCCGGCCAGGACAAGGTTAACCCCTCGTCGGTGATTTTGAGCGGCGAAATGATGCTTCGCCACATGGGGTGGAACGAAGCCGCCGATCTGATTGTACGCTCCACCAGCAAGACCATCAGCCAAAAGACTGTCACTTATGACTTTGCCCGCCTGATGGATGAGGCCAACGAAGTCAAGTGCAGTGAATTCGGCCAAGCGCTAATCGAAAATATGTAATTCAATTTTGCCCGACACGAAGGGAGACTGTATCGAATCAATACAGTCTCCCTTTTTCGTTAAGGCGATTTTAACCAATAGGGTGTCATTGGCCGAATCTGCCTTGATAAACTAACTAGGAGTTACGCAGGCGCCCCAGACGTTGAACTTTTCTGAAAAGTTCAACGTCTCCTATCGCAACTGCTTGGTGCGTAACTCCTGCTGTCAACTTTCCCCACTGATAAAGTCATACAAAACTCCCTCGAATTAACGGTTCCGTAAGAGTAATTAACCCAATATACTTGATTAGAAACAGACGTGGCCGTAACAGTAGTTCATAGAGCATCATTCCCACAGACGAAACTCGAACAGGCCACTTGTGTTAGTTGTGGCCCCAGGTAGGAATCAACTATGTCGAAGGTCTCTGTACAATCGAATGGCAAGGTTAAGCAAGAGGTCTGGCACGCCCAGTCTATGCTGTTGCCATCGCAGCGTCCGCCCACGCCCCTGCGCGGCGGCTACTATCCGGATCTGTTAGCCCCGGGTACGGTGACCTTTGTCATGCCGCGCGCCGTTCAAACCCTTTGTCAGTTTGGTGGGAGATTTTAACGGCTGGAATAGCCGCGCCAACGTAATGACGACTGAGGGCGAAGGCTATTGGTGGACGACGATTGCCCACCCTGGCGCTACGCGCTATGGCTTTTACGTAGCGATTGACGACCAATCCCACGCCTGGGTGAGTGATCCCTACGGTCAAGAGATCCATTGGGAGAGCACAGGCCCGTGGGCATTTTTGCCCGCTGCCGACGTGGACGCCGCCAGGCACACGTTTGCCTGGCGTGATGGTGATTGGCACACGCCGCCTCTGCGCGATCTTGTGATCTACGAATTAGGCGTGCGCGATTTTGGCGGCTATTGGGCGGGCAATCGGCCCCATTTTGGCACGTTTGACAATGTGCTGGAGCGGCTGGATTATCTGGCCGATCTGGGGATCAACGCGCTGGAATTGATGCCAATTCAACAGTTCCCCGGTGAATCTAGTTGGGGCTACAACCCTGTTTTCTACTTTGCACCCGCCCGCACCTATGGCACGCCCAACGATTTCATGCGGCTGGTGGATGCCTGCCACGCCCGCGGCATGGCGGTGATTTTGGATGTGGTTTTTAACCACGCCTGGGGCGATCATCCTTATTATCAGATCTACCCGCCGCTCTATGGTCCCAAAGGCGAATGGCTGCCCGATCTCAACCCGTTTTTTCACCACACCCCTTCGTCGATCAATATGTGGGGTGGCGTGGATTGGGATCATTTCACCGCCGAGACCACGGCCTATTTTCAGGATGTGATGCGTCATTGGATCCAGTTTTACCATGTAGACGGCTTCCGTTTTGATTGGGTGGGCGGTGTGGACTATGACAGCCATGATCCCATGACCCCGGATTTTGATCCGTATCATGGCATTTCGGCCATCTGTTGGGCGGCGCGGCAAGCCAAGCCCGATGTGATTTTGCTGGCCGAACATTGGCCGCTGGGGGGGACAAATCAAAACAAGACCGCCGATCGATTGGTGCGCGAAACGGAAATGGACGCGGTGTGGAACGGGCATTTCCATCACACACTGGAAGATGTCTTGATCCAGCGCTGGGAATGGGAGCGGCGCGATCTCTTTCGGGCCGTGGGGGGCTTTCGGGAACGGGGCTTTGCGCGTGCCGATCAGGTGATCAACTATACGTGCAGCCACGACGAGGTGCGTCCGGTCCACGAGGTGCTCTTTTACGCGCGCCAGCACATTCAAAAGCCAGAAAGTATGAGTTGGACGCAGGTGGCCTTAGACAAGGCTCTGGTGGGGCTGATCACGCTTTTTGCCGCGCCGGGCGTGCCCATGCTGTGGATGGGGCAGGAGTATGGCGAGGATCTGCCGCGCACAGTTGACTTTTTGCCGCTCAAATGGGAAAAGTTGGACAAAGAGCCATTTCACCACCATTGGGAGACGGTGCGGCGGCTGATTAAGGCCCGGCGCACGCACAAAGGGTTGCGGAGTGATACCATTGAATTTCTGGCTGACGATTTCCCGGCAACCCAGGTAATGCGTTTCCGCCGTTGGGACGCGGAAAGCGGAGAGTGCGCGCTGGCGGCGTTGAACTTTAGCCACCAGCCGCGCCAGATCTCATTGCCCTTTCCGTGGGACGGTTCTTGGTACGAAGTGGTGCGTGGAGCCAGCCATCGTATCCATCGCCAACAGCGTAGTTTTACACTGGAACCCTGGTCCGGGCGACTTTATACATCCGCAGCCCCTTCGTAGTACAATTTAGATAGACGGGTAACGATTCTGGTGCGACGCACTCGCCAGGAATAGAGTGGTCTTGAAAAGTGTGTGTGGCGAGTGCGTCGCACCCTAGACCTGTATCGTTACTAAACGGGAAGCAAGAGTCACTCTATCGCTTCCCGTAAGGGATTACAGACTTTCGGCCATTTTCATGTGATTATTATCACAAGATCCAACGTAGACGCGTTCACGCGTAGGAGGGTAAATCCGGTGCAAACACAAGGTGTTCTTCCGGCACAGGTGATTGGGCTGACGCGCTCAACCATCGGCAAAAAGGTGATCATGGCGGTGACGGGCCTGATCTGGGTTGGTTTTGTCTTCTTTCACATGTATGGCAACTTGAAGGTCTTCTTGGGGCTGGAGTATTTCAATGAGTATGCCGAAGGGTTGCGCACCATTGGCGCGCCGATCTTTGGGCATCTGCATCTGCTCACCGTGGCTCGCTTGGGGTTAATTGTGGCGGTTGTGCTGCATGTGTGGGCGGCGGTTTCGCTGACCCGTGCTGCCCAGGTGGCGCGCCCCCAACGCTATAGCACATGGAAGGCCACGCAGGCTACGTTTTCCTCCATGACCATGCGCTATGGCGGGCTGGCGATTCTGCTTTTTCTGATCTATCACTTGATGCACTTTACTTGGGGCACGCCCATGATTAACAATGCCTTTGTGTCTGGCGACCCCTATACCAACGTCTACAACGGCTTCCAGTATGGGCTGGTCGTGCTGATCTATCTGCTGGGCGTGACTGCGCTGGGACTGCACCTCTATCATGGCACATGGAGCATGTTTCAGACGTTGGGGCTAAACAATCGCACTTATACACGTATGATTCGGGTGATTGCATTGCTTCTCTCTCTGGTGATCAGTGTGGGCTTTGCCATTGTGCCTCTCTCTATTTTCTTTAAATTTATTTCGTAAGTTCATGGCATAAAGGCACTGAACCGCATAAGAGCATAGCTCTGGAGTTAAGCGGTCTTGTGTCATCGTCTATACACCGCAGCAGCACACAAAGTTATTTTCTATGGAACAGAAATTGTTACTTTGTGGCGTTGCTCCGTATATCCTTGAGGAGGGTCCGCTCGATATGGTTACAAAAACGCAACCGGCGGTGACAACAATGCCAGCGTTTACCGAAGCAACGCTGGATGCTGGTGTACCGCCGGGACCGATTAGCGAAAAATGGGACAAACACCGTTTTCAGATGAAGCTGGTGGCTCCTGCAAACCGACGCAGATTCAAAATTATCATTGTGGGGTCAGGCTTGGCGGGCGCTTCGGCGGCGGCAACCTTGGCCGAGCAAGGCTATAACGTTGACTGTTTCTGCTATCAGGATAGCCCACGTCGCGCCCACAGCGTCGCCGCCCAGGGTGGTATCAACGCCGCCAAGAATTACCGCAACGATGGCGACAGCATTTTTCGTCTCTTTTATGACACCGTCAAAGGGGGCGACTATCGCTCGCGCGAGGCGAATGTCTATCGATTGGCCCAGGTCAGCAACAACATTATCGACCAATGTGTGGCCCAGGGTGTGCCCTTTGCGCGTGAATATGGCGGCCTGTTGGACAACCGCTCGTTTGGCGGCGCCCAGGTTTCGCGCACCTTCTATGCGCGGGGCCAAACTGGGCAGCAGTTGTTGTTAGGGGCCTATCAATCGCTGATGCGCCAGATCGGTCTGGGTCAGGTCAAGATGTACTCGCGCACTGAGATGCTCGATCTGGTGGTGGTGGATGGCCGTGCCCGTGGCATTATCACGCGTGACATGGTGACCGGAGCCATTGAGAGCCATGTGGCCGATGTTGTGGTGTTGGCGACGGGTGGCTATAGCAACGCCTATTATCTCTCGACTAATGCCAAAGGGTGCAATGCCACGGCGATCTGGCGGGCGCACAAACGCGGTGCCTATCTTGCCAACCCCTGTTTCACCCAAATTCACCCCACCTGTATTCCGCCCACTGGCGAGCATCAATCCAAGCTGACGTTGATGAGCGAATCGCTGCGCAACGATGGCCGCATTTGGGTGCCCCGTAAGCCCGGCGAAACCCGCAATCCCAACGAAATCCCCGAAGCCGAGCGCTTCTATTATCTGGAAGAACGCTACCCCAGCTTTGGCAACCTGGTGCCGCGTGATGTGGCCTCGCGTAATGCCAAAGATGTGGTGGACAACGGCCAGGGTGTGGGCGAACTGCGCAACGGCGTCTATCTGGATTTCAAGGATGCCATGAACCGCCTGGGCGAAAATGTGATCCGGGAGCGCTACGGCAACCTCTTTGACATGTACGAGAGCATTACTGGCGAGAATCCCTACAAAGTGCCTATGCGTATCTACCCGGCCCTGCACTACACCATGGGTGGGTTGTGGGTGGACTATAATTTGGAAAGTACCATCCCTGGGCTGTTTGTGGCAGGCGAGGCCAACTTCTCGGATCATGGGGCCAACCGCCTGGGCGCAAGTGCCTTGATGCAAGGGCTGGCCGATGGTTATTTTGTCTTGCCGTCTACGTTGCCCAACTATTTGGCGACAACCAAGTTGGAAAAGGTGACCGCCGAACACGAAGCTTTCCGCGTTGTCGCGGATGAGGTGACAGCGCGCACTCGGCGCTTCTTGGAGATTAACGGCAACCGCACGGTGGATTCGTTCCATCGTGAACTGGGCAGAATCTTGTGGGATTACTGTGGCATGGCGCGCAACGAGGCTGGTTTGCGCAAGGCGCTGGCGTTGATCCCGGCGCTGCGTGAAGAGTTCTGGCAGAATGTCCGAGTGCCGGGCGATGCCGGTGAGTTGAACCAAAATCTAGAGATGGCGGGCCGTGTGGCCGATTTCTTGGAGTTGGGCGAACTAATCGTGATTGATGCCTTGCATCGGGAAGAGTCGTGTGGGGGGCACTTCCGCGAGGAGAGCCAGACGCCTGACGGCGAAGCGCTGCGCGATGACGAAAACTTTGCCTATGTGGCCGCTTGGCAATACAGCGGTGAGATTGGCAACCCAATTTTGAACAAAGAGCCACTGGACTTCGAGCATGTGGCCCTTTCCCAGCGCAGTTATAAATAAACGACTGGTGTCAAGACGAGTTTGTGAACAAGGAATTTGAGAGTGGGAGATTGGGAGATTAGGCGATGGTAGACCGTTGTTTCAATCGCCTAATCGCTTAATCTCTCAATCTCCCCATCAGGAGAATTCTGTATTATGAGATTGAAGTTGCGAGTATGGCGACAGAAAGGCCCCGAAAGCAAAGGGGCGCTAATAGATTATGAGCTAGAAGAGGTCAGTTCGGAATCGTCTTTTCTCGAAATGTTGGATCTGCTCAACGAAAAGTTGATCCTTTCCGGGCAGGATCCTATAGCCTTTGACCATGATTGCCGTGAGGGCATTTGCGGCACATGCAGTTTGATGATCAATGGCGTGGCCCATGGCCCGCAAAAAGCGATTACGGCGTGCCAGCTTCACATGCGTCATTTCAAAGATGGCGACACGGTTGTGATCGAGCCGTGGCGTTCCAGGGCTTTTCCCATTATCAAAGATTTGGTGGTCAACCGCAGCGCCTTTGATCGCATTGTGGCTGTGGGCGGCTATGTGAGTGTTTCTACAGGTAGCGCACCGGATGGCAACGCCCTTCTTATCCCCAAAGAGAAAGCCGATCTTTCGATGGATGCCGCTGCCTGTATCGGCTGTGGCGCGTGTGTAGCGGCTTGTCCCAATGGTTCGGCTATGCTCTTTACGGCAGCCAAAGCCGCCCATTTGAATGTATTGCCACAAGGGCAATCCGAACGTTATAATCGGACCGTGGACATGGTGGCGCAGATGGACGCTGAAGGTTTTGGCGGCTGCACCAATATCGGCGAATGCACCGCTGTTTGCCCCAAAGAGATCAGCATGGACTTTATCGCCATGCTTAACCGTGATCTGTTAGTAGGCACGCTCAAGGGTGCAGGCAGTCGCCGTTCGTAACGGCTGAAATATTTCCCCCATAAACGAAAAAGCGGAGCCAATCAATTTGGCTCCGCTTTTTCGTTTATGGAGAAGAACAGAACACGAGAGAAAACCAGAACTTGCGCGAGCGATTTCTGGGTCAGATAGAAAAATTTAGCTTCTTAAAAAACCACCAACCCGCATGGAGACAGGCACAGGTTCCAGTTTTTGCATCACTTCTTGTGTGCTGGGCTGTGGACAGAGCAACTGCTCTGTGAAATTTTGCAGGCTGGAGGCTTGAATTGCCAAAATACGTGCTTTGTCTTCGCCAGAGAGTGAAAAGGATTCGCCATTGAAACCAAGTTGCAAAGCAGCCGCGGCGTCAGTCAGCAACAGGTGGCGAAACCGCTCGGAAATCACGGCGGCGCTGAGCAATCGGTTGATCTCTCGCCCTGAAAGTGTCGGCAGGTCTCGCTCCTGGGCACGCTCTGGCATTCTGGGGGGCAGATCTTTGCGCTGGCGAAATGTATGAACATAGGGGGTAAAATAAGTCATAGCGTAGCACTTCTTTCTGGGAAATAAGGGCGGTCGTCTGCATTGGGTTGGGATGGACCCCCTGCCTGCCATAAAAAGAAAAAGACACCCACGGCAAGCATTACGTCGCCAAGGCTAAAGGCAGTTGCCTGTGAATACCAGGCAGGAGTTGTGAACCTATCCACAAACCAGGGCAACCGGATGTTATCCGACGCTAAAATAATGTCTTTTGTGCCCGGAAGTCGTTCCCCAACCGGCCAAAAATCTAGAGGGTGTTGGGGAACCAACTGATGTAAGGTCTCTGGGCTAATCGGCATCAAACCCCCGTTGGCAACAATAGCCGCAAGGTTTATCGCCAGCCCTGCACCCATGATCCAAAATGCCCATGAATGACGATTGCGCCAAGCAAAGAGTAAAAGCGCTATTTGTGAAAGGACAAGCACGACACGAGCCACATTGTCTGGAAAAAACTGACTCGTGGCTGGCACATAAAAGGCCAAGATCTGCGGCAACAAGGCCAGACTTACGAGCCATCCCCAATGGATCTGGAGCAATGTATAGGGTCGATGCTGCCATCTGGCACGCAGCCAACCAGCCATTAATCCAAAGAGAACACTCGGCAATAAAATCACAAGGGGCTACCGTTGCCGTTATCTAGAATCAACCACAGGATCAACCACCGCCACCAGCGCCGACGACAGCGGGCGCACCTGCACCGATAACAAAGAGGCTAAGGGTGACTAATGCCAACAGGACCTGGACGTGGCGAGCATCAACTTTGCGGGAAACAAGGTTCAGGGTAGTGATATGGCGTTTCATGGATGAGCCTCCTAGTAGGCGGGAAATGGGGAACGGCTGTGTGACCGTTCCTATTCAACTGATGTTGATTGTATTCTCGCAGCGGGCAGGCTCAAAGAGAGGCATCAAAAGAGGCTAACAGGGGAACAAGAGGCTCAAGAAGCCATAAGTTGATCGTAGAGCGCTTCGGTTTTGGGTGAGGGGGAGATACCAAATTCATCCAGCAGCGCTTCACAGCAGAGTTCATATTGGCGGGCTACATCGGCACGATTGCTCTGGGCTGCATAGGCGCGCATCGCCATGCGATGGGCACTTTCCAGACATGGATCGACAGCCAGCAGGGGTTTACAGCGCAGCAACGCCGCTGCTGCATCGGCCTCAGCCAGATCCAGATCAGCCAGGGCCAGCATGGCGTCAATGTAAAGTTGCCAAAGGCGCTCGCGCTCTAACTGTGCCCAAATCGGGTTGAGTTCAGGCAAATAGTCGCCCCCGTACAGGTCCACAGCCCGCTGTAGCTCTCTACGTTTTTCTTGAGGAGTAGCAGAAGTCTGGGCGGCTGCAATGGCCTCTTCAAAGAGTTCCACATCACACTCATAATCAACAGTGCGATTGAACCGATATAAATCGTTGTCAAAGAGAACTACATCCTGAGAAAGAGCGCTGCGTAAGCGATAGATGGCATTTTTGAAGCGCGTTTTGAGTTGTCCTGGCGAGGATTCAGGCCAAAATATCTCTCCGATCTCCTCTTTGGTCAGACCCTGGGTGTGTGCCACAAAACAGAAAAAAGATCGCGTGCGCTCTGGGTTTGCCATTCGCTGTTGTCAATCAGCGTGCCATTGCGCAAGACTTCACTGCGCCCCAACATACGAATATAAAGCGAAGATTGATAGGCAGCGGGTGTTTCCAACAGGGGGGTAATGGCCTGACGTAGTTGGCGGCGCAGATCGGGCGAGATCTGGTTAAAATCGCGCACCTGTTGGCGTAGTCGTTCAATCCCACCTCTATAATCGTTGTCAATTTGGATCGTCTCCAAAAAGTCGCTGACAGTGTGACCCGCCGTCACCAGCGGATGCCAGTAGTCCAACTCCTGGGCAATTTTGAGCATCTGCGTAACGGATTCAAGCGCATTTTTGCCATCGCCCACATCATGCTGGGCTGCTGCTAAAAAGAGATGTGCGCGCGCAAACTCTACACGCTGATCAGTCTCGCCCAGACATTTCACCGCCTCTTTCAACGTAGCAATGGCTTCGTGGTTGCGCCCACCCAGCAAGTGATATTGGCCCACGGCCATCCGAAACAGTCCGTGTTCAAAGGGCGAGGTTTCCGCCGCCAACAGCCGCCCTGCTGCATCTAAAAACATCACGGCATCCTGGTGACGGTTTTGTGGGAGCGACATCAGCAGCAGTGAGATGTTAAGGTGCAACAGCAAAAAGCGCTCGTTAATACTCTTGGCAATCGGGTACGCCTTCTCATAAAACTCGTCGGCAATCTGCGCCATGCGTAAATCGGCAAAAAGATCGCCAATGCTTGCCAGCGTGTAGGCTTCAATGCGCCGGTAGCCACAGCGCCGCGCACACTCCAACGCTTCGATAAAATGGGCAAGCGCCTCCTGATAGTTGCCGCGCAGATGACAGAGCACCCCCAAATTGTTCAGAACATTCGCCATGCCCAACAAATTATGCAGACTGCGCCAGCGCTCCGCCACTTGCTCGAAATGGTCTGCCGCCTCCTGATAGCGTCCCATGCCCATGTGGGCGGTGGCAATTTCGAGCGTCAGGCGCGTGCTGTTGTGCACATCATCCAACTGTGTGTAAAGATGTTCCGCCGCGGCCAGGTGATCAATGGCATAAACAAAACTGCCTTTGACATAGTCACATAGACCGCGCAGCCGTAAAGCCTCAGCATGAAGCGCTGTGATCTCGCCCATAGGTGGGGGGCTGGCAAGACCCGCTCCGGCAGTCACGGCAACGGCCACCGGCAGCAGCGCCAATGCATCGTCTACATCTTGCAACACCGATTGATAGTTGCCCAACTGATAATGGGCTGAGGCCCGCCGAATCAGCGTGCGGACTAGTCCATCCTTGTGAGGAGATTGCTTAAAAGCTGTGGCTGCGCGATTGAGACTGAGCAGCCCTGCTTCTACATTGCCCAGGCTTACCTGAGCAGTTCCGTGCAGCGAAAGCAGTTGCGGGTCACTATGCAACGCACGTGGCGGGAGCACCTCTAGCCACTGGGCCAGCAAAGCGTAGCGCCCACTGCCAATCAAACTCACCCCGGCCTCTTTGACAAGCTGAATTAGCGCTTGGCTGTCTTGTATAATCTGATAGATTTCAAACGCCTTTTCCCAGTTCCCCTGGGTGGCGTAATGCTTCGCCAGCCGATGTTGAATGGCAAGAACTGTCTCGGGGTGTTCGTCACGCAGCGTCTGTTGCAAAAAATCTTGGAAGAGATGGTGATAGCGTAGCCAGGGTTCACGCTCGCCCAGGTTGAGCACAAAAAGATTATTCTGCACCACGGTATCGAATAATTGACCCCACTTCGTATGGGCAGCCATCAGATCCGTTAACACATCGGTACAGAGCGCCACGTTAAATTCGCCCAAAAATGAGGTGTAGAGCAAAAATTGACGCAATAGGGGCGGCTGCTGATTCAAAATTTGCTGGGCCAAATAGCTGTAAAGATCAATCCCAGATGCACGTGAAAGCCGAGCCCAATTGCCAATCTTGCGATCTTCGTAGATAGAGGAAAGCAATAGGCCTGTAATCCAGCCTTCAGTTGATTGATATAGATTGTCTAATTCTTGTTCGCTGAGCGCAAGGTTGTAGTTGTGCACCATCAGATTGCTAATTTCGCTCTTTTGAAAGCGTAATTCTTCGAAACTGAGACCGGCTACATAAGAGCGGGCAATCATTAGGGGGAGGTCGGAAAGGGTAAGCAACTTACGCGAGAGCAGCGCAACATGACAATTATCGTCGGCCAGTTGGATGAATTGACTGATAAAGCGATCAATATCTGTGACGCCATCCACAAAGTGATAATCGTCAATCACGATCAGAAAATGTTCGTTAACACTACTGTAAAGTTCATTGACCACCATTGTGACCAACTGATCCACTGTATGCGAAGAGGAAAGCAAGGGGTGTGGATTCGCCAGCAGGCCATTTTTTAACTGCGGAAAGCGGCGGGTGAGCGCAGCAACAAAGTAGGTGAAAAATCGTGAAAATTCGCCATCGGCTTCATCGACGCTGTACCAACAGATCGCCATTTCCGTCTCATGGGCAAAGTCAATAAAGAGCGATGTTTTTCCATAGCCTGCCGGCGCAACGGCAAGGATAAGACGGTAATCAATCAGATCATAGAGCAGGTGCAGCAGGCGCGTACGTGTAATGAGATCAGATCGTCGGCGCGGGATAACGACTTTGGTCTGTGCGATGGATAGTTGCATAGAAAAATATCTGTCCAAATCGTTACACATATAGCTAAAAAGAGGGATGTATAGCCTATAGTATACTACATTGTGGTCGATCTGCGACCAATGGGTTATGCTGGGGATTAAAGGAAATAGTAAGCTTAGGGTTGGAATGGATTGGGTGATTGATTGCGTAGCCAGCGCAACAATCGTTGAGGAAGGGCTGGGCTTTCAGGTGGCGGCACAACCGTCACTTCGTCTAGGGCAGTTGTAAATTCAGCGCCGGTCTGAAAGCGGTTCGCGGGGTCTTTCGCCAGCGATTTCAAAATCACAGACTCCAATGAGGGCGAGATATAGGCAAAGGAGGAGGGCGGGGGAGGAGGTTGATGCAGATGGGCCTCGATTACTTCGAGGCGGCTGCCGTAAAACGGTTTGCGCCCGGTAATGACTCGGTACAAAATAATGCCCAGTGCATAGAGATCGGCCCGACCATCAATATTAGGGCGATTTTCAATCTGTTCGGGCGAAAGGAAGGCCGTGGTTCCGTAGATGCCATCTTCAATGATGGGGGATTCGGTGTATAGGTCCAGGGCAGCGCCAAAATCAAAGAGGATGACACGGCGTTCCTGATTAATGAAAAGATTGGTGGGCTTAAGGTCGCGGTGGACAATCCCCTGTTGATGAATATAGCCCAGGGTGCTGGCAATCTGTTTGCCGATGGAAAGCGCGACTGCTTCGCCGGGTGCTTTGTTGGTGATGAGAAATTCTTCCAACGTCTGGCCGCGTACAAGATCCATCGCCATGTAGGGATGCCCATTAAAGACACCTGCATCAAAGACCTGAATAATGCCGGGATGATGGAGGCGGAAGAGCATTTCGTATTCATGATGAAAATGCTGCCGGATCTGGGGTTGGCTGCCCGCCACTGGGGTGAGAACTTTGAGCGCTACCTGTCTCCCTTCCTGAGTGCGCGCGCTGTAGACCACGGCCACCGCGCCTTCTCCTAATGCGCGTTCAATTTGATAGGGGCCAAATTGCTGCGTTGGGCGTAGCGTATCGACTGCACTATAGCCATATGTAACCTGACTCATGGGAATCCTTACCTGAGAATAGCGCCGCTCCTTTGTGCATTATAAACAAAAAAAGAGGGTTGACAAATAGACAACTTGCACACTCTGTAAGATGGAATCCCGGATCTTGTTCGCTTGGTTTTACAGGGGCGAGGCGCATATCAAGGTAGCTAGACAGGTGCGACGCACTCTCTATAAGTAGATTGGTTGTACCAAGACTCTTTGGCGAGTGCGTCGCCCCTAGACCTGCATAGATAAAGTATAGGACTTACGCACTGTGGGGATGACGACAGGAGAAGTTGAACTTTTCGAAAAGTTCAACTTCTGGCTCAATTGCGTAAGTCCTAAAGTAAAAAGGAGGAACGGCGCTAGCACCGTTCCTCCTTTTATGAAAGCCTTTCGTTGATTTGCCCTAATCGCCAATCGATGCGGGATTGGGCAGGTGACCATAGGCGCGTGCGCCATGTTCGGAGATGTCCAGCCCCGTGGTCTCTTCTTCGGGCGAGACACGGAAGAGGTCGATCTTTTTCAGAATGTAGAACAGAATAAATGCCATCACAAAGGCCCAGATTGGAATTACAGTCGAGCCGACCAATTGGGCAATTAAGGGTTTGCCGCCGAAAATCGCCGCAGCCACCCCACCCCAGATGCCACAGACACCATGCACAGGCCACGCCCCCACAGGGTCATCAATTTTAAGGCGTTCAAGCAGCAAGATGGCCCCCACCACCAAAGCGCCGGCAATCACACCGATGAAAACTGAGGAGAGATTCGTGACAGCGTCACAGTTGGCGGTAATCCCAACCAGACCGCCCAACATGCCGTTGAGGGCCATGCCCAGATCGAAGCGACCAAAGATAAAGTATGACAAGACCAGCGCCATGACTGCCCCGCCAGCCGCAGCCAGCGTAGTGTTAACGGCAATCAGGACCACAGCATCGGTATTGCCCGCACCCACAAAGGCAAGCTGACTGCCTGGGTTGAAACCAAACCAGCCAATGAAAAGAATAAAGACACCGAGTGTTGCCAATGTATAGTTGTGCGGCGCGGAGACTTCTGCGCCATCTTTGGCAAAGCGTCCAATGCGTGGCCCAAGCAGAATGGCGCCGGCCAGCCCGGCAAAACCACCGACAGAATGGACGACCAGTGAGCCAGCAAAATCATGGAAACCCATGGCATCCAGCCAGCCGCCGCCCCACTTCCAATACCCGCTAATGGGATAGACAATCGCGCTAATCACAACTGTGTAGACAAGATAGGCAGAAAACTTAATGCGGCCTGCGACTGCGCCAGAGACAATGGTGGCGGCGGTGGCGGCAAAGGCAACTTGGAAGAGCCAATCAACCTGTGGATTCAGCGTCCCCGCGCCCGCTGTCGGCGGGGTTTGGCTGATCCCAAATCCAGACCATCCAACGAAACCGGGGATCAACTCTGCGCCGTACATGAGGCTAAACCCAAAGAGCCAGTAGATCAGCACACCGACATTGACGTCGATAAAGTTTTTGAACATGATGTTCAGCGCATTTTTAGCCGAGTTAAAGCCTGCCTCGACCAGCGCAAAGCCAGCCTGCATAAAGAGCACCAACACAGCGCACAGCATTAGCATCATATTGTCCACAGCATAGCTGATCTCCGCCGTGGATGGCTCTACATCCTGGGCAAAGGTCTGCCGTGCAAATAGCACCATGGCCAACGCCGCCAGCGGCAGCGCCCGGAACCAATTGCGTTTGCCAAACGCGACAAGGCGGGGTAACAATCTCATGCGAACGCTCCTTATAAAGTGGGGTAAAAAAGGGAAAAAGATAATAAGATAAAAACTTCTCCATCAAAGATCGTCACAAGAGTACTTGTTAACTTTCAATCCTTCAACTGGCAAAGTTGCACAAAAAGTGGCAAAATAGACTGGACATCCTGTACGACTATTCAGGTTATACTTCGCAGCCGCACACAAGGACATGTTTGACAGGAGCAGAAACTGTTCCTTTGGGGTGCTGCTTCGTATACTTACCGCATCTTTTATCTTTTTGAGCAACAATGACTGCATCCTCACCCACAAACGCCCCTGCTGATCTTGTGCATTTGGGTACCTCTTCGTGGACCTTTCCCGATTGGCGCGGGGTGTTCTACCCGGATGGCCTGCCCAACGCGCAGATGTTGAATTACTATGCCACCCAGTTCAACAGCATTGAAGTGAATACCAGTTTCTATGCCCTGCCGGAACCCTCTACCCTATTGCAATGGGTGGAGAGCGTGCCAGACGGCTTCACCTTCGCTTTGAAAGCGCCCCGGCTCATCACCCATGACAAACGACTCATCGATTGTCAGACCGAAACATTGGCTTACCTTGATGTGTTGCGTTCGTTGGGTAGGATGGCCGCCCCCGGCTTGTTACAGTTCCCGCCCAATTTCCGACGCGCGCGTGAGGGCAAAGTGTTGGCAGATTATCTCGACTGGGTGGCTGGTCAACTTGAGGGTATTGAACTTGCCGTGGAAGTGCGCGCCGCCGATCTGATGACGGCGGCCTTTGCGCGCTTTCTGGCCGAGCGTGGCATGACGCTTGTGGTCGTCGAGCGTACAGGCAGCCCCGATCTTTATGAGATCTGGCATGAACAGCTATCGTTGTCCCAGACCCCGCGCTACCTTTTTCTGCGCCTGATTGGGAATGACCGTGAAAAGTTGCCCAACGACCGTGAGATTCAACGCCCTCAGGATGAATTGGTGGCGCGCTGGGCCACCCGCATCGCCGGTCTATTGCGGGCGGATGTACGCGTCTATGCCTACGTTCACAATCCCTTTGAAGGGCATTCCCCGGCCAGTGTGCGCCGACTGTGGCAGGGTATCCACCAGCAGGCTCCACTGGAAGCGTGGTCACCGCCGCTGATTCTGCCTGAAGATAAGGCAGACGCCGGTCAACTAACGCTCTTTTAACCACACTATCGTAAAGTGAAATCGAAAAATTTGGGTTTCGATTTCACTTTACGATTCTGGTGCGACGCACTCGCCACAGGAGTTTTTCACAACCATTCTACTCCTGGCGAGTGCGTCGCACCCTAGACCTGTATCGTTCCTATTTCACTTTAAAAGCGCCGATGGGGATTTCCCCATCGGCGCTTTTTTTCAATAGCCATGAGCCGTCGCCCCTTTAGTTATATGCGTGGGCGACCTCGGCATACTTGGCTTCGGCCAATCGTTCAATCGCTTTCTCCGCTTTGTGGTGCCCATTGCTCGCTGGCGGCTGAGGCTTTTGGACCTCCTCAGCGTCAGCTATCTCTTGTGTATCTGTTTGTGCTTGGAACTTCTCAATCAGCGACAGCAACTCACCGGATATCTTTGCCAACTCTTCTGCGGTATAACTGGTCTGTTCCACCTGGGCGCTGACCTCAACGGCACTGGCCGCGACTTGCTCGGCGGCGGCGCTGTTCTCCTCTGAGACTGCCGAAACTTCTTCCACAGACCGCAGCACCTGTTCGCTGTTCAGCGCCACCAATTCGGCGGCGGCGCTGTTGGTCTCGGCAATGGCCGCCATGTGCATCAAAATATCACGCAAGCTCTGGCTGCTGCCGTTCATTTCGCTCATAGCAGTTAGGAGCGCCGAGATCTGCTGGCTGACCTTGCTGCTGCGCGTGCGGATCTGCTCCAACGATTGCTCGGTCGTATCGGCCATGCTCAGCCCTTTGGTCACCTCTTTCTGGCTGGCGGTCACCGCATCAGCGGCCTGACTAGCCGACTGTTGAACAGAGGAGATCAGCCCGGTGATCTCCTCTGTCGAGCGTGCCGAGCGTTCAGCCAGTTTGCGTACTTCGTCTGCCACCACGGAAAAGCCACGACCATGTTCCCCGGCGCGTGCAGCCTCAATGGCGGCGTTAAGTGCCAGCAGATTGGTCTGCTCGGCGATGGTATCAATCGTATCGACAATCGCCCCAATCTGCTTCGAGCGTTGATTCATCTCTAGCACACGCTGGCCCACGGTTTGGGTAACCGCTGCAATGGCGTGAATTCCTTGAACAATCTGGCGCACCGCTTGCACACCATCTTCAGTTGCCTGCGCCGCCTGCTCTACCTCTACATTGCTGGCCTGGACAGCGGCCTGCACTTGGACAATGGCTTTATCCAACCGCTCTTGCAGGGTGCGATTGGCTTGGTCTGTGGCAATGGCCTGGGTACGTGCCCCTTCGGCAATTTCGTTCACCGAACTATTTTGCTCTGTCGATGCTGAACGGATCTCGTCGATCTTGGCGGTGTTGAGGGCGTTGCCCTGGGCCACATGATCGATGGTGGAGGCGATCTGGCGTGTGGCTTCGCCCGAGAGCATGGCTGCACTGTTCAGGTGTTCGCTGGTTTTGCTCAGGATCTGAGCATACCCAACCACATCATTTAACAGGGCTGTTAACCGTTGGGACAAAGTCTGCTGTTGGTGAAGTTGTACGCGGTTCTTTTCAATCTGGGCATTAAAAATTTGGGCGAGATGGCGCAACTCCACGCTGCCCTCTGGTTGAAGCTTAAAATCATCGTCATCGGCATGGCGAAGCGCCGCTGTATAGTGTACAACAGGCTTGCCCAACTGGGTTTGATAGACCCACAGCACAGCCCCCATGCCGATAATAGTCAGAATAACCAACGCCACCAAAACAAGCACCGTGGTCGAAGTCTGAAGACGAGCCGCTTCAACTCGCTTATCAGCATCGGCGTTCACTTCGTCCTGAAATTGTTCAATTAAATGGGTAATGTCGCGATTATCAGATTCATATTGCACATCAAACATCAAGCGCCGCGCTGCGTCCATTTTGCCCACAGAGGATAAAAATTCCTCAATCGGTGTAAGCTGCCATTCCGCCACCGCCGCTGGCATTGATTCCACGGGCATATTCAGCGAATCCAACATCAGGCGCATGGCGTGGATTTCTGCGCCCATGAGTGTTTTGGATTGCTCATGGGCTTGGCTGAGCAAATCAAGCTGTGCATCGGGGACCTGGGCAGTAGTTAACTGACGCATCACCCACTCGCGTGTCTGGGTTTGCTCCACCTCTTCCCAATATTTTTCCAAAAGGGTAAGATCGCCGTTAATCGTAAACTTTCGTACTGTGGTAGTCAGGAAATCTGACGTGGCTCCCAACTGTTCGCCCAACATACGTAATTCGATCTGGCGAGCGACCGCTTTTTCTTGCTCTTGTACAGAGTGTTGAATCCAATAAACGCCTGCACCCAGAGCAAGGGCAAGCGCGATAAATAATCCGCTTGAAATAAGCGCAATGGTTCGCTGTTTTGGGGGCATCAGCCATTCTCCTGTCCGCGTCGTTCGTAATGAGGGGATGAAGGGGTTTTTACATATACTCCGCAGCAAAGCAAGCTTCTTTCCTTACTCTATCGGAATTGGCCCCGCACTCTTTATAGCTCAATATTCCTAACAAGCCATGTAAGACGATTGCACGAAAATAAGCAGTAACTATCCCGGTGCGACGCACTCGCCAGACGTAGATTGGTCCTAAAAAGATGTTTTGGCGAGTGCGTCGCACCCTAGACCTGTATAGGTACAATAAGTATGACTTGTGCATACTTGTTTTCGTGCAATCGCCTAAGCCAACTTGACTCAGCACCCCAACCAGCCTTGCCGCCTTGCGAGAAAGAATGCACGGTGGTACTTTATGTGTAGCGTAATCAATCCTCTATCGCGAAGGAACTGTTGATGGATCGCACACCGCCATCGGCTGGCAATGAAGAGATCGAACTTTACGTCCGCACCCTCTACTCGTTGCTGCGCAGCAGTGGCCCCATCCGCCTGCGCAGCCTAGAAGAGACCCACATTGGCATGAATTCGAGTCTGCACTATCGGGCTGGCTCCCCGGAGATTGAGATGGCGTCGCTGACCTATGCCGCCATGCGTCTGCCCCCTTGTTTTCCCGACGTGGCATTGGTGATGATGGGGCAAATGGAAGAGGTCTTTCAGCGGCGTGGCTACCCGGGCGTGGAAACATGGCCGCGCGTGCGGGCGCGGGCACGTCGCCGTAAGATGTACTTTAACGAAGATCGGCACATCTTGGCCGCGTTCATTGCCAGTGTCAGTGACATTGACGACATGGTCCCCACTATGGTGACCTATCAGATCGAATGGAATAAACTGCACGACCGTTTTGTACGCAATGCACCCCAGGTTGACTTTTTGCAAGTGTCGGAAAGTCGGAAAGACCAACCGCCTCCCCCTTTTTCTTTGCAGGAATTAGAGACGATTCGCGCCGTTCTAGAGTTGTCTGAAGAGGATTTTGAACGGTTGCAAGGGGCGTGGCCCGGCGAAGAATTTCGGGGAAATCTGGAGAAAGCCGCTCACCATCGCATGGATGTGCGCATTAACGTGTTGGGCAGTGGGCTGAGCGACTATCGCCGCGCCACTCAGTTTTGGTGGCAACAGCTTGAATCGGACTTTTCCAGCGAGATCACCCAACGCCCCATCTACTTTGTCAGCAGCAACACGCACAGCTTGGTCAACCTGCTCTCTGGCTTTGCTGTGCAAAATCAAGCAAAAATCGTTGATTTTGTGCGGGCCGAAAAACCCGAAGGGTTGGACGAAGAATACGCACGGTTGCAGCGCGAACAGAGCGGGCAACTGGGCAATTTTCTCTACTACGCGGCGCGGCTCTATCTCAACCATCCCAAATATGCCAAACAAGCCCGCCATCTACTAGCCGAACAAGAAGCCGCCTTTGGCCTTGTGCGTGTGAGCAATCCGCGCTGTTTGGATGTGGAAGCACAGGTGGTGGCGCTTTCCAAGCTTGTGCCAGAGTGGATGGACCCACGCCTGGGGCAACTCTCTGCCGAGGATCTGGAACTGTTGCGTGGCAGCGATGCCCTGATCTTTAACATCGATTACCCGTTGGGCATGGCTGCCTACCACATTCTGAGCCAAGTCAGCACCTCGGTGAGCGATCTACTGGGCGTCTACATCAAAGGCAAAGCAGCCACCCTCAACGCCCGCGTGGGCGATGTGATGATCCCCAACGTGGTCTATGACGAGCATTCGAAAAACACATTTCTCTTTCGCAACTGCTTCACCGCCCAGGATGTTGCCCCGTTCTTAAACTATGGCACGGTCTTTGATAACCAAAAAGGGGTGACGGTACGCGGCACCTTTTTGCAAAACCGCAATTTCATGCACGTCTTTTATGAAGAGAGCTACACCGATATTGAGATGGAAGCCGGCCCCTACCTCAGCGCCATCTACGAAGACATCTACCCGCGGCGCTATCCGCTCAACGAGATCGTCAACATTTTCATCAACGCCCCGTACGACATCGGCATTCTGCACTATGCCAGCGACACACCCATCAGCCGCCGCCAAACTTTGCTCAGCAAAAGCATGAGCTATTTCGGCATTGACGCCACCTATGCCACCTCGCTGCCGATTATGCGCCGTATTTTGCGCCAAGAGATCGAACGCCAGCGCCAACGCGAGCACAAGCAATCGCCCTATCCTGCGGCGTCGCTGCGCGATGAGTGGGAGAGCGAGTTTGAAGTATGAACGCCTTAGGCCAGTTCAGCCAGGAATCGGCGCGGCCTCTGCCGCGCGCCGATTTTCTGGCCCTGCTTGTGGGCACGATGCTTGACCCCACGCTTTCTGTTGAGCGTTATCTTATGCACTTGGACGAACTTGCCTGTCAGGTGCGTCCCATCGTAGCAGGTCAACAAGGCGCAGACTTGCCCCAAGCGTTGCTCCAGGCGCTGGGTCAAGATCTGGGCTTCCGCGGCAACCTCGGCGATTATTACGACCCGGAGAACAGCTTTTTGCACCGCGTGATCGACCGCCGCCTGGGGCTGCCGATTACGCTTAGCCTGCTCTATATGAGCATCGGCCAACGCCTCAACATCCCCCTCACGGGTATGGGCTTCCCCGGCCATTTCATGCTCCGCTTCGCTGATGCCGAAGGTGACTTTCTGATTGATCCTTTTCACCAGCGTACTCTTTCCACTCGCGAAGGCGAAAGGTATCTCTCCACCCTCTTCCAAAGCCCCATCCATCTACAGACCTCCCTGTCGGCCTATCAAATGACGCCGTTCATGGTGCTGGCGCGGCTGCTCAACAATCTGCGGGTGCTCTATATCACCCGCCAAGATTTTCGGCGCACGCTGGAAGTGTTGAATTTTATGGTGGTGGTGGCCCCCCAAGAGGCCGCACTCTGGCGTGAGCGAGGGCTGTTGCACTTCCAGGCACACGAACTGCTGGCAGCGGAGAGCGATCTGCGCCGCTTTTTCTATCAGACCCATCAACTGCACCACTTTATCGAGCAGCGACCGGTGGCAGGACTTCAACCGTTTGGCCCCGCCGTCGAAAATAGACCGTTTACCGAGCTGAACAGCGAAACACTGGAATTACTAAGCGTCATCGACCGCATTCGGCGCGATGTGGCCCGGCTCAATTAACCTCAGGACTTACGCAGTTAACCCAGAAGTCGAACTTTTCCCAAAATTTCGACTTCTCCCGTCGCAATAGTCCGATGCGTAAGTCCTGAACCTGCTATCCTTTTTTCATCACGCTTCACATAGGATGTTTGCATGAGAATCCCCCAAGATGCCAACCCGCTCTGGAAATTTCTCCACGGCGCGATCACCGTCGCCCGCCCCCTCATCGGGTCGATCCATGTGGAAGGGCAAGCGAATGTCCCCCGCACGGGCGGTGTGATCCTGGCCGCCAATCATCCGGGCGGGCTGGATGTCTTCGCACTAGGCTATGCCTCGCCGCGCCAGATCTATTACATGGCAAAGCAGGAACTCTTCAAAATTAACCCGTTACTTACACGCGGGCTATATGCCGTGGGGGCATTTCCTGTGCGGCGCGGCCATCAAGATGTAGGGGCCGTGGGGACGAGTATCCGCATTGTGCGCCAGGGCAAGGTGCTGGGCATGTTTATTGAAGGGACACGCAACCATGATCGGGGTCTGAGCCGCGGGCGCAACGGGGCCATACGTATCGCCCTGAAAACCGGCGCGCCCGTGGTTCCCGCCGCTTTAATCGGTATTACCGGCTTGAACCGTGACTGGCGCAACCTATTAAGACGTTCCTCAGTAACCGTGCGCTTTGGCGAACCGATCTCTTTCCCGCAGGATGAATCCGTGTCATCTGAGGTGCTACAGGCATATACCGACCAAGTGATGGAGGCGATTGCCGCACTTTTGCCGGTGGAACTGCGGGGCATTTATGCGGAGGGTACTCTACCGCCATCAACGCCATAGATCGGCCACCACGGCAATGGCTCCCCCACCGACTGCCGCAAAATTAGCCTGATTCGCGGCCAAGTGGGCGGCCTGTTGTGAGTGGAAGACATAAGCTTCGCCAGCCTGCAATGTCGCCAAACGTTGCCCGTCTATGCCAATCGCCACTTCTCCGCTTTGCACATAGATCACCCGTATAACTTCCCCAGCCACAGACGGCTCCACAGGCACTTCGATAGCCTCGGCCTTTGGCCCAAGGTGCGTTATGTGGGCTGTCCCCTGCCAACCCTCGCGTAGGATGAGATTAAACGCGGTCACCATGCCCCCAATCGGCACGGCGTGTAATGGACGTGCGCCGTCAAACGTAATCTGGGCAAAGGTCGCCACTTGAATTTCTTCCACCGGTTCCTGAAAGTAGAGAGAGAGGCCATCCCCGGCAATGGGCAGATGCACACGCGTGTACCCCGGCATGTAGCTGTAATCCGCGGCATGTTCAATTGTGGCAAGGTTCACCCAGACGTCATATTCGCCTATGTTCGTAGCTTGGGGCGGGTGCTGATAAAGCGTGCGCAAAGTGCCGCCGCGCCATGTACCGCGCCGTTGGTCCGGCGCGGGGAGTTTGTAGCCAGGTTCATGAAATGAGAATTGAGTCATAATCGTTAGCGTTCGGGTACGCTGTCAACAATCAGTGTACGGGGGTCAATTTGGAATTGTTCGGTGAGGCGGTCAAGCTGGGCGAAAAATCCAGCTTTGTTAAGAGGCGCAAGGGTAACGCTTTCTTGGGTTTCATGTCCATAGGCCAGCCACATCCACTGCTGATCATCGCATAAAATGGCTGCTTCGTGCCAACTTTGCAGCACATCAATGCTCAGGCTTGCCGCTTCAAACTTACCCGTGGGACGTGCCAAAGAGAGTGAACGCACAATGGGTGAAATGGCATCTTTCTCTACGCCTTGTGCCTGGAATAGAGACGCAAGATCGCTGGGTTCACCTAGTTTAGCCAGGCGCAGGGCATGTTGAAATGGCTCTGCGGGAAATGTCCATGTTGTCTGCCCCAGAGGGTTTTTATTCATTTGAAAGGCTGGATACAAGCGCTCTGCAACCTCTGTGGGAGAACCGAACGAGGTGAAGAGCATCATTTTACATCCTGAGGTTGAGTCATGCTTGCTATAGCGCAGGCCGTTGCCAGCCGCCGAACGTCTGCTCAATATAGTGCGCTGCGGCCAGCGCCACATCTTCGCGCCAGGGCTGAGCGGTGATCTGCACGCCGATGGGCAATCCTTCGGGCGACGTGCCCACACGCACCACCGCTGTCGGCCAGCCGGTCAGGTTAAAGGTCATGGTATAGGTGAAATCGAGAATGTGATCTTCCACCTCGCCCACGGGCAAAGCCGGCCCGGCGTTCACCGGCGAAATCAACAGATCATAGGGCTGGAACCAGTGCAGCGCTGCCGAGCGGAAGTTATCCACATTTTCTAAAAGGTGGGTCAATTCAATAGGGGAGAACGCTTGGGCCGTGTGAACAAAGCGCATCGAAGTCTCGTTTAGATCGGTTCCTGCTTGGGCCAAGGCGCGTTTCTCCCATTCACTGCCTGTTGCGCGTAGTAGCCCGCGCAGCAGATCCCGACTCTGTTCCACGCCAGGCAGCTGCGATTCTTGCACATGACAGCCCGCCTCGGCCAGCGCGCCGACCACCCGTTCCACGGCGGCGACTGTCTCAGTGGTGGGGGAGGCCACGCCGTTATCGCTGAAAAAGGCCACACGCAGCCCAGACAGATTCACATCCCGATAGTCGAGAAGCAGCATCGGCACAAGATAGGGGTCAATGCCGTCCGGCCCGGTGATAATGGACAGCACCAACGCCAGATCGGCCACGCTACGCGCCAGCGGTCCCACCTGGGTCAGCGCATCGGCCAGGCCGCCAAAGGGGACGGCGTGACCCGTGCGCGGCACGCGGCCTGTGGTGGGGCGGATGCCAGCAATGCCGCAAAAATGGGCGGGCAATCGGATACTGCCGCCGGTGTCTGTGCCCAAATCCACCGGGGAGCCGCCCGCTGCCACAATCGCCGCTGCGCCGCCGCTGCTGCCGCCCGACATGCGCTCGGTGTTGTACGGGTTGCGCGTCGCTCCAAAAATTGGGTTGTTGGCATAGAACGAAAGCGTGAACTCTGAGGTGTTGGTTTTGCCCAACAGGATCGCCCCGGCAGCTTTCATGCGCGCCACCGCCGTGGCATCCTTTTGGGGGACAAACTGACGCCGTCCCGGTGTGCCCCACGTGCTGATCACGCCCGCTGTGTCGAAAGAATCTTTGATGGTCATGGGCACGCCGTGCAGCGGACCGACATCATCGCCGCGCTCTAAGGCTGCATCCGCCGCGGTGGCCTCTTCCAGCGCACTGTCGGCCAGCGTCACCACGGCGTTGATCTGCGGGTTCACGGTTTCAATGCGGCGCAGATGCGCCTCCACCACCTCTACCGAAGAGACCTTGCGGCTGCGAATGGCGTGGGCGATCTCGGTGAGAGGAGAGAAGAGCAGGGATTGGGGATTGGTCATTGTTAATTGTCTCTAGTCATTGGGCGATTGGACTGATTGGGAGATTGGTTGGCTTCGTCTATGGTCTATCGTCTGCAGTCAACGGTTCATCCGCCATACACGCTGTGCGGTTCCGCCAAAGATGGCCTCTTGCTCGGCGGCGCTGAGGGCGGAGAAGTGGCGCATGGGGAAGCGCAGCGAACTTGCGTAACCTTCGCGGCTGCTGACAGGCGGCCAATCGCTGCCCCACATCATGCGCTGCGGCCCGAATGCCTCTAGCACCCAATCGGCAAAGGGCGGCACGTCCACGAAGGGGTGGGGCAGGTGGCAAAATTCGCCAAAGCCGGGCACTTTGATGGTCAGATTGGCTTGGGCAGCCAGGGCCAGAATGGGCTTGAAGGTGGCGGCGTCCATGCCCGGTTTGGTCCCACCCAGGTGCTCAATCACGATTTGCAGATCGGGAAAGGTGCGCACGACCTCGGCAAACTCGTCGCTCAACAGTGTTTCGGGGCTGCTGGGCGCGCTGACCACCAGATCGAGAGCGGCGGCAGTACGCCAATGGGCCAGCGGATCGTCCCCTGTGCCACGGAAGTTGGCGGGCAGGCGAATGCCGCCGATCCCGGCTTCGGACCAGCGCCGGATCTGGCTGCCATCGTCGTCGGCATCCACAATCATGGCCGCAGCAAACGTGTCGGGATGGGCCGCCAGCGTCTCCACAAGATAGGTATTGTCGCTGTTGCCCATGTATTGAATGAAGACCGCGCCCGCCACGCCGCTCTGCTTCATGTGAAAGAGCAGCGTCTCCACCGGTTCATATTTGTGAATGCCCACGTGGCAGTGGGTGTCGATAATGTGCATGATTGCTCCTTGAACTATTGCATATTACGTACTGCGTATTCTGAGACACGCAATGCGCAATCCGATCACCGAAAGATCAACAGCAGCGCCGAAATCACCAACAACACCAAAATCACCCGATCAAATGTGGCTTTGTTGATGCGTACTGAGAGCCAGCGCCCCAGCAACACGCCCACGGGGATCAGCGGCAAGAGCCAGAGCATCTCAAGCAATTGCTCCACGTGCAGAATGCCCGCATAGAGATAATAGGGCACTTTGAGCCAGTTGAGCAGAAAAAAGTAGAACGCTGTGGTGGCGACAAAGGCACGCGGCGACATCTCTTGTAACAGCAGGTAAATGGCAATGGGCGGCCCGCCGGTGTGCGCCAATGTAGACGTGAAGCCTGCCACGGCCCCCGCCACCATGCCGTGCCAATTGCGAGGTTGATAGGTCATGGATTGTTGAATGCGCTTTTCGCTGAGCTTATAGAGCACAAAGAGCAGCACGAAGATCGCCAGCCCAATGCGCAGGGTGTCGCCGGAGATGCTAGCAATCAGCGCCGTGCCCAGAGTGATGCCGATGAGCGAAGCAGGGACCAATAGCCAGATCATGCGCATGTCCCAGCGCCGCCAATGCGCGGCCACGGCGAAGACGTCTGTGATCATCAACAGCGGCAGCAGCAGCCCAATCGCCTGTTGCGGCGGCAATACCAGGGCCATCAACGGCGTGGCGATGCCGCCTGCTGCTCCGCCCAAGCCACCCTTGGAGAGACCGATCAAAATGAGAACAAGGCCAGTGATCAGGTAAAACGAGAGATCGTCGGGTAGCATGGGGTCCCATTCTGGTGGGGTGAAAAAGACAGCCCACACAGTGTAGCACCATCAAGATGATCTACAAGTTTGGGCGCGTGGGAATAGAACGCCGATGGGGCAGATTGAGCGGACTTTCGCGGCTCTGCTCTGGATTTATTGGTGTAGATTTGCGTCATCTGTATGGCGTTTTGTTGGCTATAAAAATCCGTGAAGATCCGCCCGATCTGCTTAATCCGCTTCCATTTCTGGATCTGCTTGGCAATTATCCCGGTGTGCGGCAAAATACAGGGATCAATGCCAACTCGCTGGGAGACAAACGAATGAGCAATCCGATTCGTATCGCCATGTGGTCAGGACCACGCAACATCTCCACGGCGATGATGCGCGCCTGGGAAAACCGCTCTGATACCATCGTCGTCGATGAGCCGCTCTATGCCCACTATCTCTTCGCCACGGGCATGGATCATCCCGTCAGCGCCGAGATCATCGCCCACGATGAAACGGATTGGCGCGTTGTGGTGCAGCATCTCTGTGCAGATCGGCTGCCACCTGGCAAAGAGATCTACTATCAGAAGCACATGACCCATCACATTTTGGCGACGATGGATCTAGACTGGACCGACCGGCTGCTCAACTGCTTTCTGATCCGTGAGCCGCGTGAGGTGATCACCTCGTATATCAAAATCCGCCCCGATGTCACGCTGGAAGATATCGGCTTTAGCCAACAGCGGCGTATCTTTGATCATGTGCGCGCCCAGACCGGCGAGATCCCGCCAGTGATTGATACCCGCGATGTCTTGGAAGATCCGCGGCGCGTGCTGGGGCTGCTCTGTGATCGCATTGGCGTGCCTTTTGACGAGCAGATGTTGCACTGGCCGCCCGGTCCCCGCCACAGCGACGGCATCTGGGCACCCCATTGGTACAGCGCGGTGTGGGCTTCCACCGGCTTTGAACCCTATCGCCCCAAGGCCGCAACAAGTGCCGGACCATTTACAAGATTTATTGGCTGAAGCCAATGAACTTTATGGCGAACTATACGCCCACCGCTTACATTAAAAAAGGTGAACCTCACTTCACTACTGCGGTCTGCCGTCTGCGGTCCGCGGTCACAAGGAAACTGCCATGCTCCAAGCCTACGACGAACGCAACCGCGACCTCATGGTCAATATCAACGGCAACCTTGTACATCGTGACAAGGCCGGGATCAGCCCGTTTGATTCCGCTGTGCAAAATGGCGACGCCGTGTGGGAAGGGCTGCGCCTTTACAACGGGCGCATCTTCAAACTCATCGAGCACCTCAACCGGCTGCGCACCGGCGCGCGTACGTTGGCCTATGCCCACATTCCCAGCCACGAGACCATCATCGACGAAGTGCGCCGCACGCTGCACGCCAACAACATGACCGACAATGTACACGTGCGTTTAACCCTGAGCCGCGGCGTCAAGTATACCAGCGGCATGGACCCGCGCCTCAACACCGCTGGCAGCACCTTGATCATCCTGGCCGAACACAAGCCGCCCGTCTATGACAAAGGCGGCATCCGTCTGATCACCTCGGGCATTCGGCGCATCCCGCCCGAGGCGCTGGATCAGAAGATCCACTCGTGTAACATGATCAACTCGATTCTCGCCAAACTCCAGGCCAACGCCGCCGGGGTGGATGACGCCCTGATGCTGGATACGCGCGGCTTTGTGGCCGAGACCAACGCCACCCATCTTTTTATCGTGGAAAACGGCGTGGTCATGACGTCGTACCCCTACGCCTGCCCCGAAGGCATCACCCGCGCCACGGTGCTGGATCTGTGCGTCGCGCACGCTATCCCCCACGCCGTCAAGGAGATCTGCTTGACTGAAGTCTACCGCGCCGACGAAGTTTTCTGTACGGGAACCATGGGCGAGTTAGCCCCCGTCATCGAACTGGATGGCCGCATCATCGGCGACGGCGGAATGGGGACGCTGACAGCACGCCTGAGCGCGCTCTACAAGGAACTCACGGCGACAAGCGGCGTGCAGGTAATTTAACGCAGAGGCGCACAGAGAGAAATTTACATGCACAAGACATCCGTGTTGTTGCAGTCACTGGGGGGGTGATCTCAAATCCATTGGGCGTGATTCCATCAATAGACAAAGTAAACACAAAAGGGCCGCTCATTTCTTATGGAAAGAGCGGCCCTTTTTTATTTGCTTTTCAATTCATCGCTCAGGCTGCAAAGCGGCGGGCATAATCCACCACCGCATGGCCTTTGGTCAAACCTCGGGGCCTGGGCAGACGTAACTCGTCGGCCACATCGGGGCAGCAAACCCACAGCCACGAGATCGCTTCCTGTTGTAACACAGGATCTTGAGACTGGCGGGCGTCGGCAATCGCTTGTTGAAGCATTCCGTCCATCGTGTATAACCTATCTATGCGGTTAATTGTAAAATTGCCCATAGAAATTTCACCACTTGTAAAATTTTGCGGTACGAGCCGTATTGCAGATTCCGTGCTGCGCGAAACGCAGACACGCAGCACGGAATCCGGTATTGTTAGCCACTCACTCGTTTAAAATTAGAAGGGAATCTCGGCCCCGGCCATGGCAAACGCGCCTTCTTCCTCGCTGCCACGCTCGTGGGGAACATTGCCCCCCATGAACTTGATCAAGCGGGCGGTCACTTCAATTGTAGCGGCCGGCACACCCTCGCGGTTCATATAGGTGCTGGCCTCTTCCACCTCGCCCACCACCAACACCCGGCTCCCTTTGTGCAAATAGCGGGCCACGGTCTCGGCTTGGCGCTGCCACACCGTCACGCGGAACCACGTGGTCTTTTCAGCCTGTTCGCCATCCCGATTGGTCCACTGCCGGTTAATCGCCAGCGAGAAGTTACACACAGGGATGCCGCTAGGGGTGCTGCGCAGTTCCGGGTCGTTGCCCAAATTGCCAATCAACGTAATTTGCTGGTACATGGTTTGTATCTCCGTTTCTGTAAAAAGTCATTCGCATTTGTCTAAAAGTCTCGCAATCACGGAAAGGTGGGGATCCAGTGTGGTAGTTTCGACAGGCTCAACCAGCCACACCGGCTCCCCTATCGCTTACGCCGCTTTACGCTGGCGTTTCAGCTTCTTCAACCCATTGACCAACTTCTGCAAAGCCTCGCTGTCCAATTCTTCACTGTTGCTGACTTTGCCGCCGCTGATGCGCTCCACATTATGCACACGTACGGTTTCCCACTGCTCGCCATAGAGATCCTGGCCCAGCTTGTTGAACTCGTTGTGCAACTTCAGCTTCGCATCCACCTTGGGCGCGCTTTGCGTCTCCACAACGTCGGCCACCGCTACATGACCGTTCGCTACTTGACCATTCCCGACATGCCCATTCCCGACGTGACCATTTGTCCCATTAGGATTTGTGCCATTGGTCTGCACAGGCGCGCTCTCGGCCAACACAGAAACACTTTCGGCTGGCTCCGCATGAAGTTCTTGCAACTCAACATCCGGATCCACGTGACGGCGATAGTGCTGCACAATCACGCCGCTGAGTCGCGCACGCCCGGCTTCGGTAAAGCCTTTGCGCTCGCCGTCAAACTCTGCCCAAAGGCTGGGCAAATTATAAAGATAACGGCCCAGGCCAAACATGGCGCACGCCCGCTTAAAGGCTTGGGCTTCTGCGGCTGTCCCTGCAATTTCCGACTTTTCGCTCTGGCTGTCCGGCTCGCCTGTGCTGGAGCGGGTCACCCCTTGGATGGTGAGATGGCAAACAATCCGGTCCCCCCAGGGCGTGTAGCTCACGCTCCAATCCATGCCGCAGACCTCATCCAGGCGGTTCTGATAGGCACGCAGGTCGGCATAGGCCAGGGCCAATGCTTTCGTCCGATCTCGGTTGAAAACACCCGGTTTCCACGTCACATGCGACGGGTGGAACGGTTTGCTCAACTCCTTCAGGATCTCATCTATTCTGTTTTCGTTCATTCGTCAATCCTTTGTCTATTCCTGATGGAATCACCACTTGTCACAGCGTCGGTTAATAACGAAAAGGATAGCGTGAGAAATCTTCACCCGGCTCTTCATGGTCCATCGCCTCTAGCATCTTCGCATCTAGGCGCAGTGTGGGCTTGGCCTCTCCACTGCGAAGTTGTTGAAGCGTATGGTCCATGAACTGGAATTCATCCATGCCATCGGTGATCACCGTCGTCGGTGTACCCTCAAGCGTATCAAGCTTTTCGTCTTTCTCCTGCTGCTGTAACCACTCCTGCACATACTCCATGAACTCATCCATATTGAGAATCGCCGTGACGACATTGGCATGGTGATCCTCTCTGGCAAGCTGAGCACGCAGGTGTCTATCGTTGCGGCGAATCTGTTTAAGAAGGCGATCTTTACACGCGATCTCATTCAAATTCGTGGTGACAACGGTAGCAACAACGACCGCAGTTGTCATTTTCTGTGTCCCTTCTAAGGGCATCGAAATCACGTCGTGCGCACGTATTTCAGAACTGTATTATAGCACATAAATTCTAATTTTGTAAACAACCAAAATACAAAAAACGCTATATTCGTTCGTTTATGTGGTGACAAAAATAGAAAATTTGCGCAAAAAACGAAATGGAAAATTTAAGCTCAAAATCACCTGTTTTTGTGTTGACAAAAATCTCTTTTGTAGTAAAGTGTGACATAGATAGACAATACCCTCATTCACCAGTGGATAGGTAGACTTTTATGAACATTTCCAGCCCCGGACGACCCACCAAACCAGACGCGCAAAAGCGCCAGCCGCTGCACATCAGCCTCTATGGCGAAGATTTTGACCGGCTCAACCAACTCACCGACAACCGCAGTGAATTTATCCGTACTTGTATTGAAAAAGCCTGGGAAAAAGAAAATGGCGAGGAGATTACCTTGACGGTAACCTTGCCCAAGTGGTTAATTGACGAAATTGTGGGGGTGGTGGTGGCCGGGCTACCCGCTGCCCACGCCAATATGGTTAAAACTGTGGTATCTGGGTGGATACGCTCTGCACAGCAGCGGTAAGGGGGAGTGCTGTATATTGCCTTAGTGCAACTTGGGAAAGCATCCTACTCTCGTAAAAATACGCAATCAACGTCACTTCCCGACCGCTCGACACAGTTCCCCAATCCGGCGCGCCACCAGCGCCGGATTTTCCATGGGCAGAAAATGGCTATATTCGGGCAGATGTTCGTCGCGCCCCTGGGGGAACCAGCGCGCCAGATCCGGCACCGTGGGCGAAGATCGCATGTCGCGGCTGTCCGGCGCGCCAGGTGACCCCGCCCGCAGCACATGCACCGGCACATTGATCTGCCCCAACATAGGGTAGAGATCGGCGTCGGGTGCGCCGCCGCTGGCATAGAGACGCGGCTTCCACGGCAGGGGGACAGGCCAACACGAAGCCCTCGCCGTCGGGAGCCGGGCGCAAGCCATGCTGACAGTAATCGCGCAGCACGCGCGCTTGCCACGTGGCAAAGGGAGGCCGCCCGGCGAAGCGAGCCAACATTTCTTGGGGCGATGCCCACTGGTTGCGTCGCCGCGCAGCAAAGTGTTCCCCCGCGGGTTTCTCCTTCGCATAGATGCTGTGATCAAAGATCACAGGCTCAATCAACAGCAGTCCGGCAAAGGCTGTGGGAACCTGCGCCGCCGTCCCCACCAGCAGATGACCGCCCATAGAATGCCCAACGCCGATGGCATCGCGCAGATCCATCGTTTGCACCAGCGCCGCCACATCCTCAGCCAGCGTGGCCCAACTATAGGGGGGCAGCGTCACGTCACTGGCCCCGTGCCCGCGCACATCCACGGCCAGGCAATGCTGCCCGTTCAGCGCCTCCACCACGGCATCCCAACAGCGCCCGTGAAAGCCTGTGGCGTGGATCAAAAAGACCGTCGGCCCGTGCCCCGGCCATTCGTGCACGGCCAGGCGCACGCCGTTGACGGTCTTTTGCACGGTTTGGGGAAGATCGGTCATGGGGTTGCCTTTCCAGAATAGAACGCGGATAAAGTGGATTTGGCGGATCTATGCGGATTTTCTGATGATTTCTTGAAACTGCTGCGGCTGTTCCAAATGAACGGTATGGCCTGCATCGGGCACAATCGTCAATTCCGCGCCAGGGATCAGTGCCGTCATCTGGCGGTTGATCTCCACAAACTTTTCGTCCTCTGCGCCCGCTATTAAAAACGTCGGGCACGCGCAGCCGGGGCAGATCCGCCCACAGCGAGGGCTGCGCGCCGCTCCCCATGCCCGCGTAGACTGGCTGCCAGCCCTGTCACACGGTTTTGCAACCGACCCCCACGCAATGCTTCCCGCTCCGCTGTGGGCAGGCGTTGCTGGCTGGCAAAGAGTGATATGCCCTCCCAAAAATCGACAAATTTTTCGATGCCGTCGCGCTCGATACGCGCCGCCAATGCTTCATCGGCGGCAATGCGCTGTTGTCGCTCTTGGGCCGTGGCCAGCCCAGGGGACGCGCTCTCTAAAATCAGCCGCGCCACCCGTTCAGGATAATGCAGCGCAAAGTAGAGCGCCAGCCGCCCGCCCATGGAATAGCCAAGCAGCGTCACCGGCCCCGGCGCGATCTGGGCCAGCAATTCTGCCAAGTCCGCCGCACTTTCGGCCATGCTATAGCGGGCGGGATCCGGCGGGGCATCTGTGCGCCCGTGGCCGAGGAGATCCGGCGCGATGACACGGTGCGAATGGGCAAAGTGTGCGCTGTGGGCTGCCCAATTCTGGCTGCTGCCCGTAAAGCCGTGGAGCAGCACCAGGGGCGCGCCGCTGCCCTCGTCGCTGAAATGGTAGTGAACACCGCGGATGGATTTTGTGGGCATGGGTTACGCCTCGGCCAGCCGTTGGGCCACACTGCGCCGCTCGATCTTGCCTGAGGCGGTCTGTGGCAATTGCTCGACAAAAACAATGCGGCGCGGGCATTTGTACGCCGCCAGTTCGCCGCGCAGCCAGGTGATCAGCTCACCCTCGCCCACACCCTGGCCCGGCCCAAGTTGCACCATCGCTGCCACGCGCTGCCCCCACTCGGCGTCGGGGATGCCCACCACACAGGCCTCGCTCACCGCCGGGTGATGGCGTAGCGCCGCTTCCACCTCGGCGGGGTAGATGTTTTCGCCGCCGCTAAGGATCATGTCGCTGCGCCGCTGCACGGGCCACAGATCGCCCTCGTCGTCAAGATAGCCAATGTCGCCCGTATGGAGCCAGCCCCCGCGCAACGTCGCGCACCGTGGCTTCGGTATCGCGAAAGTAGCCCGCCATCACCGTTGGCCCTTGCACTAAGATCTCGCCGGGTTGACCCGGCGGCGTATCTAAACCGGCGTCATCCACCACACGCACACGGGTGAACATCAGCGGTTTCCCCACGCAGCCGGGCTTGTGCCGAGCCGTTTCCAACGCCTGTGTCGCCACCTGCGAGGCTGCTTCGGTCAGGCCATAGGTGGCTACCACAGGCAGGTTGATCTGATAACAGCGCTCCAGCAGTTCCGGCGTGGCGGCAGCCCCGCCCAAGAGGATCAGGCGCAGCGTGGGCGGCCAGTGGATGTCGGCCTCCAGCAGCCGGTGGAGCATAGTGGGAACCAGCGAGGTCAGGGTGACGGCGTCTTGGCCCAGGCTGTGGCGGAAGGCATCAAGATCAAAGCGTTCGTGTAGCACCACGGCTGTGCCATAGAGACACGAGCGGAAGATCACCGCCAGCCCGCCCACGTGATAGAGCGGCAGGCAACTTAGCCAGCGGTCATTCGTCTGCAAACCCAGGCGATAGAGCGAGGCATTGGCCCCCCAAAAATGATTGCCAAAGGTGAGCATTGCCCCCTTGGGCTGCCCCGTCGTGCCAGAGGTGAAGACGATAGCCTGCGTGGCGTCCAGATCAAGCGGCACGCTGGGCAGGGATGAATCGGCGGGCGTAGCGAGCAGATCGGCTACAGAGAGACGATAGACCAAAGACGATAGACGGTTGTCTACGTTCGTCCCTCGTCCCTCGTCCACCGTCTCTGCCACCAGAAAGCGCGCTTCGCTCCACGCCATCTGCCATGCCAGTTCGCGCTCGCTGAGGCGGCTGTTCAGCGGGATCAGCACTGCGCCCAGCCGCGCCAGGGCGTGGATCAGCGCCACGTAGGTGGGATTGTTGGGCAGCAGCGCCGCCACGTGATCGTTCGCCCGCACGCCCGCGGCATACAACCCACGCGCCAACTGCTCCGCCATGCCGTCAAGATCGGCGTAAGACCAGCGTTCTGTGCCAAACACCAATGCCAGCGCCTGGGGCGTCGCCCGGCAACGCGCCCGCAGCCGATCTTCCATCCCATTCACTCCCCAATCACATGTCAGCAGAAAAACGCAAAGGGGCAAAGGTGCAAAGTCACAAAGGGTTTCTTTGCGTCTCTGCTTCTTTGCCCCTTTGCGTTAGAAAATTACGGTCGCCAGGGATATTGGCTAAAGTCGGGATCGCGCTTTTCGTTGAAAGCGTTGCGCCCTTCCTTGCCCTCTTCGGTCATGTAAAAGAGCATGGTGGCGTCGCCCGCCAGCACTTGCAGCCCGGCCTGCCCATCGAGATCCGCGTTGAAGCCCGCTTTGAGGAAGCGAATGGCAATCGGGCTTTTGCTCAAGATTTCGCGCGCCCACTGCACGCCCTCGGCCTCTAGTTGCGCCACCGGAACCACGGTGTTGACCAGTCCCATTTCGCGTGCCTCGGCCGCGCTGTATTGGCGGCAGAGATACCAGATCTCGCGTGCCTTTTTCTGGCCCACAATGCTGGCAAGGTAGCTCGCCCCAAAGCCGCCATCAAAACTGCCCACAATTGGGCCAGTCTGCCCAAAGACAGCGTTGTCGGCGGCAATGCTCAGATCGCAGATCACGTGTAGCACATGACCGCCGCCAATCGCGTAGCCCGCCACCAGCGAGATCACCGGCTTGGGCATGGTGCGGATAATGCGTTGCAGTTCCAGCACGTTGAGGCGGGCCATGCCTTTGTCGTCAATGTAGCCGGCGTGGCCGCGGATCTTCTGATCGCCGCCGGCGCAAAAGGCGTAAACCCCATCTTTGGGCGACGGGCCGTTGCCGGTCAGCAACACCACGCCCACTGTATTGTCCATCCAGGCATCGCGGAAGGCTTCAATCATCTGGTCAATGGTCTGCGGGCGGAAGGCGTTGCGGATGGCGGGCCGGTTAAAGGCAATGCGCGCCATGCCCTCGCCCTTGTGATAGGTGATGTCGCTGTACTCTTTCACCTCTTGCCAATTGACACCGCCCGACGCCAGCAGGGCTTGCAGGTTGTCGGCGGCAATTTCATCTAATGTCTTTTCAGTGGGTTGTGTCATGGTTTTTCCTTTCGGTATGTTACGTCTAGAGCAACCGGCAACTGCGTAAGGAGTAGCGTATTCTGTTACTCCTTACGCATGATCTCCCTGCGCCGCGCCTCGTCCGCCGCGCCATCTGTGCGTACTTCAATCAACGTGGGCTGGGCTTCTGTGAAACTTTGCAAAAGCGCATTTGTAAACTCTTCGGCGCTGTCCGCCGGGTGATGGCGCAGAGCGTAGAGCGCGGCCACATGGGCAAAGTTCAGCCCGTGTGGCGTCAAAAATAGCTTGGTGAAATCCGGCTCGAATGTATGCACAGGCAGACGGCGAAAGATACTGCCGCCGTCGTTGTTGAGCAGCACAATCGTCACGTTGTGCAGCGTGTGTTGGCGCAGGGCCAGCAGCCCGTTCATGTCGTGGTAAAACGAGATGTCGCCAATCAGCAACACGGTGCGCTGATTGGGATCGGCGGCGGCCACCCCCAGCGCGGTGGAGGTAACACCGTCGATGCCGCTGGCCCCACGGTTGCCGTAGATCTGCACCGCTTTGGATGTCGGCGCGCCGAACTGATCCAGATGGCGCACGGGCAGGCTGTTGCCGATGACCAGATTCGGCACCAGCCGGCAGCGCATCCAACAGCAGCGGAATCACCGAGGCGTCGAAAAAGGGATCTGCCAGCGCTGCCCTGTGATGACTCGTGGGTGGCCTGCTCAACTTGGACAAAGCGCTGCGCCCACGCTGTACTGCCCCTCTCCCGCACACTCTCCGCCACACCCCGGCACAGGAGCGCCGCATCCGCCGCCACGAACTGGGTGACGCGGTGGCTGTCATCCGCCCAGACGCCGCTTTCGCGCACGTGGACGAGGTGCGTCGGCGCGGTGCGGTCGAGATAGGCGTTGAGCGGGGCCGAGGTGGGCACAGCGCCAAAGCGGATCACAAGCTCTGGTGCGGCCGTAAAATTACCCGTTAAAAAGCCCTCATAACCGCCCAGCACCCATGCGTTCACGTGCGGCCCAAAGCGCACCCCACTCAGCGGATCGGCCAAAATGGGATAGCCGATCCGCGCGGCCAGCGCTGTCACCGCCGCCGGGAAATCACCGCCAGGGCAGGATGGCCCACAGATGATTAGCCCACGCTCGTGCCGCTCCACAAGGTCGGCCAGCGCTGAAACCTGCCCAGGGGATGGCATTAGCACGCCGCGCTCAATCATGCCCAGCGGCGGCATTGCCGCCGCCTCCCGCTGATAGTCAGCCAACGCCGCCACTGTGTCCGGCTCCAACGGCTTGCGAAAAGGCAGGTTGATGTGAACCGGTCCGCGCTGTGCGCCATTGGCAATGGCGTAGGCGCGGCTGGCAAGCGTGCGCAGGTTGCGAATTGTCAGCGCTGGCGCGTCGGGCTGAGGCAGCGGTGCATCGGTGGCCCACAGCACATGATCACCGTACATCTTGACCTGATCAATGGTCTGGTTTGCGCCGCTCTCGCGCAGTTCGGGCGGGCGATCCGCAGTGAGGATCAACAGCGGCACTTCGGCCTGATATGCCTCCACAATCGCCGGGTGAAACTCCGCCGCCGCCGTGCCAGAGGTGCAGACCACGGCCACCGGGCGGCGCGTGGCCTGGGCCAATCCCAGGGCAAAAAATGAGGCCGAGCGTTCGTCCAGATGTAAATCGACGCGCACTTGCGGGTGATGGGCAAAAGCCAGCGTCAACGGCGTGGAGCGCGAACCCGGCGCGATGCAGACAGCTTCCAGCCCACAGCGGACAAGTTGCTCTACCAGAATGGCAGACCAGAAGTTATTGGCGTAGACGGTCATGGCGTGTCCTTGATTTAATGCGTAACGAGTAATGAGTAGTCTTCTGGCGTATAGTTACTCATTACTCGTTACCTTGTTTCTATCCCGTCACATTCAGCGCGCCCAAAATCGGGCGAAACTTCCATCCCGTCTCTTCCCATTCCCGGGCGGGGCGAGACTCCGGCACAATGCCCGCGCCGGCATAGAGCCAGGCCCGGTTGCGCTGCACCACGCCAGAGCGGATCGCCACGGCGAAAACGCCATCCAACTTGTGGTCGATCCAGCCCACTGGGGCCGCATACCAGCCCGCGCGGCGTGGCTTCGTGATCTTGGATGAAGGCCAGCGCTTGATCGCGCGGCCAGCCGCCCAGCGCCGGGGTGGGATGCAAAATCTCAATCAGCGGCAGGATACCGTTTGCCTCGCGAAGGTGTGCGTGCACAGGCGTGTGCAAATGGTGAATGTTGCTCAGCGTCATTACTTCGGGGGTGGCGGGCATCTCCAACTTGGCACAGAGCGGCAACAGCCGTTCGCGTAGGGCATCCACCACCAGCGCATGTTCGTGAAGATCTTTGGCCGAGGCCAGCAGCGCCGCCGCGAACGCTGCATCGGCAGCCGGCGTTGCCCCCCGTTGCGCCGAGCCGGCCAGCCCCATGGTCTGTAATTCTGCGCCCTGTACGGCGGCCAGCAGTTCGGGCGTGGCCCCAAAAAAGGCGTGATGGGGGCGCGGCTCAATCAGGAAGGTGTAGCACTCGGGGTATTGACGATCCAAATAGTCCAGCGCTGTGTCTATATTGATCAAGCCCCGACGGCGCACTTCGCAGACCCGCGCCAGCACCACTTTGCGCAGCGCCTCGTCGGAGAAAGCCCCCAGCGCCGCTTCGATCATCTCGGCCCACGCCTCTTGCGAGAGTGGATAGCTGATCTGTACGTCGCCCGTCTCTGCCGGGGATGGCGCAACCGTCTCTGTTTGCAGTTGCAAATAGCGCGCATCCAACGCTTCTTGCAGGCTGGCGTGCAACCGTTCGGGGTGTTCGCCTGGGGGCAAGAGCGCATTGATCGTGAGCCAGGTGTGTCCGTCGTGGGCCACAAGCTGATAGTGTGGCAGCACAAAATGGGCGGGATGAAACGCCGCCCATGTAAAATCTGGCACGAAATCCTGGCGGAAGGCAAAGCCCCCAAACAGACGTGGCGCGGCCTGCGGCGGATCAGCCTGGAGCAGCACGGCACGCGTAAATAATTCCTGGGCTTGGCGCTGGATCTGGCGATAGCGCCCCTCGCTCCACCCCATCAAACTAAGGGCCACACCGACCCCGGCAAAGGTGATCCCATTGCGACCATCGCGCCAATAGAAGCGCGGCTGATCGCCCGCGCCGCGCAGAAACGCCGCCGGGTCGATGCCATCCGCCGCACGGCTGCAACTGATCAAGCGACCTTGCAGACGATGATCATATTCGACACCGGGGGCAAGCGGTGGGGCACTCTCGACATTGGCCTGTGGCAAAGAATCCAAGCGGCTATTCCTCCCCTGTGTAGCCGATGCTGCGCAGGAGCATGGGCGGCAACATGCGCACGATCCGCTCCTGGGATGGCTCGCCGGTCTGCAACCAGCGGATCACCAAGTTGTAGATTGCGCCCATCCAGGCGTGCGCGGTAACCTCAGTGTCCACGTCTTCGATCTGGCCCAACGCCACGGCCTCTTGCAGGTAGGTCTCAATCAGGGCCGCGAAGCGCTCATGAATCTCGGTGCGCTTTTGATCAAAAACAGTGCCCAGCCCCACGGCCTGGATCAGCAAAATTTTGGCAGGCCAGCGATAGCGACCAAAGGTTTCCAGGCAGACCTCGATGGCGGTGCGCACACGGGCCATGCCCTCGTTGCGCTCGCGGATGGCCTCGGTGATGCGCCGCTCCAGCAGATCGGCGAACTGGTCGATGAGCGCAATGAAGATCTGATCCTTGCTGGCAAAGTGGAAAAAGATCGTGCCTTCGGACGCCTCGGCCCCGCTGGCGATCTCGTCCAAATGGGCATCGCGATAACCCTTGCGCGCGAAAATATCCAGCGCGGCGTCTAAAATACGCTCGCGCATGGGTCCCTTTTTTTCTGTTGAACCTTCTGGCGTTTTCGCCATGCGCTGTTTCCTTTATGCCCCCGGTTTTTTTGTGTTGTAATCCTCGTGGCTTAAGACCTCCATAGGGGTCAACGTCCCGCCTTCATCTCGAAAGAGAATGCGGTAATGGCGGGTCAGCGGCACAGAGATAATCGTGCGGTCATGGTTAAGCCGTTTGCCCAGGTAGTTTGTATAGGGTACACCATCTTCAATCTCACCAAGAATTTTGCGTGCCTTCAAGACGGTGGACTGATTGGGCAGTGCGCGGAGATCGACCACATCTTCGTCAAAGAGAGCCTTCCACGCGGATTTTTCTTCGGCGCTTTTTTCGCCCAGTTTGGGTTTTTTTTTGCTCTCGCAGCGGTGACAGTATTGGCCTTGACCTACGTGTCCGCATGGGAATTTCTTTTTGCGTCCTGGCACAGGACCCTCCTTTACACTTGCCACTATTGTACAGGGGCAACTTTATCCCGGCAACCACAGGAGAGAAATAGAATGCAGATTGAATGGCTCAAGCCCATTCGCCAGATTATGCGTGAAAATCTGCCAAATCTGTGTTATCCGTGTTCTATTCTGTGCATGTTCAATAAAAAAGGCCGGGGATCAACCGATCCCCGGCCTTCTTCTTCGCGTCAAACTACAGGCTGTTGATCACGTCCTGCAAGGCTTGTCGGCTGGGGCGCAGCTTCTCGGCGGGCATTTGTGACAGCGCCGTGGGTGTCATCTGAAGCAATTCCACCATGTCGGGCTGCTGCTCGTTGACATAGAGCAGACCGGTGATTAGCTTGCTTTCGCGCTGCGATCGTTCAATCGCCCGATAGGCGTCGTTGCGATCCGTGGGATCGTGGTTTTCGTCAAGCTTCTTGAGGAAGAGCTTGGAGCCGTCATGGAGTTCCACCTCCACTTCGCCTTCGTACTCGTCGATCTCAATCTCCTCGTAGTTGGAGGGGACAAAGTTCAACTCGTGCAGCGGGATCTCGTTGTCCTTGCCAAAGCCATAGCTTTTGGTGGAGGTGTCGTGGTTGTTAAAGGTGACACACGGGCTGATAATGTCCAGCACGGCGATGCCGCGGTGGCTGATCGCCGCTTTCATCAACTCTTCCACCTGCTTGGGATCCCCGGCAAAGCTGCGCGCCACAAAGGTGGCATTGGCGGCCAGCGCCTCCAGGCAGATGTCCAGCGGCGGCATGTCGTTGACGCCCTGATATTTCAACTGCTGGCCTTCATCCGCCGTGGCGCTAAACTGGCCCTTGGTCAGGCCATAGACGCCGTTGTTTTCCACAATATAGACAATGGGCAGGTTACGGCGCATGGCGTGTTTGAACTGTCCAATCCCGATGCTGGCCGTGTCGCCATCGCCGCTGACGGCAATCGTCACCAGATTTTGATTGGCGACCTTGGCCCCAGTTGCCACCGAAGGCATGCGCCCGTGAACGCTGTTAAAACCGTGGCTCCAGCCCAGCCAATAGGCCGGGGTCTTGCTGCTACAGCCAATCCCGCTAAGCTTGATCACCTGGGTCTGATCCAGCCCCAGTTCCCAAGCCACGTTCATAATACGCTGGCTGATGCTGTCGTGGCCGCAGCCTTTGCACAGCGTGGAGGGTCGCCCCTTGTAATCGTTCTTTTCCAGCCCCAAGCGGTTGACCCGTTGCGGTGCGGCGCTTGCTGTAGATTTCTTGGCGGCGGCGGCCTTGTTGGCGGCCATGGCCTTTAACTCTTCGGCTCTGCTGCTCATGGAGAAACTCCTTATCTAGTTACAGGTATGCAAGTTGCAAGTTGCAGGTTTGCAAGTAGCAGACAGACTCTTCTACTTGCCACTTGCAACCTGTTACATTGTCGCTTCAATGCTTTCCGTAATAAACCGTGCGCTCATGGACAGCCCGTCACATTTGGCAAGCGAAATCAGCTTGCCAGCATGTTCGGGTTCTTCGCTCTGCAAGATGGTGCGCAGTTGAGCATCGTAGTTCAGCTCCGCCACAAAGATTTTGTCATACTTGTGGATGAACTCGCGCACACTCTCGCTAATGGGCAGAGCGCGCAGCCGAAGATAGCTGGTGGCAATACCCTTCTTGTTCAGCCGATCTTGTGCTTCCTTGATGGCGGGGTCGTTGCTGCCCAGGCTGATGATGCCAATGCGGGCGTCGGCGGGTTCGTCCACCACCGGGGCTGGCACAATCGTGCGCGCCGTCTCGAACTTGCGGTGCAGGCGATCCAGGTTTTGCACCCAATCGTCGGGGCGCTCGCTGTAGGTGGCATATTCGTTGTGGCCGGTGCCGCGTGTAAAGTAGGCAGCCATGTTGTGCTTGGTGCCGGGCAGCGTACGATACGTAATGCCATCCCCATCCACATCTTTGTAGCGTCCCCACGATCCGCCCAATTTCTCCAGATCCTGCGCCGTGAGCACCTTGCCCCGGTCCAGCGGCGTTTCGGGATAGTCAAAAGGTTCGCAGACGTGCATGTTCATGCCCAGGTCCAGATCGCTGAGCACAAGCACCAGCGTTTGCAGCCGTTCCGCCAGATCAAAGGCGGTGTTGGCAAACTCAAAGCATTCTGTGGGCGTGGCCGGGAAGAGCACTACATGGCGAGTGTCGCCGTGGCTCAGGTAATAGGCCGAAAGAATATCGCTTTGTGCCGTGCGTGTGGGCAAGCCCGTGCTTGGCCCCATGCGCTGCACATCCCAGATCACAGCGGGGATCTCAGCAAAATAGGCCAGGCCAGCAAACTCTGCCATCAAGCTCATGCCAGGGCCACTGGTGCTGGTCATCGCCCGCGCTCCAGCCCAGCCTGCGCCAATCACCATGCCCGCCGCCGCCAGTTCATCCTCGGCCTGAATAATGGCATAGGTCGCCTTGCCCGTGTCGGGGTCCGTGCGCAGTTTGGCCGCGTATTGGCTAATCGTCTCGGCCAAGCTAGAGGCGGGTGTAATCGGATACCACGAGGTGACAGTCATGCCGCCAAAGAGCGCGCCCAGGGCTGCCCCGGTGTTGCCATCCACCAAAATTTTATTCTCGTTATAGCCGTGCATTCGCTCCACACGATAGGGGTCGGTCTTGGGCAAGCTTTCCTGTGCCCAGGCCAGCGCCCGCTTCACCATGTCCAGGTTCAGTTGAATCGGCTTGGTTTTGCCTCCAAAGTTCCAGGTCAGGGCCGCTTCAATCTCGCTCATCTCAATATCCAACAGATGCACAAGCACGCCCACATAGACCATATTCGCCACATAATCGCGCAGTGCAAAAGGCAGATCGGCAGCCTTCACCAGATCCTTCACCGGCATGGGATAATAGGTCACATCTTTGCGGTGATTGGCGACAGGCAGGGAGTCGTCATAGACGATGACACCACCGGGGGCCACGGCCTCCATGTCTTCAGCCACGGTGCGGCCATTCATACAGACTTGTACTTCCATGGTCTCGCGGCGGGCGAGGTAGCCATCTTTGCTCAACCGGATAATATACCAGGTGGGCAGCCCCTGAATGTTGCTGGGGAATAAATTCTTGCCGTTAATCGGGATGCCCATTTTGAAGAGGGCGCGGATCAGCACCCCGTTACTGGTCTGGCTGCCAGAGCCGTTGACCGTTGCGACGTTAATCGCGAAATCGTTGACAATGCTGCCCTGGTCTTGGCGCGTGGAGGGCGCTTCTTGGACAATAACGCTCATGCTTTTCTCCTTAAAATCGAGGAAACGAAAATCGGTTAGAAACAGGCAGCCGTACCCAAAGCGGGAAGGCGACGCTGCCTTGAAATTGATTCACGGTTAAACTGCCTGCGCTCGTGTGGATTTTGCGTGTGTTGCAAGGTTCCCCAACTCTGGAGTAACACCGCGCGTACTCAATAAATCCATATGCTCGGCATGAAGTTGCCCGGCAACTGCATAATTCCCCTCTGCAATCGCCTTGGCAATCTCGCTATGATAGTACCAAACGGCGGTCAAATAGCTGTAATCAGCATACGTATTCAACTCCACAGCCTCATAGGCATCCCAATACGCCTCTAACAGCCCCACCACAAAAGGATTTTGCAGCCGTCGAAAGATTGTCAAATGAAAGGACCGATGCTCCACATGCGGAATCTGCACCCGCTCTTGTTGGAGTTTGGCCCATGCCTTCTCTACCAGCGCCAACAACTCGGCCTTATCGTCTGCGGTCAGCGCTTCCACCGCCTGTTGCCAAAAGGCAATTTCCAACTGTACCCGCAGCGTACTATAGGCCGCGAACAACGATGCATCCAAATTAAGCGCAAAGATCAAGCTCTGAAAAACTGCCGGCTGAAAGCGATACTCGTTGCACTCGATGCCGCGACGGGGGCGTGCATTGATCAACCCCAGCACCCGCGCCACTTCCATCTGCTCGCGCAGTTTGCCCACACTCACGGTTAGCTCATCGCTGATCTGATTCAGCGCGGGCAAGCGTGTGCCTGGCTCGCACCCATGTAGGATCAGATAGCGGATGAAATCCGACTCAATTTGCGAAAGAACCATTGCACAATCTTCAGGCTAGTGGGGCAAAAGTGTTCAGGTTAATCATTGGATCAATTCGATAATTAATCCGATCAATGGCTATAGATTATCAAAAAAGGCTGGTAAAGTCAATTTCAACGGGAATTCGTTTGAATTCAATCCTCGGATATCCGCGCCACGAAAACTCTCCGCCAAACCATCCAAACTCATAGCCATCCAAACAAGTTTATACAATCCAGGAGAGCGCACTCCGGTCGCGAGTTGAAATTTTAACAAGGCCCAGGGCAACTTCAATCTCTGGCCTGCCTACGCTATACTTGTTGAGGGAATTTCGCCCTTTATCTGCTCAATGCGAGGCACTCTATGGCTGGTCTATCCTCATTTTGGACGATGGTCTCTACATTTTTTCGCCAAAATACACCGCTGTCGGCAACCGAAACCGTCACGATTTCCAAAACACACAGTGACACATCGCCAAAGTTCAACCCGTTTCAGCGCAAGGAACACGAATTTGTGGTAATCGGCTTGGGGCGCTTTGGCACTTCTGTTGCCACCACTCTGGTGGAACATGGCCGCAATGTGCTTGCCATTGACACCGACGCCGAGCGGGTGCAGCATCTTAGCTCTGTGTTGCCCCACATTGTGCAGCTTGATGCCACCAACATTGACGCTCTGCGCCAGGTGGGCGTAGACAGCTTCGACACCGGGCTGGTCTGCATTGGCACGGATTTTGAGAGCAATTTGTTGGCGACGGTGTTGTTGCGTCAACTGGGTGTGAAGCGGGTGATCGCCAAAGCGCGCACGCGCACCCAGCGCGAAATCCTGATCAAAGTCGGGGCCGATGAAGTCATTCTGCCTGAACACGAAGCGGGCATTCGCCTGGGCCGCAAAATGGCCGCGGGTCACTTGGTGGATTATTTGGAAGTCAGCGACGACGTGGGTGTGGTCGAACTCATGGCGCCGCCCAGCCTGTGGGGACATTCGCTTTCGGAGATCAGCTTGCGCCAGCGCTATGGCCTCACGGTGATGGCGGTGCGCCGTGGCGACGATCTAATTGTCAGCCCCAGCGCTAACTTCCGCATTGAAGAGCACGATATGCTGGTGGTGCTGGGCCGCATTGAAGATGCGGAGCGGTTGCGGCAATGAGGTAAATTGCAAATTGCGAATGTATCTATTCAGGTCTAGGGTGCGACGCACTCGCCACACACGCGTTTCACAACCGTTCTACTCCTGGCGAGTGTGTCGCACCTGTATCGTTACTTGCAAATTGCGAAGTTTAGTTCGTCCATCGTCATTCGTCATTTTGAAAGCTTGATGCCATGCCTGAACTGATTCCTCTTTACGACGTCCCCACCGCGCAGCGCTCGATTTTGCGCCGTCAGCGTTGGGATAGCTATGAAGTGCCGTCATCCATGATCGACGCCAACGAGCGACTCTTTGGCGAGCGGATCGGCCCTGATGAGGCGGTGCGTCGGATTTTGGCCGATGTGCGCGATCGCGGCGATACAGCGTTGCGCCATTGGACCGAAACCCTGGATCGGGTCTCGCCCGCCCATCTGCGCGTGCCCCAGGCGGAGATTGACAACGCGCTGGCCTCGGTGGACCCCGCCGTGGTGGATGCGCTGCGACTGGCGGCGCGCCGTATTGAGAATTTCCACCGCCGCCAGCCCAACCTGAGCTGGATCCACAACGACGACGAGGGGACACTGGGCCAACTTGTGCGCCCGATTGGCCGTGTGGGCATCTACGTCCCCGGCGGCACGGCTCCCCTGCCCAGCACGCTGCTGATGACGGCAATTCCGGCGCGTGTGGCTGGCGTCCCCCACATCGCCGTGATCTCACCGCCACAGCGCGACACGGGCCTGCCCCATCCTGTCACATTAGCGGCGGCTGCCGTGGCGGGCGTGGATGTGGTCTATGTGGCGGGCGGCGCACAGGCCATGGCGGCCTTTGCGTTTGGCACCGAAAGCATCGAAGCCGTGGACAAGATCTGCGGGCCGGGCAATCTTTTTGTCACACTGGCAAAGCGCCAACTCTACGGTCTCGTGGGGATCGACGGGCTGCCTGGCCCCACAGAGACGGTGGTAGTGGCCGACGAAAGCGCTGATCCACAGTTGGCGGCGGCGGATCTGCTGGCCCAGGCCGAGCATGATATTTTGGCCTGTGCCATTTTGCTCACCCATAGCCGATCTTTGGCGGAGGCAGTACAAGTGGCCGTGGCGCAACAGATGGAAGAGTTGGACCGCACCGACATTATCGCTGCCGCCCTTGCCAACGGATCCGGGATTGTGGTCACCGAGGGGCTGGCACAGAGTTTTGATCTCGCCAATGCCTATGCCCCTGAACATCTCTGTTTGCTTGTGGCTGATCCGTGGACACACCTGGATAAGATCCAAAATGCTGGAGGTGTCTTTTTGGGCGAACGCAGCTTTGAAGTGCTGGGCGACTATGTGGCTGGCCCCAGCCATGTGATGCCCACTGGCGGCACGGCCCGCTTTGCCAGCCCGATCAACGTCACCGACTTTGTCAAAATCGTCAGCATCATCGGCCTCAACGAGCGCGCCCTGGCCCGCATTGGTCCCGCCGCCCAGACGCTGGCCGAGGCCGAAGGCTTGACGGCCCACGCGGCGGCAGTGAAGAAGCGATTAGGTATTGGATATTAGGGATTGGATACGGGGCTAACCAATACCCGATCTCCACATGAGAAGAGCCATTTCTATGTCTGAACAAGCTTTCCACACGCTGCTTAACCCCCACCTTGCCGATCTGGAAGAGTATACCCCGATCCAGCCCTTTGAGGTGCTGAGCGCTCGGCTGGGGATTCCCGCCGAGCGTATTATTAAACTGGATGCCAACGAAAACCCCTATGGCCCGCTGCCCGCGGTGACCGAGGCGCTGGCCGAGTACAACTATTATCATATCTACCCCGACCCGCAGCAGAGCGAATTACGCGCTGCGCTTAGCAATTTTGTGGGTGTGCCTGCCGCCAACATCGTCCCCAGCCACGGCGCGGATGAAATGTTGGACTATCTCTGCCGCCTCTTTCTTGCTCCCGGCGATGCCATTATCAACACCCCGCCCACCTTTGGCATGTACAGCTTCGATGCCAAATTGTGCGGGGCCGCGGTCATCGACGTGTGCGCGCACGGAGAATTACGATGTGGATGTGGCAGGGATTGAAGCCGCGGCGACGGCAGACGATGCAATTCGCGCCAAACTCCTCTTCCTCACGTCGCCCAACAACCCCTCCGGCACATGGCTTTCGGATGACGATCTGCGCCGCTTGCTGGCGCTGCCGCTGATGGTCATTTTGGACGAGGCGTATGTGGAGTTTGCCGATTACCCCAGCCGCGCCGACTGGGTGCTTCGCCACGACAATCTAATCGTGCTGCGCACCTTTAGCAAAGCGGCTGGGATCGCCGGGCTGCGTCTGGGCTATGCCATCTTGCCTGACTGGCTGCTGCCCCAGGTGTGGAAATTCAAACAGCCCTATAATGTGAATGTGGCGGCATCCGTGGCGGGGATCGCCAGCCTGCGCCATGTGGATCAGATCTACGCTGTTGTCGAAAAACTCAAAAGTGAACGTGCACGCCTTTTCGCCGCACTGCGCGAGATCCCCTATCTCGAACCCGTTCCGTCACAGGCCAACTTTATTCTCTGCCGGGTGGAAGGGCGCAGCGCGCTTGATCTGAAAGTGGCCTTGGAAGCGCAGGGGATTTTGCTGCGCCACTATCGCAAGCCAGGGCTGGAAAACTGCATTCGTGTCTCCGTGGGGCGACCCGAACAGACCGACGCGTTGCTGGCGGCGCTGCGTGAGTTGAGCGAATCCTATCCAAACGGATAGGCACCAACCGGAGTCCGCTCACAGAGCGGCAGTGGCAGATGGCGTACAACAGGGAGATGGACAAGATTGCACTGCTCATTCTTTCTGATGACCGCCTGACCCGCGCCGGGCTGGCTGCGGTGTTGACCGATGCCGCCGATCTGACCGTGCTGGGCGAGAGCGGCAGCCACGGCGACATCGCCGATCTGCTCGATCTCTATGCGCCGGATCTGCTCTTGTGGGATTTGGGCTGGGACCCTGCCCACGAGGATGGCGATTCGACGGCGCTGCAACGGTTGGCCGCCGCCGCAGATCTTGACGTGCCCGTGGTGGCGCTGTTGCCCGATCCGGCATGGGCGATGGAAACTTGGCACACGGGCGTGGTGGGTCTATTGCCACGCTCGATTGGTGTGGGGCCGTTGTGCGCGGCGCTTTTGGCCGCAGCCAATGGCCTGCGCGTGCTTGATCCTAGCCTGGCGCAGGTGTTGATTACCCCCCAGAGCGATCCTGGCCTTGCTTTGCTTGAACCCCTCACCCCACGCGAAGAAGAAGTGCTGACCCTGTTGGCCGAAGGCATGACCAACCGCGCGATTGGCCGCGCCCTCAGCATCAGCGAACACACCGCCAAGTTTCACGTCCAAGCATTGATGGGCAAACTGGGCGCGCAAAGCCGCACAGAAGCCGTGGTGCGCGCTGACGCGAGTAGGCTTGCTTACGCTTTAGATGCCCGGCTTCGCATTTTCTGTGCGCTTTTCGCACCAAGCAGCAAATGGATACTTCATCAAAGATGCAGGGAAGAGAATGGAACACGGATTTTCAGGAGTGAGCGGATAAAACAGATTGTTTTTTTTGCTCTTTACACCTTTGCGGGTTTGCGCTAGCTCTTTGCGTATCTCTGCCTCTCTGCGCTCTCTGCATTAATTTTAGTCGCTACTCGTGAACGCTTTGCGTTTTCAAATCCTCTCTGCTATCGTTTCCCCAGGCCCCGTTTGAATCCACACTCTTGAGGAGAGACCATGACAGACAAGCTACGATTGGCGCTGGTTGGCTGCGGAGCCATTGCCCGCTATCACCTGGACGGCATCTATGAAAGCGCACCGCGCATTCAGGTGACGGCAGTCATCGATCCGAATCCAGAACGGGCAGCGGTCTATGCCAAAGAGACCGGGGCTATGCCCTTTTCGTCACTGGCCGAGGCGCTGGAAAGCGACAGCTTTGACGCCGTTGACATTATGGTCCCGCACGATCTACACGAGGAATTGGCATTGATGACCTTTGCGGCGGGCAAGCATCTACTCTTGGAGAAGCCAATGGCCCCCACGTTGGACGCCTGTCAGCGCATTCTTGATGCTGCGGCGGAGGCACAACAACGCTTTCCAGGGCTGGTCTTTATGGTGGCCGAGAACGCCCAATATTGGCCCGAAGTGGTGCTGGCGAAAGAACTCATTGACGAAGGCACGATTGGCGACATTATCACCGCCCGCGCCGCCTTTGAGATGGAGTTGGATCCCTACTTTTTCGGCGACGCCCAGCCCTGGCGCTATGCGCTTTCCAAAACCGGCGGCGGCATTGCCATTGATGGCGGCTCCCATTGGATCCGTCCGTTGCGCATGTGGCTGGGCGAAATTGAGGAAGTGGTGGGGGTGACGGGACGTCCGTTGGCGCAGATGGAAGGCGAATCGTTGGTGCGCTCGCTGCTACGCTTCGAATCAGGCACGGTGGCGCAGTTTGACGCGCTGATGGCAGAGACCGTACTCGGCCCGGAACCGTGGTGGCGGATCACCGGCACAAAGGGCGAAATCATCATCGAAGGCGGCTTTGAAGGCGGGCTGAAACTCTACACCGCTGATCATCGCGAGGGGCAGCGCATGGCCGATGCACAGGGCTATGCCAAATCGTTTGGGCCGGAGCTGGCCGACTTTGCACATGCCGTGTTGGATGGCACACCACTGGCCGCCGGGCCGGAAGCGTCATTAGGCGAGTTGCGCACAGTGTTAGCGCTCTATCGCTCAGTCGAGAGTCGCCGCTGGGAGCCGGTGTGGGCGTAGATCAGCCGGGAGTGCCTCAGCATTTTGGCATTGGCATCTACATGGGCAAACATTGGGAAAACGTGGGTATTCTCTGGCGTGGGGCCTACCAACTGGGGGCCAGCTACATCTTCACCATCGGCCAACGCTATCAGAGAGCATCCACGGACACCGAAAAAAGTTGGCTGCATATTCCGCTTTTTCAATACGAGAGTTTCGAGATAATGTTGTCCAGTGCCGCCTATGCGGCCCCGCTGGTGGCCGTGGAACAAGGCGGCACGCCATTGCCCCATTTCCAACACCCACCGCGGGCGATCTATATCCTGGGCGCAGAAGACAGCGGTCTCCCCGGTCATGTTCTTAATCGCTGTCATCACCGGGTATCCATTCCGGCAGTGCGCAAAGATAGTTATAACGTTGCCATTGCAGGCACGCTGGTCATGTATGATCGGCTGATCAAGCAAAACCCTGTATTTGAATAGACTAACTTCACAAAGGAATTACCATGAAAACGTTCCATGCTGCCACCAACATTAAGGCTTCCCCCAAAAGGGTTTGGAAGTTTCTCACCGATACCGCCAGCTACCCTAACTGGGATCCCGGCACCATCCGCATTGAAGGCAAAATTGTAGAAGGAGGCACCATCACCGCCTATAGCAAACTCAGCCCCAAGCGCGCCTTTCCCGTCAAGGTTATCGAACTTGTCCCTAACCAGCGCATGGTCTGGATGGGTGGAATGCCGCTGGGGCTGTTCAAAGGCGTACGCACCTTTACGCTCAAACCCCAGGCCGATGGCAGCACCGATTTTGATCTGCGCGAGGTATTCAGCGGGCCGCTGCTGCCGTTGATTGGCCGCTCTCTGCCCGACATGACGCAAACCTTTGCTGACTTCGCCGCTGGATTAAAGGCGCGGGCGGAGAAGAAGTAGCGTCTGCAACTGATGAGACATCAGATGCCGGATGCCAACCGTAAAATCACTGGTACCAAAGGGGCATTCTGGCATGGCTAAACCGCATCTTTCCATACGCTGGCCTGGGATCGCAGCCCTGATCGGCTTGTTGGTCATGGTTTATACCCTCTCCAATGCCGGTGTTTTTCACATTATCGATGAAGATAGCCGCTTTGCCGTGACAGAATCCGTGGCGCTGCGCGGGGATCTGGACACCAACGCGATTGCTTGGACACAGTGGGTCAATACACCGCGGGAGGCTCAGGGCGACTTCGGGCCAAACGGGGAGGTTTACAGCAAAAAAGGCCCAGCCCAGCCCCTGCTCAGCGTAGTTTGGTATCTTTTGCTGCTTGTGCCCCTGCGCCTTCTTTCCGCTTATTTCGAGATATCACTGGGCATGCTCCAATGGAGCATGCTTTTTTCGGGGGTAATTACTGCCATCACGGCTGCGTTGGTCTGGTTAACGGCGATCCGGCTTGGCTATGCTGACCGTGTGGGGTGTGTGCTGGCTCTACTCTTTGGATTGGCAACCATTGCCTGGCCCTATGCCACCTATCTCCTGGCCGAACCGCTGAGCGCGTTAAGCTTGCTTTTCTCTTTTTACGCCCTTGTGGTGTGGCGCAATCATCTAAATTCCCACGCGAAATCGCCCGACAACGCATCCGATATGCCCGTAGATCATATCTCGGCGGCGGGGACAAAGTGGCTGTGGCTGGCTGGCATTGCGGGCGGTGTTGCCGTTGCCACAACCATTGTCCATGTGCTACTCATCGGCGTACTTGGCCTCTATTGGCTGATCTTGGCCGGACATGCTCTGGGTTCGCTGGAAGCAACGGGTCAACGCAAAGCCACACTGTTGCTGCAATGGGGAATTCCGTTTGTGATGCCGCTGGCACTCACAGCCCTGTTAATGGTTGCTTACAACAGCGCACGTTTTGGCCTTTTCTGGAATACAGGCTATCAGATTTTCGACGGCGAATTCTTTATCACACCGCTCTGGCAGGGGGTCTGCGGGCTGCTCTTTAGCCCCTATCGTAGTTTCTTTTTACACTCGCCTGTCTTCATTGCCAGCCTCTTGGCATTCCCGCTTTTTTACCGACGCCATAGGTTCGAAGCGCTGACAATCCTGGGGATAAGCCTTGTGATCATCGTCCTGTATGGCAAGTGGTGGATGTGGTGGGGCGGGTATGCCTGGGGTCCGCGCTTTTTGGTTCCCCTGGCTCCCTTTTGGATACTGCTACTCGCCCCCCTCATGCAACGCTGGCTGCCAACTCCCGAACAAAAGCACCATAATGGGCAGACGACAACCAAGATCTGGTCTCGCCTTGCTGGTAATTCTTTCGGTTACCGTACAAATGTCTGCCGTTGCCGTCAATTTTGTTAACTTTGAAACCGAACTGCGCGGCATCTTCCCCACAGATCGGCTCGAGCCGCTCCGGTACGGCCCGCCCGCCACCTCGCTCGTGGATATCCTTGCCAGCCCTGTTTTGGGCCAATGGCGCATGTTGCTGCGCGATCCTATTGCCAATTCTGATCTGGCATGGCTGCGCACCAACGGCGTGGTCCTCTGGCCGGTTGTCCTCGTCGGCTTCACAAGCACGCTGATTGCCGCCGCGCTTCTGGTGCGTTGGTGGCATGGTGTAGATCGAAAACGGCTGGCCCATGCACAGATAATGACATGGCTTCCCCTCGCCCTTGCCCTTACCGTGATGCTGGTTTGGACAAGTCAGGTGAGCAGCGATCCGCGCTATGGCACTGCCGGGGAAGGGTATCGCGCCATTTTGGATAAAATCCGTCAAGAAAGTTCAGCCGAAGACGCCGTCGTCACGGTCACCCCGTATCATTACACAATCCCCATGAACTGGTTTCAGTCCGCATTGCCCCTCTATGGCTATGCCCCGGACAGTTTGGCCCATGCCGAATCAAAGATGCTTTTGACGTCTGTGGTGGCGGAACATCCGCGCATCTGGTTTGTGACCGCTGGCTTGCCCCCTGCCGATCCAAATAACAGTGTCGAACGCTGGCTGGCCGCAGCGGGCTACAAAGCAGATGACCAGTGGTACGGCGATTTTCGGCTAGTGCGCTATGCCACCGCCGCCCACACCGCGGATTTCCGAGAGATCCCACTGGATACCCGCTTAAAAGATGACGGCAATCTTATCGAATTGGTCAACGCGTGGGCTGGGGCCGACGCACAATCCGGTGAGACATTCCCTGTGGAAATCACATTTCGGATGAAAGAAACAAGCGGCGCTAACTTGCGCTGGTTTGTGCAGGTATTGAACGCTGTCGGTGAACCCGTTGCCATGACCGACACTGCCTCGCAGGGCGGCTACCGTTCTTTTGGGGATCTGACTTTGGGAGAAGAATACAGCGAGCGCCTTGGTCTTCAAATGCCGCGCCCGTTACCCGCCGGTCACTATCAATTGATTGCAGGCGTGTACAATCCTGATCGAGCGGGGGCGCGCCTCATCACCCCCACAGGCGAGGACTACGTTACGTTGGCACAGGTTACAGTTCCATAACCTGCACCGCGCTTCATCGTCGGCTGTAAGCTCTGAAGAACCTCAACCAGCCAGACAAATTTTTTAGAAAATTCGCCTGCCGCATCCACAACTGGACGCATCCCGGACGCGACTTTGCTATGCTATAGTACGCAGCGCCACAAAGGAACAGTTTCTGCTCTTTGAAACATGTCCTTGTGTGCTGCTGCGAAGTATAAAAGGAGACAGATAACCATACTCAGGAGAGAAAACTGATGGGAGAAATCGTGCTAGGGCTGCTCTGGCAACTGCCCTTTTTGCCGTCTACGGATTGGATCTATTGGCGGCGCGCCAGGAACGCAGCCAACGCTCCTGCCAGATCACGGCTGGGCTGCTGCTCTTGTTGCTGAATGGCATCGTGCTCAACAGCCTGAGCTTGTGGTTGCCAGGGGTTCTCGTGGCACAGGAGATAGACTACAGCCGCATTCGCAGCCTTTTACAAGGGATATCCCTTCTATACTGCCAGATAACTCCGCGCGGCCTCGGCGTTAAACTTCTGAGACGACCCTTGCATCACAATCGCGCCAGTCTCCATAACGTAGAAATAGTTTCCCACATTCAGGGCAAAGTCCAAATATTGCTCTACCAACAAAATCGACAGTTTTCGCTGCTTTTGCAGATCACGGATCACGTTTTCAATGTCCATCATAATCGACGGTTGGATGCCCTCGGTGGGTTCGTCCAGCAGGAGCAATTTGGGACGCCGCACCAGCACGCGCCCAAAGGCGAGTTGTTGTTGCTGCCCGCCGCTCAACGTGCCCGCCATGCGGTTGCGCATCTCTTTGAGCACGGGAAAGATAGCATAGACTTCGTCCAGCGCCTCTTTGTCCACCTTGCGATCAGAGGTTGCCTCAAAGCCGATGAGCAAATTTTCATAGACCGTCAGTCAGGGGAAGATGCCGCGCCCTTGCGGCACATACCCAATCCCAGCGCGCGCCCGTTCGCTGGTCGACCAACGTGTGATCGGGCGATCTTCGAGCAACATGTCACCCTGCGTTCGGCTTGAGCAGCCCCATCATACTCTTCATCAGCGTCGTTTTGCCCACGCCGTTGCGCCCCATCAAACAGACCACCTGCCCGGTAGGGATGGTCAAATTTACATCGCGCAAAATGGTACTTTCGCCGTAATTGACTGAAATTTCGATGGATAGCATGGGGTTGTCCTCATATTTTATAGGAGTTGGGAAAATAGATATTGGGTTATTGGTGAAATTACCAATACCGCAATCATCTAATATTTTCTCAATGTTGCGTTTGGCGGCTGCGGCCCAAGTAAACTTCGACCACACGTGGATCGTTCTGCACGGCCCCAACGGAGCCTTGGCAGAGCAATTTGCCCATGTGCAGCACGCTGACGGTGGCTGGCAAAGCTGCGCACAAATTCCATGTCGTGTTCTACCACCAGCACCGAACAGCGTTGGGCAATCTCTTGCAGCAAGTTCGCCGGTGCGGTTGCGCTCCGGGCGCGTCATGCCGGCCACAGGTTCGTCGAGCAACAATAGCTTAGGCTCCTGCACCAGCAACATGCCGATCTCCAGCCATTGCTTTTCGCCGTGCGCCAGATGCCCGCGCGCACGTTGGCACGCTTGCTCAGCCCGATCTAAGTCCAAGAGTGTCATGGATCTTGGCTTTTGGTCGGCGGTTGAAAGGCTGCAAAAGAGCTGCAGGATGCCGTCGTCAAAGCCAACCGCTGCCTCCAAATTTTCGTAGACCGTGAGGCTGCCAAAGATGGTCGGCGTCTGAAATTTACGCTCAATCCCTTGCTGCACCAGCTATGCTCGGCGGTGCGCAACACGTTCAGCTGCCATTAAAGGTGACCTGCCCTGCTGTGGGCGGGTCTTACCCGTAACCACATCGAGCAGGGTGGTCTTGCCCGCCCCGTTGGGGCCGATCACAAAGCGCAATTCACCCTGCGCCATGGAAAATTCAGGCCGTTCAAGCGCTTGAAAGCCATCAAAGCTGACGGTTACATTCTGCACATCCAAAATGGCACTCTTGGCTGCTGCATTAAGGTCCCTCCTTCGACATCGGGCAATGTGGTCATCGCGCTCGTTGAAGTTCGGGGCGCGACAATCGGGTGCGCTTGGCGTGCGCGCATCCGCGCAAGCGGGCCCAGCACACGCCATTGGCTTTGCAACTTCGCCACTGAAACCGACAATGCCCTGTGGGAAGAGCAGAACGCTGCCGATAAAGAGCGCCCCTAGAAAGTATTGCCAGATGTCGGGGTAGGATTCGCTAAAGTAGCTGCGGCCATAGCTGACCAGCAGCGCGCCCAAGAATGGCACCGACCAGCGTGCCGCGCCCGCCGACGCGCCACCCAGATCACCATTTCGATCGACGGCACGACGCCCATGCTCGACGGTGAAATAATGCCCGACCTGGGGCACAAAGAGAATACCCGCCAGCGCCGCAATCGCTGCGGAGAGCGCAAAGATCAGCATCTTGATCTGGACTGGGTCATAGCCCAGGAAGCGCACGCGATCTTCGTTGTCGCGCAGGGCCACGAGCATCCGCCCAAAGCGCGATTCAGTGACCCAGTTCACGAGCAAATAGACTGCAAGCAAGACAGCCAGTGACGGTGGCAATATAGAAGCCAGTTTGCACTTCGGCGCTGAGCAACGACTTGCCAAAGAGCTGTGCACTGCCCAGGTTGGTGATGCCGTTGGTGCCGCCCGTGTAGGCCTGTTGGCCGACAAACCAGATGCTGGTCAGCAGCGTGAGCGCCTGGGTGATAATCGAAAAGTAGACGCCCTGCACCCGGCTGCGAAAGATAAAATAAGCCCAACATCGCGGCAAGCAATGCCGGGATAATCAGGGCCGCGAGCGATGGCAAAGATCGGCGATCGGTAAAGGGCGCCCAGAACCAGGGCAACTCTTTCAGACCGCTCCAAAACATAAAGTCTGGCAATCTTGCCGCCCGATGATTGCAACTTCAGATACATGGCAAAGCCATAGGCGCCCAGGCCAAAGAAGAGCCCCTGACCCAGGCTCAACATGCCGCCATAGCCCCAGATCAGATCCAGCCCGATGGCGATCATGGCGAAGGTCAGAAATTTGCCCAGTTGAGTCAGGCGAAAGTCGGTGAAAGACCGTGGCGCCATCAAGAGTAGCACGGCGACGAGCAGAAATGGCCCCCACCGGCTGATCAGGTCAATCGCCTTGCATAATGTCTCTGCTCATGCTTGAACCTCGCTTGCGCAGTCTGGTTAGCGGCAACTTGACCGCGTCTGCAAAGCCGCCAGCCCGGATGGCTTCCACTGCAAAAAGGCGATGATCAGCAGCAAGACCAGCACTTTGCCCACCGTGGCTGTCGTGCCCAGTTCGAGAACAGGTGTTGCCAAGCCGATCAGCACAGCAGCGGCAATGGTGCCCGGCAAGCTGCCCACGCCGCCCAGCACCACCACCATAAAGGCATCTACAATGTAAAAGGTGCCAATCGAGGGCCCGATCGGGCCGATCAGGGTGAGCGCACAGCCGGCAACGCCGGCCAACCCCGTGCCCAGCGCAAAGGTCATGGCATCCACCCGGCGCGAGCGAACGCCCAGGCAGGAGGCCATCTCGCGGTTCTGCATCACCGCACGCAGACGCCGTCCGCTGGCGTCGCGTGTAAGATAAAGATAGACGGCAACCACGGTGACGATGACCAAGCCAATAATAAAGATACGCTTGTAGGGCAGCAACAGCCCGACGCCAATATCAACACCACCGTTCAGCCAGATGGGGCTGGAGACATTGACATTGGGCGCGCCAAAAATGCTGCGCGCCGCCTGTTGCAACACGAGCCCGACCCCCCAGGTTGCCAGCAGCGTATCCAGCGGGCGACCATACAGGTGACGAATCAGCGTGACCTCCAGCACCACGCCCAGCAGACGCCGCAAAGAGAAAGGCGGCCGGGATCGCCAACAAGAACCAGATCCCAGCCTCTACGCCGCCCAAGACCGGCGCAAAGACGCCGTTGAAAGAGAAAGGCCACGTAGGCGCCCACCATAATAAATTCACCGTGCGCCATGTTGATCACGTTCATCAAGCCAAAGGCAAAGGCCAAGCCCAGCGAGACCATCAACAAAATCGAGCCGAGACTAAGCCCGTTAAAGCTTGCAAAATAATTGTATCCATCGCTTCCCCAACTTCCGTTTGGGAAGTTTTCTGCATTGGCAGTTCACTCAGACACAGACGCAATCGAGTAGGATTGAACGATTGGTTACAAGCACTCTGCGCACGCGGTAAAGACAAATCACTTGTATCGAACAGAATCTAGGCTGCGATGCACTCGCCAGCATCGCTTCGAACTAGTCTATCCGGGCAGTGCGTGCACCTGACTTCCAGCTGTTCGCCTTGACTTCGGTCTTGCGTAGCGGTGCAGACTTCGCTACTGACTCGCGCCTTCGGCCAGACCGGCGGCCCATTCAATATTCTTCAGGAATGGATCGGCTTGACCGGCTTCCGGCAGCTGAAGACTTCGTCGATCAGACCCTTCGGCGTTGATTTGCCCGATGCGGACATACTTGTAGGTGTGTTGATTTTCCGGATCTACCTTGATCAGACCTTCGGGAGCGGCGAATTCGATCTCACCGCTGCGGCAGCGGCCTTGCGCATGGCGTCAACGTCGGTGCTACCAGCCTTCTCGACCATCTCTTTCCACAGGTAGACACCAAAGTAGCCGGCCTCAATCGGGTCTGCTGTCACGCGATCTTCACCATAGGCCGCTTTGTAGGCAGCGACAAAGGCTTCGTTTTCCGGCGTATCGGTGGTCTGGTAGTAGTTCCAGGCGGTGTAGTGACCGACGATATTTTCGATACCGATGCCGCGCACTTCTTCTTCTGCCACGCTCACGGACATGACCGGCAGGGACTCGGCCGTGAAACCGGCATCCTTGAACTGCTTGAAGAAGGCCACATTGCTATCGCCATTCAGCGTGTTGAAGATGGCGTCTGGCTGTGGCTTCCTGAATCTTGCTGATGATGGTGCTGAATTCGGTGCCACCCAACGGAACATATTCTTCGCCGGCCAGTGTCACACCCAGGGCTTCTAGTTGTGCCTTGATGATCAGGTTGGCGGTGCGGGGGAAGACATAGTCTGAGCCAAGCAGGTAGATGTTCTTGGCGCCCAATTCATTGACCAGATATTCCACGCCGGGGATAATCTGCTGGGTCGGTTCGGCGCCGGTGTAGAAGATATTGGGCGATGATTCCAAGCCTTCGTATTGCACCGGGTAGAAGAGCAGGCCGTTCAGCTCTTCAAAGACGGGCAATACGGCCTTGCGGCTGGCGCTGGTCCAGCAGCCAAAGACGACAGCAACGCCATCTTGCTGAATCAACTTGCGGGCTTTCTCGGCAAAGGTTGGCCAATCGCTGGCGCCATCTTCGATAACCGGCTCGATTGTTTGCCCAAAACGCCGCCATTGGCATTGATTTCTTCAATCGCCAGCAGGGTGGCGTCTTTCACGGACACTTCGCTGATCGACATGGTGCCGCTCAATGAGTGCAAAATGCCCACCTTGATCACATCATCCTCAGCCGGGGCTGGTTCAGTTGCCGTGGTCTCTGTGGTGGGTGCAGGGGTCTTGCTGCTGGTGCCGTTGTTCCGCCCGGGGCACACGCCGAAAGAATCAATGAGAATAGAAGGAAAAGAACAGGAAGACGAGTATAAGATTTCTTCAAAAGGTGAACCGTTGCAAGCATGGACGTCTAGGCTCCTTATCCAGCATAGAGATGGATGAAGTGGCTCCCTGGGGGAGGGATGTCGAAAGATAAAATAACAATTGAAGCAGATCTGTTTCAGTTGATAAGCCTAGCCGAGTTTGTGGGGGAGTTCAGCAGACAAGAGGGCTACAGTTACGAGGGCGTTTTTTGTGCATGTTGTACATGGGCCAATCAGAGCACTCTCCAATAAATAAAAGCTTACGGTACAAAAAAATCATGTTACCATATTGTAAGGTTTCTTATGACTTTCTTGTCGTAAAATATGATTCATCTCTTCTTTTTCCTGTTTTATGGATGACTACTGCGAAAAGCATGTTTAACCGAGAAGAGCGCAAAGAGTCGCCAAGAATTTCTCCTGAAATCTTTGTGCTCTCTGTCATTTTCGCAGGAAAGTTATGGATGGCTGTGTTCTAACTTCTGTCCGGGAGAAACGCATGATTCGGTTCTATGCGTGGTTGCGTTTGTTGGGTTGTATGATCCTATTCGCCCTCACAGCAACCACTGCACGCGCCCAGGAACCCGTGCAGACGCCCGTGCCCGCTGTGTCACCCTTCCAGATCTATCTGCCCCTGATCGAGCAAACTACACAATTTCCGCCTCAAACCGGCAGCTTTCTCTTTGAGATCGATCCCAGCTTGCGACGGATGACCGTCAATACGCATCCGTCCTCGGCAAACCATCCACAAACCCGTTCCAATGTACGCCCGCTGCTGGCCGGCAGTGAACTTTCGCAGCCTTTTGTTGATTATGACTTTCAGACTGGCAACCGTCTGATCCTGCGTATTGCCTATCGCAACATCACCGCCGATCAACTCTTTACACAGCCCTTTTCTGTTGCTGTGCGTCGGTGCAGCGAAGCAGTTTCAACGCCCTGCACCGACAATATCGTCACCTCGTTTGAGCCGGGGATCAGCGATGACGATCTGGGTGGCGACGGCATTCTCAGCCCCGGTGAGACCACTTCGCCACTGCTCTTCGAGATCATCCACAAGGGGCAGCCCTTCTCCTATGCCGTGGATGTGCTGGCCGGGGTGGAGCCGCTGACCAGCCTCGCCGCCGAGACGCTCACCGTCCTCACCGGCGAGGTCTATAACGACGCCACAGGGCTGCCCCTGGCGGGTGCGCAGGTAGAGGTCATCGAAACCAACCGCGCGCTTAGCCCCTTTGTCACCAGCACCACCACCGATGAAGACGGACGCTATCGCCTGGTTACGGATCAAGCCAGCGTGCGCCTGCGCATCCACACCGCCGGATTCACTACGGTCGAGCGCGCAGCCACTGTCCCCAACGGCAGCCGCGCCGATTTCTTGGATGCCCGCCTCACCCCGCTGGATGGCAACATCACCGAAATGCTGGCCGTGGCAGGCGGCACGCTCACCGATAACGTCGGCGCGTATCAGCTCAGGCTGGAACCCTTTGCCCTTGCCAACGACACCCACATGCAGCTCACCCCCGTAGGCGGACAGGGCCTCATTGAGCGCCTGCCCGGTGGATGGTCGCCCGTGGCCGCCGTGGCGATCAGCCCGGACAATGTAATGTTTACCCCAGCCGCCACGCTCACCGTGGCTGCGCCCAGCGCGCTCCCGGCCGCCGGTGAGATCCATATTATGCGCTGGGATAGCGCCGCCGCACAGTGGATCGACCTAGGCAAGGCCACTGTGCTTGTCGATACCAACCAGATCCAATTGAGCACGGACCGCAGTGGGCACTATGCCTTTGCGCTGGCTGATGCCGATCACAGCGCCGTCAGCAACTTAACTCTCCCCGCAGACACCGTCATCGCCACCGACCCTGCCGATCGCATCATCCTGGCCGAAATAGGCCGCCACACCCGCGTCACCGTCGCCGCCAGCGCCGGAGAGAGTATGCACAGCGGCACGCCCTTTGCCGTCACCTTCCACGAAAGCTACGCCAGCGTGGACGGTCACACCGTCTATCTTGAGCCAATGATCCAAGACTTTGTCTTTTATGCCTTCCCCGCCGGGCAAAAACGGCTGACGGGCGCGTTTACGGTGACACCCTCGCGGCAATTATGATCTTGCCACCTTGCGCCTGGGCAGCATTGAACTCCAGCCCCTGGCCGGCGACGATCTCACCTTGCCCGCCGGCGCGGTCGGTGGGGCTGGAAGGCGCAACGCTGCCTGGCCCGGCGGGGATCACGCTGGACGTGCCCGCCGGGGCCACGGTGAAACCGATCCCTGTGCGCCTTGCCACATTGACAGATGAACCCTTCGATCCCCTGTTGACCTGCGGGGTATAGCTTTGTGGCCGGGGTGGGCATTGATCTCCACGGCGCACGCCTGCAACGCCCGGCGCGGCTTTCCATGCCCACGCCGGCAGGCATCACAGCAGCAGATCAGATAGCATTGGTGCGCCTGGCCGAGATAGGCGAGGCCAGCCACTTAATGGTCGTGGGCGAAGCCCACATAGAAAATGGCGAACTGGTGGCTGTTGTCGATCCCAATGGGTTGCCCTTTTATGGCATCCGCCGGGGCGGGCGCTATGCCTTTGTGCGCGTCGCCCCAGCGCTCGCCTTTGTGCAGGGCGTCATCGCCGACGTGGGCGGCTTTCCCCTGCGTGGCGGCTTGATCAGCGCGGCAGGCGCGGCGCTGGTGACCCAGACCGATCCCAACGGGCAGTATGTTCTGGCCGTGCCGCTGGGGCCAGTGACGCTCACGGTCACCGATCTGCGCACCGCCGACACCCTCACCCTCAGCGGCAACGCTGGCGATACGCTCAATGCCTCGCTTTCGCCCACGCCACCCGATGTGGCGAGCCTCTCCCCGGCGGACGGCACAACCGGCATTGCGCTCTCCGCCGCCGTGGTCATCAGCTTTACCGAGGCTATTGACGCCGCCAGTTTGAATGACACCACCGTGCGGCTGATCCTGACCGACGATGGCACAACGGTGGCGGTTGTGCGCTCACTTTCGCCGGATCGGCGCGTGGTGACGCTGCGCCCCACGATGCTGCTCCAATCCGACACGGCCTACGCTATCGAGGTGACGACTGGCATTCGTGATCTCAACGGGCGCGGGTTGGTCACCCCGCAAACGGTCAATTTCCATACAGTGGACACCACGCCGCCGCTGCGTCCACCCGCGGGCAATCTCACCGCTTCCATCCCTGTGGACGGCTTTTCCACCGTGCGCGCCACCCAGGGCACGGTACAGCCCGATTGGATTGTCACAGTGGCTAACCGCACCAGCGGCGCTCGCACCAGCGTGATCCCCGAGGCCGATGGCAGTTTCAACGTGCGCGTCCCGGCCCAGTATCATCACCGGCTAGAGTTAGAACTGATCGACGCCTCTGGCCTCTCCACGGTGATGGCCGTGCCCTCCTTTGCCAACGCAGATGGCAGCGTGATCATCGGCAGCGAGGGCGGCACAGTAACGGGTGCAGACAACACCGCGGTGAACATCCCCGCCGGAGCCTTCCCCAACGGCACGCTTGTAAAGATCGCGCCGCTCAGCGCCGCCGATCTGCCCATCCCCGCCCCGGCCGAAGCGCCCTTTGTGGGCGCGGTGACACTCGAGACCGGCGGCCAGATGGCGGAACAGGCGCTTGATCTCAGCGTGCCCGCCCCCGCCGACGCCACCGCCCAGGATCAAGTGGTGGTGGCGCGCTACGTCACCTATCCTGGTGGCAGCGGCTGGATGGTGATGGATCGGGCCTATTTGCAGGATGGCCGCTACAGCACGGCGGCACAGCCCCAGGCCGTGGGACGTGCGCCCGGCCTGGCCAGTCTCAGCGCCAGCCTCACCGGGCTTGCCTGGCAAAAAGGCATCTTCACCGGCGGCAGCTTTTCATTCCTGCGCGTCTCTAATGAGGGCGCGTGTATGAGCTATGTCCAGGTCGACTACAGCCTCAGCTTTGATTTTGTGATGCTGCCCCAAGCCCCCTATATTGTTGTGCCTGGCTTTACGCCCCCGGCCATCCAAGTGGCACGTTTCCCGGCGCTGTGCAACTCGGCGCTCGAGATCGACATTATCCGCCCGCAGACCGGCGATCTGGTAGAGCGGATCACACGGCGCGCCCCCGCCCAGCGTGATTTCGTGGGCAACACACCCGCCGATGCCAACAGCGACGACGGCCAGAACGCCATCAGCGACGACAAAAAGCCGCCGCGCCTGCTCCGCCATAACCTCTACAGCGGCTATCAGCTTGACAACGTCGAACTCCTCTTCTCCAAAAAAATGAATGTGGAGTCGGTCAAAGACAATATTGTGGTGCAGCGCGCCAATACCGGCGAACGCCTGCGCGGCACGTGGCAGAGCTATGACAAACAGACGCTCTTTGTCTTTACGCCGGAAGCTCCCTTCCGCCACGGCGAAGAGTACACGGTGATCTTTGGGGCCGCCACCGATGCCCAGCCCAACGCCAACAAACTTAACGAAGCTAATTTAATGGTGACGATCTTTGAGCCGCATGTCGTCACCGACCTTGCTACGCTGATCGGCACGGCAGCAGGAACCCAAGCTGCCGCCAACATTGGCGATATCCTCTTTGTGGCCCATGCGGCCACCGACACTGCGCCCTCGGCGATTGGACAGATCCTGAGCGTAGTGAAGAGCGAAGTGGTCACGGGCACGCAGATGATCGGCCAGGCGCCCACGGGGTTGATACGACTGCGCGCCCTGGCTGCCCTGCCCGACATTTTCTTGGAATCGCCCACGGCCAAAAACTACCCGCTCGATCTGGAACCCACCACGGTGATCACCTCATTTTTGCGCCCGATTGCCATTCTCACCACAACGCTGCCGGTTTCCATCACCAATGAGATCGTGGCGGAGATGGACAAAGGCGTGATCACCGAGACGCTGAAACTGCTCTTTGCACAGGAGATCGAGCGTCCGCTCCACCGCCGCGCCGAGCTTTTTCGCGCCACGGTTGCCCAGCCCGACGGCAGTGAGCAGGTGCAATATTTTATCCACAGCCGCGGCGACCGCTACCTGATCGAGCAGTTGCCCGACGAACAGCTTCAGATCTCTGTGGGCCGCGATCTGCTGGCGCTGCTGGGCACCACCGAGCCACTGACCGGGGGCATGGAACTGCTGGAGATCTACGACGTCACCCCCTGCACCAAGCCCGATCTGCCGGGGATGCCCCAGGGCGACAACTGCCTCAACCCGGCCACCATGACCCTTTCGCGCAAGGTTCTCAACGATCCCAAAAACGCGCTGAGCCTGCCCCGTTTCTATCCCAACGTGAGCAATGTGCCCAAAGAGATCGGCGTGCCCGTGAGCCTGGCCGTTGCCAACGTCCCCGTGGATGGCGTGGCCGCGGTCTACATCGTCAACACGGGAATTGGTCTGCAAGCTGTGGATGTGGGCCTTGCACCCAATATGCCCAATCCGCTCAACACGCGCTTCAACCTAGCCCCCACTGGCCTTGTGCGCGGACAGTTCAACGATGTGGCGGTGCTAAACGGTCTGGTGTTGGCAACAAAAAAAGAGGATAAGGAGAACCACCCACAACTGCGCATCTACGACAACCGGCTGGAGCCTGTGGTCAAAGAGGGCGGTACCACTCCCTTCTTGATGGACTTTAACGCCGTGAGCAGCGTGGCCGCCGGGCGTTTTGTCTATGACATGGACGAGGACGGCAATCTGGGTGAGGCTGAAAATGGCTTCGATCTGCCCACCGGTGAAGGTCCGAATGCCGGTCTGATCAGGGATGATAACGAGGCCACCGACGAGCTTTTCGACCTAGCCTTTGTCACGGCACCGCTGGTCAACGGCAACGGCGCGCTCTGGATTGTGGATCTCAACAAAGTCACCGATCTGGCCGCTCTCAACCGCTACAGCGGCTCGGCGAACGAGCTGCGCATTGTGGCGTCGGTTCCGTTACCGCCCGGGGCGCGAGAGATCAGCATCGATCCCGCCCGCCACGCCGCCTATGTGGAGATCAGCGGGCGCGGCGTGGCAACAGTTGATCTGCGCGGGCTGATCCCGGATCTGGCCCAAGTTCGCACCCTGACTGGCCACGCCGCGCCCACGCTACTCGATCTCGACGGGGACAAGATCGATGACCGTCTGCTGAGCATCACCAATATGTCGGATCTGGCCCACCGCGGCGATCTGGATCTCGACGAAGATCCCAACCGGCCGCTGGCCTTTACGGCGCGCAACAACAGCGGCGTAGAACTGCTCAAAGTCTGCAACAGTTGCCAGGAGTTGATCCTGGATTTCCGCAGGATAGAAAATTGGGTGGACCAAAACCAGAAGGTCAAGAGCGAGGCCGAAAAGAGCGAGCGCCAGGATGACGACGAGGAAGATGCCCGCAACCAGCCCTATCGCGACGAATACAATACCCTGGTCTATCTGCTCGGCCGCGTGGTGATCTCGCTGACTGCGGAGATCCCCGGGCTGATGCCTGCCGACATCTACGTTATTGAACAGGGCAGCGGCGGCTGTTTCTGGCGCGATGCGTTCAAGACCAGCCCGGCCCAGACCTGTGCCGCCTTTACGCCGCGGATCAGCGATCACGACTACGAGGTCTTTGTGCCTGCGCCCTTTGTGCGCCGTGCCCAGACTGTGATGGATGCCTTTGTGCGTCAGCCCCCCACCGAACAGGATAAAACCGAACTTAAAAAGCTAGAAGATTTCACTCTCTTTGCTATGCCGCGCGAACCGTTCGATCTGGGCGTGCTGCTCAGTTCACCGCCCATGAACAAAGAGGGTGACACCGCTGGTGATCTAGGATTGGGCCGTCAATCGCTGTTGCTGCTCTGGCTGCTCACCACCGGCGAATATCCCCCCGTAGGGCGCTATCACCCAGACGTGATCACAGAGATGGCAAGGCCCGAAAACGCCGAACGCGCCCGCCAGACCGCCGCGCCTGATCTGGAAGAGCTGGTGCGCTGTCTCTCCATCAACCGCATGTACAACCGTGAAAACGCCGAAAAGGCCAAGTGTGACGCCGACACGCCTATGTTCGCGCCGGCACTCTATCCATCGATCTATTTCACCGACACGGCCACCTCCCCGGCACAGATCGCCGCCCGCCCCCCTTTTACACCGCAGACGGGGATTCCGCCCGTGGAAGGCTACGAATGGGCCGTGTTGCAGGAGTACAATCTCTATAAAACCGGGGTGATGGTGCGCATCCACGGCGGCTGTAATTTTGAGACCGACGATGACGGGGCACACTTCTTTTTCACCGAGCCGGGCCTTTCCGGCACGCTGGACTCCAATCATGTTGATCGTGCGTTTGACGACGCCGACGCCTTCACCGGGGATTGCAAAAGCCAGCTCAAGACCGTGGGCAAATCAGCCATCCGCACTGCCTTTGCGGTTATGGTGGCCCACCCTCAGGGCAACGCGCTGCTGATGCAAGGGCGCTACCCCGGCGACGCCTGGGCATCTGACGGGAGCGTCAAGGCGGGCGCACAGCCTATCAGCCTCACCCGCAACAGCCTGATCAGTGGTGCGTTCTGCCTGACCGGTGTAGATGATATTTTCAGCCCACCCACCGACCCCTTCATTTACGCAGATCGCCCCTGCCAGGGCTTTGAAGATTACGTAGTGACAATGGCCGTGGAAAGCCTGCGCCGTGGCTATGCCATCTTCGAGCCAGACGAGGCGGCTCTGATCTGGCGCTTCTGGTGTGTCAAAGTTTGGAAGGGCTGTAGCGACGCCGGCGTGGCCCCTATCCGCAACGAGAGTGAGGCCAACGAGTTCATCAGCGGCGCGGCAGATTTCATCGAGCGGGCGCAGCGCAAGACCCGCCCCATCTACGACTATACCCAGGCCAAAGACATAACGACCCTGCAACAGATCGCCGACAATCCCCTGGCCGACATGGACGCCTATCCCTTCATGGCCGACATCTGCGGCGTCTGCGCGGTGAATCTGGCGAGCAGCCGTGGCACACTGCGCCAGTGTAATTTGGTCAACGCCACGGCCAAAGTCTATGGCGATCCCAGCCAGCACGCCGATCTGCTGCGCTATTTCAACGGCGAACCCGTGCAACTTGCCACCGTTCTGCCCATGTCCAAAATCAAGAAACTGGGCGTCAAATACAGCGTCAGCATGAAATTGCAGACCCGCGCCGGCAACGCCAGCGCCAATGATCTGTATGACGTGTTGCTGGCGATCTACGAGGGCGAGGCCACCGCCGATGGCGATTATCGCGACGGCGAACGCATGGACGACTACGTCATCGACTATCTGCCCGCCGGGGCGCGCACCGTGATCGATGTGGAAAAAGTGCCCAACAAGCCAAGCAAGCCGCCAGTACAGCCCGATCAGTGTGTGCCTCTTTCCAGAGATGAACGAGAAGAGTATCCACTGCCCACGCTGCCCACCAAAGATAGCCAGATCTTTACAGCAGTTTTCGCCGTGACGGAAACTCTCAAAATCAAAAATGACGGCGATGGGGCACGGGCGATTGCCTTTGTCATTGACCCCGACGGCGAATTGGTGGAGGCCGACAAGGCCAATAACCAGACCGCCTTTTTCTACTATCCCCTGGATCGCAGCGCGCCGCTCGCGGACAATACGCCGCCGTCGCTGCCAACGCGTGCGCCCTTTGTGTTGACGGAGTTTCCGACAGGGGCCATCTGCACTGCCGTGCCGCTGCTCGATCTTGATGTCACGGTTCATGCGCTGGGGGATACCACGGCCGGCCAGGAATCGGTGGCGGTGCAGCGCGACAGCGAAATCGAGACGCTTTACACGGTGCAAAATCGCTCGGCGCTGACGATTACCGATGTCATAGTGGAGCGCAACGGGCAGACTTTCTTCAGGCTGACGCAATTGGCCCCCGGCGAAAAAGTCACCCGCATCGAGACCGAGCGGCTCACGCGCGTTCGCGCTTATCTCTACGCAGCCACGGCTACAGGCCGTCAACCCGATGGGCAACCCGTTGTACCGGCCACGGATCGGGCCTGGGCGCAGGTGTTGGGGCGCATCACCCCAGTGGAGATCACCCTCTATGATGCCACCGACTTGAACACCCGCGACCATCCCTTCACACGCTGGTCTGTGCATCACACAGCGGAGACCGGCAACGCTTTGCCCATCCGTGGCGCAGTCACCGACGGCCATGCCCGCATCCTTGTGACCATTGACACGAGCAAGCTCACTCCCGGCGAACCACTTCAGATCCGCCTCAAAGATAGCCTTGTAGCCAGCGAAACCGAGGGCATCGGTACACTGCGCCTGGAGGAGACCAACGGCAACCTGATTGCCAGCGGCACATCGCTGCAAGTTAACGATCTCAGTGGACTGGGGCAGACGGCCCTTCTCTATTACGTGCCGCCGCACCTCTTTGTGCGCCCGGACCACCACGAGATTGACAGCTTCACCAACGCCCGCTTCCAGATCCCGCGCACCATCCGCAAGGTCAAATTAGAGGCCGAGCAGCCTGAGATTGCCACAGGCCGCACCGATATTGAACTTATGCGTCCCCCGCTTTTTGTCTTCCACGGGCTGGGCGGCAACCCCAGCGTCTGGAACGACTTCTTCCCACTTGTGCCGGTCAGCGGCGTCAGCATGACCACTGACCAGTATGTCTCTGGCTACGATGGCCGATTTAAGCTCTTTGCGGCGGGGTCGAATGGCACGGTGCGCCCCACCGATGAAGAGGCCAAAGGCAACTATGCACGCTTCAAAGAGGCACTGCGCAATCCCGATTTCGACGGCTTCGCCATCAGCAAAGTGGACGTAGTGGCCTTTAGCATGGGCGGGGTGATCAGCCGCGAGATGGTGCGCCAGTTTGTGGATGATCTGGGCCTGGAAGCTCCCTTTGGCCGTCTGGTCACCATCGGCACGCCACACATCGGTTCGCCCGTGGCTATCTACGTTACAGACACACGCGACCTAGCGAAGCAGCTTGAACTTGATTTTGATCCGATGTCAATTGATACGGCCTGGATGAAAACCCAATCGGCTGAGGTGAAAAATTTTATCCAGATGAACTGGTGTGCAGCCTTTCTACAAGCCACCGCCAGCGGCTACCCGCTGGGCGAAGTTCTGCCCTTTGTGCGCTGGTACGAGCCATCGCTGGACACCACCAGCGGGGCGGTAGACGATCTGCGCCCGGACAGCCAGCGCATGGCGATCCTGGCCGCGGCGGGCACCCAGGTTCCCACCCACTACATTGTGGGCCAGATGGATACCGCCAACCTGGGCGCGACGACACTAGTCTCTGGCCTGTGGAGCGGGCTGGCTGTGCTCTGCTATTGGACGCCCGACCAGAACACTGTCGAACGCACCAAACAGGTCGCCTATACTCCTGGCGCGCTCTGGCAGGTGGCGCGGGTGCTTTTTGCCGGGGATGTCATCGCTGGCTTCAAGTTCCTCAAAACCGCAGCCGAGTCGATTAGCGGCAACACCCAAGAGCCAACGCAACTCCTCAGCACAGTGAACGGTCAGCCATCGGGCGGCAACGACCGCATTGTGCCAGCACGCAGCCAGCGCGCCGATGCCCCGCCCAATGCGCCCTACATCACCAGTGTCATCGCCAACACCGATCACATGCACTTGAAGATCACCAATGTGGGCGAGTTCCACGACAACAGCGTGCGCCGCTGCAACGAGTACATGGCCGCCGCTTGGGATAGCCTGACACAGCAGCCCTCCGTCGCCATCACCGACAACGATCTTGTGGTCTGCAAGACCATCTTTCTGTTAGAGAGCGATCCGAACGGCAAAAACGAGATCGCCAACGCGCCGCTCTTCCGCCCGGTGGATGCCGATGCTCAACGGCTGACCGCGGACAGTGGACCGCAGATGGCAGACGATGCAACTCGTCAGTCGCCAGTCACCATGCCGCGCTTCGCTCACTTCGCCTGTGGAACGCGCCACCGACACCCCCCCATCCCTGACGCTGCTGACCCCAAGGCCCGGCGCCGTGGTGAAAGCAGGGCAGGTGATCAGCGTCATCGTGGCCGCGCCCACGACGGCAACCCTGGAAAGTCTCGCCGTGGCCGCCTGGGATCAGATTGTGGAGATCCCCATGAGCAGTGGCATCCTCTCGTACACAGCCAACTTCACCGTTGCCAGCACCGCCATTGGGCCGATCACGCTGGACGCGATTGGCGTCTCCCGTGGCGCGGCCCTCACCGATGTGATCTACTATTACGGCGGCGTGGATGTGACCGTCGATCCCGGCGCGCTGCGTTTTGTGGAGTTGGCCGCGCCGCCGCTCACAGGATTGGGAGAGGTGGCACAGGTTGCGGTGAACGGTCACTTTGCCGACGGCGTGGTGCGCGATCTCACCGCACCGGGATTGGGAACCACCTATCGCAGCCTCAACCCGGCGGTACTCGCCGTCAGCGCCGATGGAGAGATTCAGGCGCGGGCGCGCGGCACCGCTACCCTGCTTGCCACGGTGCGCCATCCGCTCACCGGCAAAAGCGCTGTAGCCTCGACACAGGTGCGCGTCGTCATCCCCGCCGACGAGACCAACACTATCCCCGTGGCCGATGCTGGCCCGACACAGACAGTGGCCCCGGAGACCAGGGTTACGCTTTCCGCTGCGGCCAGCCAGGACGCCGACGATGACGAATTGACCTATAGCTGGCGGCAAACCGGCGGGCGCTTTGTGCTGCTGCTCGACGGCAACACGGCTACGCCCCATTTCCTCTCTCCCTATGTCACCACAGAAACGCTGCTCACCTTCCAACTGGTGATCACCGACGAGCACGGCGCGCAGACCCTGCCCGTGACCACGGAAGTGAAGGTGCGGCCATGAGGTGGATGGGGGATGGGGGATTAGATATTAGGGATTGGGGATCGGGTACTGGGCGAGAGAGGCGCGCCACTATCCAATATCCAATACCCAATTGCCGCTCCCTCTCCCTTTCCATTCTTGCCGCGCTGCTTCTCCTCACCAGCACGGGCATCACCCGCGCCCAGGAGATCGCCCCGCAGACGCTCTATGTGGTGGGCGCAACGCTGCTGCCCACGCCGGGCCATCAGACCGTGCCCAAGAACACCGCCACCGGCGTACTCATGCAGATCGTTTCATCGGAGGCCACAGTGGGCGCGCTGCCCAGCCTGCCCGCCGACGCCATTGTGCGCGCTCGCCTGCGTGGACCGGCCTTCCAAACTGCTGTTGAGTTGAGCGGCAAACCCGGCGAAGCGCTGATGATCCCCCCGATCCCCCTCAAAGGGCTGTACGTGGTCGAGGACATCCGCATCGAGAGCGACGGCCTAGCCTTGCTCACTGGCAACCCAGCTTCGGTCAGTCTTGAGGTGATCGACCGTGTGCTCGTCTCGCAGGTGACCACACGTGCGCTCAGCGCCACGGAGATCCAAGAAAAGGGCATCTACTTTGACGAACAAAACTACAAAGCCGTGGATTTTACCGTCGCCATCGGCGTCAAGGGTGAGAAAGTGCCGGTTAGCTTCCCGGTTTTGGTAGCGCGTTCCCCAGAATTGCCCGCCCGTCGCCCACAAATACTCCCCAGTGTCGGCGGGCTGGTCGGACAGCGCCCAGAGACGTTTGCCATCTTCCCCCCCCAGATCCCCCTGACCAATCTCGGCATCAGCGGCTTTACCCTGGAATGCGAGGGCGCTTCGTGTAACCCCGAAGTTGCCCGCCTCATGCCCGTAATCCCCGGCGTGATTGTCTTTCCGGGGCGCATCGCCTATTTGAACCAGTTTTTTAGTGCGCTGCTGCTCGTCTCCAACGTGTCACCCAATGGCTCCAATCTCGTGGTGCGTGATCTACAGGCCGAGATCGTCCTGCCCACAGGCAAGGATAGCGTTCTCGGCAGCCGCGATGATCCGCTGCGCATGGCACGCCTGGGCATCCCCCCCGCCGAGCAATCCAGGCTTCAGCCCGTGCGTCAGGTGGGGCCCGACAGCGAACTGGGCACTGCCGACGATCTGGCCTATCTCGACCCCGGCCACGACGGCAACGCCGAATTTCTCGTGGAGGGCCTGGCCGAGGGCATTCACACTGTGGAGATCGAGATCGCCGGGCAACTGCACGGGCTGCCCACTGGCCCTGTCACCGTAAAGGGCCGTGCCGTGGGCACGCTGGAAGTGCGAGATCCCCAATTCACCCTCACCTTCAACCACCCCGTTACGGTGAACCAGGGCGAAGAGTACGATTTCCACGTCACCGTCACCAATATCTCGGAGACGCCCGCCAACTTTGCCACGCTCAGCCTGCTGCCGCGCAGCATCAGCGGCGCGCAGTTGCTCTCCGCCGAAACTGTGAATATCGACACCATTCCCCCTGGCGATTCGGCCACGGCCACCTTCCGCCTGCGCTCGTTACAGACCGGCTCGGTGGTGGCGTCGTCGTTGGCTTCCATCGACACGCCGGGCAAGTTCGAGTTCCGCATGGATGTGGGCGAGTTGGGCATTCCGCTCTCGCCCAGCATGTTGGAGCTACCGCGCGAGGTGCAATATCTGCCCGACGATCTGCGCACAGCGGCCATCGCCCTGCTCGGCCAAGGCTACGCGCTGGCAACCTCACCGATCACGCCGCCCGGTTTGCAGCCCGTTAGCCGCACCATGATCTTCCAACGTGCCATTGATCTCGCCACCAGCGGGCAGCGGATCTTCCTCTCCGAACCGCTGCGCTCAGTCGCCTGGGATCTGGCCTTAGATTTCGGCGGCAACCATCTGTCGCGGCTAACAGCAGACGACCCGATCCGCACCGAGGATGTGGCTGCGTTTGATCGGCTCTATCGTCAGAGCCGCCGCGGTACCGCCCTGACCGAGCCGCTGGCCGCCATCTTCGCCGCCAGCGTACAGGCCCAGAGCGCGCTGGCCTTTCAAGCCGATATGGCCGCTGCCACCCGTTCGCGCGAAGCGCACCTTTCCGTGATCACCGGGGACGGCGCAGGCGGCGCGCCGGTGATCCTGCGCGTTACCGACCCCGACGGCAAGCACCTTGGCTGCACCCTGCCCCAGCCCGGCAACGGCTGCACCCCCATTGTCCGCGGCGCGCCCTTTGGGCAGTTCTTCCCCCTGCTCGACAGCACGCCGCTGCACAGCAATTTCGCCCTGATTGCTGCACCCAAACTCGGCGATCACATCATCGAACTCGTTGGCACGGCAGACGGAATCTTTGATCTCGGTGTTGTCCTGCCCACCGCAGGCGGACTGAGCCATCTCACCTATGCCCAGATTGCCATAGAGAGAGGGGGCCGCGCTCGCCTGGTGGTCACCGTGGCCGGGGTGGGTCGCACACGCGACGCGGCAGAGACCACGCTGGCGGTGGATGCCGATGGCGACGGTCTCTATGAAGGCCAGATTACACCCACTGTTAGCGCCGTGGATGAACGCGGGCCACAGCCCATCAGCGCCGTGCAAATGGCCGCGCTGGATGGATTTGGGCGGGTGGTGGCCCTCCTCTTTGATGAAGAAATTGATGGGCACATGGCAACGTGCACAGTGCCCCTTGCCGAGTGTGAATCCGAGCTGGCCGCATTCGAGGTGGAAGCCAACAAGATTCAGGGCGTGCGTATACAGCCCAGCCAGCGCGTGGTCATCATGAGCCTGAGCGATGGCATCGGCCCGCTGCCCACAGAGCAATACCCGAACTTCATCACGCGTACGCTGGCGCTGCAAAACGTGCGCGACCGCCACGGCAACGCCATGTCACCTATCAGCACTACGCTGACCATTACGCCTACGGTCACTGGTCCCGGCGGCGTGGTGGATGGCGTTGTGCAGCAAGCCGACGGCAGGCCCATCCCCGGCGCGCCTGTGGTCTTGCGCCAAAAGACGCGCGTTGGGGAACAGCTTAAGTGGACCACGATTTCCGCCAAGAATGCCGACAGCCATGGGCGTTTTCACTTTGACTATGTGGTGACGCTGCCCACGACCGTCCACGGCAGTGATCCCGAAAGCAACCGATCTGCCACCCTTGCCACCGGCATCCGCTATCACGGCCAGCGCCTCGATCTCGACATCACCCTGCGTGGCACGGGGACGCTGGTGGGGCGTGCCCTGGCCGCCGACGGCGTGACGCCGCTCCCTGGCGCCCGGATCGGCGTGGACAGCCTGGTCGACACCGACCAACGTTTTGTCGCCACCACCGATGCCAACGGCGCTTTCGCCATCAGCGGCATCCCCGTGGGCAACGCCAACGTCATCGCCGTCCACCAAGCCACCCGCGCCCAGACCCGCGCCGTGATCACGATTGCCGCCAACGGCAGTGTGGCGGCGCGCGATTTTGTGTTGATCCCGCTGACGCAGATCACACGGCAGACTGGGCCGCGTTTCTGGGCAGGTCTTCCGCAGCGATGGCCTGACGCCAGCCGCGGATCTGCCCGTCTTCACCAGCGCCGGCGGCATCACCCGCACCGACGCCAGCGGCTTTTACAGCATCGATCAACTGCCGCCCGGCCCTGTTACCGTGGAATCGTTTGACACTGAGCAATTGGAGAGCGCCAGCGTGCGCACCAGCGTGGCTGAGGGCGGCGCGGTGACGGCCAACCTAATCCTCTTTGGCGGCACTGGCACAGTGGAAGGTCAAGTCCTCGACGGGGCGGGCAATCCGGCGGTGGGGGTAACAATCGGCGGCGGCCCGCAGATCGCGATCAGCGACAGCAATGGGCGTTTCACCCTTTTCGATATGCCCCTGGGCACACATGATCTACAAGCGATGATCCCAGAGACGCAGATATTGACAAAAGGCACCGTCAAACTGGTGCGTCCCGGCGAAACAGTGGGGGCGATTCTACGTCTGCCCGCCGTGGGGCGCATCACGGGCAGCATCCGCCGCGCCGATGGCAGCACGCCGGTTTCCGATCTGGAGATTGTCCTCACCGGGCCAAAGCTCTATTTCAGCCGCACCGACGCCAACGGACGCTATTTGGTGGAAAATGTAGTAGCGGGCCAGTATCTGATCAGCGCCTACACGAGCGATTTCAGCGACGGCAACGCCAGGTCTGTGCGCCTCGTTGCCCATCACCAGACCGTCAACGGCGACGTTAACTTTCGCGGCAAGGGGCGTCTCCAGGTCACCGTGCTTGACGATGACGGCATTACGCCGTTGGCCGGCCAGATCGGGCTGACCGAACTGCTTATCTTGCAAAGCAAACTCACGGCCAACGACAATCCGCGATGTCTGGCTGACATTAAAGTGGGCGATTACGTTATCCACTTTACCCCCTGCCGCACGATTGGCGTGGGCTTCTATACCAGCGTCAACAACCGCATCGTCAACAACAATCCATCGACTGGGGTCTATCTTTTTGAAGACGTTTTCGTGGGGCCAGTCAGTTTGGAAGCCGTCAACGCCTTTAATGGACGCACAGGGAGCAACGGCAGCGTGCGCCTAGGCGAGACTACTTATATCACCCTGACGTTGAAAGCTACCAGCGTGCTCACGGGCACAGTCTACCAGCCCGACGGCGTCACTCCCGTGGGCGAGGATATACTGGTCAGCTTTGACTCGCGCACCATGCGCGACGTGCGCGTGGTGACCGACGAACAGGGACATTTCGCCTTCCCGTTGGTGAGCGCTGGCGGTTTCAGCCTGGTTGCCAACGACGAAGGGACAGGGTTGACCGGGCAGACGTTGGGCAGCGTGCGGGCTGGGGATCTCGCCACCGTGGATGTGCGACTGCTGGGCGAAGGCACCGTGCATGTGCAGGTGCTGGGCAAGAGCGGCGCAGCGCTGGTCAACGCGCCGCTGAGCCTGCGCGAGGGCAACTTCACCAAACAGCAGCAGAGCGGCATCACCGATGGCAACGGACGTTTTACCTTTACCGGCGTGCGCGAGGGCAAGCTCAGCGTGCATGCCGACGATCCTGTGGGCGGCGGATCGGGCTTTGGTGGTGGCACGCTACCGGCCCCCGGCGCACAGATCACCATCACCGTCACTGTGCCCGATGAATTCGGCACAGTGACCGGTCACTTCCTGCGTGCCGCCGACGACACCCCCATTGCCGGCGCGCAGATCCATTTGCGATCTAGTTTCGATGGCCGCGATGCTTACGAGATCAGCGATGCCAGCGGTCTCTTTACCTTCACGGGCGTGCCCAAAGCGGGTTTTGCGGTGGATGCCGTGGATTTTGTCAACGGGAGCGAGGGCTTTGCCAGCGGCAGCATCACCGCCCACGGCCAGACGGTTAATGTGATCATGCGCGAGCGGCCCCAGGGCGAAGTGCGCGGCTTTGTGGTGGAAAGCCTGGGCGGGGCCGCCATCCCGGCGGCAACCGTCAGCCTCAAGAGCAACGACAGCCGCACCATGGTCACCAGCAGCGGGGCGGATGGCAGCTTTGGCTTCCCCGGTGTCAACGCCGGGAATTTCACCATCAACGCCAGCGATCCCGCCACCGGCTGGTCGGGCACAGCCAAAGGCACGCTGCAACACGAAAATCAGATTGTCACCCAAACTGTGACCTTGAACGTGCCGCTGCGGGGTAGCGTAGAAGGGATTGTACGCCACGCCGACGGATCGCCAGCCAGCACGGTGCAGGTTTTGTTGCGCGTCAGTGGCGAGAAAAACAACCGCGCCACCACACCCGATGCCAACGGCTACTACCGTTTTGATAACCTGCCGCTCACCTCTTTCAGCGTCAGCGCGCTGGCCCAGGTGGGATCCGACGCAGGCCGCGCCACGGGCTCGCTAATCTTCCACACCGAAGTGGTCAGCGTGCCTGTACAACTGCTGGGGACAGGCACGATCAGCGGTGTGGTGGTGGACGGTGCAGGCAATCCTGTGCCCTTTGTGCCTGTCAAACTTCAGCGTAAGGGCAGCCTGCCGCGTGGGTTTTTGGCCGATATGCTGGCCGATGGCAACGGACGTTTCCGCTTTGAACAGCTCTTGATCGGCGATTTCAGCGTATCGGCCAAAAACCCGGCCAACGGGTTGGGCGGCGCTGATACGACGACGCTGGCCGCAGCAGGCGACACGGCGCAGATCACGCTGACTTTGCAGGCGGCGGGTTCGATCCGCGGGCGGGTATTGCGCGCCGACGGCGTCACCCCTGCCGAGAATATTTCGCTGGCGCTGACGGGTAGCCGCGCCGCCTATGGGGTCAGCGAGGCCAGCGGCGTTTTCACCTTCACCGAGTTGCCGCTGGGGAGCTATGCCCTGGCTGCTGAAGATCCGCTGGGCATCGGCGTGGCTGCGGCCAATGGCACCCTTACTGCCCAGGATGAAATCGTCGATCTGGGCGATCTAATTTTGGACGAAAGTGTGCCCAGTGTGGTCAGCATCGACCCCGCCGACGGGGCCAGCGATGTGGCTGTGGACAGTGCGATCACCGTGCGATTCTCCGAGCCGGTGCTGGCAGGCAATCTGGGCTGTGGCAACGCCACCAACGCCAAAATCGTGGTGAGCGAAGTCGGTTCGGTGATCGCCGGGGCGTGTGTGCTTATGGACGGTGATACGGCGGTACGCTTTACGCCGAACCGCGCTTTCAAAGATTTCAGCCCAATTTCGGTGCGTGTGCACGCCGGCATCGCCGACCGCGCCGGGCAGTTGAGCGTGGGCGAACAGACGGTTAGCTTTACCACTCGCGACATCACCCCCCCCGCCCTTACCACGGCCAGCCCCACGGCGGGCGCGCTCAATGTATCACTGGAAGCGGTGATTCGCGTCCAATATTCCGAGCCAGTTGACCCGGCGGCCTTCAACGGCGCGGCGATTGCCGTCACCCGCAATGGCGTGGCGGTGCCGGGTCGCGTGGATCTGATCAACGGCAACACCGTGATTGTTTTTACGCCCAACGCGCCCTGGCAGCCTAATGCCGTTTATGCCGTCGCAGTGCAGCCTGCCGCCGACCGCAAGGGCAATTATCAAGCGAGCGGGCTGAGTTTCAGCTTCACGGCGCTGGATATTGTACCGCCTGCCGTCACCGGGTTGACGCTGGCTTCCGGCGGCCCAACAGTCATCGAAGGGCAGTCGCTGCTGGTCACCGCCGCCGTGGATACCCCTGCCGATGTGGTGCGCGTGGATTTCTTCCTCAACGGCGCACCGGTGCGCAGCGACGACAGCGCCCCCTTCCAATACCTTTTCGCGATTCCCACCGGCGCAGGGCCAGGGCTGACCGTATCCGCCCGCGCCACGGATCGGGCGGGCAATGTCAGCCCAGACAAACAGCTTGCCCTCACCGTGCAGCGAGATATGCCGCCGCTGCTCACCCTGTTGCGTCCGGCGGATGGCGGCACGGTGGAGGCAGGCGGGCAGGTGGTGATCGAGGTACGCGGCGAAGACGATCTGGGCATTAGCCGCACCTTCTTCCAGAGCGCAGGCGGCATTGCCAGCACGTCTTCGGCCACGCTGCCCACACCGCAGACCGTGCACGTGCGCACATACACGCTCACCGTCCCCGCCGATCTGCCCCTGGGCAGCACGATCAATCTGCAAACCAGCGCTGCCGACACGGCCAACCAGACCAGCAATCTGCTGCGCGCCACGCTGCATGTTACCGGCAGCGAGCTTGCCATTCGTGCGCCGCTCTCCGGCACACAGGTGATCCCAGGTACAAGCGTGGCTGTCACCGTCAGCGTCACCGATGTGGATGGCGTGGCGCGCGTCGATCTGCTTGCCAGCGGTGCGGCGACATGGGACGAGCAAAAGGCCCTCACCCCTGCCCAGACCGATATCGTGCAGGTTTTCAATCTGCCCATCCCCGCCAATGCCCCGGCTGGGCAGACCGTTGTCCTGTCGGCCCGCGCCGTGGATGGCAAGGGCAATCTTTCGCCGCTGCGCACACTTCGGCTGCTGATCCGCGATGTGACGCCGCCTGCCGTGACTGTCAGCGCGCCGGCCGGGGTGACCGTTATCGAGGGGAGGCCAATCACGCTCAGCGTCAGCGCAGGCGATGATCTCACCCTGGCCCATCTGGGCTTCCGCACAGAAGGCGCGCTGAGTCGGGCAACCGTAACCGGCATTACACCCCTGGCCGCGTCTGCCCAACGGTGGTTCAGTTTCACACCGCCGCTGGGGATCACAGGGCTGATTACGGCAACGGGCGTGGCAACCGACACCACGGGCAACGTGGGCACATCGAGTCCGCTACGGCTCAGTGTGCTGCCTGATCTGCCGCCACGGGTGCGCTATGCCGCGCCGACAGACGGCACGCGCGATCGGCCCTGGCGAGCGCATCACCGTTACGTTTGTCATCACCGACGAATTGGGCATTACGGGCTATGTGCTGGCAACGAGCGGCGCGCTGAGCGAGACCCGCAGTGTTACCCTTTCCTCCTTGCAACAAATCACAGCGCAACAGGTCTTTGAGATCCCTGCCAATGCCAGCGGACAAACTTTGGTGATCACGCTGCATGCCACGGATACGCGCGCCCGCACGAGTGAGCCTGTGACATTGACCCTGCCCGTGGGCGATGTGACCCCGCCCACGGTGAGCCTTGTCTCCCCGGCGGCGGGCACATGGGTGGATGCCGGATCAAGCGTCAACGTAGTCGTGCGCGGCGATGATAACATGGGCGTGACACACATCTATTTGAGCGTGGATGGCATCAGCAAAGGCACATTCAGCCAGACGCTGCCCACCCCCGCTGCCAGCCAGACCGTCACCTTCGCCGTGGCGATCCCCGCCGGAGCCACCGGCAATGATAGTCTGTGGCTGACGGCGACAAGCCAGGACAGCAGCGACAACCGCTCTGCGCCGGTAACGCTGGCACTGCGCGTGCGCGACAGCATTGCCCCACAGGTGACGGTCACGCTGCCGCTGACCCGTGTGGTGCAGGGGGATAGTGTGGCCGTGGCCGTGGTTGGCAGCGACGAGGTGAGCGTGGCGGCGCTGGGTTTCGAGAGCGCGGGCGGCGTAGTAGCCCGCGCCAATGTGACGATTTCACCCACCCTGCTTAGTGTCTCACGCGCCATCTCGCTGCTCGTCCCGGCGGAGGTGGCGGCGGGCACAGTGGTCAGCGTCACCGGTGTGATCACCGACAGCAGCGGCAACGTGGGGCGCAGCAGTCCGATCACGTTTACCGTGATCAGGGATGATGTGCCAACCGTGGCGATCCTGGCTCCGATGGCGGGTACGCGTGTGGGCAAAGGCCAAACGGCGACCATCATGACGCGTATCACCGACGACATTGAGCTGGCGCAGATCAGCCTTGTGGCCGCGGGCACATTGACGCCAACCCAGATCGTGACGCCAGCGGCGGGCACACGCACCGTCAGCCCCAACTTCAGCGTGAGGATGCCCGCAGACGCCGCGCTCAACAGTGAAGTCGAACTCACGCTAACCGCAGTGGACAGCCGCGGCCAGCAGAGCGTCAGCGTGACGAGCACGCTGCTGATCAGCGATGTGACGCCGCCCGCCGTGAGTATCCTCAGCCCGCTTAACAACACACTCGTCGATCCCGGCGAAACCGTGACGGTCACCGTACGCGGCACAGACGACGAGGGCATCACGGCCCTGGTGCTAACACTGGGCGGAGTGGTTACAGATCGCATCACACGCACGGTGGCGGCTCTGCCCACGGCAGAAGAAACGTTCGCTGTTCTGATCCCCGCCACGGCCACGGGCAACCAACAGGTGACGGTTAGCGCCCACGCTGTGGACATTGCCGGGCAGGCAGCCGTCCCGGCTTCGCTTGTGTTACCGGTGCGCGATCGCTTTGCGCCCCATGTGACGATGACGGTTTTGCCGTCGTTCGACCGCGTGGTGCAGGGCGTCACGCTCTCGATTGCCGTGACGGGAAGCGACGAGGTGGGGGTGACAAGCATGGGGCTGCGCATTACCGGCGACGTGATCACCCAAACAACACGCAGCGGCAGCAACGCCACCTTTGCGCTCACCGTCCCCGCCACGGTGAGCGTGGGCAGCGCGCTGACGGTGACGGGCGTTGCCACGGATACAAGCGGCAATCTGGGCGTATCCGCTCCATTTACGGCCACGGTGGTTGCGCCGGGCGGGCCAATCACGGGTGTGATCAAACTGAGCAACGCCATGCCCGTTGCCAATGCCCATGTGACAGTGCGCGCCGTCAACGGTGATTTTGCGACAGTGAGCGATGCCAGCGGCGTCTATACCGTCGCCACCGTGCTGCCCGGCGTGGTGACAGTGGAGGCCGTGGGCACAGCGGAGGCCGTGGGCACAGCGGGGCTACGCGGGCGGGTGGCGGCCCCGTTTGGCGATTTTGCCCTTTCGCTGCGTGTCGATGTGATCCTCTCTGGCGATCCGCTGGTCAACCTCACCTTCCCCACAGATGGGTATTCGCTGGTGGCAGGCGAGACGATTTCCGTGAGCGCCGAGGCCGGGGACGATACAGGCGTGGCGGCGGTGCGTTTTGATGTAAACGGTGCGGCCGTAGGCACGGATAGCAGCGCTCCCTATGCGGTCAATTACACCGTGCCCGACGGCGTCACCACACTGACCTTCGGCGCGGTGGTCACCGACACCGAGGACAACAGCACCGTCTCGCCGCCGATTACGGTCAGCGTTGGCCCCGATCCGGGAACCACGATCACCGGCCGCGCCGTGGACGGTAACGGCAATCCCGTGGGCGGAGCCAGTGTGAGCATCACCGATGGCAGCAGCGGCACGGCGGACGCGGCGGGCTATTTCACCGTGACGGGCGTCTCCACCATTGTGGGCGCGCTGCGCGCCGATGTGCGGGCGTTGCCGATTAAAGGCAGTTCTGTGCCCACCGCGCCGGTGCGCGATGACATCACCCCTGTGGGAATCGTGACCCTGCGCGAAACGGTGACGTGGATCGGTCCGTCCAATGGCAATCTGCTCGACCCAGCCAACTGGAGCGGCAGATTGCTGCCCGGCCCAGTGGACGATGTGGTGATCCCAGGGGGCGTGGGGCGGCTGGATTTTGACGGCACGCTGCACGTTTTCAACCTTGTCAGCGCCAGTCCTCTGCGCTTGATCGGCGGCACGCTGCGCGTGGACGGCACGCTGCAAGTGAACCATACTTTTGAACTACACGGCGGCGCGCTCCAAAATGCCACGGTGCAGCCGGGCAGCAGTGGGCAGGGGCTGACTGTGCTCAGTGGCGGCGGCGCGCTGGACAGCGTGACCATGAACGCTCATCTGGCCGTGGGCACAGTGCAGGGCCATACCGCAGTGGTGACCGTTCGCAACGGGTTGACGATTAACGGCACGGCGACACTGGGCCGCAACGGGGACTGTGAATATGGGTTGTTGGAAATGGAAGGGAGCCAGAGGCTGGACGGGGTGGGTGAGATTTTCTTCACGGATCTGTGGAACGGGAGCAGTGCCTGCAACCGCTCGGACCGCAACGGGGTGCGCATGATGACGCCGGGGGCAACGCTGACGATTGGCCGCGACTTCACCATCCGCGGGGCACAGGGCTTCGTGGGCTACAGTCTGCTCTTTGGCGGCAACACCGATTTCAACGTGGTGCAGCAGGGAACCATCGACAACGACGGCAGCGGTGGCATCATCCTGCATGGGGGGCAGTGGCAGAACCGTGGCGGACTCTATCGCTCCACTGGCAGCGGACTCTTCATCCAGGAAGTGGACATCGACAACCGCGCTGACACCCTGACATTGGCGGGCACAGGTCTGGTGCGCTTCAACAACGTGGCGGTGAGTGGCGGCATCATCAGCAGCACCACCAGCGCCATCACCACCATCGGCACAGACAACCTGCTGGACGGCGTCACTTTCCACGGCACTGACCTCAACGTGGGCACACGCCAGAGCGAGGGCAACAGTGTGATTGCCATTCGCAACGGGCTCACCCTCGACAATGTCACGGTGACGCTGGGGCGGGCCGGCGACTGCGAGTATGGCCTGCTTAACTTCCAGGGTGCACAGACTCTGGGCGGCGTGGGCGAAATCATCTTCACCGACCTGTGGAACGGCAGCAGCACCTGCAACCGCAACGAGCTCAACGGCCTGCGCGTGGTGGATGCGGGAACCACCCTCACTGTCGACAGCGGTATCCGCGTAAGTGGAGTCCAGGGCTTCGTCGGCTACAGCACCGTTCATGGCGGGCCGGAGAATGTGGGTGTGCATTGGCGTGGAGAGATCAGCACACAGGTCGGAAGCGGCAGTATCAGCCTGCGCGGTCAATCGTGGATCAACGACGGCGGGCGTATGGATGCTGGTCAGAACGAAATTTTATTCACCGGCGTCACCATCACCAACACAAACACCATCACCTTTAGCGGCAGCGGGCTGATCCGTTTCACCGACAGCGGCATTGTCAGCGGCACAGTGGTGGGGAGCGATGGTGCAGCGCTGACCTTTAGAGACCGTGGGCTGCTCGACGGTGTCACCTTCCAGAATACCCTGCTACACATTGGCACTGAAGGCGACGCCAATAGTAGTGTAATCGTGCGCAACGGACTCACCACGGATAGCGCTATCACCCTGGGCACGATCAACGACTGCGAGTATGGGTTGTTGGAAATGGAAGGGAGCCAGAGGCTGGACGGGGTGGGTGAGATTTTCTTCACGGATCTGTGGAACGGGAGCAGTGCCTGCAACCGCTCGGACCGCAACGGGGTGCGCATGATGACGCCGGGGGCAACGCTGACGATCGGCCGCGACTTCACCATCCGCGGGGCACAGGGCTTCGTGGGCTACAGTCTGCTCTTTGGCGGCAACACCGATTTCAACGTGGTGCAGCAGGGAACCATCGACAACGACGGCAGCGGTGGCATCATCCTGCATGGGGGGCAATGGCAGAACCGTGGCGGACTCTATCGCTCCACTGGCAGCGGACTCTTCATCCAGGAAGTGGACATCGACAACCGCGCGACACCCTGACATTGGCGGGCACAGGTCTGGTGCGCTTCAACAACGTGGCGGTGAGTGGCGGCATCATCAGCAGCACCACCAGCGCCATCACCACCATCGGCACAGACAACCTGCTGGACGGCGTCACTTTCCACGGCACTGACCTCAACGTGGGCACACGCCAGAGCGAGGGCAACAGTGTGATTGCCATTCGCAACGGGCTTACCCTCGACAATGTCACGGTGACGCTGGGGCGGGCCGGCGACTGCGAGTATGGCCTGCTCAACTTCCAGGGTACACAGACCCTGGGCGGCGTGGGCGAAATCATCTTCACGGACCTGTGGAATGGGAGCAGCGCCTGCAACCGCTCGGACCGCAACGGCCTGCGTGTGGTCGATGCGGGAACCACCCTCACTGTCGACAGCGGCATCACAGTCAGCGGGGCACAGGGCTTCGTCGGCTACAGCACCATTCACGGCGGCACGACAAATGTCAACGTGATCAACCGAGGACGGATTGTTTCGGACGCGCCAGAGTCCGTGCTGATCCAGGCCCGCACGATTACCAACACGGGTATCATCGAGCAAGCCGGACGCGATCTGACGGTGACGGGCAATTTGATTAACAGCGGCGAAGTACGTCCTAGCGTCAGCAGCACCGGGGCGGGCGCACTGGACGTGAACGGAATCTATACGCAAACTGTGGAGGGCACGCTGACCGTCGTCATCAACGGCACGACCGTGGGCACACAGTATAGCCGTCTGGCCGTAACGGGCAGAGCGTTTTTGGATGGTAGACTGGTGATCCAAAAGGGCGCAGGCTATACGCTGGAGACGAACACCACATTTACCATCGTTACCACTGGCGGGCGCAATGGCAATTTCCAGCTGGTTGATGGAAAGCAGATCGACAGCACCCACAGCTTTGATCCAGATTACACTACACAGAGCAACCATATTCTGCTGCGTGTTATCGACCCCCGCAGCAATGCCCAGGCAGACTACCCGCTCTTCCTGCCCTGGGTGCATAGCGGTGCGCCGCTTGCTGTACCGGCAGAGATCATCCCTATGCTCTATCTGCCTCTGGTGCAGTAAATAACGGGTCGTCTTTCTTATAACGCCATTATGCCAGCATCTATCCACCCCCGAACACTGATTCCATTTCTCATCGTCCTCTTTTTTGGTATTGTTGGCACGGTGATGGTGATCCCGGCTGGGCGCGCCGTCGCCGCGGATACGCGCACCCTCTGGCAAGATCAAAACGATTGGCGTGCTAACGGCGGCCAACCCGGTGACGAGTTCGGCACAGCCATCGCCAGTGGCGATCTCGACGGCGACGGCACTATCGAAGTGCTGATCGGCGCACCCGGCACGAATCAAGTGCTTCTCTTCCCCAGTCCCCCCCTCTCCCTATCCCCTTTATTTACCTTCACCCACAGCGCGGATCGCTTTGGCAGTGCCATTGTTGTGCTGGGGGATGTGGATAATGACGGCCTGCGCGAGTGGGCGGTCGCCGCACCCGCGGATGATGACAGGCGGGGGGCTGTCTTCGTCTACAGCGGTCTCGCTGCCACCCCGGTGATGACCTTCACGGGCAGCGCCCCCGGCGCGCAGTTTGGCTTCAGCCTGGCCGCTGTGCTCGACAGCAACAGCGCACCCGAACTGCTAATCGGCGCGCCGGGCGTAGACAACAACACCGGTGCAGCCTATCTTTACACCCTCACCGCCGCCATCTCCATAACCCTGACTGGCACTGCCGCCGGGGATCGCTTTGGCGCAGCCGTCGCCAGCGCGGGCGATCTCGACAACAACGGCACAGCAGAAATCATCATCGGCGCGCCGGGTGTCAACAATGACACCGGAACGGCCTCCCTCTATACCCGTCCGCTTTCGCCCGCACGCGCGGCCTCCCTTACCCTGACCGGCAGCACCGTCAGCGGGCGCTTTGGAGCGGTGATCGGAGGCAGTGCCGATCTCAACGGCGATGGCTATCCTGATCTCGTCGTGGGCGCGCCGGGGATCAGCGGCGGCGCAGGGCGGGTGTCGCTCTTCCTGGGGGATGGCAGCGCTGTAAAGACGACACCGCTGCGCAGTTGGACGGGCAATAGCATTAACCAGTCGCTGGGATCAGCGCTGGCGCTGGGTGATCTCAATGGCGATGGCTACGCCGATCTGGCAATCGGTGCAAGCGGCGCCAACCGCGTGCAGATCTACACCGGGGGCCGGGCGGGCCGGGAGCAGTAGCTGCGTCCACCTTCGTGGGTAGCACGGGGCTGGGCAGCACGCTGGCCGTAGGCGATCTCAATGGCGACGGCTATGCGGATCTGACGGCGGGCGCGCCTTTGCACGAGAGCAGCCGCGGCCAGGCCGTGATCCGCTTGGGCGCAATGCGCCCGCCGGCTACGCTGCCCATCTTGCGCGACGCCAGCCTGAGTGGTGAGCAGTTTGGCCGCGCCGTGGCCGCGGCAGGGGATGTCAATGCCGATGGCTTTGCCGATGTGGTGGTGGGCGCGTTCAGCTATGACGGCGGCGGCACGGATCGGGGGCGTGCCTATCTCTACCGGGGCAGCGCCACGGGAATCAGCACCACGCCCCAGATCATCGGCACAGGCAGAGCCGCGCGTGATCAATTTGGTCGGGCTGTGGCTGGCGTGGGCGATGTGGACAACGATGGCTATGCCGATGTGCTTATCGGTGCGCCGCAAAACGATATCGACAACCCCGGCGGCGTGGGCATGCCGGGTGTGCAAAATCTGCCGGGTCGCGCTTTTCTCTACAAAGGCGGGCCGAGTGGCCTGGGCGCAACCCCGGCGTTGACCCTGACTGGCGAAAGTGGCGGCGATTTCTTCGGGGCGAGCGTGGCCGGGATCGGTGATGGTAATGGCGACGGCTATGCGGATTTTGTGGTGGGGGCCTATCGGCACGACGGCAGCGGGGCCGATGCTGGGCGCGTCTGATCTCTATCGGGGAGGCGATATTTCTGACATAGCCTCCCCGTCACAAATTTTGGATGGCGCGGCGGCGGGCGACTTTTTCGGCTTTGCGATCAGCGGTGCAGGCGATGTCAACGGCGACGGCTACGCTGATCTGGCGGTGGGGGCCTATGCCCACAATGGCAACGGCCACGACAGCGGGCGCGTCTATCTTTATGGAGGTGGCACAACAGGACTCAGTGCCACGCCCGATCTTGTCATCGACGGCCAGGCCGCCAACGATCTCTTTGGCTTTGCCGTGAACAGTGCAGGCGACGTCAACGGCGATGGCTTCGCCGATCTGGTCATTGGCGCGTTTGCCAACGACACAGGCGGTGATGGCGCAGGCCGCGGCTATCTGCTGTTGGGAAGCGCCGCCGGTTTGCAGACCCCGGCACAGTGGATCGGCAACGGCGAAGCGGCGGGCGATGCCTTTGGCTATGCTGTCAGCAGCGCGGGCGATGTCAACGGCGATGGCTTCGCCGATGTGCTGATCGGCGCACATTTGAATGATTCTATTGACAACAGCGCGGGCAAGGTCTATCTGTTCAGCGGCGGGGCGAGCGGGCTATCCACAACGCCGCGCGTACGTGGACCGGCGAGACCGAGGACGATCTCTTTGGCATTGCCCTGGGTGGCGTGGGGGATGTGGACGGCGACGGCGACGGCGATCTGATGGTGGGGGCATCTAGGCGCGATGGCATTGGCCCCAACGCCGGGCGCATCTATCTCTACACTGGCAACGGTGGCACGGGGCGACCGCAGGCAGCGCACCAGAGGCGGGGTGACGGCAGCACAAGCATGGTGCATCCGTGGGGGCTGTCCTATGCCGATGATCGCTTTCAGGTGACGGCAGCAGCCATCAACTCGTGGGGCAGCTTGCCCATGCAGCTCACGGTGGAAGCCTGTCCGTCGGGCGTGACCTTTGGCTCACCCTTGTGTACCGAGCGCACGAGCGCAGAGTGGCAGACGGGCGGTACGTTAACCCTGCCTGTGGAGGGACTCAGCACCGATACCCTCTATCGCTGGCGGGCACGCACGCGCACAGCCTTGGGCACAGAAGTCACACGTTCGCCGTGGCGGCGGCTCTCCGGCCAGGTGTGGGAAGGCGACATTCGCACAGAGCTGACACCGCCACGCCTCACGCTGATGCAGACCGTAAACGAGACCAGCCCGCCTGAAGGCAGCACGATCACCCACACCGTGCGCATCCACAACCGCGGGCAGCGAAGCGCCACCGATCTGTTTGTGCGGACTGACACGGGCGAGACGGCCACTTTGCCACAGTTGAGCGGCGGCGCAACCGTCACTTTCACGTTCACGCTTCCCGTCCTCGACGGCCCAGCGCAGGTGATCCCCAGCGTGACCGTCTCGAGCGCGCAGACAGAGGCGCAACAGCAGAGCGGGCCTGGGATCTCCGTGCAAAATGTCGCACCCACGCTTGCACTGAGCGGGCCAGACAGTGTGTCCGTTGGGATGCCTTATACACTGACATTGGGGTCGATTGTCGATCCCGGCCAGGACAGCGTTACGCTGATAACTGTGAACTGGGGAGATGGCAGCCGCAACAGCTACGCCAGCGTGGGGACGGTCTCCCATGTCTATACCAGCACTGGGGCGATTACAATCCAGGTGGATCTGATCGACGAGGATGGAACACATTTGCTGGCCGGCAGCCATGCGGTAATGGTGACCAGCACAGGCGGAGGTGCAACGGCGACGCCGACAACGACCACCGACGGCGGACCGCCGACCGCCACAAGCACAGCCACACCGACACCTTCAACGACGCCGACAATCGATCCACTGGCGACGGTCACGCCGACAACGACCGCCGACAGCGGACCGCCGACCGCCACAAGCACAGCCACACCGACACCTTCAACGACGCCGACAATCGATCCACTGGCGACGGTCACGAGTACGGCGATGCCGACAACGACCGCCACATCGACACCTTCCACAACCTCTACCGTTGATTTGCTGGCGACGGTTACGAGCACGGCTACATCCACTGCAACGCAGACACACACGGCGACGCCGACGGCAACCGCAGACAGCGGACCGCCGACCGCCACAAGCACAGCCACGCCGACAACGACCGCCGACGGCGGACCGCCGACCGCCAGTAGTACGCCCACACCCACGGCGACGATGACGCCCACAGTTGATCCACTGGCAACTGCTACAAGCACGGCATCAGCGACGCCGACCGCCACATCAACACCTTCGACAACCTCTACCGTTGATTTGCTGGCGACGGTTACGAGCACGGCTACATCCACTGCAACGCAGACACACACGGCCACGCCGACAACGACCGCAGACAGCGGACCGCCGACCGCCACAAGCACAGCCACACCGACACCTTCAACGACGCCGACAATCGATCCACTGGCGACGGTCACGAGTACGGCGACGCCGACAACGACCGCCGACGGCGAACCGCCAACCGCCACAAGCACAACCACAGCCACGCCCACGGCGACGATGACGCCCACGGTTGATCCACTGGCAACTGCTACAAGCACGGCATCAGCGACGCCGACGGCCACATCAACACCTTCGACAACCTCTACCGTTGATTTGCTGGCGACGGTCACGAGTACGGCTCCATCCACGACAACACCGACACACACGGCGACGCCGACGGCAACCGCAGACAGCGGACCGCCGACCGCTACATCAACACCTTCGACAACCTCTATCGTTGATCCGCTTGCGACGGTCACGAGTACGGCGACGCCGACGGCCACATCGACACCTTCCACAACCTCTACCGTTGATCTGCTAGCCACGGTTACGAGCACGGCTACGTCCACGGCAACACCGACACATACGACGACGCCGACAACGACGGTCACAAGCACAGCCACGCCGACAACAACCACCGACGGCGGACCGCCGACCGCCACAAGCACAGCCACACCGACACCTTCAACGACGCCGACAATCGATCCACTGGCGACGGTCACGAGTACGGCATCAGCGACGCCTACCATGACGCCTACGCCCACGGCGACGATGACGCCCACAGTTGATCCACTGGCAACTGCTACAAGCACGGCATCAGCGACGCCGACGGCGACCGTTACAGGCACAGCGACGCCGACTGCCACATCAACACCTTCGACAACCTCTACCGTTGATTTGCTGGCGACGGTTACGAGCACGGCTACATCCACTGCAACGCCGACACACACGGCCACGCCGACAACAACCGCCGACGGCGGACCGCCGACCGCCACAAGCACAACCACAGCCACGCCCACGGCGACGATGACGCCCACGGTTGAGACGCTGACCGCCACACAGACACCTTCGATAACCTCTACCGTTGATCCGCTCGTGACGGTCACGAGTACGGCCACATCCACGGCGACCACCGACGGCAGACCGCCGACAGTCACGAGTACGGCGACGCTCACACCCTCGGTTACCCCCACACGCGATCCGCTGGCGACGTCCACAAGCACAGCAACACCGACAGTCACGATGACGCCTACGCTTGATCTGCTGGCGACAGCCACAACCACGCCGACAGCAACGGCGACTCCGACATCGCCCGCTCTCCCAGCATTGCAATTACACTACGGTGCGCCGTTCTCTGCGCAGGCTGCCGATGAGGTAGTCTCGGTTGATACGGTCTTCACGGCGACGCTGGCGGTGACAAACACAGGGCAGACAGCACTGGTGAGCGTGCTGGTGGAGCTACACTTTGCCCCCGAATTTTTGCGCCCCCAGCGCGCCATCCCGCCGCCACAAACTGCCGATCAACGCGTGTGGCGATGGGATCTGGCTGCGAATCAACCTCTCCAACCCGGGGAGGTGCGGTTGGTCATGTTAACCTTTGTAGCCGTGGCGAGCAGTGTTGGTTTGCCCGATGGTAAAACACAGAGCGAGGCAATAAGCCGCGGCAGCGTGGACGAATGGGGGCAGGGTGTCGATACGCAGACGGCACAGCTAACGCTGCGTATTATACGCCCGGCCATTTCACTGCAAAAACGATTGGCCCCGGACACCAGCGACAGTATTGGCATTGGATCACTGGTTACGTACACCCTTGATGTGGAAAATGTGGGAGATACAGCCCTAACCCACTTTAGCCTGGGCGATCTCTATAAGACTGAGGAATTACGCTTTGTGAGCAGTGATACGCCCCGATACCGCATCGATGAAACGGGCAGAGATGGCCTGGTGATCTGGGCAAACTTGGGGACGGATTGGGGCGGATTGGCACCTGGCGAGAAGAAGCGCGTGATGGTGATTTTTCGGGTACAGAGTCTGGTGCGTAGCACGTTTAATCAGGCTATGGTGACGGGCGTCGTCAACAACTTTGATGATCCGGCGGCCAGTGTGGGCAGTTCATCCGATGTAGAGGTAGCCATCGCAGGTCTGACGCTATCAGCCACGGCTTGGCCTTTGCCTGGTAGTTCGGTGGAAATGGGGGAGACCATTGCCTACACGGTGACGGTACACAATGGCGGCGGTGTCGCGCTGACCAACATGCAGCTTCAAAGCCAGCTTCCGGACGGAACAGAGCTGATCCCCGAAAGCGTTGATCCAGCACCGTCCGCCGAAACAGAGCGTGAAACGCCGGTGCGGCTGACGTGGCAGGGGAACCGACTAGAGGTTGACGCCACCCTGTCTTTTCATTTTCGGGTACGGGTGACGGCCGAGGGGGCGATGGCGCTGCACCAGCAAAGCACAGCACACAGCGATCAGATGCCGGTGCCGCAACGGACGCAGACCATCCATCTCTCGCAGCCCACGGCGGTGCAGTTGACCCATTTTTCGGCGATGCCCACAGAACACGGGGTTAATGTGCGCTGGCAAACCGGCGCGGAGATCAACTCATGGGGCTTTCATCTCTGGCGGGGTACAAATCGCGTACGTGCCAACGCCCAGCGGATCACACCGGTACTGATCCCAGCGCGGGGTGGGCTGGCCGGGGCTGATTATGTGTGGAGCGACAACGACGTCTCCTGTGCCCCCTGTTTCTACTGGCTACAAGAGACTGAAATCGACGGCACAAACATCGATTATGGGCCGGTGCAAAGTGGAATCATGAGCATTCCACTTTCCCAGCCACAAATCTTATACCTGCCCCACATCCGTCGATAATCATAAAAGTTACTCAGTACAGCCGCCCAAAGCGTCCCACCTCGGCGCGGATGGACTGCCAGCGTTCACTGGCGCGCACCCAAGCAGCGGAACGGCTGGGATGGGGACCATAGCGCGCTTCGCTCACCGCTTGGGTCAGATCCGCCACGGCGCGACGCAGACGACGCAGCTTTTCCGCTTCGCCGGTTGTGCCGCCAAGATGGTGTGAGAGTTCGACGCCGTATTCTAGTTCGGTTTCCGCCGTGCGCAGCGGACGCCCCAGCCGACGGCCCCAGCGGATCAGCGCCAGCCACGGATCGCGGTGACGGCGCTGATCGATCCAGATCCAAAGCATAAATCCAAGCGCCAGCAGCGGCAACAGCCAAACGAGCATCTGCCAATTTGCGGCAGCGGGTCGCGCAACCTCGCTTGCGGGCATCGGGGGGGGTGTGAAGGTGCTTTCGCCGGGCGTGGCTAGATCGACGCGCACCCGCTCCAACGGCGCGCGCCCAGCGGTCGGCTCAAAGGGAATCCAGCCCAAGGCGGGGAAATAGACCTCCGGCCAGGAGTGGGCCTCGGCCTCGGTGATCACCCACTCGCCCGCTTCAGGATTCCAGCCACCGGGCACATAGCCGGTGGCAAAACGCGTGGGGAGTCCATTCAAGCGGGCCAGCACCACAAACGCCGTGGCATAATAATCGCAATATCCCCGTTGCAAGTCGAAAAGGAAATAATCGACAACATCTACTTCATCGGGCGGGGTATCGATTTCCAAATCATAGGCATAGCCGCGCAGATAGGCTTCAAGGGCAGTGGCTTTGGCATACGGCGTTGTCAGATCGGCGGTTAGCTCGCCAGCCAGGGCGCGTGTGCGCTCGGTGATTGTGTCCGGCAGGCGCAAATGTGGCGCAAAATTGGCAAGCGCGGGATCCTCGGCGAGGAAGCCAGGCCAGGATTGCAAGGTTTCGTCATCCACGGCAGGCACGGCGGAGCGCATCTCGTAGCGGGTGACGGATTCGCCCGTCGCCCACAGCGCCACCAAATCGCCGTCACCGCGCGCGCTGATCTCGTAGTCCAGCGCCGGGGCCAGGGGTTCGCCCGCCGCAAAAAGAAGATCCGTGGGATCGGCGGTGCGCACCCACTGGCGCAGCTCAGCGCGCCCTTGCCCTGTCTCGCCGAGCCAGGACTGATTGGCCGCGAAGGCTTGTCGGGCAAAGACGGTGGGGCTATCCCAGCCGCGGCCATTGTACTCGGCAAAGGTTGCACGCCGCATATAGGGGCGCAGGGCCGGTTCCTCGATCATATAGCCCTCGAATGCGCCCGCACTGCGATCCGTACTCAGCCACATGACCGGGATCTGCGAAAGATAAGGTCCGGCTCCCAGCAAAAAGCGGTTGGGCAGACCACTGCCCACGCCGCGCGGCATGGCCGCGCCAGGGTCGATCCAGTTCGGGGAAAAGGCGTTCGCCTGTTTCTTCCAGCGGTTTATAGAGGGGCTGCAACTGCCGATAGGCCCAGCGCACCGTGGCCGGGATCGACGGCGAAGGCACGACCGCGGCCAAAATCAACACAAAGACGCCCGCCCCCAGGGCAAACCCCAGCCGGTCGTAGAGCAGCAGCGGGCTGTAATCGACGGCGGCCTGTTGCCAAGCACGCTCCAGGCGGCTGTGATCCAGCCAGAGGTGGAGCAGCAGGGTCACGGCGAGCGCGGTAATCAGCAACCAGCGCGCGCTATCGCCATAATAAAGGGTCAACGTCAGCAGCCAAATGGAGGGCAGCGCCAACAAGAGGCCGCTCTCTTTGCGCAGCGCCAGCCACACACTGAGGCCAGAGGCCAGCCAAAGCACGATAGCCAGCAGGGTGACAAAGACGATGTTGTCCTGGGTTGCGCCGCCCTCGCTAATGCCGACGAACCATTGGGCAAACCGCCAGCCCAACGTGCTCCAATCGCGCCAGATGACAGCGGCCAGTTCTGCCCAGGTGCGTGTGGCCGCGGTCTGCCAGAGCCGCACCGGCGATGGGATCCAATGCACAATCGTGTGGCTGATCACCAAAAGGCCAAAGAGCAGCCAGAGCAAAAAGCGCAGAGAGCCAAGCCCGATCCGTCGCCAGCGGGTGATGGGCGCTGCCCCGCGCAACAACAGCCACGGGATCAGCACGCCCCATCCCACCACCCATTCCGGCGTGATCCCGGCGCGAGTCAGGTTGACCCAACCTGCCTCACGCACAGCAACGACGGGCAACAGCGCCAGCAGCAACGTCGCCAAAAAGACGATCCAGCCCAGAAGCGGACGGAAGCGCTGCACTGCCCACAGCGTGAGCACAATCGGCCAGGCGCGGCGTTCGGGTAGATCGGGGGCAAGCGTGCTCATCCCACCTCCTCTTCAATTTCTTGAACGACGACACCGCCTGTGGGGGTGGAGCGCAAAATTGTGCGACGGCGACGATAGGTGAGGGCGGCGCGGCAGGGGTGTTCCGGCCTGGACAAAGCGCGCCGCGATCTCCTGTTCGGCCAGCAATTCGGATAGTGAATCCGCTTGGGCGTCTTCCTGGGCAGGCAGCACGGCGATGACGCTGCTTTCGATGCCCGCCCGCCGCAGACCGAGCAGTTCAGCGATCCACAGCGGCGCGCGGTCGCCCACATCGGGCGTGATCAGCACAAGCGAGTGACCTTTGCCCACAAAGTTTCGGTTGCGGTGCAGCAGATCGGCTACGGGCAGCGAACCGGCACTGATGGGGGCCAGCGCGGCCAACAGCCGCCATAATTGCCCCTGCCCGCGCTGGGGGGCCACCAGCACAGAGCGCTCGCCCTCAACCGCGGCGTTCTGGCCGGGGTGCTCTCCCACCGCCAACAGCCCCACGGCGCGGCGATCTTTGCCGCCCAACAACTCGGCTGCCAAGCTGGCCGCCAGGATCACGCCATATTCCAGGGTACTGTTTTCACCGCTGCCCGATTGGGCATGTGTGTTCAGATCCAGCACGATCCAGAGATCGCCGCTGGGTTCTTCCTCCATTTCAGTGACCATCAGATGGCCGCGATGGGCGGTGGTGGGCCAGTGGATATGGCGCAGACTATCGCCAGCCGCATAGGGGCGCACCAACGGCGCGCGCAGATCGCCCATGAGCGGACGCCGCCGCCGATCGCGGCCTGCGCTGCGTCCGCGCGGCAGATCGACCGGGGGGAGATGCACTACACGCGGGTAGACCAGCAGCGTCTCTTCGCCGTCGCCGTCGATTTCAAGTCGAAACAGGCCAAAGGGATCCCCGCTGTGCAGGCGATGCGGTCCCAGCCGAAAGACGCCGCGACGCTGGCAAACGGCATCGCCTTTCCAGCGGGTGCTGCTGTTGCCGCCACAGCCGACAACCTGGCTGGGCGTGTAGTCGGGCAGATACGAACTATCTTCAAAGACAGCCCAGAGCAAGGGCAGCACGCTGGCATTTTCCAGCACAAACTCCTCCGCCAGCACATCGCCCACCACCAACAGCGTGCCGCGCCGCCGCCTTGTGAAGCCGATGCCCACAGCCAGGGCGCGCACCCAGATCAGCCCGATGGCGTAGATTCCCACCAGTGTCACCAGCAACACCATCCACAGCGGGCTGGGATCAATCAGTTGCCAGAGCAGCAGCCAGGGTAGCAGGAATAACGGCCAAACCGTGTGAAAGGTGATCCGACGGTCGGGGGGAAGATTACGATTGAGGAAGGGGGCGATCCAGCGGCGGGAGATTACTTGACGCCAAAGGTGGCCCATGCCCGCTCCTTCTGTTGCGGTGCGGAGAGTTGCACAGTCTCCATGTTTGCCCATCCTTCGCAGCTATGCCACAATTTGAACAAGAATTGAGAAGATGATACCACACCCGCCCTTTGGAGAGAGAGTGCCCAATCACGCTGTGCCTGCTGTGCATCCCGATCAATCGATAACCGCTGTGCTGCTTTCTGCCGTAGACGAGCAGGGCTATCTGCGTGTGCAAGTTCCCGCTGGGCTGATCCAGCCCCAAGATGGCGTGGCCGGACGCTATGTGCTGGCGCGCTGTGGGGCGGGCGGTGCCGCGGCGCGTGGCGAGGCGTGGAGTCTCTATGCCCGGCGACCGCTCTTTGTGTGTGGATATGCCCGCAGTGAGGTGACGGATATCTGGCGGTTACACGTGCCGGGGGATGACGATGCCGGTCATGGGTGGCTGCGGTCGTTGCCCGAAGAGAGCGCGCTCAATCTAATCGGTCCGTTGGGCATTGGTTTTCGCATTCACCCGGCCACGCGCAATCTACTGTTACTGGCAAGTTGGGAAAGCATCGCCCCTCTCTTGCCCCTGATTGATCCGATCCTGGCGGCGGGCGGGCGGGTGACGTTGATTGTCCACACGCCGCAGCCCCTCTCCCCGGTCCAGCGCAATAGCCTGCCGCTGGCGGTGGAGATACGCAGCGTGGCAACGACGGGCGATCTCATGGCGGCGCTGGCGCAAACCATACGCTGGGCCGATCAGATTGCTGTGACCCTGCCTGCGCCTTTGTACCCGCCGATCATGCAAAGTGTGCGCGAGCATCGCTTTCATGTGGAGGCGGATTTTGTGCAGGCGTTGGTTGAAGCCGATCTGCTGTGTGGTGTGGGCGCGTGTCTGGCCTGTGTGATCGCCCTGCCGCACGGCGGTATAACCCGCGCCTGCATCCACGGGCCAGTTTTCGATTTGGCCCAGGTGGCATGAGCGTAAACAGAACAGAACGCGGATTCAGCGGATGAAGCGGATTTTCACTGATTTTATCCGCCCCATCAACCTCATTCGCATTCTATCTCAGCCAGAGGGTGGCTATCTGTGAACAGCGATTTACAACGGCGGGCGTGGAACGGGGCCAGTGCGGCCTATCAGCGCATTCACGAACTCGGCACAGAGCAAGTGAGCTATGGGCCGCTGTTGCCTGGGGAAGCCACGCTGCACCTGTTGGGCAGTGTGGCCGGGCTGCGAATTTTGGATCTGGGCTGTGGTGGCGGCCAAAATGCCGTGGCGCTAACCCTGGCTGGGGCCAACGTGGTGGCGGTGGATGTGAGCGACGCCCAGCTTGTCTTTGCCCGGCAGATGGCGGCGATTCAGGGCATTACCATTGAGTTTGTGCGCGGCGATGCCACCGCGCTGGCGTTTTTAGACGACGACAGTTGTGATCGCATTCTGGCGGTCTATCTCTTCCCCTATGTGGACGATCTGGATGCGGCGTTGGCCGAATGTTACCGGGTGCTAAAGCCGGGCGGCGAGTTGATCTTGAGCCAGGATCATCCTATGCGCGCCTGTTTTTGGGACGAAGCCGCGGGCCAAGAAAGCATTTTGCCCGCGCGCAGCTATTTTGAAGCACGTCCGCTACACTGGGCTTTTGCGGATACAGACACAGCCATGATCTCGTACCATCGCCCGCTGGAGCGCTGGGTGGGGGCGCTGCAAGAGGCTGGATTTCAGCTTCGCACACTGCGCGAATTTCCGCTGCCAGCGGGCATAGCCGACGAACCCTGGGCCGACGAATACACCGCCGAGATCGCCGTGTATCTGCCCCAAACGATGCTGTTAATTGCCCGAAAGAGGTAACGCATTGGCGGAAAGCAAAGTGCAAAAGGCAAAGTGCAAAAGGCAAAAGTGGTTCAGCGTATACTGGCATAGCAGAGATCTTTGAAATTCGCTCTGTCTGTGTTCTGTTTTCATCGCCTTTGCGCTAAAATTATTCCTTTCAGAAAGTGAGCCGTTGCTATGGCTTTGACCTCCTTTGCGTTGCCCACGCCGTTTAGGATTGTGGCGATTGAGGAAGAAAATTACCGCACGAAAACCTTTGTGCTGGATGGAGGATTGCCCGCTACTCCCGGTCAGTTTGTAATGGCGTGGCTGCCGCGCTTTGATGAGAAGCCCTTTTCGCTGGTGTCGGCCGATCCGATTACACTGATGGTGACAGCGGTGGGGCCGTTTAGTCGGCTGCTCCACGAGAAGCGCGTGGGCGATCCGCTGTGGATTCGCGGGCCATTCGGGCAAGGCTTTGTCGTACGCGAGCCGGGCCAGCGATTGGCGCTGATTGGCGGCGGCTATGGTGTGGCTCCGCTTTATTGGCTGGCACAGACGCAACGGGGCATGGCCGCGCAGATCACGGCAATTATTGGCGCACGCACAGCCGTCGATGTACTCTATGCGGAGCGTTTTCTGGGGCTGGGCGAGCCGGGGCAGCGGGTGATCATCACCACGGAAGATGCCAGCACGGGCATGGCCGGGCGCGTGACCACGGCGCTGGAGCCACTGTTGGCGGCAGGCGAGATCGACGGCATCTACGCCTGTGGGCCGCACGGCATGTTGGCTGCGCTGGAAAGGCTGGGGCAGGCGTATCATATTCCCACGCAACTCAGTTGGGAAGCCTACATGCGCTGCGCGATTGGCATCTGCGGCGCGTGCGAGCATGAGGGAAAACTGCTCTGTTTGGATGGTCCGGTGTTGGGGAATTGAGTAAAAGGCAGATTCATACAAAATCTACGGATTTAGATTTTTCTACCAGAAAGTCTTTTAAGCTTCAAAAACTGTTTTGCAAATTTTTCGGCGTTTACACGACTGTGTTCAATTGAGATAGCTTCATTGTTGTACTGTGCTTTTTTCGTCCAGTTGTATGAACCATGAATGACTGTTTTCAAATCTAAAACACAGAATTTATTATGCATCATATTCTCGTACTGACCTGTTACCTTCAATCTGTAAGTCTCAAACTCATCTTCAAAAGGCAATTGAGATTTCCTGTTGATTTCATCATCAACGATAATCAGTTGTATATTCAATCCTTGTTGCTTTTTATCAGATAACTGTTTGTACAGTACTCTATCGGTAAACCATGCTACGGCAACCCAAATAGTAAAATTAGCTGCCTGAATTTGCTCAACTATTTGCTTCTGGATCTTTTCGAAGTGAACATCGATTATAACCTCATCGGTTTTTTCAGAATTGCCAGCTGATTGAAGTCGTCTGGCAATCTGTTCACACTCAACAAGTAACGCATTTTCGATAGGAGAGACTTCTATCCCCCTAAGCAGTTTTTGAGTCATCCAATGCTCTAGAAAAGCACCCGTTAGCTTGCCTACTGTATAATTTGACTCTTTTGCCCAAAACTCTCTAAGTCGCTTCGCCTTTGAGTTACCGCCATCTCTATACTTATCTTCGTCTATATCAAGATAAGTATTCTCAATGATAAAATTTTGGAATGTTCTGTCGCTAAAGTCAAGGACAAAGCCAGTTTCCATCTCCAGAATCTTTTCCAATTTTAACTTGTCAACGCTTGTTAAGTCTGCCATTTTTATCCTACGGCTGTGCTTAATTATGCCTTAACCATGTGTGCCTATGACGATCCACCGTTCGAACCAACAAGTACTTAGACTATTATTTAGCCGTATCATACGGAAATAACTCCTCCACAGCTAGCGACCAGCCGGGAACAGCCGGTTCGGCTTCGGCATGATCGCCACGCCGATAGATGGTGGGTTGGCTGGGATTGTCTGACCGATAGACCCGCACAATGTCGTCGCTAAGGATATCCACATCCCACACGACAAGCGTGCCAGCCGCGAAATAATCGGCCCGTTTGTCGGCCATCTCCCGCTCGGCCATCGCGCCATAATCATTTTCACTGCGAACCTCCACCGCAAAGATCGGCGCGCCTTCCAGAAAACGCATTCCCGTTGAACGCCCCGTGTAAAAAGCGGCATCTGGGCTAAACGAACGGCGATGAGGCAGATCAACGATGAACCCTGCATTGTCCCCAATGGCATACCCGGAGCGTGTTTGCCGGGCATAAGTACGCAGACTAGCATAGATCTCACCTGCCACGAAACTAGGCAGAAATCCTGTCGGTGACATGAGGACAATTCCTCCGTTTACTAGTTCCGCTTTTGCGTGATTGGCGACCTCGGCCAGATCATCAACCGTTGCACTCTTAATTTGTGTCATGCTCTACCTCACAATTGTCCCTAGTCTCTCGCTCCCCCCAAGTCGTCGTTTATCATACTGTGACCCTTCATCTACGCCTAAATCGATGCCAGCAGGGATTCCCGGTGTTCGCGGTGATGTTCGTACGAGCCGCGCAGAACGTCGATGAGTGAGTACCCGTTTAGCTAGCGGTGAACCATGCGGCAAAGGGTTGTACAGGCCCATGCCCTGGGTAAACATGGGTAGCCCCGTGCGCGTGCAGCAGACGCCAACTGGCGGTGACCACGGCGGGATCTTCATAGCCAATACGCTCCGGGTGGGTGAGATCGCCGATGAAAGCGGCGCCGTTGTCCAACAGCAGCGAGACGCTGTCGTCGGAATGGCCGGGCGTGTACAAGATTTGGCCGGGGATGTGGATGGTCGCCAGCAATGCGCGGCTTTCGGCACAGGAGATGCTCATATTGTCGTGGGTGCTAATCTCCGTGTAGTTGTCCTGAGGTTTGGTCCACTGCTGCATGGCGGGAATGGCGTCAACCTGCACGTCCATGACGAGGAGCGGCACGCCCGCTTTTTTAAGATCCTGGGCAGCGCCCGCGTGATCAATGTGATAGTGGGTGGCAAGGCCATAGCAAAGTTGGTGAATCGGGATGTCCATCCGGCGCAGATTCGCCAACAGTTCCCCGCCGCGCCCCGGCCAGCCCAGATCCACGAGCAGTCGAGACTTGCCAACACTGATCACCCAGAAATTAGTCGAACGATAGCCGACGTTGACAATGGTGAGGGTATCCATGGGGTCCTCATGCTCATCCAAAAGTTGCCACAAATGCGCGGACTTCGGCCCTGGATGAACCATAGCTCACAATTGCAACGTCCAGCGGCGCGTTGGCAAAGAGCGTCAGCGCCCGCCGCAGCGCGTTGAAGATCCACACATCAGCATTGCCAAACGCGCCGCCGCCCAAGAGGGTTAAAAAGAGTTTGGTATTGCCCGTATGCGCAAAGTTTAACAGTGCCGCGCAAAACGTCGCCTCATAAGCGGCTTCCAGCACCAGTTGAGCGAATGCTGCCCAGAGGTCTTTGGGTTGCCGCGAATAAGCCACAGGCAGCGCCGAGCAGTAGGCTTGGCTCACCCGATGTTCACAGCCGGACAGGGTGATCTGCGTCTCCCATTGCAGGCCGATACGCAAGTGCTGGCGCAAAGCGTCGCGCTCGGTTTCAGTCATGGCGGCGAGCCGTTCGTTGATCTCCACCAAACCGCTTTGTGAGGCCAGGGCATAGCCATTTTGCATGGTCCACAGCCGGTTATCGGTGTTGCCCAACGCCTCGCCCATGTCACGCAAACAGTCGATCTGGTTGTGGGCAGATTGCCCTGTTTGCCCGTTCACCGGGGCAAAGTAGTTGCGATAGATTGTGCCAGCACCCGCGGCAATGGCACAGGCTGGACCCTGTGTGTGATCATAGGCATAGATCTCCACGCCCTGCTCCGGGGTAACCGAGGGCGAGGTCATTTCTAATAAGTTGAACTGGGACGCTACCTGAAAGAGCGCGCCGGCGTTGGCCGGATCTTGATGAAAATTTTGGACGTTGCCCACCACTTCGCTCACCCTCAACTGCCCGCGCGTAGGGGGATGTGTCGCCACGCGAGCGCGCAATTCGGCCAGTGTGGGCGTTTCCAAGCGCCCATAGATCAAAGCGCGCCCATTGACGCTGGAGATGAGTTTATCGTCCACGACGCGCAAATGGGCGCGCACCTGTTCAGGGGATTGCTCACGAAAGCCCGTTAGATCGTCAAACCACATGGCATCCTGCCCTTCGAGGTTGGATATAGGAGCTGACTTTGCGCTACGCCTCTGTGTTCATTTTTTGGATGACCTGGCGCTTGAGGTAGCCGATGAGGGCGTGCAGGCCGCGCAGCCGTTGCGGCGAGATGGCTTCGTGCAGCCCCAGCATAAAATGTACATCTTCTGGGGTTTTCAACACTGCTTCAGGCGTGGCTCCGTCCAGCCCCTCGGCCACAATCGCCGCATAGCCGCGCACCGTGGGCGATTCGCGCGGCACGTCAATGTAAAAATGCACGTTGCCGTCGGTTAGCTCCGTAAAGACGAAAACCGGGGTTTGGCATTCGTGAACCTGCTCCATGTTGGCGCGTTCGCCCTGTAAGCGGTCGGGAAGCTCGGGCATCTCCATGGCAAAATCAATGAGATATTCAATGCGATCACGCGGGGGCGTGGCGCGAAAATCCTCCACAATGGCGCGCAGGGCTGGGGGGCAGGCGGCCAGCTTTGCTTCAATGTCGTACTCTGCTTCCACGGATTGAACCTTTCTCATCAAAAAAAGGAATTGAGCGATGAAATTATAAAAGAGTAAGTAACGATTCAGGTGCGACGCACGGGTCAAGAGAGGATTCAGTGTTGTAGCCTAATTCAGACCCGTGCGTCGCACCTGAAGCTGAATAGTTACAATAGTAATGCGTAAAACGGGGCGAGCTTCTCACCTATCACGTTTCACGCCTCACCCTGCGTCTAGCGGATCTCCATTAACTGCAAGTTGAAGTTGAGCGCTTCCCCGGCCAGGGGATGGTTGGCGTCGAAGGTGATGCTATCGTCGTCCATCGCCGAGACGGTGGCAGTGAAGGCCTGTTCGCCTTGGCTCATCTGCACCTGCTGCCCCACGCTCAGGCCATCCGTTGGGGGCAACTGTTCGCGCGGAATCGTCAGCACCATCTCCTCCCGGTGGGGGCCATAGGCCTCCTCGGCGGGGATACGCACATCTTTGATCTCGCCGACAGCCATGCCATCCACGGCGGCGTCAAAACCGGCGATGACATGCCCGCTGCCCAGAATGAACTCCAATGGCTCGCTGCCGACAGAGCTATCAAATTGTTCGCCGTTGTCCAATGTTCCAATATAGTGAATGCGGACGGTGTCGCCCGCACTGGCTTTCTGTGTCATCGTGACTAGGTTCGCCTCTCTTCGCAAATCTGCCAGGTTTTGAGGAAACCTGGCAGATATTACAATTCCCATGAAAAGAAAAAGGGCGCCGTGGATGCGACGCCCTTTTGTGTCCGCTTACTTCGAGCGCTTCAGAACTGGCAATCCGTTCTTACTCTCGGAAACTTCGTAGCCTTCTGGCACGGCCTCCAGCGATCCGTCTTTTGCCTCTTTGGCAAAGAAGTAAAGCGTCTGGTTGCGTCCGTTGCGGAGGGTTGTCTCCTTGGAGTGCAGAATGTAGGTTTTGCCCTTCGAGTTGGTGTATTCGTATGCCACGTTTGTTCCATCCTTTTCTAATACATACTTACAGCCGATTTGGATTGATATCCACTAGAGAGTGTGGTGTATGGGGCCACAGGTCTCCACTGAGTTGCAACCGTTCACACATCGACGGCCTAGCCGGAGAGAAGCTACCTCCGGGGGATCGTGGGCCTCCGGCGAGTCAAACAGGCTGCTACCTCCTATTGTAGCCTAGAAGCATAGAAATGGAAAAATGCAAATTAGAGTGGTCAGCGCTGATGTTTCGCTGGCACAATCGCCCGCGTTGCCATGTAGGTGTCTATGTAGGCGTCAAGCGGATTGCCCGGCCAGCGATCTTCATACATGGCGGTCAACACAAAGCCCGCATCCAATTGCCCGCCCATCTGATCAGCCAACGTGTGGCCGAACTCTAGCGCTTCGTCGGCGTCAATATAAGCTTGGCGTTCTTCGGCCCCAATGCTAGTCAGATCCGAATAGGGAATGGTGTGGCGCACCGTTAGAACCCCGTCACCCACCAGCGTCTGATCGAAAAGGTAGGTGACGGGGTTGATAAACCCGGCCAGCAGAATCCCCCCAGGGCGCAGCACGCGGTAGGCTTCGCGCCAAACCGGACGCACATCGGGAACGAACATGTTGGAGCAGGGATGAAAGATCAAATCGAAACTGTCGTCTGGGAAGATGGACAGATCGCGCATGTCGCCGTCGACGGTTAAGAGGTCCAACCCTTCGCGATCCGCCACCGTCCGATCTTGGGCCAATTGTGCCGGTGAATTATCAAAGACCGTCACGGCTGCGCCGGCTGCCGCCAAGATCGGCCCCTGTTGCCCGCCGCCCGATGCCAGACAGAGTACCTCTGCCCCAGCCAGGGGCGGGAACCATAGGCGTGGCACGGGCTTGGTGGGCGTCAGCACAATTTCCCAAGCCCCACGGCGGGCGGCGGCGATCTCCTCACGGCCCACAGGCACAGACCAGCGGCTGCCGCGCGTGACCGCGGCGTCCCAGGCCCGGCGGTTGTGGCTGCGTACATCGATGGCATCTGTCACAGGATTATTTCAAGCCAATCGAGAACATCTGCTCAAGATCGTGGCGAGAATAGGCGCGGAAGGCAATCAGGGTCTCGGTGGAGACAATGGCTTCGTAGCTGCGGATGCTTTCGGTGACCAGTTGGGCCAGTTCGTCGTTCTGGCTCACACGGATCACTGCCACCAGATCATAGCGCCCGCCCACGGAATAGACCTCGGTAATGCCATCTATGCCAGCCAGTTGTTCAGCGGTCTCTTTAATTTTGTCCCGTTTCACGTTCATCAAAATAATTGCGGTTACCATACGTATTCTCCTGCGAGTTTGAGATTGGGAAATGAGGTCGATTGGGGAGCGTCTCTACTTTCCAATCACCTTGCCACCGTATCGTCTATCTTCATCCACGGCGGGTTGAGCGCGGCAATCTCGGCGTAGACGGGACAGTCGGCGGCGTGTGCGCCGGGCAGATAGCCCAGGCTCATGAGAAATTCGTTGACGATCTCGCCGCCGGTGAAGCGGAATGTCTTTTTGAAGAGCTTCACCCATGCGTCTTTAGGCAGCGGGTGATGCTGATCAAGCCAAGCGGCAAATGATCCGTACTCGCGGCGGATCTCCTGTAGCTGTTGCGCGTTATGAATGGCCGCCTCAATCTTGAGCCGGTTGCGGATGATGCCAGCGTCGGCCATCAAGCGCGCCCGCTCCGCCTCGCCATAGGCAGCCACGGTGTCAATGTCGAAACTGTCATAGGCGCGCTGAAAGTTCTGGCGCTTCTGCAAAATCGTGGCCCACGACAGCCCGGCCTGGTTGATCTCCAAAATCAGCCGCTCAAAGAGCACCGCATCCTCACGCGCCGGAAAGCCATATTCTCGGTCGTGATAGGGGGCATGAAGCGGATGGTGTGGGGCAAATTCACAGTAGGTGCTCATGGTCTGTTTACTCCGTTGTTTATTCCGTCACTGTGAAGAGGCTGCCACTACTGCGTCCCCACACCTCTGGAAAGTACATCTGCTGGGCATGGGCGGGCAAGACACGAAACTCCCCAGGCAGGCTGGCGCGAACCAAGAAGGTATAAGCATAGGTTCCAGCGGGCAGATAGTCGGCAAAGAGCGCCACTTTCTCGTCGCGGATGTCTGTGTGCGAGGGAACCCAGCCACCCCAGCCATAGGCGTTGCCGCTCCCTTCTAGTGTCGGTTCGCCATAGATCTGGCTTTCCGTGGCAAGGCTACTATCGATTGGCTCCGTTCCGGCGGGAATCGGGACCTCTAGCAATACGTAATAGGCATGGGTCGGCACTTGCAAGGTCACGGTAACGCTGATCACATCGCCCACGGCAGCCTGGGCCACGGGTTCGCCATTGGCGGCATAGGTCGCACGACTCACCACCAGCCCATGATCGCGCGGGGCACTTGCCGTGGCATCAACATAGTAGCCCAGGTGCGCCGTGTAATAGAGGTTGCCGTTGGCGGTGCTGCGGCTGAAACTCAGGGCGTTGGCCTCGTCGCGTACCAGATCAGTCACAGCGACGCGTAGTGTGACTGGGTCATCCAGATTCTGCGGCGTCACCATTCCCTGGCCCAACGCCTCTCCATTCAGACTGACACGCCAGGCGTAGTCAGCCTCTAATTCCCCGCTGGCAACCATCCGATCGGTGAGGGCAATCAGCGACCATGCGGTTTCCTGGGTGCTGGCCCAGCGCCCGTTCTGTCGGCTCACCATGAGCCAGCGCACGGCTCCCGGCAAAAGCGGATCTTGCGGGCGCAGGCGCGTGAAGGCATCCAGCACTACGGCGGTGGTACGCAGATCGGTGTTCATGGTCCACCGATCGATCTCCGCCTCTTGCCAATGCACCCCTGTTGCCGTGATCACAGCCGCCCCGGCCAGGTTATCCAAAAGCGTGGTGATGCGGCTATCCGCCGGATCGACATCAGCCAGCGCCATCGCCAGGAAGGCCCGTCCATAGTGATCAAGGCGCTCGCGCACGTCATAGAGCGTGCTCATGCGGCCCGGATCGCCCTGGCCCATCTCGGCCAACACAAAGTGCAGGAAGGCCATTTCGTTGAGCACCCAGCGATTGTCCACATCGGCAGGCGCCATCCACACACCATCCAAGAAGGTGAGGGCATTGGCAATCGTGGTTTCGGGCACGGCATACCCGGCAGTCTGGGCATGCCAGAGGCTCCAAAGCACATAGCCAGTGATGAAACGGTTGCTCTCCATGCCGCCCCACCAGCCCCAGCCGCCGTCCGGGTTCTGGCGGTTGATCAGCCGTTGCAGCCCCACTTCAATTTCGTCGTTCAGCCCCGTCGCCAGCTCTGGGCGTTCGATCCCAAGAGTTTGCAGCGCCCGTGCCGTGAACAGATTGGGCAAGAAACGGCTTACGGTCTGCTCGACACATTCATAGGGATAGTGGGTCAGATAGTCCAGCCCGGCCACCATCCCCGCGGCCAGCGACGGCTCCAGTTTGACGGTGAGTTGGCCGCTGTCGGTGGCGTCGTTGGGAACGCGCACGGCTTCGAGCCTGCCTTCCGGCGGAACCACGCCAGAGGTTGCCACGGTTTCGGGCGTCTCGTAGCGGTGAACGGGCAGAGTCAGGCGTACGGCATCACTTAGCTTGGGGTCCTTTGCGGCCAGGGTATAGGTGATGACCACGGCGTTGGCCGTCTCATCCACAAGCAGGGTCCACGTTCGCTCCGCCCTGTTGCCAGCGGCGAGATCGATGGGTTCGTCGCCGCTGCTTTGCAAACGGCCACCGCTCACCTCAACGGTGAGGGCCGCCTCAGCCAGGTCGGCGCGGCTGTTGTTTTGGATCACAGCGCCGATGCGGGCACGGTCGCCGTTGGTGAAGAAACGCGGCAGGGTAGGACGGATCAGCACGGCTTTGGTGGAAATGAGATCGTCTGTTGTCTCGCCCACCAGCGTTTCATCGGTGACGGCACGGGCAATCAGCCGCCATGTGGTGAGATTGTCGGGCAGGGTGACGTCAAAGGTAGCGATGCCGTCGCCGTCGGTCTCGACGTCGGCCCGCCAATCGGCGACATCGGCGAAATTCTGGCGCACCATCATCTGCGAGCCATCGCCACCGCCGCCGCCGCCACCACCTTTGCCGCCTTCGCTCAGTTGCTGGCTCAGGCGATCCTGGTTGATCACCAGCAGCGCGCCGGTGCTGACGCCCAGCGGTTGCAGATAATAGAAGCGATCAATCAGCGATGGGTCAACGCCCTCGGCCAACGAGAGCACAGCTTTGTCAATGAGCGCCACGCTTAGTTCGGCGTCGGCCACCGGATCACCGGCGCTGGTCTGCACCGTCAGTGTATAGGCCACGGTCTGGCCGGGACGCGCCGTCTCCGTCGAAGTTGCCACAGCCACACTCAATTCTTTGGCGGCAGCATCCACAGGCAGTTGCACATAGCCCAGGCGCATGGCCGGGAAGGGGTTGGTTTCGTCCAGCCCTTTCACGAGAATCACACTGACATAAATATTGGGAATATGATCGGTGGTGATGGGGATCTCGATGGTTTCGCTGTTGCTCTGGAGCAGACGCACCGAACGTTCCAAAATGCCGCCCCGCTCCAGCGTGATCAGGGCATAGACCGGGCCGCTGAAGGGGCTGGGGATCAGGACTTTGGCGGTGTCGCCGGGCTGATACAGATCGCGGTCAGCCACGATCTCGATGCGGTCGTTGTTCTCGCGCCGCCAGGGCACAAAGCTTGCATCACCAGCAGCCACCCAGACGAAGATGCCGCTGGCACTGGCGTTACCCTCGTTGTCTTCGCCGCTCAACGTCACATAATAGCTGCCGCCAGCATCCGGCGTCCATTCGAGTTGAGCTATGCCCGCCACGTTGCTGCGGATAGTCTCGGTGTAGATCGGCCTCTTTTCGACACTGGTCTCCCGATCGTAGCCGCCGTCGCTGCCGCGTTGATAGACGCTGTTCCAGCGGTAGTCATAGACTACCGCCAGCAGTTCGGCATCGGGCAAAGGCGTACCAGCGGGCGTAATGGTGACCACGTCAAAGGTGAACGGCTCATCAATGGTTCCCACATATTGCTGTGGGCTAAGTCCGATGAGTAGATGGCTAGGGAAGACGGTGACCTGTGTGCGACCGCTGACAAACTGCTGGTTGGGGCTTTGCACGGTGACGTCAATCGACCAGCGCTGGCTGGCGAGCGCCCCGGCCAGATCCACGGGCAACTCGATTACAAACTGGCCGTTGGCGTCAGTCGTTCCCTCTCCTTCGTTGATCAGGCCATAGAAGAAACTGCTATAGGGGTTGGCGATCTGGTCGTCAATATCGGCGGGAGTAAAGTTGAAATAGCGCCCGTCGGGGGCATCGGCCCAGGTGAAATTATTGGTTTCGGCCAGCAGCCGCCACGCCACGGGTGCATTTGCCAGCGCGCCGCCGCTGAAATAAGCGGCGGTGACAGTCACCGCCACGCTCTCGCCTTGCACATATTCGGGCTGGGCGCTTGCCACGCTGATCTCAAACTCCGGTACGCGATATTCGGCCACCTGGAAACCCGTTGAACCGTAGACAAAGCCAGCCGCGCCCTCAGCCGTCGCCCCGGCGCGCTTCCAGGCTATAGTAGCCCGTGCTGGCAGTGTCGGCCAGGACTAGCGCGCCGTCGAGTGTGCCATTTTCGTTGAGGGCGTAGGCCCGATCCACCAGTGCCGTGCCCTGAGCGTCGCGGATGATAATGTGAATGGGCAGATCCGCGGGCGGCAATGCATAGGCATCACCCTCAATCATGCGGATGATCCCCTTCCAATCAGACCGTCTGGCCGGGGCGATAGATCGGGCGGTCGGTGTAAAAGGCCGAACGCATCCGGTCCACGCTATAGCTGGCCTGAATGTCAAACTCCCAGGGGCCAATGCCATCCTGCCAGGCGGTGGACGCCACGGCGAAATGTTCATCGCCCGGCGCACCGCTAATGGCGGTCAGCCCCAGCCAGGGCTGTGTATGATCCAGGGTAAGCTGCGCCACGCCCAAGCCGTCGGCGTCGGTGCGCGCCGATCCGGCGGGGGCGCTCTCTTCATAGAATTGCACATCCACCGCCGCCACGGGTTCGCCATCGCGCAGGCCAGTCTGCCAGACCAGACTTTCGCTGTGATAGCTCTTTTTGAGCACGAGATTGTCGTTGCTTAGAACGAGCAAGGGCGCGGGCGTGGGTATCGGCGCTGGGATCGGTGCTGGGCGGCAGGGCGACCTGTAATAGGTAGAGTCCTGGCGGCAACCGATCCCCGGCAGCGTCGGCCAGCGGCACAGCCTGGGTAAATGCCTCGTTGCGGATGCCGTCGGTCTCGTAGCGCTGCGACCAGATCAGATTTTGGGCGGCATCGGGCACTTGGTAGCGCTGGCGTACTTCCCAACTGTTGGCGCCAGTGAGGCGCAAAAATTCACCCACGGGCAGCCGGTAGAGGTCAACTTCAAGCACCGCCATGTTGCGGTGGATCAGCGGCACCAGGGTTTGGGTGTAGGCGCTAAAGTGGGTGATGTCGGGCAGGTTGAGCCGCACCAACGGCGGATAATCGCCCGTGGTAAAGTTGAAAGTGAAGGGTTCGGGCAGCGCATTGCCATAAATATCGAGTACGCCTGTGCCCAGGGTCAGCGTGTAGAGCGTGCTGGGCAGCATAGGCCAACTCAGGCTCAGCTCGTTGCCATAGGGCGAAAAATAGCTGTAGACTGACGTAGAGGTTATTGGCGGGTCAATGGTGAGATTGGGCAAAACCGTAGTTTCGCTAATATTGCCGCTCAGCACAACCGAAATGCCATTCTCTGGCGAGACGCCGGTTGTGCCGTCGGCAGGTAAGCTACGCGCCACGCCGGGAATTGTGACCACGCGGAAATCCATCTCGGAGACGGCGCGCAGCGTGCCCAAGAGGCTGGCCGCAGCGGCGCTTTCGCCCACGCGCACCCGATAGCGCTGGCCCATGTCTAGTGAGTGCGTGGGCGAAAAGACAAGACTTTGACTGGCCGCATCCCAGTTAAATTGCCCGTCCACAGCCTCACCCAGCCCTTCGCCCTCTGTGATGGGCTGCACGGCGAAAGCAGCCTCGGTGCTGGCTCGATCCATCGATTGGTTGAACTGCACGGTCACGGCGCTGGTGGGGGCGATGTCTTCGCCTTGTGGGGTAATATAGACGACTACAGGCAGCGCCGTGGTAAAGCGGAAGGTTACAGGCTCGGCCAGTGTGCTGCCATCCTCGGCGGCGACATCGGCCACGCTAATCGTATAATCACTGGCACCCGCCCAGCCCACCGTTGGCTGGAAGCGATAGACGCTGGTGTTGAGCCATTCGCCCACGCCCGCCGCCGCTGGTTCAATCGTGAGCGGATTGGGCAGATCCATGCTTTCTTGCAGCCCGCCCAGAGCAATTACGGGCTTGTTAAAGACCACAACCACGGGCACATCGGGCAAGATTTCGGTGGCCCCGTCGCTGGGCTGCACGCTGGTCACAGCCAGAGCGACCGGCCCTACCAGTGTCACTTCCAAAAGGCCGTTGAGCGGGACGCCTGCGCTGGAAACGACTTTTTCAGTAAGGCGGAAGTGATAGCGCTGGCCGGGCAGCGGCGTTTGGGCAGGTGTAAAGACCAGACGGCTATCGTCCACCGCCACATCGCCGGCCAAAATCGGCTCCATACTGAAGCCGTCTACACTGGACGGATCGAGCGGCTGATCAAAGACAAAGGTCACCGGCCCGCCGCTCCAGGTTTCGCCATCCGCCGGGCGGCTGCTCAGAAAGAGCGGTGGCAATGAATCACGCTGCAAAAGCGGATAACGCAGGGTGCGTTCGATGCCGGGCAGCGTGGGCTGCACCAATGAGGCGAGACGACTGGTCACGCGGTTTTGATCGACGGTGCCCTCTTTTTTGGCGGTGGGCGATGGTGTCTGGGTGGCCGTGGGCGTGTCGCTCTTGGGCTGGATCTCAATGGAGAAGATCACCTCGGTGCCCGGTTCGGGCGTGGGAGTGAGGGTCTGGGTGGCCGTGGGCGACGACGTGGGCGCGGTGGTGGGTTTAGTCGTTGCCGTGACCGTGACTGTGGCAGTGACGGTGGCTGTAGTCGTGGCTGTAAGGGGAGCGTCCGTCTCCACAGAGATGGTTGTGGTAAGTGCGCCGGTATCGGTAATCGCAATGCTCAGGCCGCTCTCTGTGCGGGTGATCACCATGCTGGCGGCGGAGGTAGCCGTGATCGCCCGCGTGGGCAGAGGCAATGCCGTTTCCGTGGCCGTTTGGGTCGATGTTACGGTGGGCAAAGCCGTTTCGGTGGCGGTCTCGGTGGGAGTTTGGGTGGGCAATGCCGTTTCGGTAGCGGTCTCTGTCGGTGTTTCCGTTGGCGTCTCTGTCGGTGTCTCGGTCGGTGTCTCTGTCGGTGTCTCGTCTGTCGGTGTCTCTGTCGGTATCTCGGTCGGTGTCTCTGTTGGGAGCACGGTTTCGGTGGCAGTTTCGGTCGGCGTTTCCGTAGCGGTTTGCGTTGGAATTACAGTTTCGGTGGGCAGCGTGGTTTGCGTCGGCGTTTCCGTCACCATCTGTGGCGCGCGATCTGCGGTCGCCGTGGGAGAGACGGCGGAAAGTGGCGTGCGTGGAGCCAGCTGGAAGGATGGCAACGCCAATGCAAGCGGCGCAGCAGGCGTAAAAGTCGGGATACGCGTGGGCGTGGTCCCCGGCAGCGCGGCCACAAAGGTACGGTTGCTGCCCTCAATGGCCGGGATCGACGTGGCCGTGGGCGGCAGCGCCTCGGCAGCCCCGCCGCACGCGGTAAGCAGCCACAAAAGGATGAGCAACGTTGACAGGATCAGGGGCAAACGGCGGGAGACGCCGACCATAGGACTCTCCTCCATAGGGGCAAAAATGCTTGTTTGTTTATTCTACCACAATCGTTGCGGCTGTGGAGCGGATTGTGGCGCCGTTGGGGGTGGATTCACCCTCGATCCAAAACGTGTGCGTGCCCGATGTCAATGCCCACCAGCCCTCCAAACGGTTGACGTCGCGGGCTTCCACCAGTGTGCGATTATCCACCATCAATCGCAGCTTGGCCCAGGTATTGCCATCCCCTACAAAGCCACCAGCGGCGACGCGCTGACGGTCACGCGGTACGCCCGGATGGATAGCATAGGTAAGGTCCGCCACCGGCGCGGTGAGGTGTAGCGGCGTGGCATAAGTAGGGAGCGTCTGCGCCCCGTGCGTGCGCACTGCAACCGAACTCGCCGAGGAGATAGGCGGCGGCATGGGCAGATTTTGGGCGGCCATCCACTCGGCATAGGCCGGGCCGGGCTGCCAGAAAACGCGCGCCACCGTCCGCGACGGCGGGCTATCGGCATGGGCACGCTGGCCGGTGGCAAGGTCAATGGCGATGCGTTGAAACTGGTCATCGGTGCGCGTGGGCTGTGTCCCGGCCAAGAAGCGCTCACGGCGCAGGCGCGGACAGTCCGGTGTGGGCAGCAGACCACTGGGCGCACAGATGGAAAGCTCCACCACACGCGGCGGGCGCACAAACGGCGGCGGCGGCGTGCGATGCGTGGCTATCATTAGATCATGCCAGATCGGACCGGCCCCGTCCACGCCAGAGACGCCGCCCATGGGCGTGTTGTCGGCATTGCCCACCCAAACCCCCACCAGCCGCGTGTGGCTATAGCCCACGGTCCAGTTGTCGCGCCAATCGGTGGTAGTTCCGGTTTTGGCCGCGGCCGGAAAGGGCAGGTTCAGCACCGAGCGCTCCCCATAAGCGGGAATCCGCGCCACCGGATCCGAGAGAATGTCAGTGATCAAATAGGCGGTTTCGGGGGCGATGATCGGGGGTGAGGGGCGATTAGAGACGAGTGTTTCGATCCCTGTGCCCAATCGCCAATCGCCAATCGCCAATATCGCCGTCGTCTCCAGCCGGTGACCGCCCCGTGCAAAGATGCCATAAGCGCGGGTCAGGTCCAAAAGGCTGACTTCGCCGCCGCCCAGGGTGAGGGCCAGCCCATAGTCGCCGGTGAAACTGCGGATGCCGGCGCGCGTTGCCAAGCTTTGCAGCGTGGGCACGCCGATCTGGTGTAGCACGGCCACCGCCGGGATGTTATAGCTGTTTGCCAGCGCCTCGCGCACACTCACCGGGCCGTGATAGCGCAGATCGTAGTTTTTGGGCAGATAGGTGCTTTCACCGCCGGTGGTAAGATCGTCCCCACGCCCGCCGGGAAAGGTGGTGGGCAGATCGGGCAAAATTGAGGCAGGGGTCAACGGTTGGGAGAGACCGGCCTGGGCGCTCCACGCCCGATCCAGCGCGGCGGCATAGGTGAAAGGCTTGATGGCACTGCCCGGTTGGCGTAGGCTGAGCACGGCGTTGACGTTGCCGCCAATCGAGGCATCGAAATAATCGGGACTGCCCACCATCGCCAGAATCTCACCGCTCTCGGCATCAATGATCACCGCCGCGGCGTTCTGGACCCGGCGTTCGCCGTTTTCAGCCGCACATGCCGCCAGCGTTTCCCTGCCGTCCAATCGACAGTTCAACTGCGCCAAACGGCGGCGCACAGCGGCCTCGGCCTCTTGTTGCAGCCCCAAATCCAACGTTGTCCGTATCTCCAAACCGCCCTGGCGCAACCGATCCACGCCCAGTTGTTTCGCCAGCAGATCTTGCACCATCATGACAAAATGGGGCGCGGCAATCTTAAAAAGCCGCGAGCGATAGCGCAACGGTTCCGCCACAATTTGGGCCAGATCCGTCGCCTCTACAAACCCGGCATCCCGCATTAGCCGCAACACCGTCTGCTGGCGCTGCTGGGCGGCCTCTGGATCGATGAGCGGATCATAGCCGCTGGGATACTGGACCAGCCCGGCCAGCAGCGCGCATTCGGCCCGGCTGAGTTGTGCGGCGGGTTTGGCGAAAAAGTTCTGTGCCGCCGCCTCCAGCCCAAAGGCAAAATGGCCGTAGTAGGTCTGATTCAAATAGAGGTGAAGAATCTCGGCCTTGGAATAGCGCCATTCGATTTGAAGAGCCAGCCACGCCTCGCGGATCTTACGGCGCAGCGTACGTTCATAGCGTTCCGATGGCTGCATGAGCAGATTACGCGCCACTTGCTGGGTCAACGTGCTGCCTCCGCTCATGATCTCCCCGCCCGCTTGATAGTTCTGCCAAGTGGCGCGCAAGATCGCCAGCGGATCGACGCCGGGGTGATAAAAGAAGCGACTATCTTCCGTTGCCAGTGTCGCCTCGACACAAAACTCAGGCACGCCGGTCAAGCCATAGCGATTGACTGCGCCCTGCCCAGTCAGATTCAACTGCTTGCCCACGTTGGGGTCAAGCACCTCGTAGAGCACGCGACCGCGCCGGTCGAGAATGCGCGTCGTGGGGCGCACAGCCAGCGTTTCGATCTGGTCAACCGTGGGCAGATCGGCCAGGAGCGTATACCAAAGCGCAGGCCAGATCAGCGCGCCCAGACACACGATGCCAATCGCCAGCCATTTGTATGAAATTCGGTGTGCTTGACGAGCGTTCATAGGTGCAATGACGCCATTATAAGGGATAGAGTTCCCGCACTGCGCGGGAAGATCGGGAAGGTTGTACGGTGATGCACAGGGACAGAAACCGGGTTATGTTTGACGCCAACAGGAATGGAAAATATTTTAACATTCAAACAATCAATGTTAAAATTGTATCACTTGAACAGGTAGAAAGGAATCGTATTGTATGGGAACCCATTATCAAGGCACGCCCGCCGAAGAAGAGGCGTTGGATGTCTATATTAAACTCATGCGTGCCGCCGAGTCAGTCACAAGTCGGATCAATGCCCACCTGCGCGATCATAGTTTGACCGTAAGCCAGTTTGGCGTGCTGGAAGCGCTCTATCATTTGGGGCCAATGTGCCAGAGTGATCTGGCCCGCAAAATTCTCAAAAGTAGTGGCAACTTGACCACCGTGATTGATAACCTGGAACGCGATGCTCTGGTGGAACGGCAGCGCAGCGCAGCGGACCGGCGGATGGTGTCGGTTCGTTTAACGGCCAAAGGCCATGCGCTGATTGCGGATATTTTCCCGCCGCATGTGGCCGGGGTCGTGGATGTGTTCGCCGCGCTGACGCCAGCGGAACAGGCTGCGTTGGGCGATCTGCTGCGCAAGGTGGGGAAGGGGGAGTCGATCTTGGAGAGTGGCGATTTGGGAATTGACACGTAACACCAATCTCCCACTCTCATAACGTATGACAATGCCCGTGAAAAATAACCAGAGGAGAATCTCTCGTATGATTTTGAATCCGCACGAAATGGCCGAACGCGATCGTTATAAAGTGATGATTGGAGCGGTGGTGCCGCGCCCAATTGCTTGGGTGAGTTCCACCGATGGCAAGGGCGGCGTGAACTTGGCTCCGTTTTCATATTTTACCGCCGTCAGCGCCGAGCCGATGACACTGCTTTTTTCGGTAGGGCGAAAGCCCGATGGCAGCCAGAAAGATACGCGGCGCAATGCAGAGTTGACCGGCGAGTTTGTGATCAATCTTGTGGACGAAAGCACCGCCGAGGCAATGAATATGACGGCGACAACCTTTGACTATGGCGTTTCCGAGTTTGAGATGGCTGGCCTGACGCCAGAGCCGGGGGTGATTGTGGCCGCACCGCGTGTGGCGGAATCGCCGGTCTCCTTTGAATGTAAGTTGCGCCAAATTGTCGAGGTGGGCAACAATTCGGTGATCTTTGGCGAGGTGCAGATGATCCACATGCGCGACGATATCTATGACGGTACCTATGTCAGCATCGAGGCGCTGCGTCCCATTGGCCGTTTGGCAGGCAACAGCTATTGCCGAGTGAATGATTTATTTGAGTTGATCCGCGTGCCTGATCCGCGCAAACGATGACGGCGGCTCGCAGACGGCGCATCACGTTTCACGCATTACGGTTCATACACCCGTCTCAAGGAGAGACCCATGAACAGCATCACCGGTTTGCATCACATTACAATTGTGTGTGGGAATGCCCAACGCACTGTGGATTTTTACACAGGCGTGCTGGGGTTGCGGCTGGTCAAACAGACGGTAAATTTTGACGATCCGAGTAGTTATCACCTCTATTTTGGCGACCACACGGGCAGCCCCGGCTCGGCGATTACCTTTTTTGAATGGCCGCACGCGCCCAAAGGCGCGCCGGGGATTGGCGGCACACACCACTATGCGCTGCGTGTGACCGACGAAAGCGGACTGCTCAAGTGGAAGCGGCGGCTAACCGACAGGGGCTTGTCGGTGGATGGGCCGCTGGATCGCCACTATTTTACGTCGATCTATTTCAAAGATCCCGACGGCACGATTATTGAAATCGCCACCGATGGTCCCGGTTTTGGGCGCGATGAAGCGGTGGAAACATTGGGCAGAGAACGCCGCGAGCCGCCCCAGGAGATGACAGTGCGTAACCGCGACGAAGCGGCCATCGCAGCCCACACTTGGCCCGAACCCGTGGAGAGCATCAGCGACGACATGGCACTGCGCCACGGTATGCACCATATCACCGCCATCGGCCAGGACATTGAACGCACACATCACTTCTTTGGCGAAATTCTGGGGTTGCAGCGCGTCAAGATGACCTCGAACTTTGACGATCCCAGCTCGGCGCATTGGTATTGGGGCGTGGACAACGGGCGACCGGGGACGTTGATCACCTATTTCGAGCGTGACCCCGCCGCGGTGCGGCAGGCGCGCATGGGTCAGGGACAGACCCACCATTTTGCGCTGAGTGTGCCCAATGTCGAGAGCCAAAATGAGTTCAAATCCAAGTTGGAGGAGCTGGGCTGGCCGGTCTCGCCGGTGATGGATCGCATCTATTTCAAGAGCATCTACACACGGGATCCCGACGGCCATATTGTGGAGTTGGCGACGGCGGCTCCCGGCTTTTTGATTGACGAGCCGGTGGAGACGCTGGGGCGCACCTTGAAACTGCCGCCCTGGCTGGAGCCGCGCCGCTCCCAGATCGAGCGAGGACTGACGCCGTTGATCGTGCCGGACAGTCACCAAAAGGTCACGCAAAGGCCAGACTAGGACACGGGTTTGCAGGAGACCTGGCAGGTTTCAAAACCCTGCCAGGTCTGGTTCAACTGCGTCCGTACTAGATTTATACGACTTTGTAACTAGCAGGTGCGTCGCACCCGCGACCTGTATCGTTACACGACTTCTTTCAATTTTGAAACGTGCTCAGCCATTTTAACCTTCTTTTCTTCTCATCTTTGCGTTAAGTTGAGGGTCTTCCCAACCAGATCTCTGTGCGAAAACGGTGTTCGCCGCCCGCGAGAACCGTTGCCACATCATCGGCGGCTTTGGCGGTCTCGATACAAACGAAGCCAATATACGCCTCATTGTCCAAGTCAGCCATACGCTGCGACCCCTCGATCCACGGATTCCAGACCACGGTGCTTTGGCTGCCGTGTTTTTCCACATGCACCACACGGCCCAAGCCTGGGTCGTGAATCGTACAGGTGTCAGACGTGTCCAGATAGATGCGGTCAATCTTGCCTTGGATCTCAATGGGGCCGTGCTGCGATTTGCGCGCCATGCCGTCGGTTTTGTCGAGGTACGCTTTGCCGTCCAGCCCGTCCAATGGTGATCTGGCGGCTGTCGCCCACGGTGAAATAGCTGTGCAGCGCGCCGGTATAGGTCAACGGCGTATTGCCCAAATTTCGTGTGATCAGTTCCACAGTCAGCCGCGTAGAAACCGTCACCACGCAGCGTAGCTCGAAGGCGTGCGGCCACAGCGCTTGCGTCACGGCATTGTTGCGATAACTCAACGTCACCTGGGTTGCGCCATCATCAAGGGCACGGGTATCGTCCAGATCCCACAAGGTGGTGCGTGCAAAGCCATGCGATGGCTTATCGCTGTCGGTGGGGTGGGGGCCAAACCAGGGCCAGCAAATGGGGATGCCGCCGCGAATCGCCTTGCCCACTTCAAACGGGCTGCGCTCGCTCACCCACAGCACCGGCTGCGCGCCGTGTGGCTGAAAGCGCAATACATGTCCACCCAGCAAGCAGATCTGTGCCTCGGCGTGCTTATTGCGAATCGCCACCACGGGCAGATCGCCCGGTCCGCTCTCCACACGCACCTGATTGGGAATCCCAAAGCGCTCGTTGAGGGCGTCAATCGACTGGCTCATGACGCACCCGCTTCGGCGCTTTCCAACGCCCGCCGAATATCGCGCAAATGCAGCAGATCATGGCCGCGCATCGTCTCGTAATATTGCTCAATCGTGATTATGCCGCGGAAGGGATGGCGGCCTTGCAGCGACCACTCCTCGTCGCGCAGCGTTTCCAGCCCGGATAGCGTGCGGGCGCGCACTTCGTCTAGCGCTGCCATCAACTCTGACGGGCTGGGTTCGCCCATGCGCTTTTTAATGTCGGCATTCCAGCGGTCCAAATCAAAGCCAGCGGGCATCGTCTCCTCACCCTTGCGCGTTTTGTGAATTTGGATGCTCATCCCGCGCTCGCCGTCAACGAGATGGGCCACCACCGTGGCGACGGTCCATTGATCGCCTTCGCTGAAAACCGGCGTCTGCCACTGCTCTGGCGTCAACTCAGCCAGATACGCTTTGAGCGCGGCCCGTGCCTCGGCCAGTTGCTGTGTCCACGTTGCGCTTTTATTCTCTGTCATGATTCTGTTCCTCGGGTGCATGATGCGTGAAATGTGAAGGCGTGATTATCACAGTTCACGGCTTAAAGTCCCATAATCCGTACCAGACTCGCCATGTCCGGCACTTCTCGATCTGGGCGGGCGTCTACCGGTAGCGATAACCCTGTGCCGGGCAGGATGCTCTGGCGGTTCACCCACACCGTGGAAAATCCCAGCGTTTTGGCTGGGGCGTGGTCGTGATAGAGACTCTGGGCCACGTGTAAAATTTTCGATTGGGGCACGCCCAGCCGTTCCAGCACTGTGTTGAAATGGGCGTGGCCCGGTTTGTAACTCCTCACCTGCTGCGCCGTGATGATCTCATCAAACGAGACTTCCAGCAATTCGTTACTCTGGGCAAAGAGATCGTCGTCAATGTTGGAGACGATCACCAATTTGTAGCGCCGCTTGAGCGCCTGCAAGGCGTCAATGGTATCGTCAAACGGCGGCCAGTCACCCACCGAATCGGCCAATGCATCCTGATCTTCCTGTGTGGCTTCAAATTCTAGATCATGGGCGATCCCGGCCATCACCCCGCGCAGAACGTCTCGATAAGATTTGTACGCGCCGACTTCTTGCGCGGCTTCATGCTTCGCATAGAGTTGCAGCAGTGTAACAGCGTCGGCTTCAGTGTCATGCTGGCGCAGGATACGCCCCAGCGCGTGCAGAATGCCCGTTTCCCAGTCGATGAGCGTGCCGTAGCAGTCGAAGGTCAGGTGGGTAAACTGTGCATAGTCAAGCATAAGGGTTGCCTTTTACTCTAGAGAGTGAATCCGTTTGATGCGGTCAAGAATGGTGCTCGCGTCTGGCTCACGGTCGGGCGATTCGCCCACAGGATCGCTGATGCCCTCTTCGTCGCCACTGAGCGTGCGTAGTGTAGAGAGGATGGCATGGGGCAGCACGTCCAAGTTATAGCCGCCCTCTAGCGTGTAGATCAAGCGTCCGCCACACAGTTCATCGGCCAGGGCCATCAGCTCGCGGGTGATCTCCGCATAGCCGCTAATGCTGACGCTGTGCTGGGCCAGCGGGTCCATCCAATGGGCGTCGTAGCCCGCCGAGACCAGGATTAGCTCTGGGCGATACGCACGCGCCAGCGGGGTTAAAATCTGGCGCAGCGCTGCCAGATAGCCTTTGTTCCCCACGCCTGCCGGGAAAGGCACGTTGACTGTGCGCCCCTGGCCTGCGCCCACGCCGGTTTCGTCCATGCTGCCGCTGCCGGGGTAGTGTGGGAATTGGTGGATGCTGAAAAAGAGCACTGAGCCGTCGCCGTAAAACATTTCTTGGGTGCCATTGCCATGATGCACGTCGAAATCGACAATCAGCACACGGTCCACGCCGTGTTGATCCTGCGCGTAGCGAGCGGCAATGGCGACATTCCCAAAGAGGCAAAAGCCCATGCCTGTGTGTGGGCGGGCGTGGTGACCGGGTGGGCGAATCAGCGCAAACCCGTTATCGGCGCGCCCTGTCAGCACGGCATCGGTAATGGTAAGCAGACCGCCCACGGCCAACCGCGCCGCCGCATAGCTTTCGGCGCGCACATAGGTATCGGGGTCAAGGCGACCACCGCCCTTTGCGCTCATGGCTTCAAGGCGCGCCACATAGCCGGCATCATGCACGGCGGTGAGGGCGTCGAGCGGCGCGGGTGCGCTTTCCACACGGTGCAGCCTCTCCAAAATGCCATCGTTTTCCAAGAGCGCCCACGTATTTTCCAGCCGCCGATGATTTTCCGGGTGTCCGTAGAGAGTGTGGTGCAGGTTGAATTTGTCGTAAACGTAGGCTGTGGTCATGTCGGTGCAATTCAGTGGGAGATGGCTTTGGGTTGTGCGATGATCCTACACTGGAAAGAACCACAGCGCAATTTGTAGGCCCTTATTCCACCCATTTGCCCCGCATAACGCGCCGTTCTTCCCAGCCTGTTTGTTCATAAAAGCTGGGCCGGAAGGTACGCCGTTGGTTGCTGTGGATGGCGTGAAAACGCAAGTTGAAGGTCTCGGTGTCGGAGCCTTCGGCGCGGATGCGCTCGTGTTGCTGGGTGTTCCCCTCAAAGCGGACGGGACGATTGCTGTGCAGCGTTTCACCATCCCACAGCACAGAGATCAGATCGCCCAGCAACGGCAAATCGAACAGCGCCCACCACTTCCAAACATCCGGCCAGCGCGGCGCCACGTAAATTTCACCGTTGCGCACCGAGATCCCACAGCCCTGCCAGATGGCCTCCCCGGCCATTTCGACATGCTGCCAGGGAGTGAATGCGTCCAGATCGAGGAGTTGATCCAGCGTCTCCCAGCTTGTGATCGAGGCGCGTGACGCCGCTGGGCTTGCTCCATTCGGCACCCGTCGGAACGAAACCGCCGCCTGTGCCCAGCGCGCTTCGTCGGCACTGTTTTCGTGTTGGGCGGCCAGCCGCGCCGCCAAATAGAGGCCCATTTGCACGCTGGCAAACGCATCATCGGATAGTGTCGGCGTGGCCGTCCCGATGATGGTTTCCACGCAGCGTTGCAACGTCTCGTATTGGGTGTTTAATAGCGTTGGCGCATGATGGCGCGCCAAATGGTGGGCCAGGGTTTGGATATAGGCCACGTTGGTGCGGATCAGCCCATCCCCCGGATCCGGCGGCGGCGTAGGGCTGTGCAGCGTGGGCATAGTGACGGGCAGACGCCCACCGAGTCCGGTTGCTACTCGGTGCATGTGATCCAACAGGGGGCGGCTGCGCTGCGGATCAAAGGTGTCAATCACATCCACCAGCGCCGGAATGCGCGCCGTCTGTTGATTGGCGGGGGCATAGCCGGTGCGAAAACGGCGCAATTGGTTAACCGCTGCCTCTTTGCCCAATTGCACCACCCGGTTGAGCGGCGGATAGGGCGTCCACAGTCGCCCGCTGCGGCTGACTTTGGTCCACACATCTTCGCTGAGTTTGAAGGCGCGGCTAATGTCGCGCTGGGCCAAAAAGCCGTTCCACGCCACCTGTTCGCCCACGTCGCTCAAGGTCAGGATCAGTGGCAGATCCACCTGCCCGGCCACCAACAGATGATAGATCAAGTGGGCATGTTGCTTGTCGGGGAAGTTGACCCAATCGGGCCGACCGCCGCCTGTGCCAAAGACGCGGGTGCTCTCGGCATTCTGCTGAGCGTGCATGCCCTGGGCCTCGCCGGGGTTGGATTGCGCCACCAAAAGACCATCGACCATGCGCTGTTCTAGTGGTTCGCCCCGATCAATGTCGATTTCGATGCGCAGCAAGCGATCCCCTTCGGCCTGGCATTCCAGCAACCAGAGCAGCGAACGATCATAGCCGCTGCCCAGCGGGGCAAAGATGCGCTTGCTCAGAACCACGCCGGATTCTGTGCCGTAGATCGTCTCCTGATAACCGGGATAAAAGCGCACGACCATGGGCAAAATCTCTTCCACCGGATCGCTGGTGATGCCAGACTCGGTGTAGATGGGCGCAGAGATATGCACGCCAATCGAGCGGGCATAGGCGCGATTGTGCCACGGCCAGAAGAGATTGTAGAGATCGCAGTGGCGATCACACGTATATTCGATTTCGCTGTTAGAGAGGGTAAAGCGTTCTTTGCTGTCGATGTCGTGGATGTCGACGGTCACTGGCTGATCGATGGCTGGGTCAAAAGGATCGAGCGTGCTATAAATCCCACTCATTGAGCGGCTCCGGCAGGGGTGGCATCGCTGGGATGGACGCCGGCCATGAGCAGGCCAAGCCGTTCGCGCGTGGCTTCATTGCGCTGCACAATGTCGATGATTTGACCTTTGTACATGACAACAATGCGATCGGCCAGGGCCAGAATTTCATCTAATTCCGAGCTAACCAGCAGCACGGCAATGCCTTCGTCGCGCTTGGCGATGATCTGGTTGTGAATAAACTCAATCGAGCCAACATCAATGCCACGGGTGGGCTGCGCTGCGATCAAAATTTGGATAGGGCGGCTAAACTCGCGCGCCACCACCATTTTTTGCTGATTGCCGCCGGAAAGACTGCCTGCGCTGGTGTAAATCGACGCTGTGCGGACATCGAACTTTTGCACCAATTCCAGTGCCCGTTGGCGGATGGCTGCCGGGTTGATGGTGAATCCGCGCGCATAGGGCGCTTTGTAATAGGTGTTGAGTACCAAATTATCGGCCACCGAATAGGCATCCACCATGCCATAGGCGTGGCGATCTTCGGGAATGTGGCAGCTTTGACCCTCTTCCGTCACCCGCCGCGGTGAGGCGTTGGTCATCTCCACGCCGTCAATAAAAACGTGGCCCCGATCAACCTGACGCAGCCCAGTCAGCACCTCTACCAGTTCGGTCTGGCCGTTGCCCTGCACCCCGGCCACGCCCACCACTTCCCCAGCTTGAACGGTGAAGCTGATCCCGTTCAGCGCCTTGTTGCCCAGATCATCGCGGCCATGTAGATCGACCATCTCCAAAATTGGACGGCCCGGCTGCGCTGGCGATTTCTCGACTTCTAGAATCACCTCGCGCCCCACCATCAACGCGGCCAGGCTTTCCTGTGTCGCCGTCTTTCGGATCGGCCTCGCCGACCACCTCGCCACGCCGCAGCACAGCGATCCGATCCGCCACACGCAGCACTTCCTTGAGCTTATGCGTAATAAAGATAATCGACTTACCCTGGGTGCGCAGCAGTGTTCATCACCGCAAATAGTCCCTCGATCTCCTGTGGCGTGAGCACCGCTGTCGGTTCGTCCAAGATCAAAATGTCGGCGTTGCGATAGAGCGCTTTGACGATCTCCACACGCTGGCGCACGCCCACGGGCAGATCTTCGATGATGGCGTAGGGGTCCACGTCAAGACTGTAGCGGTGAGAAAGCTTCGCGGATGCGCTCCGCTACCGATTGCCGTATCCAGCAGTCCATTGCGCACCGTTTCGCTGCCCAACATGATATTTTCGGCCACGGTCATCACCGGCACCAGTTGAAAGTGTTGATGCACCATGCCGATGCCCAGGGCGATGGCATCATTGGGCGAGTTCATCGTACGGGCTTGCCGTTGACCAGAATCTCGCCCGCGGTGGGGTGATATAGCCCGTAGATCATATTCATCAAGCGTGGATTTGCCCGCGCCGTTTTCGCCCAGCAGCGCCAGAATTTCACCTTGGTGAAGTTTCAGGTTGACGTTCTGATTGGCGATCACGCCGGGAAAGCGCTTGGTGATGGCGCGGGCTTCGAATACAGGACAGAATGAGTGGATGACAAGGATCGATCTCCTGTGAAAAAGCTCAATAGATTGAGTGATGGGTGATTGACACTTTGGATCAATCACCCGATCGCCAATTGTCTTAATGCCCACCCTCCGTCTCGTAGACTTTGCCCTCTGCTGCCGGTGGACGCACACGCCCCACCAGCCAGAGACGGCCACAATCGTTACGACGTAGGGCATCATGCTAATAAACTGGCGCGGCACAGTGACCACACCGGCCAGCAATAGCTCGTTTTGCAACGCTTGCGTATAGCCAAACAGGGCCGCAGCCCCCAGCGCGCCAAACGGGTTCCAGTTGCCGAAGATCATGGCGGCCAGCGAGATAAAGCCGCGCCCTGCGGTCATGCCCTCTTGAAATTGCCCCACGGCTTCGAGCACCAAAAAAGCCCCAGCCAGCCCGGCCAACATGCCGCCGAGCATCGTGTTGACATAGCGATAGCGGTTAACATTGATGCCCACGGTGTCCGCCGCGCGTGGATGTTCGCCCACGGCCCGTGTGCGCAGCCCCCAGCGCGTGTAAAAGAGCGCTACATGCACCACCACCACCAAGATCAGCGCCAAATAGGTGATGGGCGGATTGTTAAAAAAGACTCCGCCCAACACGGGAATTTGCGAAAGGCCCGGAATTGGGAGCGCCTCGAACTTGCCGTTGGCGATGGCGTCACGGTCAAAAAGATAAGCAGAGATCCCCGAGGCCAGGATGATAATCACCGTGCCCAGAGATGATCTGATCCATGCGAAAGCGGATCGAGAGCAGTGGCGTGGAACAGCCCCATCAGCGCCGCCCACCAGCAGCGCGATCACCACGCCGAAAAGTAGACTGGGCAACATCGGCCAGCCATTGGTCGCCACTTTGGCCACAAAGGCGGCAAAGGCGCCGGCCAGCATCATGCCCTCGATGCCAATGTTGATGATGCCAGAGCGTTCACACAGAATGCCGCTCAGCGCCCCCAGGATCAGCGGGACGGTGGCGCGCAGGGCAAAGTTTAGCGCGCTAATGCCAAAAAGCACACGCAGTGGGGTGTAGAGATCTGGTGGGATATAGGGGCGCAGCTCGGCAGGTTGACCAAGATCGCCATGATCACAACCAAGAGCGCCACCCCAATGGCGATGAGCGATGACCATCTCCAAATACGATTTTTCTGCATAAATGGCCCTTATCAGTTGCAATTTCTGATCACTACGTTCCGCCCCATCCCTGGCTCAGTTTGGTCCCTTCGACTTCGTCGGGCAGGCGGCGCAGACGGAAAACGGCGCGAATAATTGTGGGCGCTGCCACCAGCGCCAAAATCAGCGCTTGGATCACCTGGATGATGTCGGTGGCGACGCCAGAGGCAAACTGCATCCGCGCCGCGCCGGCGTCCATGGCTCCAAAGAGCAGTGAGGAGATCAGGACGCCGAATGGGTGCGTCTGCCCTAGCAGCGCCACGGTGATACCGTCGAAACCAACGCCGCCGCCAAATTCGGGGGCGAATTTGTGGTTCAGCCCCAGCGTTTCAATTGTCCCGGCCAGCCCGGCCAAGCCACCGGCAATCGCCATGGTCAAGATAATCGTCCAGTTGACGCGGATGCCAGCGTAGCGGGCTGCCTTCAAATTTTGCCCCACAGTGCGGATCTCAAAGCCCAGCGTGGTTTTGTAGATCAGCCACCAGATCAGCACCACGACGATCAGCGCGATAAACACGCCATAATGCACACGATAGGGCGGGCCAAACAGCCAGGGAATCGCGCGCTGATTCAAAAATATCAGGCGTTTCGGAGATCGCACGCGCCGTGGTATCCCAGAGCGGGCCGGGGCGCTGTCCCTGTGTGCCGCCCGCATAGACCGTCCACCCGGCCAACTGCGAGGCCACATAATTCAACATAATGGTGACGATAACCTCGTGCGCCCCAGTGTATACCTTGAGAATGCCGGGAATCGCCCCCCACAACATGCCGCCCACAATGCCAAAGAGGATCGCCAGCGGCAAGTGCAGATAGATGGGCATGCCTTCGAAATTGATGCCGATAAAGACGGAAAAAACCGATCCCATGAGAAACTGCCCGGATGCGCCAATATTGAATAGACCTGCTTTGAAGGCAACCGCCACTGAAAGCCCGGTCAGCGTAAACGGGATCATTTTGCGAATGGTGGTGGACCAAGCCCGACCATCGCCAAACGCCCCTTGAAACAATCCTGTGTATGCCAAAAGCGGATCGTCGCCAAAAATTAACATTACAATCGCCCCAAGCAGCAGGGCCAGCAATAAGGCGAGAAATGGGATCAAAAGCGTGCGCAGAGTGCGGGAGAGGCGGGAAGGCGCGGGTGCGACGGCAGATGTCATGGCTGTTTCTCGTTATACTGGGCAGCGCCACAAAGGAACAGTTTCTGCTTCTTTGCCAATGGCTTTTGTACTGCTGCGGTGTATAGAAGCGGTGTATAGAATCGGTGTATAGAAGCGGTAGGGCACTGCGAGTTCTGGTTGCAAAACGGGAGGCACCAGCGTCCTGTGCCTCCCGTTTTGGGTCTCACTACTGGGCAGTCTGCCTAGTTGCCATAGCCCGTGTCAATCGAGCCATCTTCCAGACCGGCGCGAATGGTTTCCAGTTCATCTTTGATCTCTTGGGAAACGCCCTCCTCGAAATCGTGGAAGGGGGCCAGAGCCACTTCGCCTACATAGTTGCCACCAGGAAATTCACCTTCCGAGGCCCGGTTGATTAGATCAATCACACCAGGGGTAATCAACTTCATGGCGCTGGAAACCAAACAGGGGTGCGCTGCTGGCACGGTTTCCCATTGGTCGGTGTCCACGCCGATGCAGTAAAGCTGATTGGCCTCACCCACGCGGCTGGCAACCTCTTGCAGCGCGCCGTTGCCCGTTTGCCCGCCAGCGCCGAAGACTACGTCAGCGCCCTGGTCAATGGCCTGCGCCGCCGTGGCCGCGCCCCATTCGGGATCAATGAAGGCAATATCCAAGCCACCGGGATGATAGGTGGTGATAACATTGATATCGGGGTTGACGTAGAGCGCGCCATTTTCATAGCCTGTGCCAAAGGCCACCACAGGCGGCACCAGATCCGTACCCAGCACCGAGGCGATGGTTCCACTTTCGCTCAGGCGAGCGGCCAGCGCACCGGCCAAAAAGCCCGATTTGGCCTCTTCAAAGATCAGGCCAGCCAAATTAGGCAGTGCCTCGCCCTGGAATTGATCGACACCGATAAAGTAGATGTCGGGGTTGTTTTGCGCTGCTTCCAGTGTGGCGTCGCCTAGAGCAAAGCCCACAGTGACAACTACACCATAGCCAGCATCAATAAACTGCTGAATGTTATCGGCATAATCTTTGGCATCCTGGGTTTCAATATACTTGACACTTTCTGCGGGGATGCCCAAAAGTTCCCCGGCCTGTTGAACCCCTTCCCAAGCGGATTGGTTAAAGCTGCGGTCGTTGATGCGACCTACGTCGGTGACCAGCCCCACCATCAGATCGGAGTCAGCACTCTCAGCGGGGGCTTCGGCTGCGGGGGCTTCGGCTGCGGGAGCTTCGCCGCTGCTGGGAGCAGGAGCCACGGGAGCCGGGCAGGCTGCCAGCAACAGGGAAAGCATCAACAACAATGATGCAAAAAAGACAAGGCGAGAATTGCGCATGCAAAGTTCCTTTGGCGTGAAGATGGATAGAAGAGAGGTTGAACGTGTTGATCTGACAAACACAACAGCACTGTGGCTATGTGCCGCTTGCGCAGCACAACGCACGGAGGATATATACGAAGCAGCGCCACAAATGAACATTTTTGCTCTTTGAAAACTGTTCCTTTGTGGTGCTGCTGCGGTGTATAGAAAATATTATACTCTAGAGCGATTGGCTGTGGCAAACGTCTTCTGGGGGCTTAGATATATCTCATTGCCCAAACTTCCTTTGTTTTAAAGGTTTTAAAGGACAATCATCTTTAACATTGCATAGCCGCTATGGTAAAATCGCTCCTCAACACCAGACATGGGATTGAGGAGACCGCCATGCAAGCCGCACTGGCCCAATTTTTAGACTATCTCACCACCGAAAAGGCGCGATCCCAGAATACTATTGTCGCCTATCGCAACGATCTACAACAATTTTTGGGATTTGTGCAGCCACTCGCCGCCGATGACGAATCTGCTTGGTCCACTCTCTCGCCTGGTCTCATCCAAGGCTACCTTGCCCACTTGGAAAGACAGGCGTATGCAGCTTCCACCGTGGCACGCAAGATGGCCGCAGTCAAGAGTTTATTGGGCTATTGGCACGCGCAAGGCTACATTCAAGGGCAGCCTGCCGACGAGGTGAAAATTCCCAAAGTGGAAAAGAACCTGCCGCGTCCGCTCTCGCCCGATGCCGTGGAACGGTTGCTCACCGCGCCCACTCGCCAAACGACCCCGCGCGCGCTGCGTGATAAGGCCCTGTTGGAGATTCTCTACGCCACTGGCATGAGGGTTTCGGAAGTGGTGGGGCTGGATCTGAGCGACGTCTCCCTGGCCGAAAATATCGTTTTGTGCAAAGCCAGCGACGGCCAACGGGTGATTCCCATCCAGCCAGCAACGGCTTGCGCGTTGGTCGGGTATCTCAACCAGGCCAGGCCGCATCTGGTCAACGGTTGTGAGGAGATCGCCTTCTTTCTCAACCACCGGGGCAAACGGCTGACCCGCCAGGGTTTGTGGCTGATTATTCGCGATTATGTGGAAATGGTGGGCATCGAGACGCCAGTAACGCCCCATACCCTGCGCCACAGTTTCGCCATTCATCAGCTTAATGCCGGGGTAAATCTGCGCGAAGTGCAACAACGTCTGGGCCATGCCAGCCCCACCACCACCCAGCGCTATCAAAGACTTTCCGAAGAGCAGAGCAGTGAACTTGTAATTGATGGCGTTGCCCTGCTCAATTAACGCTCTGACTCCCCTATCAAAGACACACAGCCAGTCTGGCGAAGGCAATGATGACGAACCACTTTACCCTGGAAACGTATCAAGAAGCAGCGAACTATATCACCGCCCACACACACCATCGACCCCAGGTTGGGCTGATTTTGGGCAGTGGTCTCAGCGGTCTGGCCGAGGCCGTGGCCGATGCCGATCGGTTGCCCTATGGCGAGATTCCCCACTTTCCGGTCAGCACGGTTGAGGGTCACGCTGGGCAACTGGTGATTGGGCGGTTGGCTGGCTGCACGGTCTGTGTCATGCAAGGGCGGTTTCATTTTTACGAAGGCTATACGCTGCAACAGACTACCTTTCCCATTCGCGTGATGAAATTGTTGGGCATCGAGACCTTGCTGCTCACCAATGCCGCCGGGGGGGTAAACGCTGATTTTCGCGCCGGTGATCTCATGCTGATTGAAGATCACATTAACTTGATGGGCATGGTAGGGTTCAACCCTCTTCACGGCCCCAATCTCGCCGCTTTTGGTCCGCGTTTCCCCTCCATGACCAATGTGTACAGCGCACGCTTGCGCGCCCTGGCCGACCGTGTGGCCGAGGCCAACGGCGAGCAGTTGCAACATGGTGTCTACGGTGCGCTTTCCGGCCCAACTTTTGAGACCCCTGCTGAAATTCGTTTTTTACGTTCCCTAGGGATTGATTCCGTGGGCATGAGCACTGCGCCTGAAGCGGCTGTGGCGCGTCATGCCGACATGGAAGTTTTGGGGATTAGCACGATTACAAATGTCGGCGTAGACACGCTAGACAGTGCCCAAGTTACCGATCACGAGGAAGTATTGCAAACCGGCCAAGCCGTGGTCCCACGCTTGACTCGTCTGCTTATAGGTATTTTGGAAGCGCTGCATAGTGAAGGATAGGAATAAGCGATTGCAAGAGTCGAAGAGATAGGGAGATTTACTGGGCTACTGAATCCCCCTATCTCTTCGGCTGGTTATCTAGCGTTTGCCTTTATGCGGATTTACCAGTTACGCATCCTGCAACATGGGAAAAGTCACTGCAATTGGCGCTTGCTGGGGCAAGGGCCGCGTATAGAAAATATGGGCAGGTTGGCGTACAAACCCCAGCCGTTCGTTGATCGCCAACATGCCACGGTTGTTGACTTCGTTCCAGGTGCGCAATTCACGGATCCCCTGCTCTTGGGCAAAGCGAATGCCTGCCAGCTTTAATGCTGTAGCAATGCCCATGCGCTGATGCGAGCGCAGCACGCCAGTCAGGTCCGTATAAAGTACATCGGGCAGCGCCGCGCTTGGTTCAACATTGCTCATCCCCACATACGCCTCGCCATGCAAGGCCACAAACCAGCCTTCCAACAGGGCATGGGTACTGTGCAATTTCTGCACCCGATCCTCAAATGTAGGGCGGGTAGCCTCGCTCAGATTGGGTACATCCTGCATCAGTCCATACTCTAACTCATACAGTTTGGCATCTCGCGCCGGATCATCGGCCAAATCGTGGACACTCTTGATCACCACACCGGCCGCGGCTGCCCGCGCTGTATGGTGGTGCCACGCGGGCAAATCGACTGTATGTGGATCCAACCGAGATTCCCACTCTCGCAACGTTTCTTGAAATCCCAGACCGTTAACAAAGGCCATGCCATCTGTGAAATCCTCGCGTGTCATGGTGTACACACAAAGTGGATCATGGATAGTAAGCGCCTCCAATAGATATTCGTGCAGCACAGACCCAATGCCCTGACGCCGAAGCTCAGGGAGGACATTAATATGAATCCAGAACTTTTGGGGATGATAGATGTCGGTGTACTGTGTGTACGAACCTAGGCCAACCGGAGTGCCGTCAATTTCGGCAAAGAAGCGCGCCCAGCGGATATAGTCGAAGCGGGTTTGGTCGTTTTCTTGCCATTCGCTCACCGTGTCAGGATAGTCTGTCCACACACGGTTATGCAGCGCAATGGCAAGTGCATAATCACTCTCGCTAAAATCGAAACTGCGAACGGTTATCATGGGTTGATCTCCATCTGTCTATGTTTTGTGGTGTAAAAATGGACACCGGCCAGTGTGGAATTGCCTCGACATGACACGTTGGTTGTTCCGTCTTTCATCAAATGCTCCTCTGAAAAATAGTGAAAGGGTAAAATTACGATGCGAAAAGCGACAAGGGCCGCTCCACGCTATAAAAAAAGGCCATAGACAAGGTGTCTACGGCCTTTCTCCCAAAAGAAAAGATAGTCTGTGTTGGGAAACAAAAAGGCCGTGGATGCGAGTGTAGCATCCACGGCCTGGGGTACGGTGAAATATCCTAACGGGCAGTAGACGCGATCTTCTCCACGGACCCACCTCCAGCCTCAATGGGTAGGAATCCCCAGATGAAAATCATAACGTCTACTCCTTTCTGTTCTCTAAAACACAGCTACCTGACAGACAATCTAGCACGCCCCCGAACGACTGTCAAGCCTCAAACGCGCACAAAGAGCGGGATTTCAGCTTCGATCTCAAAGCGCAGCAATGCGTGGGCCGCGCGCAGGGCCGCTTCCACCGTTGCCGGATCGTCACCCTTCGCAAAGATAAAGCCTAGATAGCTCTCGCCTTCGGGCAGCGGCACAATCGGGTTGTTCAGGTGGGCTGTAATTTCCACCGATTCAATCCCCGGCACAGTTTCGGCGTCGCTTACTCCGGCAACCCCGCGCAAAATCCCCGGTCCTGGAATCGGGATCATCATCACGCCGCCCGCCTGCTTCTCCCGATCTAGCGAGACAATGGGCAGCCCACAGGCTTGGCGCAAAATTAGCTCTTCCAGCGAGGCCTCGCTGCCAAAGCGCAATGTGCGCGAACAAAGGCCGCCAATCGAGCGCCCCGCCACCTCCACAATCCATGGCCCCTCGTCGTTGATGCGCAACTCGGCGTGAATCGGCCCCATCCACAGCCCCAGTGCCCGCGCCGCCTCGGCTGTGCATTGGGCAATCGCCGCTTGGCTTGTTGCGGGCAGCCGGGAGGGCGTTACGTAAATCGTCTCTTCAAAAAATGGCCCCTCCAGTGGATCGGGCTTATCAAACAGCGCCAGCACGCGCAACTCTCCGTTGTCGAGAATCCCTTCCAGCGCCACCTCCACGCCGGGCAGATAGCGCTCCACCAAAAAAGGGCGGGCGGGCTGCGTGCCGATCATGGCATAGAGCCGTCGGGTTGCCGCCAAAAATTCCGCCCGATGGTTGGCGCGCATCACGCCGCGACTGCCGTTGAGATCCGTGGGCTTCACCACACACGGATAGCCGATTTCCGCCTCAACTTGAGCGCCAATCATCGCCAGATCATCTGCCGTGGAGAAGCGTAAAAAGCGGGGCGAGGCCACCCCTCCCGCTGCCAACATCTGGCGCATGAGAGACTTGTCACGCGCCGCTTCCGCCGCGGCGGGCGCATTGTGAGGCAGCCCCAACCACTGACTGGCCCGCGCGGCCAACAGCGAACCGCTGTCATCCAGGGAAAGAATGGCATCAACCGGCGTCTGTGCCACAATTTCTACAAGTTGGCGTGCTGCTTCCTCGGTCTGGCTAAAATCGACGCCCAACCGATAACCCCAATGCGCGGCCAGTTCTTTGGGCATATTTACAGCTTGTAGCGTTTCCACGCCCACCTGTTTGGCGGCCTTCACAAAGGCATGGGTTCGATAGCTCTGGGGCGTGGTCAACAAAAGAAGCCGCCGATGTTGCGTTTGCATGGTTCGTTCTACCCTCTCTGGTTCATATCCGTTCTCTCTATTGTACACCCAATGGGTCCATCGTCAGGGATGGACTTTACTGTCGCCATCCGAAAAGAGCGCGACAATCGTGATAGAATGACCCAGAAGCTGTTTGCCAAGAGCCACAAAGACTTACCGTATCCATTGCCCTATGTACGCCGCTCACGCAATCAAACCCTGCGATATCTTGCGCCCTGCCGTCCTTGTCTCTTCATCTACCTTTGTCTTTTTCGTGGCTTCGTGGCGATGATCCCCGTTCACCTGTCGAAGGAGTCCCTGATCCGTGCAACCCTATGATGCCATTCTTGTGCTTTCGTTTGGTGGTCCTGAAGGCCGCCAAGATGTGATCCCTTTTTTGGAAAATGTGCTGCGTGGGCGCAATGTGCCGCGCGCTCGCCTGGAGGAAGTGGCCGAACATTATGACCATTTTGACGGCATCAGCCCTCTCAACGCCCAAAATCGGGCGCTGATTGCCGCGTTGCGCACCGAACTAGACGCGCACGGCCCTGACCTGCCCATCTATTTTGGCAATCGCAACTGGCAACCCTATCTGCCTGATACCCTGCGCCAAATGGCCGCCGATGGCGTGCAGCGCGCCCTGGCCTTTTTCACCAGTGCCTATAGCAGCTATTCCGGCTGCCGCCAATACCGCGAAAATATTATGGCCGCCCAGGCTGAAGTGGGGGCCAGCGCGCCGCGTGTAGACAAATTGCGCATGTTTTACAACCATCCCGATTTTGTCGGCGTGAATGCCGAAAATGTGCGCCATGCCCTGGCCCAACTCCCCGCCCAACGCCGTGCCGCCGCGCCTATTCTCTTTACTGCCCACAGCATCCCGCAGAGCATGGCCCACGGTTGCCAATACGAGGCGCAACTTGCGGAAACCATGACATTGGTGATGGCGGAACTGGGCATCGACAACCCATATCAACTCGTCTATCAAAGCCGCAGCGGGCCACCCCAACAGCCCTGGCTGGAGCCAGATGTATTGGAGGCGCTGTTAGAATTACACAAGCAGGGAAATTCTGATCTTGTGCTTGCCCCGATTGGCTTCATCTCCGACCATATGGAAATTATGTTTGATCTGGATACCGAGGCGTTAGAAAAGGCTAATGAACTGGGTATGACGGTGATCCGAGCTGCCACCGTGGGCACGCACCCACGATTCATCCGCATGATTCGCGACTTAATTGTCGAGCGCATAGAGAGCGAAAACGGTGACCCTGCAGAACGATTGGCATTGGGCAGCCGTGGTCCCTCGCATGATCACTGCCCGGTGAACTGTTGTTTGCCTGGGATTACCGCTCGCCGCCCCCAAAGTCGCCCTGTTTAGTCCCACCGTTAGAAAAGCCAGAGAGGGCAAGGCGAATGGTCTCGTCTTGCCCTCTCTGTTCTCTCCATAGTCCAAGCGTACTACTCCCTAGCGATTACGTTTCTCTTACACTGATATACGCTTTTCTAGAATACCCCATACCCTACTTCTATAATTTGATGACCACCGCTTTTCGCGTCGGTCTGTGCAGTGGGTTTGAATCGTTTATTTGGTGTACAAGGAGAGAGATAATGGCAGAGGCAGGGCAAGTACATGCACATTGGCTGGGGAAAAGTTTAGTGCGTAAGATTGGTGCAGGCTTGTTGTTCATGCTTTTGATCATGCTGGCGACTATCGCCGGGGTGCTGGTACAGGTTCAACAGCAACGCAGTGATGCCAAAATTATTAACATGGTCGGTGGACAGCGCATGTTGAGCCAGCGTATGGCAAGCCAAGCGGCTGGCGCCATACGCGGCGATATGGAGGCCGCCGAGGAGTTGCTTGGGACGGCGGCGACGTTTGATAGGTCATTGCGTATCTTGCTGGAGGGCGACCATACCCAAAACATTCCTGCTGCGCCGGAGATCGTGCGTCCCCAGCTAGAGACGATGTCGCCAGTTTGGCTGATTGTCTATGCAGATGTGCGCACTGTGTATGAAAAAGCCGAAATTGCGAATCGGGTTCAGCAGAAGGTGCAATCCATCAGTAGCAATAGCGATGCACTCTTGGCTGCGGGCGAAAAGTTGGTCTCTGCGCTGACGGCTGTGAAAGCTCCGGCGACAGCGCTGGACATTGCCGGTGGATTGCGCCGAGGCAGCCAGCGGTTGACGCGATATGGGTTGGAAGTGGGCATGGGCAATCTGGAACATTTGGATGCTATGCAGGTTGTCATGGATGAATTTGAGCAGACGGTTACTACGCTTTTGAATGGGAACGCCGCACAGTCGATTGATGCGCTCAACGGCGAACCGCGCACGCAGTTGGTGGCTCTGCAACTACTTTGGCAGCCTTTTGCCGCAGATCTGCAATTTTTGGTGGAAAACGGCAATGATTATCGCGTGGGATTGGATGCATCTAATGCAATTTTTGGGCAGAGTGAGGTGCTGTTAGAAGGAGCCAAATCGGCAGTGGCGCTCTATGAAGGCTGGGCACAGGGGAAAGTGATTGCTCTGATCGGGTTTCTGGCGATTGCCGCTGCTGTGATCTTGGTAATCTTTGGGCTGATCCTGTGGCTGCTTTGGCGGGCCATACAGCCACTCAGCCAGATGGTAGAGGCAATTACCGGGATTGCCCACAAGGAGTTGACCGAACTGGCCCAGTCGTTGGAGCGGCTCTCCGAGGGCGATCTTAGCGGCGAGTTTGAGGTACACACTGTGTCGATTCCCATCACATCTGCCGATGAGATCGGGCGGATGGCCGGGGCATTTAATCGGATGCTTCAACAGTTGCAGATCTCGGCGCAAGCTTATCGAGATTCGTTGCAGAATTTACGTGGCTTGATCGGCGAAATTCAGGAAAATGCCAATGATCTGGCCGCTGCTACCGAGCAGTTGAACAACGCCGCCGTCCAATCTGGCGATGCCACTAGCCAGATTGCCATGACGATTGGTGAAGTGGCCCAGGGAACGTTGCGTCAGGTGGCTGGCATTGAAACGGCCCAACACGCAGTTGCGCAGCAGAATCGGATTATTGCCGAGATTCAACAAGGCTCTATCCAGCAGGCCGAGGCTGTGGAACAGGCCGAACAGACGTTGCGTGGGCGCTTGTTGACAGCCATTTCCCAAGTGCAGGCTAGTGTGACCCAGACCCACAGCGTAGTGACACAGACGGAGTTGACCACGGATAACGGCGCGGTTGCAGTAACGCGGACAATTTCGGGGATGCGGGCCATTGCTCAAACCACGAATGACGTGGCAAACCGTGTGGTGGAGATGAACGAACGTGCCCGTGAGATCGGCACGATTGTGCAGACCATTGAGGATATTGCCGAACAGACCAATCTGTTGGCGCTGAATGCGGCGATTGAAGCGGCACGGGCCGGGGAGCATGGCAAGGGCTTTGCCGTGGTGGCCGACGAGGTGCGTAAACTGGCCGAGCGGGCGGGCAAAGCCACTGGCGAAATTACGCGCATTATCCGCACGGTTCAGGAGACGGCTAACCTGGCGGCCAAGGCCATGAATGGCAGCAACCGGGAAGTGGAGCAAGGGCTGGCAAGGGCTGTTGAAACGGAACATGCCCTGACAACGATTCGGGCGGCGGTGGTGCAGGTGACCACACAGATCGAGCAGTTGGGGCAGGCCACCGGCGAAATGAACGGCAGCAGTAGCGAGATGCAAAAGTGGATGGGGTCTGTGGCTGCTGTGGTGGAACAGAATCAACAGGCCGTGACACAACTGGCCCAGCGCAGTGAACAGGTCTTGCAGTCCATGGCAGATGTATCGGCAGTTTCCGAGGAGAACAGTGCCGCTGCCGAACAAGTTTCCGCCAGTGCCGAAGAGGTGAGTGCCCAGGTGGAAGAGACTACGGCTGCGGTCAACAGTCTCGCCCAACTAGCTTATCAGCTACGCACCATTACGGCACAATTTAAGGTGGGTGCAGAAGAAATTGAACCAACCATCGACTTTTCATCTTCGCCACATCGGAGCGGAATGGGGTCGGTACAGAGCGGGCCTACTTTGCACCCTGTGCGTATTTCCGCAAGCCAACCGGGGCGTCAGCCAGTCGCCAATGGCCGTCATCACTAAGTCGATTCCAAGAATTGACTGAACCACCAAGGGGTCGAAGCGGCACAAAGCAAGGAATGACTTCGCGAAGCTGTTGTGTACTTCGTGGATGAATATTTCTTTGGCTTGGCCTAACTGGAATGCGCCAAGATCTGCTGCCAGCGTTCGGTTTGATGGGGAGCGATGGCAGAGAGGCTAGGGTATGGATCAAGCTTGGCGGCAATCTGTGCGCTCAGGTTCATTGCCGCCGTGCTGGCTGTGTCATCTATATCGGCCAACACGGTGCCAGCCTGTACGCCGCTGCGATAGAGCAGTTGCCGTTGTTCTGTTGGATCGGCACTGCTTTGAAAGATTTGGCGCAGATTGCCTTCGCTGATCATCTGGAGCAGCGTGGAAAAGATCGTTACAACCTCGGCGTTGTCGGTTTGGGCAGCCATCCCCGCCGCCCGGCTAAAGCAATAATCGCCCGCCAGTACGGTCCCTCCGGCCAGTTTGCGATCTACATCGGCGTGGCCCGTCCCCGCCGTGAGCAGCAATTTATGGATCTCCAATGCAATGGTCAGCAGTTCCAGCGCCGCAGCCAGATAGACGCGGCGTTGTTGTTGTATGGCGGAATCGTGTAGCGGATAGGCTGCCGCCAGTACCACCGCCGCCAGATCCAATTGGAGGCGGCTTTCGATCTCGTGGCGGATGAACTCGCTGAGCATGGGGTGCAGTGTGTCGGAAATTTCGCTGAGGGTGTGGCGCACCTGGGCCACTTCCTGATCCAAATCACTTGTCATGAAGCCGATCCTCTTTTCCAAGCCTTATCGCATATCAATCCGCTGTCCATCTTGCAGTGACGCTTCCACGGCCAGCGTGGCGATCAAGGTGCGGATGCTTTCGTGCAGAGTTGCCAACACCGGACTCAGGCGTTGCGGGCCTTGTGGCTGGTTGCGGCGGCGCACGCCCTCGTTGAAGATCGCCACCATCTCCCGATAGGGATTGCTTTTGGCAATGGGGACTGGCTCCACGTCGTCGTGGCGCACCAAGAGCAACTGGCTGCCCTGCCGATCTTGCCACCAGCGATAGGCAAAGAGTGTGCCACCTGTGCCATAGATTTCCAGCGTGCTGTGCTGGTGCATCATCACAAATGAATCGTGAAGTTGCACCGAGATGCCACTGCGCCGCAAACGCAGTGCCGCCAACAGATCTTCCACGACTTCACCCGCTTCGCTCAGAAAAGGTTTACCCGCGCTGCTGTGAACCTGATCGACCTCGTCGGCCAGCAGCCAACGCACCAAGTCGATGCTGTGCAACGTGCGATCATAGAGTACACCGCCGCCGTCGCTTTCTAAGCGCCACCCTTGCAGCTCAAAAGGCAACGGATCGGTATTGCTCACACGTGCGCCCAGAATTTCCCCAATCGCAAAGTTTTGCAGCAACCCAGTTATTTTTGTCATCATCGGGTGCGTACGCAACGCGTAGTTTACAGCCACCAACAGATTGCGCCGCTCGGCCTCGTTGCGGATCTCTACCATTTGTTCAAACGAAAAGGTCAGCGGCGGCTCGCATAACACATGTTTCCCCGCCCGCATGGCCGCCAGGGTCATCTCGGCCTGATAACGCGGGTGGCTGCTGACGTAGACAGCCTGCACTTCGGGTCGCGAGAGCAGCGCATCCAGCGTTTCAAAGACCTGGGCCAAATAAGTATCATTGGCGAAGGCGCGCCCGCGAGATGAATTGCGGCTATAGATACCCACAATCCAACTGGACGCGCCATGGGGCGGGCGCGGCAATGGCTCTTGTTGGAGCATGGCGTCGATCATAAAGCGGCGCGCCACACGGCTGGCCCCAATCAGTCCCCAGCCAATCGCCTCTTTTTGCAAAACCAGGGGGGCGGCGCGCTCTGTCATGACGTTTGCGCTCGCCTATCAAACCAGTGTAGCAACGGGTGAGAAGGGTTGGCGAAAGAAGGTGAGAAGAGCGGCGCTGGGGGCATCATAGCGTTTCGTCGCCGACAATCTGTTGGTAAATGTGTTCCAGATCTTCGTCGTTGTAGAAATGTACCACCAGCCGCCCGCTGCCGTCGGTGCGCCGATCCAGGCTGACCTTGGTGCCAAGCCGTGTGCGGAAGCGCTCTTCCAGCGAACGCAGGTGGGGCGAAAGGGCCGGCTCATCTGTGGCGGGAACGGGCGGCGGCGGTGATAGCAGTTGACGCACCAGCGCTTCGGTTTGGCGCACAGTCAGATCTCGCCCCAAAATTTGGCCCAGCGCCTTTTCCATACTGGCCGCATTGGGCAGCGCTAACAACGCGTGGGCGTGTCCGGCGCTGATCTGGTGATGGTTGAGCGCAGAATGGACCGCTGGCGGCAACCCCAAGAGCCGCACCGTATTGGCAACCGCCGAGCGACTTTTGCCCACGCGCGTGGCGACATCCGTCTGGGTAAGACCAAACTCTTCCATAAGCGAGTGATAGGCCGTCGCCTCTTCCAACGGGTTCAGGTCGGCGCGTTGGAGATTCTCCACCAATGCCCATTCCAACAATTGCTGCGATGTTGCCTCACGCACAATCACTGGCACTTCGGGCAAGTGGGCAAGTTGCGCCGCCCGCCAGCGCCGTTCCCCCGCCACCAGCCAATATCGCTCTGGCTGATCAGGCGTGGCGGTGACAATCAGCGGTTGAATGATGCCATGTTCGCCAATCGAGGCGGCCAACTCGGCCAGGGCTGCCGGATCAAAATAGCTGCGCGGTTGATGCGGATTGGGCAGAATTGCTGCCACGTCCATTATGCGAATACCGCCGGACTGGGCTTCGGCTAGTAGGGTGCCGGTTTCGTCGCTGGGAGGCGCGCTGAGCAGGGCTTCCAGCCCGCGCCCCAGCCCGCGCCGCCGTTTGGGACTGGCTCGCTCTGTCATATAGATCCTTCCTGCAAATGATCACCCGTGTGGATGCCTTCCACCCGGCGCAGAAATTCGGCGGCCAGCGCTGCATAGGCACGTCCCCCAGCGCTCTCTGGCGCATAGCTCAGGATGGTTTGGCCGTGGCTGGGCGCTTCGCTCAGGCGGATGTTACGAGGAATCACCGTCTTAAAAATCTTGTCGGGGAAAAATCGGGCCACTTCGTCCATCACCTGTTGGCTCAGGTTGGTGCGTGCGTCATACATCGTAAGGACAACGCCGACCACAGTCAGCGCCGGGTTGAGAATATCGCGCACCTGTTGAATCGTGCTGAGGAGCAGACTTAGCCCTTCCAGCGCCAAGTACTCACACTGCACCGGCACAATGACGCCAGCCGTGGTCGCTGTCAGCGCGTTCACCGTGAGCAATCCCAGACTGGGTGGGCTGTCAATGAAGATGTAATCGTAGTGGGCGCGGAGCGGGGCCAACGTACGCGCCAGCAGATGTTCGCGTGCCATCATGCTTGCCATCTCCACTTCGGCCCCCGCCAGATCTACATTCGCCGGCAAAATCTCTAGCTGTGGGCGTTCGGTGGGGAGAATAGCCTCGTGGGCCGGGAAGTGATCGACCAGGACATCGTAAAGTGTCTTTTCCACTCGGCGCGGCTCATAGCCAATGCAAGTAGTGGCGTTGCCCTGGGGATCGCTGTCCACCAAGAGCACCTTGCGTCCGGCCTCGGCCAGATAGGCTCCCAGATTAATGGCCGTGGTGGTTTTGCCCACGCCCCCTTTTTGATTGGCAAATGCAAAAATTTGCGCCGTCATGGCTATCCCCTACCCTTTGGCTGCCAGGGATGCTGGGTCATATAGTCAATCACCGTTTGATGGCGTGGAATCCCGCCTACGCCAATCCCCTCCACCCCAAACGAGGCGGTAATGTTGGCGTAGCGTGCGGCTTCAATGGGGTTGCCCGTCTGGCGCATACGCAGCAAAAAGGCCGTGGCAAAGATATCGCCCGCGCCGGTGGGATCCACTTCTTGGGCAGGCCGCGGCGGCACGCGTACCACGTCCACCAGATCTCCGGTGCGCCGATAGACTGTGCTGCCCTCTTTGTATTCAGTCATAATCACCAGCGGAACCAGCCGCAAGAAGCGGTCAATCTGCCCTGTGTCGCCGCCCACATCTTCAATCGACAGAATCAACACATCCACATGGGGCAGGATCTGCTCGGCATTTTCCCATGAGATAGGACTCACCAGCCCGCTGGCATCCCATCGCCGCATCCATCCCTGTGGAACTGCGGCCACCAATGTCTCTTCGGGAAAGATGGCCGCCACCTCGACGGGAATCTCCCCCACCAGCGGCCCCAGAAGCACAATGTGGGCGCGTTGGAGACGGCTGTCAATATCGGCGGCGCGAATGGGTCGGGCCGGGGTATAGCAATATTGGACGCGCCCCGTGGGCGTGTAGATGTTGGCAAAGGTGGTGGTGGTGGGGCTGGATAAGACAATTACTTCGGCATGTTCTTCGATAACCGCCAAGTCGATGTTGTCCGCCGCACGCGTCAAGACCACGGGATCATAGCCCAGGCGCCGCGCTGTTACCGCGGCAAAGCTCACTGTCCCGCCTACGGTATAGCCGCTGCTGTCGGGATCGTTTTCAAAGAGATCGCGCGGTAACGTGACCAATAACCAGAAAATCAATGGCATTATCGGTGTTGTTCTGCTGATCATACGGTTGATCATCCTGTGCTGCGGGGTAAGACATGCTTTGATCCAGGGTCGGTGATGGATGAAGAATTTTTGGATTGAGCGGCTTAATAGGGGCAGGGCTTCGATCAAAAACCCCCACCCAAAACGTTTTGGGTGGGGGTATTGTACTGTGTGGCCGACTATTTGGGCAAGATCTGCACTTTGCGCCGGTCTGCTTCGCCTATGCTTTCCGTATAGACCCGGGGATGGGTACGCAGCGCAATATGCACCAGTCGGCGTTCGTTAGCCGGCATTGGCTCCAGCGCCACACCGCGCCCTGTCTGTGCCACTTGGTCGGCCATGCGGTGGGCCATCTGCGAAAGCTGCTCCGAGCGGCGCTCTTTGTAGCCATCCACATCCACCACAATGTTGGTCCAACGGTGGATGCGTTGGTTCACCATGAGCCGGATCATATATTGGATGCTGGCAAGGGTTTCGCCGTGGCGGCCAATCAACATACCCAAATTGCCGCCCACAACGTTAAGGTTGAGCGGGCTGTTTTCGCCATCATCTTCCAACCAGGAAACCTCAATATCGGCGGGGTAGCCCATATGCTCCAACAATTCGCCCAGCATTTCGCTGGCGAGTTTGGCTAGTTCCTCGCGGTTGACGTCAACATCAAAGGCTTTGCCTTCTTCTTCGTCAAATGTCTCTCGAGCACCAGAAAAGCCTTTGGCAGGCTGTGCGGCCACAGCTTCCAGAGTGGGCGTTTCCGCCGGAAGAGCCAGCGGTGTACTCTCCCCTATATCGTCTTGTTCTGCTTCAATAGTAGGATCCTCGGCAGCGATAAGATCGTCATCCTCGTCATCCTCTTCGCTCACGGGCACAGAGGTGTGCATAGCAACCTCTTCCAGCACCTGCTCCATGCCGGACGCGATTTTTTCTTTCGCCGATGAAATGGTTTTCGGCGTCAACCGAACACGAGCATTGGTACTGCCGATGCCGAGCAGGCCGCGGCTGCCTTCATGCAGAACTTCAACCTCAACATCGTCGCGGCGGACACCCAACTGACGCAACCCTTCGCTGATGGCGGCATCAACGGTTTTGGCGGAAAATTCCCGGCTCTCCCCACTCATATCCTATTTCCTCTTTCTCTGACGACGAGTTCGTTTGGATGTGGTCTGGGTTTCAGTTTCGGCAACTGTGGCGGCGCCATTGGTGCTTTTTCCGTTGCTGCTGGGGATCGATGAGACAGATGCCGATGGATTGCTTTTGGTGATGACGGGTGTGGCGGTGGTCGTCGAATTGGACTGTGAGCGCATCACCAACCCTTGTTGTAACATTTGCAGAGCGTTGCTCGTAACCCAATAGAGGGTCAGACCAGCGGGAACCTGCAAGGTGAAGAAACCAAACATCAAGGTCATAATGGTGGTCATCTGCTTCATCATGCCCGACTGGCTGTCGTTGCCTGTGGTGGGCGTGGCTGGGGTCATATACTTTTGCATATAGACCTGGGTCACCATGAGCAGAATAGGCAGAATCAGGTACGATGCCAAGCGCAGGTATTGACCACTCGTAAACAACTCTGGGATCCATCCCATCCCCGCTGTGTATTGGGGGAAACCCAGATCCGGAATCCAGAAAAAGTGGGCATTGTTCAGCCGTGGCCCCAGGGCCACCAGCGCCGAATATAGCCCAAACAGAATCGGCATCTGCACGACCAGAGGCAAACACCCACTGAGCGGATTCACACCGGCTTCCTGATAGAGCTTCATCTGCTCGGCAGAAAGCTTCTCCCGATCCTTCCCATATTTTTTCTGAAGCTCCTGAATCTTGGGCTGGAGGTCTTTCTGCGCCTGCATACCCCGAATCTGGATCATGGTCAGCGGGAAGGTTACCAATTTGATGATAACGGTAAAGAGAATAATAGCAAACCCCCAACTATAGGGCAGGCTAAGATTCTCCAATAATGAATTCAGCCAGATCAAGGCTTTGGTGAGCGGCCAGACGATCAACATCTGCCAATAACCGTCGGGCGGCGTGGTCATTACGTCCACCCCACTATGATCGACGCCACAGCCGCTCAGCATGAGCATGGCACCTGTGAGCACCAATAGCAAAAGTAGATGCTTTCGTTTCACGATTTAAGTCTCCTACATGCATATGCTGGGGCTTTCCCAGATCATGTCGTCAGTCGGAATAGTCCGAAATCCCAGCGGCATCTGCCTAGGGCACGGGGTCAAAGCCGCCAGGATTCCAGGGGTGGCAGCGTGCAATACGCTTGATCCCCAGCCATCCGCCAGCCAGCACACCATGTTTCTCCACCGCTTCCAGGGCATAGTGCGAACAGGTGGGCAAAAATCGACAGTTGCTGCCCAGAAGCGGCGAGATAAAACGTTGATAGAATCGAATGAACCCTACGACTACGGTTTGCACAGAAACCTCCTGTGCGGCTAATCCTCGTCCACTGGCGCCCCAGGGTTAGGCATTCCTTCACGACCGCCACTCTCCGTTAATGCTGCCTCTTGTAACAAAGACGCCCGCCGGAGCAGGCGGGCGCAGGCGGCATCGATCGCATGGAAATCCGCATCACTGATCGGGTTGCGGGCAATAAAGACCAGATCCCAGCCAGATTGAATGTGTGTCATCCGTAAACGAACTGCTTCGCGCAGACGACGCTTGACTTTGTTACGCACCACGGCTTTGCCAATACGGCGGCTGACCGAAAAGCCAAATCGACTATAGGGTAACTCGTTGGAAAGCGCAACCAGCACCAGCAAATGGTTGCTATAGGAGCGCCCATGCTTGCGAATCGTTTGGAAGCGCTCATTTTCCCGTACCCGGTAAAGACGTTTCACATCACACTACATCACTATGCACTAAAAATCGATCTTGCGCGGGCTGAGTTGCACAGTCAAAAGTCTGCGGCCACGCAGGCGGCGACGCTTGAGAACATTGCGCCCCCCTGGGGTGCTCATGCGCGCTCGGAACCCATGCACACGCTTGCGGCGGCGGACTTTGGGTTGCCAGGTTCGTTTCACCATCGGAATTCACTCCTTACAAAATAGACGCGTTGGTAATACTGCGGTAATACTGCCAAGTGAAAATTATACGTTGCCTTTCGTCACCCTGTCAAATTGCGCGCCATTCTCCGGCTTTACACTTTTCTCAACGCCCCACCCCCTTACTTGGACAAATCTAGCCTCTACTCCAGATAGCCCAAACTTCTGTTGGGTGGCAGTATATCTTCGACTCAATCCTATCCTTATAATTCCGTATGATTGTACATAGCTCTCTCCCCTGTGGTATAGTAGAAGCAATTTCAGCAGAGATTGACAAGGGTAGACTGGTCAATTGGACTCAGGAGTATCATGGCAGATCGTCCCAAAAATCGATCAACCCAACCCACGCCTACACCGGGTGTATCCCCTTCCCAATCCCATCGCAGTGGACCGGCTTTATCCCACAAAGATACGAACGGGGCCGATACGATTTTTGATTTTTCCTTGCCCGACCGTTCCGCCCAAGAGGTTGCCGATCTACAACGGCGAGCTGACTATCTGCTCGATGAAATGGAAATGGGGGGGGCGGCTCGCAGCGCCTGGGCCGGGGATGAGGGGTATGGTGAGCCAAGCGTCCGCAATGGGCACAGCGCCGAAGCGTACAATGGCAACGGTCATGCCCAATCACCCGTGGGCCGTTTTGACGATCCTGTGCCTGCGGAGCCGCAGTCCCAAGTTGCCCCAGAAACTGTGCTGCCCTCTATCAAAAGCCGACCGTCAGCGGCGACCTCGCGCAGCGATGAAGAGTTCATCCTTGCGCCCAAGCCCAAAGCGCCCGAATCTCCCCTGCTGAAACCGCGCCGCCACACCGCCATTTCCACACCTGTGAGCGGTATTGATCCAGGTGAAGCGCAGCGCATGGAAGAGGAGATTACGCAGCTTTACAATCAGATCAATCGGCTGCAACAGAGCCGCCGCGACATTACCGGCCATGCCCTTTCGTTGCTGCGCGAGGCGCGCACGATTATCATTTCGCAGCCCGAACGGCTGGGCCGCGCCGAATACAATATCCGCCAAGTCCATACCATTCTCCAGCGCACTCGCGAAAATCGCCGCCGTTCGACACGCAACGGAATTTTCTTGTTGCTCTATCTTTCGCTCTGGCTGGCCCTGTGTGCCGGCGGGATCACGGCACTCTTCCTCTATCAAGGTGACCTGTTGACCCTGGTTGGAGCCAATAACAGCGCCAATAGCGGGGCCGCGCGACACCTCTTGCCTTTATCGTGGACCGTGCTGCTGGGTGGCACAGGGGGTGTGGTTGGGGCGATGGTCTCGCTGGTAGGTCTAATGCGTGACGGCCAGGAATTCGACAGCCAATACATGGTACGCTATGTGATCCAACCGGTCATGGGCGTGGTATTGGCGATCTCGGTCTATGGGCTGGCGCTGATTTTTTTCGGGTTGGTCGATATGGATCTCACGGCCCGCACTCTTACCCAATGGGTTCCCCCAGCCGTGGCGCTGCCTGTGGGCCTCTGGCAAGAAGGCGTCTATAGTATGCTCTATCGCTTCTCGCGCATCTTTCGCTTTGGCCGTCGCCGCTAAAATCCACTATGAAACAATTTGTCCAAGTTGTCGTCAACGTGCCCATCCGGCGCTCGTTTAGTCGTGCCGAAGCCCCACCGCCTGATCCCGATGCAGACGAAACCTCCGCACACAGCCTGGGCGGGGGAGCGGCGCGCTTTCAGACCTTCCACTACAGCATCCCCACCCCCTTGCTTGAGCAACTTCAACCTGGACACTTGGTCTGGGTCCCCTTTGGCCAGCAAGAAGTGCAGGGCATCGTTTTGCGGCTGGATGATCACAGCCCTGTGCCCACCAAGCCGATTAAGCGGCTAGCGCGCCCGCAGCCCAGTTTAACCGCAGCCCAGATCGAATTGGCCTTTTGGATGGCCGACTATTACGTAGCTCCTCTCTCCGAGACGATTAAGCTGCTCTTGCCGCCGGGGTTGTTGCACAAAGCCGGCGAAGCGCCACGCGTACGCGCCAAACGTGAGGAGCAGATCGAACTCTTGATTCCCCCCGGTGAAATTCGCCCGCACCTTTTCAAACTGGGGCGGGCCAACAAACAGGTCAGCGTATTGGAGACCTTGCTGGCTGCGCCGGATCACAGCCTTGACGAAGCTACGCTGACAGAGTGCTGTGATCTGCGGTCACCGAGTACGCTCAAGAGCCTGGGCGAAAAGGGGCTGATTACGGGCGATCAACAGCGCCGTCTTGCGCGCTCGCCCACAGAAACCGAAGAACAGATTTTAGAACTGCGCGGCGCGGCCAAATATGCCCCTGTGTTACACGCATTGGCCGCCGCCGATGGCCCGATCTGGAAAAGTGATCTCTACGCCCAAGTGGAGACGGGTCTGCCCATGCTGCGCGATCTGCACAGCGCCGGGCTGATTGAGATGATCGAACAGACACGCTACCGCGATCCACTGGCCGGGCATGTGTATCGCCGCACAAGTTCGCCGCAACTCACGGCGCAGCAGGCCAGCGTGTGGGCACAAATTCAAGCCCGCCTCTTTGCCGCAGAAGGCATCACGCCGGATCGTTTTCTGCTCCACGGCGTCACGGGCAGCGGCAAAACCGAGGTCTATCTGCTTGCCATTGCCGAAACCCTGCAACGCAACCGCCAGGCCATTGTGTTGGTCCCCGAAATCGCCCTCACCCCGCAGACCGTGGCCCGCTTTGCCGGGCGCTTTCCGGGCCGCGTCACCGTGATCCACTCCGAACTCAGCGCCGGCGAACGCTACGACGTCTGGCGGCAGATCCGCGATGAAGAGGTGGATATTGTGGTGGGGCCGCGCAGCGCGCTCTTTGCGCCGCTGCCGCGCCTGGGCCTCATCGTCATTGACGAAGAGCACGAATCCTCGTATAAACAGAACGCCGAAGCCTGGGGCAGTTTCACAGTTTTCTATGATGCGCGCACCGTGGCCCAAGAACTGGCGCGGCTCACGGGCAGCGGGCTGATCATGGGCAGCGCCACCCCCTCGCTGGAGATCTATCACGCCAGCCAAGTGGGAAACTATCACCTTTTGGAGATGCCACGGCGTGTTGTGGGGCATGGGGAGCAGACGGCAAACGACGTCATAGGCAGTACGCGCAATTCCCCCGTCTATGCCGAAATGCCTCCCGTCGAAATTGTGGACATGCGCCAAGAGTTGCGCGCCGGCAATCGCAGCATCTTCAGCCGCAGCTTGATTTCAGAATTGCAGACCACGTTGGACGCTGGCGAACAGGCGATCCTCTTTTTGAACCGGCGTGGCACTAGCACCTTTGTCATGTGCCGGGATTGTGGCTATGTGGCCGAGTGTCCGCTGTGCGATGTGCCGCTTACCTTCCACGAGCGCGCCAATGTGCTGATCTGTCATCACTGTAACCGCCGCTATCCCATTCCCACGGTTTGCCCGGAGCCGGGCTGTGGCAGCAAGCGCATTAAATATTTTGGCAGCGGCACGCAACGCATTGAAGAACTGGTGCAAGAACTAGTGCCCCATGCACGCATGTTGCGCTGGGATGCGGATACCACAGGCAAAAAGGGCAGCCACGCCGCCATTCTCGAACGTTTCGCCGCCCAGGAAGCCAACGTACTCGTGGGCACACAGATGATCGCCAAAGGGCTGGATCTGCCGCTGGTGACGCTGGTGGGCGTGATCTCCGCCGATGTGGGCCTCTATTTGCCCGATTTCCGTTCGCCCGAACGTACCTTTCAACTGCTGATGCAGGTGGCCGGGCGCGCCGGGCGCAGCAGCCGGGGCGGGCGCGTGGTCTTACAGACCTACACGCCCGATCACTACGCGGTGCAAGCTGCCGCCCACCATGATTACGCCGCTTTTTATCAGCGTGAATTAGGCTTCCGGCGGTCACAGCAATATCCGCCCGTCAGCCGTTTGGCCCGCCTGATCTACTGGGACAAAAAGCGCGAAAAAGTGGAGAGCATGGCGGCACAGATGGCGGCCACCCTGCGCCACCGCGCCGAGAACAGTGGCCCGCTGGCCGAACACATTGAGATTATGGGGCCAGTCCCCGCCTTTTTCGCCCGCTTCCGCGGCTACTATCGCTGGCAGATCGTCGTGCGCGCTCCCGATCCCTCGGCTTTCCTGCGCGGGCTGGAGATTCCCTTTGGCTGGCGCATGGATATTGATCCGGTTTCGCTGTTGTAAAACGAGGAACGTAAGTACGAGAATTGGTGGCCAGTCAGGGAATGTCTCTTTCATGCTCTCGCCACACCTATTTGGCGAGAGGTAGTCACTTTAACGGCTGAGCATGGGCAGAAATACACCCCCAATCCTCCATTCGATGTGCAGGAGAGGGGCAACCGATGTGCTGTCACTAAAGCTATCAGCGCTGCGCGATCCGTTGCCTGTGATGATGAAAACCATGCTCTGATCCGATGTCCAGCCGCTACGGTCGACAATCTCCTGTACCACCGATTTAATATCCGGCGTGGCGTAATCCATGCCAGCCTCCCAGGCGGGCGGCGTCCAACCGATTGCCGCATTCGTGGTGGGTCTGCTCGAAATATTGTTCAACGTCACGGTAAAGGTCGTCGGATTATCCGCCGCCTCCCCGCGGATGGTCAGTGTGGCGGCGTTATTGTTGGTGTTGGGTGCATCGGCCCCGACGGCACGGAAACGAATGTAGGCGTTGATAATCGTGGCCCCCGTGGGCACATTGACGCCGTTGAAGCGCATACCCACCAGTTGCGCTCCCGATGTAGGCGCTTCGGCGTCTGTTACTATCTCCAAATCACTGCTGGTAAGATAGACGTTGCCAGGTGTGGTCCCATCAGGTCCCTCCTCCTCGCCGGCATCGCTGACCGCTGCCACCCGTACCTGTGCTATGCCCCAGTCGTTCGCCTGCGAGGATCGGTCCCACACCGATGAGGCTTGCCCCGTGCGGCCTGCACTCGTCAGAGCCGGGTGAGTGCTTATCAGGTTGGAAACGCCAGCCTGCGTTGGGGATACGCCAAACAGAAGCCCACAGACCATAAGCATTGCCATCAAACGCGTTGGGTAAAGCTTTGCCCTCGTCACTTTCCTTCTCCTCTCTCGATTGACCAAATCACTTGCCAAATTCTACAATTCAACCCAAGAATGAGCGAACACCAAGAACGAGTCGCAAAGAGTTTAACAAATGAAACATTGCACTGACCCGTACTTGCTATAAAAACCATAGCGCACTATGCTACTGTTGTTTGTCTCTGCAACCTTTCGTCTTCAAACCGATAGTAGAGGAGTTAGACTCATGCTCGATTTTCAAGCGGTACGCGATGGCAAAATGACCTATGCCGAACTCACGGCGAATCTTGGCAAGGATGATTTGCGCGATCTGACCAACGAAATGGTGGATCACATGTTGGATCTCATCGCCGACGCCACAGATGCCGATGTGGTCTTTGTGCCCAGCGATCCCGGTGCCGATGATCCCTATGCCAGCGACGAAGCCGAGCGCAACATCTCGTGGACGCTGGGCCATGTCGTCGTTCATACCACCGCCTCGTCGGAAGAGTCCGCCTTTTTGGCCGCCGAAATGGCGCGTGGTGTCGAAAATCATGGCCGCTCGCGTGCCGAAGTGGCGTGGGAAACCGTCACCACAATTGCCCAGTGCCGCCAGCGCCTGGAAGAGAGCCGACGGATGCGCCTTGCCAGTATAGAGATGTGGCCGGATCAGCCCAATCTGGAGATTACCTACAAACCCTGGCCCGCTGCGCCTGATCTCAATGCCGTTATTCGCTTTGTCATGGGCCTCAGCCACGATACTAACCACTTGGGCCAAATTGAAAATGCCGTGAAACAAGCTGCCGCTGTACGCGTGCCGGCGTAACGTAAAAAATACCCGACAGTCAAAACTATCGGGTAACGTAACCAAGCGCGTTTAGGCTAATATGGAGAAATAATAATCCACGAAGGCCACGAAATTTCGTGGCCTTCGTGGATTATTATGTGGGCAGACTTTAATCCAGCGCGCCCACATCTTGCAAGAGTTGCAATGTGCCTTCGAGATCGGCCAGATCCGAAAGGTTCAGATCCGGCGTGTTGATTTCGCTCAGCGCGGTCAGCCGTTCGTCGATGCTGATGCCCTCGATTAGCGGGTATTCACTGGTCTCGTCGGCGAAGAACTGTTGCGCCTTTTCCGAGAGTAAATAGCGCACAAAGGTCTCGGCGGCAGCGCTGTTCGTGGCTGTATTGAGGATGCCCACCCCGGCGACGTTGATCATCGATCCTGCCCCCCCTTCGCTGGGATGGTGATTGACCACCGGGAAGTTGGGGTCTTCGGCCAGGAAGCGATAGAGATAGTAGTGGTTGACCAACCCCAGGTCAATCTCGCCGCGGCCCACAGCTTCCACAATCTGCGAGTTGCCGGGGAATAACTGCACGCCATTGTCGATCATGGCCTCCAACCACTCTTGGGCACGCTCTTCGCCCTCCAACACACGCAGCGCCGTGATGAACGATTGGAAGCTGCCATTGGTGGGAGCCCAACCCACGCGTCCCTGCCATTGTGGCTCGGTCAGTTCCCAAATGCTGTTGGGAATCTCGTCGGCGCTGACGGTGGTGGTGTTATAGGCAAAGACACGAGCGCGACCACTCGTGCCGATCCAACTGCCCTCACCGCTCTCAAAGCGAGGATCAACCAGACCCAGCATATCTGCGGGCAGCGCTTGGAAGCGTCCTGCGGCTTGCAGCGCGCCCAGCGCGCCAGCATCTTGCCCATAGAAAACGTCGGCGGGGGAATTGTCGCCTTCTTCCAGAATCGTGGCGGCCATTTCGGCGGTGTCGCCATAGCGCACTTCAACGGCAATCCCTGTGTCGGCGGTGAACTGCTCAAGGAGCGGCCCCACCAGATTTTCATTGCGCCCGGAATAGACCACCAGCGTATCGCCCTCAGCCGGGGCTGTGGTCTCTTCCGCGGGTGTCTCTGTGGCGGTGGCTTCGCTGCCCGTGGTGGCCGGAACAGTGATGGGCTGGCAGGCGCTCAGGAGCAGCAGCCCGGTCAGCATCATCACCAGCAGGGTAAACAGTCGTGTGTACTTCATGGTAACTCCTTCTATGGATCAGGTAAATGATTGGCAAAAAAATTCGACGTACCGTTCGGTAGCCGAGCTTTGCATAGACCAACAGGGTCGTTTGATACCTTAGCACAGCCGCCGCGCCGATTCAATGCCTTTTGGACGCCAAATCGCAGCCGAGGCTATCGGCGCAGGTTGAGGCGCCTGTATAACAGGGATAACATTTTCTGTAAAGCAGGGTTAACTCGAAGCTCAAAGGGGCGTTAACGAGGCGACGATAGAATCAAGACTTACCCGCGAACCATGAAGCGGAACTACTTGTGTTGCTTCAATCTTGATCATGTTTTACTTCTCCATCCTTGCAAACGCATGCCGTTGAGCGTCACCAGCAGCGATGTGCCCACATCGGCCAGCACCGCCATCCACAGGGTCCCCACGCCCAGCAACACCAGCCCAAAGAAGATCACCTTGATGCCAATGCTCAGGGCCACGTTAACCCAAATCGTGCGGCGGGCGGCCTGGCTGAGCGCCAGTGCAAAGGGCAAGCGGCGCAGATCATCGCTCATCAGCGTCACATCGGCGGTCTCCATAGCCTGATTTGTGCCGCCATAGGCCCCGCCAATCGCAATCCCCACATCGGCCAGCGCCAGCGCCGGCGCGTCGTTGATGCCATCGCCGATCATCGCAACCGGGCCGAACTCCCGTTGGATCATCTCCACTGCTGTCACCTTATCCGCCGGCAGCAGATCCGCGCGCACATCGGTCACGCCCACGGCTTCGGCAATCGCCTGGGCGGTGGCTGCGTTGTCACCCGTAAGCATCACCACCCGCTCCACCCCGCTCTGCCGCAACAGATCGATGGCTTCTCGGCTGCTTGCGCGCACGGTGTCGGCCACGGTAATCGTGCCTAGATAGCGCTGGCTATCGCTTACCATCAACGGCGTGTAGCCCTGGGCAGCGTCGGCATCGGCCAGTTGGCAGATCTGCGCCGCATGGGGCACACTCTCCTCAAAAAAGGCATGGCTGCCCACGATAATCTGCCGCTTGCCAATCTCGCCACGCACGCCTCGTCCGGTCAGCGCGGTGACATTCTCGGCGGCTGCGTAGCGGGTAGCAACGCCCTGCTCTTGGGATGCCGTCACAATCGCCCGCGCCAGCGGATGTTCGCTGCGGCGCTCTACCGCGCTTGCCAGCGCCAGCAGATCGTCACACGCCTCACAGCCGTCGAGATCTGCACCATCCGCCGTGGCACAGGCCGCCGACCGGATCGACAGCACCGTGGGCTTGCCCTGGGTCAACGTGCCGGTCTTGTCAAAGGCAATCACCCGCACACGGGCCAGCGCCTCAATCGCTGCCCCGCCCTTGAAAAGCACACCATGCCGCGCAGCGTTGCTCAACGCGCTCGATAATCGTCACCGGTGTGCTGATCACCAGCGCACAGGGACAGGCCACCACCAACAGCGCCAGCCCCCGATAGAGCCAGCCAAAGGTCTCGGCGTCGGGATTCCAAAAGGGCTGCCCAAAGAAGAGCGGCGGGATGAGAATCGTGCCCAGGGCGATGACCATTACCAGCGGCGTGTAGACCCGCGCAAAGCGATCCACAAAGCGCTGCGTGGGCGCGCGCTTCTCCTGGGCCTCTTCCACCAACGCAATCAGGCGGCTGATGGTATTATCGGCGGCGGTTTTGGTGACTTCGATTTCCAGCGCGCCAGCGCCATTCACGGTGCTTGCCAGCACCGCGCTGCCCGGCTCCTTGTCGATGAGACGACTTTCGCCGGTGATGGGCGCTTGGTTTACGCTGGAGATGCCCGCCAATACACGCCCGTCCATGGCAATACGTTCGCCGGGGCGCACCAAAATCGTGTCTCCCACACGCAGATCCGCCACATCGACTTCGCTTTCCTGCGCCGTCTCTCGATCCAGGCGGGTGGCGCGGTTGGGGACCACTTCCATCAGGCTGCGGATGGCGTGGCGGGCGCGCCCAGCAGTGAAGCCTTCCAACGCTTCGCCCAGGGCAAAGAGCACCATGACCATGCCTGCCTCGGTGTACGCGCCGATGATCACTGCGCCAATGGCGGCCACGGTCATGAGCACGTTAATGTTGATCTCACGGTTCACGTGCAACGATTGCAGCGCGCTACGTGCCACGGGCCAGCCCGCGCTGATCATCGCGCCCACGGCCAGCCAATCGAGCAGCGGGTGCTCTATGCCGCCGATCTCCACAAGCAGCAGCCCCGGCAAGATCAGCAGCGCGCCCAACAGCGCAAAGCGGGTCTCGGCGCGCTCCCACAGGAAGCGCCCAAAGTTGCCTGATGGCAGAGCGGCGCGCACAGGGGCTTGGCCCGCGGCCAGTGCCGTTGCGCCATAGCCCAGCGCCGTCACCCGCGCCAGCACGGTTTCGGCGGCAACATCGCCGGTGACGTGCAGCTTCTCCGACGTAAAGGTAAGGGCACATGTCTGGACACCGGGCAACTGGCGCACGCCGTTTTCCACGGTTTGCGCGCAGCCGGCACAGTCCATGCCGCTGATGTGATAGACCTGGGTGGTTGATGTCATTGTACTTTCCCTGAAGTGCTTTCCTTGAAAAGCCGGGGGATGAAGTCCCCCGGCTACGGGCAGCGCCCCGTGAACGGGGCTGGGAACTGTGGCAAAGTCCCGTTCACAGGACCCTGCTGGTTGCAGGGGGGGTGATCCGGGTGTATCGAACAATCGGCTCAAGGGCGCTTTTGCCGCAACTGTGTGGGTTTGGCAGCGTAACCGCCGCGGCAGCAACCTGCACTGTGTAGATTTCGGCCCCATCCGACCGCGCAAACTCCACCTGCCAGCGATCCGCGGCCAGGGACGTCGAACGGTGCAGTCGAAACGCCGCCAGATCAAGAATGCCGCTCTCGGCGCGTAGCAGCGTTTCCGCTGCCTGCACCACGCCGGGATAGGCCGAGCAGCCCCGGTATTGATCGATGCGATAGAGCAGCCGATTGCGGTGGGCTTCAATGAGCGGAGCGGCGTCTTGCGGTTCCACCCAGCCATAGCCAATGCCTTCGGGCAGACAGACCAGCGTAGCGGCGAAGCGATGGCCGCCAGTGTGGGTGGTCTGCCAGACCTGCCCCGGCGTGTAGTCGGCCATAGCCCGATAGACAGGCAGCCCCCATTTGGCGCAACAGCGGTCGCGCTTGCCGTTGGTGCAAACGAGGAAAATCGGGGCGGCGTGGCGGTGGGCGTCAAAGCGCGCAGCTTGGGCCACCAGCGCGGGCAGATCAAAGTCGAGCAGATCGGTATAATCGGCCAACAGGAAACGATAGAGCGCCGGGCTTGCATCATCGGCCAAGCCCACAAAGAAGTGGATTCCATCTCCCACAAAGCCCGATTCTTGTTTGATGAACTGGACACGCGCGCCGGGAATGGTGCGCTGCCAGCCTTCTAATTGGGCTTTCACGGCGGCGGGCAGATCGCTTTCGGCGATGGCCTTGTTGCCCCACGGCTGGGGCACTTCCAATGCTAGCCAGACGGTGGCTTCGGCGGCGCTGCCCATAATTGGCTCGTCACAACGTTGTGCCAACTCGGTGCAGAAAAAAGTTTCGTCAAATTGGATGGTTTCAGTCATCATATCATTGTCTCTTTGGCGAGAATAACGTTTTCGGCGGTTACTTTGTAGCGTGGGTCCAACACCCAGAAGCGCAGCAAAACGACGCCCGCCAATCCGCCAATTGTGCTGATTAAAAAGAGCCAGTTGTAGCCTGCCAGCGCAATCGTGCCGCCGATAAGCGGCGCAATGAGGTTGGCAATGCCCACGGCGGTGTTGGCGATCCCAACATAGGTGGGGCGGCGGCTGCGGTCGGTGAACTCCATCACAATCAGCAGCCCGGAGACCATGCTGCCGGCGGTGAAGAAGCCGATGAGGAAAAAGACAGCATAGAACCAGACCGCGCTGGGGGCATACCAAGCCACGCCAAAGGCCAGAATCAGGGAGAGTACACTTAACTCCATCGTGCGTTTGTGGCCGAAACGATCCGACATGAGACCACAGACCAGATTGCCCAGGGTCTGCCCGATCATCAGCACGGCGGTGAAATAGCCCACCATGCGGTCCGGCGCGCCATAGAGATCGATGACGGCCACCGTCACAAAGCCCAGCCCCATGCCGCCCATGCTGATCAACATGCGCGCCAGCAGATAGCGGCGGAAGTTGTGATCTTGGCGCAGAATGCGGCCCAACTTGCCGCGCAGATTGCTGTCCATAAGCGACTGTTCGTCCACAGGCTGCACGGGTTCGCGGGTTTGGGCAATGAAGACCCAACTGACCATAATTCCGACGGTGCAAACGGCGAAAAGCAGGGCAAAGTTATTGGGGAAAGCAAAGGCTTCCAAAATCTCGCCGCTGAGGAATGCGCCCACCGTGCCCACGGCTGTGCCCACAAAAAAGGAGGTCCCCATAAAGCGCCCGCGCCGATTGACCGGGAAACAGGCCGCGATCATATCTTGCCAGGCGGGGGCCACCAAGCCCGCGCCGACCTGATGCCAGGCATAGGTCAGCATAAACAGAATCAGCGCGCCCACCGGCGAGACCGTCGCCAGCAGCGCCGCCACAATCCACAACACGACAGGCAGCCGCTCGGAGAAGAAGCCCAGGTTGACGACCCAGGGCTTTTTGCGGGCGCTGCGTTCAATTTGCCCAGCGGTAAGCAATTGGGGCAGAAACCAGCCCGCCTGCCCCACCATTGCCAGCAGGCCAAAGAGCAAGGGGTGATCCCACAATTTACTCACAAAGAGTGGCAAAATGGTGCTGCTCGATGCAAAGCTCAGGCCGAGCCAGAAAAAGGCCACATCGGCCAAATTGACGCCGAAGTTCCAGCGATAGTTGCGCCAGACTTCCTCTTCAATCTCGGCCTCGGTGCGGGTCTGTACAGGTATATCTGACTGCAATAACCGGCGCACAGCAGGCGATCCCATCAAACTGCGCCCCTGGGCGCGCGAAGCGCTCATCGTTTGCATGCAAGCATTAACCCGTCCCCAATCGGTACCAAACTCATGTCAACCCGGTCATCGTTGCGGATCTTTTCGTTAAGCGTGCGAATGGTGATGGTGCTTTCATCCTGCACCGATTGATCGGCAATGCGCCCACCCCACAGCGTGTTGTCGATGCCAATGACGCCGCCTTTGCGCACCAGTTTCAGGCAGAGTTCGTAATAGGCCGCATAGTTGGGCTTGTCGGCGTCGATAAAGGCGAAATCAAAGCTGCCAGCCTCACCGTTGTCGATCATGGCTTGCAGCGATTCCACGCCAGGCCCAATGCGTAGATCGATTTTGTGCGCGACCCCGGCCTGTTGCCAATAGGGCCGCCCCACGGAGGTGTACTCTTCGCTCACATCACAGGCCACCAATTGACCATCGGCGGGCAAGGCCAGCGCCACCACCAGCGCGCTGTAGCCGGTGAATGTGCCGACTTCCAGGGCGCGTTTGGCCCCAATCGCCTTGATCAAAAATTGCATAAACTGTCCCTGCTCGGGCGAGATCTGCATTCCACCGGCCTCCATGGTGGCAGTTTCGTCGCGCAGATTTTTCAGCACGCCCAGATCGCGCACGGTGGTTGCGATCAAATATTCATGGAGGGAAGCATCAAGTTGAAATGTTTTGCTGGACATGATGAGCCTTTCAGGTGAATTTTGGCGATAAAAAACGCACCCACTTTCGGGCGCGCTCTCTATTCTACACCGGTTTATGGGGGATTGCCTATTTCGTGTGATTTTCGCAGCGCAAGCCGTTTTTAGGGTGAGTGGGGGCTAGGACAATCACCCAATCTCTCAATATCCCGCCGCCACCAGAATCACACACACAATCCCCACGGTTAGCTCCGAGACACCAATTGCCTTGACACTGGCGCGCCAACGCCAGGGCGACAGACCATGCGCAGTGCGGATTAGAAGCAGGGCAAAGGGCAGAATGGCGATGGGCGGCAGCAGATCCACTATAACCAGCGTGATCACAACCAGCAACCCGATGAGGTAGGCCACGACGGGAATCCAGGTTTCTACACGGTTGCCGCGATCCAGGCGCAGGCGTGTGCGCACGTAGAGCACGGCGGGAATGGCGCGCATCACCAACACTGCCCACAGGGCCAAACTAGGCCCCAACGACCAACCATCCAAAATGCCTATGCTGGCCGCAGCCGAGGCCAGCGCCAGCGGCGCGCTTACTTCGGCCTGCCAAGATCGACCCGGCTGTAAAAAGTCGAAATAGAGAAAAACAATGCCCACGGGTAGCGCTATCAGCGACGGCACCATCCATTCTACCCCGGCCATGAGGCTGACCGTGACAATACCCGTGATCACCAAGACTGTGTAGAGCAGGGCAAAGCGCCATGCCCACAGTGTGCGGGTATAGCTGCGGCCACGTTGCCAATCGGCCACAATCACCTTGACAGGTTGGCGCAGCAAAAAGGCCGCGGCCACGGTAATCGCCAGCACCGCTGCGCGTAGCGTGGGCGCAACCAGGATCCCCAACAGCAGCGGCTCTAGTAGAAAGCCCCACCCGCCATGATCGGCGGGCAGCGCCACCGCCCGCCACGATACGCGCAGCGGGGATGGCTGGCTCCGTTTGAAAGACTCTTGCATTAGCGAATCCCTTCTAAGCCTTGTAACAGGCTAACCACATTCTCCCCCAAATCATCGACGGCATAGCCGCCTTCTTGAACTACCAGCGTGGGCAGATTGAGCGCAGCGAAGCGCGCACCCATCTGCGCGTAGCACGGCGTGGTCAGTTTGAACTTGCCCAGCGGGTCGCCGTCGAAGGTGTCAAACCCAGCGGAGATAACCAAACTGTGCGGCTGGAATGCGCGCACCAGCCCCAGTGCATCGTCCAAAACCAAGAGATAATCGCTATCCCCGGTTCCTTGTGGCAGCGGATAGTTGCATGTATAACCTGTGCCTGCGCCTGTGCCGCGCTCTTCGGCAAAGCCCATGAAAAAGGGGTATTCCCAATCGGGGTCGCCGTGGATGGAGATAAAGAGCACATCGTCGCGTTCATAGAAAATGCGCTGTGTGCCGTTGCCGCCGTGGACGTCAATATCCACAATGGCGACGCGGCGGCTGCGCCCCGCAGTCAAAAATTCGGCGGCAATGGCGGCATTGTTGAGAAAGCAATAGCCGCCCATGAGATCCTGCGAGGCGTGGTGGCCGGGCGGGCGACAGAGGGCATAGGCGAAGCGTTCGCCGCCTGTCAACAGCGCCGCTCCGGTCAGCGCACAGTCGGCGGAAGCCACAATGGCCTCCCAACTGTGCGCGGTGATGGGCGCAGAGAGATCGAAAGCATATTGGGCGGCCCGCGCAAACGGGCTGGCCGAGGGATGATTAAACTCAACCCGGGGAAAGGCGAAGGGAATCACGGCGGCGGGTGCGCCGCCAGCCGCGCACCAATCGGCATAGATCGTTTGCAAATGGGTGACGTAATCTTCGCTATGGACGGCCAAAATGGGGGCCAGCCCGAACGATTGCGGCTCGATGACGGGGCCAATCGCTGCGGCCTGCACCGCCGCCACCAGGGCCTCGGCGCGGGCGGGCGCTTCCACATAGGCCACGATTTCGCCTTCTAAAAATTCTGTGGCCGGGTTATGCTGCCGATGCTTGGGGGAATAGACGGTGATCACAGAAGGTCATCTCCGCAAAAACACAACCAAAATCACACAATGGGAAAATCCCAGGATTTCCATTGTAGTGGGAATGGTCGCAAAACAAAAACGCAGAGAGGGAAGGCGGGGGAAGCCAAGCGTGCGCCGACTGTCTGTCGGCGCACGCTTGGCTTATTAGAGTTTGCCCTGTGTCAGTGGACGGCAACCGTCAGTGTAAAGTTGGAAAGCCCGTCGCCAGCATTTTTGATCTCAATCACATAGTCGCCATCCAGGGGCAGGTTACCGCGCCAGTCGGTGATGTGCGATTCTCCGCCGCCAATGTAGACCCCGGTGGGGGCGATAATGGCAACGTGGGCAAGCACGTTATCCGCCTGTAAGTTGACGATCATGGCCTGGCCGAGTAGCGCCCGCAACACATAGCGTTTGGGCGCAATCGCCGAGACACCGCCGCTGACCGTGGCCGAACTGGCCCCCGGCGCAAAGGTAATGCGTTCGGCTCCGGCGGGGGGCGGTGTTTGCCCGCCGCCCGTGGGGATGCGCAAGCGCTGGCCCACATAGATGCGCGTCGTGGTCAGGCCGTTGGCCTGTTGAATGGCGGCCACGGTGGTCCCGAAGCGGCGGGCAATGCTAGAGAGCGTATCCCCGGCCACAACTACATAGGTCTGCGGGGCGGGCGGGGGTGTCTGTCCGCCGCCCGTAGGGATGCGTAAGCGCTGGCCCACATAGATGCGCGTTGTGGTCAGGTTGTTGGCCTGTTGAATAGCGGCCACGGTAGTGCCAAAGCGGCGGGCAATGCTAGAGAGCGTATCCCCGGCCACAACTGTATAGGTTTGCGGGGCGGGTGTGGTGTTCCCAGAGACACGTAAACGCTGGCCCACGTAGATGCGATCCGAGGTCAGCCCGTTAAGCGATTTCAGCGCGGCGACGGTTGTGGCAAAACGGCGGGCAATGCCATAGAGGGTGTCGCCGGATTGCACAATGTAGATCGACTCTGTGCTTTGGATGGCGGGGGCGGCCTGGGCGTTGCTGGGTACAATGGCGGCAACTGCGGTGAGCAGCGCCAGCAGCAAAATCACAAACTTGGAAGCAATTCTGAAAGTGTTCATCCTGTTTCTCCTGACGCTCTGCGTCGATTCGTACACTGTATGATGTCAACTCATCACGCCAGAATCATAGCAGCGGCGGCGTTTGTAAAACGCTTGACGGCTCGTTTGGTCGCCGTTTGCAGCGAATAGAACGCAGATGACGCAGATTGAGCAGAGTTTCGCAGCTCTGAGGTACTTGCAAACGAATCATGATCCACGAAGCCGCACAAAGTGGCACGAAGACCAGGTCAACCCTTTGTCTCTTTTCGTGACCTTCGTGGATAGGTATTTTCTGGGCGTGACTGAAGCCATGTTCCCTTACTCTGCGCCTCTGCCTCTTTGCATCTCCGCCTTAAATTCTCTCAAAGAAGATGTTTGTGGCGGTGTAGCGCGGCCAACAGGCATTCGATGTCGGCGCTGTTGTTATAGATATGCGGCGAGATACGCAGATTCTCCTCGCGGCTAGAGACAATGATGTTGTCGGCGGCGAGGCGGTTGACCAATTCGCTGACATTGGAGGAGCGCACGGTGATCAGCGCGCCGTGACGATCTGGCTGGGGCGGGGAAACCAGGGTATAGCCAGCCGCGGCGGATCTCGCGCTTGAGTTGATCGGTCAGCGCGGCCAAGTGGGCGGCAATGGCGTCAACAGTAATGGCGCGGATCAGATCAACGCCAGCAATGGCGGCATAGAGAGCGGGGATAGGCGGCGTGCCCGCTTCCAGTCGGCGCGCCGTGGGCGAGGGATCATGGCGATCGGTGCGCATGGCAAAGATGTCGGCTTGGGCAAACCAACCGGTGACGGTGGGATTCAGCACGCTGTGCAGCCCCTCGCGCACATAGGCAAAAGCGACGCCGGGCGAGGCCAGCAGATATTTCAGCACGCCGCCCACGAGGAAATCTACGCCGAGCGCGTTGACGTTGAGCGGCAGCGTGCCCAGCGTTTGATAGCTATCCACCAGCACCAGCGCCCCCTTGCGGTGGGCAATCTCGATGATGGCGGCGATGTCCAGCCGTGCGCCGTTGCGATAGCAGACATGCGGGACCGAGACCAGCAGCGTTTGTTCATCAATGGCGGTCTCGAACGCTTCCGGCGCGATCCAATTGCCTTCGCCATGCACCTGTACAACGTGCGCGCCGCGTAGCGTCTGTGCGTGCCAGATCTGCGCCGTGGCGGGGAAATCAAAATCGGTGATCACCACCCGGTTGCGCGGGCTGTTGAAATTCAGACCGCTGGCAATCGCACTCACCGCCGCCGAGACCGAGGTGGAAACGGCGATCTCGTCGGGCACAGCACCCACCAACTCGGCAAAGGCCGCGCGCGCCGCTTCGAGCTTTTCCACCCACAGATCCCAGGGCGATCCGCGCTCTTGCCAATCGTGTAAATAGTCGGCATAGGCTTGCTGCACGGCCAGCGACAGCGCGCCCTGGCGAGCAACTGTTAATATAGGTTTTGGTTTGGAAGATGGGAAATTGGTCGCGTAGTGTCATGGGTATTAGGTGATTGGATATTGGTTAGCTATCCGCGGGCCGATAGCGCGATGGGTAATTCACAATCTTGTCCCACTCGTCGGCGGTGGAGCGGGCCACAAAGGCGATGAGATCGGTGTCGCCCACGTTGAAAACTTCGTGGGGAACGCCGGGCTTGATGTAGATAAAGTCGCCGGCTTCGTTATAGACTTCGTTTTCCAGCCCTTCGCCAAAGGTATGTTTGACCCGCCCTTGCAAGATAAAGAGCATGACCTCAAAGCCGTCGTGAATATGGGCATAGGCGATGGCCCCTGGCGGCACGGTGGCAACGTTGATAGAGAGATGTTCCGCTCCCACATTCTTGGCCGAAAGCCCCTGCATGTATTGGATGCCGTTCCAGCCGCGCCCCTCCCCGCCGCCGCGGATCACGGTGAGGCCGTCCCGATCTTCCACCACGCCCAGGTCAATGTTGCCGGTTCCATTGGTCTGTTGTGTCATCGTGCTTGATCCTTTCCCCCTCATCCCCCAAATTTTCTGTAAAACTATGTACCTATCCATGTCTAGGGTGCGACGCACTCGCCACACACGCTTTGCACAACCAATCGACCCCTGGCGAGTGCGTCGCACCTGTATAGTTATAAAACTATTTCACCGCAAAGATGCAAAGAACGCAAAGATCTGACGAGGGCAAAAGAAAAGACCTACGCCCGCAAGCGTAGGTCCCTGAAATGTAAATCTGGGTAAGTTGAAGTTCACAGTCTGCACCTTACTCACGCTCAAACACAAAGTCTAGCGTCAACGTAATGCCATCGGTGACGCTGAGAATGCCAAGAATGCTGGGGATGGGAATATTGAAGGCTTCCAGTGTGGTGGCAAGGGTAGCCGTGCCAGTGAGCCGGTCCCCCGCCAACGTCGCTATCACATCCCAGCTCTCCTGGCGGGTGGTCTCTTTAACGGTCATATCGCCCACCAGTTGAAACGCGATGGGTACGCCTTCCTGGGGATCGGCGGGAAAATTGCGTATCTCGGTCACGTCGAACCTTGCCAGCGGATAGGTGTTGGATTCCAGCCAGCGCGTGCGGATGGCGCGGTCGCGGCGATTTTGGTCGCTGCGCAGTGTGCTAAGATCCACCACAAACTGGCCGAAAGTGCTGGCCGTGGGGTCAGCATAATTCAGCGTCAGCTCCCCGCTGACAACGGTTGTCGTACCCACAGCGGTATTCAAGCGGTTGTTTTCATTGAAGAAGGTCTCCTCAATTGAATAGCTCGCCGTGGTCTCCTCAGGCACAATCACAAAACGGACTGCTTGGGCCTCTGAGGGAGCTGTCTCCGTAGCGGATTCGGTTGTTTCTGCGGCTGGCTCCTCTGTCGGTTGAGTGGTGGCTGTCGGGGCTTCTGTGGGCGCGCCTGTGGGTGCAGTGGTCGGCTCGGCCACAGGCGCCGCACGTTGAGTATCACAAGCGGCCAGCAGCAGCGCCAGTAGCAACACAGCCAGCCAGGAACGGGATTGTTTAATCATGATCTATCCTTATTGCGCGGGAACGGGCAGATTCACCACGGGTGGCAGGCTTTTGAGGAAGGCAGCAATTGCCAGCCGATCCTCTTCGGTGAGGTCGCCGATGCCGCTGTCGACCACGCCCTTCATCCCGGGATGGGATTCCATCCCGTCGGCATAGACGCCCGTGCCCAAGAAGTCGGCGATCTCCTGTTCAGCCCACCCGCCCAGTCCGGTATCCAGATCAGGGGTCAAGTTGGGGGCAACAATGTCACGGAAGGGCGCGCCTGCCAGCAACATGCTCATGTCGGGGCGACCGTCCACCGTGGGCGTGTGACATTGGCCACAGCGGGCCAGCGAAGCCAAGTATTGGCCGCGCGCCACGGGATCGGTGGGGGCCACGGCGGGCGGCGCTTGGGCCGGGGTAAAGTCTGGGACGTCAATGGTCACCTCGCGTGCGGGGACTTCGTTGGCGACAGGGTCCAGGCTAAAGAGATAGGCGTGCAAATTGGCGACATCTTCATCAGCTAGGAAGGCATATTTGGGCATCACCACCATGTTTTCGCCCGCCATATTGTGGCCCAGGCGCAGGGTATTGCCCAGATCTTCCACGGTCCATCCGCCAATGCCAGTTGCTTCGTCTGGGGTGAGGTTGCTGCTATAGACCACGCCAAACGGGCCTTCAAACTTGTTGCCGCCGGCCAGCGTGCCCAGATCGCTGTTGAAATGACAGCCACAGCCACGCGCCGCGCTGACAAGATATTGACCGGCCATGGCGTCGCCCATCATTGATTCGGCATCCTCGGCTTCTTGAGCATCCTCGGCCTCTTCGGCTTCTTCTGTTTCAGCCATCTCAGTCTCTTCTTCCGCTTCCTCGTCGGCCATGGTGGCGGAGTCACCGGCGGGGGCCATCACGGGGACAGGAATGGGGATAGCACACGCCCCCAATACAAAGAGTGTCACCAAAATTGAGACCACCCACACAAAATTTCGCCCAAATTTTCTGACTGCGTTCTTACCAGAAAGCTTTGTTGCTGGCATGGTTCCTCCTTAGGAATGGTGAATAGGATGAGTTTACCGACGCATTGTTAATCCGGTTTAGATGCAACCGGGTCTGGACAGTTTATATCACACGTGGATATCCTTTTACAACACAGTTTTTTGGGAGCCACTTCTTGAGAACTGATTGCAGATCTGCGGCCTTCGGTGTAGAGTATCCCTCTCACATCAACCCCATCAAAACTGGTTCGCAACCTGCCCACGCGATAATCCGGCCAACCTTCTCTGGCAAACCAAAGCCATACTGCCCCACGCACTGATCGGAAAGGGCTTGTCCATGCTGACACTTGTTGAAAAACTTCTGTTTGTTGTTGCCGTTGCCGTTGCCCTCTACTTTGGCTATATTCACTTCTCGCGTGTCTATCGCGTGATCCGCCGCGGCCAGGGGGAGATGCCCAGCCGTGGCGAAATCATCGGGCGCTTGGCCGCGGCGGGGGTCACATGGCTTTCGCTGCGCCCCATGTGGAAGACGCGCACAGTCTCCAGCATTTTCCACGCGCTGATCGCCTGGGGCTTTACCTTTTACTTTTTGGTGAACTTTGGCGATGTGGTGCAGGGCTACTTCCCCGTGCGCTTTCTGGGCGAGGGTATCTTCGGCACGCTCTATCGCTTTCTGGCCGATATCCTGACCGCGGGCGTGCTGGTGGGCATGGTCTATTTTTTGCTGCGCCGCTTCGTCTTTCGCAGCCGTGCCTTAACGTATCACGACAACGTGCAACTGGCGGACAAAGTTGAGGCGGGCGGCATCCGGCGCGATTCGCTGATCGTTGGTTTTTTCATTCTCTTTCATGTGGGCTTCCGGCTGATTGGCGAGAGTTTCACGATTGCCTCGCATCGCCTGGAAACCGGCGTGGGTGATCCCGCACAGCCGTTTGGTACACTGCTCAGTTTCGCCTGGAGCGGCCTGCCCGAAGGCACGCTGCGCGTGGGCCAGCATGTGGGCTGGTGGGTGGCGCTGGGGCTGATTCTGGCCTTCATCCCCTATTTCCCCTACACCAAACACTTTCACCTGATCATGGCGGGGGTGAATTTCCTCACCAAGCCCAAGCGCACCAGTTTGGGCGAGCTGCGCCCGGAGAATTTTGAGGACGAAACCATTGAAGCATTCGGCGTGGCAAAGCTGGAAGATCTGCCCTGGACCCACCTTGTAGATGCCTATGCCTGTATCATGTGCAACCGTTGCCAGGACGTCTGCCCGGCCTATGTCACGGGCAAAGAGCTTTCGCCCTCGGCGCTGGAGATCAACAAGCGCTATTACATTAACGGACATATGCAGGAGATCGCCGACGGGGCCGAGACGCCCAAACTGCTGGATTACGCCATGAGCGCGTCGGCGCTGTGGGCGTGTACGGCTTGCGGGGCCTGTGTGGACATCTGCCCCGTGGGCAACGAGCCGATGTTCGACATCCTGTACATGCGCCGTCATGAGGTGTTGGTGGAAAACGAATTTCCGGCGGAGCTAAAGACGGCATACCGCGGCATGGAGCGCAACGGCAATCCGTGGAACCAGAGTGCCGCCGACCGCATGGCCTGGGCCGAAGGCTTGCGCGTGCCCACGGTGGAAGAGAACCCCGACTTCGAAATTTTATGGTGGATTGGCTGCGCGCCCTCGTATGATCCGCGGGCGCAAGGCACAGCCAAAGCACTGGCAACTGTGTTGACCCATGCCGGCGTCAACTTTGCCGTGTTGGGCGACATGGAGAGCTGCACAGGCGACGCTGCCCGCCGTTCGGGCAACGAATATCTCTTTTACGAAATGGCAATGGCGAACATCGAAACCCTCAACGAAGTCGCCCCCAAGCGCATCGTTACCACCTGCCCACACTGCCTGCATACACTGGGCAAAGAGTATCATCAGTTCGGCGGCCACTATGACGTGATCCATCACACGCAACTGCTCTCGGAACTCACCGCCGCCAAGAAGATCAGCGTGGTTGCCAACGGCGAGAGCGATACCATCACCTTTCACGATCCCTGCTACCTGGGCCGCCATAACGGCGTTGTGGACGCGCCGCGCAGCGCCCTGGGCAGCACTGGCCTGCCTCTGGTGGAGATGCCGCGCCACGGCAAAGGTTCGTTCTGTTGTGGTGCAGGCGGCGGGCAGATGTGGAAGGAAGAGGAACATGGCAGCAAAGCCGTCAACCGCGAACGGTACGACGAAGCCGCCGCCACCGGAGCCAAGACCATTGCCGTGGGCTGCCCGTTCTGCCTGACCATGATGACCGATGCTGCCAACACAGCGGGCGACGGCGTGGTGGTCAAAGACGTGGTGGAGTTAATCGCAGAGCGATTGTCGGTGGAGACGAGATAAACGTATAGCGTACTGGGTGTTGCGTGTTCCAGAATGTCAACCATGGTATCTGCATCTCTGCCACCAACCATGTCAACCCTCTGGAATACGCAGCACGCAGCACGCTATATGCCCTATTCCCCCACGTGTACCCCTGGTTATGTCCCCACGTGTAACTATTTTCTGACATACTAGAGACCCTTGTATGTTCTACAGGGTGGGGAGGGAATCCAATCCACTGTGTGAAAGAAGGGTATCTATGGATCGAAACAGTTCTAGAGCGACGGCAGAAAAATTGACCCACTGCCGGACCATTCTTGCTCAAGTTGAGCAAACCTTGCAGGAGATGAACCGCAGCACCAAGATGGACAATTGGTCACCGGAAATCGGGCAAAGCTATCGCATGGTGCTCTATGATATTTCCGCGTTGGATGCGTTTTTGCTGGCCTATCGGATGGAACAAGGCTAGCCTTTCTGAAGTACGTTTTCCTTAGGCCGGCCCACTGTGGGCCGGCCTTTGTGTTGGTGATTTTTGGATGGCTTGATTTCTCTTTTTTCTCTTCTATACTTTGCATACCCCTTCATTGCTCCCTCATCGAAAACTTGACGAAGTGTTTTTTTGTTTGGTTACCTCACCCACCACTTCAGGAGGAACGATCATGTCTCACCACCGTCTGGACCTGCCCCTCAACCCCAACACCGCCGAAGTCAACGGGCTGATGCACATTTATAGCCTGCTCACCCACATTCGCCAGACTACCGATCGCATTTTAGGGGTGGAACGCACCCAATCGGCAGAGGCCATGCGCTATCTAGTGGATAGCTTTGCCCGCTTTTCCTTTGCCTATCACAACGCTATCTGCAAATCGTTGAGCCAAGACGAGGAGACCAAAGACAATCCCGCGCTGTGGGCGTTCTGGCAACAGCGCGCTATGGATCCGGCTGATTGACTTTTGGCAATCCATCACCTTTTTGCTCTATGCCGTCAAAGATCCGCAAGTGGAAACATTGGAAAAGGTCACACTGGAAGCGAAACCGCGTGACTTTACACGGATCTGGATTCAGCACTGGGCGCAAATGGAGCAGGATATCCCAGCCGATCCAATCAGGCCTGGCGTAGTGTTGTCAGCGAAAAGGCCCAGCGCGCAGCGTAGCCGCTCGCCGGAAGTTGAAGAGCTGATGAACCTGACCATTCCGAATTACCGAAGGTGATTTCCAGATGGCGCGCTTTAGCTATGCTCCGGCCATTTTCATTACTGGCGTGCCCATCTGACAGCCTGGAAACCCCCTGGGATTGGCAGATTGTCTGGCACGAGATGGCGGGCATATTGTGCAACCACTGGAGGAGGGCCAGGACGAGATGGTCGAGAATGGCAAGCTCATCGATCTGGCCAAGCAGATCCCATGAAAGAGACATGGCTGAGCCTGGGGCAAAGTCTATGGCGGCAAATTTGGGAGAGTTGGGGCGAGCAGTACGGCGCGGGGAGAGCAAAAAAGTGGTTAACCCTGATGGATGGTCGGCGGAACTTTTGGAGGATGCGTACAGCGTGCTCTGCCTGGGGCCGGCCATGTTCGTGACATTGCGGCGGGTTTTGCGCCAACACTATCAGGACTGCTCAGAGCCGTGGGTGATGATCGTCATCCCCCGGCGGAGTTGCGCTGCCACAGTGGCCGGGGCGATTTTGATCCAAATGGGCTTTAAGCGTGGTTGGCAAGATCGGACTAAAGGACAGTGCGAGCGCAAGGCAGACCTGCAATCCTATCGAAGATCTCGTCCCTGTGGCTGAAACTCTACGTGGGTCTTTTTAGATAAAGAATCCTCGGCTACGTGGCGCGTGTTTACGCTCGACGCAGAACATGAATCGACCCACAGCATGCCGTGCAGTCCAGTCTGTTGAAACCAGTGAACCGATCATCGGCAGCAGTTTGTTCGTAGCGCGAGCTGATGGCAGTGGTGGCCGAAGGCCGTGGGGAGCGATCAAGCGAGGATATCGAGCGGCTGCAAACCCTGGTGGAGCTGATGGTGGGCATGGTGCGGCGTAGCGGTTGGCCCAAATACGACGTACCCATACCCTCGGACGATCTACAGAGCCGAAATCTGATAATCTACCGTCACCGCTGTGATTGCCGGCAGCCATCCACGGTGACGGCGGTAGTCGCCGTGGCTTCTTTGCAGCCGAAGACGACGCGGAAGCAGGCCTCGCGGGATCGCCGATAACACTACGCGTATGCTAGACGCCATCAGCCTGGCTGACAGTGGAGCACCAGCGCAGTCTGACGCAAGTCGGGCAGCGCACCTAAACCGCGGCAAGGTACGTTGGTGAAAGCTTGACCGATGAAGAGTCTAGGGGAGATGTTTGAGGGTGAGCTACGAGGAGTTGCTGAGCCAGGCTTTTCAGACGGTGGATGCACGTTGCGGCGTTGGTCAGCATTGCCAAGCCATGCTCACCACGACAATGACCACAACCATCATGAGCCAAATTGCACACTGTTTTTACGACTACTCAAGGTGTTCCACATCGAATTACCCAGCAAGGCATACGGCAGCTCACCACCGAACATATTCAATTTAAGGGCAGTAGATTGCTCTCATCCCGAACGGCTCAGCAACAGCCGAAGTTGCCGAGCAGAGCGGAGACGGGCCAGTGTACAGGCTGAAGTATGCTCTGTTGCTCTGGATCGTTTCGAGCACGTTCATAGATACATGCCAGCGTAGCGACACGTAAACAGGCAAGAGTGTTGAACTGGCGAACTTGGGGCAGTGTTCAATGGCACGTTCGGCTAGGGAAGTGGCATCGAGGAATGATCCTGAAATTCTTGAAACAAAACTGTGCTGCTAAACAGACTTGTGCCTGAGTGCTTCAGAGAGCGTGCCTGGTCCGCTTGAGAAGATGTTACAAGCCTAATTCCACATCATCGAATGTGATTTCAGCCTCAACTGCGCACTTTCGTAGTCAGGAGAAACTGGACGGGCAAATGTGCGAACATGCACACGCAGGGCCATGCCACAACGGCGTTGTCTGGCTGTAACTGTACGGCACGATGCGAGTGTCAGGTACGCCCTTGATTTACACAGCCTTCATAAGTCTAACCTGTCGGTGACAGCGCAGTTGCCGCCCTTTGTAGACACATAACTCAACCCCGACCCGGCGTGGGCTGCGTCCCTGCATCGCTGGACTCTCCGCCTTTTCCAGCAGGGCAGTGTAGCCGTCCGCGTGCAGCGCGCCACTGTTCGCTGTGCATCAGCGCCAGGGCATGGAGCCAGTGACTGCCGGCCCCATGTGCTGCGGCGGGCATTTGGGAAGCCCGTAAGGCGGCTGGCCGCTTCAGCGTAATTTCCCGTGGCATAGCGCACCGCCGCCTCGATCAGCGTACGCGCATAGGGGCGGGGACAATGTCACGGTCATCGCGCTCGGCTCGTCGAGAAATTCAACGCGCTGGCCGGGCTGCGGCGGAAAACGCAGCGTGGTGGAGATGGTATCACCCTCGCAAATCAGCGTGATTCCCATCAGCGCATCGCCCTCGGCGCGCGCACCTCCGGCCCGACCCACGTCATCAATTGAGATCGGTTTCCAACGAGCCGCAGCCCTCGCTTTGCAGCGCCACCGGCAGCGGATCGGGTATGGGCGGCGTCACCGTGGGCGGCAGCGGCTCTTCTGTAGGGGCCGGCGTGGGCTGCGCTGTGGGCGTCTCGGCCAGCACCACTGCCGGGGCTGTCGGCGTAGCAATCTCCGCCGCCACGGGATCTTGCTTCCACGGCTGCCCAATTCCAAGCGCAATCCCCACTACAATGACGACAGCCAGCAGCGCCCACAGCCACGGCACAGGGCGGCGGACCATCACAGGCTCGGCGATCACAACGGGGGTCACAACGGGGGTCACAACGGGGGTCACCTCGAAAAGCTGACCGTCGCTGGCGCGGGAATAAAGCACCGGGATGCCCCAATCGGCGCTATCGGGTTGACCCGCCATGGCCTTGCGCCCCTCGCTCAGCGCCGCGTCAATGGGGTAGCCATCGGCCAGCGCTTCGTAGAATTCTTGGCTAAAGGCCAGTGCCGAATCGTCGCGGACCGCCGCCTGCATGGCGATCACCGCGGGGATGCCCTGGCGTAGGAGCGTTTGCGCCACGCCAGCAAAGGGCAGAAGCTGTGACGTGCGTCCCCCTTCACAGGCGTTGAGGAGCACCAGCCGCAGCGTGCGGTGACCGTGGAGCAGGGTTGCCAGGGTAGTGCTGGGCGTGCGCACGCTTTCCCCGGCAGCCCCTTCGGTGATCAGCGCCCCTTCATCCCGGTCAGGATCATAAAAACCGTGGCCCACAAAGTGCAGAACGTGAACGGCCCCCTCGCGCAGCAGATTTTGCAACGCATTGGTGGATGCCGATGCAGTCGCGTCAAGCGGATCTGCCCAGCCGCGATGGGCGCTGCCAGCGCTGATTGAAGCCGCTGCCATTCGCCCTCCGTATCCAGCGGCGTCAGATCCTGGGGCGAGGCGATCATGGCGACCACATGTAGCGGCGGCGTCACCCGCAGCGGCTGTAACGGTTCGGCCACATCCAGCGAACGCACCAGTGGCGTCTCGTGCGAGAGGGCCAAAAAGCGCCCACTTTCACCGTCATAGAGATATTCCCAGGGCAAATCCAAAAAGACGGGGACATCGCTCAAGTGCAGGCGCAAACGCAGACCCTGGTTCTGACGGCGGGCTTCGTCCAGACTGCGGCGCAAGGCTGTGCGAATTTCGCCCTGAAACAGAGTGTCAAACAGGCGTTGCCCCACGCCTTTCAGATCGGGCGTGGCCGTGCGGCGTGCGCCCACGGGAAGTTGCAACTCGTCCATGCCCTGCCAAAAATGGGCGGCGATGCCAGCAGCGTCGGGCAATGTAAAGGCGTGGGGAGCCGAGCAAATGGGCGCGTTGATCACCCGCGCCCGGTAATGGCCCTCCCACGCTTCCAGCAGCAGTTCAAATTCTAGATACCGTCTCTCGTCCATAAACGCTATCCGTTCGGTTTGGTTGCGGATCTCTGTGCAATTGTGGCAAGGTGCCGCTTCGTTGTCAAACGTCTCGATTCTGGTCACCCCATCGATAACACAGTAAAGTAGAGCTATCGTGTGACAAAATCAAGAGATTGCATCCATAGGTGAATCATGAAAATTAGCGAAATCAAACTTTCCGTATTGGCGCTGCCCAGTTCGACGCCGCTCTTCTCGTTGGACGCGGAAACTGTGGGCACACAGCGGCGTTGGCGACGACGCAGTCATGGCCCTGCCGAAGATCACATCCACGTGCTGCATGTGCGCACAGATGAAGGCGTTGAGGGCGTTTGCACCGTGGGCGATGCGCGTTACACCGCCATGCGCCCGGCGGATCTGGCACAGTTGCGCTTGTTGGCAATTGGCGAAGATCCCTTTGACCGTGAGCGGCTGGATGAAAAGCTGCGTGTCGCCACCCGCGGCATTTTCAGCAAAGAGGGCTGGTTTGGCGGTTCGACAATTGCCTGTGGGACATTGCCGGGAAAGTGGCGGGGCTGCCCGTCTATGCGCTGTTGGGGCGGGCCGGAGCGAGCGCCGCCGGCGTATTACAACTTTCACAGCGCCACGCTGGAGGCAGCTCTTCACGGCGCGGAGGTGGCGTTGGATGCCGGATTTGTCGCCTTGAAAGATCATTTCAGCGCCGAGGCGGAGACCAACATCGCTTGGTGTCGGGCCGTGCGCGAAACGGTGGGGGCAGGAGGTGAACTGCTCCACGACGCGGCGGGCTGTGTGTATACGGTGAACGAGGCGCTGCGCGTGGGGCGAGCCTTGGACGAGTTACGCTATGGCTGGTTCGAGGAGCCGTTGCCCGACCGCAATCACGCTGATCTGCAAAAGCTGTGCGCTGCGCTGGACATTCCCATCCTGGCCCCGGAAACGCTGATGCACGATCAGGATCTGTGCGCGCACTGGCTCATCTCTGGGGCGACGGATCTGCTGCGTGCCAACGCCCGTCACGGTGTCACGCAGACCATGAAACTGGCCCACTTGGCCGAACTGCACAACACGCACGATTGAACTCAACGGTCCCGGCGGGCTGTTTGGGTTGGTCCATGCTCACCTCTGTGTGGCGATCCGCAACACGAGCTATTACGAATATCTTCCCCGGCGGCTCGCGTGACGAAGCCGGGCGCGAGATCGGGCTGCTCAATCCACCGCGTGCCACAGCGCGGACAGATCACCCCGCCGGACGGGCCAGGCTGGGGCGCAGAGTGGGATTGGCGTCAGTTTCGCAAGCGGGTGGTGGCGGAGTTATGAGATGGCGTTAGGATTTCTCTGGCGTCAGGTCGAGATACTCTTGAAGGGTTGGCAACGCGTGTTGAACATGATGGATCAGATGTTCAAAGGCGATCGTTAACTCTGCCAGCGATTCTTGCCCGGCCTCGACATCACCACGGAAGGTGTCGGGCCGCGCCCGTGAGATAGGTATACTGAGTACGTTGCCGGCTCATCCTCCGCTTCTGCCAAATGCATTGCCAGTAGACGTGTCTCTTGCTGGATGCCAGCCGTTTTTGGGCGTATGTAATTCATCTTGCACTTGTAGAGTCATGCTTCTTCTCCCTCGTCGACGTCGTAGCGCCGATCTTTCTTCAAGACGCCGTATTCTCACCGTAAAGGCACGAACTTCACTTTGCCAATGGGCAATCAAACCGCTATCAGAGTCAAGGCGCGTTTCTCACGCCGATTTTCTTGCGATGTTACTTCAACGCGGAGCCGTAAACTCTCTATCGCCTTACGCACGGCACGATTGCCCATCTTGCTTCATCCCATTTGGAGAGTAAATTCACCTAAATTTTACCACAGCTACAGGCAACATTGCCCTTGTATCGGGAGGTGGAGCGGGTAAACGCCCTGCCCTCACACCGTGCTGGGATAATAGTAGCCACCGTCAGCGCAGGCGAGGCAAAGCGTTTGCCCATCGCGTTACGTCTCGCGTTCGTTGACGATCTCTTCCCCACACGCGCACAGTGAGCACGCATACCAGCGTGGCTTATGATCTCATGGATGGGCGTGCGCAGCGTGACCGCCTGCACACAGAGCAGTTCGGCGGCAGGCATACGCTGATAGCCCGAGCAACATCGCTTCCCAGCGGCTTGCCGCTTCGGGGGCATAGGCCCGAGGCAAGATGTGCACGATTGGAGGCTGGGCCAGATGCGCATGGCGTCTCCGCTTTCTGTATCGATAAAAGTCGCGGCCACCTTGCCATAGTCTTCCACGCGCAGGGTGCGCCGCCCCACCCAACAATGGGTCGCCACGGAGACGCCGTCGACGTAGCATCCATCCGTTTCCACAATAGTGAGCAGCCGTTTATTCTGCTGGGGCAGCGTCAGCCCCAATACTTCGCCCCGCCAGCATGCCCGTACGCACGCCCAACACTTGGCGCGGGCAGAGGTGCTGGTGATGGACCGTCGAGCGATTCGTCCAGGATTAGTATGGATGCAATCGAGGGAGCAGCACTCGCCACATTTTTACAACCAGATATTTGGATCGTCGCACCTATAGGTATCAAGGTTATTCCTCCAGCAGACCGCCCCACACGTCCATATCCAGTTCGATCTCGTGGCGGTTGAGATGTTGTCGAGTTGGTCGGCGGCCTGGGGAAGATCGGCCAGATCGAGGGCGACCATGTCCAGGATCGTCCAGTGTGGCGTCGGTGACATAGGCTTTTTCAAACGCCTGTTTGGGATCAAGCCAATAGCCGCTGGCCGCCAGTTTGCCCCACCGTGTCATAAAATAGAGCAACACATAGCGCCGCCCGCTGGGGTGTTCGTCGGCAATGCGCGCCCCGTCCAGGCTGATGGGATAGAGAAAATCCACATCGGCCTTCGTCCGCGCCGCCCGATAATAGCGGAGCCGTTTGGTGCGATTAAAGCGGTAGATTGCGCCGGGGCTGAGCATAATGTGTCGGGTATAGGTATGAATGTGGGAGAGTGGAGATTGAGAGATTAAGCGATGGGATGATTCCAGAGCATTTCTGGCAGTCTCCTGTGTTTTGATGGCCGCTGCGCGTCTCCGTTTGAACCGGGGCGTCTGGTTGCACGGGAACCGCTGCACAACCAGTCAGAGCCAACACAAACGCCAGCATGAGCCAAACGCACATCCCCCATCGCCGCCATTGCTCTCTCATCGCTTGTTCGCTTTCGGATAGCTGCTTGTCTGCATCATTCCTCGTGGGGGCTGACCGATGTGATGTTCCAAGAGCGGGCTTTCGACAATACGATTGCCCACGGTGACGTAGAGTTGCCGCTCTGTAACGGTGACGGAGAGGCTGCTGCGCCGTTCGATCAGCGCCGCCAATTCCTCGATAAAACCGCGGGCAAAGGTGTAAATCGGGATTGCCTCGGCGCGGTGAATCTTTTTGCCTGCCAGTTGATGGAGAAACTGCTCCACGCCGCGGTGGGTATAGATCGCCACCCGTTCGGCGGCGCGGCTGCCCGGTGAATGCGCTCGGCGTCGGGCAGCCCCACCTCGATCCATGCCTGTACCTGTCCGGTGAGATCGCGCACATAGAGGGCCGGTTCGCCACCCGCGGCCACGCCCTGGGTCAACTCGATCCCCTCGACGTATTCCAGGCAATAGGCCAGCACACGCACGGTCATGTACTCGGCGGTCTCCGAGGGCTGCCGCGCCACGTGTAGCTCCAGCGCTTCGTAGACGCCGCGATCCACGTCAGACAGATCGATGGTCAAATTGTAGAGCGTGGCGGAAAGCGCCATTAGTCGGTCTCCTCTGCGATCAGGGCGCGGACGGGTGGGGGTAGCTTCGTCCACCGCGCCGCTCGCTTCTGGCGTCACCGGGATCGCTTCCTCTTCGGCGGGCACAGGCACACCGGAGATCTGCGCCAGTTGTTGCAAGATCTCTTCCAGCGCGTTGATCTGCGTGCCATAGCTGCCCAATTTCCCTCGCGCAGGGCATCCTGGGCCAGGCTATAGCGGGTATTGGCTTCGGTGATTAGCTGCTCCAATGTTGCCAGTTCCAGCGAACTGCCGCCCGCTTCGCCCGGGGTGAATCTGCGCGGCATCACTGGTCACCGGCAGCACTCCATCGTTGCTGAGCAAAGTCGTAAAGGCCGTTTCGTTGAGAATCTCGCTGCCGAAGATCTCGGCCAGCGCCAGCCCCAGATTTTCGGCCATCACCACCCGATCCGCCGTGGCGAGGATCACCCGTTTTAGCTCAGGAATGCGGCCATTGGCGGCCTGCAAATAGAGCGGTTCCACATAGAGCAGGCCACTGCCCACGGGAATCACCAGCAGGTTGCCGCGGATCACCTGGCTGCCCTGCTGATTCCACAGGCTCAGTTGCGACGAGATCACCGGGTCCTGATCAATACGCGCTTCCACCTGTTTGGGGCCATAGAAAAGCGTATCTTTGCCAAACTGATAGACGACCTTTTCACCATATTTGGCTGGGTTACTCTGCGCCGCCAGCCATGCGATCATGTTTTCACGGTTGGCCGGCGTAAAGGGCAAGATCTGGATGAAGTCCAAACCTTCTCGCCCCGGCAATTCCATCAGCACATAATAGGGTTCCATGAGCACGCTAGAACTTCTCGAAGACTTCCTGCGGCCATTCCCATACATCCTCGCGGTTGGAAAACTCCCCCGCATCGGTCATGTGATAGGTGCGGAAGATCTCGGCCTGAATCGAAAATAGCTCGTTGGGATAGCGAATATGGCGCAGCAGCGATTCAGGCATTTCGCTCATGGGCACAAAGAGATCGGGGAAGATCTGGCTATAGGCCGCAATAATCGGCTCGTCGCTGTCCACCACATAGAAGGTTGTCTTGCCCGTGTAGGCATCCGTGACAATTTTCACGGAGTTACGAATATAGTTAAGCGGCCAGCGTGGGCAAAAGTGGGTTGTTCGATTCCAACGGCGTGCTGTAGGGGAAGAGGCTGCTGGTGGTATAGGCGTCCTGATACCAATAGAGCCGGCCATCTTCTCGGCCGAGCACAATATAGGGGTTACTCGTCGAAGTGCAGGAAAGGGGCCACTTCTTCGACGGCTGCGGTGATCAACCGCCGCCAGAGCAGCTTGCTCTCTGGCATAATGGCGTCGGTGAGCAAAAAGTTGATGTCGCCAAAGCGCAGGGCAAAGACAAGCCGGTTGAGCCATCCGCCAATCGGTATGCCCGTATCGGCCTCAAAGCGGGTAAAGACGTTGCCGGCCTCGGCGGGATAGTCAAACTCGGCCTGTTCGGTGCGCACGATGACATAGCCGTTGGTGCGCTCGCCAAAGTAGATCTGCGGCGTGGTAATGTCGATCAGACCAATCGGGCAGATCTTTGAGCAGAAATTCGGCAAGCCATGATCCCGCTGTCACTTCGGCGACGGGGGAAACAGCTACGCCGTAGCCGTGCGTGTAGACCAGGCGGCGGTTGACCCAGGTCTGCGCTTCGTCGGTGAGCCGTTCGCAGACGAGTTCGCGTGCTGCCAACATCACTTGGCGCGCCTCGCCGTTAATCGTGTAGCGGTCCACATCCATGTCGTTGTAAATGTAGTATTGGCGCAGCGCTTGAATCTGATTATAGGTGAGCAGCAGCGGGCGATAGTCCCACAGGCGAATGTTGGATCGTCGCCGGTTCGGCTTGCAGCGCCTCGCTGGAAATCTCTTCCACGGCCCGATAGTTGACGACCTCTACACTATCCAGCTCATAGGCCGCACGGGTCAGGTCAATGTTGTGATCAATGTACTCGTGGTCCAGGTAAACTCGTTTGGCTCCACTTGGAATTGTTGCACCAGACCCGGATAAAAGTTGCCCGCCACTTAGCGAGATCCCAAACCATACGACCAACACCCCTGCCATGATACGCCATGTGCGGCGCAGAAAGACATTCGCCAACAGCAGCAGCGCAGCAATAATCGTCACTACAATCAAAATATTATAGGCAGGCAACTGGGCGTTGACATCGGTGTAGCCTGCTCCAAAGACCGCGCCGCGGTGGCTATAGAGCAGTTGATAAGAATCTAGCCGATATTGCCAGGCGATGAGCAACAAAATCAACGCCCCCAGCGCACTCAGATGACCGCTGTACGCCTGCGTTGGCATACCAACCGCGCCAGCCAATGCCACTGACCAACGCCGTAGCAATCAGCGTCATCACCAGCGTGGTCATCAACCAATTACGCGGCAATCTGCCAGACCGGCAATGTGAAAATGTAAAAGCCAGCATCGTGGTTAAAGATCGGCTCGAAAATGTTAAACGCTGTCTGATTCAGATAGAGCAGCACCTGCTCCCATGCGCCGGACAGCCCCGATCCCATGAAGAAGGCAAAGACGGCCACAATCAGCATCAGGACGGGCATGACGCGTGCAGCCCAAAGGCCTGTGTGATTCGGCTGAGCGGCGTATCGTCCAGCCCTGTGTGGCTTGAAGCGCCGCGCCAGCAGAACATTAAGCATCACAAAGAGCCAGAAAGAAGATCGCCCCCACCGTCAGCAATGTCAACGAGGCCGTAATCCGCGTGGTGAAAACCGAAGTATATCGCAAACTTTGATACCAGAGCCAGTCAGCATAGTAGCTCAAGCTGCGGTTAAAAAGCGTAATCACCCAAAAACGGAATAATGATCCACCGAAGGCCGCGGAAACTCCCCTGCAGGCATGGGGCTGCCACCACCGCCACCACCCGGTCGTCTGCCGCCATCGCCTGGCCCGTCGTTACCACCGCCACGGTCAAGCAACTCTTCTTCAATCGACGGCCAGTCTTCATCGTTCAACGAATCGATTAGTTCACGAAATGGATCGTGCTGTTTATTCAAATCATCCTTTGGGTGTAGGTCAGATTTTTATCTCACCCTGTCGAGATGTCAGGTTCGGCGTATATACCTCATTGTACCAGAGATAGACCGCTCATCATATCCGGCGGCATGAAGGGGTGGCATCTGGGTTTGGTAACTTTGCCACCAGAATCGCTGAAATTTCTCAAAACCATCTGGCCGCGTTGAATCTCCAGTTTATGCACAACACCCCCGCCAGCGGCATTTTTTGGCGCACCTGTTCCTTGCCTGCTTTGTACAGCGAATCCTGGCTCAAGGCCATCTGGCTTTCGGGTTCGTTTGCCCGTGGCGATGCCGACCGCTGGAGCGATCTCAACCTGCACTTGCTGGTCAATGATGATCGCGTAGCCACCTTGAAAGCGGATCTCACGCAAATTCTGGATGGCGCTCTCCCGTCGGGCTGGCATCATTCTCTTGAGGCGGCTGAGTTGATCAAAGGTCTCACCTTTGTGGAAAATTCGCTGGACGCCCACGGTGGGGTTGCCTTCGATCTGCGCTGGACAGATCTCGGTCGTCTGCAAAATCAGCTTGAGCGCTATCGTCCGTTGCTGGCTGCTCTTTGCCCACCCTGCCCTTCCCGCCGATCTGTACGATTTTCTATCCGCCCCGGCCACGCCCGGCGCTCTCTGCCCCTGATCCTGAGATCGTTTTCGCCCACGCTGGCCTATTTCTCGGTGCAACTGGCCCGCCTGCTGCGGCGCTGAACCGTGGGGCGAAGTATCTGGCGGCCCGAGCGATCTTCTGGCCGAAAGTCGGCGGGCTGACCGATCTGGTGGTCGCGCTGAATGGCGCACAACGTCCCACGTCGGTGGCCCGCGTGACCAATATTTAGGGCCAGCCCAGCTTGACGCCTTCCAGAACGCTCCCGCCGCCGAGATCACCCCTACCATTTCGATTCGGACAGGCCGTGGCCCTGATCCCGTGCCTCTATGCTGGTATGCCCCACGACTGGTCGAGATCTTATCGCGTTGCCTATCCCCATGCCCTCGAACGCACAGCCTCGGCTTTGCTCTCCAGCGAAGTGCAGGGCTGGCCTGCCCTGATCCGCACTGGTTGAGCCTTCCCATGCACATTGTTTTGCGGCCCCCTTTGGCCTGGGTCAAAAGACCACGGTCTCGACGCGTACGCTGCCCTTGGCGCGCCATTGGCTGGGGCGCGGCTGCCAGTCACGCTTCCTCATTCCGCCCTGGGACACCCGCACCGACGCCGGGCACGTTTCGGACGATGGCGCGCGTGAGCGTGATTAGACGTGGCGTTGGGCGGCGGGTTGCCGCTGATCGCCGCGCGGGCTGCTGCGGGAGATCGACCGCTTGCAGCCTGAGATTGTGCGTCTCGTCACCGCGGGCCTATGCCGGGATCGTCGGCTGGCTGTCTGGCAACGTCGGCGCTCAGGCGGGCGGGGGCCGCGGCTGCTCTTAGATGTAGACGATTTGCGGAGGGCGGCGTGGTCGCCGATCGGCGAGCGCATGGCCTGTGGCGCGCTTTTTGGATCGGCAAGAGCGCTGGGGCATCACCGACGCCGACGGCATCAGCGCCGCCAGCCACTGGCTCGAAGCGAAAGTGGGAGAGATGTCGCCAGGGATCGCCGCTGCTCTATCTGCCCAATGGGATTGCGCCCCCCGCCGAGGCCGTGCCAGCCCTCTCTATGCTGTCAACGCCAACGGTGCTGCTCTTTAGCCGTTTTGTAGAAGTGGACCCGGCGTGGATGGGGGCGTTCTGGCAGTCGTTGCAACAGATGACACCGAATGTGCGGATTGTGGTGGGAGGGCAAGCCCTGCAACCGACGCGTGAAGCGGCCTTTCGGGCGGCGCTTAAAGCCGATCAGGGCACTGTCGACTGGGTGGGCTTTGTCTCGGCGGCGGAGTTGACGGCGCTGCTATGCACGGGTGCACTGTGCCATCTTCCCCGCCGCGGATGTGCCGTTGAATCAGGCCAAGTGTAGCGTGCGACTGGCAACAACATTGCTGCGCGGCGTGCCGGTGGTTGCCAGCGCCGTGGGCGAACAGGCGCACTATGGCGCAAACGGGGCGGCGGCACTGGTGGCGGCCCATGCCTCGCCAGCCGAATTTGCCGAGGTTGTGGCTGGCGTATTGGCCCAGCCCCAGCGCCAGCGCGATCTGGCGGTCAGCGCACCGCCAGCGGCTGCTCGCTCACTATGATCGGGCAAGGTTGGGCGAAACTTTATACGACTTCTATCAAGCGCTGGGATAACCCGATTAGCCCGGCAGAGGCATTTTGGGGTATTTCGGCCCGCCTGCTTGAATCTCGGCGGCGCGGCGTTCTTCTTCAACGGCGATGTAGGCGGCCACTTCCTTGCGGGCTTCGTAGCGTTTACGATCTTCCGAAAGCCAGCGTCGCGGGTCAGACGCATCCACCACGGGGCGCGCCGAGATGAGAAATCCCGTATGACCCACCATGTCGTCATCAGGGCGCAGGCGGTCAGGCACAGCTTTATAGCGGCGCAGCAACAGTTCTTCCACCTCAATATTGGCAAAACCGCTCTCTTCCAGCGCGCCGATGAGATCAATAACTTGATCGGTGGTGGGCACAAGGCTGGCGAAAAAGCCGCCGGGACGCAATGCCTCGCGCACCGCCTCAATGTGATTCCACGGCGCGGCGCACGTCCAAAAAGACGGCATCGACCCCGCGTTGCGCGAAAGCCATCGCCAATCGAGCCTAGATGCATCTCCACATGGTCCAACAGCCCTGTGCGCTCCAAGTTTTCACGGGCAATGGTGTAGTTTTCCGGGCGCACTTCATAGGTATAGACTTTGCCGCCGGGCGAAATCGTCCACGCCAGCGCAATCGTGAGCGCGCCGCTGCCTGTGCCCGCTTCGATCACATGACTGCCTGCCCGCAGGCTCAGACGATGGATCAGATAGGCCGCATCTTTGGGATAGATGATCTGGGTGTTGCGCTTGATGCGGGTCATGAGATCGGAGAGAGAAGGCTCCATCAGCAACATCGGGTGACCGATCTGGCTATAGACCGTGGTTCCCAGGGGCTGCCCAATCAGATCCGAGTGTTCCAAGTGGCCGAGATTGGTGTAAAACCGGCGACCGGGGTGCAGTTCAATCAGGTAACGTTTCCCGGCATCGGTGACCAGAATCACCAGTTGCCCGGCAATTGTGATGGCAGATCGGCGGGAAACCCAGGGATAGGCATGGGGCGTGGCGTCGCTCACAGGTTCTCTTTGCTCCGAATAGATGGCGGCTGCTTAATGGCCGCATTATACCCCAGCCGCGGGGAGCGCCCAAGCCAGCGCTGTCTCAACGGGATCGCGCGCATGGAGTCTGGCGGATGATCCCAAAAATTGCTGAAAACTCGGCCTCTTGATATTGTCTGTGCATACGTCTGCTTGTTTATCCATGCTTGACAGGAGGAAGCTTGATGCGTAAACCGATAAGGATGTGGGCGGTATTCATAATGGCGCTGTGGCTCTTGGCGGGGTGTGCGCCCGCGCGGGCACGTCTCTTTCCGAATCCATGGGCAGCGACGAGTTATACTTTGATTTGCCTGTGCTGGTCATTGATTTTGATAACGTCGGCCAGGCGTCGATTAACCTGCCCGCCGCCCAATTGGGCGCATCGTCGGGGATCAATCTGGACGCTCTGGCCCTGTCGCCAGAATGGGTTGGCTATTTCACCACGGCCAATATCCAACATTTGCAGATCATCAACGACGCCCAGGGGTTGACCATTTTGGTCAACGGACAGCCTGTGCCGTCGCTGGTTTGGGATGAAGATTCGCTGGTGGCAACCGCCGAGACTGTGGGCAGTCTGGGGATTGCCCTGCCTGTGCTGGACAAAGTGTTGCCGTTGGTGCAACAGATGGGGCTTGGGATTGCGCTGCGTTTTCCGCTGGGCGACGGTGTGGATGTGATCCCGCTGGGGCAGATTACTGAAAGTCCGGCGGCGGCCACGGCCCAACAGGTGCAACAGGAATTTCTGGCTGCCGTGGGCACGCCGCCGCGCATTAACCTGCCCGTGGTCTATGATGCCGAGGGGAATTTCACCGTGGGCGATCTGAGCGCCGCCGAGTTGACCGCCTTGACCGGCGCTTCGTTGGATGCGCTGAAACTGGATGCTGGTCTGATCGCAAATCTCACTGCCGCCGGCGTCAAGACCATGAGCTTTGAAACCGCCCCCGATGGCATTCACATGGCTGTCAACGGTCAGCCCTTGCCCACGATCTCGTGGGGGCGTGGCGAACTCCAAAATGTGATTGACATTGCCAGCCAATCGGGGCTGCTGCAAGCGGCTCGGCCCGATCTGGACATTGCCAGCATTCTGGAAACCGTGGAAAGCCTGCTGCCGGTGATCCAGACCGCCGACGCCTCGATTATGATCTTCCTGCCCGGTTCGGCGTTGGGAAATTAGCCAATATACGCACCTAACCGGGTTACGATTCAAAAATTGGTGCGCGCCGCGCCTGGAGTTGGCCTTCCAGCGCATAGGCCAGGCGGATCAGCATCGGCTCGCTATAGGCCCGCCCCATGAAGGTGATCCCCACAGGCAGACCCGCTACAAAACCAGCCGGGATGGCGATCAGCGGATAGCCCGCCACCGCTGCCGGGCGTGAACTGCTTCCGGTGAAGCGATCCCCATTTTCATAATCAATTTCCCAGGCCGGTCCGCCCGTGGGCGCAACCAGCGCGTCCAGGTGATAGTGATCCATCACAGCGTCGATACCCTCTTGGCGGGCCATCCGTTGTCCAGTTGCCAGCGCCTCCAAATAATCAGGATCGGTAAGCGGCCCTTTGGCTTCGGCCATTTCAAAGATTTCTTGCCCAAAGTGGGCCAATTCTTGATCGGCGTGGGCAGTATTAAAGGCAATCAGATCGGACAAGGTGGCGGGCTGCGGGTAATCACGGTCCACGGCCACGCGCGTCGCCAAATAATCAGCCAGATCGGCTTTGAACTCGGTGAGCAAAACAGCCCACTCACTTTCGCCCATGCGCAAATCTTCCGCCGTGGGAATGTCCGCCGGGTCGATGATCTCGGCCCCGGCCCGGCGCATGGCGTCAAGCGCCGTTTCGATCACGGCGTCTGTCTCGGCGTGGACGCCGAAAAAGCCAGCGCGGGCCACACCAATACGCGCCCCGCGCAGACCATCGGCATTAAGAAACTGGGTATAGTCGGCCACAAACTTGCCCGCTGATGTCGCCGTCATGGGATCACGCACATCAACGCCCACCAGCGCGCCCAGCACCAGCGCAGCGTCTGTCACTGTGCGCGTCATTGGCCCCACGGTATCCTGACTGTGCGCAATCGGGATCACCCCGGCACGGCTGACCAGCCCCACCGTGGGTTTGAGACCGACAATGCCACAGCGCCCCGCCGGGCAGACAATTGAGCCGTCGGTCTCGGTGCCCAGGGCAAAGGGGACAAGATCGGCCGCCACCGCCACGCCAGATCCCGAACTGGAGCCGCACGGGCTGTGGGTGGGCAAATAGGGGTTGCGACACTGACTGCCGCGCCCGCTCCATCCGCTGCTGGAATGGGTGGAGCGGAAGTTGGCCCATTCGCTCATATTGGCCTTGCCCAGGATCACGGCCCCGGCGGCGCGGCAAGCGGGCAGCCACGGTGGCATCCTGAGCCGGTTTGGAGCCAAGCAGCGCCAGCGATCCCGCCGTGGTCTGCATCTTGTCCGCGGTGTCGATGTTATCTTTGAGCAGCACCGGGATGCCGTGGAGCGGTCCGCGCAGCTTCCCGGCAGCGCGCTCTCGGTCGCGTTCGGCGGCGATGGCCTCGGCGTCGGGGTTGATCTCGATCACCGAGCGCAGTTCTGGCCCGGCCCAATCAATGGCTTTAATGGCGGCGATATAGTCGCGGACAAGCGTCTGGCTGGTAACAGATGCGCGGGCCAGGGCGTTTTGCAGATCGGCAATGGTGGCTTCGTGTAGGTATGGGTACATAACGGTCTCGGTGGGTGATGGGAAGGATGAACGACAGGCAGCCAGGGCAACCCCGGCCAAGCTGCCCATACTGTAGCGGAGAAAGGCCCGGCGATCAAGCATGGGTCGATCCAAAACCATTGCTCCTTTTGCCATAACGATTCTAGGCGCGACGCGCCCATATCGTTACTTTTTGACAACACTTTTTGACAACGCGGTGGGCAGACTTACCCAGATAGACGCTCCATAGTATGATGCGATTGTCCTTTATTGACTCTCTACCCTTACAACCCCAGGAGACCGCTATGAGACTTGGCGTGGTCGGCATGACCCCCGCAGATTTTCGCACGATTTCGGCCCAACACTTGGATGCAATCCAGGCACTCGACCTCACCGGCGTGGGTTTTCACGCCCCGGGCGATCAACTGGCGCAGATCAGCGCGGCAGAGTGCAGCCAAGTGCGGCAAACCTTTGCCGCCGCCGGAATGGATCTGGTGCAGTTTGGGATCGGCTATCGCGATCGCCTGTTTGATCCCGACGCCGCAACGCGTGACCGTGTTGTTAATGTCATCGCCCGTGGCGTTGATGTGGCAGCCGCATTGGGCGCACAGGCGTGTCTGATCCGCACGGGCAGCCTCAGCCCACGGGGATCGTATAGCCCCGCCCGTGAGAATCACAGCGCCGAGAGCCGCGCCCGGCTGGTCGAGACGTTGCGCCGCGTGGCCGATCATGCGGAAGCGGCCGGGCAGACCGTGGTCATCGAGACCCATTTGTTGACGATTATGGATTCGCCAGAGACCAATCGCGATGTGATCACTGCCGTGGGCAGCCAGCGCCTGACTGTGGTCATGGACTTTGTTAACCATTTTCAGACGCTGGCCCAGGTTTACCAAAGCACGGATCGGCTCAACCATATTTTCGATCTTATGGGGCCGATTGCCCCCGTAGGCCATTTCAAAGACATTCGCCCCGGCGAGGGATTGGTGCTACACCTGGACGAGGCCATCCCTGGCGAGGGCGAGTTGGATTTGATCACGGCGTTGCGCCGCTGGCAGGCCATCCGCCCCGACGGCTACATGCTGCTCGAACATCTGCCCAACGAGCAGTATCCGCTGGCAAGCCGGAACGCGCATCAGATCGCACAGGCCGCGGGGGTGGAGGTGAGATAAGGAGTAAGGAGTAAATTGGGTTGACGAAACCTTACTCCTTACTCCTTACTCCCTATCTTGTGAACAACGTCCGCCGCACGTAATCGGCATCATCCGAGGCCAGATAGGCCAGCAGCCGCGCCACGCCCGCCGGATCACCCAAGTGTGAGTTGGTGACCAGTTCATCGAAATTCTGGCCCTGGCGGTCGGCCTGGGACTGGATCACGCTAAGTTTTAACTCGGTTTGGATGCCGCCGGGACAGACCACGTTGACACGGATGTTGCGGGAGGCCAGATGGCCGGCCAGGGTCATGCCCAGACCGTTGACCGCGCCTTTGCTGGTTCCATAGGCAATGGATGAACTGCCGCCGATGACACCCGCCCCTGATGCAATCAAAATCATCACGCCCTTGTTGGATGCCGCCAACAGGGGCGTGGCATATTTGGTACATAAAAACGAGCCACGCACGTTGACATCCATCACAAAATCGAAGGTCTCCACCGGGAACTCTTCGGGCTGAAGGTATGGCCCCAGCAACACCCCCGCCGCGCAGATCAGCACGTCGAGCCGTCCGTGGGCGGCGGTCACGTCGGCAAAAAGTGACTGCACCGCTTCATCCGAGCGCACATCCACCGCGCGGGACTCGGCCTGACCCCCCTCGGCGCGGATCGATGCCGCCACGGCTTCGCCCTTATCGGCTTTGACGTCCACCACAATTACGCTGGCGCCGCGGCGGGCACACAGGCGGGCTGTGGCTTCGCCAATGCCCTGGGCTGCACCAGTAATCAGAATAATTTTGCCGCGAATATCGGCGATAATGTCGTCCATTAGGCTTTGCTCCAATAGTCGAAGACGAGAACTTTGGCAAGATGCGGGCGCAGCACAGCCCCAAACGCTTTGTGATCGGAGTGTGGCAGATAGTCGGCGCGGCCTGCTTCGTCGGCGAAAGTGACAAAAAAGCAGTGGGTGAACCCGTCGGCCTTGCCCTCTATGCTGACGTCCGTTCCCCATTCAAAGTCTTGAATGGCGCTAATCTTGGCGGGCAGGGCGCGGAAAGCGTTTTCGATTTCCTGGATTTGGGCAGGCGGCGTGCCTTCTTTGAACTGGAAAAGCACCACATGGCGCAGCCGTTGCGCAGAGTCGGTCATGGTTTGTCCTTTGGGGTTGGTGTGATGAAGTGTATTTGGTTAGATATCTCGCGGTTCGAGGAGTACGAAAATTCCTCGCAAAATTTGCGCCGTGAGACGTGATGAAAGCGTCGTTACCTTCTCTCCCAAAGCGTTTCGGTCCACGGTGAGAAGCTGTGTAATAACGTTGTTTTGAACGACCACACAGGGCCGCAGATAGCCTGGGCCAGAGCTAACTGGCTCACCCAGATTAACCCAGTAGAGGTCACCTTGTTGGATGGGCATAACTATGACCCGTTGTCATCCAATAAGCGTCCCAAATGGCGACGGCCCTGTTCAAGAAATGCAAGATCTTCTTGGGTCGGTTCATCCGCATAAACTACGTTTAATTCTCGCAGAAGTTCTTGGTTTTCATACCGGCGCACAAATTCTTGTAAGGCGCGCGCATAGAGTGCACTTCGGGAGATCTCAAGGGCGGCTGCAATTTGATCGGCCTTTTGGAAAAGCTCATCTTCAACTGAAATTGCAGTCTTTGTGTTGGGCATGTGTGTTCATTCCATTTTTCAGCAAGAAGAGTAGGATATCGCCCCGGCTTAAAACGCGCTTTCGCCGCGGGCCGTGCGCCGCTGCGGGGAATGCTCCACCAATTGCATGAGTTCGATCTGATTGAGATCGGGATCTTTGACCCACGCTTGCAGGTTGCCGTCTTTGCCCTCTTTGAGCGCTCGCCAGATCTCGATCCCGTTGGCTTCGAGATTGGCAACTTCGGCCTGAATGTCGTCGCTGACGAGGCAGAGGTGCATAAAGCTGCCTTTGGCCTCGTCGGGTTCCGCCCCGCCGGGGAAGAGTTCGAGGAAACGGTCGCCGCTGACATGCAGATAGATCAGCATTAGCGAGCCGTCGTCCCGGTGCAGGCGAAAAGATTCTTCGATGCCCAGCAGTTTGTAGAAAGCCAGCGCTTTGTCAATGTCGTGACAGCGGAAGGCAGAATGACCGAGGTCGGTGATCATGGGGTTGTCTCCTGTGATTGGGTGATTAAGAAAGTGGCCGCATAGTGTATGCGTTGAAGTCGTCTAATCTCTGCAATTTTGTAACTATACAGGTCTAGGGTGCGACGCACTCGCCAGCAGTAGAACGGTTGTAAAAAGCGTGTGTAGCGAGTGCGTCGCCCCTGAATAGGTACGCAATTTTTTAGTTGTTTTACGCTGATTCTTATACTATTCGTTGAACGAAGCACAACGGAAGCGGTACGGGCGCATGTTGGCTGCGCCCAGTGGGTTCAGCAAGCAGAACCCCTACTATCTGTATAACGCCTGCGCCACCATCGCCTGCACATCCACCACACGGCGCTCGGCGCTGGCGGTCATGGCGGCGAACATCATGGCGGCGGATTGGAGGTTGTCGCTGAGTACGGTGGCGGGGGCGTCGCCGCCGTCGAGCCAATCGAGAAACTGCGCGCCAATGGCATGGTGACCTTCCCATTGGGGCTTTTCGGCGGCCACTTCCCGGCTGATCAACGTGTTGCCCGGCCCGCGCTCTTCCACACGCACAATGTGATCTTTGTCCAGCACCGCCGCGCCGCCTTCACACTCGACACGATAATATTCGCTGTGCCAGCTATTGGTCTTGCCCGTCTCTAAATTGTTGCCTTCATAGGTGGCAAAGCTGCCACCATCCATCTGCATGAGAAAGAGGCCGCACGGTTCGCCCACAAATGACTCGCTGCCCGTGAAGAGGGTATTGCCGCCGCGGATCTGGCCGGGATGCCATTCGTAGCCAGTCATGGTGCGGCAGTTGGCCCCGGTCAGGTTGCGCAACTGGTCAAAGTGATGAATCGTCGCCTCCACGAGCAGCGAATGGGGCATTTCGTGGCGGAAGCGTGCCCCCCAGGAGAGAAAAGTGCGATAGTCCGAGGCATAGCGGCAGACGGCATAGTTCACCGCGCCCAACTCGGCCACGGCTTTTTTGAGCGTGAGAATGCGCGGCGTGTAGCGGTAATTCTGTGTCACCATCATGCGCACGCCCGCCTTTTGCACAGCCTGGGCAATCGCGCAACAATCCTCCCAAGTGTCGGCAATCGGCTTTTCCGACATAATCGCCAAGCCCTGCGCGCAGGCCAGTTCCACGGCTTGGCGGTGAAATTGCGGCGGTGTCACAATGCAGCAAAAGTCGGCCTCGACGGTTGCGAACGCCTCGGCCACATCGGTGAAGCGCCGTTCGGGGGGCACGCCCACCCGATCCCCGGCGCGCTGGAGCAACTCGGCGTTGACATCCACCAGCGCGGCAAATTCCATGCGCGCGCTGTGCGCTTGCCAAACGGCGTTGATCCAATGGCTCGCCATGCCGCCTGTGCCGATCATCAAACAGCGATGTTTCGCAGCCATAGATTGACCTTTCTTACAGATGAATGAATAGCTCAGAAGTCGAACCTTTCTGAAAAGTTCGACTTGTGTAGACTCACGCAAACACAATCGTGCGGTTGCCCGTGAGGAATACCCGCTCCGCCAATACCAATTGCAGGGCGCGGGAAAGCACGATCTTTTCCACATCGCGGCCAGCCTGTGCCATGTCAGTTGCGCGCAACGTATGGTTCACGGGGATCACGTCTTGGGCAATGATGGGGCCGGTGTCCAGTTCGTCGGTGACAAAGTGAGCCGTGGCCCCGATGAGTTTGACGCCCCGTTCAAAGGCTTGGCGATAGGGATCGGCCCCGATAAAGGCGGGCAGGAACGAGTGGTGAATGTTGATGATACGGTTGGGATAGGCGGCCACAAAGGCGGGCGTGAGTACACGCATATACTTTGCCAGCACCACATAATCCGGCCCGTATTGGGCCAGCAGGGCCTCCACAGTGATCTCATGATCACGGCGGCCCACGCCCACATGGCTGACTGTGTGAAAGGGGATGCCAAATTTCTCTACAAAGGGAGCCAACGTGTCATAGTTGCTGATCACGGCGGTGATCTCGGCGTTGAGTTCGTTAAACGTATGGCGCAACAGCAGATCGCCCAGCGCATGGTGCTCTTTGGTCACCAGCACCACAATGCGCCGCTTGCCGCTCTCTGCCAGCCGTACGGTTGCCGTGGCGGGCAAAAGATGGCGTACTTCGCCCAAAATTGCAGCGGCATCATGGCCGCCGCTATATTCCGTACGCATAAAGAATTGCGCCGTCTCCGAATCGACAAATTCCTGGTTGCTGATCACGTTGCAGCCGGCGCGATAGAGCACGCCGGTAGCTTTGTGAACAAGCCCCGGCTCGTCGGGACAGGTGATCAAAAGAATGTGGGTAGACATGGGCATACTTTGCAGAAAGGGCGGGTGGAGCGCCAGGGTTAGCTGTAACGTGATTCGTGGTGCATGATTCGTGTTGGGACACGAATCATGCACCACGAAGATAAACCGAACCACTCAGGCCGGCAAACGTGGGTTAGCGCAGATCCTTGCCCAGCTCTTTGCCGCTGCGGAAGGTTTTGGTCTTACCAAAAGCTTTGTCGGTGCTAAAAGGATGCACAACCACGTTGCGCCCAATCGTAATGCCTTCGGGAACTTGGCTGCCCTTGCCAATCAATGTAATGCCCGTGTTCAGCCCCCCAAAGGTGGCGTTGGGGGTATTGTCCTCGCCATGTCCCACTTTGGCCCCCGCACCAATGCGTACATCTTTGTCAATGATGCAGCGTTCCACCACGGCGCCGGCTTCGATCCAGGTGTCGCTGAGAATTACGCTATCTTTGACGACGGCGCCCTCGGCCACGCGCACGCCGGGCGAAAGCACGCTGCGCTCCACGGTTCCGTCGATCTGGCAACCGTTGGACAGTAATGTGCCGTCTACATCGGCCTTTGGCCCCAGGCGCACGGGGGCGCGCTCTTCGCTGCGCGTGTGGATGATCCATTCGGGATCGTAGAGATCCATAGCCGGATCTTCGGCCAGCAGATTCATATTGGCTTCCCAATAGGCTTGTACTGTGCTGGCATCGGCCCAATAGCCCTGATAGATAAAGGCCTGGACATTGTGCGACTGCCCGTTGATGATGGCGGGCAGCAGATCGCGGCCAAAGTCGTCATAATCGTGCGCTTCTAGTTGCTCGATTAAAAAGGCTTTGTCAAAGACATATACCCCCATGGAGGCCAGATTCTTCTGGGTGCGGCGCGGCTTCTCCTGAAAATCGGTGATCTGACCGTCGGACCCCACCGAGACGATGCCAAAGCGGTGGGTTTCGTGGACGGTGACCCGGCGCACCGCTACCGTGACACCGGCCCCGGTCTGCATATGCTGTTCAATAAAGGGGCGATAGTCCATGCGATAGATATGTTTGCCCGACAGGATCAGCACATGCTCTTCGGGCTGATCTTTGACGAAATCCAGATTGCGGCGCACAGCATCCGCCGAGCCACGCTGCCAATCGCCATATTGGCCGCCAGTGTAGGGTTGGAGCAGACGCACGCCGCCGCTGGCCCGATCCAGATCCCAGGGCTTGCCAATGGCGATGTGATCGTTGAGACTGCGCGGGCGATACTGCGTCAGCACGGCGACGTTATAGACGCCACTATTGACACAATTGCTTAGCGAAAAGTCGATGAGCCGAAACTTGCCACCAAAGGGCACCGATGGTTCCGCCCGTGTCTCTGTCAACATGCTGAGATCGGGGTTGTCACCGCCGGCCATGATCATTGCAAATGCTTGAGCCATTATCGTTCCTCATTCGTAATTGGGGATTGGCGAGTGGATATGAGAGAGTGGATATGGGTGTCGGTGAATGACCAACAAGCCAGTCTCCAATATCCAATCTCTAATCTCTAAATTGTCATGCCGTCTTTGACCAGCCCATCTTCAGGAAAATCGCGTGGGCCGCGGTCGCTGTTGATCAACACGTTGCAGCCGATTCTGGCCCCGTCGGGGATGTCGGCATTCTTGCCAATCACGGTGATGCCCGCAAACAGCTTGTCGGGCATGCGCTCATTGGGCACAGCCGGATCGCCCAAGCCAATCTGCGCGCCGGCCCCAATGACCACCTGTTTGTCGATGACCGCCCGCTCCACATGGGCGCCCGCGCCAACCCAGGTATCATTCATAAGAATACTATCCTTGACCACGGCACCGGGGCTAATGTAGACGCCGGGGCTAAGCACGCTGTTGATCACGGTGCCGCGCACCACACAGCCATTGGAAACCATACTTTGGTTGATCCGGGCCTGGGGGCCACTTTTGACGGGCGGGCGCTCTTCGCTGCGCGTGTGCAAGGGCCATTTTTCGCTGTACAGATCCAGCGCGGGGTTGGCCTGCACCAATTCCAAATTGGTGGCCCAATATGAGTCTACCGTGCCCACGTCCACCCAATAATCGCGGAAGCGATAGGCCAAAATCGAGTCGCCCGCCTCCAGCATGGCCGGGATCACATGTTTGCCAAAGTCGGTACGGGGCGATTGTTCGTTGCCTTCGCTCAAACGCTTCGCCAGCACGTCGGCCTTGAAAACATAGATGCCCATGGAGGCCAGATTGCCTTTGTCGCGGTCTTTGGGCTTTTCAAAAAAGGCGGTAATGTGATCTTCTTCGTCCACAGTCATGATGCCAAAGCGGTTGGTCTCTTCCAGGGGCACAGGCATCAGCGCAATGGTTAGATCGGCGTTGCGCTCCTTGTGAAACTCGATCATGGGGCGATAGTCCATTTTGTAGATATGATCGCCAGAGAGGATCACCACCGTATCGGCCCCTTGCTCGCGGATGTAGTTGAGGTTTTGATAGATGGCATCGGCTGTGCCTGCATACCAGACCTGCCCACCGCGGCCCTGATAGGGCTGCAAAATGCGCACGCCGCCGCAGCGCTCGGTCCAGATCCCAGGGCTTGCCGATGCCAATATGTTCGTTGAGGCTGTGCGGGCGATATTGAGTGAGGACACCCACGGTATAGATGCCGCTATTGACGCAATTGCTGAGGGTAAAATCAATAATGCGGAACTTCCCGGCAAAGGGAACGGCTGGCTTGGCGCGCTTCTCCGAAAGGACAGTCAGCCGCGTACCTTCGCCACCTGCGAGAATCATGGCAACGGTTGTCATGGTTACGTTTTCTTTCCTAATGGTGGCTGGACGAATAAATTCAAAACGGGCGATAGGTTGGGGATGGTCGCCTGAGCAGTCAGGAGTGCGTAGACTTCCTGCTTTCATTTTATCCTACCCTATCGCAACCAGAAATTCAACAAACTAGAAAGATTTAGTCCTCTGTTCATTGATTTCTGGCCGGGAAACCACTCCCCTTTCAAATTACATTCTTGACACTCCTTGCGCTTTTTGAAAATCCTCTGTACGACTGCTATAATAATAAGCTGTACTTTTTGTGAGAGGTAAATTTTTATACAAACCGCCGTCACCGTGTCAATGCGGTGAGAGAATGAGGAGGAAGCGTGCTGCAGCGAAAAACCCAGACGGCTGCTTTCTGGCGCGATCAGTTTGAGATTACCGAGGAAGATCTTGATTTTTTCCACAATCTAATCCTCGATGCAGATCCCCCTTTGACCACTGCGCAGCTTGCTCTGCACGTTATCCAGGAATATCAGCGGCGCGAAACCAGCCGCATGGAATCCGAACTGTCTAAAGGTAAAATCTATCAGCCCGGCGAAAGCTATGGCGTGGGCCAGAAACTTGTCTTTCCGGCGCTGGATTTTGCTGTGGGCGAAGTGGTGGGAACTCGGCGCGGCCAGAATCCAGAACACGGTAACTTTGAAGTACTTCAGGTGCAAGTGGACGGCAACAGCAAAGTGCGTGAATTTGCCTCCAGCTTGCAAACGTCCCATCGGCTGAACCAGCCCAATGGGAAAGGATTGACTGAAGAAGGGGCGCTCCTTTCCAGCGCCGAGATCTATGAACTTTATCAAGAAGAGATCGAAGAGAGTCTTCTCTTTGCCCTGGAAGAAGGCGAGCGGGCGGATTCGTTTGTGGAAGTGGACAACTATTGGCTGCTTGCCGACCAACTGACAGAACTGCATGTGGGTCACCTGAACATTGCCGAAGCGCTGATCGAGATGCAAAACAAGCCCCTCTCCTCGGAGGAGATCCTGGGCGAGCTGGAAATGGACGCCGAGATTTCGCAGCGGATGCAGATGATTAGCCTCGACCATGCGTTGGGCCAGGATGAACGTTTTGACCGCGTGGGCCGTGGCAACGAGCAATTCTGGTATCTGCGCCGGTTGGAACCCGAAGAAGCGTTGAAGGTTCCGCCGCTGCTCCGCCCGCATATGCCCCGGTACAATCGGGCATTGCTCAGCGTGGAATTGTTGCAGTTGGAGTGGGAACTGGACGACGAATGGGGCGAGAGTGGTGTGGGCAGCGACGTACCGTCGATTGTCCCCAGCACCAGTTTTACCCTGCTCTATCCCCATCGGCGCTATGGGACCATCCCGTTGGGCAGCCGCACGCGCAGTTTCTTCCCCAGTGGCAGCGAAGGACGTTCCATGGTCACCGTCATCGACGGGCGTTGGGGCAATCGCTATCAGGCATGGGTCAGCCACGACGGGCGCTATGTCTCCGGTCTGCGCAAGTGGATGGACGAACATGGCCTGCCCGTGGGCGCGCAGTTGACGCTGGAACGCACCAGCAACCTCGGCGAAGTCGTCATTGATTTTCGCCCGCGCCGCATGAAGCGTGAATGGTCGCGCTTCGCCAGCGCGCTGCCCAAAGATCGCTCCATCTCGTTTGAAATGAACAAAATTCAGATCTCCTGTGAATATGACGAATACCTCGTCGTCTCCACTGAAGAAGAAAAAGCGTTGGATGCCATTCATATGGAGATCGAAAAGAGCACCATCGGCCTAGATGATATTGTGGAAAAGATTGTGCCGGAATTGACGAAACTTAGCCCACAGGGAACCGCCCACGCCAAAACCGTCTATAGCGCTGTGAATATGATCTATCGCTGTACGCCTGGCCCGGTTTTCTATGCGCTGATTAGCAATCGCATGTTCCGCGACACAGGTGGCGGTTTCTTTGCCCTGGCCTGATTGGTGACAGACGAAGCAGTGCCATAAAGGAAAAGTTTCTGCTTTTTGAAAAATCTTCTTGTGTGCGGCTGCGGAGTACAGAATGACAAGGTGACAAGATGAATTTCATCTTGTCACCTTCACGTGAATAAACTGAAATGAAGTTTATTGAGGGAACAGGAGTAAGGTTGATGGTTGCAAATTTGAAGAAGGGGATTACTTGGTTTCGTCCCACAATCGATACGAAATTCCACATTGACTACGATTGGTGGACGGAAAGTGGGCGCGACTTTCGGCTCTATTTGCGCGATCAACTCTGCGCAGAATGTCGCGATCGATTTATGGACCATCGCAACACAGAGGATGTGGATTGGGTGGACCCGGAGACCGCCGAAGTTCATCGCACCGATGCGCTGTGGGAATGTCTGCGCACCCGCTGCGCCAATGATCCCGACTACATCAACGAGCATTTGCCGCTGGCCTCTGCCTGTTTTCGGGTCTTCCTCGCCAACGACAACACACCGCTGACCCCCAACGAGTTGAATCAACTCTTGCCCTGGCGCTCGCCGGATACGCTGTTGCGTACGCTGGGCGGGCGTGAAGTCTACTTGGGCATCCGTCCGGTGAAGGATCAGAAGTAGTCTCAGCCTAAATTAAAAGAAAGAAGTCGAACCTTTGCCAAAAGTTCGACTTCTAAAAAAGAGGGGGCGGAACGTCACATTTCCGTCCCCTTCTTTTATGGGTATCTACACCAGCGCCGATGGGCAGAGATCCGCTAGCGTACAGTGGGCACAGTCGGGCTTGCGCGCATCGCAAACGCGCCGTCCGTGGAAGATGAGCAAGTGCGAAAGGTCGATCCAATCGGCACGGGGGACCAACGCCATGAGGTCTTCCTCAATTTTCTCTGGCGTGGTGGCCTCGGTCAACCCCAGGCGGGCGGAAAGCCGCTTGACGTGTGTATCCACCACCACACCCTCGGCTTTGCCATACCAGACCCCTAGCACGACATTGGCGGTTTTGCGCGCCACCCCGGTTAGTGTGAGCAGATTCGCCATTTCAGCGGGAACCGTGCCACCAAATTCTTGCACAATTGTCTGGCTTGCTTCTTGGATGAACCGGGCTTTTTGCCGAAAGAACCCAGCGGGGCGGATGATCTCTTCGAGGTTCGCCCGATCCGCCGTCGCCATTGCCGCCGGGCTAGGATAGTGTTGAAAGAGGCTTGGCGTGAGGCTATTGACGCGCACGTCAGTACATTGTGCCGATAAGATCGTCGCCACCAATAGCTGAAAGGCGTCGGCGTGGATCAACTCACACTCGGCGTCCGGGTGCGCTGCCCGCAGTCTTTCCATGATCTCCCCCATCCGCGCCTTCGCCATCAAAAATTTCTCCGTGTGAATTTGCAACTCTCAATGCGCCTCACGAAAGCTGCGGCACAGGCCGCGCTGGCATCAGATCGCTGGAATCGTCGATCCGTTGCCAGGGATAGTAGATCCAATCCTCGCTGATGGCCCCATAGAAATCTGGCTGCTCGTTTTGAAAGATGCTTTTGCCCTGTTTCCAATGTAATACAGCCGTCTGTGCCGTGGCTCCGGTTCCTTCGACGCGGCTTTTCACGGTGACAATCGTGCGCCCACGATCCCAGATGTTGTCCACAATCAGCACCTTTTTACCCGTCAAGACTGGGTCGGCGGGGAACTGCAAAAGCGCGGCCAACTCATATCGGCGCGCACACCGGCATCCTGTGGGAAGAAGACAGACGCCGTCAAAATGTCCTTCATGCGCAGCGCCTCGGCGATCATGCCGCCGGGGATGATGCCGCCGCGTGTGATCAGCAGCAGGGCGTCATAGGGGGTATCCAGTTGCATGATCAGTTTGCTAATTAACTCTTCCACATCGTGCCAGGAAAGATAAACCTTTTCCATAATCGGTCCTTTGGGTAAATCGCAGCGTTTTTAGTCTGCGGGTTGAACAAGATCGGGAAGCGTGCCCAGCCCCGCGCCCACCAAAATGGCGTTGACGCCAAAAATCGTCTGGGTTGGGTGTACCACAGGGTGCAAGAAAAGCCCTGCGCCGGCCCGCACCTGTAGGCGGCGGTCTATTTTTTCAATGCGCAGACCGGGCAGGGTTTTGAAATCAATTTGATAGCTCCCCGGCAACAAATTCCAAAAGCGGAAATCGCCCAGGCCATCGCTAATGGCAATGCCCACCGTGCCGCCCTCGGCGTTGCGCAACAAGACGATTACGCCAGGGACGCCCACGTTGCCGCCGATCCAGCCGGCCCCGGCAGGGCGCACAGTGAGTTGCACAGGATCGTGATCGCTGGCATGGACAAAACTGCCCGAATCGGGCGTGGCTGGGGTGGGAAAATCGGCGTTGATGTGTAGCGGATCAATGCGGGCAAAGGCCGCACGCATCCCGCGGCTGATCAGAACATGATCCAACACTTGGCTGGCCCCGTTGAAAATATAGGTGTAGCGCTCCAGCGCCGGCAACAGATCATAGGTGTGGATCAGCGCCGGACGCGTGCCTTGTTGTAATGCTCCCACTGGCTCGCTGCCATAGAAATCATTGAGATCGCCCAAGACAACCACATGCGCGGCTGCGTCCGCATCCAGCCGTGCTTGCACCAACGCCGCCACATGCTCGGCCTGGGCCATGCGCCGCACACTGTTGACAGACTCGTCACCGCTTTTGCTCTTCCAATGGTTGCCGATGACGGTGAGCGGGTATGGTTCGTCCCAATCGCCCGTCACTTGCAGATCCACAACCAGCGGCGGGCGGTTAAAGAGCGGATACTCGCCGTCGGCACAGTTGCTCTCGGCATCGACAATCTCATAGTCACGCGTGGAACAGCCCTGTATCAGCACGGCGTCCACCACCTCGGTGCGGTCGCTGCGCGCCAGCAAGCCATTGGTCAGCGGAAACTCGGGGCTGCTGCTGTTCGGCCCAGCAATGGCAACGGCGGTATATTCCAATTCAAATTCGCTGGCAAGCAATGCGGCGAGATTCTCGACATCCGCGGGTGTACCCGCCTCTTGCAGCCCGATAATGGTACAGCCGTCCAGCCCTTCGGCAATGGCAAGGGCGCGGCGGCGCAGTTGCAGTTCATACTCGGCCTCATCGGGGTATTGCGCACTGCCGCGGCCCAGCCCAAAAAGGTTAAAGGTACACACGCCAAATTCATCGGCGGCGAGGCTACTGGGCCGATCTTGTACGGCGCTGCGCGGCTGCACGCGAACCGGTTGCCCTGGCAGCAGCCCCAGTTGATATTTGCCAAAAGTGTAGTCCACCACGGCCAACAGCGGCTGTGCGGGATCGTCGCTGCCCACCACAACTTCATCACCCCAGGCCGTGTCGGGCAGATCCGCGCCAGCCAGGTTGCTGATGAAGATCAAGGCAGCGCTATCGCCTGCCTCGGCCTGGAAGACACGTCCACCGGGCAAATAGGGCAGCAGTTCGGTGGCAACGACACCGATCTCCACGTCGCCACTTTCAAAGCGCTTGGTCGGTCCCTGCACCGTGGCCGTGAACGGTTCCAGCACCACCACCATCCCCTCTAGCGCCTCCAACAGGCTTTCGGGATCAGTGTTCAACTGCGGCAGTGAGGCCAACGTGGGCGAAAGGGCCGTGGACGCACACAGATCGGAGCGTTCCACAAGGCCGCGGCTGAGTTCTGTTTTGGCGTAAAATTCCGCAACCAGCCCCTGGCGCACACGCACACACGCGCCCACATCCACAACAGGCAGATCATAGGTATAGACATAGACGCCGTCACTGGTGAGCGGGTCATCGTCGCCCACAGGATCTTGCAAGAAGAATCCCGCCGCACCCACAGCGCTAACTACGCCCACGGTGTCCACAAGTTCGCCGTCCAGCGGGCTGGCGCTGGCGTTGCCTTGAATGGCATAGATGGGGGTCAATTCAATGGGCGTGGGTGGCGCGTCCACGGCCACGACAATATCGGCCAGTGTGCGCGGGATCAGCCGATAGCTGCCAAAGGCATGATCGACAATACCTGTCAGCGAAGTCACGGCCACACCCGGCTCGGCGGCGTAGAAAACGCCCTTGTCATCCACCAACAGGCTGCCGCTGCCATCCTCGACGCGCCATTCGTTGTACTGGTTGAGCGGCGTGGTGATGGTAAGATCGCGCAATTGCACCAACACGCCCTCCCAGCGTTCATCTGCGACAGCGGCGGCGGAAAGGGATTGTGGCACGGGCAAGGCGTTGCCGCGCGAAAGGATCTCCACGCGAGTGGGTTCGATCTCGGTGAGATCGTAATATTCCGTAATCGAGCCGATCAGGCGTACCGCATCGCCCACGCTTGCGCCGTGGCCGCGGCGATAGGCTGCAAGGCCGCTCCACGCGCCACCAATCGGATCTTGCACGAAGAAGAGATCGCCATAGACGCCGGTGACAATGCCTTCGACGGTGACAATCTGCCCCACAAAAGCGGAATCATCGCCATTGCTGATCTGACTTTGGATGGTCGAAATCGGCGTGACGGCCTCTTGAGCCAGGGTGGGGTGGGGTGTGCCGATCAAAAAAAGCAGCGCCAGACTGATGAGGACAATCGATCGCATATGGGTTGCCGAAATCTGTGTCAACTTGAAAAAAATGTGGCGTTTATCATAGCACAGCAGGATGAGTGGACAAAGCTTTGCGGGAAGTTGGGGTGAAATTCAGATGATCTCGGCAAGAAAGGCCACCAACTATGAACAAGAAGAGTACAACAAAGTTTAAAGTTCACTCAGAACAATCGTTGCCACAGGGCGATACAGATTGGGCGCGCGTGGATGCGCTTGACCCTGCCCAGGCAGAAAAAGCAGCGTTATCCGATCCCGATGCCCAACCCACTTCACCGGAAATGCTGGCGCGTTTTCAGCGCGTGATTGACGTAAAATCTGTGTGTGAGAATCTGGCCCTGAGCCAGGAAGAGTTTGCCGATACGTTTCATCTTTCGCTGGCGACTGTACAAGCATGGGAACAGCGGAAACAACAACCAGATCCGGTTGCGCGTGCTACTACTCCAGGTGATTGCCCGCCAGCCCGATGCCGTGAAAAAGGCGCTGGCTCAAATTCAAGTGTAAATCTTTTTGATTGGAGCCTCTCACGCTATAATAGCCTGCACCTTTCTATTGATTCCCCCCGCCACCACTGGAAAGCCTGCCTTGTCCACTGCACAGTTGATCGACTCGTTGCTCCGCTCGGCCCAGGTTGGCAGCCTCTACGCCCTCATGGCGATTGGGCTGACCCTGACCTTCGCCGTGATCCGCTTGCCCAACTTTGCCCACGCCGAGTTGATCAGCGTGGGCGGCTATGTGGCGCTGACCGTTTCTATGCTGATCACGCGCAACCCGATTTTGATCATGAGCGCGGCCTTTCTCGTCTCCGCGCTCATCGCCGTCGTCGCCAATCGCATCGTCTATAAACCGCTGACTCGGCGCAAATCGTCTATGTACACGCTGATTCTGGCCTCGTTTGCCGTGGGGCTGATCCTGCGCTACATGCTCTTTTTGCTGGCAGATCGCTACGATCTCTTTGACAAACGCATTCAGATCCCGCTGGTCGTGTGGGTGCAGACCGAGTGGATCACCCTCACCAACATCTTCTTTTGGGTCGTTCCCACCAGCATTGCCCTTGTGATTGCGCTGAGCCTGCTCCTTAACCTGACGCCACTGGGCCGTGAGATGCGCGCCCTGGCCGATAATTTCATGCTGGCGCGGGTGATCGGCATCCCCGTGGATCGGGTGCATGATCTGACTTGGGTGCTGGCTGGGGGACTAGCGGGCGTGGCCGGGGCGCTCTGGGGGATCTATACGCTTGTCAACCCGCTGGTGGGCTGGCTGGCGATCCTCTCGGTCTTCGCCGCCACGGTCCTCGGCGGCATGACCAGTTTTCCGGGCACGATTTTGGGGGCCTATCTCGTGGCCTTCTCGGAAAATACTGTGATGCAGGCCCTCAACGCCACGATTGGGCTGGATTTTAGTTTCAAGCCCGCCATTCCCTTTTTGATCATCGTGGCTGTGCTGCTCTTCCGCCCGCAAGGACTGACCGATTTCAGCGCCGATCTGCGCCGCCTCTATCCCCGCCGGAGGCGCGCCTATGCAGATTGATCTCGTCGCCACCACGATTGCACTGCTCACCTTTTTTGGCATCTCGGCGCTGATGTCGTTAAGCCTCAATTTGGAATACGGGCTGGCGGGTATCCCCAACTTCGGCAAAGCGCTCTTCGTCTCGGTGGGCGCCTACACCGCCGGCTGGACCTATACGCGGTTGCTGCCGATCTTTGTGGGCGTGCCGGGCATTGATCCGTGTAACGCCACCACGCTAAGCCAAGCCGTTCAACTGCGCAGCGAGATTCTGCGCACGCTGCCCGTGGTGGCCCTGGGCAACTTCTTTTTGACGTTGCTCGTGGCGGCCCTCATCGGCGGCGTTGTGGGCTGGCTGGCCTCATACCCGGCCCTGCGCTTGAAAGAAGAGTGGTATCTAGCCCTGGTACTGCTCGTGGGCAGCGAGATCATCCGCATCATCGTGCGCGGCTATCCGCCGCTGATCTGCGCCCACAACGGCCTTTCCGGCATCGCGCAGCCGTTCGCCTGGGTCAGCACGCTCACCGGCAACCCGCGCATTGCCGCCATCTGCTTTTTGATACTCGTGCTGCTGCTGGTGGCGCTGGTCTATGGGTATGCCGAGCGGCTGGTGCGTTCGCCCTACGGTCGGCTGCTCAAAGCCGTGCGCGAGAACGACGCCGTGGCCCAAAGCCTGGGCAAAAACGTGCCGCGCATCCGCGCCGCCGTGATGTTTGTTGGCTCGGCGATTGCCGCGATTGCCGGCGTGCTTTTCGCCGTCAACCTGGGCTTTGTCAACACCAATGACTATGCCGTCGCCCTCACGTTGGACATCTGGGTGATGGTGGTGCTGGGCGGCGTGGGCAACAACCGCGGCGCGCTGCTGGGCGCGCTCATCGTCACCGTGCTGGACCGGGTCACCGCGATTAGCGCCATTCAACTAGACATGCTCGGCTCGCAGTTCGAGTTCAACTACGTGCGCTTTATTCTCTTCGGCATTATTTTGCTGATCATGTTGCGCTATCGGCCCCAGGGGTTGCTCCCCGAACCAGCGCGCACCACCCAAGCGCACACCGCGCTCGTCAGCCGAATAGAATGCGGATTGAACCAATCGCGCAGATACTAGGGTAAAATACTGAACACGCTGACGCAGCGTAGAGCCGATAGGCAACTTCACCGTGGATGACACAGTCAATGCTGAAAATTGAAACTCTCGCCAAAGCCTTTGGCAAACTCCAGGCGGTCAACGGCGTTTCGCTGCGCGTAGAGCCAGGGCAGATCGTCGGTCTCATCGGCCCCAACGGCAGCGGCAAATCGACGCTGCTCAACCTCATCGCCGGCACGCTCCAGCCCGACAGTGGACGCATTCACTTTGAAAATCACGACCTCACCCATGCCAGCGCCGACGCTGTCTTTCGCCACGGCATCGCCCGCTCGTATCAAGATCCGGCCCTCTTCACGCGCATGACCGTGCTGGACAACACCCTGCTCCCCGCCACCGGGCAGCGCGGCGAACGCGCCCGCTTTGCCCCTTTTCATGGCGTGTGGCGTGAACAAGAAAAGACATTGGCGCAACGGGCGGGCGGCATTTTGGACAAACTGCTCCTGCGCCGTCTCAGCGATACCCGCGCCTCGGATCTCTCTGGCGGGCAGATGAAACTGTTGGAACTGGGGCGCAGTCTCATGGGCGAGCCTCGCCTCATGTTGCTTGATGAACCCACGGCGGGCGTTGCCCCCAAACTGGCCTACACCATCTTTGAAGAGATCGCCGATCTGCGCCAACAGCAGGGCATCGCCTTTCTGATCGTGGAACACCGGCTGGAAATTCTCTTTGATTTTGTAGACTGGCTCTATGTGATGCACATGGGTGAAGTTGTGGCCGAGGGCAAGCCCGCCACCATCGTGGCGAATCCAACCGTGCGCGAGATCTATTTCGGAGAATAGAGGGAGCAAAATGCCCATCAAAACATTTGACTCTGTCGCCCAACTGGGACGAGCCTTTGACAGCGAAGTCTTTCGCTCAATTAACGACGACACCCTTTTTGTCTATGATACACGTGAGCATTCTTGGTATCGCTATCGCTGGACCCGCGGCCAGCGCGAGGTGAAATTCGTCGAACAACATGCCGGCGCGCTGCCCATTGTCACTCAGATTTACCCATAACCCTATGCATAGGAGTTTGCTGTGTCTGCCCAAGAACTCTGCTTTATGACCGCGGTCGAGTTGACTGCCCGCCTTCGCGCCCGTGATCTTTCTGCGCTTGAGGTGATGCAAGCTCATCTTGATCAGATCGAGCGCGTCAACCCACAGGTCAATGCCGTGGTCACCTATTTGCCCGAAAAAGCGCTGGCCGGGGCCAAAGCTGCCGATGCTGCGCTGGCCCGCGGTGATGCCGTGGGCGCGCTGCACGGCCTGCCTATGCTCCACAAAGACACCATCGAGACGAAAGGCATCCGCACCACCTTTGGCTCGCCTATTTTTCGGGAGTTTGTGCCGGATTTCAGCGACCTGATTGTGGAACGCACCCATGCCGCCGGGGCGATTCCCGTGGGCAAGACTAATGCGCCCGAATTCGGCGCCGGATCACAGACCTTTAATCAAGTCTTTGGGGCCACGCGCAACCCCTATGACCTTTCCAAAACCTGTGGCGGCAGCAGTGGCGGCACAGCCGTGGCGCTGGCCTGTGGCATGCACCCCATCGCCGACGGCAGCGACATGGGCGGCTCGCTGCGCAACCCGGCCAACTTTTGCAATGTGGTGGGCTTTCGCCCCTCGCCAGGCCGCGTGCCCGTCTGTCCCAGCGGATCGGCGTGGTCGGGGATGTCGCTGCAAGGGCCAATGGCGCGCACCGTCGAGGACGTGGCGCTGATGATGAGTGTGATGGCTGGCCCCGATGCGCGTTCGCCCATTGGCATCCGCGAAGCCGGGCAGCCTCTTCGCCCAATCGCTGGATCGTGATTTCAGCGGCGTGCGTGTGGCCTACAGCGCCGATCTGGGCGAGCTGCCCGTTGACCCGCGTGTGTCGGCGGTGATTGAGGCGCAGTTGCCCCACTTCACCGATTTGGGCTGTGTTGTGGATGCCGCCTCGCCCGATTTCAGTGATGCCGATGAGATTTTCAAAGTGTGGCGGGCCGTGGAATTTCACGCCGCCTATGCCCCGCTACTGGAAACGCAGCGCGACTCAGATCAAAGATACCGTGATCTGGAACATTGAAGCGGGCGCACGCATCACAGGACCGCAGATCGCCCGCGCCGAGCAGCAGCGCACCCAGCTCTATCACCGCCTGCGCCAGTTTATGCAAACCTACGAATTTTTGATCCTGCCCGTGAGCCAGGTTCCGCCCTTCCCCGTGGATCAGCCCTACGTCACGGAAATTGACACAGCATCCGGTCCTGTCGAGATGGAAACTTACATCGACTGGATGAAATCGTGCTATTACATCACCGTCACCGGCCACCCGGCCATCTCCGTTCCGTGTGGCTTCACGCCGGAAGGGTTGCCTGTGGGCGTGCAGATCGTCGGTCGCCATCAAGACGATTTCGGCGTGCTGCAACTGGCCTATGCCTTCCAACAGGCCACGCAAACATGGAAGCAGCGTCCCGCGCTGGTGCGGTGAGGCTAGCGTACTTTACCCAATCTTTACTCCTTACTCTTTATGTTGACTGATCTCCTACCCTCGAAGGACACAAAATGATTTCTGTTGTTGCAGTTGATCTGGACGAAACCATTGTGCGCAGTGATGGCACAATTTCTGAGCGCACGTTAGAGGCACTGTTGGGCTGGGAAGCCGCCGGTAACCGCGTCGTCATCGCCACGGGTCGACCACCGCGCATGACGCGTAAAATCTCCCAACGTCTACATCACCTGCCGTTGATCTCCTATAACGGCTCGATTATCCACCACGGCGAGGCGGTGCTCTACGAAAACTTCATCGGTCACGATGATACCTATGCCATTGTCGAGGCTATTCTCGCGGTTGCGCCCGATTGCCGCCTGGGCGTGGAAAGTGGCGACGTACTCTACATCAACCAGCCCTTTGATCGGCCCGGCGCACAGCATGTAGCGGATCTGCTCAGCGTGGCGCGCCGTCCGGCAGCCAAAGTCATTCTGTCGATGGAACAATATCAAACCGTCGCTGAATTGTTGCCCGAACTGCCCAAGTCGGCGCGGGTATTGCTCTCGGAGAAGTATAACCTGGCCCAGATCATGCCGCATGCGTCTTCCAAAGAGACGGCGTTGCGTCATCTGATGGAAACATGGGGGCTTTCGATGGCAAACGTGGCCGCTTTTGGCGACGATACCAACGATGTGGAAATGGTGCTGGCGGCTGGCCTCGGCGTGGCAATGGACAACGCCGTGCCCGAGGTCAAAGCTGTGGCAGATCGTATCACAGCCTCTAATGATGAGGATGGCGTGGCGCTGGTGATCGAGGAGATGCTGGGTGGGCTGAAGGTTGGGGATGCCGAATATGCGGCTCGGCCAGCCTGTCTATAAGCTTTCGAGCCGTGTCCATAGGGGGCAACAGAAGTGCTGGGGACTTCGCGCAGGGGAAGGAGGACGATTTCTTCCCCCTGAAGTCCCCGGCACTTTTCGACGATTCGCCCATTTTTCTTGCAATTGACAGCTCTCCCGAATTTTCCTATACTACCCTCCTCCCTTCACGAAGAAACGACCCGAATCCCAGGTCTATGTCAATCCACCCGTCTGATCTTGGCTGTGCCAAGTATTAATGTAGATTGAATCTAGGCTTAACCAGCCTCCGATAGCATGAGAAATACCCAAAATCCGTTCTCCTCTCTCAATAGAGACGGGCGATTGTGGATTTGCTGGAATGTGCCCATTTCCCGTAACAATACAGGTGCGACGCACTCACCAGGAGGAGAACGGTTGTGAAACGCGTGTGTGGCGAGTGCGTCGCACCTGTATCGTTATAATTTCCCTATCTCGTATCCCCAACTGTTGTGTGGACCCTATTTCACAAGGAGATTGCAATGCTGCAACAAACCCTTTCCCGGCGTGCCTTTCTACAGATCATGGGTGTTGGATCGGCAGCACTCATGGTAGCCGCTTGCCCGGCTCCATCCGCCGCGCCACCAGCAAGCGAAGGCGTCGATAGTGGCGGCGCGCCTGCCCCGGCTGCCACCACCGTTGAGTTCCTGGCCTGGGGCGATGCCGCCGATATTCCGGCCTGGGAGCAGCTTAAGACCATGTACGAAGAGCGCAACCCCAACGTCACCGTCAACGTGACCACGGTTGCCGACCCCAACGCCAACTTTTACCCAAAATTGCAGACCATGCTGGCCGGCGGCACACCGCCGCACATCTCGTCGTTCCAGGGCTGGGAGTGGCAGACCTACGCCGACCGCGATGTGTTGGCCCCCATTGACGACTACATCCAGCGCGATGGCTTTGCCGATCTCTATCCCGAAGGCATTGCCTCGGTGGAGATCAGCGCCAAACGCAATGGCAGCACCTATCTGATCCCCATGCAATTGGCAACCATGGTCATGTTCTATGCCAAACAGCCCTTTGACGACGCCGGCATGGCCTATCCCACCAACGATCGGACCCTGCAAGACTTTTTGGGCATGGCCGAAGCGTTGACCAATCTGGACGGCGAAAAGCGCATGTATGGCTATCAGGCCAACGGTAGCTGGTTCCGTGATATTGGCTGGATGCGCGGCACAGGCGAACAGGAATTCGACGAGTTGGTCGATCCGCGCACGGCACAGTTCAGCAATCCGGCCATTGTCGAAATCGTGCAACTGGTGGCAAGTGACGTCTACAACACGCTCAAAATTTCGCCCACGCCGGCGGATACATCGGGCGGGGCCAATGCCATTGAAACCGGCAACGTTGCCATGAAATACGAAGGACCGTGGTTCTTCCCGCGCCTCAATACGCCCGACATGCGCGACCAGGGCACAGCGATTCCGTTTGATGTGGTCTTAATGCCACAAGGAGCCGATGCCAGCCGCCCGCATCGTGGCTGGGCCGAAGGCATTGTCCTGCCCAAAACCGATAACGTGGACGCAGCCTGGGCCTTCGCCAGCTTTATGGGCGGCGAAGAGGGCGACAAGGTCTACGCTGAGATCACAGGCCGCATGCCCAACAGCCTGGCCCTGATTGAAAGTTTCTGGATTCCCACGATTCAAGAGCGCTTTGGTGTGGAAAATGGACAAGCATTCATGGAAGCCCTTAACCGATCCGAGGTGGATGTGGTAAGCGGCATCCCGCGCAGCAAGATGTGGAGCGAAGTGGTGAAGCCCACCGGCTGGGATCCGCTGATCAACGGCAGTGCCAGCGCCGCCGTTGTGCTGCCACAGGTTGATGCCGCCCTGCAAGCCCTGTTGGATGAATATTGGGCCGAGCAATAGATCGAACATTGTTCTGAAGATAGAACGCGGATCGGGCCGATTCAGCGGATTCTAGAAAAATCCGTCACCCTCTGCCCAATCCGCTTCATCCGCGTTCGATGGAAGGAGTACCCCGTGGCTGTTCAAACACAAACTCAGCGTTCGCGGCTACCCAGTTCAGCGGTGCTGCGCGAATGGGTGGAGGGCTATCTCTTTGCTGCCCCCTTTATCATCGGCTTTCTGATCTTCGTCGCCTACCCCATGATCTATTCTGGCGTGCTTTCGTTTCAGCGCTGGGATCTACTCTCCGAGGCCAAGTTCATCGGCTGGCGCAATTTTGCCAAAGTATTTGAAGATCCCCTGGCGCGCAAAAGCCTCGCCAACAGCGCCTATTACACCCTTGTGGCTGTGCCCTTCCAACTGGTAATCTCGTTCTTATTGGCGTTGGCCCTGACCCAACGCATTCGCTGGCGCAACGTCTATCGGGCGGGGTTTTACCTGCCCATTATTGTACCGTTGGTGGCGTGGGCCGTGGTCTGGCAGCGCATCTTGCATCCAGAATTTGGCATCCTCAATGTTGTTTTGGGGTGGGTGGGCATTGCGCCCAAAGCCTGGCTCTTTGAACCAGGCCTCGCCATGCCCGCCTTTATTTTTATGTCGTTTTGGATGATCGGGCGGCAGATGGTGATTTTTATCGCGGGGCTGGGCGGCATTCCTGATTCGCTGCTTGAAGCGGCCAGCATCGACGGCGCCGGTCCGCTGCGGCGATTGTGGACCATCACCGTGCCCATGATGACGCCGCTGATCTTCTACAACATGGTTATCGCCATTGTGAACTCGTTCCAGACCTTCATCCCCGCCAAAATCATGACCGACGGCGGCCCCGAAAATGCCACGCTGTTTGTTGTGCTCAACATCTATCGCCAGGGCTTTCAGTTTTTCAACATGGGTTATGCCTCGGCGTTGGCTTGGGAACTGTTTGTGATCGTCATGGGCTTCACCATCGCCCAGTTTTACTTTTCCCAACGCTGGGTCTATTACGAGGATTAGGAGGGGCGGATGGCCGTTAAGGCGACTCCCATTGAACGAGTGCCCAAAGCCAAAATTCTGGGCATGGATCGGCGCAAATTCCAAGAGATCATCTGGCTGGTCGTGCTGCAAATTCTGATGACCTTTGTGCTGATCAGCTTTTTGGTGCCGGCGGTGTGGATGATCTCCTCGTCGCTGAAAGCGCCCACGGAGATTTTCGCGCATCCCATTGTGTGGATTCCCCAAAATCCGCGCTGGCAAAATTACGTGGAAGCCTTCACGACGCTGCCTATGGCCCGCTTTGCCTGGAATACCTTTGTGGTGGTCATCGTCGCCGTGTTGGGCACGGTGGTTTCGTCGGCAATGGTGGCCTTTAGTTTTGCGCGCATGCGTTGGCCGGGGCGTGAGTTCTGGTTTGCCATTCTCTTGGGGACCATGCTGCTGCCAGAGGTGATCATGTTGATCCCGCGCTTTATCATCTTCCGCAACCTGCAATGGATCGATACGCTGTTGCCGCTCACCATTCCCGATCGGTTCGCCATCTCGCCGCTCTACGTCTTTCTGATCCGCCAGTTTTTCCGCACGATTCCCATCGAGCTAGATGAAGCCGCCTTTATTGACGGGGCCAGCCGTCTGCAAATCCTCTTTCGCATCCTCATGCCGCTCTCCAAGCCCGTGTTGGCAACTGTGGCTGTCTTTGCCATGTTGCAACACTACACAGACTTTTTGCAGCCGCTCATCTTTATCAACAGCATGCGAAACTGGACGCTTCCCCTGGGCATCGCTGCCTATAACGAATCCTACACCGCGCGCTGGGAACTGATCTTCGCTGCCGGCACGGTGATGGTGCTGCCCATGATCGTGCTATTCCTCTTTGCCCAGCGCTATTTTGTGCAGGGCATTGCTATGACGGGCTTCGGCGGGCGCTGATTGATCCAGATAGCTACTTGGCGTGGACGAGCATCGTTCGCCGATGCCCAAACTCCGCCGCACCCTGAGATGATCCCGCAAAGATGACCGGGGTGTGGCCGGTTTCGGCGGCATAATCCGTCGCAATCTGTGCCACGGTCTCCCCGGCATCCGCCCGCCCCAGAATGGCGACAGTGCCGCCCGAGCCGCCGCCGGTGATCTTGGCGCCGTAGATACCCCGCGCTTGACCCGCCGCGCGTGCCAGCGCCACCAACCGATCCGTGCCATCTGATCCCAGACCACAGGCCGAATAGCTGGCGTGGGATTGCATCATCAACTCGCCCAAAAGAGGCGCGTTGGCAAGGGCATCCCCTGCCAGGAGTCGGGCAAAGGCCCGTACACGGAAATGTTCATAGATGGGGTGCAGCGTGGGCTGGCGCACAGCATAAGTGCGGGCGGGATCGACTGAGGTAACCGTATCGGGCAGCGCGCCGTATTGGGCGAGGAAATTCGCGCCGGTCAACGTTTCAGGCAGGTGAGCGCGATAGTGCTGTTCAAACTCTGCAGGCGTGAGATTCGCCAAAAAGCCAGCCCAGTTCTGCCCGCCAAGCCCCTGTAGAATTTTATAGCCCATAAACGCGCCCACGCGCACCGAGCCATAATCCGCCCCAGAAACGGCATGACGGATACCCGAATCAATGCCCCACACGGCCAAATCAGCCGGAATCGCCACATGGCCCTGAATTTCGGCGGGCTGACAGAGCAGTGCCAACAGTTGGTTCGCTTCGCCACACGCCGACGTCATCTGGTCCATAATTCCACAGGGCGCGCCCACCACAAGATTCTCCACCTTTTGGCAGAGGATCGCCACCTCTCGCGCTTCCAGCGCCACATCAAACGCCGCGGCAATCGCCATCATACTGGCAACCTCCAGCGCCGCCGACGAACTGACCCCCTTGCCTTCGGGCACAGCGGACTCGAGCAGCAGCCGGAAGCCTTGCTCAAAACGCACACCTTTTTCGTGCATCAACACCAACACCGCACCGGCTACGTAGGCTGCCCAACTCTGGGCGTGTGTGCGGAAATAGCGCTGGGCGTCGGCATAGGTGATGGGTTGTCCTGTTGGGCCAAACGCAGCCAGGGGCATGGTGAAGGCAGATTCTGCCTCACCTCGATCTCGGCTCAGGCTGACCAGGGCAATGGTTGGCTCGGCTGTGATCTGAAGGGCTGCCCAGGTTGCCTCACGCAGGGGCAGTTGCAGCACCAACGATCCCGAATAGTCGGCAATGCCACCCATCACATCTAGCCGACCGGGTGCGCGTGTAATGATCAACTCGGCGGCGGGATCAAAGAGCGTTCGCACAGCGGCGAACGGATGGGCGTTGAGCGTGTTGAGCGTTTCTTGAAAATGAGTCCAATCAGAAATCGGGGTGTCGTGCATAGTCTCTTCTCCGCACAAGCGTTTCGGCAAGTAGGATTGAAATTAATTTACCGTTCGTCCATCGTCTACGGTCTGTCGTCACTCTGCAACAACCCGCGTCGCTGCAACGCTTCTTGCAAGAGCGGCTCGATCTCTTGTCGAATGTCTTCGTTCGCGTAGCCAACCCAACTTACATCGGCATGCACATCAAGCGGGGCGGAAAGCGGCACGCCGTTCACATCGGTGATAATCACGCCCAGTTGGCGGGCGATGAGTTCGGTGCAGAGATCGTAGGGGTGGCAGCAAATGCCCATACTCAGACCACGTTTGTTCAGCAGCGGCTCCATAAGCGGACGGATATCGGCGTTGAACCGATCATGCCCGGCCATGAGTTCGTAAAATTGGCCGCCAGTGCAGATATATTGATCCTCAAAACAGTGGGCTTTGCCTGGCTGCACAGGTCCCAGCGCGCCAAATACAATCTCTTCGTCGATCGCGGCTAATTCCTCGCGGCTGCCAGGGAAGAAGCGCGAGATCATGGCAAACCCGTGGGCAATGGTCTTAGCGCCCGATGGGTGAAGGCGCAAGGGGGTGCGCTCGCCGCTCACACGGTTAAAGCGCTCGGCCCCCACTGTCTCCCCTTTGATTGTCCACAGCACATCAGAAAGATGCTGTTTCACCAACGGGATCTCGGTCTGTACCGCCAGTTCAATATCGGCCAGCGAGGTCTGCGGCCCCAGGTTGCGAGCCACACCGGTAAGGATCCAAGAACTGCGTTTTTGGTACATCACACCGCGCGTGCCGTCAATGGGATCCACAATTACACGCCATTTTGCTTCGGCTTCGGGCGTGCCTTCGGGCAGCACAACTTTGCCATGTGGCTCCAGCCCTTCGGCAATCAGTACAATCGGCGTGTGGATGGCAACCTCATGGGCGAAAAAGTGGACAAGCCGCTCCTCGCTGACGCGGTCAATGGCATAGATCGTGTCGCCTTCCTCTTCGGCGGCAATCGCCGAAAGGGCGGTAGCGTCGCTCTCTTCACAGGCAGTCACCACGGCATCCCGAATCTCTTCGTGTAGGCGTCGGATCGGTTCAAGGAAATCCTGTATCTGTTCAAACGGTTGTGTGGTCATGGTCAACTCGTTTCCGCGTGCTTATAGTGGAGGTTGGGCTGGGCGCGCAATTCCGCCGCTTTGTCATCGACAGCCGTGTCAGCCAGAAAGTTACCGCCGCCAATTTCAGGACCTGCCAGATATTTTAACAAGTTGGGGCGACGCAGGGGGGGGTGAAACTCGATGTGAAAGTGAAAACCGCGGTGATCACTGCCGTCAGTGGGCGCATTGTGCAGCACCATCACGTATGGAAACGACATTTGCCACAAGTTGTCCATCTTAATTGTAACTTGGCGCAGAATCTCAGCGAAGGCAGCAGCCTGGCTACTATTCATAGCCGACACGCTGGGAACCGTCTGTTTGGGCGCGACAAAAACTTCATAAGCATAGCGCCCAAAGTAGGGGATAAAGGCAATTGCCTCTTCATTCTCACAGATAATGCGCGTGCCTGCTTCGGCTTCGGCCGCCAAAATATCGCCAAAGAGCGGGCGGCCTGTTTCGGCCAAATGCTGCTGGCTGGCGACTGCTTCGGTTTCAATCGTTTTGAAGACAAAATTGTTGGCGTAGATCTGTCCGTGGGGGTGGGGATTGGAGACACCCACCACTTCGCCTTTGTTCTCAAAGATCAGAACATGGTTAATGCCAGTCCGGTTGCCCAGATCTGTGTATTCGCGTTGCCACGTGGTCACCACTCCTTCTACGTCAGCCGTGGTCATTTCGGCTAGCGTCAGATCATGGCGCGGGCTATAGCAGATCACACGAGCGGTGCCGTCTGCAGGGCGGACGCGATAAATCCCCGGTGGCTGTGGCGGCTCCGGGGGGGCGGCGGGTCCCACGCAAGGGTGGTCGTTATCGAAAACATAAGTACCCGTATAGGGTGGATTTTGGCTACCGCTGACTCGTGGATTGCCAGGGCATAGATAGCAAGTGGGATCATAGGCTGGGATTGGTTTGACAGCGCGGTCGACAGTTTCACCGCTCCACGGGCGATTCTGGCGGTGAGCCGCCACAATGACCCACTCTTGGCGGAGCGGATGCCAGCGTTCTTCCCAACGACCTAGGGTTTGGGATTCCATATGTGTTTCCTAACAGATGGGTGAGTTTGAAATAAAACGGCTGGGGAATTGTACCACAGTGCTAAATGAGGGGGGAGTATCAAAACAAGGCTTGTGATAATGAGGGGTGAATCAAAAGGAGGGGGTTGGCATTAGGTAGTTATGGTGAGGGGATGAAGGAAAAGGAAGCCAGTGGGGGGATGTGAGGTTGGAGTTGGCGACGGTCTACTCTTGCAGAGGTGCAGACCCCTACTACCATCGACGCTGGCGGGCTTAACTGCCGGGTTCGGGAAGGGACCGGGTGTACCCCCACCGCTCTTGCCACCAACACCACACTCACCACACCACCCACTGGCTCACTTACACAGGAACGAATCAAGAACAATCGTCATGATTCTCGTGGTCAAATCAACAATTTCTCGTGTCTGACGCACTAAAAACTGAATAGGATAGAAGCAGAAGAATGATTCAATGGTTAAGCCCTCGTGCATTAGTACGGCTACGCTTCAGACCTCTCAGCCTGTCCACCTGCCGCCTATCAAACTGGTCGTCTACCAGCGCACTTACCAGGTTACCCTGTGAGGGAATTCATCTTGGGGCTGGCTTCCCACTTAGATGCTTTCAGCGGTTATCCATCCCAGACATGGCTACCCAGCGATGCTCCTGGCGGAACAACTGGCACACCAGCGGTCTGTCCATCCCGGTCCTCTCGTACTAGGGACAGCCCCCCTCAATTCCCTTGCGCCCACAGCGGATAGAGACCGACCTGTCTCACGACGGTCTGAACCCAGCTCGCGTACCACTTTAATGGGCGAACAGCCCAACCCTTGGGACCTACTCCAGCCCCAGGATGTGACGAGCCGACATCGAGGTGCCGAACCTTCCCGTCGATGTGAACTCTTGGGGAAGACTAGCCTGTTATCCCCGGGGTAGCTTTTATCCGTTGAGCCATGGCCCTTCCACTCGGTGCCATAGGATCACTAACGCCGACTTTCGTCTCTGCTCGAGTTGTAGCTCTCACAGTCAAGCTCCCTTATGCGTTTGCACTCTCTGACTGGTTTCCATTCAGCCTGAGGGAACCGTTGCGCGCCTCCGTTACCTTTTGGGAGGCGACCGCCCCAGTCAAACTGCCCACCTGACACTGTCTCATAACCGGATTACGGTTATCGTTAGAGGCAAGACTCCGACAGGGTGGTATTTCACCAAAGACTCCACCGAACCTGGCGGCCCGATTTCTCAGTCTCCCACCTATCCTACACAGTCGAAGCCCTACCCCAATATCAAGCTACAGTAAAGCTCCACGGGGTCTTTTTGTCCTGCTGCGGGTAAGACGCATCTTCACGCCTATTTCAATTTCACCGGGTCCTTCGTTGAGACAGCGCCCCACTCGTTACGCCTTTCGTGCGGGTCGGAACTTACCCGACAAGGAATTTCGCTACCTTAGGACCGTTATAGTTACGGCCGCCGTTCACCGGGGCTTCAGTTCAGAGCTTGCACCCCTCCCCTTAACCTTCCGGCACTGGGCAGGCGTCAGCCTGTATACTTCGTCTTGCGACTTCGCACAGACCTGTGTTTTTGGTAAACAGTCGATAGGGCCTTTTCTCTGCGGCCTCTTGGGGCTCAGTGACGCTAGGCCACCTCACCCTACAAAGGCGATGCTTCTCCCGAAGTTACGCATCTATTTTGCCTAATTCCTTAACGAAGGTTCTCCCGTTCCCCTTAGTATTCTCTACTCGTCTACCTGTGTCGGTTTGCGGTACGGACACGCAAGTCTCACTAGAGGCTTTTCTTGTCAGCTTGGGTTCAGTTGCGTGGGCCTTGCGGCTTAACCATCACCCCTCAGCTCAAGTGGTCTTTTATCCCCACTCTCACAGCCTACAGGCTTGGCACCGGAATCCAATAACCGGCCAACCTACCCTTCTGCGTCACCCCTTCGCTCAAACAACTTGACGTGGTACAGGACTATTAACCTGTTCTCCATCGGCTACGCCCTTCGGCCTCACCTTAGGTCCGACTAACCCGACGCGGACTGGCCTTCCGTCGGAAACCTTAGACATTCGGGGACTATGGTTCTCACATAGTTTTCGCTACTCATGCCAACATTCTCACTTCTGGCTTCTCCACCGTTCCTTACCGGTACGGCTTCTACGACACCAGAACGCTCGCCTACTGCTTATGTGTATTCCTACACACAAACCCGTAGCTTCGGTGGGTGACTTGAGCCCCGTTATATTTTCGGCGCAGAATCACTAGACCAGTGAGCTATTACGCACTCTTTCAAGGATGGCTGCTTCTAAGCCAAC
>CAVRLX010000009.1:615000-690493 GCA_963721725.1 uncultured Chloroflexia bacterium
ACTTAACCCAACATCTCACGACACGAGCTGACGACAGCCATGCAGCACCTGTGCACCCTGCCCGAAGGCTCGTTCCAGTTTCCCTTCACTACTAGGTGCATGTCAAACCCAGGTAAGGTTCTTCGCGTTGCATCGAATTAAACCACACGCTCCGCTGCTTGTGCGGGCCCCCGTCAATTCCTTTGAGTTTTAGCCTTGCGGCCGTACTCCCCAGGCGGTGAACTTATCGCGTTGGCTTCGGCACAGACAGATGTCACTCCGCCCACACCTAGTTCACATCGTTTACAGCGTGGACTACCGGGGTATCTAATCCCGTTTGCTCCCCACGCTTTCGCACCTCAGCGTCAGACCTGTGCCAGAGAGCCGCTTTCGCCACTGGTATTCTTCCCGATATCTACGCATTCCACCACTACACCGGGAATTCTGCTCTCCTCTCACCGTCTCAAGACCCACAGTTTCCAACGACCTCTCCAGGTTTAGCCCAGAGCTTTCACGTCAGACCCACGGACCCGCCTGCGTGCCCTTTACGCCCAGTAATTCCGGATAACGCTTGACACCTACGTATTACCGCGGCTGCTGGCACGTAGTTAGCCGTGTCTTATTCCTGGGGTACCGTCCTTCCTCTTCCCCCAGAAAAGAAGTTTACAACTCGAAAGCCTTCATCCTTCACGCGGCGTTGCTGCATCAGGCTTTCGCCCATTGTGCAATATTCCTCACTGCTGCCCCCCGTAGGAGTCGGGACCGTCTCTCAGTTCCCGTGTGGCTGGTCTTCCTCTCAGAACAGCTATCGATCATCGGCTTGGTAGGCCTTTACCCCACCAACTACCTAATCGACCGCAGGCCCCTCTCAAAGCACTAAAGCTTTGCTCACAAAGATTCCCATCTTCATAAGCCCATGCGGTATTAGCTGCGGTTTCCCGCAGTTATCCCCCACTTCGAGGCAGGTCACCCACGTGTTACTCACCCGTCCGCCACTTTCAAGGATACAAGTACCCTCTCACGTTCGACTTGCATGTGTTAGGCACGCCGCCAGCGTTCATCCTGAGCCAGGATCAAACTCTCCGTATAGACCGGACCCATCCCCTTGCGGAGACATGCCCAGTCCTGAAGTTATCCTTACAAAACTCAAACCCGGTCCAAGGCAAATCGCTCTGCCCTGACCGAGCCTTTTCCATCTATTTCAGGCTGGTTACCTTACCACTCTTCAACTGTTAATGTACCGCTCTCCCAAGCTCGCCTCCCGGCTCGCTCAGGACACAAGAGAGAAGTCTACCACCCTCTCTCTCACCCGTCAAATCCTAACCCACTCGCTTTTGTTTAATGTTTCTTCGTCGCTCAAAAACAACAAACGACAGCAAAACCAGACAAAAACCAACGACCGGCACTTGACGGCAAGACTTTCAGTATGCCCCACCTTCTCCCATCTGTCAAATCCTAAATCCCTCAAACTTTTTCAGGTTCTATCCTCGTTGATTGTAGATCCTTTGGCGTTGTGCTAAACTACGCCATCGCCTTTGGAATGGTTACCCGTCTTCTGTGGAATCTAGGGCATGACACAACAACCGCTTACGTCATTAAATAAAGAACTTACTACACCTGTGGCTCTACCCACCTCTCCTGCCCAGGTGAGCGCACAGGCAGGGCAGCGCTGGGTAGCTGTGACTTGGCAACCGCCCACTTTACAAACCCAAATTGATCACTACTTACTCTTTGTTTCGCCCGGCCAAGAGGTGATCTGTCTGGACGCTGACACTACCCACGCTGTCCTTACACAGTTGCGCCCGGATCGTACCTATACGTTTCTAGTTGCCACGCGCAACAGTGCTGGGGCCAGTGATTGGGTTGCTTCTCTGCCACTACGTCTGGAAAACCGCAGACCTCTCCCGGCTGAAGTCGATGTCACATGGAACACAGGGTTATTGGCTGATTTGTGGGGAATGGATGAATCTCGGCTATCTCTCTATTTGGCAACCCAGGATGACGCTGATCTATTGCTGGCGTTGAGGCTGCTTTCTGTTGCCATGCAAGATCAACTGTTTACTTTGCTTGATGATGGCAAACGGGTGCTGAGGCTGCGTGAACGCTTGACAGGGGGCACGGCTCTGATGCGACGTGCCTCTATTCTTCAGCCACCCCCGCCGCCAGAGCCGATTATCATTGAAATGGCTCCCCGGCGCAAAATGGGGTGGGGATGGTCGGTATTGGGGTTACTGATCCCAGTACTTTTGTTGGGCATCTACCTTATGGCCAACCTACCCCAACCGGAGATATTGCCGCCAATTGATCCGCTGGCGGCAAGCGTCGAAAAATTAGAGGGGACGGTTGAAGCATTGGTTGCCAAGCGCATCGTCGAAACTCCGGCTGCCTTGGCTCTGGCAACGGAGAGAAGCAAGCCGTCCACGCCAACGGCGCTTGCCGTGGATACTCCCGCTGGCCCGGTTGCCCAGACTGTCGTGGATCTGGTCTAACCTACGCGATGGACCTGACGAGACTCCCCCGATCATCGTCGAAACTCCGGCTGCCTCGGCTGTGGCAACGGAGAGAAGCAAGCCGTCCACGCCAACGGCGCTTGCTTTGGATACTCCTGCTGGCCCGGTTGCCCACCCTGTTGTGGATCTGGTCAATCTGCGTGCTGGACCTGGCGAGAACTACCCGATCTTGGAACTGCTGCCCGCCGACGAAACGGTGCGGCTTCTGTCTCGGAACGAAACCGGTGATTGGCTCTATATTTCCTCAACGGTGGGGGATGGCTGGGTGGCGTCGTGGTTACTTGATCTCGACCGTGACATGCAAACTCTGGCCGTACAAGCAGCCCCGCCCACACCCGTGTCGCGTGATTTACAACCCACCGCCACCCAAGCGCCTGTGGCAACGGCCACCCAAGCGCCTGTGGCAACGGCCACCCAAGCACCTGTGGCAACGGCCACCCAAGCACCTGTGGCAGCGGCCACCCAAGCGCCTGTGGTAACGGCCATTTCCGTTCCAACGCTTGTCCCTGTTTTGGTTGAAACCACACCCACCGCCACGCCAGCGGGCGCATTGCTTACCGATGACTTTGCGCATCCCTGTCTTGTCAGTGGCTATTTTTGGCTCATCCACCCCGTAGATATTACCGTGCGTAACGAGGTCACTTTCCAGTGGGGATTTAGCGGCCAGTTGCCCGCTGGCTGCGGGTTTGAGGTGCTGCTATGGCGCGTCGGCGATCCGCCACGGGGGGTGCATGATGCCGTGGCGGATAACCTTAACAACGTGATCAAACTGAGCCGCGCCAACGAGTATCGCTTGGAAATTCCCTTCCTCAATCAACTCCCCAGCACGGCAGTCGGCTCTGGCGACTACAATTGGACCGTCGCCATTGTGCAAGTCTCCCCCCAATATCGTAGCTTTGGCCGGCAGGCCGATCCGGCTTATGTCCGAATTGAACTGCCGTGAAACCCATACTGCGTACTGCGTATTCCAAAAAATACGCAGTATGCAGTATGTTTTACACTCAATCCCAGGGTAGCGCCACCCCTAAACGCGGCACTGGCCGCACGCGCTGCCGTCTGTTCCATTTCGCCATAGCGGATGCCATGCTCGCGATGATGGATCATGCGCTCTTCCTCAACTGCGCCGGGGAGCAGCGACCGATCTGTGCCAGGCATGGGTGTATAGGTTTCGCGAATGTCGCGCACCATACGGTCGGTCTCGGCACGGAAGACAGCTTCCGGCACAACAGAATCCACATGAATCGCCAGCACCATGCCGCCATTGCGGGCGTTGGGATAGCGGTTGCGAATCTCATCAGAGAGGGTGAAGCCGGTCAGCCCGCCGCCCATTAGACTTGCCACGGCTCCATAGCCAATGCTCTTGAAAAAGGCCGCCGGGATCACGGAAAAGAGCGCCTCGAATTCTGGCCCGCGCTGGTTGTCGGCCAGGATGCAGGTAGCTGCATCCAGAACCACCGGCATCTCATCCTCCGAGGGAACAGCAAAGCAAATAGGCGGATTGCCGAAATAGCCCAAGTGCGCGTCCGGGTTTGGCCCGCCGCCATCGTTGCCATAGCGCCCCTGATCCCGATAGCCCTGCACCGAAAAGCCCACGCAGCCTGCCTCCATGCACAAGCGCGCATAGTGCCCCGCCGAGCCGTAATGGCCGATATAGCGCACCAGCCCCATGCCGATGCCTACCTCTTTGGCTTTGGCAATTGCGCCTTCGGTGGCTTTGATCATGGGCAGATAGCCCAACGTGCCGTCGCCATCGTAGATCACCGCCGTGGGTGTTTCGTGGACTTGGCGGATCTGCGGCTGCGGGTTCATGCGGCCATCTTCAAATGCTTGGCAATAGTGGTTAACTGTGCGTGTGCCGTGGCTGCGCACCCCGCGGAGATCAGAGTTGACTAGCAGTCGGCTGATGGTGGCGGCGTGCTCCGCATCCAGCCCGGCCTTTTTGAAACAGGCAGTGGCAAAGGCCAATAGCCGATCTTCTTTGACGGCGACAAAGGACTCTGGTGGATTGTTCATGGTGATCTCCTGTGTTGTGGATGAGTTGTGAACAATGATAGTGTGGAACATAGACGTGGGACGTAAAGAGACTTCGTACCCCGCTTCCCGATCTTACTTCACATTGGGGAAAGCAAAAATTTTACAAAGGCGTGGTCAATCTTGCGTGTGGGCGCGGCTTGCGTTTCAATGGAACTCTATTAATACTCTTCACCCTCTCACGAAAGAAAAAACCATGTATACACTGCAAAACAGCGAACTCGCCGTTTCTGTGCTCGATCCGCAACACGATCTCGACCGCTGTGGCTCACGCTACTGTGTCGGCGGCTATATCTATCAGGTAAGCGATCATAAACTGGGCAATCTGCTGAGTGGCCCGCAATATCCCAAGCCTTACCCTGATGTCTTTGACGGGCAGGGCGCGCCGGATATGTTCATAGCGAATTTTGGTGGAGATACCGCGGCCGTGGGCGAGGAGGTGGGCATTATCGGCGTCGGACGTGTGCGCCGTACCAGCCCGATTGAGCCGTTTGGCGTGCGCCACAACCCCGACGTCATTGAGTTTTTGCCGTGGACAGTGGAGCAGACACCGCACAGCATTATCATGCAGACCGATCAGTCGTTTGGCGATCGGGCCTATCATCTGACCCGCCACCTTACATTGGAGGGGCGCACGCTGGATTCGTGTACGGAGATCGAGAGCCGCGGCAGCGCACCGCTACACATCCGCTGGTTTCCACACCCCTTCTATCCTTCCGTGGCCGATGGCGTGCTTTGCCACTTCTCCATCCCGGTCTCGTTGCCGGAAAATGCCGGTTACTTTCTCAACGACGAGGGCTATGTCTGCCAAAAACTCGATCACGATCTGGAACAAGGGCTATTTTCAGCCGGTGGATTTTCAGGGAGGCGAAGCGGGGATGACCATCCGCCAGCGCCATCCATTGCTGGGCGAGGTGCAGGCTGTCATCGATTACCCCACAACCTATTTGCCGATCTGGGGCAATGCCAATACCTTCTCGTTTGAACCCTATCTCGACACGAAACTGGCCCAAGGCGAGCGGACGGCTTGGAGTGTTCAGTACATATTTTAAGAAGATTTACCGCAGAGGACACGGAGAGCGCAGCAGCCAGAATAGAACACGGATTTTTAGGATCGGGCGGATTTCACAGATTCCTGAAAAGACAAGAAGTGTCGTAACGATACGGTCTAGGGTGCGACGCACTCGCCACACACGCTTTTAATAACCAATCTATTCCTGGCGAGTGCGTCGCACCTGTACAGTTATGATGTGTCAACCATTTTTGCCTTTTGTACTTGGCCTTTTACCTTCTCCTGTGCTCTCTGCGTTTAACCTCTTTCGCGTGTTGACCCACCAGAGGTAGATGCCGCGCCAGCCCAGCAGAAAGAGGCCAGTAAACGCCACTGAGGTCAGTGCGAAGGGAATTGTTACGTTGTTTTGGAAAATCAGCGTGCGGCAGAGCAAAGGCCACAAGATTGCCGCCCACCCATGCCAGTGCGGATCGGGCCATCAGGCTTGCCGGCTTTGGCAATAGATCAGCGCGATACACGCCCAGAAGCAGCGCCAACGCGAACCAGCCAATCCAAAAAGGCGTCACAATCCGGGCCACGTTAATCAGCCAATCGTTGGTGAAGCCGTGGCTGATCCGCCCCAAAATTACAAAAACAAGCAGGGCAACGCCATCCCCAATCGCCAGTGTCAACGGCGCAGCCAGTGGGGATGGCGAGCTTTTTTCGGTAATCGACTGCATGTCAATCTCTCCGTAGAGTCCAATAAAGAATCCAATAAGGGATAAATCCATAATACCAGGCCAGCAGCAGCGCCATGCGCAAGCCGTGTATCCCGTCGCGCCAGCCGTGCAGATTGAAGAAACGCCGCCGAAACTCTCGTAGGGGTTGCAGCACGAAATTATGGGGCGCGGGCGAAGGCCCCGATCCGCCAGGATTTTGGCTTCATAGCGGGCATAGACGCGCTGCTTGCGGTGAAATTGCGCCCAGGTGGCGTAATTATAATGGAGGAGCGGCTGGCGCAGATAGCCAGCGTCGCCGTCCAACGCCACAACTTCATGCACCTCGCGGCTCAGGTCATAGCGTGCTTTGTCGCGGCGCAGCAGCCGTAGTTGATAATCGGGCGTGAAGCCGCCGCCGCGCATCTCATGACCGACAATAATGTTGCGCCGGGGAATCCAGTAACCGGTGAATTGCGCATTGCGAATTGAGGTTTGAATCTCGTCGGCTAAGTCTGGAGTGGCGCGTTCGTCGGCGTCAATGAAGAGAATCCACTCGGCGGCGATGCTATCAATGGCGGCTTGGCGTTGACGTGCATAGTCATCAAACCGACGATGGACCACGAACGCGCCAGCCGCCTGTGCCAATGCCACTGTGTCGTCTGTGCTGCCCGAATCCCACACGACGACGGCGTTGGTCCATCCGCGCAGGCTGGCGATACAATCGGCAACATGATGGGCTTCATTTTTGGTGAGGATGACAGCGACAAGATTCAAAGACATGGGTATCTTTTTCATCGATAAGTTACTGCCGGATCCATGCCCGCCAGCGTGGTCGATGCCGGGCCAGGTTGATCCGTTGGATCGCCAGCAGCGCGCTGACCAAAATCAGAATGCCGCCAAACCAGTGCAGGAGTGAGAGGCGTTCGCCCAAGAAAAGCATCGACCAGATCACCGCCAACAGAATTTCCAATGGATTGAGCATGGACATCTGCGCGCTGCCGATATAGGGCACGGCGCTGAACATGGCCCAGCGTGCCAGAAAGGTGCTCATCACCGCCAGCACGACGATGCCCATCCATCCCAATGGGCTGAGCGTGTGCCACTCCATGCCGCCGCCCACCCAAAAAATCGTTACCATAATAAACATGCCCAGGTTGGTAAAAAAGGTGATGGTGCGCGCATCGTAGGGCTTGAGATACCACTGCACCACGACCAGTTGAGACGAAAAGATCAGCACCGCCAGGAGGGCCAGCGCCACCCCCACCATATCCACCTCGCCGCCGGGACCAATCAGCAAATAGACACCGACGAGGGCCAGGGCCAGCCGCACGGCATGGCGGCGGGTGAGCTTTTCGCCGCGGAGCGCCAACAGGCTTAGCACCACAATCGGGCCGATGGCGATTAACATTGCCGTCAGCGACGCACTCAAGCGAGTGAGGGCCAGAAAATAGAGCACCATGCCAATGCCGTTGAAAAGCCCCGTGCCCAGCGCAATCCAAAGACCGCGGCCTTGGGGACGCAACATGGAGGGATCTGTGACGGCTAGTGTGAAGCCGTGCAGCACCGTCGCCATCGCCATACGTACCGTAATGATCCCCGTGGGGATGGCGCCAGCTAAAATCAGGCTGCGCGCAATGGGGGTGGCAAGGCTGAAGCAAAAAATAGCGAAGATAGCCAGCGTCCATCCAAAGGTCAGGGGCGAAATTGTGACGCCGGGCAAAATAGACCGATTTGTGGCGGGGGGGAGGTCGGTCTCTAGTTCTTCATTCATAAAAATTCAACCTTAATTGCCTGCGCGGTCAACGGCTTTTGGGATGTGGCGGCAGGGTTGCCGCCGATTTTTTTTTGGTAAAATTTATATTCTTGCCTAGCGTGGGAGCGCTATGACACTGGGCATGGTAGCGCAGGTCAAGCGGATCTGGCAACTTGCCGACGCTATTCAGAAATTCCCTGTGCCGCAGTAAGCGCAACAATTTTGGCGTAGGTGGCTAGTTCCTCGGCAAGCTGATCTCCGCGCAGATGACCCTGTGCAAACCGTCGTCTTGCCTGCTCTGCACGCAGCCTGACGCCCAGACGGACACAAGCCCGCACCATGATTTCATGCCCCGGCGGGAACTGTTCCGGGTGCTTGCGATAGAAGCGCAAACGGCTGCGCCAAAGCCGTTCAAAGGCGGCCCAGCGCACCTGTTTGCTGCTCTGTCCCTCGTGGTGGATGACATGCGCGCTGGGCACGGCGAAAATCGGCCACCCGCCACGCTGTAAACGCAACGCCCAATCCATCTCTTCACAATACATAAAGTAGCCCTCATCCAACAGCCCCACCTGTGCAATGGCCGCGCCGCGCACCATCATGGCCGCGCCCAGCACAAAATCCACGGGAAAGGGCGCGTTCTCTCGCCATAACTGTTGTGGGTAACGCCCGTTGAATCGGCTGTTCAAGAGCCGGGGCAGAAATCGGCGCACACCGGGGATCTCGGCGAGCGGAAAGAGGTCGAGCGCAATTTGCAGCAGTGACGGGAAACGAAACGCGCCATGTTGAAACGCGCCGTCGCCATAGCGCAACCGCGCGCCACACGCCCCCACCGTGGGATGGTCCCGCAAAAAGGCCACCATTTGTCCCAGGGCATCATCCACGAGTTCGGTGTCTGGGTTGAGGAGGAGGAAGAAGTGGTGAATGGTAAACGGCGGATTGCGTCGCGCAGCGCGCGCTCTCTTTCTCTCCAAAGCCCACCCCTTGCAACGCCAGATTATTGCCTCCGGTGAAGCCCAGATTTTCTTTTGAGGCAATGAGCGTGACGTTGGGAAACTCAGCGGCGACCATTTCAGCGCTGCCGTCGGTGCTGGCGTTGTCCACGACGATGACGTTAACGTGAAGCCAATCGGCGCTGTGGGCCGCAGACGTAAAAATGCTGCGCAAACAGTTGCGCAGCAGATCGCAAACGTTGTAGGAGACGACGATGATAGAGAGGTAGTTGATCATGGCACACCCACATCAACGGTAATGCGGTCGATGTAATTGTTGGTGACGCCCACAAATTCGTGGATCAGCCCGCCCCACCAGAAATTTGTACCGACGGGCGGTGTTTCATCCATGAGGATGCAGCCGCTGACTTCGCCCGATTTGCCCGGTAAGAGATACCACTGTTCGTTGCCGTCGATGATGCGCTTTTCCAGATCTTCGGGGCGGCCCACAGCCCAGCGGAAGGGAAAGTCGATGCCGGTGGTATCAAAGTTGATGCCAAAGCGCCACACCCCGGCCTGTTGAAACCACTCTTCATGACCGTCGGCGGCAAGGGTATTGTAGTTTTCGCTAAAGCGGTATTCTTGGCCCGGCCACGGACCTGTGGTGCGGATGGGCACAGTGCCTTCGTTAGTGACCACCGCGCGGAAGCAGAGCTTTTCGCCTAACGGTACACTGGCAACACGGTTCATCTCGCCCTGCCAATCAATTTCACCTTGGGCCACATCGGCGCGCGGTTTGCCACCCTCTTCAATGGTCAGCTCGCTGGTGACGCGCACATGGTTCCCGGCCAGATCGCGTGCTTCGCCGATGATGGCATAGGTACCGTCGGGTGGCGGCTCGGCGTTGAGATCGACGCCACCTTCGTAGCGATATTCGTGATAGCCTTGCTCGTTGGGCTTGACCACATTGGGGCCTTCGGCGATGTAATATTTCAGCGCCGGGTTTTGCGGATCAACCAGATAGATCTGCACCGTATCCACATCTTTGGTCAGATAATAGCTAATGCTCACCCAGTCGTCGCGCAGACCGTCCTGGTTGGGGCGAAAGGTCTGGGGAACCACAGCAAAGTTGTGCAATTCGGGAATTTCGGTGCTGCCCTCGGCCAGGGTGATGACGCCTTCGCTTTTGATGCTGTTGCCATCATCCTCAACCGCTTCAATCGTCCAACCATAAACGCCATCAGGCAACACGCGGCTAAGGATTTCTAGCACGTTACCAGCCTGATCGATGGTCTGGGCTTCGTCTACCACGCCACCCCACAGCACGCGATAATCTCCCGGCGAGCGGCGTTCGTTGCGGCGAAAATAGAAGCGGTCACCCTTTTCGCCCTCGAAATAGATGCTGACGTCTGCCGAGCGGCTGAGGCTGTAGCGGATTTCGGTGGCGTCGGTGTTGCCATCGGCGTTGGGCGTGATGGCGTCGGGCGAGATGCTAACATTCTGTAACAGCGGTCCATACGCCAGATCGAGACGTCCACAGGCAGCGAGAAAACCGAGCGAGCAACAAAGCAAGAAGAGTAACCGCAGAGAACGCAAGGTGCGCAGAGAAAGTTCTTTAAGCATAGGTGTACAGTCTATCAAAGATGATTGTGAGTTCCCAAACTGAGAACGGTTTATCGGATGATGACACTGCCCAAAGAAACAAAATCAGCGCCATCAGCCAGCCGCAGCCGTGGAAAGGCCGCATCGTTGGCGTTGTAGAGGGCGGCAATGAGCGTATACGTGCCTGGCTGATCGGGCGTGGGCAGTGTGACTGTTTGCGTCATCACTTCTCCTGCCAGCCAGTTCGCCGAGCCGCCCGGCAGCGGCGCGTCGATCTGCGTGAGCGGTCGTCCCGTCACGTCTAGCCACTGCACCGTCACCGTGTAGTCGGCGGCGGGGATCGATTCCGCCTGCCACACCAGCGAAAGCTCAAGCGTGCTGTTTGCCGCCGCTGTGGATGGCAGCCCCGTCGTGCTACCCAGTAGCACGATCTCGCCGCCGAAGTGTACGTCAATGGCATGGCGCAGGGGCGGTGGCGTAAAGTTGCGCTGGCCCGCTGTCACCGTCATTGGGATGCGGATCGAATCTTGCCGTGTTTCGCCCAGACTGAGCCGGAGTTCATAATCGCCTGGCGCAAGCTCTTTCGGGACGCGCAGCCGATGGCGTGTGTACATCGGCTGGGGGCCATCCCATGTGATCGGCGGGAAATTTGGCGCAACGGCGATCTGTTCATAGGCGATGGTCTGATCCCCTTGTGTCCAGGCTAGAGATAGCGTGTGATTTGCCAAAGATTCCGCCCACCAATGGACATTTAACAGCAACGGTTGCCCCGTTTCACCTGTGCGCGGATCGACGTTGATCTCTGCGAAGACATCGGGGGCCAACTCTGCCCATGAAAACGGATTCTCGCCAATGACGGCGGCAGTGGGCATGGGCAAAGTCAGGTTGAGGGCGGCGCGCTTGCCCAGCGCTTGCCCATCTGTGCCGACAAGATCCAATCCTGCCAGATCGCCCGCCGGGTCGTAAACGCCTAGGCGCAGGGTGTAGTTCCCAGGGGCTGCGCCATCCCCGGCCCAATCCGCGGCGGGAAGGCGGCCCACCGCAGTCGTACCCGCCGGCCAGCGAAACGTGGGATAATTATAGGCCGAGAGGCGGCGGTCGGCGATGGTGGCATAGGGCAGTCCATCTGTGGTGAGGGTTTCGCCGGTGAGGTGGAGATCGAATGGTAAATGGTGAATGGTGAATGGTGAATGGTGAATGACATCGGCTGTGAGCCTTTGTTTCCAAAAGAGCAGAAGATCGCCGTTCGGCTCCACGCTGTAGCCGAGGAGTTCAACCTGGTTGCCAAAGTTCGCGTGGACGCTGTATTGGATCGGTGGCTCTGGGCTAATTTTAGCGGCGTCAAGTTCGGTGAAATGGTGCAATTCCAGCCCCCAAAACTGGGCGTTTATAGTCTGTTCTTCGCCTGCCCGCGCCAGTTGGAGTTGGGTGATCTGCATGGGATCAACCACGTCATCTTGCCAGCCGATGAGCCACGCCCCGGATTTTCCGGTCAATGTGTCGTGAAGTGTCTGACCTGTGTTGGCAAAGGTGAGCACGGCGTTGACATCTAAGATTTCAATGGGGGGCAGCCTGATGGCGTCAACATCTGGCGCGTAATAGTCCCAGATCGGCCAGGCGTGCCCGCTGGCGAGGATCACCGCTTCGTCGGGCTGGCGATGAGCGCTCACGTAGGCCGCGGCTTCGCGCCACTGGTCTTTGGTGAAGGCGGCATCGGTGAACCAGTTAAGATCGGCACGGGTGAAGCCAGTGAGAAGAAGAATGAGTAATGTGTAATGCGTGATGCGTGAAACGTCCTTCGTCCTTCGTCCTTCGTCTGCCGTCCACCATCTGCCGTCTGCAATGCGCGCCAGTCCTGTGCTCCACAACAGGATCAGCCCTGGCAGGGCGATCATAACGTAGCGCGGGTTGAACTTGGGGGTCACCGAGGCGAGGGTGAGCACGGCGGCAACAGGGAGGATAAGATACAAAATTGCGAATTGCGAATGGTGTGTTCGGCGGTCAGCGGTCTGGGTGGGCCACATTAGCGCGGCCAGACAGATCAGCGTTACAGCGCCATAGAGCCAGAGCCAGCGCACGGCTTCGCTTTCTAGCACGGTTTCGCCCACGCTGAAGCGGATGGCGACGGCGCGCAGGGCTTCGCCCAGTTTAAGTGCGCCTTCCCAATAGCTGGCGTCCACATGCAGGCGGGTGAAGAGAATCCCTAGCCAGGGCAGGAAGGCTAGGAAGATCAGCGCGTTGGCGAGGATGGGTGGGAGAAAGCGATTGGGAGATTGGGAGATTGGGAGATCGGGAGATTGGCGAATGAAAAGGTAAGCCAGCATCAGGGCAAGGAGAAGGAAAATGGCGAAATAGTGGGTATAGACGGCGAGAATGGCGAGTGTAGCGTAGCCCGCCCAATCGCGCCAACAACGCCGCCCTTCTATACAATACGCACCACGCACCACGCAATACGCTGCCCCTGCCCCCAGCGTCACCAACAGCGTATACATGCGCGCTTCCTGGCTGTGATAGAGCAGCAGCGGATGCACAGCCGTGATCAAGGCTGTTGTTAGCGCAGCTAGACGATTGCGGTTGAGTCGCCAGCAGAGCGCTGCCAACAGGGGAACAAGCAACGTGCCAAAGAAAGCAGAAGGAAAGCGCAGGCTCCACTCGCTCCAGTCTGCCAGCCGTCCCCAGCCAGAGACAACGAGATAGTAAAGCGGCGGCTGGATGTCGGCGGCGGTCCAGCGGATCAGGCGAATGGCATCATATTGGGCCACGGTCGCGGTTACGCCTTCGTCATACCAGAGGCTTTGCGCGTCCAGCCGGAAGAGGCGCAGGCCAAAGGCCAGCAACAGGATCAAGATGAAAAAGCGGGAGTAACAACGGTTTGTGATCATGCTTATTCGCGCAAAAGGGCCGACACGTCGGCCCTTTTGGGGGTGGATGCTCTCTGATATTCAGTTAGTGCGGGTCTCTCGCCAGTCGGTCAGCCGTAGCGCGGCAATGCGGCCAAAATGCCGCCCGTTGCTAGTCGCCAGGGTGAGATCATGAACCAGCGCAGTGGCGGCCACGAATAGGTCGGCGTCGGGGAGCAAACGGTTGTTGTCGCGCAGCGCGTTGTAAACATTGGATGCACGCAACGCAATCTCCTCAGTAACAGGTAGAACCGCTAGATAGGGGTGGAGTAAGTCCATTTGTGCCCTCTGGACGGCAGCCTGACGAATGTGAAGACCCCGTTCAACTTCAAATAAGGTGACAGCACTAATCGCCAAATGCCCAAATTGGTGCAAATGGTGCTGGAAGTGCTGGCGTGCTATAGGATTGCGTCGGATGATTTCAACGATAGTATCCGAATCAGCCTGAATCATAGCCGTTACTCTTGGTTGCGCGTGAAAATACTCATGGGACGTTTAATTGACTCAAGTAAAGCGGCTTCGACTTCGACGCTCATAGGCGGGCCAGCCTCCAATCCCTTCATAACTAACCCCACCCGCCATTCCCGTTCCTCTGGCGTATCCTCCTGGGGATCGCCCAGACTCTCTAACTCAGCTTTGATCTGGGCTAACTCCGCCAGGGCCATTGCTTCTTCATCGAGGAGCGGCTCAAAGGCGACTTCTACTTCCTGGCGCATCTCCTTGACAATGTCGGCAGGCAGCGGCTCGGTTAAATAGACGACGCCGTTTTCATAAATCCCTTTAACTTTGACGACCATTTTCCACTCCTGAGAACAGTGTTTCACTGAGCGCAGTATACCACAGCTTACTCAACCTGACTGGCGCAGGCAGGGGGGATCAAAGCGCAGGTCTGGTCGGGGATGAGCGCTGGTTTCACATCGACATTGCCCAGAAAGAGTTCATTCCCAGTGGGACGATCTCCGGTGTCAAAGGCGTTGAGTCGCTCGCCGCTGATCGGGTCAAAGAGACCCACGTGGAGCGTATAGCGCCCTGGCGATAGCGTGGTGGATAGCTGCCGCCAGTCGGCCATCGAGCCTGTGTCGGTGGAAATCGGCACAAAGTAGCGTGGTGCACCGTCCATCTGTGCCACGTTTTGTTCGCCCTGGCGCAGATGGACAAAGGGGATAAATTCGCCAAAGGCCGCCGTATCCCCTTCCCAGTGCAGCCATACATTCAATGGCTGTCCGGCATGGACCGTCTGTGGAAACCATGCGCTCACGTTCAATTGCTGTGGCGCGCCGAAAGATCCATGCAGATCTTCGGTGGGCGCTATGGCAACATTCCAGGCGATGCCAGCCAGATCCTCTGCCTGAGCAATTTCGACCAGCGTATCGTCCCGTTGGCGGGTGAAGGCTGCTGCCAATCTCAGTGTGTCTGGGGAATCGCCCACTGCCACGCCCCATGTGCGCGGCAAAAAGAGCCATAGCGTCTCGATGCGGATCACTTCGCCAGGCTGCCAGTGTTCAGGGGGATACCAGACCAGCGCAGGCGGGCCAATCTCTGCATACGTGTGCAGAATTTCACCGCCGGGTGTGCGCACTTCCAGCCACGGATACACGCTTCCCGGCACGAAATCTTCTTCTACACGCCAGAACGTTGTCACTTTGGTCTGCCGCCACAGCGGCCAGTCAAGGAGATCTGTGCCGAGGAAGGTGAGGGAAGGGGTGAATGGTGAATGGCGTGCTCTCTCTCTCCTTCTCTCGTGCGAAATCATAAAATGCACCAGGGATTGTCTTTACCGTTGCGCCTTTTTGGAGCAAGAGAAAACCATCCACAGCGTCAATCACGCCCCAATCTGCTGCCAGCATTTCGTCGACGATGGCTTTGAGATCGCCGGGGGCCATGTCGGTGTTGGTGGTGACATCGAGCAGCGCCCAGTCGGCCTTTTCGGCGGGACGGACGCCCCAGGGAAATTGATAGACATAGCGGCGGTGGCTGACGTGCGGATGCACAGCGGCGCTGGCGCTGACGGCGGCGTCGGCGGGGATCTGCGCCATAAAGCGCTCCAACAGGCGGTGGTGCGCAGTAACCGGCGTAGGGCTATAGCGTCCTCCCAGCGGACCGCGCCCGGCGTCGGCATAGTGTCCGCTTGCCCAGCCCGACAGCCAAAGGATCATGACAAGGGTGAGGATCGGCCGTAGCGCCACTTGGGAATTGGTGAAAAACGAGGTCAACGCCATCATCGGCGCGCTAGAGGCGGGCAGATGCTGAAAACTGCCCGACCGTTGGCTGGCGCGGCGGGCCAGAAAGCGCCAGAGCCGAGCTGTGCCATAGACAGCGGCCACGGCAAAATAGGGCACAATCGGCGCGCTGTAATGAAACTCGCCATAGTATTGGGCGGCGTAGGCGCTGAGTTGATTGGCAAGTAGCACGGGCAGGCAGAGCAGAATAATCTCTGGGGCGAGCAGGCTGGCAAAGCCAAAAATTGCCAGCAACCCCCACAAATAGTCTATCCGGGCTGGTTCGCTGGCGATCTGCCAGACCAGCGCAGGCTGGGTAAAAAAGCTCTTGAAAATGTCCGCTGGGGAATTGCCCAACGCGCCGTAGCGTTGAAAATAGCTGCTTTCGGCCACGTCATAGACGTGCGCGGCATGGGCAGGCACGATCACAAAGGTGGCAAGGTAGAACCAAAACAGGGAGAGAAAGGTGACGGTGAGAGAAATGGTGAATGGTAAATGGTGAATGGTGAATGGTGAACGGTGTCCTTCGTCCTTTGTCCTTCGTCCTTCGTCCACTTTGCCACCTGCCACCTGCCACAGCCCCCACGCGCCCAGCCCCGCAGCGAGGAGCGCGGCTTCTTCTTTGACACTGGCGACGAGCAGCGCAGCCAGCGCAAATTGCCACCAGCGTTGGCGTTCCACAGCCCAGAAGGCCCACAGAATCAGCGGCACGCTGAGAGGGATGGCGTGAAACTCTGTGAGGATGGCCGATTGGAGTTGTGGCGCGAGCAGATAGGCCAACGTCAGCGCCAGGGCCAGAGGACGAATCAGCGCTTCCAATGGTTCGCGCTGCCAAATTTGGCGACGGGCGGGTGTGGGCAGCAATTGGCGTAGCTTTTCCAAAGCCAGTGCATAGAGCGGAAATGCGCCCACGGCCACGGCGATCACCTGGAGCAGGAGCAGGGCGCGCACGTCATCCCACAGCCAAAGGACCGGGCTGATCAGCGCGAAGATTGGCTCCACGTGATCGGTGAGGCGGGTGGAGAGATAGTCATTTTGGATCGACTCCACAAAGCGCCCGCGGCTGGTGTTCCAGATCGCCTGATCCATTTGGCCCAGATCGGCTTTGTGGGTGCGCATGCCTGTGTGCAGATCAAAGGCCAAGCTGCTGAAAATGCCAATGTAGAGGAACACGGCAGCGATGAGGACAAGGCGGTAGGGGTCGGAGAAAATATTGGGGATTAGGGATTGGAGATTAGCGATTGGAGACTGAATATTTTGCGTTTTTCTCATCTGCCAATACCTAATATCCAATATCTTCGGCTTGAAGTGCTGTCTTCGTATCCTTCACCACGCCTGCCACCGCGCCCGCCACGACCACTTCCCAGATCACCTGCCAGAGGCGCATGGCAAGCGCGGCCACGGTGGCAACTCCACCCAGGAATGGGGACAACAGCAGCACCAACGCTCCCTCACGCACAGCCAGCCCCCCAGGCGTGATAAAGCTGAGATAGCCCAGCGCATAGGCTACAGGATAGGCCACGAGCAGGTGTGGCAGCAACTGTGCTTGTTCTGCAATGTTCAGCGGGTGCAGCGCAAAGGTCAGCGCTGCGAAGGCTCCGCCCCACAGCAGCCAATCGCCCACGGCCACAGTGAGCAGCCAGAGCAACTGGCGCGAGGTCAACACTGCGGGCAGTGCTGGACGGCCCACTTTAATCAATGCCCAGTTGAGCAGGCCGATCAGCCAGCCGGGGCGCAAAATCAAGAGCGCCACAGCGCCAGCCGCCAGCCACGCCAGCCCGGTGGAGAGATTCCCCAGCAGCGCCAAGAGTGGTGAATCTTCGCCCCACCAGAGCAAGTAGACACTCACCAGCGGTACAACGGAGAGCAGATTCACGGCCTGATAGAGCGCAATGCTCATCACCGTGGCTTCGGGGCGCACACCGACTTGGCGTGCCAGTACCGTCATCCCCAGCGGCTGCCAGACGTTGCCGGGAATATAGCGCACAAGGATGCTGGCAAACCAGATGCGCACGGCGCTGGCATAGCCCAGCGAGCCGCCCACACAGGCCAATGCCATGCGCCATATGGCAACCTCCACAAACCAACTGCCGATCATCAGGCCACCCGAGAACAGCAACCAGCCCGCGTGGAATTGCCAGTCGTGGGCGCGCAACTCCTGCCACTGCGACTGTACCAAGATCCCAATAAAGAGCAGCGCCAGCAGCATCAACACGGGTTGCGCCACACGCAAAATACGGCTTCTCATATCAGGACTGCGCCGCCCAGGCTCGACATTGGCCAGGCTATCGGCCATCAACGCCACCACATGGTCGTCGTCCTGCCCGGCATCGAGGGCGTCGGGGTGCAGTTCCAGCGAAACGGAATGCGCATAGCCAGCCGCCGCCACTCGCGCCAGAAAGCGATCCAGCCGCAGATGTCCGTCTTCAGGGCGACGGTGTTCGCGCCCGTTGAAGTTGCTGAGGTGAATGTGTTTCACCCGTTCGCCCCAGCGCACGAAAACCTCGGCGGGATCCAGCCCCCACGTGCCCAGATGCGTGGTGTCCAGCGTGATGTGCGGAAAGCGAGTGATGTCGCTGATCGTGGCACGGCTGTGCGCGTTCCACACGGCGGGGTTCAGCTTGCGCCCGAAAAAGCGTTTGGCGGGCAGATTTTCAATCGCCAGCAGCACCTCTGCGGAAGCCTGCAAGCGGGGCATGCCCTCCTGCACCCAACGGATGTAAAGCTCGTGACGGCGCGGCCAGGGCAGGGGGACAAAGATCTGTTTTCGACCGAACTGCACTGGCGTAAAGCTCACCCGGTCGGGCAGGTGCAGAATCACTACCGTCGCGCCCAGGGTTTCCGCCATATGCACCGACTTCTCAATGGCATCGGGCAGATCCGCCGCCCAGCCGTGGATATGACCGGGGAAGGGGCTATGCACCGCCCGCACGGGCAGCCCGAAGCGGTCGATCAGACTCTGGACGTAGCCTGTCTGGCGTGTGTCCCAGCGGTGATCGATCATCAACTCGATGCCGTCGAAGCCTGCCTGCTGTGCAAACTCAAAACAGCGATCCGTGCCATAGGTGTAGAGCGAGCCGGTGGAAAAGATGAAGTGCATGGTGATCTTACCTTTTTGAAGCTTTCGGGTGATCCGTAGTGGGTGGTGCGTGGTACTTGTCGTCTGCCGTCACTTCCCCGTACATTGCCAGCGTCTCGGCCAGCACTGCCTCCCAGCCAAAGTGCAGACGTGCATAAGTATAGCCATTTTCGCCCAACGTGCTGGACAGTTCCCGGTCCATGAGCAGACGGCGCAACGCCGCAGCCAGCGCCACGGGATCTTTTTCGGGAACCAATAGCCCGTTTTGCTCATGCTGGACAATGTCGGGGATGCCGCCCACGTTGGAGGCGATCACGGCTTTGCGGTAGCGCATGGCCTCCAGCAGCACCATGCCCAACATTTCCGTATCCCCGGTTTCATCGACAATCGAGGGCAGCACAAAGATCTCGCACGTGCGATAGTGCGCCTCCAGTTCTTCGTCGGAGACGCGCCCGGCAAAGTGTACGCGCTCTATGACCCCCAGTTCTGCCGCCACTGCTTCCAACTCGGCGCGTTCCGCCCCGCCGCCCACAATCACAAGCTGTGCCGATTCTAAATCAACGAGATTGACCATGGCCTCGATGAGAAAGCGCACCCCTTTGCGCGGAATCAGCCGCCCCACGTAAAGAATTTTGCCGGGAAGCGTGGGCCACTGGGTATCCGCGGGCGGCAGGGCAATGCCATAGGGGATGGTGCGCGGCGCGACATTGGCGATGCTGGTCAGTTCTTTGCGCGTATACGAGGAGATCGCCGCCACGTCATCACACTGTTTCACAAACCAACGCACAAAGGCGCGCAGAAATTTGAAGCGTTGCGCCAGCACCAGATCCGCTCCGTAGAAAGTGGCGACGAGGCGAGGGCGGAATGGTGAATGGTGAATGGATTGGCGGGCGACGATGCCGAGGATGCCCTGGGGCACGGGCCAATGGACGTGAACGATATCAAAACGTGTGCGGCGGGCCAGCCGCCACGCTGCGATCATGCCGGCAAGCAAATAGAGCGGCAAGAGCAGCAAATAGAGCGGGTTTCGGCGGATCTTGGCGGGCGCGCCCTCTTCGTGGGTCAGGCTTTCCCAGCGGGCGGGGGCATAGCGAAAGCGGTGAACGGTCATGCTGTGGATGGTATGGCTACCCTGTCCAGCATAAGCAGGGGCCAGAATTTCGATGTGAAATCCCTGTTGGCGCAAAAGACCAAGCAGTTCCAGCAGCCAGGGCGAATGGGGATCGCCTTCCCAGCGCGCAAAATTGGTGGTGATGATCAGCAGGCGCTTCGACATCTTCTCATCATCCAATCAAGTGGTGGGTTGGCTCAGTTGCCGCTGGAGAAATTCAGCAAAGGTGGTGGCTTCGCGGCCCAATAACCAGCGTAGTACATGGCTATTACCCCAAAAGCCATGCTGCGCGTAGTAACGAAACATAGCGAGCAACGTCTCGACGGCGTAGTCAGATAGCCCGGCGCGCCGGGCAGATTCTTCCCACTCGGCCAAAGGTGTTTCTTGAAACTGCACCGAACGGCTGAGTGCCTGTGCAAGAAAGGCCACAACCTCGGTTTGGGTCAACGCGGCGGGGCCAGCCAACTCATAAATCGCGCCTTCATGCCCTGGCTGGGTGAGAACCGTCGCCGCCACTTCGGCTACGTCATTTAGATCTACCATGCTCAGGCGTGTCTCTGCCGGATAGGGCACGGCGTAGATGCCGGTCTCCACAATGCGTTGCCAGCCAGCCAGTACATTTTGCATATAGGCCGCTGGTTGCAAAATGGTGAAATTGAGCCCGCTCTCAAAGAGCCACTCTTCGACACGAAGCTTGTTCCAGTGGTGAGGCATGGCCTGAGTCTGCGGGTGCAGGACGGAGTGGTAGACAAAGCGGCTGATCCCGGCGTGGCGGGCCGCTTGCAATGCCATCGCGCCCACCGTGGTTTCATGGGGGTACATGTTGGGGCAGATGTGATAGATGGCTGCCATGTCTTTGGTGGCTTGCGCCCAGAGCAGTGGGCTTTGCACATCACCGACAATAGCTTCGGCTGCGCCCAACGCCTCCACCGTTTGGATCTGATCCGCTCGCCGCACCCAGGCGCGAACTGGTTCTGGCCGCTGCTGTAGTGCTGCGATGATAGCCTGCCCCGTCTTTCCCCCGGCTCCAGTGACGAGAATCATGCGGGGAATATCTCGCTGACGGCCAGCAAAAAGTCCGCCAGCACCTGGGAATGGATCGTGTCGCCAGCGGCGTAGCGGTCGAGCAGTTCATAGCGTTGATTCGGCCCAAGCGTAAAAACTTCGATTGTCTCCTGGCGTGGATCGACAATCCAATACTCGCGCACCCCTGCTTCTGCATACAGGTTGAACTTGACTCGTCTGTCATCTGCCCAATTAGAGGCTGAAATCACTTCCACCACTAGATCCGGAACACCAACTATATTCTTGTCTGTGACAATCTCCAGGTTTCCACTGGCAATGAAAAGAATATCAGGTTGGACGGGGGTTCCCACTTGATTGGGCAGAATTACATCAATGGGCGAAACGAAAATTTCACCCAGTTTTTTGTCTTTAACAAAGCTAGTCATGGGCAACAAAATTCGGAGCACACTCCGCTGATGTTTCGTCGTCGGTGCAGGCGTCATATAGAGTACCCCCTTCATGACCTCATACTTCCAGCCGTCGTTGGGCAAGCGAGTATAGTCGTTATAGGTCCATTCGCCTTGCAGCGGCCACTCTGCTGCTTCTGGGGGGGGCGCATACGCTGTCCGTGCTTCTTCCGTTCGATCCATGATTACCTCCGCGCACTTCGGCACATTTCGCCCATTGTACACCATTCGGCGCAAACGAGAGAGCCGAGGCGATCCTCGGCTCTCGGTGCAACAGTGGCTAAGCTATTATCCGCAGATTGAGCGGATTTATGCAGATTCCTATTTGCCTCTCTGTGATCTGTGCGATCTTTGCGGTGAATTCTCTGGACATCTGCGGCTCAACCTACTGTCCGCCCTCGGTCAGTTCAACTTCCAAAGCTGTCCAGCCTTCGCCGGTGGTATCCATTTCAATGCCTTCCAGCGCGGCCTCAGCATACTCAGTCGTGTAAGCGTCAGGGCTGGCGGGGTTTTGGATCACGCCGAACTCTTGGGCAATGTCCGCGGTCTGTTGGAAGAGATCCGCCGACATTACGCCGATCCCGGTGCTGGACGGCCAGATCAGCTTGTTGATCTCGTTCATCATCCAGGTTTGGTGACCGCGCGGCAGGGCCGGCCCACGCTGAAGCACGGAATCGACACAGCTTTCAGCGTTGTCTCGGCAGAAGATCCACCCCTTAAACGACGCTCGCAAGAAGCGCTCGGCCAGATCGGCGTGACCTTCTTCGGCCAGCCACGCCTCGGTGGTAAAGATGCCATCTTCCAGCATGGCGCTTCCCTCGACGTTAAAATCGATGACATTTAGCTCTTCAAGCTGATAAAGCTCGCCTGTGTCGGGGTTGACCACTTCCAGCACCTGCGCCAGTTCGTTATAGGTCATGGCGGCGGCGGCATCGACTTCCCGTTGCAGCAGCAGGTTCATGTCAAAAGGCTGTTGAATCAATTCCAGATCGCTTTCGGGATCAAGCCCGGCTTTTTGCAGCGCGGCCAACAGTTCAAACTCGTTGCCGCCAAACCAGACCGCCACTTTTTTGCCCGCCAGATCCGCCGGGCTGGTGATGCCCGAATCAGCCCACGAGATTTCGCGCATGGCGCTGCGCTCGAAGATCTGCGCCACGTTGATCAGGTTCGTGCCCTGTTCGCGGGCCGAGAGCAGACTGGGCACAAAGTTGATGCCAAAGTCTGCCTGTCCCGATGCCACTACTTGCTCCGGCACAATGTCGGGGCCACCGGCCTGAATGGTGATGTCGATGCACTCATCCTCATAAAAGCCCTGATCCTCGGCGGCGTAGTAGCCCGCAAACTGGGCCTGGGCCACCCATTTCAGTTGCAACACGACCGGCGTGAGCGATGCACAGGCGCTGGTATCGGCGGATTCACTTTCCGTGTCGGCTGCGCCAGTATCCACCGGGGCCGCCGGACTGGGGGCTGCGGGCGCACAGGCCGCCAGCGCCAACGCGAAGAGCAACATTAAATTCACAAACAACAACCGGGGTATACGCTGCATTGTGTTTCTCCTTTAAAAAGTATGGATTGAGGAAAAGTAACGGGTTGTCCTAATTTCGACTTTCCCGATAGGAAACGTGCCACGGCATGAGCAGCCGCTCCACCAGCGAGATGATCATGTAGAAGGCCAAGCCGAGCAGACAGGCCACAATAATCGCCGCCCAAGCGTTGGTGGTGCGCAGAATGCTAGCCTCGGTCTTAATGTAGACGCCCAGCAGTTTGGTGGAGCCACCGAAGAATTCGGCCACAATCGCGCCGATCATACTGAGGGTGGCGCAAACTTTGAATGCGTTGAACATGAAAGGCAAGGCCGAAGGCAAGCGCAGTTTGAAAAAGATGTCGGTTTCTGGCGCAGCGTAAGATCGCATCAACTCCACGCTGGCGGGCGAGGCGCTGCGCAGCCCACGAAAGGTGCTGATCATGGTGGGGAAGAAGCACATCACCGCCACAATCGCGATTTTTGAGCCGGGGCCGATGCCAAACCAGACGATAGCCACAGGAGCAAAGGCAATAATCGGAATCGAATTGCTGGCGACGGCAATTGGCAGCAATAGCTCCGCAAGAAGAGTCCAGCGTGTAGCGATAATGGCAAATAGTATGCCCAATCCGCAGCCGATGGCAAAGCCGCCCACAGCTTCGCCAAAAGTATTCAGCCCATACTCGAAGAGCACGGCATATTTGTTGCCAAAGGTCTGCAAGATGGAGAGCGGCGAGGGCAACAAAAAGACGTCGATTTTGAAGAGGCGCACGACCGCTTCCCACGCCACGCTGACGATAATAAAGAGCAGAATGGCGGGTAGGTAGGTTTGGGCTGTGCTACGGGCGCGCCCTGTCCATACCTGTGTTGGCGAAGGATCGGCGATTTTGGCGTCAATGGCAGAAAGGTTCGATGTGTCGGTGGTCAACGGACTATGCCTCTCGCATAAATTCTTCTTTAAGCGTCTCGCGCACTTCGGTGGTCAGCTCGAAAAAGCGCGCCGATTCTCGCGTTCTCGAAATTGCGCGGATAGGGCAGATCCACGTCCACCACACTGGCAATCCGACCAGGCCGAGGCGTCATCACCACGACGCGACTGGCGAGGAAAACCGCCTCGCTGATGCTGTGGGTGACGAAGATCACCGTCTTGCCCGTCTTTTGCCAGATGTCGAGCAATTCCAGGTTCATGCGCTCGCGCGTGAACTCGTCCAGAGCGCCGAAGGGTTCGTCCATGAGCAAAATCGTGGGATCAAAGGCCAGCGCCCGTGCAATCGAGACCCGTTGCTGCATCCCGCCCGAAAGCTGCCAGGGATAGTGGTCGTGGAAATCCTTCAGCCCCACCAGCGCCAGCATCTCGCTCGCCCGTTGTTTCCATTCGGCTTTGGGATAGCGCATCACCTCCAGCGGAAGCTCCACATTTTTGCGCACCGTGCGCCATTCGTAGAGCGTGGGCGCTTGAAAGACAATGCCGTAATCCCGATCCAGCCGAGCTTGATGCGGCGATTTTCCATTCACGCGCACCTCGCCGCTCGACGGCCCTTCCAGATCGCCGATGATGCGCATCAGTGTAGACTTGCCACAGCCCGACGGCCCCACCACGGCAATAAATTCACCCTGCTGGATGGAGAGATTTACCCCTTGCAGGGCGATTGTCTGGTTGGGTCCGCTGCCGAAGGTTTTGGAGACGGTTTGAAGGTGGATGATGGGCGTTACATGATTTTTCATAAGTTGCTGTCTCGTAAAGTGTAGACGGAAGACGATGGACGAACCAATCACGACTATCGTCCGCCGTCATCTCTGCCATCTTACCGCCCAGCGCTCCATCAGCACCACGCCACTATAAGCGATGATGCCCAGGAGGGCAGCGGTCAAAATGGTGGCCCACAAAAAGCCGGGACGAAATGTATTGTACTGTGAACCGTAGACGATCTGCACGCCCAGACCGCGCGGCGATCCACTGGGCAGTTCGCCGATGATGGCCCCAATCACACTGGCCGTGGCGGAGATCTTGAGCGCCGTAAAAAGATAGGGCAGCGAAGCGGGCAGGCGCAGTTTGAAGAAGATCTGCGCTTTCGACGCCGCATAAGAGTGCATCAAAGCGAGCGCGTCCCGATCCACGGCGGTGAGACCGCGCAACACGTTTACCGTCACTGGGAAGAAAGTGAGATAGGCCGAGATCACGGCGATGGAAAGCCAGGTCGGCGCGCCCATGCGCCCCACGCCCACCACGATCATGGGGGCCAAGGCAATAATCGGCACGGTCTGCGAAGCGATGACATAGGGCAGCAAGCCGCGTTCGACAAGCCGCGAATGGACAAAAGCCGTTGCTAGCAGCACTCCCAATAGCCCGCCCATTAAAAAGCCCGCCAGCGCTTCATAGCCAGTCCACAGCATATCGCGCAGCAACACCTGCCAAGTGGGACCCTGCGGCGTGGGTGTCACAAAGGCTTCGGCGATCATGCTCAGGTGGGGCAACTTGTAGTGGGGGATCTCGAAGAGCGCCTTGCTGGCCTCCCAAAGCAGTAGCACGGCCAGCGCCGTGCCGCCGAAGAGCAGGGTTTTGCGTAAGCTTAGGGTGGGGGTGTTAAGAGTCAGGCGAGCCATGAGAGATTGCGTCTCCGTATATCAGGCATCAGGATGTCGGTGAAGTTCATCCAGCGTGGCAGAAAAGTTGTGATGCTCCACTTCTGCGGCCACATAGCCCAGGACCGCCTCTTCTAATGCCTGCGGATAGTCCACATGCCACTGTGCACAAATGGCCGGGCCGTGTCGCTGCATCAACGCCGCCAGCCGCAGATGGAAGCGGATCAGTGCTTCCTCATTTAAGCTGGGCAGGGAAATCGCCTCTTCCAGCGCCCGCCGCAGATGATCAGGCATGTAATCATTGCGCGCCTTTACGCCCCGATCCAGGCGCAGACCGCTCGCCATTGCCAGCACGTCGGTCAACAATTGCACTTCTAGAAACGCCCCCGCCGCGCACGTAATCAACTCGCTGCGCCCGATCACCACAGGCAGCATAGAAAGGCAGCGCCAGAACTCTGGGATCAATCGGGCCAGTTGGCGTTCCGCCTCAGCCTGGGTGAGCATGGCATCGGGCGCAGGTTGCCAAGTCAGCGCGCCGTCTGCTGCGTGGAGCACCCGCACTGCACCTTCGGTAACAGTGGCTTTGTCGCCGCCCTGCATCCACAGATCAACGCGCAGCCCATCCACCGTCATTGCGTTGACCATCTGCCCGTCGAACATCAAATTGAAAAGCACCAGCGGACGGATCTCCTCCAGCCACGCCCGCACATTTTGCCGAAAACGCTCGATTTCCGTGTCAGCGATCAACAAATGCGCGTCAACGTCAGAATAACGGTCGGCAATCCCGCGGCCAAAACTCCCCGCCAGCCACGCAGCGCAAATGCGGTCATCGGCCTCAGCTTTGATTTGTAGTTGCTTGATAAACGCAGTTTGCATTTTCATGGGTGGCGCAGCCGTTCTTCGATTAGGCGTAGGATGTCAGTAAGAGTGACGGATTCATGGGGCCAAACAGTTTCCTCTGAGCCATCATGGATGTGGTATGGAAATGTAGGCAGGTGCGGATGGTGCGCTGCGTCGTCCCAACGGGCGATGAGTTTGCCGTCTGCGTCCTGCCAGTGAAAGCTGTATTTGGTCACAGTAGGCTGGCCTTGATCGCGCTCGATACGTTGGGAAGCTTCTAGCAGGCTACCGCCTGTAATAGTGATTCGGTAGCGATAGACTGCAACATTCTCTTCGATAGTCTCACGTAATACTGTGAATTGATCGACAACGGTGCTTTGCACAATCACTGTGCGTATCCGTTGAACATACTCGTTCATAGCGACTGTTCAAGCCGCTGAATTTTACGACGTAAGCTCTTGTAGACGGCAAATAATCCCGACCATTCGAAAAAATCCATAGCATCGCCCAACTCACCAGACTCAAACTTTTCATCCATAGTCGCTGAATCCATTCCATACTGAATTTCAAACGTATGCAGATCTTTTTCATACTCCGCAAGGCGAAGCCGCTCTTCTTCAAGCTTAAGTTGCAATAGCAAATCAAGCATATGCTCAACTTTTTTTTCATCTCCGTAAGCGTTTGTTAGCAGATCGAGCTTTGTGGTTGTGCTCATTGGTTGTTCTCCTTTCTTGCCGCCTCCACCAACTCAAAGAGCCGGTTCGGGCTGAGCGGGATCTCGCGGATTTCCAGCCCGATGTCGCGGAAAGCGTCATCCAGCGCCTGGGCATAGAGCGCGCCCACAGGGATTGCACCTGCCTCGCCCGCGCCTTTGACGCCCATGGGGTTGAGCGGTGAGGGCGTCTCCACATGGTCGCTCTCGATGTTGGGTACGTCTGTCGCCAGTGGCAGCAGGTAATCCATGAGCGAGGCGTTGAGCAGCGAGCCGTTCTCGGCAAAATGAAGCTGTTCGTAAAAAGCGTTGCCAATGCCCTGGGCCACGCCGCCCTGGATCTGTCCGTCCAAAATCAACGGGTTGATCACCCGCCCGCAATCGTGGACCACCACATATTTTTTGATTTCGATCATCATTGTGTCGGGATCAACCTCGATGATCATGGCATGGACGCCCGATGCTGTGGCTCCGCGTTCAGGGCCGAAATACTCGGTGGCTTCCAGCCCTGGCTCTGTCCCCGGTTTCACCGCCCCGCGCAGGGGATTGGCAGCTCTCGCTAACTCTCCCAACGGAATCGCACTGTCCGGCACGCCCTTCACTTGCACCGTGCCGTCGACCAGTTCCAGATCTTCCTCGGCCACTTCCAGCCGTTCGCCCGCCATCTTCAGGATTTTCTGGCGCACCTTGAGCGCCGCAGCGTGAATGGCATTTCCCGCCACCACTGCGCCGCGGCTGGCGAAGGTTCCCGCTCCCCAATAAAAGAGATCGGTGTCACCAGTGACCACGTTGATGTTGTGAATGTCCACGCCGATCTGCTCGGCCACCACCTGGGCAAAGATGTAAAATGTCCCTGGCCCTGTGTCCCCACGCCCGTCACTACGCTGACCTTGCCGCCCGCTTCCACGGTGACCCGTGCGCCTTCGTAGGGGCCAATGCCTGTGCCTTCGATGTAGTAGACCACGCCGATGCCGGTGCGTTTGCCCTCGGCGCGCAGCCGGGGCTGCTCTTCGCGGATGAAACGCTCGTAGTCAATGATCTCCAGCGCACGGCTAAGGGCTGGCTCGTAGTTGCCGCTGTCGTAGATCAGCGGCGCAAAATCTTGATAGATGATCTCGTTGTTAAAGGGAAACTGTTCGGGCGGAATAAAGTTTTTGCGCCGAATTTCCGTGCGATCAAGGCCCAGTTGCTTGGCGGCAATATCGAACAAGCGCTCCATCACAAAGACGCCGTGTTGGCGGCCCGCGCCACGATAGGGCGTGACAATCGGCTTGTTGGTGAAAATCGCCGTGAATTCAGAATAATAGTGAGGCACGTTGTACGGCCCCAGCAGCGTACACTGGCTGTTCAGCGGCACGGTCAGGCCATAGGGCGCATACGCGCCGGCGTCGTGGAGAAAAACATCGCGCACGCCCAGAATTTTGCCGTCACGGCTGAGGGCGATCTCGGCCTCGTGGATTTGGCCGCGCTCTTGGGTGGTGGAGAAGAAATTTTCCTGGCGATCTTCGATCCACTTAATCGGGCGACCCAACTGCATCGACATCCAGGGCAGCAGCACCTCTTCGGGATAAAACATCATAATCTTGGGACCAAAGCCGCCGCCGATGAAAGGCGCAATGACACGCACTTGGTGCTCGGACAGACCCAACATCGCGGCCAGCCCGTTGCGGATGGCGATGGGCGCTTGTGTGGTATCCCAAATGGTCAGCTGGTCGCTTTTGTCGTCCCAGTGGGCCACAATGCCGCGGTTCTCCATGGCCGCCGCCGTGCCGCGGTCATAGGCAAAGCGGCGCTGAATCACCACATCGGCGGCGGCAACAGCGCTATCCCAATCGCCTTTGGTCTGCACCACATGCGCGGTGAGATTCGTGCCCCAGATCATCATGAACTAGCGGGGCATTGTCGGCCAGTGCGGTCTCCAGATCCACCACGGCAGACAGTTGTTCATACTCGACGAAAATCTGATCGGCGGCATCCTCGGCAATGTAACGGCTCTCGGCCACTACCATTGCCACAGCTTCGCCAACGTGGCGCACTTTGCCTTTTGCCAGCGGAACTTGGGTGCGGGCATTGAAGACAATATCCTTCACTGGCGGCGGCGGCACCAGCAGCGGCCCTGGCTTCCAATAGTCGCCCAGATCGTCGGCGGTGTAGACGGCGATGACGCCGGGCATGGCGCGCGCCGTGGCGGTGTCGATGCCGAGAATGCGGGCATGGGCCAGATCGCTGCGCAGGAAAGCCACATGCAGCATCCCCGGCAGATGCACATCATCGGTGAAGAGCGCCCGCCCGGTGAGCAGTCGCGGATCTTCGTTGCGTTTGATCGGTTGGCCGAAGTAGCGTGTGGTCATGGCAGTCCAAAGTTAGGCCGAGATGGCCGAAATCAATCACCTATGGGCAAAGGGTGTGCTGTTGATACCAAGTTTGCTGGTTCGGGTGAACCATTGTTTTTGTATTTTTGCAGCCAACTGCCCGTGCCCTCGGCAATCCCGTGCAGGATCACACACACGGCAACGGTGACAAGTATCGTGATTGTATGGTCAGCAAAAGTGAAGCGGCGCAGATCGGGCAGCAGCAACAGTTGAATCGTGGGCAGCGCCACGACGACATAGCCCACGGTGAATGCAGCGGCTTCAGCCAGGGCACGGCGCAGCCCACTTTTTGAAACGCGCTGCGCTGTCAGATCCAACAGCACCGCACCCAGCAGAAAGACCAACGTCAACCGGGGCGGCCCGCCGCTGACGACATCGGCAAATGCACTGACGCCGATCCGCCACGCGAAGAAGAGCAATGCTGTCACTGTGGCCGTCCACGGTTGGTTGACCAGCCGCCGGGCCAAAATCAGCACAAAAAATGCAATTACCCCGATGAGCGTGGGGTAGAGCCAGATCGGGCGTTGTGCTACATAGCTGCCGACACGCCCAATTTCCCATTCCAAGACGGCGATGAGATAAACTTCACTCAGCACCAACGCCAGAAAGAAAAGAACCAGCAGGTTTTTCCAATCTGTGGTTCTTGCCTCTTTGGCACGAGACTGGAGAAGTAGTCCAGCGGCAAAGAGCGGCGTTGAACTCGAAGCAATAATCAAAAAGATGTGCGGCGGACTCCAGGCCGTCAGGTCAATACCGAAAAGCTCATGCCAGATGGCATCGCCGGGAATGGAAAAGAGGCCATAACCGGCCGCCAACACCACGGCCCCCACATAGGGATTGCGCCGCACCCACTGCCGCGGATCACGTGCGCCAGCGCGGATGTTGGGCAAGGCCAGCGCCGCCAGCCCGCTGACCGCAACCACAAACGAGATTAGAAACCCGGCATAGAGCATCAGATGGGGCGGCCACAGAAAATCTTCGCCACCGGGGATAATGCCGGTGACCACATGTTCACTGGCATCCCAATAGCCACCCACCGAGATCAATAGCGATCCCAGGCCAATGAGCAGAGCCAGCGTCAACCCCAATTGCGACGAGGCGGGTTGAGCCACAGCCCGGGGCGGCCTTCATAGACGAGGCATAGAGCCACCATGCCAGCGCTACAATCACCCCAATCGCCAATCCAGAAAAAAGCAAGCCTTCGACAACCAGAGAATCTTCCATCATTATCTCCCCCTAACTGGGCAAAGCTAGAACCAAAAAGATTTTGTAAGTGCGGATACGAAAGAACACAACTTATGCACTACGCGGATGCTCGCATCAACTTCGCCCCCATTTGCACGGCCTCGACAATTTTTTGATAGCCCGTGCAGCGGCAGATATTGCCGGAGATCGCCTCGCGGATCTCCACCTCACTGGGATCAGGGTTTTCCTGCAAAAACGGGATCAGCGTCATCAAAATGCCCGGCGTGCAATAGCCACATTGCAGCCCGTGGGCTTCCCAAAAGCCTGTTTGCAACGGATGCATTTCCGCAGGTGTGGGACCAAGCGCTAACCCCTCCACAGTGGTGAGTTGCCGACCATTGGCCTGCACGGCAAAGATCAGACACGAGCGCACTGCTTCGCCGTCCATTAAGACTGTACACGCCCCGCAGACACCATGTTCACAGCCCACGTGTGTGCCGGTGAGATCCAGATCGTGGCGTAAAAAATCGCTGAGCAACAGCCGGGCTTCCACAGCGCGCGTATAGTCAGTGCTGTTAACGGTGAGGCTGATCATGTGATCCAAAGTGGTTTCTCCTGATATTGGGCATCAGGTATTGGGGATTAGAGACTGGGGACTCTCCCCAGCCTCTAATCCCCAATACCCTCCTTCGCTCTCTCCGCCGCTCGCGCCAACACCCGTTCCCCCACTACCCGCGCCAGGTGACGGCGATAGTTTGCGCTGGCGTGAATGTCGCCTACCGGGTCAATATCGTTTTCAGCGGCAATGGCTGCGGCTGCGCGAATGGACTCGGCGCTGGGAATTTCGCCAATCAGCGCAGATTGCGCGCCGTGGGCAACTGTTGGCCCTTCGCCCACGCTCAAATAGACCAACTTCACGCGTCGACAGCGCCCCGCCTCGTCCAGCGTGATCAGCGCCGCCGCCCCAGCCATGGCGTAATTGCCGTGCTGGCGGGCGATCTCGTCAAAGGCGTAGCCTGTGCCCGGCGACATGCTGGGAAAGGCGGTTTCCACCAATAACTCTGCGGGTTGCAGATCTGTGGCAAAGAGACCCACATAGAAATCTGCCGCATCAGTCCAGCGCTCGCCATTGGCGCTGCGGATGCGAAACCGCGCCTCTAATGCCACGGCCAGCGTAGGCAACTCGGCGGCGGGATCGGCGTGGGCCAGACTGCCGCCCACGGTGCCGCGGTTGCGGATCTGCGGGTGGGCAATGTGCGGCATCGTCTCCGTGATCAGCGGCGCACGCTGGCGCACCACGTCGCTGCGTTCCAGCGCCCGTTGCCGGGTCATGGCTCCCACGCTAAACCCGCTCGCTGCTGGGCGAATGTAGGTCAGTTCATCAATCTCATTAAGATCGACCAGCACAGCCGGTTGGGCCAGCCGAAAATTCATCGTCGGCACCAAACTTTGCCCCCCCGCCAACGGCTTGGCATCCCAGCCGTGTTCGGCCAGCAAAGCCAGGGCTTCGTCGATTGTGTGCGGTGCAAAGTAGCGAAAAGGAGCCGGTTTCATGAACCATCCTTGCGTGGAGAAAAAGCCAGGCAGCGTGTACGGGAGAGTAGGCTCGGCAGATGCAAGATCTGCTTCCCTGTTAGAGAGTATACTCAATGCCGTTGGGAATTTCCAAACAAGATAATTTCACGAGAGAAATTCTTCGGGCAGAGAGGCGCTTTTTGGCACTTTCAGTCAACATGGTAAACTTTGCTCAACTGGAGCGTGGCCTGTATGGTCATCAATCACCCACTATCGATCCCTCAGGAGATCCGCATGGCGATAAACCGTACCCTTTTGGGCGTTTTTGCCCACCCCGATGATGAAAGTTTTGGCCCCGGCGGCACACTGGCAAAGTATGCTGCCGAGGGCGCCGCTGTGCATGTGATCATTGCCACCGATGGCGATGCTGGCTCGGTGGAGACAAGCCACCAGCGCAAGCAAGATCGGTCGCTGGCTCAGGAGCGCCAAGAAGAGCTGGCGGCGGCTGCCCTGGCTCTCAACCTGACCACGATTACCAACTTACCCTATCGCGACAGCGGCATGCGTGGCTCCGCGGACAACGAGCACCCGCGCTCGCTGGTCAGCCAGCCAGTGGACCAACTCACCGCCGAGTTGGTGGGCTACATACGCCGTCTGCGCCCGCAGGTGATTCTCACCCATGATCCCTTTGGCAACTACGGCCACCCCGATCACATTCGCCTGTGCGAAGCGGTGACGGCGGCCTTTTATTTGGCGGGTGATGGCGGCTATACAGGCGACAATGGGAACGGCGCAGCGGCTCCCTATGCGCCGCAAAAACTTTATTACACCACCTTCGACAAGACCATTCTGCGCTGGGCCGTGTGGATTATGAACATTTTGGGCAAAAACCCACGCGAGATAGGGCGCAACCGTGACATCAATCTGGAGGAGATCGCCGGGTGGCACACGCCGCTGCATTCGCGCATTGACATTGCGCCGTATATGGCGCACAAAGAGCGCGCCAGCCGTGCCCACGCCAGCCAATATGGAGGGGGACCGGCCTTTTTGCGTATCTTCCCGGGTTTTATTCGTCAACAAGTGATGGGCAACGAGACATTCATGCGCGCCTATCCGGCTTTCACCGAGCGGCGTGTGGAAAGTGATCTCTTTGCCGGGGTGGAGCGCTAAGCCAAGCTCGCTCAGCGTACATCTCAGAGCGGGGACAAGGGTCAGCATTCCGGGATGGACCGGGTGATGAGCGTCTAGCGCGTGCGATTCTGATCCATTTTCGGAATGTTTCGACCCTTATTGACAATCGCGGGAAGAGGGGGTACTATGTTTTTTGTAGTTGAATTTACATCCATGTTGATAGTACTCCGCTACACTGTATTCATATCAAGGGTGTGTCTGGAAGAAACCATGCTACGCTCTGTGTGAACAAATAAGTTTATAACCAATAGATCGTTTATGGAGGATAGAATGGGTAATACTGTAAAAGTAACCGATGCGACTTTTGAAGAAAAGGTTGTCAACTCTGCTACACCTGTCCTGGTTGACTTTTGGGCGGCGTGGTGTGGCCCTTGCAAGATGATTGCTCCGGTGCTGGAGGAGCTTTCGGCTGAACTGGGCGACAAACTGGTGATCGGCAAGCTGGACGTAGACGAGAACCAGAGCACAGCCATGGCCTTTGGCGTCATGAGCATCCCCACGCTGATGCTCTTCAAGGGTGGTGAACCCGTGGCGACGATGGTTGGCTTCCAGCCTAAGGAACAGTTGAAGAACAAGCTAAAGCCGCACCTGGCCTAAGCTTCGCAGAGAAATACGAGATCCCCGCTCTATATGGAGCGGGGATTTTTGTTTGTGGTGCAATTGCCCCGGTGATAGAATAGTTCCCTACGCTTCCCCACCCCCCATAACATACCAGGGAGAGAATAGTATGGCGCTCAAGAAGATCGTCCTGTCCGAAACCGATATGCCCACCCATTGGTACAACATTAACGCCGATCTGCCTGCGGCGGGGATTCAACTGCCGCCGCCGCTGCACCCCGGCACCGGCCAGCCCATCGGCCCGGCAGATCTGGCTCCGCTCTTTCCCATGGAGTTGATCAAACAAGAGGTGAGCAGCGAACGCTATATTGAGATTCCCGACGAGGTGCAGTCGATCTATCGGCTGTGGCGACCCACGCCGTTAATCCGCGCCTTTGAATGGGAGAAAGCGCTGGATACCCCGGCGCGCATCTATTACAAATATGAAGGCGGCAGCCCATCGGGCAGCCATAAGACCAATACCGCCGTGCCACAGGCCTATTACAACAAACAAGAGGGCGTCAAACGGCTCTCCACCGAGACCGGCGCGGGACAGTGGGGCAGCGCGCTTAGCTTTGCCTGTCAGATCTTTGGGCTAGAATGCAAGGTCTACATGGTGCGCGTGAGCTATGAGCAAAAACCCTATCGCAAGGTCTTGATGGAGACCTGGGGAGCAAAGGTTGTGCCCAGCCCCAGCCCCGATACCAACGCCGGACGCTCGATTTTGGCCCAAGATCCCGACAGCACGGGCAGCCTGGGCATTGCCATCTCCGAAGCTGTGGAAGATGCTGCCAGCCGCGACGATACCAAATATGCGCTGGGCAGCGTGTTGAACCATGTGCTGCTTCACCAAACTGTGATCGGCCAAGAGGTGATCAAACAATTGGAAGTGGCCGGGGCGGATTGGCCTGATGTGATTGTGGGCTGCACGGGCGGCGGCAGTAACTTTGGCGGCTTCGCCTTCCCCTTCTTCCACGAACAGATCGCCAATGGACGCAAGACGCGCATCTTGGCTGTGGAACCCTCCGCCGCGCCCAGCCTGACACGGGGCGTTTATAGCTATGATTTTGGCGATACGGCGCAAATGACGCCATTGCTCAAAATGCACACGCTCGGCCACGACTTTGTCCCCGCGCCCATCCACGCTGGCGGGCTGCGCTATCACGGCATGAGCGCACAGGTGAGCGCGCTGAAAGATGCCGATTTAATCGAGGCCGTGAATGTGCAACAGCGCGCCATCTTTGAGGCGGCCATTAGCTTTACGCGCGCCGAGGGCATCCTGCCCGCGCCGGAACCCAGCCATGCCATTTGGGGGGCCATGCAAGAGGCGCTGCGCTGCAAAGAGAGCGGCGCAGCCAAAACCATCGTCTTTAATTTATGCGGTCACGGACACTTTGATCTCGCCGCTTATGAAGCGTACACCAGCGGCAAGCTAGAGGATTACGAATACCCCGCCGAGGCGATTCAGCGCAGTTTGGCGAAGTTGCCTCAAGTTGGATAAGGTGCATGAAGAGGGGCGTCTGCTTTTTGTAAACATGGATTTTGTAAACGCGGATGGAGAGGAACACGGATAAACGCAATCTGTGTTCCTCTCCATCCGCGTTTATGAATCTTAACCGCCTGCCTTCTTTGCGGTATACCCCAACTCGATGAGCAACGCCACCACGTTATCGCGCTGATCCCCTTGAATCTCCAATGTATCCCCTTTCATCGCGCCGCCTGTGCCCAGCTTGTTTTTGAGGTGCTTGAGCAGCGCCTCTTTGCCAATCGCCGGACTCAGCACGCCGTCAAGCACAGAGACAGTTTTGCCGCCGCGCCCTTTGCGTTCCAGGCGCACGCGCACAGGCTGTTGACCTTGAATGGCGAAAGGCGCAGCCGGGTTCTTGGGCAGCGTGGGGGTGGATACCGCTGGTTCGGGGTCCGGGTCTGTGGAATAGACTACCGGATTCTGTTCTGAAGATTTTTTTGAGGATCGCATGGCTTATCGGGTTTCCTTTGAATTTAAGCAGAACCAAAGAGTTTTTGTACACAGATTTCACAGCGTAAATCTGTAGCATCGGCGCAATCTGCGTACAAAAACTTCTTAGAATCACTCAGGAATGGGGGGATTCTGGAATCCCTTCATCTCCCGATCTCCTAATCGCTAATCACAAGTCACTACTCACCCGCAGGCCGAGCAGGCGCGCCATTGAAGATACGGTTCAAAATATCGGCGCGTTCGACGGGCGTAGCCCAGCGCGGTTGGGCAAAATCCTCTAACACGGCGGTGAGAACTTCGGTGCTGATCAGCCGCCCTTCGTAGATCGTGTGGCGCGCCATCAACTCAGTGCGCGTCTCCCAACTCCACATCTGGTCAAAGAACAAGTTGCCCAATCCATAGACAATTACACTGGGCGCACGCTCGGCGCTGGGCGCATAGGGTTCCATGGCCTGGGGCACATGGCTTTGCACGCCCGTCACAATATCCACGCCCAGATCTCGCAGTTCGCGAAATTCCGTCACCTGTTGCGGCGTGGGAAAGGCGTTGTAGGTCTCCAAATATTGCAACTCCACCGCCAGCACATCCACCTGGGGGCGCAGTTCGGCGATGCTGTCGAGGATACGCTGCTTCTGATCGTAATAGTAGCAGGTTCCCGGCAGCTCGTCCGTGGCCCAAGCAAAGGCAGGATCAAAAGCCAGCACGGCGATAAAGGCAAAGGTGTTGCCGTTGTGCTCCCAGCGCAATGGCGCGCAGGCTTCGTCAATATTCATGCCGCTACCATAGATGGGGATGTTATTCTCGCGATACCACCCAATCGAGCGCGTCGGCTCCGTCGCGGCCAAAATCGTTGACGTGATTGCCGCTCAGCCCCACAATGTCCGTGCCCACCGCTTCGAGTGTGGCCCAATATTCGAGTTTGCTGCACAGGATCAGCACATTTTCGCCGGGGTTCGTCACACAGTCATCCAAAAAGGGCACCTCGTTGCTAATGTGGGTGATATCGGCGGCGCGTAGCGTGTCCGAAATGATCATGGCCGGATAGGTATAGCCTTTTTGATCCATCCGCAACGCCGTCACCCGCGACATGGCGGTGACGCCGGTCATCATTAGCGCTGTGAGCCTGTCGGCGTGGCGGTTCGTGGGATCGCTTATCGACGGAGCCAAGGCATTAACCAAGGCTGTTGCTTCATTTCCTTGGGCCACCAACGCCACCGCCAGCGGATAGGCCGCCACATCCAGGCGATTGTCCAACACGTTGACGCCATCCACGGCCAACACTTTGTAGCGCGGGTGCAGTGCGTCAAAGGGCACGATGCCCACGCTGCCAGGATTTGCCTCTACTGTGGGCAACAGTTCTGCCAGACTGACAAAAAGCACAGTCGGTCCAGCCTCGGCCCCTAAGATCGCCCGCACTTCGGCCCGATGCTCCGTGGGAACGACCAGCGCTGGGCCAACGTCTCCGCGCCAGCGTGCTGCCAGTTCGCTCAGGGCGATGGCATCGTTGACCGTGGCAAAGGGCACCACCGGCGCATAGAACCGTTCGAGAATTGGCTGCCCGCCCGCCTGTGCAAGCGGAACCAACGTTAACGTAACATCGGCATTGCCGCCCCGATCCATTACCTGTACCGGGCGCAACCCGGCGCTGGTTTCCAGGCTCTCGAAGCGCATGAGCAGCGGAAAGAGTTCACTACTGTAGTGTTCGGACAGGCTGGCATCCAATCCCACGGTCACGGGGGGAACCAATCCTGCCGGTTGCGCCGTGGCCGGCACTTCCACCGCAACCACAGTTGTTTCTGTGATCGCAGTTGTTTCGGTAACCATAGTTGTTTCTGTAACCGCAGTTGTTTCGGTGATCGCAGTCGCGTCTTCAGTGCTTTCTGCCCCAGGCGTCGTTTCCCCAGAGGTAGACTGCTCAGCGAGCGCTGTGGGTGTATAGGTGGGAACCGCACGCACTGGCACGCTGGGCGTCACCATGGTTGGGGGAATGGCGATTGGCACGCAGCCAGCCACCATCCACAGTAACAAGGGGACAATGCCAATTCTGACGACTTTGGCAAAGCGTATTGAAAGCGCAAACAGAGTCATATGCACGCTCGTTTCTCCTCATGGGTAAGCTGATGATGGCTGGGCTAACGCTGAAAAACAGCATCACCCCATTTATCTTGCTATTCTACCGTTGACGGGGCTTGGTCGCAATTCTGTTTGAGAAATAGAACGCTCGATCCCGATTAGCGAGTCGTTGACATCTCTAGGTGACTGTGACAGAATGGCTAGCCAACTGACCCACCATTCGTGTACACATCGGAGCAAGCTTCATGTCCATTCAGACCCCAGATCGGGTGAAAGATGCCGTTTTTTATCAGATTTTCCCCGACCGATTCACGCGCAGCCCGCGCACGCAACACAGCCCAGGGCTGACCTTTAAGCCGTGGGGCAGTCCCCCGGAAGAGGGCGGTTTCCAGGGCGGGGATCTGCTCGGTGTGGTGGATCGCCTCGACTATCTGGGCGATTTGGGGATTACCGCCCTTTACTTAAACCCGATCTTCTCGTCAGCCTCCAATCATCGCTATCACACCTTTGATTACATGACCGTCGATCCGCTTTTGGGGGGAGATGGCGCGTTTCGGGAACTGCTGGATGCGTGTCACCGCTGCGGGATGCGTGTTGTGATCGATGGCGTGTTTAACCATGCCAGCCGCGGTTTTTGGGCCTTCCACCATATTTTAGAGACAGGCGGCAACTCGCCCTATCTCGACTGGTTTATCATCCACGACTGGCCCTTGCGCCCCTATGATCATAGCGAAGAGAGTCCCCACAACTACGCGGCTTGGTGGGATATTCCCGCGCTGCCCAAGTTCAATACCGACAACCCCGGCGTGCGCCGCTATTTGTTCGATGTCGCCCGCTATTGGATCGACTTTGGCGCAGACGGCTGGCGGCTGGATGTGCCCGACGAGATCCCCGACCCAGAGTTTTGGCGCAATTTCCGCAAAGAGGTGAAATCAGTCAACCCGCAAGCCTATATTACCGGCGAGATCTGGCGTGCGGCTGAATCCTGGCTTCAAGGCGACATGTTCGATTCGGTGATGAACTATATTTTCAGCCGGGCTGCGCTCACTTTCTTTGGGGCCAAAACCGTGAACACCGACTACAAACCCGGCGGCTTTCAACTGCAACCGCTGACAGGTCGTCAGTTCGCCCGTACGATGGAGGCCATGTTAGCCCTCTATGACTGGGAGATCAATCTGGCCCAACTTAACCTGCTGGATAGCCACGACACCGCCCGCGCTCTGTGGATTCTGGGCGAGGACGAGAGCGCACTGCGCCTCTGCGTGCTCTTCCAGATGACCATGCCCGGCGCACCTTGCATCTACTATGGCAGCGAAATCGGCATGACCGGGGCCAATGATCCCTACTCGCGCGCGGCCTTTCCCTGGGACGAGACCGCCCAATGGAACACCGATCTGCGCGTGTTCTATCAAAAGGCGATTGCACTGCGCCACCAATATCCGGCGCTGCGTACCGGCACATACGAGACCATCTATGCCGATGAAGAACATTATGTCTTTGGACGCGCCACGGGTGATGAGCAGATCCTCGTCCTCTTTAATGTGGGCGAAAAGGCCAGCACTTTCAGCCTGGGCATCCCCGCTTCCTATGGGACGACCAGCCGATTTGAGACAATTTGGGGACAGGGCGATTACGGGGTCCAAGATGGACGCTTGGTTGATGTCACCGTTGCCGGACGCGGGGCGCTGATTTTGCGACGGAAAGCAGGAGCGTAGATGGAAAAAGTTTTGGTCATTCTCAACCCAACATCAGGGCGGGGCAGTGGAAGCCGTTCGATTGAGGCCATTCGCGCCGCCATGGCCGAGGCAGGCGTGGAGTTTGATCTGGAACTGACCACGCGCCCCGGCGAGGCCATAATCATGGCTGCCAACGCCCAAGCCCGTGGCTATCCCATTGTGGCGGCAGCGGGCGGTGACGGAACCATCAACGAAGTGATCAATGGCATGGCCCAGGCCACACCCACAGGCGCGCCTGTGGCAACACTGGCAATCTTGCCTGTGGGCACTGGCAACGATTTCTCCGACATGGTGGGCGCGCCGCGCAAGCTCATCACTGCCGCCCAGGCCATTCGCCGTGGCAACACGCGCCAAGTTGATCTGGGCCACGCCCAGATTGAAACGGCACAGGGGAGCATCTCCCGCTATTTTGACAACAACGTGGGTCTGGGGCTGGAAGCACAGGTGACTCTGGAGAGCCGCAAGATCACTTGGCTGCGCGGTTTTGCCGTCTATCTGCTCGCGGTTTTCAAATCGTTGCGCGCCTTTCAATATCCGCACACCCAGATTGAATGGATCGACGCGCAGGGCCACCCACAGCGTGTAGACCAACCCTCGCTCATGGTCAGCATTGGCAACAGCCGCCGCACCGGAGGCGGGTTCTACATCACCCCCGACGCCGAACTGGACGATGGCCTGTTGGATGTGGGCATTGTCCAGTCGCTCAGCGTGCCCAAGGTTTTGATGCTCTTGCCACAGGTAATGATAGGCGCACACCGCAACCACCCGGCCATTCGGCTTGTGCGCTGCCGTTCGCTCGTCCTTCAATGTGCGCCTTCCACGCCATTGCATACCGATGGCGAAGTGCTCAGCAGCCAGGCCCACGCGCTCTCGGTAACCCTGGAACCGCGCCGCTTGCATGTGATTGTTTAGCCGCTTTGTCCCAAATGCCCCCTTTAAACTATTCTTTCCGTCAGACCATGAGTCTGTTATAATTGACCAAGGCTCTTCCCCATGCAGAAAGCCCTCTGCGTGGGTTTCTCATTTATATACTCCGCAGCAGACTACACGGACATTTTTCAAAGAGCAGAAACTGTTCCTTTGTGGCGCTGCTTCGTATAACCGTGGTTGACACAGATCAATTTGCTGAACAAAGAACGTATTTTGCAATGGGTTCGGTTCTCTGCTGGGACAGAAAGCAGTGCCCAAATCAAACAACGGCTGACGGAAGATGGCAACTCGGCGGCGAGCGTCATCGCCAGCAGTGCTGTTTTGGATGGCCGCATCTGGCTGGAGCGCAGCCCGTGGCGGCTGGCAGGCGGTTGGACTATGGCAGGCGCACTGCTGGCCGCCGGTTTCTTTCTAGATCCCACTCAAATCGAGCCAATCCGGCTAGTGTTGCTTTTTTTGCTAATTGATCTCTTCTGGGGCAGCATCTGGGGCGCAATGACCTTGCCCAACAGTCTGCCCAATTTGGAGCAACATCGCCACCAGCGCCGTGTCTGGTTGCCCTATTTACAAGCCGATTCCCCCGCTGCCCGTCTTTTTGGCGTAGATAAACCGGGCATTTTGGCGGTGATCTTGCGGGTGGCGCTGCCGGGGATTGGCTTGGCTGGAATCGTTTCGGCAATTTTAGGCCCAAGCTTGTTGCCCTTGACTGCCATCGTCGTCGTCATCTCTCTGGGCAGTTGGCTCCATCGCCAGATCTCTCTGGTCCCTGTGCTCTTTTTGCACAGTCTAATCTCGGTGGCATTGCCCTGGTGGGCTATCTATTTTCAATTAGACCCACTGGGTCTAGTGGGATTCAACGACTACTGGATCTTAGGGGTATTGTGGACGCTTCACGTCTGGGGCGGCAACCGGTTGCTGGTCAACCGGGTGGACAGGCCAGGCTTGGCTATGGTGGTCTTGGCCCAACTGGGGATCATCCTTTTGTTGATCCTGGCCCAGACGCCGCTCTGGCTGGCGATTCTGAGCGTGCTCTGGCTGCCCACTTGGCTGACCCTCTATCGCCGCCATGCCTTGTGGTCTGTGGAACTTTGGTGGCTCTTGGCGTTTTTGATCAGCGCTTTTGCTGTAGGGCAGCGGCTGTTGGTTTGATTCGGCGTCACTTCTCAACTCGTTATCTATCTCTTCCAAACTGGACCCTGGTTACCTATGAAAACTGAAAAAATAGCCGAACAGCCTGCCGTGGTGACGGTGGATCAAGTGCGCAGCGACACGGAAGTGATTGCTTTTGTACGCCATGCCAACGAATCGCTGCGCGCGCTGGGCTACACAGAACATGGGCAACGCCATGCCGGGTTGGTGGGGCATATTGCCGCTAATGTATTGGACCGGCTTGATCATGATGTACGGTTGGGGCAACTGGCGCATATTGCCGGCTATATTCACGACATTGGCAACTTGATCCATCGGGAGAACCACGCCCAGAGCGGCAGTCTGATGGCATGGCCGATTCTCAAGCGACTGGGGATGTCTGCCCAAGAGATTGCCATTGTCATGAATGCCATTGGTAACCATGAGGAAGAGCGCGGCACGGCCACCAATCCTGTGGCAGCCGCGGTGATTATCGCTGACAAGGCCGATGTCCACCGCAGCCGTGTTCAAAACCCCGATATGGCGACCTTTGACATCCATGATCGAGTTAATTATGCCTCAACGCGCAGTTTTGTGCGCGTGCAGGCTGAGGAAAAAATTATTGCGCTAGAGCTAGAGATCGACACGAACTTTGCCCAGGTCATTGAATATTTTGAAATCTTTTTAAGCCGCATGACAATGGTCAGGCAAGCCGTGCAATTTTTAGAATGTGAGTTCCGACTCATTATCAATGATGTACGTTTTTCATAACGACACTCTGCCCGTCCCTTTTTGCGCTCCGCGCGTTTATTTACTTTTATCCGTTTGGGCCGAGATCTCGCCCTGTTGAAAGCTACAAGAAGGTGGAACGATCCATGTACATTGTGCGTTTTGTAACGAACACAGCCGATGTTCGCTCTAAGCCCATTTGGGGACTCTTGGTGGAAAAATTTGTCTATCCCTTAAAGCGCGCACCCTATGAAAGCCCGCGCCTTGCGAGGGATTTTGCCCCAGAAATTGAAGGCGCACCCATTCTTTTGGATGAAGTAAAATTGCTCCCCCCGTGTGATCCGCGCAAGATCATCTGTGTGGGCCGCAACTATGCCGAACACGCTCGCGAGCTAGGTAACGAAGTTCCCGAAGAGCCAGCCATCTTTCTTAAGGCGACCACCACGTTGGTTGGCCCCGGCGAAGATGTCCTCTATCCGTCGATTAGCTCACGCCTGGACCATGAAGGCGAACTGGCGTTGGTGATTGGTAAACGTGCCCGCTACCTGAACCCCCAGGATGCCCACAACATTATCTTGGGCTACACCTGTGCCAACGATGTCACGGCACGCGATCTGCAAAAGAAGGATGTACAATGGACACGCGGCAAGAACTTCGACACCTTTGGCCCGGTTGGCCCCTGGTTGGACACAAACTTCGACCCTACTAACAAGACCATTCGCTGTCTGGTCAACGGCGAGGTGAGGCAGGAGAGCAATACCGCCAAAATGGTTCACTCTATTGGAGAAATCCTGGCCTTTGTTTCGCAGTTTATGACCCTGGAACCGGGTGATCTGGTGATGACGGGGACGCCGGATGGCGTTAGCCCCATGCAACCGGGGGATATGGTAACTGTGGAGATCGAAGGCTTAGGCTCGTTGACCAACCGGATCGTGGCGGGCGTGTAGCCCAACGATCCTCCACCTTTTCAAAAGAGACCGAGGAACTGACTGTGTCTTCTATTCCTGCACTGCAACATTTTACTGATCTGCAAGGGCTGTCCAACGATCAATTTTGGGGGCTGTTGCGGCTGGCAAAACGGCTGAAAGACGAACGGACTCAGGCTGGACGCAACGAACCTATCCTGGCGGGGAAATCGCTGGCGATGATCTTCATGAAACCCTCTTTGCGTACCCGTGTCAGCTTCGAGATGGGAATGCAACACTTGGGCGGCTATGGCTTTTATCTCAGCCCGCAAGAGGTGGGCCTGGGCAGCCGCGAAAGCGCACCCGACGTGGCGCGCGTACTCAGTGGCTATGTAGATGGCATTATGGCGCGCGTCTTTGATCACACACACATCTTGGAAATGGCCGAATGGGGCAGCGTGCCGGTGATCAACGGCTTAAGCGATTTTAGCCACCCTTGCCAAGCCCTCACCGATATCTTCACGGCCTGGGAACACCTGGGCGATCTGGAAGATCGCACGCTGGTCTACGTGGGTGACGGGGCCAACAATGTGGCGACTAGCCTGATCATGGCCGCTGGCAAAGTGGGGATGAACGTGCGAATGGTCTCGCCCAAAGGCTACACGCCCGAACACGAGATCCTCTCCACCGGCGAGGGCGAGGTCGTGGTCACCGATGATCTGGACGGCGTGCAAGGGGCCGATATTCTCTATACCGACGTGTGGACGAGCATGGGCCAGGAAGACGAGCGCACAAAACGGCTGGCGATCTTTCCGCCCTATCAACTCAACCGCACGCTATTGGAACGCACAGGCAATCCCGACGTTATGGTGATGCACTGTTTGCCCGCTCACCGGGGCGAAGAGATTACTGACGATGTTGCCGATGGCGAAGGTAGTTTGCTCTTCCCCCAAGCGCATAACCGTCTTCATGCCCAAAAGGCCATTCTGGCCCACTTGCTGGGCAATGTGCCGCTTGAATAATCCGATTTTCCGGTCAGTGTAGACTGGTCACTGTTTCTTATGCTTGATAATGTGTTTGCTGTGCTCAATCGATTGACCAACTGGCAAAGTATCATCGATCTGAGCCTCGTCGCCCTTTTCTTCTATATTTTGCTCCGGCTCTTTCGAGGCACACAGGCCGTTCAACTTCTGCGCGGCATCCTTGTGATTGGGCTGGTGGTGGCGGTCATCGCACGCACCGAGGAGCTAACCGCCTTTCGTTGGTTGCTGCGTAGTAGCTCGTTGGCCGTGCTGGTGGCGATTCCGGTGATCTTTCAGCCGGAGTTGCGGCGTGCCCTGGAACGGGTGGGGCGGGGGATGCCTTTTTTGAATCGTCGTGTGGAAGGGGCCATGACCCAGCAGTTCATCAACGAGATCGTCAAAGCCTGTGAGCAATTGGCCGATAACCGCTATGGCGCGCTGATTGTGATGGAGGGCAGCACGGGGTTGGGCGAATACATCGACCGGGGCGTGCCGATTAATGGTGAGATCACGGCAGAATTGTTGACCACAATTTTCTTTCCCAAAACGGCGTTGCATGATGGGGCCGTGATTGTGCGTGACGGCAAAGTGACGGCTGCTGCTTGTGTGTTGCCCCTCACCCATCGTGAGCTATTGGATCCGCAATTGGGCACGCGCCACCGCGCTGCCATCGGCATCACAGAGCAATCAGATGCGCTGTCGCTGGCTGTCTCCGAAGAGACCGGCGCGATTTCGGTTGCTCGCAATGGGCGGATTGTGCGGCGGCTGGACAATAACCGGCTGCGCCGCATCCTCACCGAATTTTTCGATCCCAGAACATCGAATCATGAAAACGAAGGGGAAGAAGTTGAGGTTGAACCGAGCGCCCCGTCGTAACGACATGAAAGAAAATATGAGTACGCTGATCATGTCCATTCTATTGGCCCTGATCGTCTGGATTTTTGCCATTGACCAGGAAAATCCACTGCTGCGCCAGGAATTTGATCAGCCCATTCCCATCCAGGTGCGGGGGATGACTGATGGCATGCAAACCCTGCAAGATCTCACCAAAAAGACCGTCTTTCTGACCCTGCGCGCTCCGCTGCGCTCCTGGGAAACCGTCACTCCCGACGATTTCGACGTCTATATCGACCTTTCCAACTTCATCACCGGCACACACGAAGTTCCCATCCAAGTGGACGCTGTCAACCCGGACATTGACGTCATCGACGTGCAGCCGCGCCAGTTGCGTGTACAGGTCGAGCCGATTATCACGAAAACCGTGCCAGTGCAGATCGAGATTATGGATAGTCCTGCCTTTAGCTATGAGTCGCAGACAGCCATTGTCGAGCCAGAAACGGCCATAGTCACCGGTCCGCGCACCCAGGTGGAACAGGTGAGCAGCGCCGTGGCCGAGGTCTTTTTGCGCAATGCCAAAAGCCAAGTGGAGCGCACACAGTCGCTTTCACCGCGCAACGGCCAAAATTTGAATGTGGATCGGGTGAGCATCGACCCCCAGAGCGTGAGTATTGTGGTGCCGATTGTGCAGAGGCCAGGGCGCAAGGAGGTGGCCGTGGTGGTCCCCGTGGAAGGGCAGCCGGCGCCTGGTTATCGGCTCACCAGCATTAGCTCGGAACCCGGCACGGTGATCCTGCGCGGCAGCACCGAAGCCCTGAGCGAAGTGGGCGGCTATGTAGAGACGCCGCGCTTGAACATTGAGAACGCCACCGCCGAGGTGCGAGAGCGCCTGCCCCTGATTTTGCCGGAGAATGTCTCGACCTTGGGCGAATCCAGCGTCACCGCTGTGATTGGTATCTCGGCGATTGAAAGCAGCCTCCCCGTCACCCGCCAGCCGATTATCCAAGGCTTGGACAACAACTTGCGTGCCTCGGTTGCGCTTAATCAAGTGGATGTGATTGTCAGCGGCCCCATGCCGCGGCTGGATGCCTTGCGTAGCGAAGATGTGCGTGTCACGCTTGATCTGACGGGGCTATTGCCCGGACGCCATCAGGTGATCCCGCGGGTGGTTGCGCCTGAAGGCATCACCGTGGAAGGGGTGATCCCCCAGGCGGTGGAGGTCTCGATTGAGTCGCTGATCACAGCTACTCCGTCGGCGACAGCCGAAGCCGAGGTGCCTGCCAGCAACGCCACGCCAGGGGCAATCCTCACGCCAGGGGCGATCCTCACGCCTGAAACCACGCCTACGCCAGGGGCGTCTGGCTGACCCACTTTTAGGCAGATCTCTTCTTTTCAACGTAAAATAGAGAATGGTTCACCGTGATGCGTTGCCGCGTCGACTGTTGACGAAAGACGAAAGGCCAATCCAAAGCAATCACTGGGTGAACTCTCCCTATTTTCCCGATCTGCAAAGATCACGTACCTGAATGAAGTGATGTATGAAACAACGTAAACCTGTGGTCGCTCTGGTGGGCCGCCCGAATGTGGGCAAGTCCACCTTATTTAATAAATTGACGGGAACCCGTACCGCGATTGTGGAAGATCTGCCCGGCACCACGCGCGATCGGCTCTATGGCGAAAGCGATTGGAACGGAGTCGGCTTTATTGTGATTGACACTGGCGGGCTAGAAGCGCTCGCCACCGCCGAGCAGCGCGCCCAAGATCCTTATGCCGAGCCGCTGGCGCGCGATTCAGCGCGCTTTGTCAACGAGATTCAAAATCAGGCACAAGTCGCGATTGAAGAGGCCGACGCTATTGTCTTTGTGGTGGACGGCAAAGAAGGCTTGACTGCGGCCGATCAGGATGTGTCCGAGGTGCTGCGGCTGACGACCAAGCCGCTTTTTTTGGCGGTGAATAAGACCGAAAGCCAGGAGCGGCAGCTCAACGCCGCCGAGTTTTGGGCGCTGGGCTTGGGCCAACCTATCCCGATTAGCGCCTATCATGGCATGGGCGTAGGCGATCTGTTGGATGATCTGGTGGCGGCATTGCCAGCCTATCCGGTTGACGAAGAAAAAGAAGATACCATCGGCATCGCCATTGTGGGCCGCCCCAATGTGGGGAAGAGTAGCCTGCTCAATGCCCTGCTCGGCCACGAGCGCGCCATTGTCAGCGAGATCGCCGGCACCACGCGCGACACCATCGACACTGAAATTGTCTATGAAGGGCAAAAGATCACCCTGCTTGACACAGCGGGCATTCGGCGGCGTGGCAAGGTGGAGCCAGGCATTGAAAAGTACAGCGTACTGCGCAGTATGCAAGGCATTGACCGCGCCGATGTGGCGTTGCTGCTCATCGACGCCGCGGATGGCGTCACTGCCCAGGATGCCCACGTGGCGGGCTATGTGCTGGAAAAGCAAAAGGGAGTCGTGGTCATCGTCAACAAGTGGGATTCAGTGGAAAAAGATACGAACACGATGGTGGAATTCACGCGCAAGGTGCGCCAGGAATTGAAGTTTCTGGACTATGTACCGGTGATCTTCATCAGCGCGCTGACCAAACAGCGTATCCACACTGTGTTGCCCACGGCACTCACCGTTGCCGCCGAACGCCAGCATCGCATTCCCACCAGCGAGCTAAACCGGGTGATTCAAGACGCCTATGATCACACGCCGCCGCCATCGCACAACGGGCGACGGCTGCGCATCTATTATGCCACCCAGGCTGGCGTGGCTCCACCCACCTTTGTGCTCTTTGTCAACGATGACGAACTGGCCCACTTTTCATATCAGCGCTATTTGGAAAATCAACTGCGCGAACACCATGCCTACATTGGCACACCCATCCGCATCTTCTTGCGCCCACGCAAGCAAAACGAAGAGTAGGAAAGCAAAGTCATCATGCGCGCAATTCAGGCTTACACAATTGAAATTGTGCTGATCGGTGTGCTCACCGCGGCGGTGGCTTTCTTTGGCTATCTGGGCTATGGGCTGGTGGAACCCGCACAGGATGAGCTAACGTTCTCTGGCGAGCAAGCCCTGGCCCACGTGGCAACCCAGGTTGAATTCGGCACGCGCATCACCGGCACGCCGGAAAATATCGAAATGGGCGACTGGCTGATTGCGGAATTGGGCGAGTTGGGCTGGGAAGTTTATATTCAGCCCTATGACGTGGGCACGCCGGCTGTGGCGGCGCGTAATATTATCGCCGTGCGCGGGCAGGGTCCCAGCGTGGTGTTGGGCGCGCATTATGATACGCGCATCTATGCCGATGAAGATCCCGACCCCGCCCGCCACATTGAACCTGTATTGGGGGCCAATGATGGTGCTTCTGGTGTGGCGGTCTTGCTGGAACTGGCGCGCACGCTCAACGTCCCCGTCACGGGCAAAGAGATCTGCCTTGTCTTTTTCGATGCCGAGGACAACGGGCGCATCCCCGGCTGGGAGTCGTTCAGCCTGGGCAGTGCCTATTTTGTCTCGCGCTTGGATGCATTGCCCAAGTGTGCCGAGCCTCAGTTTGCCGTAATCGTAGATATGATCGGAGACGCCGATCAGCAGGTCTATCGAGAACGCAACAGCACGGAAAGTTTAACCGATGCGATCTGGGGCGTGGCTGCGGATCTGGGCTATGGGCAGTGGATCATCAACGAACCCAAATATAGCATCACCGATGATCATATTCCCTTTTTGCAAGCGGGCATCCCCGCTGTAGATCTGATCGATTTTGACTATCCTTATTGGCATACCGTCTCGGACACGCTGGACAAAGTAGGGGCCGATAGCCTGCAACGGATTGGCCGCACGTTGGAAGTCTGGCTGGAAGATGGCGCACCGTACTAACGATACTGCTTTCGCAATTTTCACTGGACAAGAGGGCGAAGTGACAAGGTGAAGGTTTCCATACGCATCTTGTCATCCCCTCACCCTGCCCTTTGGCTCTCATAACCTGACAGAAGATCTAATTTTGCATAGCAAGGGAGAACTCGCTGTATGAATCCTGTTATTTTTGATTTAGGCCCATTTGCCCTGCAATGGTACGGCCTTTTTATTGTGGGCGGGGCGGTGATTGCGGCGTGGTTTTCGGCGCGCCAGGCCGAGCGGTCCGGCGAAAATCCCGATCACGTCTGGAATCTGCTGGCGTGGACGCTCATCGCCGGTATCATCGGGGCGCGGCTCTACCACGTGTTTAGCTCCCCCGCCGATGCTGCGGGCTGGTCCTATTATCGTGAAAATCCCATTGATATTATCAACTTTTGGAATGGCGGTTTCCACGGCCTGGGCATCTACGGCGGGCTGGTAGGCGGTATCCTGGCAATTGTGGTCTACAGTTGGATCAACAAACTCAACGTCCTCAATTACCTCGACTACATTGGCCCCAATGTCTTAATTGCACAGGCGGTTGGGCGCATGGGTAACTTTGTCAACCAAGAGTTGTACGGCCCCGCCACCGATGTGGCGTGGGCTTTTCACATTAACCCAGCCTATCCCTGCCAACGTCCGCCTACCCTGCCGGCGAGCATCGGGCTGTGTGGCACGGGCAACCTCTCGCCCGAAACCGTACAGTGGTATGCCGCGAATGGCTTTCACCCCACCTTTTTCTACGAAGCCCTGTGGAATGTAGCCATGTTCGCCCTGCTCTATGTGATCATCCGCCGCTATGGGCACAAATTGCGCCAGGGCGACGGCGCACTGCTCTATCTGATTGCCTATCCGCTGGGCCGCTTTTGGGTGGAGATGTTCCGCCCCGATGCCTGGGTGATGGGATCGATGGCAACCGCCCAATGGATCGCCATCCTCAGTGTTGTGGTCAGCAGCGCGATTCTGATCTACCGCCATGTGGGTTGGTCGGCCAAAGCACACCCGGAAGAGAGTTTGATTGCCTTGAGCAACGCGGCACCCGTCCGCCCTGTTGTGACTGAGACAGCCAAACGGGGAACATGATTCACGTTTTCAAACCCACAAAACAAAAAGGCTCAGGGCATCTACCCTGAGCCTTTTTTATGCCATCTTTTACCCAAGCATCTCAATGTGATAGTCGACCAACTCGGCATCCAGTCGCCAGTTCTCCACCTTGTTTGCCACCAATTGAAGCTGACGATGGGCCACGGCGCTGTTGGCGCTGACACAGACTACCTCTAGCACGGCCCGGCTCAGCATATCCTGGCCGTCGGCTTCGCAGATGGAGATGTTGAACTCACGGCGCAGACGGGCCGAGAGCGGCTTGATCACACTGCGCTTGTCTTTGAGGCTGTGGGTTAGCGGAAGGTAGAGTTCGAGTGTTAGAAGTGCAATTGCCATAGTGTTTGGGTGTGGGAGAGGCAGAATCCCTCACCCCCCGGCCCCTCTCCCACAATTAAGATTGTTGTGTGTGCCGAAGGGTGTAGAGTCGTAAAATTGTTGTGTGCTCGCATTGCACGTGAAGGGCGAGGGGAGGCAGAGAGAGATTCTCCGTCCAATCGCCAATCGCCAGTCCCCAATCCCCCTCACCGATGCCCCGTCCACGCCTCGTTGGCGTAGTGTGTACGCATCAGCTCCGCCGTGGTGCGGGTCTCGGCGGGGGTGAGCTTGCCAGGGACGAGTTGCAAAGTTAAGGTTTCGGCGAACCCGTCGATCATAGCCGCGGCCACACGTGAAAAGTCCAAAAGCGGCGAATCCGCGGACACGTTCAGCGCCTCGGCCAGTGTACAGGCCCGCGCCGCCAGATGCTGACGCAGCCGCTGGGCCTCGTCGTCGGGCAGGGCCAGCACATCGATCAGCCGGGTAATATCGCCGACGAGGGGCAAACTGCCATGTTGCAGCACATAGCCCTGGCGACGACTCTGGGCGCTGCCCATGAGCTTGCGCCCCGCCGCTGTGATCTCGTAGGCGCTGGGGACTTCAAAACAGGCCGCCGAGACATCGGGGCCAGCGCGCACATCGCCCGCGGCTTTTTCCGCAGCCAGCCCCAACGCCTGAAGTCCCGTCAACAGCGCATTGCTCAGGCGCAAATAGGCGTCCATCACCCCGCCCGCCATGCGCGGCTCTTCGGCAGGAGCCGCCACCGCGTAGGTCAATTCGTCGGTGTGCAAAATGGCGCGCCCGCCTGTGGTGCGCCGTACCAGATCATAGCCCAGCGCGCTGATACGCGCCACATTAACATCGGCCATTTTTTGATGACGGCCCAGGCTCACCGCCGGCGGCTGCCAGCGATAGAAGCGCAACGTGGGCGGTACATCTCCCCGCCCCGTAGCCATAGCAATCGCCTCGTCTACGGCCATATTGGCCGCGCCTGAGCGCGGTTCATCCTCGACAAGCAGACGCCAGACCGCTGGGGCAAACTCACTCATGAAAGGGCAACTCCACCACAGTTGCAGGGATGCCGTCCACTGTGACCGCCGTGCCAGCTTCATTGGCCGGGCGTTTGAGCACTGCCAACGCTCGCCGCCCCGCTGGATCCACCGTGGTGATTTCGCCCACGGCGCGCCCTTCGATCTGTACACTAGCGCCAGCGGACAACGCGTGATCTGCCTCTAGCCCCACCAGCGTTTTTGTCACCTTGCCATAGGTTACCTGGCGGGCGATGATCTCCTGGCCGGTGTAGCAGCCTTTGTTCTCGGCACAGGTCCACGCCAGACCCGCCTCCAATGGATTGTAGGCTTCGGTTAATTCGTAGCCCACCGCGGGGCGTCCCAGTGCCACGCGCCGTGCTGTATATGCATCGTCATCGTCCAACAACAGCGCGCCCGCCGTCACCAATCTTTCGGTAAAGGTTTCGGATTCCGCGCCGGGGACCACAAGCTCGTAGCCGGGCAGATCCAGCCGTGGCTCGTGGATCACCACCACGCTTTCGGCCTCGATAAAGTGTCCCGCGGCGGGAATGGGCAGATCGGCCTGTGTCAGCACATCGCCCGCCTGTGGCCCCATGAGCCGCAGCCGCCGGACATGACCACTGCGATTTTCCACCTTGACTTTGTCCATGAAAAAGATCTGCCCGCGCAGATGGCGCGCCAGCGCTTCCCCATCCTCGCCCGCGGGGAGCAGCCAGAGTGTATCCCCGCGCTGCAACACGCTAAAGACATACAAAATACGCGCCACGGGACTGGTCAACACCGTCACCGCCACCTGCCCCGGCTTGAGAATGGCAATGTTATTGGTGGTCATGCGGTGGATGAAATCCGCGCGGTCAGCGTCGGTTAGCTGCAACAGTCCGTGGGCCGGGCGCAATTGTAGGGCCGCGCCGTGGCGCAGCGCTGTTTGCGCTTGGGTGGGGGTAGAAAGTGTGCTTTGCATCATGACTCCTCAAGGGTAACGGCGCGGCTATTGCGTGTGCGCTTCTACAAAGTTTACCACGATATCGTACATAGCCTGCCCCGCCGCGGTGAGATCTTCGCCGATTTGGAGATAGTGGCTAACATCTTCGTAATAGAATACGTCCACCGCCACCTCTGCTTTCCGCAGCGCGGCTTCCAGTTCATAGGCTTGTGAAATGGGGATAATCCGGTCGGCGGCGGTATGGATGAGCAACGTGGGCGGCAGTTGAGCGGCCGTGTAGACGGGCGAATAGCGCAGAAATTCCAGGGGGTGAACATTGGCCGCGCCCAGCGCCGGGATCAGAAATTGATAAGTGGGGGGCAGTTCGATCTCGCCCCGGTAATAGTCGGCTGTGCCGCTAAAGGCGTTGCTGATGCCGCCCACGCTGACCCAGGCGCGGAATTCGTCGGCCTCATCGCGCAGCAGCCTGTGTAAGATGGCGCTACTAAAGCTGCCGCCAATCGCCACTGTGGGCACATCGGCCAGATCAAGGCCCAGCTTCCCCGGCACGCGCCAGCGCCAACAAGAGCCGCGCATCGGCGGTGTGCGCTTCAATGTCCAGCCCGTGTGCGCCGCTGGGCGAGATCGCCAGCAGCGTGTAGCCCGCACTGGCAAAGGCCACACTCACCGGCTCCCAGTTTGCCACCACGCCGGGAAAGACAGCAAAGATCAGCGGCTGGCGGCTCTCTTTTTGTCCCGGCGGATAGTAGAGGCGCACGGTATCCACCAGAACCCCGGCCCGCTCAAAGGTGAACGCCTGCGAGACGGCAATCGCGCCGGCGGGGAAGGGAGCCGTGGCCGTGTACACTTCTCCCGCCCACAACTTCACATCATCGGGCAACGGGGCCGGGTGATGGCGGTGCAAGTGCAGCAGCGGCGCTTCCACCCTTTCACCCGCGGCCAGCGTCACCAACCGGGGGATGCGCCACAGACCGGCCAGCGTGGTCTCGTCGTAGTCTGGGGCCACAGCCGCGGGGACATATTGCCCCGGCGGAATGCCCTCAATGCGATAGCGGCCCTGGGCGTCGGTCTGCGCGCTGAAGGGCGTGCCCGTGCGCAGCGCCACCAACACCGATGCTCCCGCCAGCGGGCCATCCGCGCCCATGACAGTACCCGTCAGCGTAGCCGTACCCGCGCTGGCATCCGCCACCACCGGCCCGCCCAGCCGTTGCTCGATCCAATAGCCTGCCACATTCGCCACAGGCGACGGCGCGCACGCGGTGAGCATCCACAGGCCGAGCAGCAGCCCGCACCAGCGCTTGAGGTGATTACAAAAGGGGAGAGAGAAGAACCACGTATTCATTATGTGCTATCGTACCAGTTTAACGCGGAGACGCAAAGCAGCGCCGGGGGCTAAAGACTCCCGGCTAGCAGCAGCGCCCCATGAATGGGACTTGGGATGGATGGCCCAAGCCCCATTCATGGGGCGCTGCTTTGTAGCATGGGGATTCATCCCCGTGCGCTCTCTGCAACTCCGCGTTGAAATCTCTTAATCCGCCGCGGCTTTGGCGGTGTGGGGAGGTTGTGGCTCGTCGACGGCGCGTGCTTCGTGCATGGGGCCGAGGGCGCGCAGCCGTGGCGAGATCAGCGCCGTGACGCCGACGACGATCAGCGTGCCAATGCCGCCGCTGACCACCGAGACCACCGGGCCAAAGTATTGGGCCACCAACCCCGATTCAAAGCCGCCCAACTCGTTGGACGCGCCCACAAAAACGCTGCTCACCGCCGAGACGCGCCCGCGCATGTGATCCGGCGTGAGCAATTGCTGCAAGGTCTGGCGGATGATCATGCTCACGTTGTCAAAGGCGCCGGTGAAGAAGAGCATGGCAAACGAAAGCCAGAAGTTCTGCGAAAGGCCAAAGATAATCGTCGCCACGCCAAACCCGGCCACGGTGATCAACAGGCTGCGCCCGGCCCGCTGCATGGGCGGCATGTAGATCATGAACACAGCCATGCAGAATGCACCCACGGCTGGGGCGGCGCGCAGCCAGCCAAAGCCTGTCACGCCCACGTGCAAGATATCCTCGGCGTAGACGGGCAAGAGATAGACCGCCCCGCCCAGCAGCACGGCAAAGAGATCCAGCGAGATCATGGCGAGGATGATGCGCGTGTTCCACACAAAACCCACCCCGGCCACCAATGTTTGAAAGGCGTTGCCGCTGCTGGGCCGCTTGATTTCTGGCTGAAAGTTCAGCCGGTTCAACGAAAAGACAAAGGCGATGGAGCTAATGGCAGCAATCACATAGGCCAGGGGCAGATAGATGGCAATCACAAGGCCACCGATCGCCGGGCCGATCACCGACGAGATCTGCATCAGGCTTGTGTTCCAGGTGACGGCGTTGGGAAAGACCTCGGCGGGCACAATTTGCGGAACCAATGCCACGCGTGCCGGTCGCCCGATCATCACGGCGGCGGCGTCCAAAAAGAGCAGCGTGTACATCCACGCAATCGAGCCTTCCAGATAGGAGAGCACCGCCAGCCCCAACGAGGTCACCGTCATGGCGATCAGGCTGATCATCACCAGCCGTGGGCGATTGAAGCGATCCGCCAGATAGCCGGCGGGCAGGGCCAGCAACATGGTGGGTAGCGCCTGAGCCAGCCCCACCAGCCCCAGTGAAAGCGGTTCACCTGTGCGCTGGTACATCTCCCAGCCAATGGCGACACTCTGGACGCGCGTCCCCGCCATGGCGACAAACCAGCCGATAATGTAGAGACGATAGTGAGGAATGCGAAAAGCGGCATAGGGATCGTGGCCACGCGGGCCTTTGGGTTGGGTGGACATGGATCAGCCTTGTTGAGAACGAGCGTGGAAGGGATGGTTGTTGGTGTGTTGCGTGTTCCGTACTATGTATCACGATCACTATTTTTTTCTGTACCGGTTTACAAAACTGTCCGAGCATTGTAGGGCGGAATCGCGGCGAACGCAAACTTTTTGTTATTCCTGTAAAGCAAAGTCTGCGGTCACGCCTAAAGGGTATTTCCGCAAGAAGCGGTCATGATGGGGGCGGGCGGCAGGTAGATTGAACCAAAGAGAGTGCCACTATTACGGTGGCGCTCTCTTTTCTTGCGTGTAGCAGCGTGCGCGCCGAGTAGGCTACTTGACGGCGGTGAGGGTGGGAGTGATCTGGCCGAGGGCATAGTAGGTGATGCGGGCGGTGGTGGGGCCACTGCTGGCGTTCTGCACTTGCAGCGAACTGTCGTAGCCGTAATACTCGCGGGCGGCGATGGGGGCGTAGTGCTCTTGTATATACCGCACCCGCAAGGAATACACCCAAAAGAATACTAGCGCAGCCTCTGGCGGGGTGGTGGCGATGATGTGGATAGTGATGAACGCCGGGCAGAAGCAATGCGAGTATGGGTCATGCACCGCCATTGTATTATGGGGGGGGGGGGGGGCTTAGTCAATCAGTGGTTTTCGCAGCAAAATCACCGGAAACCATTCCGCCCCTGTTTGACCCGCTCCCAGCGCGGTGCTAAAATTTCGACGTTTGCTTGTGCTGCGTGCCAGAATTACCGGGAGAAACCCTGTGTCCCCAGCCCGCCCCACCATCTACATGGATCACTCGGCCACCACGCCCCTGCGCGCGGAAGTGCTGGAGGCCATGCTGCCCTATTTCACCGACTTTTACGGCAACCCGTCCAGCATCCACGGCGTGGGGCGCAAAGCCCACAGCGGGCTGGACGGGGCACGGCGCACGATTGCCGGGCTGATGGGGGCTAGGCCCGCCGAGATCATCTTCACCGGCGGCGGTTCGGAGAGCGACAATGCCGCCCTGCGCGGGCTGGCTCTGGCTCGCCGCCAAGCCACGGGCGCCAATCGCATCATCACCACGCCGGTGGAACACAAAGCCGTGCTGGAAACCGCGGTTGACCTGCGCGACCACTTCGGCTTTGACCTCACCCTCCTGCCTGTGGATGGCGATGGTCGTCTTTCGCCTGAGGATGTGGCCGCGGCGTTGGCCGACGATGTGGCCGTGGTCAGCGTCATGCTTGCCAACAACGAGGTGGGCACGGTGCAGCCCATTGCCGAAATCGGCGCGCTGTGCCGGGCGGCGGGTCTGCCCCTGCACTGTGATGCTGTGCAGGCGGCGGGCAAGCTGCCGCTGCGTGTGGATGAACTGCAAGTAGACGCCCTCACCGTCAGCGCCCACAAGTTTTACGGTCCCAAAGGCGTGGGCTTTCTCTATCTGCGCGCTGGCACGCCCTATCTGCCCTCTCTCACTGGCGGCAGCCACGAAGGCGGACGCCGCGCCGGCACGGAAAATGTGCCCGGTGTGGTGGGCATGGCCCGGGCGCTTGAACTGGCTGAGGCCGAACGGGAAAGCGAAATGGCGCGGCTGCAAACCCTGCGCGACCGGCTCATCTACGGGCATTGAAGCGCAAAGTCGAAGGCGCACGCCTTACCGGATCGCGCACGCACCGCCTGCCCAACCATGCCAGCTTTGTGATCAGCGGCGTCGAAGCCGAGGGCATTTTAATCGGCCTTGACATTGCCGGGATCGCCGCCAGCAGTGGCAGCGCCTGTACCAGCGCCGCTCAACAGCCCAGCCACGTGTTGCTGGCAATGGGCATCCCCGCCGCCGACGCCGTGGGCGGGCTGCGCCTGAGCCTGGGCCACAGCAACAGCGACGCCGACGTGGACACCGTCTTGTCTCGCCTGCCGCAGATCGTTGCCCAGATCCGCGGCACCGTGCCGATCGCGCTCTGATATTTCACCGCAAAGGGGCAAAGATTCGGAGAAAACTTTGCCCCTTTGCATCTTTGCCCCTTTGCGTTTTTCTGTTGTGATGCCATTTCTGATTTCTGAGAGAACCTTATGACCCTTTCACCGTCTTTGACCTTCCCCAAGTTGCGTGCCGTGGATGTGCGGCCCCACAGCCAAAATGGACACGCCTATTATCTGCTGCGCGATCCATTGGAATTACAAAGCGGCTCACTCTTGATTCCCCAATACCTGGGGCCGGTGCTGGCCCTGTGTGACGGCAGCATGGAAAGTTCGCGTGCTCTCGGCAGCACCCTGCTCTCCCGCTATGGTATTGGGCTGGAAACCGAGCAGATCAACGAAGTGCTGGCCGCGCTGGATCAAGCCTGTCTGTTGGAGAACGAACGCGCCCGCGTGGCCCTGGTTGAAAAAATTCAGCGCTTCCGTCGCCAACCCTTTCGCACGCCCAGCCTGGCTGGGCTTTCCTATCCCGCCGAGCGTGCCGCCCTGGCTCGCCTGTTGGATGACTATCTCACCGGCATCTCTCCCCGCAATCGCTATTACAACGGACACACAAACGGCCACGGTCACAGGGTCGGCGTCTTTAGCCCGCACATTGATTACCCACGCGGCGGCAAGGTCTATGCCCAAACCTGGGGCGCGCTGGGCGAGGCTGCGCGTGCCGCCGATCTGGTGATCATCCTCGGCACGGATCATTATGGCGACGATCTCTTTACGCTGACCCGCCAGCACTACGCCACGCCCTATGGCACACTGCCCACAGCCACGGCACTGGTGGACGATCTGGCTGCCGTTTTGGGCGAAGATGCCGCCTTCGCCGGGGAACTGCGCCATAGTAACGAGCACTCGCTGGAACTGGTGGCGGTCTGGCTGCACCACATGCGTGGCGGTGATCCAGTGCCGATTCTGCCCGTACTCACCGGCTCGTTGCACCATCTGTACGGCAGCCAGCAAAGTCCGGCGGATAATCCGTTCGTCTTTCGCTTTTTAGAGGCGGTGCGGCGTCATGTCCAGGGGCGCAATGTGCTGGTTGTAGCATCGGGCGATCTCTCCCACGTTGGCCCGGCCTTTGGCGGGCAACCTCTCACCGCGCAAGATCGGTTACAAGTGCAATCCGCCGACCGCACGCTGATCAACCACCTCTGCCAGGGCGACGCTGAGGGTTTTTTCAACGCCATTCGTCGCATTCGCAACCGCCACAACGTCTGCGGCGGCACGCCTGGCTATCTGGCTCTTAAACTGCTAGACGGCCTGAGTGGCACAGAGACCGGCTATCAATCTTGCCCTGCCGACGAGCAGAACCAATCTGCCGTCACCATCGGCGGCGTGGTCTTTCAATAGAATTTGTAACGATACAGGTCTAGGGTGCGACGCACTCGCCACACAATCTTTTCAAGACCGATCTATTCCTGGCGAGTGCGTCGCACCTGTATCGTTACTTTTAACGCAAAGAGCCAAAGGGGCAGAGACGCAAAGTCTTCTATTTCAGTCTTTCACCTCTCCGAGACTCCGCGTTAAATTGTTGGTCTACTCGCGTTTCACCGCTGAAACCAATCCCGGCTTCTGTGCTATAATCAGCCCATGTATCTTGACCGCAACTACACGCCGCGCCGACGCCGCAGCTATGGCTGGCTCTGGTGGATGGGGATTCTGATCAGCTTTGTGCTCTATCTCTACGTCCGCCAGCCCGCTTGGCTGGATCAACGGCCCCTGCAACCCACCCCCACCCCCACGCGCAGCGCCATTTCTTGGCTGGCCGAGGCGCAACTGAACCTTGCCCGTGGCGATTTCCCGGCGGCGGTGGCAGCCTATAAAGAGATGGAACGACTGGAGCCGACCAACGCCGATCCACTGGTGGCACAAGCGCAGCTTTACATGATGGATCGGCGCATCACCCAAGCCCGCATCCTCACCACCAAAGCTGTGGAAGTAGACCCGGAAAATGTGGACGCGCTGACCCTGCACGCACGCGTGTTGGATTGGTTCGAGGAGTATGAAGCTGCTGCCAACTTCGCGCTCAGACGCGCTGGATCTGGCCCCGGACAGTGCCGAGACACTGGCCGTGTTGGGTGAAATCTATACAGACGTGGGCAATGTGCCGCGTGCCGAAGCCTATCTGGACGAAGCGCTGCGCGTTGATCCCGAAAACATTCTCGCCATGCGCAACCGGGCCGTGCTCTTTGAAATTCAGTCTAAATATGAAGAAGCGCTGGTCGAACTGGACCGTGCCCTGGCCGTAGACCCCCGCCGCTACGATCTCTATATTGAAAAAGGGCGGCAATATCAGGCCCTCAACGAATGGGACAAGGCGCTGGAAAGCTATCGCGCCGCCGTGAGCATTATGCAAACCCCGGTGACGCTGGACGCGCTGGGCTGGGGACTCTATTTGAGCAACGATTTGCTGCACGCCGTGCGCGAACTCCGCAAAGCCGTGGAATTGGACCCTACCTATGGCCCTGCTTTGGCCCACTTGGGCATGGCGCTGTATGCCCGCCGCAACTATGAAGAGGCCGCCCCCACGCTGGAGCGGGCAATTGTCCTATTGGACGAGCAAGACGAACGCATTGAATTTTTCTATTCTCTGGGATTGGCCTACATCTACAAAGAGCCGCGCGAATGTGCCAAAGCTGAACCCTGGCTGCGCCAAGCACTAAAAATCTACGCCGAAAGCCTGCCTGCGCTGGAAGGGCTGCGCATCTGCGCATCACAAGCGACTCAATCAGATTGAACTGCCGTTATGGCCTACAACCGTTCTCGCCTTAAATCTTCGTTGCCTCGCCGTGCCACCATTGGCACACAGCACGGCGCGCGTTCACCGCTGAATCAACAAGAATCCGCAGAGTCGGCCCAGACGCCGCCCGGCATGGATCCGGCCATCATCCGCACCCGCGCCGCCACCAGTACGGTTGCCACCAAACGGCGGATTCAGCGCCGGATCACCCCACTGGAGGTGTTGCAGCAGCCGCTTCAGGCTGGGGTCCGCAAAGTCTTCGACCTGCGGCGGCTTGTCTATGTGATTGTGCTGACCACCGTGGTGCTGCTCTTGCCGCGCCCCGCCGATCTCAGCCTGGAAGGACACCGCGCGCTGGCGCTCTTTGCCTTCACGGGATCGATCCTGGCTCTAGAACCGGCCCCGCTTCCCATTGCCGCTCTCTTGGTTCCCATTATGCAAATTGCCCTGGGCATCGACGACGTGACCGGAGCCTTTGCGCCCTTTGGCACGCCCGTGGTCTTTTTGATCCTGGGCAGCCTCTTTCTGGCCGAGGCGCTGCGCAAACATGGTCTCACCCGGCGGCTGGCGCTCTATGCCATTGTCTTTAGCGGCGGCAAGTTCTATCTCCTGCTTCTCATGCTCATGGGCATCACGGGCGGGCTGAGCATGTTTGTGCTGAACACCGCTACGGCTGCGGTGCTGATCCCGGTGGCGATTACAATCGCCCAACAGATCCCACAGCCAGAGGATGGGCGCAAGGCGTTGACGGTGTTACTTCTGGCAATTGGCTATAGCTCTAGCATTGGGGGGATTGCCACGGTCATGGGCAGCGGCGAAAATGCCATTGCCAGCGGTCTGTTGGCGCAGGTCCGCACCTTTGGCTTCATGGATTGGATGCAATATGGCCTGCCCCTTGTGCTTTTGTTAATGCCCCTGGCCTGGTTTCTTTTGCCGCGCATCTTCAAACTGCCGCCGCTGCGCATCGACACGAACCCGGCCCAAAACGAGCTGAACCGCCTGGGTGGGTTAACCGGAGCCGAACGCGAGATCATCGGGGTATTGTTTATCTCCATTGTCTTATGGGTGGCGGGCAATAGCATCGAAAAATTTCTGCACCTGCCCGCCACTATCCTGAGCAGCGCGGTGGTGGCGATTGGCGCGGTGGCTCTGCTTTCGGTGGAAGAAGTTATCGACTGGAACGATCTCAAAGGCGTCAACTGGGGCGTCTTCTTTGTGATTGGGGCGGGGTTAACATTGGGCGACGCGCTGACCAAAACCGGGGCGAGTGCCTGGTTCGCCCAACTGGTGGCCCCCATGTTACAAGGGTTGCCCTATGTGGCGATTTTGTTTGCGCTGATCTTGCTGGCCTTTGTGCTCACCCAGTTTATGAACAATGTGCCGCTGGGCGCAATTTTGACGCCGGTGCTGATCACCTTGGGCAGCGCCAGCGGCATCGATCCCGTGCGGCTGGTGATCCCCACAATCTTCGCCGTGGCGATGGCCTTTGCCCTGCCCAGCGGGTCGGCGCGCACTGACCCTGATTGCCGTGACTGGCGGCGTCAGCAGCAAAGAGATGATCCGCTCCGCCATGCTCATCGGCCTCCCCTGTGCCGCGGTCATCTTCCTCTTTTTCTATCTTGCCAGCCTAATTGGATTCATCTAACGCACACAACGCACTATTGATTGAGGAGGCACGCTATGCGGATTTGGGTGATCGGCGCAGGTAAAATTGGCACCGCCACGTTGCGACAATTAAAAAAGAATCCCGATTTGCAGATTGTGGTTAGCGATCCATCGGCCACGCCCGACGCTGTGCAGCAGGGGGTAATTGAGCGGGTGGACATTGTGGAAAATGTCACGTCTATCAATGTAAATACCCTGGCCCGGCGTGTGCGCCCGGATCTGATCTTGCTTTCGCCGGCAGCCAACGACCGCGGCGTTGGCTCGGTGGAGGGCGGGCAGGCACTCACCGAAGCGCTGAACTATGAAATTGCCTCAAACAGTGAATGCCCTGTGGTAATCCTTTCACTGTCCAACTTGCGCTAACCGAACCTTATGTCACCGACTCGATTTCCCCCCAGTGCGCCAGCAATTATCCATAATCTCGGCATCTATCGGCTGCGCGGCTTCAGCGGACGCAAAGCCCAACTGCACCAACTCCACCCCTGGCTCACAGGCCATCAACCCGCGCTTGCCATCAGCGGCGGCCAGGGCAACGGCAAGAGCACGCTGGCAACCGCGGCAGCCTGGAACAACATCCACCACTTTGCCGACGGCGTGATCTGGGTGGGGCCAGCCGGCCGCGACCGCTTCCGCCTCTATGACATTGTGCGTACAATGGACACGCTGCTGGGCACAACCTTGACGCGTGTCAGCGAAGAGCGCTGGGGCATTGGCATTCTGGAGCAACTCTATCGGCGCAAACGGCTGCTGATCCTCGACGAACTCTCCGGGGCGTTGGACGAAGAATTGGATATTTTGGTCGAGATTATCGGCCATCTGAAAGATTCCGGCGGACAGTCGCACATTTTGCTGATTGACCGCGACATCCACCCGCAGGTATTGCAATTGGTGGGGGATCATCACCTGCCCCTGCACGGTCTCTTGCTGGAAGAGTCGGTGGAATTTATACACAAGCGCGCCCCGGCTGCCGTGCGCGACACCGCTGTGCGTCATATCGAACCGCTCTATCAACAGACGGCAGGCCGCCCCTTAGGAATGCGCCTGAGCCTGGGGCTGCTGCTCGACTATGGCAATTGGGATGAAGTTGAGGGTGTGTTGACGGAGTTGCCGCATAACCCCGATGGCGCTGTGCAGATCAGCGCGCTGGCGGCCTTTGCCGTGGAAAATTTCGCGGCATTCTGGCCGCAGGCCGGCCCCCTATTGGATCGGCTGGTCAGCGCGGCGGGCGGGGCTTCGTTCAACGCCCTGCGCCAGCTTTTCTGGGATGATCTTGGCCCGGAGGACGAACTCAACGAAACCCGCCAGGGCCTGTTGGATCGTGCCCTGGTCGAGGACAACTACGTCAGCCAGCGTGTGGTGGTGCAGCCCGTGGTGCGGCGCTATCTGGCCCAGGGCGCGGCCATGCTCGGCGAAACCTGGAACCGTGTCCACGCCGCCTACTATCTGCGGCTAGTGCGGCGCTATGAGGAGGTGCCCCTGGATCTGTGGAAAGAGATCGACCCGGAATGGGGCAACATCCACCTGGGCGCCGATTGGGTCGCCGAACGTATCGAACGGTTGTGGCATCGCCCGGCATTGGATCTGGTGCGCGAACCGCTGGAACAGACCGGGCTGCCCACCTTGCCCATTCACTTTAAGCGCATCACCGACGATCTGCGCCTTGCCCGCGACTATGCCCTGGCCCTGGCCCACTATGCCTTTTGGCGACATCCGCCGGGGATTTTGCGCTGGCTGGCGGCGGGCGCTGTCGCTTCGTTGGCGTTGGGCGATCTGCGCGACTATGGCTGGCTGCTTGCCGATATTGGGCGGCAACTCTTTTTTACCGGCGAAGTCGAAGCCGCCGTGGATTGGCTGCGCCGTGCGCGCCGCATCTTTGACGAACATGACATGCTCATGGAATTGGCCTACGTTCACACCGATCTGGGCACTTCTCTGCGCGTGCTGGACGAGCCGCGCCAGGCCCTGGAACATTTTGGCTTGGCCTTTGAGGCGGTGGCCCAACTTGGCGATCTGCGTTCGCTAACCGCGGCCTATATTAACCTGGGCAGCGCCTATTTCCGCCTAAACAACTATGAAAAATCGGTCTCGGAACTTTCCAAAGCGCTGCGTATCGCCGTGCGCACGGGCAACACACACATGATCGGCAGTGCCTATAACAACATCGGTTTGGCCTTGGAAGCAATCGATCGGTTTGAAGAGGCTCAGAACGCCTATAAACAGGCTCTGGCTGTCTTTGAGCAGATCAACGATGACACAGGCATTAGCACCTGTTACAACAATTTGGGATCGGTCTCCTATGCCCGCCAAAATTATACGGAAGCGCTGGAATGGTATGAGAAAGATTTGGCCCTTTCCGACCGACGCGGCACCTGGATGGACAAGGCAGCTACCCTGCATAACCTAGGTCACGTGGCTCTGGAACAGCAAACCCTGCCCCAGTCGCTGGCCTACTTTGCGCGTAGCCAAGAACTGTATGCCGCTTTCCAACTAACTGAGTACATTCAAGAAGAAGGTGAGATGCAGGAACATATCCGCGCGCTCATGCAAGAGCGCCGTTAGCCATGTAGTCCACGACGGCGTAAATGAGTCCACAGTCATTGCACGGGTTCAAGTTCTATATGTGACTTGTCCGTTAAAAAAAATCCCCAATTTCGCTCTTTTTTTCCACTATTTTGTGTCCCTCCCAACAAACTCTAACAAAAAACTTATAATTTCATAGGCTTTTGGTCTTGCCAAGCCTTCGAAAGTGGGTTATAGTAACGCTTGGTTAGCACTCAGGTGCATAGAGTGCTAACCGCTTTTTAGGTCGATTGCCGGGAGTCCCGTCTCCCAGCGAGTTTATTAAGTCAATTTGCAGTTACATTTAAGGAGGATCTTCCATGAATCTGAAACCACTGGGCGACCGTCTGGTTGCCAAGCCGTTGGAGCAAGAAGAGAAGACTGCGTCGGGCATTATTCTGCCGGAGAGTGCGAAAGAGAAACCACAACAGGCTGAGGTGCTGGCGGTTGGCCCTGGCACCCGCGACGAAGATGGTGATCGCGTCTCGATGGATGTTAAAGTTGGCGACATTGTTCTATACGCCAAATATTCCGGCACCAATGTCAAGCTCAATGGGTCAGAATATCTGATTCTCAAAGAGAGCGATGTTCTGGCGATTGTCGAGAAGTAAGCGACACCCTCTTTCCTAATTTTTTTCGATTTGTAATCGAACCGCTAAGGAGTGCATAACCTATGGCAAAGCAAATAATTTTTGAAGAAGAAGCACGACGTAGTCTGAAAATTGGCGTGGATGCCCTCGCCAATGCTGTCAAGACCACCCTCGGCCCCAAGGGGCGCAATGTGGCTCTGGACAAAAAATGGGGCAGCCCCACCGTCACCCACGACGGCGTGACCGTGGCCAAGGAAATTGAACTGGAAGATCCGTTCCGAGAACATGGGCGCCCAACTGTTGAAGGAAGCCGCCACCAAGACCAATGATGTGGCTGGCGACGGCACCACCACCGCCACCGTGCTGGCCCAGGCTATTGTCACCGAAGGTCTGAAGAACGTGACCGCCGGCGCCAACCCCATGCTGCTCAAGCGTGGTATTGAAGCAGGCCGCGACGCCATTGTCGGCTGCCCTGCGCAAGTCGGCCACCCAAGTTTCGGGCAAGGCCGAGATCGCCCAGGTTGCCAGCATCTCCGCTGCTGACAAGCAGATCGGTGAGTTGATCGCCGAAGTGATGGACAAGGTTGGCAAAGATGGTGTCATCACCGTTGAGGAGAGCAAGGGTCTGGAATTCGAGACCGAATACGTCGAGGGTATGCAACTTGACCGTGGCTACCTCAGCCCCTACTTCGTCACCAGCTCCGAGCGCATGGAAGCTGTGATCGAAAGCCCCTATATGTTGATCACCGACAAGAAAATTAGCAGCGCTCAGGACATCGTCCCCATTCTGGAGAAACTGGTCCAGGTTGGCAAGCGTGATATGGTCATTGTCGCCGAGGATGTAGACGGCGAAGCCCTGGCTACCCTGGTGCTGAACAAGCTGCGTGGCATGTTCAATGCCCTGGCTATCAAGGCCCCTGGCTTTGGCGACCGCCGCAAGGCTATGCTGCGTGATATTGCTGTGCTGACCGGTGGTCAGGTCATCACCGAGGAATTGGGCCGCAAGCTCGAAACCGCAACCCTGGCCGACCTCGGCCGCGCCGACAAGATTGTCAGCACCAAAGACACCACCACCTTTGTCGGTGGCGCTGGCGATAGCGTTGCAATCAAGGGGCGCATTGATGAGATCCGTGCCGAGATCGACGCCAGCACCAGCGATTACGACCGCGAGAAGCTGCAAGAACGCCTGGCGAAACTGGCCGGCGGTGTGGCGATTATCCGCGTGGGTGCTGCCACCGAGACCGAACTGAAAGAAAAGAAACACCGCGTGGAAGACGCCCTGAGCGCCACCCGCGCCGCCGTGGAAGAAGGCATTGTGCCCGGCGGTGGTGTGGCCCTGATTAACGCCATCCCCGCGCTGGACAGTGTGGAAGGGCTGGAAGGCGATGCTGCCACCGGTCTGAAGATTCTGCGCCGCGCTCTTGAGGAGCCGATGCGCATGATCGCCACCAACGCTGGGCTGGATGGCCCCGTGGTCATCGAGCGTGTGCGTGCTCTTCATGCCGAAGGCAAGAAGACCACTGGCTACGACGTGATCGAAAACGGCTACGTTGACATGCTGGAAGCCGGTATCATTGACCCGGTCAAGGTTACGCGCAGCGCCGTCGAGAATGCTGCTTCTATCGCAGCCATGATTCTCACCACGGCTGCCCTGATCACCGACATCCCCGAGGCCGAGAAGGCCATGCCGGGTGGCGGCGGCGGCGACATGGGCATGGGCGGCATGATGTAGTCTGAGCTTGCTCAGATACGATTGTTTCTCTTGATTAAAGGGACCGGGGGCTTGCCTCCGGTCTCTTTTTGTTTTTGAGGGGACACCTTCCATGACGCCCTGTGTGGGGGTGTGGTAAAATGGGCGAGAAATGTTTTGGCAGATGTACATACAAAGTGGGGACGAGATGGCGATTGTACAAAATCCAGAGATTTTGCGAGGCAAGCCTATTGTAGCAGGCACACGCATTCCGGTCTCTCTTGTGCTTAATTTGCTGGCCAATGGTTATTCCTTTGAACGTATTATGGAAGCATATCCCCATTTGTCTCATGAGCAGATTAAAGAATGCCTGGTCTATGCCAGTAGGCGGTTGGCAGGCGAAGAGACTCTATGAATTGTCTGAGGCAGCGTAGTGAGCCAAACGGTGCTTGCTCTTGGATGAAAATCTATCGCCAGAAACCGTCAGTGCTTTACAAAGACAAAGATATAACGCTGTTTGGTTGACAGATTTTGTTCCGTTGGGCTCGACAGATGCCCAAATTGCTGCCGCAGCTATGAAGGCTAATGCCATCATCGTGACGCAGGATCTCGATTTTGCCGAACTTTTTTACTTCAACAGCGCACAGCCAGTTGGAACTATTGTACTACGGTTGCGCGATTCAAACTGTTGAACGCGTCACCGCTCGGCTGCTTGAATTTCTGGAAATGGCGCGACAATCGTCAGTTAGACTTGACCAGATGCACTTTTTATTGTCGAAGAGACACGCTATCGAGTTCGTAAATAAGTCATGACCAAGCATCTCAAATCCCCCCAAGAAACCACCGTCGTCGTCGCCATGAGCGGCGGCGTGGATAGCTCTGTGGCTGCGGCCTTGCTCGTGGAGCAGGGCTATACCTGCATTGGCGTGATGATGCGGCTGTGGGCCGAAACCGGCAGCGGCGAAGGATCGTCCAACAAGTGCTGTAGCCTGGAAAGCGTCAATGATGCACGGCGCGTGGCCGACGAATTGGGGATTCCCTTTTATTTGATCAACGTCGAGCAGCCGTTTAAGCAGAATGTGGTTGACTTTTTCGTTGAAGGCTACAGCCAGGGGCTTGACGCCCAACCCATGCATGGCCTGTAATCGCCACATCCGCTTTGACTATCTGCTCAACTATGCACGCCGGCTGGGGGCCGATTACTTGGCAACCGGCCACTATGCGCGCCTGCGTCGTCAGCCCGATGGCACGGTGCATCTGCTCAGGGGTGTGGACGATCACAAAGATCAGTCCTATGTGCTCAGTGTCATGGGGCAGGCGGAGTTGCAAGATGTTCTCTTCCCCATTGGCGATTATCCCAAGCCAGAGGTGCGTCGCATTGCCGCTGCGCGCGGATTGCCCATTGCCAGCAAGCATGATTCGATGGATCTCTGCTTCATTGCCGATGATGATTACAGGCGCTTCTTGCAGGATTGGGCCACCAATGCCATGCAGCCCGGCGAAATTGTGGATCGCCGCGGCACGGTGCTGGGTCGCCACGAAGGATTGCCCAACTACACCATTGGACAGCGCAAAGGGCTTAGGCTTAAGCGGCACAGGCGCGCCCCTGTATGTGATCGAACTGGACAGCACACACAATCAGTTGGTGGTGGGCACGCTGGACGAACTGGGGCAGAGTGAGTTGCTGGCCGTGGGCGTCAACTGGACGTTGGACACGCCCGTTGCCGACGGGACAGCCGCCCAATGCAAGATCCGCTATCGTGCCCAACCCGCGCCGTGTACGCTGCACCCCGAAACCGCCGACCGTGTACGCGTGCGCTTTGCAGAGCCACTGCGCGACATTACACCAGGGCAGGGCGCGGTTTTTTATGACGGCGATCTCTGCCTCGGCGGCGGTATGATTGCCAAAGAAGCCAAGACGGTTGACGATCTGCCGGTCTTTGAGTTAACAATCGCTTAAAAGAGATTGGGCAATTAGCAGTGCGCCAATCCCCCATCTCTTTATCTCTCCAAGCTATGAACGCACTTCTCAACCCAACCATCCTTTTCGCCCTGGTTCTGGGCGTTGGCTATGCTGCCCTTTTCCACCTGTGGACGGGGCGCACGCTGCGCGATTTGGCCGTCTATTTGTTGGCCTCGTTCGTCGGCGTTGGGCTGGGCCAATGGATCGGCCAAATTGGGGGCTTGGATTTTCTGCGTATCGGGCAACTTCACATACTGGAAACCACTGTGGGCGCATTGTTGGCCCTGATTCTTGTTCGCACCCTTCACCCCGAAAGGAGCCTCTCTTGATTAGCGCAACCATTCGCGATATTGCCATTATCATTGTCGCCATTGAGACAATCTTTATTCATGCTTTGTTGATCATCCTTGTTTGGCAGATCTGGAAGTTGATCAAACTGATCCAGACCGAGATCAAGCCAATTTTGGAGGACACCAAAGAGACCATCGGAACCGTGCGCGGTACAGCCGATTTTGTCAGCAATAATGTCGTCGATCCTATGGTCAAAAGCAGCAGTCGTCTGGCTGGTTTCCGCCAGACCATGCGCACGCTCCAAAGTGAGATCACGGGCAACATGCGCTCGACTAGTCCAATTGTGCGACCGTCCTCGCGCCCGCCCACGCCGCCCACCGCCACACCTTAAACGTTTTTTGCGCGCATGAAACTGCTCTACTTTTCTCCCCACGCCTCTGTTTGGCCTGCACAAATCGAGGCGATGCGCGCCCGCCTGGGTGCGCCGCACAATCCACACTTGCTGCCCGAACACTTTCTCAAAGTGGTTTTGCCCAAACTGGGCGGTCACATCGCCGAGATTCAAGAGGATGGCAAGGAGATAGGCTATGCCATCCTCTTTCCGCGTGGCCTGGAAAATCAGCGCAAAGAGTACACAGCGCGCTATCATGCCTTGCCGGGGGCCGCACCGCTTCCGCCTGCGGCCCTCACCCATCTTGTCGAGACTGAATTACAGGCCGGCGTCTTCTTTTATGATCCCGCCAAGCCAAAGCACTATGCTGCGGGTCATCACCCCAGCGCTGGATCGGATTTTGGCGCTCCTGACGCCGAGGAAGCCGAAGCCATGCGGCGTTTGCAGCAACAGGTCTGGGGCAATCCGCCCGATCTGCTCTATCCGGCGGATCTGCACAGCGTTGAGTTTCGGTTGGCGACCTCGCTTGTGGTCCGCGATGGCGGCGTGCCCGTGGGCTTCCTCTTTGGTTTCTACAAATTTGGGGGGTTTGACTTGCCATCCCTCTGGCACAACTCCCTCAACGGGGATCTTCGCATTGAATCGCAGACCATGGGCGTGTTGCCCAGCCAGCGCGGCCGCGCCATCGGCTTTACGCTGAAACAGAGGCAGGCAGAAAAAGCGCAGCGCGAAGGTATCGACATCATTAACTGGACCGCCGATCCGTTGCTTTTTACCAATGCAGTTTTGAATTTCTCCAAGCTGCGTGCGGTGGCTCTACACTTTCACCCGGCGCTCTATGCACTGCAAAACGATCTTAACCGTCTGCCTGCTTCGCGCCTTAGTCTGACCTGGTTTGTGGGCAGCGAACGTGTGCGATCCATCCAGCCGGAGGATCGGACGGGGTTGATTAATCTGGCCGAACGCAGGCAGATTGCCCGTGTGAATGAGGACATAAACAGGACAGATTTTGCGATCACCGAGCCGGTGATCGCCATTGAGATCCCCGCCGATTGGTACACGCTTCAGCACGCCGATCTAGAGGCTGCTCAGCGCTGGCGAACCCTCACTGACCGTCTTTTCGCCCATTATATTGGCCCTGAACTGGGGCAATATGCGATTACTGCCGCGGGTGTGGATGGAACTCGTCGCTATCTCGTGGCTGAACGTGTGGACGATGGGCTAGTTGAGCGGTTGCTTCGCCCCTAAACTTTCCTACGGCTGGCACTCTGCTCTCGTTTCCTTGTTTGTCGAATCCTCAGAGTTATGTTGTAATGGTTGTATAAAGTTACCTCCCCACCCTTTTCGCCGTTTTCTAGATTCAACTTTATCAGATGCCCTGCATCGCCTTTCCACCCGCCGTCTCTATTTGCACGCTCTCTGCCTGCACTTGCCACGAAAGGAGGAATCGCCCCGCTCACTAACTGTTTATACCTCTAAAACTTTCCATAGCCTTTTTCATTACTACACACCGGAGGAGCAAGCAAGATGGGATTTCAAACATCACGACGTAACTTTCTGAGAGGCAGCCTGATGATGGCCGCAGGCGGCGTCTTGGCGGCCTGTGCCCCGGCTGCCGCCCCCAGCGGCAGTACACAGCCCAGCAGCGGCGGTGCGCCTGCCCAAGAGACAGTTGCCCTGCGTTGGGACACTTTCCGCGGCATCGGCACAGGGTGGAACGAAGAACGGATTACCACCTTCCAAGAGATGAACCCCAATGTGACTGTAGAACTGCGCCCGTTGGCTGGCTCCAGCCAGCAAGACAACTACGCCAAGATGTACGCCGCCTTTGCCGCCAATGATCTGGGCGAGGTGATTGCCTTTGATCCGTCACACTATCAGTTCGACCGAGCCATTAGCAAAAGCATCATTATGCCTATCGACGAATTGGTGCAGTCAGACGGCACGGATCTAAGCGAATGGTACGAACTCTTTATGGGGTTACAATACTCCCAGGGTAAGTTGTACGGCTTGCCAAGCTGGGGCTGGGCCGGTCAAGATTCGCTGGTTACGAATGCCGCGCACTTCAAGGAAGCCGGGGTCGAATTGCCCGATCCTGTCGGACATGATACTTCTATGGAGACCATCGGCGAGTGGGCGCGCAGCTTCAACCAAGAGGGTGTACGCTTTGGCTTCAACTTCCCCAATTCAGAAAGCGCTGTCTCAGTATTGTGTCGGGCTTTCAATGGCTTCTTCATCAACGAGGAAGGCACAAAATGTCTTGTGTTGGATGACGCCGGTTCGCAAGAATCGCTGCGCTGGCTCTATGACATTGCCGTCACCGATAAGGTGATGCCCGCTCCTGGCTCGATTGAAAACGCCGAATCGGCCCAGGTCGAGGGCAAGATAACCATGAACTGGGGCGGTTCGCTCAACGTGCGCAACTTCAAACGCAACATCGAAGCGGGGAACGTTGCGCCAGAGGTGGCCGAACCGTGGCAGATCCTCTTCCCCACCCGCGAAGATGGCAAGTTCCCGTCGCAACTGCGTGGCGGCACTTGGAACATTCGCCAGGGCACAGAACATGCTACCGAAGCCTATGCCTTCCTCAAGCACATTGCCGGCAAAGAGGGCAGTGTTGGCTTCAACCTGGTGGGCGGTAACTTCGCCGCTGTGCGCCCCGATGTGGTGGCGGCGCTCATCGAGGCTGATCCGGTGCATGAATGGTTCATTCCTAACCTGGAAAACGGTATCCCGGCCCGTGCCCCGGCCAACTCGCGTGGCCGTGAGTACACCGACGCCATTACGCAATATATGCAATTGCTGACTGATCCCAATCAGACTGTCGCCTTCGAGCAAGGTCTGCAAGATCTGCACGACGCCGTCCAGCAAGTGTTGGACATGGAACCGGCGTAGTTCAGGAACAACCGTGACATGTCGAGATCGGAGGTGGGCCACGGGTTGCTAATTCACCCTGGGGTTCCACCTCTGATTTCCTTGAATTCATTCACTCTGGAGGAATCAATGGCATCCATGACAAGCCGCCTGCGTAGTCTGCCGTCCTCATGGACGCAGGGCAAGCAGCGACATGATAATTTTTACGGCTATCTCTTTTTAGCGCCCTGGCTGATTGGCTTTTTAGGGCTTTTTTTGGGGCCTGGGTTGGCCTCGCTCTATTTAAGCCTGACCAAATATGACGTGTTGAGTCCGCCGGAATTTATCGGTCTCACCAACTACGTCAAAATGTTTACCACGGATGAACTCTTCTGGCCGTCGTTGTGGCGCACCTTCTATTTCGCTGGAATCGGCGTGCCGCTGGGGGTGGCAGGATCGATGTTCTTGGCGATTCTGCTCAACAACAAACTGCGCGGGATCACCGTCTATCGCACGCTCTTTTTCATGCCCTCCTTGGTGCCGATTGTGGCTTCGGTGGTGCTGTGGAAGTGGCTCCTCAACGCCGACTTCGGCATTATAAATCAGGCGTTGCGCGAGTTGGGGGTAGCCAATCCACCGGGCTGGTTTAGCGAACGCGCATGGGCCATTCCCTCGCTGATCTTCATGGGGCTGTGGCAGGGCATCGGCGGCACGCGGATGATTATCTTTTTGGCGGGTCTGCAAGGCATTCCCGAGGAACTCTATGAAGCGGCCAGCATCGACGGCGCCAACGCATGGCACCGTCTGCGCCATGTGACCATCCCGCTGCTGACGCCCACCATTTTCTTTAACATGATCCTGGGTGTCATCAGTGGATTGCAGGTCTTCACGGCGGCCTTTGTCGCCACCGAAGGCGGGCCTGGCTTTGCCACCTGGTTCTATAGCCTGCACCTCTACAAACAGGCATTTGACTACTGGAACATGGGCTATGCTTCGGCGCTGGCCTGGTTCTTTGCCGTGATTATTGTCTCGCTGACCGTCTGGCAGTTGCGGCTGTCCAAGCGCTGGGTCTTTTACTACGGGAGCTAAATCAACATGACAACCACAACCGCCAGCGCACCCCAGGAAACTTTGATCCAGACCACCCGTCGCCCGAAATTTTCGCCTCGCAATCTCATCTTGCACGCGATTTTGATCTTCACCGGGATCACCTTTGCGTTTCCGCTCTTTTGGACGGTTTCCAGTTCGCTCCAGACTTGGCAAGAATTGCGCTCGTTTACACCGCACTTGTTGCCCGATGTGCCGCAATGGAGCAACTACACCACGGTTTTCAGCGCTGTGCCCTATGCGCGCTGGATGCTCAATAGCTTCCTGATCATCGTGATTACGATTCCCGGCACTGTGATCACGGCCTCTATGACGGCCTATGCCTTTGCGCGCTTCGACTTTAAGGGCAAGGAATTCTGGTTTATTGTGATGCTGGGAACCATGATGATCCCCACACAGGTGACGTTGATTCCCCAATATCTGCTCTTTTTTAATCTCAAGCTGATCAACACCTACATCCCTCTGACGATCGGGGCGTGGTTGGGTGGCGGCGCGTTTATGATCTTCCTGCTCCGTCAGTTTGTGATGAGCATCCCGCGTGATCTGGACGAAGCCGCCATTATTGATGGCGCGTCACCCTTCCGTGTGTTGTGGAGTGTGCTGATCCCGTTGATGAAACCGGCGCTGACCACGGTTGCCATCTTGCAATTTCTCAACGACTGGAATGAGTTTTTTGCGCCATTTATCTATCTCAGCCGCATCGACCTCTTCACGGCGGCGGTTGGGTTGCGCTTCTTTCAGAACCTGCCCATGGAGACCACCAATCCGCGCGATCATCTGCTGATGGCGGCGGCGGCGGTGATGACCCTGCCTGTGTTGCTGCTCTTTGCCGTGGCCCAGCGCTACTTTATTCAGGGCGTGGTGCTGAGTGGGTTGAAGATTTAGACGCAGCGGACGAAGGACTGAGGACGAAAGACGAACGATTTCACACACCCGCCAGGTTTTCCGAAACTTGGCGGGTCTGCGTAAATAGCGTGTCGATTAGCGGCTGACGCTGGGCAGGAATGTCTTGAAACGAGGATAAGAGATGATGTGGACACTGCCGGGCAGGTTCCTGTTAGGATAATAACTGCATGGAGCCGCTACAATTATATCGTCTACCTTATCTCCATTTAGATCTCCTGCGCCTACGGGGCTCATACATCTTGCGTTCGTAGACCCCAGTATCTCCTGGTTGGCAACTGTGGTGACCGTTACTCTCCCAGAGATTTGAAGTGGCTCTACTATGGATGTCTTCCCGTATAGATAAGAAGGCGGGCCTTCCAATACACAACCTGAACACCCAATCAGTACCTCGGGATAGGTATCGCCGTCAAAGTCCCCCGTCGCAACCTCGCTCCCCAGATTGTCACTGATATTTGCCCCTTGAATCGTCCATTCTGCTTGAGAATCGATTACAAATCTTTGACCTGACAAGGCGCGACCACGCCACAAGTAGACTTCCCCCGGACGATGATACGGATTGTCAGAACTTGATGCTTGAGGCGCACCGATGATCAGATCCCCACGACCATCCTGGTCGACATCGGCTACGGCCACAGAGTGCCCAAATAAATCGACAGAGTCGATCCCTTCTAAAATTACTCCCGCTGAAACAGGCAGGGTCACGGTTAGCGGAACGCTTGAGTTCATCACTGACATCCCGCGAACCACATAGACCCTGCCGATACCAGTGTCATCCATGAAGGTTCCCTGAGGGTTACCGATTACAACATCAGGATATCCATCCCCGTCAACATCTCCGCAGGCTAAATTTCCTCCTCCCGGAGAAGATCCACCCTTGTGCATAAGTTCCCTGAATTACAATATCTGCATCTATGGGCAGTGTTAGTGTAAGCGAATGAGTCGTGGTAAAGGCAGATGTGCCAAGAATACCCCAAAGCTGCAACCCGTCTTCAAAGGTGAAATTTTGTACGAAAAGGTCATCTTCTCCATCGCCATTAAAATCACAAACCATAAAACCTGAATGGGGCGCATAGATTGTCATCGCGATTTTGTCCGACGGGATGGATACGGTGAGTGGCGAGTGCGTTTGAATATCGGGAGAACCCAGATAGACATACGCCGCCGTTTCCCGGTCACCCACAATTATATCGTCGAAGCCATCGCCATTGAGATCCCCTGCCTGAAGATATGTACCAAGGTGCATCACTTCCAACGTTCCGGCGAAGACAATGGCAGCATTCTCAGGCATCTGAAACGTTTCATAAGGGGCGAGTGGGCCAGGGATGACATACGCTTCCCCATAACCATACATACTATTGTTTGAAACATGGGGTGCACCGACAAGAACATCGTCGTATTCATCACCATTGACATCCCCAATAGCCGTCACTTCGCCAAAACCATTACTAGGATACCGCCCCAAGATCGAAGTCTGGTTTCCATCCTCAATCTGATGCTGCCACGGTATACTTCGAGGCATCTCCCAACCTGCCAACTCATAAAGCACAGT
>CAVRLX010000010.1:0-97500 GCA_963721725.1 uncultured Chloroflexia bacterium
AAGCTCGGTTGCGTTTCAAGCAGAGACTCTGTATAATCAGGGCAAAGCGAAATGCAGAAAGGCCCTGTTTATGTTGAAAACAAAGTTTGGTTCACTTTTGAAAATCGTGCAAATGGGTTTGGTTCACTTTTTGGGGCAAAAATCGCCGTTTTCGACCCAAAAAATCTCGATTTTTGCAGTTTGGTTCAATTGAGGCCGAAGATCAAAAAAATCCCCGTCAGGGGACTGTGACAAGACAGTGCACCCGAGAGTTAGGTGCTGTCCCGAAGATCAAAAAAATCCCCGTCAGGGGACTGTGACCAACGTCCCCATTCAGTGAGCTACACTAGTACCGAAAGATCAAAAAAATCCCCGTCAGGGGACTGTGACCGTCCTGAGGCCTCCAAGCATTGCTGCCGAAGATCAAAAAAATCCCCGTCAGGGGACTGTGACGAAATCCGGACTCGCCAAATTCGTGTGTACGATCAGCGTCCGAAGATCAAAAAAATCCCCGTCAGGGGACTGTGACTCACAAATAGGGAGCAGGGAGAGCGTCGCCGCAAGGCGGCGCTTTTTTTTGAGCAATGAAAGGGAAAGGAAGTGCAAAGTGCCTTTCGTGGCCCGAAATGAGTCCAGATTCGTTGGTTGAGGGGGAGGGCGGGGTGGGTGCAGGGCAAGGATGGACAGACGGCGGTGGGGAGCCGTCGTGGGGAGAGGGGATTGGCAAGAGGGAGTCAGTGAAAAGTTAGCCATCGTCGACCTGGGCGGAACGATGACGCTGGGCCTTCTCTTTGGCGAGGGTGAGGGCAAGCCAGCGTTTGAGGTTGAAGGCAAGGGCAGCCATGCGTACCTGGAAATCGGCCTTGGCGAGGCCGATGCTTTTGGCGCGGCGAGCACCGTTGTAGCGGGGCCCAGAGGGCACCCCGGCAGCGATGGTGCGCTCGATGGCCGGACGCAGTTTCATGTCGGTTTTGAAGGCGGCGGTCTGGGTGTAGAGGATGGCTTGGCGCTGCTGGCTGCGGTAGCGGCTGATGAAGACCTGGCGGTGGCTGTCGGGTTTGGGACCGCGGCGCTTCTTGGTTTTCTCGCCTGCTTTCTCGGTCTTTCTGGTCCGGGGTCGTTGCCTCGGCCACTTTGGGACCGTGGCACTTGTCCCACAGCGGGCAGGCGTGGCACTGGTTGGCGCGGAAGCGATAGTTCCAGCCATCGGCACTTTTGGAGGGATAGAAGGTGGTGCTGGTTTTGCCGGCGGGGCAGGTGAGCGAGCCGTTTTCCGTCAGGGGACTGTGACGCCAAGAGGGCGTAGGTCCAACGCTCGAAGCGCTGCAAGGTGGAATAGCTTAGCGTCCTTTGGTTGAGCCCATATTCCACGAAGCCGCCAAGTCAACTGTTGACTTGGCGGCTTCGTGCGGTATTGCTTTGACTTCTAGCATTGACCCTCGCTCAATCCAGCCGCCCCCGCAACCGGGGATCGAGGAAATCGCGCAGGGTATCACCCACGAGGTTGAACGCTAGAATGGTGAGCGTGATGCCCAGGCCGGGAAAGATGACCAGCCACCACTGGGGCCGGAACTGGTTGGCGAGTACGCCGCCCAGCATGTTGCCCAGGCTGGGCTGTGGCTGCGGGATGCCGAGGCCCAAAAAGCTCAGCGCGGCCTCGGCAAAGATCGCGCTGCCCAGCGAGGCGCTAAAGAGGACCAGCAGCGGCGCAATCGTCTGTGGGGTCACATGTCGGATCATAATGCGCAGATCCGAGACGCCAATCGAATGGGCGGCGTCGATGTAGGCTTGCTGTTTGACCGACAGCACCACAGAGCGGATGACGCGCACGGTCCCGGCCACACTTAAGACCGTGATGGCGATGATCACCGTCGATAGGCCACCACCCAGCGCCGCCAGCAAAAGCATGGCGAGGATGATGCCGGGGAAGGCCAGCAGCACGTCGATGATGCGCTGGCTGATGAGATCAAAGGAGCCGCCCAGATAGCCGGTGAGTACGCCCCAGGCCAGACCGATAATTTTGCCAATCACGGTGGAGATGATCGCCACCAGCAGCGAGATGCGCGTGCCGTGGATGAGGCGGCTAAGCACGTCTCGGCCCAGGTTGTCTGTGCCCATCCAATGGGCCAGGAGGGGGGATGACCGCAGCGCTGCGAAAGTCTGCCTCCAGGGGATTGTACGGGGCGATTTGGTTGGCAAAGATGGCAACCAACACAATCACCAGCAATAAAACTGCAAAGAATGCACCCAGCCGTGATGTTCTGGCGAAGCGTCGGATCTCCGAGGTCAGCGTGCGATCACTGGCAAAGGTCTTGCTGGTTTCTGGTTGCCTGAGCGTCGGCAGCGTGCGATGTGCTCATGGATTCACTCTATTCGTAGCGGATGCGCGGGTCGATCCAGGCATAGAGAATGTCAATTGCCAGGTTGATGAAGACAAAGGTCACGGCAAAGAGCAGGGTCAGGTTCTGCACCATCATCCAATCCCGCTCTACGGCAGCCTGGGCCAGCGCACTGCCCAGGCCAGGAAAGCCAAAGGCTTTCTCCACGGCCACCGAGCCACCCAGCAGCCCGGCCAATGCCAGCCCAGAGAGGGTGATTACCGGCAACATGGCGTTTTTCAACACATGGCGCATGACCGTCGTCCACAGGGAAAGCCCTTTGGCGCTGCGCCGTGCGCACGTAATCTTCGCGGAGCACTTCTAGCACCGTGGTGCGTGTCATGCGGGCGATAATGGCGGCCAGCCCAATGCCCAGGGCGAAGGCAGGGCCGATCACCATGAGCAGGTTGTCGCGGTGGGTTGATCCACACCTGTTCGATGGTGATGGAAGGACGCCAATTGAGAACCAGCACTGTAAAGAGAATCATGGTTAAGCCCAGCCAAAAGCTGGGCACGGCCATGAAGAGCGTCACCAAAAAGCGCAGAATATGATCGAGCAGGGATTCGCGCCAGATGGCGCTGATCACCCCCACCGGCACGCCGATGGCCCATGCCAGCAAAATGGCGATCAAGGCAATCTCCGCCGTAATCGGGCCGCGGCGGATGATGGTGTCCATAATGGGGACTTCGACCCAAAAGGAGTAGCCCAGATCGCCCTTTGCCACATCGGCCATCCAGTTGAGGTATTGAAGATAGAGCGGATCATCCAGCCCCAAGCTGGCACGCGTGGCGGCCAACTCGGCTTCGCTGAGCACGTAGATTCCCGTCGATTCGCTGTAGAGCATTGCCAGCGGGTCACCGGGCAGCACGCGCATGGCAATGAAGATCACTACTGTCACGCCAAAGATGGTAACAACGGCCAGCAAGAGCCGCCGAATCAGATATTTGTACATGCGGACTCCGTCGTTGGGTGGGCGATGGGGGAGAGGAGATCGGCGATTAGGCGATTGGATGCGCATATCCAATCGCCTAATCGCCTAATTACCTAATCTCTTAACCGCCCCGCTACCGATCCAGCCACACAGTATCGATGCGATCCCACTTGGACCACAGGCGCTGGTCGATGGAAAGGCCCTTGACATAATCGTGCCACATGGGTGAATGGGCGCAGAAGCCGATGAGGAAGAAGGGCGGATTCTCGTCTAACATATCGAGGCCCTTGCTCACCAGTGCATGGCGAGCCTCCATGTCAGTCTCCTGGGCCAGTTCGTCGATCAGGGCATCGAAGTCTGGGTTGTTGTAGCGCGACCAGTTCTGGGAGCCGTCGGAGCGCAGATATTGCGCCCACATGGGATAGGGGTCCAGCACGGGCGAGGCGTAGGTATCCGATTTGAAGATGGCAAAGTCCCCGGTCTGGAGCAGTTCTGGCGTCAAGGCGCGGTCCACGACTTTGATATCGCCAGTAATGCCCAGGGTGGTGCGCAGTTGCTCGGCAAAGGCCGGCACGGCAACTTCTGAAGAAGCGGCCAGCGTCCAGGCGGTGAAACTCGTTTCAAAGCCATCGGGATAGCCAGCCTCGGCCATGAGGCGGCGGGCCTCTTCAATGTCGGCGGTTTTGTCCGGGCGATAGCCAGGCATGGTGAGCAGTTCGTCGGCTGGCGTAGCATACGACGTGGCGCGGGGCAGCCAGCGGGTCACGAAGGCCGGTTCCCACACGGGCGTAAAGGCATCGATGACAGCCTGCCGATCAACCGCCAGATGGATGGCACGGCGCACAAGGGGATTATCCAGCGGCGGCACGGTGTTGTTAATGGCGACCATGTGCGAATTCAGGCAGGGCGCCAGTGCTGTGCCCAATTCTTCACGGGTTGTGCCTTCGGCCCAGGTGTCGGCGGAGACATTGAAGGAGAGGTCCGCCTGTCCGGTGAGGACGGCGGTGCCACGGTCCACCCACGCCCCTACATTGAGCAGTTCGATGCCGTCAATATAGGGCAGTTCGGGGTTCCAGTACTCTTCGTTGGCAACCAGAACCAGCTTTTCGCCAGGGATAAATTCGCTAAATTTGAAGGGGCCAGTGCCGGGGGCCATCATGACACTGCGCAGGTCGTTGTTGTTCTCTTCCAGGCTTTTCTTGGAATAGACGATCTTGTTGTCGCCGGCCAGAATTTCCAGGAAATAGGGGGTTGCCCGCTTCAGGGTAAAGGCGACGGTCATCTCATCCACGGCGCTGACTTCGGCCACCATGTTGAGATCTTCGCGCACGCCGCTAATCACAATGCCTTCGGTTGGGCTGATAATGCGGGTAAAGGTTGCCACCACATCCTCGGCACTGAAGGGCGTTCCATCATGGAAGGAGACCCCTTCGCGCAGGGTAAAGGTGTAGGTCAGGCCATCCTCGGCAACCGTCCAATCCGTCGCCAGCGCCGGCACAATCGTGCGGTAGCCATCGGCCACGTTCCACATGATCAGGCCGTCATAGACCATGACACAGCCTGTGCAGACGCCGCCCTGGTGAAAGTCCCAGGCTGTGGGGCTAATCGTCCAGGCCGTTTTCAGAACGCCGCCGCGTTTGGGGTTGGCTTCGGGGGCGACCATCATTGCGCCGGCGGGCGGCGGTATGGGCGCGATTACTTCTTCACGTTCGATCACTTGGCCGGCCGACGATACGTCGGGCATTACCGGCGCGGGCACGGCACAGGCCGACACGGCCAGCGCCAATACCAAAAGCAACAGCATGTGGAAATACAATCGTCTCATCTGATTCTTGCCTTTCTGTGGTGTGGGGTGGAGTGCAAAGAATTTCATCAACGGTGATGAGGATAGATGCAAACAGATCGGCCAAGGCGCACAGGGGAACCGTTCTCGACGTTTGGCACGCCGCCCATTCACCGCCGCGCCCATAGGCGGCGAGGTCCAAGAACGCGTTTACATCACCTGGGTTGCCTTAACCAACATGCACTTTCGGTGTGGGATAGAATTGAGATTAGAAATAGAGGAATAGTAGCTCTGGCAACAACGGTTGGGGGTTGTCCACCCAGAGATAAGTCTAGCTTAACGCAGGGGAGACAAGGTGTCAAACTGGCTTTTGTTCAATTTTGGTATCTATGCAGGTCCAGGGTGCGACGCACTCGCCACACAGAATGTCTAGCCCGATCTTGTGCTGGCGAGTGCGTCGCACCCGAATAGGCACCAATTTTGTAAGACAAAAAACGAGGGACAGTACGCTGTCCCTCGTTGAATATAGCCTGACGGAGTGGCATTAGCCACCGGTCATATCTTCTTTGAACTCATCCAGTGTTTCTTTTTCGGTGCGGCTTTTGTCATGTACAATTTCCGGTGCAGTCACGGGTGTTGTCTGCGAATCTGCGGTCGGTTTATTATTTTCGGTTACCACTTCTTCTGCGCCCAGATGACCGGTTGGATTCTCGCGTGCTTCAGTTGTATCTTTGCCCTTGGGCTTTTCGTCTGACATAAAACCATCCTTTCAGGGTGGGGAAATCTCGAATGGATCGGTTTGGCTATTGTACAGAGCTAGACTGGCGCAGACTGTAATCCCCCTCCATGCCCACGCTCAGATAAAAAGATCGTTGTTGCTGCGCAGACGGCGCAATTCGGCGAAGCGGCGGCGTTCCTCTTCACTCAGCGGCACCGGCAGTTCAACGTCAATTGTGGCGTAGAGATCCCCACGTTGATCGGGCTGCTTAAGGATCGGCATGCCCTTGGCCTTGAGACGGAAGACCCGGCCATTTTGGGTGTTGGGCGGGATCGCCAAAAGGAGGTGGCCCTCTATGTTGGGCAATTGAATTTCTCCGCCCAAGAGTGCCGTGTAGAGATCGACTGCGGTGTGCATGTGCAGATCATCCCCTTCGCGCTGAAATTGTGTATGCGGCTTAATGGTTACAATGAGGGTCAAAGGGCCGAGATCTGTATTGCCCGTAATCCGCACTTTGGAGCCGCTGCTCACGCCGCGCGGAATGCTGACTTCGAAGCGATCATTTCCTTGTTGCAACGTGCGCCGTGTCCCCCAAAATGCCTCTTCCAACGTAATCTCAATGGGCAGAGTCTGCTCCTCAGCGCGCCCAAACGGCTTGGTTCGACCAGAAGATGCGCGCGGCGTCTCGCTTCCGGCATTGCCAAAAAGCTGTTGAAAGATCTCTGAAAAGGGGCTATTGCCCGGTTCTCCTTCGGGGGCCCGTTCGCGCTGCTCATGTTCACGCTCCGCCTGATTGCGCCGGAGCTTCTCCGCGAACTCTTCGGTGCTGGTGCGGGTCTGGCGGCGCTGCGGTTCTTCGGCATTACCAAACCAATCGCTCCAGTTAAAGGTGCTGCCAGTGGGGCGCTGCCAGTTTGCCCCCAGTTGATCATAGGTGCGCCGCTTCTCCGCGTCGGAGAGGACGGCATACGCCTCGCTGATCTCCTTGAATTTCCCTGCCGCCGTGGGATCTCCCCCGTTCACGTCTGGGTGATATTGGCGGGCCAGTGTGCGATAGGCGCGTTTGATGGTGGCCGCGTCGGCATCGCGTGAGACGTCCAAAATGGTGTAATAATTTTTGAATTCCATAGTTTGTTAGATTCACCGCCAGGGGCAGAATAGGGTAAAAGCGCATCGCCAATCAATATGCCCTATTTTAGCATCGTATAACCCTTTTCTGTCTATCGCCAAAAATAGTAGATTCTGCCGCAGTCAATCAAAAACGGGCGGGCAGAATTTTCTCTGCCCGCCCGTTTTATTGTTAAGTGACTATACAGGTCTAGGGTGCGTCGCACCTGTATGGGTACATTTTTAACAGGAGTTCGGCATTTAAGGCTCAAGGAGAAGTCCAACTTTTTATAACAAGTTGGACTTCTGGTCAACTGCTGGCCTAGACTTGGCGAAATTCGCCTTCAACCACATCCTCGTCGCTGCCACCTTGGCCGGGTTGTCCCGCGCCATTGTCGCCAGCACTCTGCTGATAGACCTGCTGGGCCAAAGCATTGCTGGCCTGTTGCAACTTCTCGGTCAACTGCTTAATGCGATCTGAATCTTCGCCCTTCAGCGCCTCGCGCAGGTCGCCGATGGTTTGCTCGATCTGCTCGCGGTCGCCAGCGGGAACTTTCTCGCCCAGATCTTTGAGCGATTTCTCGGTGGCATAGACCAAGCTATCGGCCCGGTTGCGCTCTTCCACCAACTCGCGGCGTTTGCGATCTTCGCCTTCGTGGCGCTTGGCCTCTTGCACCAAGCGATCCACTTCGTCGTCGCTCAGGTTCGTGGACGCCGTGATCTGGATGCTCTGTTCCTTGCCTGTGGCCTTGTCCTTCGCCATGACATTCAAAATACCGTTGGCGTCAATGTCAAAGGTCACCTCAACCTGGGGCACGCCGCGCGGGGCTTGCGGAATGCCATCCAAGCGGAAGTTGCCCAGGGTTTTGTTGTCGCGTGCCATGGGGCGTTCGCCCTGCAACACATGAATGTCCACTGCGGTCTGGCTATCCTCCGCCGTGCTAAAGACCTCGGTCTTGCGTGTTGGGATCGTGGTATTGCGCTGAATAAGCGCCGTCATCACACCGCCCAGCGTCTCCAGGCCCAGGCTCAATGGGGTCACGTCCAGCAGCAGTAGATCTTTCACTTCGCCGCCCAGCACACCAGCTTGCAACGCCGCACCCACAGCCACAACCTCATCGGGGTTGACGCCCTTGTGGGCTTCTTTCCCGGTCAGGCTGCGTACCAACTCCTGAATCATGGGCATCCGGGTGGAGCCACCCACCAACACCACTTCATCAAGCTGGCTCGCTGTCATCCCGGCATCTTTTAGCGCCGAGTTAAAAGGCTTCTTACAACGTTCCACCAGATCAGCAGTCAACTGCTCGAATTTGCTGCGGATCAGCGAAACTTGTAGATGCTTGGGGCCGCTGCTATCGGCGGTGATAAAGGGCAGGTTGATCTCGCTCTGTGTGGTGCTGGAAAGCTCAATTTTGGCCTTCTCTGCCGCCTCACGCAGACGTTGTAACGCCTGGCGATCCTGGCTCAGATCAATGCCCTGCTCGCGCTTGAACTCGCCGATGAGCCACTCCACAATCCGTTCGTCCCAGTCGTCGCCACCCAAATGCGTGTCGCCGTTGGTGGATTTCACCTCAATCACACCGTCGCCCACCTCCAGAATGGAGACATCAAACGTACCGCCCCCCAAGTCAAAGACCAGAATCGTCTCGTCGTTTTTCTTGTCCAGCCCATAGGCCAGGGCTGCGGCAGTTGGCTCGTTGATAATGCGCAAGACTTCCAACCCGGCAATCTGACCGGCATCTTTGGTGGCTTGGCGCTGGCTATCGTTGAAATAGGCCGGCACCGTAATTACCGCCTGTTTCACATCTTCGCCCAGGTAAGACTCCGCATCGCGCTTGAGTTTGCCCAAGATCATGGCGCTGATCTCCTGGGGCGTATAGGCTTTGTCCTTCACGGGGATGCGCACACGGGCATCCTCATTCGGGCCATCCACAATCTGATAGGAAACCATGCCTTTGGTGCGCTTGGTTTCGGCATCGTCAATGCGCCGCCCCATTAACCGCTTCACCGAATAAACCGTATTTTCCGGGTTCACAACAGCCTGTCGCTTGGCGGTTACACCCACCAATCGCTGGCCACCTTTATCAAAGGCCACCACAGATGGGGTTGTGCGGTTGCCTTCCGCGTTGGCAATTACAGTGGGGTTACCGGCTTCCATAACAGCGACTACGCTGTTGGTTGTGCCCAGGTCAATCCCGATGATTTTAGCCATACTCATCGTCCTCCTCATGATTTACAAAATTATAAATGGCTGGGGTCTGGCCCGCAGCGTTTGGATACACACAAAGCTTTTATACTGCTAAAGAGCGTTCAACGTACAGGTATTACTATAGGCGATTTCTGTAAGTATGGCGTATAGATAATATTAGCAAAGTGTTTGAATGGGAGAGGAACGGGGAGGAGTTTGAGGGGGATAGCTATACTGCGTGGCTCTTTGAAAAATGTCCTTGTGGGCTGCTGCGGAATATAAAGGCGTGTTGCGTGCTGCGTATTGATGCTCTACGCAGCACGCAACACGCTTTTTCACTTCACCGAGCGCGGATAGAAGGTCAAACAGACCGGCATGGGCACAGACGCTTCCATGCCTGTGGGGTCAAGCGTGCCATGTTCCCGATCAATGCCAAAGACCACAATCGACCCCGTGTCCTGGTTGGCGGCCAGCAGAAACGAGCCGGTGGGATCGATGGCAAAGTTGCGCGGGGTGCGCCCGCCCGTGGGCGTGTGGCCCAGCGCGGTCAGCGTGCCGTGAATGGGATCCACGGCGAAGATGGCGATGCTGTCGTGTCCGCGATCGGAGCCATAGAGGAAGCGCCCCGATGGCGACAGATGAATATCGGCACAACTCGTTCTGCCCTCCCAACCCACGGGCAGCGTAGAGATGGTCTGTAACGGCGTAAAGGCGGTGCGGTCGCCATCAAAGGCAAAGGCCGTCACCGTGGACCCCATCTCGTTGATCACATAGAAAAAGTGGCCGTTGGGGTGAAAAGCAAAATGGCGTGGACCTTGCCCGCCGGGAACTTCGGCAAAGGGCGGATCGTGGGGATCCAACGTGCCCGTGGCGCTGTCCAGTTTGTAGATCAGCACCTTGTCCAAGCCCAGGTCGGCGGCCACCGCAAAGCGGTTGTCTGGCGTCATGTTGATGGAGTGGGCGTGTGGCCCCTCTTGGCGGCGCGGGTCGGGACCGCTGCCCACATGCTGCACCCGATCTGCTGGCGCGCTGAGGCTGCCATCAGGCTGCACAAGATAGGTTGCCAGATTGCCGCTGCCATAATTTGCCACCAGCACCACGTTGCCGTCGGCTTCCACGCTGACATAGCAGGGCGCGCCGCCGTGGGTGGGCTGCTGATTGAGGAAGGTCAGATTTCCGTCGGTGGGGTCGATCTGAAATGCGCTAAGCGCGCCGCCGGGCTGCCCCTCGAATTCCATCACCTCATTGACGGCATAGAGGGTATGCAGATCCGGATGAATCGCCAAAAACGATGGATTGTCCACCCCGGCTGTCACCCCGGCTGGCGTCAGCTCCCCGGTGGCTGGGTTCATATAAAAGCGGTAAATGCCTTCACTGCCATTGCGCGTATAGGTCCCCACGTACAACAACAACTTTGTCTCGGTCAGATCGCTCATCTTTTTCTCCCTTTCGATGGTTGTGGTGGATGCTGGCATCTTAGTACGCGGCGTGCGAATCGTCAATCTATCGCCGCACCTGGGGCAAATAGAGCGCATACTGACCCGCTGCCACCCACACCACCTCGTTGGAAAGCGCTAACGGCGTGCCCAGATCATCGCGCACCACAACCATAAATTTGTAGGACTCACCTGCTTCCAAATCCTGCCGCATCGCGAAGTTCTGCCCCAGCGCCAGAGTCTGGGCCAGCCGCCAGTGGATGCCGTGTGGGGTCTGGGCAAAGAGCGCATACTCGGCGGCTACTTCGCCCGAAACTGTGTCCCACTCCAGCCGCACGCCGCCGGACGCCTCGGCTGTAATGGTGAGGGAAAGCGTCGTGGTGGCCTCAAGTGTTGCCAAAATCGGCGGGCGATAGTTACACCACTGGCCCACGGTGGGCGTCAGTGGCGCGGTATACCACGCCGCCAGAAATTCATCCCAGCGCCCCTCGCGGACAAAGGCAAAGGTGGAAGAAACAGTCACGGTTTGCGTGAGAAGCGGAGACCAGACCGCGCCCAGCGGCGCAACGTCCCGATAGAGGCTGGCCCGCCAAGCCATCTCGGCGGGTGCGTCGCGGCGCAGGGGGGCCAAAATTGTGAGTGTATCGTCATAGTCCCAGGTCTGGCTTGGGGCGAGATAGGGATTGCCCACACGCTGGGTACTGCGGACCTGGGCCAGGGCCGATTCCAGCGCAGCGGCAGCGGTGTGGACGCCAAACGGATCGCCAACCGGGAAGCGCGCCTGGAGATTACGGGCAAATGACCCCGCGCCCATTAACTCGTCGGGCGGCTTGAGTTCAAAAAGTTGCGAAAGGCATTGGGTTGTATCCACAAAACGGCTGGTGGCCGCGGCCATTTGCACGGGCACATCCGCGCCGCCCTGGGTTGCCCCGCGCAGGGCATCGCCCAGAGTGCTCACGGCGTCGGCGATCTGGGCGATCTGGCTGCCCTTCACCCAGAAAATCACGTTGGGGTAGATCTGGCTGAGGCTGCGCTGGTAGATCTGGATAATCGCCTCGGCCATATAGCCGTTGGGCGCAGTCGGGGCCAATTGGGTCAAGTAGGAATCATAGGGCGCGCTGAGCCAAGCATAGTTGGGCGAGGCAATGAAAATATCCGCGGCGCGGTGCATCTCATAAAGCGTATCCAGATTACCCTGGAAGCACTGATCCAAAAAGATGATGTCGAAGGGAAATTTGCCATTATCGGTGGCCTCCATTAACGCCCGCCCCAACGCCACCGTGCTCAGGTAGCCGCTATCGGTAATGTCAGCGGGGGTGTGTTCCAATCCTTTGGGCAGCGCGGGAATGCGCCCGGCGCTGCTGTGTCTGCTTTGCCCGCTTTCATGCCAAATCAGATCCGGCGTCAGCGCCACGCCATGCCCCATTATGGAGACCAAACTGCGTTCCGCCGGGTAGTTAGCCCGTGCATAGCGCAAAAACCAACTCAGCACCGTCGGATCGGCAGTGTCCAGTTCATCCACCCCCCATGTATCCACCACCGCCGTGGTCACCTTCTCCACGCCGCCGGCGATCTCCACCAGTTGGGTGTTGCCCGATCCCGCCCGATCCACCAACATGACCACTTGCACATTGGGGTTCAAGAGCGTGCCCCGCCGCAGCCGGTTTTGGATGCTGGACACGTAGGCGGAGAGATCGTTGTCAGCCATGAAATAGACAGCCATCAGCACGCGCTCGCTGCCCTGGGTCACGGCGCTGATGGTGCTGGCTTCGCTCCACAGCGGCATAGGATGATTGGCGTGGGCGGGGGTGTGGGCGCGGACACGCAGAAAATAGGTGCGCCCAGCTTCCAAGCCTGTGATGTCAATGCCGTCACTGCTTTTGTCGGCGCTGCGGTCATAGAGCACCGGCGTTTCGGTAAGCGTGGCAGAGATGCTGATCTCATAATAGCCGCCATCGCTCGTGTAGAGAATCGGTCGCCAGCGCAGACGCAGACTGTCGCTGTTGATCTGCGTGACACGCAGGTCCAGCGGGGCCACGGTCTGGGTATCGCGCCAATCAGGGTCAAGGGTAGCGAGACAGGCGTTGACCTCGCCAAAGGGCGAATAGAGCAGGTTATAGCCTAGATCGGCCTCGACCACGGTGTCCGTGAGCGCACACAGAGTACGCGGAACCCAGCCGCCCAGCCGGTTTCCCGCCACATCCAGCCGTTTCAGCCCCATCAGTTCGGACAATTCTGGCGGCAGCGCGCCTTGTAAATTATTGCGGGCCAGCGAAAGTTGGGTTACATGGCCGCCTTCACAGGTGACGCCATACCACGAGCAGGGCGTGCGGCCATTGCTAAAATCCAGCCAGCCAGCGTTCACTGCCCAATTGGGGCCGTCGGTGGCGCGATAGAAAAAGAGCAGGGCGCGACATTCGGCCAGGGGCAGCGACGTTACCCCGTCGCACACGAGTATGGGGGCGGGATCGGCGGCGTCGGCAGGCTGCACGATCCACAAAAGCAGCCATAGCCCGCCCGCGGCCAAGAGGCAAGCCAGGGCAGCACGAATGGGGAGCGGTTGGCGGGGCATTTTTCCCTCCTGAAACACGAAATTTTTGTATGATTGGTGCTGCGTGGTTCTGGAAATGTCTCCTCCAGTTTTCTATCACCTATTCTCTATAATAGGGTGGATAACAAAAGAGGACCAGCATAAACTATGGTATAATCGGCTCAAATCGGCTCAGGATTTTAGCTGCCTGTCTGAGGAGAAGCGTTGATGAATGGCATTTCCAGCGTTGCCACGCAGCGATTGCCCACCCAGGGCATCGAAAGCCATGCGTTGCTTCAATTGCCCGAAGGGGCTTTTGTGCGGCTGGTCAACAGTGCCTTCAAACATTATCACAGCGGATTGGCGCTGTCGCGCTCGGCGCTGGCAAATTCGCCGGTGGTGGAAGCGGCGCTGGTGCTGGATACGGTCTCGCCCACGGCAGAGGAGCGCGGGCGGGCGCTGCGGCTTGTGTTGTTGTGGGCAGTAAAGCGGCTGGCCCCTGGTCCCGTCACCTATGAAGTGGGCAGTTATCGACAGTTTGATGACCCCACTTGGCGCGATCCGCTTTGGTGGCGCTACAACATTCTGCGCCACCGCTATGTAGATCCGCTGCACCCTGACGATTTTGTTGACGGCGGGCGCTATACTGAAACCTTAATCGCGCTGACGGGCATTCCCAGCGCCGACACCTTTTTTGCCGAGCGCCACCGCGCCATCCGCGAGGTGGCGCACCAACTGCGCGGGTTGTTCAACGCCGAGGGTGAGGCCGATGCCCTGCGCGAACTGGCGCTGGCCGAAATCTATACACCGCTGCGTTCGCTGCCCGTGGCCCAGGCTTTGCTGGGGATTGCCGCCACGTTTGATGAAGTCTTTCCGCGTGCGCTGCTTTTGATGATGGCCGCCGATGAACAGTTGAGCGGTGTGGAGGCAGCGCTTAACTACCTGATTGCCCAGCGTTTTTTGCTCACCGGCAACGATGGCAGCGAATTCTGGATTTCGCCCGTCTTGCAAAGCTATGTCTATCAACAGCAGCAGGGCGCACGGCGCAAACGGCGACATCAGCAAGTGGGGCGCTTTTTTGCGGCCAACGGCGATCCGATCGGCGCGGCACAGCATCAACAGCGCGCAGAGTGTTGGCCCGAAGCCGCTGCAATCTTGCTACACCATGCCCCCGAACTCATGGATGAAATGCAACTGGATGAACTGCGCGAACCTTTGTTGCGCTTCAAAGCAGGGCAATTGTCCGATGCCGATTGGCGCGAGATTCAGATCCTGCTCTGTGATCTCGGTACACGGCTGGGCCACCACGAGGCCGCGCTGGCAGCCTGTCGGCAGGCGCTAAAAGTTACCTCTGAAGATCATCATCAGGCGCGCATCTATCGGCGCATGGGCAAGCTTTATGAAAAGCATAACCAACTTCACGCCATTCACTATTACGAAGAAGCCGCCCAGCGTTTTGCCAGCCACGACCCGGAACTCGTCGATCTCTTCAAAGACCGGGCCTGGCTCTATATTTTTCGGCAAGAATGGGCGTGCGCCGAACAGGATTTGACGCTGGCGCTCTCGCTGACCGAGGCCGATGCTTGGGCACGCCGGGCCGACATTTACGACGCGCTGGCAAGCCTCTATCGCCGTCAAAAATGCTATGCCGAAGCCAGTCAAGAGGCGCTCCACGCTCTGCTCTTGCGCGAAAAATCCGGGGATCTGCTGCGCGTGGCGGCATCCAACAACAACTTGGGGCTGATCTACAACGACATGGGCGAATATGCTCACGCCATTGCTGCCTTTCAAGAAGCGCTGACGGTCTATCGTCAACTGGGCAACGAAGAACTCATAGCGTTGGCCTTGCTCAACATCGGCATGGCCTATCACCTGAGCGATCATCGCGAGCGGGCCGTAGCCGCCTATGAGCAAAGTTTGGATTTGAATCGGCGCAATGGCACGCCTCTGGGCCAGATTACCGTGCTTTACAATCTGGCCGAGGCGCTGGCCGAACTGGAGCGAGGCACCGAGGCGCGGCGCTATTGGCAACAAGGTTATGATCTGAGCCTGAACGCTGGCTTTCAGGATGAGGTAGACGATTTCCTGGCATTGCAGATGCGGCTGCCCCTATTGCAAACCATCCCAGTGCCCGCAACAGAAGGCCGCACTATGCCTGCGCCGGCTCACCGTTCGCCTGATGAAGGGGCTGTGCTGGAACTGGTGCGACGTCTGGGCCAGATCACGCCGCGTGATCTGATGGATGCCACGCCTATGAGCAAATCCACGGCGACGCGGCGGCTGGCCGACCTGCTGGCCCAGGGTGAACTGTCACGACATGGGCAGGGGCGAGGAACGTATTACACGCTGGCCGAGCGCGCGGCGGTCGCCGCGGATAGGGCTGTGCAAGAACGGCTGGCGGGGGCAGCGGAGCGGCTGCGTGAACGCTATACCGTCGAGCAGATTCAACAGGGTTCCCCAATTTCAGAGCGGCTGGCGTTGACGGTAAAATTTCGGGTATTGCCCGATCTGGTCCACTTTTTTGAATTAGAGGCGCACCTGAGCGTGCTGCTCAATCAGCCTGTTGATCTGAAACCAATGTTCCATTCGCCGCTAGGGTAACACAATGTATACAGCTCTCAATGCGGTTAGAGTTATTCGGGTTTTGCTCATCGAAGATGATCTGGCCGACAAGATCTTACTCGAAGCGCTGTTCGCCCAGATCATGCGCGAATTCCCCCTGCGCTGGACCTATAAGATTGATCACGCTACGACGCTGGCGGCAGGACTCGACCGATTTTTGGCCCATTCTTATCAGGTGGTGATCACAGATTTGAATCTGCCTGATAGCCAGGGTATGGAGACGTTGAAAAGAATTACCAGGGCTATGGTTAATGTGCCGATTGTGTTGTTGACAGGCTATGCTGACGAGGCGTTTGCCCTGAGCGCCATTCAACATGGGGCGCAGGATTACCTGACAAAGGGCGAATTTAGCCACACCTTTTTAATGCGTACCCTGCATTATGCCATAGAGCGCCATCGCATGGAGCAGCGGCAGGCTGTGCTGGCCGAGGCCCAATTTGCCATTCAAGAGCCGAGCGAACTGCGCGCCTTGTTAACCCAGATCGTGCAAACTGTTACGGATCTATTGCCTGCGTCGGCAGGGGCCAGCATTGTACTGTGGAATGCGGAAGAAGAGCGCTTCATTACCAGTGCCTCCACGGTTCGCAACCAGACCTCTGATACTACTGCCCAGCGTGTACGCAAAGAAGGAGGGGCCTCGCGGTGGATTGTGGACAATCGCCGTCCGCTCATCGTCCCCGATACCAGCCAGGACCCTTTTGGGGCCAATCCGATGGTGGACGAATTTGCCATTCATTCCTATGTGGGCGTGCCTGTGAGCAATGAAGATCGCTGTATCGGCGTGCTCTATGCGCTGGATTATCATTTGCGCGATTATACCCCCAATGATCTCTCGTTTTTAATGACGCTCTCCAATTGGGCGGGGCTGGCCGTGAGCCGTGTGGAACTTTATGATCAGTTGCGGGCGCAGACGGTGGATCTGACGGCGCGCAACGAAGATCTGGCAGCCTTTTCCCATTCCGTGGCCCATGATCTTAAAAATTTGTTGACTTCCGTGGCGGGCTATGCTGAATTGCTGATTGAAGACTTTGAAATTCTGGATGAAGGAGAACGGACTGACTATCTCTACGAGATCTTGGGCAAGAGCGCCAAAATTCAACAGGTTATCGATAATCTGCTGATGTTGGCCCGGCTGCGTCAGCGCGAGATTCAACTGGAGCCAGTCAATATGGACTTCGTGGTCACCGAATCGTTACACCGTCTGGCCGAGGTTATTCATGAGACAGGTACAGTTCTCACACTGCCTCCAACATGGCCGCTGGCGCTCGGCCATGCGGCCTTGCTGGAAGAAGTTTGGACCAACTACCTAAGCAATGCCATGAAATATGGGGGATCCCCGCCCCAAGTTGAGTTAGGCGCAACTGTGGAGACAGACGCACAGACTGTCTGCTTTTGGGTGCGCGACAACGGCGTGGGCATCTCCCCGGCAGATCAAGCGAATCTTTTTACTCCCTTTATGCGCTTCTCCGATCGCCAAGTCAGCGGCCACGGTCTGGGCCTCTCCATTGTGCAGCGCATTGTGGAGAAATGTGGTGGACGCGTGGGGGTGCAAAGTACGCTCAATCAGGGCAGCACCTTCTGGTTTCGTTTGCGGCTCTCCCCCGTGCCCAGCAAGGAATCTGCATAATATGTCGCCATCTATGCCCCGGCTTTATACCTCGATCTCTTGTTTTCCCGCTCTACTTTTCTTATCATAAGGGCGTCCACTAATGGATTGATGGACGGAAAGAATGAGGCTTTCCCCTGAGCCTTATCTTTCCCGTCCATACATTTCCGTTGATCCAAATGCAAACATTGCATAGAAACAAGCTGTGTCCGATACCGAGTAATCCGATACCGAATAAGAGTACCGAATAAGAGTACCGAATAAGAGGAGAACTGCCTATGGTACGCCGAATGGATAGTCCGTGGCTCTTAGGGCGCAAGGTTTTGGGTTCGCCCTATGTGGCACAAATTCCACTGTGGGATGAAGAAATTCTGCCTGCTGCGTTGACCAAAGAACAGGTGCAACAGAATGCCGACAGTGATTTGGCTCCCGAAGGGCCGCTGGATCGGCACTATGAAACATGCTATTTGGATTATAATGAACAGCCCCATTTCTGGGTCTAAATTGTTCTGTTTCCAAAAAAGGGTGTCGGCGTTGCGTCGATGCCCCTTACTTTTTCTATCAATCTATCCTAAGCAGCGCCGCAAAGGAGCGTTTTCTGCTCTTTGAAAACCTCCTTGTATTCTGCTGCGGAATATAAAAAGGACCGTGATGACTTCATTTCGTTATATTATTTTAGGCGGCGGCGTTGTCGCTGGCTATGCAGCCCAAGCTTTTGCTGAGGGCGATCTTAAAGAGGGTGAACTGGCGCTTATCTCGGCAGATGATACGCTGCCCTACGAACGACCGCCCCTCTCCAAAGATTTTCTGGCTGGCGAGAGCGAAAAGGCCGATATTTTGATCAACGACGCGGCTTTTTACAAAGAGCACGGCATCGAAACCATCCTAGAGACCCGGATCATTGCCGTTGATTTCCAAACTAAAACGTTGACTTCTGAAGATGGTCAACGGTTTGGCTATGAAAAGCTGCTCATTGCTACGGGATCGCGGCTGCGCAAGCTTGATTTGCCAGGGGCCGACGACGACGAGATCTATTATCTACGCTGGTTTGATCAGGCACAGCAGATTCGTAACCGCAAGCAACAAGTGCAACGGGCATTGGTCTTGGGAGGCGGTTTTATTGGAATGGAATGTGCCGCCGTTTTCGCTAATGATGATATTGAGGTGGAGTGGATTTTTCCTGACACGCGCCTGATGGAAGGTTTCTTTACGCCGGAGATGTCACGCTATTTCGAGGATTATTATCGTCAGCACGGCATCAGCCTGCATCCTGGCCGAAAAGCTGCATCGTTCCAACGGCAGGATAAAACGTTGACTGCTATTTTGGACAACGGCGATAGCGTCGCCGCCGACATGGTCTTGGCGGGTATTGGCGTTGAACCAGCGTTGGCGCTTTTCGAGGGCACGCATCTTCACATAGACGGCGGTATTGTGGTCAACGAATATTTGGAGACCAATATAGATGATGTCTATGCTGCCGGAGATGTAGTCAACTATCGAGATGTGATCTTCAAGAAACAGCGCCACATTGAACATTGGGACAATGCCGTAGCCCAGGGTCAACATGCCGCCAAAGTTATGCTTGGAGACCGCCAACCCTTTGTCCATGTGCCCTATTTTTTCTCGGATGAGTTCGATCTTTCGTGGGAATTCTGGGGAGATGAGAGCGACGCCGATTGGACGATTACACGCGGACAGATCAACGAGGGGAGCTTTAGCCTCTGGTGGCTGAATGGTGAGCGCTTGGTGGCAGCTTTTGTTATGGATCGTCCCGAGGGCGAGCGCCAAGCCGCCCAGCAGTGGATTCGCCAAGGAACGGCTGTTTCGGCGGCGATGCTTGAAGACGAAAGCAAACCGTTGCAGGTAGATGAAGAAGAAGCTAGCCACGCAGAGTAGCCCTGAATTTCATTTGCAGAGAAGAGCCAAACCGCCTAAGGTAGAGACGCAAAATTTTGCGTCTCTACCTTTTATCTTCCACTCTGCCCGATTGGAGATTGCCCATGCAAAGCATTGTCACCCTGACCCTCAACCCCTCGTTGGACATTAGCAGCAGTGTGGATGCCGTTGTGCCGGAACACAAGCTGCGCTGTAAAGAACCGCTCTATGAACCGGGCGGCGGCGGTCTCAATGTCTCGCGGGCTATCTTCAAACTGGGCGGGCAGTCGCTGGCCTGTTATCTGGCTGGCGGGCATACAGGGACAATGTTACAAGGTTTGCTCGACAGCGAAGCTCTATCCCACCAGCCGATTGCCATTGCCGGGCGTACACGTGAGAGCTTCTCCATCTATGAGGAGAGCAGCACCCAACAATACCGGTTTAATATGCCCGGTCCCACTATCAGCGAGGTGGAATGCCAGCAAATGCTCGACACGTTGGCGTCGATTAGCCCCGCACCGGCCTATTGGGTGGTCAGCGGCAGTTTGCCCCCCGGCGTCCCGCCCACGATTTTTCATCCATTGGGCGATCTGGCGGCGCGCAATGGCGCCCAATTGCTCGTGGATACATCGGGTCCGGCACTCCAGGCCGCGTTGGCACGCGGCGTCTTTTTGGTCAAACCCAATATCCGCGAATTAGGGCTGCTGGTCAACCGCCCCATTGAAGGAGATCGAGATATTCTGGCCGTTACCCAAGAGGTGATTGAAAAGGGCCAAAGCCAAGTGATAGTGGTTTCGTTGGGCGCTGCCGGGGCCATGCTGGCGACGGCAGAAGGCTACGTGACCTATCGAGCGCCCACGGTTCCCATCCAGAGCAAAGTGGGCGCAGGGGACAGTATGGTGGGGGGGATTGTATTGGCGCTGGCGCGGGGCGAATCGCTGCGCGAGGCTGTGCGTTTCGGCGTGGCTGCCGGGGCTGCGGCGGTGATGACGCCGGGATCACAGCTTTGCCGCCGCGAGGATACCGAATTTCTCTATCCCCAGGTCCTTACAACCGCCCTTGCCTGGGAAGGGAAGGCCGTGGACTAGGCTCAGTTTTACATGACTCTTTCCCAGCGGGCACGCTGGACAAAATAACGCTGGATGAGTTGGCTCACCGCGGCAGCGTTGGTCGTACGCAATAACTCGGCGCGCAATGCCCGCGCGCTCGGTAGATCTCGCACATACCAGCCCAGGTGTTTGTGCATGGCATAGAAGGAATAGCCCGGCCAGTTGTGCAGGCTTGCTTCAAAGAGATCGGCGTGCTGTTCGGCCATGACAAGGCGCGGATAGGTTCCCAAGGCGGCCATATCTTCTGCGGCGGCTTCGTCTGGCCTGCCGCAAAAGACGAACGGATTGCCATAACTGCCCCGCCCGATGAGCACGCCATCGACTCCATAGTCTACCACCCGTGCCAGGGCTTCGGCCCGGTTTGCCACATCGCCATTGCCCACCATAAAGACGCCCGATCCCTTTGCCAACTCTACCGCCTGCCCGATGGTCTGCCAATCGGCCCGCCCGCCATAGCCTTGAACCAACGTGCGCCCGTGGATGCTGATGGCGGCGGGTGCGCTCTCTAGCAGCCGGGGAATCCACGCTTCCACGGCGGGGGCGTCGTAGCCAATGCGCGTTTTGACGCTAACCGGTATAGGCCGCGCTGCTTGAAAAGCAGATGGCAACTGGGCGTGGCGCTCCTCTATCCACGTGGCAATTGCGGGCGAGAGGTCGGGCAGATCCCAGGCTGTCATGCCATTTTGTGCCATGTCTACCCCGGCCCGCGTCGCTGTGACAATCTGCGCGGCTAGATGCGGCGTGCAGATTAGCCCGGCCCCCGCCCCACTATCGGCTACGCTTTTGGTGGGGCAGCCCATGTTAATATCGATGCCGTCAAATCCCAGGCGACAGAGCAGCACCGCCACGTCTCGAAAGGCGTCTGGCCTTGTGCCATAGAGCTGGGCCACCAGCGGGCGTTGGCTCTCGTCATAGAGCAGAGCGCGCAACAACTTCACCTCGCCCGCGCAAAGGCGCTCCACCCGCACAAATTCGGTGACCATTAGATCTGGGTTGCCGTAGCGTTTTTGCATATGCCGAAAGGGGTGATCGGTGATGCCGTCCATGGGCGCAAGGCCCACAAAGGGATGGGGTAAAGTTGTCCAAAATGTTGCCATCTCTGCTCTCCGTTTGCCGTGCTGGGTGCGTTGGGATCATCGCATGGCCGAGGCTGCACCCCTAACTTGGCCTGATCTCACCGCCCCCGCAGAAACTCGATTTGACCTTGCCCCGCCCTGTGCTATACTTTTTTGGGCAACCCACCCCAGCAAAACCCAAACAACACCAGTACATCATGCAGTTTCAAAGAGAAAGTTAAACCGGCATGGATCGGTCCACCGCCCTGCTCTGGATGGAAAATGTGAGCAAATCCTTCCCTGGCGTGCAGGCGCTGGATGGTGTCAATTTGCACGTTGGCGGCGGGCGAAATTCTCGGCCTCATCGGCCAGAATGGCGCCGGCAAGTCCACGCTTATGAAGCTACTCTCTGGCGTCTATCCCACCGACGGCGGCGAGATTGTGCTAGAAGGGGAGGCGGTGCACATTGTGGGGCCACACCACGCCCAGCAGTTGGGCATTGCTATTATCTATCAAGAATTGAACTTGATGCCCAATTTGACGGTGATGGAAAATATTTTCGTTGGGCACGAGCCGGGAGCATTCCTCTTTGTGAATCGGCGCAAAATGGAAGCCGACACTCAGGCCATCCTCGATCATCTGAAACTCAACCTGCGCCCGGATGCGCCTGTGCGAGCGCTTTCTGTGGCCGAACAGCAAATGGTGGAGATCGCCAAAACCATCTCGCGCAAAGTGAAGGTGCTGATTATGGACGAACCCACCTCGTCGCTGAGCGAGTCGGAGGTGGAGACCCTGCTTCGCGGTAATGCATGAACTCAAGCAAAACGGCATCGGCATCATCTTTATCTCGCACCGGCTGGAAGAAGTGATCCGCATGTGTGATCGTGTCACGGTGCTGCGCGATGGGCGGCATGTGGGCGATGCGGCTGTGGGCGATGTGAATAAAAACGATCTCATTCGTATGATGGTGGGGCGACCGTTGGAGACCTTTTTCCACGAGGAAGAGAAAACCGCCCCCATCGCCAATGATCTTGTGCTTGAGGTGCGCAATCTTTCCATCCGCGGCAACGCCCAAAGTGCCGAGGCCGAAGTGCTGCGCGACATTAGTTTTGATCTGCGCCGTGGCGAGATCTTGGGGTTGGCGGGGCTGGTGGGGGCGGGGCGCACCGAACTGGCCCGTGCCATTTTCGGCGCAGACCCACGCACAACCGGCGAGATTCTCATGGAAGGCAAGCCTGTGCAGATCGATTCGCCACGCGACGCCATCCGCCTGGGGATTGGCCTTGTGCCCGAAGATCGCAAAGGCCAGGGGTTAATCTTGGACATGGCCGTGCGCCAGAATATGTCGCTGGTCAACCTGGGCGAGTTTACCCGGCTTGGCTTTGTAGATCGCCACGGCGAAGCCCAAAGCGTGCAGACCTATGTCGAACGGTTTCAGATTCGCACGCCCACGATTGAGCGCGATGTGGTCAACCTGAGCGGTGGCAATCAACAAAAGGTGGTCATTGCCAAATGGCTGATGATGCAGCCCAAAATTCTGATTATGGACGAACCCACCCGTGGCATTGATGTGGGCGCAAAGTCTGAAATCTACGATTTGATGCACCAACTGGCCGGACAGGGGATTAGCATTATCATGATTTCGTCGGAATTTCCCGAATTACAGGCCATGTGTGACCGGGTTGTCTGCCTCACCGAAGGGCGCATGACCGGCATCCTGGCGCGCAGCGAAGTCTCGCTAGAATCGTTGATGCACTATTGTACCCTGCGCGAACATGCCATCCTCAAAAACGGAGAATGAACCCAGTGACTGCCTTGAAACTAAAAAAAGCAGATTCGCCCGCTGCCCAGCGCGATTGGGTAGCCATTGCAGGGCAGTTTGGCGCACTGATTGTCTTAATCGTTATCTGTTTGATCTTTTGGTGGCTGGAACCTGCCTTTGCCTCGCAGCGCAACATCTTCAACGTGCTGCGCCAGGTCTCGATCTATGGCGTGCTGGCAGTGGGCATGACCTATGTGATCCTTACCGGCGGCATTGATCTCTCGATTGGTTCGCTGCTGGCCTTTGCCGGACTGGTGGCTGCCTCGGTGGAAAAAGGCGGGCGCGGGCTGCTCACGGTGGGCGCAGCGGGCGAAGCCGCCGGCTATGGCGTGCCGGCAGCGATGGCCGCGGCGATTGGCGTGGGGCTGCTGGGCGGACTCTTGCAAGGGCTAGGCGTGAGCAGACTCAAAGTGCCCCCCTTTATTGTCACGCTGGGCGGCATGTCGATCTTTCGCGGGGCGGCGCTGCTCTGGTCGGGCGGACAACCGATTAGTGCCTTCCGCGATGAATACAAACTCTTGGGGCAGGGCTTCATTGGCCCTGTGCCGATTCCCGTGGTGATCTTTGCCCTGGTTGCCATTGTGGGCTTTATTGCCCTGCAATATATGCGCTTTGGGCGGCATGTCTATGCCACCGGCGGCAATGCCGAGGCTGCGCGGCTTTCTGGTCTCAACACCAATCGCGTGATCACCAGTGTCTATGTGATCAGCGGCCTTTGTGCTGGTTTCGCCGGCTTTTTGCTCTCGTCTCGCTTGAATTCAGCGGAACAGGTGGCGGGCGTAGGCTATGAACTCACGGTGATTGCCGGAGTGGTCATCGGCGGCACCAGCCTCTTTGGCGGCGAGGGCGGCATCTTTGGCACGGTGGTGGGCATTTTGCTCATCGGCGTTCTTTCCAACGGGCTAACCTTGCTCAACGTGAATCCCTATTACCAACAGATTGCCGTGGGTATGATCATCGTCTTTGCCGTCTTTTTTGATCAACTGATTAAACGCCGTCGCCGCTAGGGCGACGGCTGCCTCTTTTTCGTTTTGCGCTATCCATTACCCAAGGAGAAGATTTTTATGCAACACAACGTTCGATCCAATCGTAGTCACATTCTCTTCAGCCTGCTGGCCCTATTGGCACTTTTGTTAAGTGCTTGTACGCCAGTTGCGCCCTCAGGCGCGCCCGCCGAAGCGCCCGCTGCCGAAGCCCCCGCCGAGGAAGCCGCCGCTGAGCCGTTGCGCATCGCCTTCTCGATTCCGGGCCTCAACTTCCCCTTCTTCGTCCACATGGAACGACAAGTGCGCGAAGAAGCCGAAGCCCTGGGCATCGAAATTATCACGCTGGACGGCCAGGACAACACCGAAAAGCAAGTCGCTGATCTGGAATCGGTGATTGCCCAAGGGCTGGACGGTCTCATCGTTAGCCCGCGCACCACCGAAGGGCTGGTCGAAGTGATTCAAGCCGTGGTGGATGCAGGCATCCCCGTGGTGACCGTGGACCGGCGCGCGCCGGGTGTCACCGGGCTGCTGGCCCATGTGGGCGCGGAAAACGTGCTGGGTGGCGAATCCCAGGGTGAGGCGCTGGTGGCGCTCTTCCCCGACGGCGCAACCATCTTTGAATTACAAGGCACGCCGGGTGCGTCGCCTGCGATTGACCGCGGCCAGGGCTTGCACAACATCATTGACGCTGCCGGCAACTTTGAAATTCCCTGCCAGCAAACGGGCAACTTCAACCGCGCCGATGGCCTGAAAGTAACCGAAAGCTGCTTGGGCGCAACCCCGAACCCCGACGCCATTGTGGCCGCCAACGATGACATGGCGCTGGGCGCGGCGGAAGCCGTCAAAGCCGCCGGTCTCGACATCCCCGTGATCGGCTACGACGCCCTGCCTGAAGCCATCCAGGCCATTCAAGAGGGCTTGCTCTACGGTTCCGTCGAGCAGTTCCCCGGCGAGCAGACCCGCACCTCGTTGAATATTCTGGTCGATTTCATCAACGATGGAACCGCACCCGAATCGGACACGGTTTTCATTACGCCCAAGATGATCTCACAGGATAATCTGGACGAAGCCGAGCGCATCGGCGAAGTTCAATAGGATTAAAAAGACCTGCCAGGTTTCCGAAACCTGGCAGGTCTGAGTCAAGCCCATTGCGTTTGTAACGCGTTACTTCTTCGCCACAATTTCCCTCACCGCCTGCACAATATCCATAGGCATCAGTCCGTATTTCGCCAACAGTTCCTCGCCGGTGCCCGATTCCGCAAAGGTATCTTTTACACCCACAAAGTTCATTTTACACGGATGGCGTCTTGTCACCACTTGGGCCACGGCTGCGCCCAACCCACCCTGAAGCAGATGCTCTTCGGCAGTGACAATCGCGCCGGTTTCGCGGGCGGCGGCTTCAATGGCATTGGCGTCAATCGGTTTGATCGTGTGCATGTCCAGGACACGGGCGTCAATGCCGTGCTGCTGGCTTAAAATGTGGGCTGCTTCCAACGCCGCCGCCACCATCAGCCCACAGGCGATAATCGTGACATCGCCGCCCTCGCGCAGTTGATTGGCCTTGCCAATCTGAAAAGGCACGTCGTTTGGGTAGATCACCGGCACTTTGGGGCGCCCTGTGCGCAGATAGACTGGGCCGTTGTGCGCGAACATGGCATGGGTGGCTGCCGCCGTGGAGGGGCCATCTGCCGGGACCAGCACGGTGAAGTTGGGTAACACCGTCGCCAGCGCAATATCTTCAATCCCCATCTGGCTGGGGCCATCCTCGCCAATGCTGATACCAGCATGGGATCCCACAAGCTTGACCGGCACGTTGGGGAAGGCAATCCCCATGCGGATCTGATCAAAAGCGTTGCTCCACAGAAAGGTGGCGAAACTGGCCGCCAGCACATCTTTACCCGCTGCCGCCAGTCCACTGGCAACGCCGATGAGATTGCTTTCGGCAATCCCCACGTTAAAATAGCGTGACGGAAAGGCTTTGCCAAAGGCTTCGGTGCGTGTGGAATTGCCCACGTCACCGTCAACCACCACGCTGTTGGCGTTGGCCCGCCCAATCTCCACCAGGGCTTTGCCAAAGGCATCACGTGTGGCCGCGCCGTAGTCCAATCCAATCGCTTTGCCGATCTCCATTTAGTCTTCCTCCAATGCGCTGTAGACCGTATCCAGTTCGTCGAGAACGGCCTCTAGCTTGTCGGCGGGCACAGGTTCGCCATGCATGCGGTTGGCGCTCTTTTCAAAGATGGAAAGTCCCTTGCCTTTAAGCGTGTTGGCAAGGATGATTTGCGGCTTGTTTTTGGCTTTGCGTATGGCCTTGAATGCCTTCAAAATCGCCTTGAAATCATGGCCGTCTAGGCTATGGACTTCCCAACCGAACGCTTCCCACTTTTTGCCCACAGGTTCCAACGCCGGCATCACATCTTTGACCGGCCCTGTTTGCTGAAATTTGTTGTAGTCGAGAATGCAGGTAAGATTGTCCACTTTGTATTTGGCCGCGCTCATAGCCGCTTCCCAGATCTGCCCCTCATCAGATTCGCCGTCGCCGATCATAACGTAGACTCGATAGCTGCGTTTGTCCACGCGCGCGGCGAGGGCATGGCCTAGGCCAATAGAAAGCCCCTGGCCCAGCGAGCCGGTGGAGGCTTCCACACCGGGCAAACGGCGCATGTTGGGGTGACCCTCGACGGCGCTGCCAATCTCGCGCAATGTCCAGAGCAGATCGAAATCAAAATAGCCGGCCTCGGCCAGAATCGCGTACAATCCCGGTGCGGCGTGGCCTTTGCTCAAGATGAAGCGGTCTCGATCCGGCCAATCGGGCTGCTGCGCGTCGTACTCCATGACATCGCCAAAATAGAGCGCGGTCATAATATCAATGGCTGACAACGAGCTAGATGGATGCCCCGATCCGGCTTTGGTAGTAATCTCAAGGATCGTGCGGCAGAGTTGCCATGAAATCTTTTGCAGTTCTTCCACTGAAACTTGATCTCGATGGTTGGTTGCCATCAATCGTCCTTTCTGTGAGCCATCCGCCATTGAAAAACCGGGCCTCTGAGGGCTATCGCTGCTTGCCTGAGAAACCCGGTTTGGGACGATGCTCGATTATCCACACTGCCTTTTAGCAAAAACTGCCTACCGCTCTATCCACGGGTGCGGATGGGGCGAGCGGAGACGCGCACCGGGTTCAACACAGGGCGCGGTTGGGGCTGCAAAGCTGCGGAAAGCTGAGCGGCCCATTGGTGAAATGCCGTCACCTTGTGATTGACAGACGCCTGCAGAGAGCCAAAAGCTTTATTCACCATCATCGTTCTCCTCGATTCAAAATCAATCACGCCGTTATGAGTTGCATTCACAATAGAGCAGCGATAAGAAAGGGTCCATCCATCATGGCACAGGATAAAGTTATATGCAATGGTATATCCTCAAACAGATAGGGCAATCGCTGACTTCGTGATAGCAACGGATAGATTCGGCTTCTGACAGTGACAAGTGCCTGAAGGCACTAAAACCGAGTCGATGCAGCGACTTTTCGGTGTGAGGGCAGATTTAAATCCTGCTTTAGTCTCTAGCGGCGGGTCAGGCTGCGCAAGAGAATCAGCGCGCCCACAAGGGCCAACGGCCAGAGCATACCAAACAGCCTTCCATCGACCTCCTCGGTATCTAAACTCGGTATCTAAACTCGGTATCTAAAAACAAATTGGAAGGGTACGCTCACGTGTGTAAGGCCTAAAGGTATTTAATGGTCCCGTTTGTCAAGGGGCGAGAGAAGATACCGAGCGAGGAGTCAAACCAGAGGCCGCGGAGAGACTCTCCGCGGCCTGAAATTGTGCGGGAAGCTATGGAATGTCAGGCGAACCGTACTGCTGCGCCAACTCGTTTGCCAGCCGATAGGCGCGGATCAGGCGCTCCGGTGGCACATCGGGCTGGACAAAGTGACCAGTGCAGAAGATGAAGCCGCCGCCCGGCGCGTAGATCTCGAAGCGCTTGCGGATGTACTCGTCCAGCGCCTCGCCTTTGTGCGTGTACAGTCCGTCCACCACATCCAGCGCGCCGTAGATCACAAACTTGTCGCCATATTGGTCTTTGATGGTGCGCGGGTCCATGCCAGAGCTTTCTTGGATGGGGTGAATCATGTCATAGCCCATCTCCACCAAGTCATCCATGATCTGCATCATGTAGCCGTCGCTGTGCAACATCACATAAAGGCCGCGGCTGTGGGCGTGCTTCACCACGCGCTCGGCATAAGGGCGGATCATCTTGCGCCACATGCGCGGCGAGAAGAGCATGGTGTTGTTGCTTCCCCAATCATCCGAAAGGGTGATCATGTCCACGCCGGCGTCGGCACAGTTGTCCACCAAGCCGCACATCCAATCGGCATAGCGATCAAACCAGGCCGTCATGAGATCAGGGTGCATCCCCAGGTTCATCCAGCACTTTTCAATGCCCAGGAATGAGCTGGTCCCCTCGACCATGCCCCACAGGTGGGCGCGGATCATGCGCTTGTCGCCATACCATGCTTCGGCTTGGGCCACGTTGACCCCGGCAAAATCATAGTTCCAGTCGGTGTGGGTGATCCAATCCGGGTGGCGCGGGTCGTCGAGTTCAATGTCGGCCAGTTCGGTCACATCAAACTTGCGCCCAAACTGGTTGGGATAGGGCACAAATCCGGCGAAGATATCGATGTTAAACTCGTCGAGAAATTGCTCGCGGCTGCCATAATCGGCCTTGAGCATCTCCACAAACTTTTTCTGATAAAGCATACAGTCCAGCGGTGTGCGATCCGTGGGCTGATGGTGAATGGTGGCGATGACGCGTTCTTTGCTGTTCATAGGTTAGAGTGCGACTTTAACCACAACCTTCTTCACAGGTTGCGGCGCGTGTCCACGGCCATGCCGGGCATGTGGCCGTCTTGCGGGAAGAAGAGGGTGAACATCCCCGCTGGCAGTAAGATGAATGTGCCGTTGCCGTGGAGCGGCAAAAAGTCTTTGGCCTCGTCATAGTCGCCGGCGTCAAGTTGCGAAAGGTTAGCATAGCCCATGTGCTCGCTGCCGCTGACCACATATTGAATGTCGATATATTTGCGGTGAGCCTCCCAAAAGCCCTTTTCTTTGGGCTTGGTGTTATATTCTTGTACCAGCGCGAAGACATTATCACCGTCGATCTCCACCCGGCCCGGCGCCGTGTTGGCGAGATCGGCGGTCTGTAAATATTGGAAGCCTGCCTGCAAGCGTGCAGCCAGCCCGGCGTTGGGGCCTTGTGGCGAGAGCAAATTTGGATAAAATCCAGATTGGATATTGCGCAATTGGTCGATAATCATCTTTTTTCCTCGTCCATTGTGAATGGTTGTCGTGGGTGATCTGGGGTTGAAGTGCAAGTACTCTGATTATATCACATTGGACCGGGGCACTTTATTAGCTCTGGAATGCTGGGTGTAATTCCGAATAGGACGGCTCGTCAAAAAGTGCCGGGAACTTCAGAGGTGGCAAACTCGCGCTCTTTCCCCTGCGCGAAGTCCCGGCACTTCTGTTGCCCCCCTTTCATTACACCCTGGAATGATCTCATAGTCCGCTCAAACTATCACCCTAAAAGGCTTCCGGGCAGTTTGACATCCTTTGGAGGCAGACGTACAATATCTGAAACTTTGTGAGACGATTCACGCAAAGCGTTGCAGCTATACTGAGTAGCGCCACAGAGAAACAGTTTCTGCTCTTTGAAAAATGCCCTTGTGTGCTACTGCGCAGTATAGATTGAAAAACCATCGGTTTCCTTCTTAACTGCTCTCTTTTGCAACCAACCACAACGGAAAGCCCGCCCTTTTCTTTAGGAGGTTCTCTTTATGACTCATGTTATTTTCGATCTGTGTATTCGTGACGGTGCCTGTACCGAGGTCTGCCCGGTAGAGTGCATTATCCCTGGTCAACCTGAAGAAGAATGGCCCTGGTACTACATCGATCCCGATACGTGCATTGACTGCGGTGCCTGTGTGCCGGAATGCCCGGTGGATGCAATTCTGCCTGCGGAGGATCTGCCGGAAGAATACGCCTACACCACTGAATTGAACGCCATGTTCTTTACAGAAGGGCCTGGCTACGCAGCGCTTGAAATGGGTTAATCGCTGCTTCATACGATTTAGACAGCACAAAACCCCTGCCCCGGCAGGGGTTTTTCTTTCGCTCCTCTCACTGCCATCGATTTACTCCAACCACAAAAAGGAAAGTGCACAATGACCGAAGCGAAAAAGATTCAGCCTCCTAATTGGAAGGGCGTCGAACGGGCTATGGTGATTATGGCTCATCCCGACGACCCAGATTTTTCGTGTGCCGGCACTGCCACCCAGATGACGCGCCAGGGCATTGAAGTCACCTATATGATCCTCACCAACGGGGACAAAGGCAATCATAACCCGCTGGTGACGCGCAATCAGTTGATGCTCATGCGCAAGGAAGAACAGCGCGCCGCGGCCGACCTGTGCGGTGTCAAGCAGGTGATCTTTATGGATGAAGAGGACGGCTTCTTGCGCCCCACCTTTGATCTGCGCAAACGGGTCTGCCGCGAGATCCGCCGCATTCGCCCCCAGTTGATCATCTGCCCCAGCCCCGAACGCTATCTGGTGGGCGATGGCTATATTAACCATCCTGATCATCGCAATGCTGGCCTTGTGGCGTTGGAAGCAATTTTCCCGGCGGCGGACAATCCTATGTTCTACCCGGACATGGCAAACGAAGGCTATCTGCCCCACAAGATCAGTCAACTTTATGTGACGGGGCACGACGAGGCTACCGTGGAAGTGGAAATTACGGCTGATTTGGAGACAAAGATCCGGGCTATTCTTGCCCACAAGAGCCAGTTTGCTGAGCCGGAACAGGTGGAAAAGTGGCTGCGCGAACGCTGGGGAGATCGTCAAGACGACGGTTCTATGCGCTATTTTGAGCGCTTCAAAGGCATGCACTTTGATCGCAACGCCGATGAAGAGGAAGAGAAGATCGAGAGTAAAACCGAAGAAGAAAAGGGTTAACCTCCCTCAGCAAAAGAGCCGACAGTCGTTTTGGACTGTCGGCTCTTTTTGATTAGTGGAGAATCGCCATGATTAGCGCAAAAAGTCCAGCAGGCTGCGCGGCATCACCCTGGCGGAAGTGGCTAAATTCATTTCATAGGCCCGCTCTTCTGCTGTCATCTCGGCGATGACCTCGGCCATGTCGGCGTCTACCAGTTTGCTATAAAGCTGTTTGAGATCAGTTTGGCGCTGAGCTAACCGCTCGGTGGTGCGGTCCACCCGTTGCATACGCGAGCCGATGGAACTCTGGGCCGCGTAGGTATCTTCGCTGGCAACCTTGATTTTATCCATAAAACCTCGAATGCCCTCCTTGTCATTCGCAGCTAAATTTTGTTTTAACTCCTGTAGCTGCGAAAGCACATTGAGAATCCCACCAGATCGCCCCGATACGCCGGTCACGTTAATGGGCATAGTCTGCCCAAGCTCTACCATATGGTTGATGGTGGCGTTGTCGCCCTGGTAGACAATCGATTCGCCGTGTATGGCGAAAGGCTCGGTCTTTATTTGTTGGCCGCTAAACAGATAGTTGCCGCCTTGTTGCGTATTTGCCACCGATACCGCATTCTTCAAAAGTTCGCTTACCTGTACCGACATTGCCTTACGTTCATCTTCCGAATAGCTGTCACTGGCACCGCGCAGGGCCAAATTGCTTGCTTCGATCATCAAATCGTTCAGCGTGCTCAACGCCTGATCGGTGCCGCTGAGCCAATCGCGGCTACTTTGCAAATTTGTCGATTGCTTCTCCACCATGCGCAATTCACTGGCAAGGGTCATGGCGCGCTCGACTTCGGCAGGGTTGTCCGACGAGCGCAACAAACGCCGTCCTGTAGCCACACGCAACTGAGCCTCGCCCAGGCGTGCGCGCCCTTGTTGAATGTGAGAAAGCGTGTGGTTGACGATCATGCGATCTGTAATGCGCATCTTGTTATTGTCCCATCTTGCAGCAGCCGTTCATAGATGAACAGAAAAGGTAACGATACAGGTGCGACGCACTCGCCACGGGGAGATTGTATATGAAAAGCGTGTATGGCGAGTGCGTCGCACCCTAAACCTGAAGTGATCTCAAAAAATTACGGATTAGCGCCCGGCCAACCCCATGCGGTTGATCACCTGGTCCAGCATTTCGTCGATAATGTTGATAATGCGCCCGCCTGCCTGAAATGCTTTTTCATAGCTCAGGAGATTCGCCACCTCTTCGTCCATGGAGACACCGCTGATGGCCTGTCGGCGGTCGGAAAGATGCTCCGTGACCACGCGGCTGGAATCGCTGTTGGCGGTTGCCAAACGGGTTTGCATCCCCACCTGTGTGACCAAGGTTCGATAGAATCCGTTAATGGACGTATTATTGCCCACGCCCATGGATGGCGTAGTGGCAAGCTGCGAAATCTGCATTGCCACAGAAATGTCGCCAATGCGATTTGGCTCTCCGGCGCTGGCAATCGCTTCGGGCGTCAGCGAAAGGAATGGATTGACCGCAATGGTTTTGGCATTTTCTCCCTTGAAGAAATCATGCCCCGTTGTGCCGTCCAGCCCATAGCCCTTGCTGTGGATGGCGTTGACATTTTCGATCAGCCCCATTGCCAGCTTATCCAACCCGGCGGTAATGCCTGGCAGCGTCTTGTCGCGTAATTCGAGAAAAGCCTTCATCTTGCCCGAAGCCACTTTGAACTCGGCATTGTTGCCTGTCCACACTGGATTGTTGTCGCTATCCAGTTGAATGGCGCGCGCGCCTCCATCATCCACTAATGCATAGTTTCCAATCGTAATACGGGCCATGCCGCTGTCCTGATAGGAAAGATCAAAGTCAACAATTTCAGAAAGCTCAAAGAAAAGACTATCCCGGCGTTGCTCCAGCGGGATCGCTCCTTCACTTCCCTGCGCTTGGGCATTGGACTGAATAATCTGGTGGTTTAGCCCGCCGATCTCATTGGCAATTTCGTTGACCCGGCTCACCTGCGACTTAATCTGCGTTTTCAAGTTGGATTGTAGCGAGGTGACAAAATCACTGGCTTGGTGAATCGTCGATGACAATTGTGTCGCCGACTCTACCAGGGCAATGCGGGTGGCTTGCTCGGTGGGGGTAATGGTCAAATCTTGCCACGCTTGCCAAAATCCATCCAAACTTGCATTAATCCCCAAAGCCGACGGCTCCGAAAGAATCGATTCGACATCATGTAGAAAGTTTTCCATGTTGTTGGAATATTCAAACGAGCCATTTTGGCGACGCAACTGTTGATCAATAAAGGGCGTGGCATAGCGGCTGACACTGCCTGCATAGACGCCTCCGCCGATCAGCGGCGGATTGATCAACCCGGTGGGGCCGCTTAACTCACTTAAATTGACACGCTGGCGCTGATAGCCCTTGGTGTTAATGTTTGCCATGTTTTGGCTGGTAATGTTAATTGCACGCTGGTGTGCCATTAACGAACTCATCCCGATTTGAAGTCCATGAAACATCCCACTCATAATTAGATCCTCTGATCCAGTTGGCTGACAGGTAATTTGTTCTGTTGTGGCTGGCTGCCATAGTAATGGGCTGTTGGGTCCACCACTTGGCGTGTCAAAGCTGCGGCCAATTGGATATTCGTTTGAATCATCTGGGCATTCACCCGCTGCACGGCTGTCGCTTTTTCGGCACTACGGCGCAACTCTTGCGAGCACGCCGAAAGGATTTTTGCGTCGGTTTCTGGCAGACGTTCCATCAAAGTACTCAGATCCGTGGGGCCAGCATCTTCTGAAAGCGCACGTGCCAGCGCATCAATTGCCGCTGTGCGCTCTTCCTCCAAAAAGTAGAGACGGCGCGCCAGATGCGCCTGGGTGAGCGAAGCCCGCACAAACTCGGAGCCTTTGCCCTGGCGCAACGCTTCTTGCTGTTCTTTTGCACACTCAGTTAGTTGGTAACAGGTCTCTTGCTGGTCGGCAAGAATCCGGCAAAGCTGGTCAATGTGAACAAGCTTTGTGTGAGAGGTTTCTGGAGAGAGGGGGGACAAAGCCTCTGGTACAGTAGTCATACGATCTCCTTGCAAAACAGACGGGTGCAGAATGGTCGACGCGCAATCAAAACAATCAGGATGGCTCTTGTTGGACAAGAACCGATCATATGCTTGCAACCGTCACAGCCTGACCCACACTACCGGTTTGCAAAAGGACGACTGACGTCGGCAGGCTTTAGAAAAGCTCCGACATCATCCGCGTAGCCAGTTGTTGGACAGGCACCTGATAGGTGTCGCCGCGAACTTGCTCTTGTAGTTTGGCAATCCGTTCGGACCGTCCCACTTCCTTGCGATCTACCTCTTGCGCCGCCTTTTGCAGCAATTGCGCATGATTAGACACTTCCACCGAATCCTTGCGGTCGGCTGTGCGATTGGCCGAAGCCCCGGACGATTCGTGGCCTTGACCTGTGCGCTCGGTCTGACTTTGGTAGAGTTGCTGGATATTTTGGTTACTAGAATTGATCTTCATGGAATTTCTCCTGCTCAGCCAGCGAAATGTTTCTTGGTTCTTATATCGGCAGATCCATTGCTTCTGAACAGTGCCTTACTACAAAAGTAACAATAAAAATGGGTCAGATCTATCGTTGATGTTACTGAAACCTTACGATTAGCGCTGTAGAAAAATTATGAACGAGGCATCTCATTCGCCATGCGGAAGATCTCATCGGCGATGTGCAGAGAGCGCAGGCCGAGTGAATAGGCCCGTTGTGAACGCAACAATTCGGTCATCTCGTTTGCCAGATCGACGTTGCTGTTTTCCAAATAGCCTGCCATCAAATTGCCACGCCCCCCCTGACTGGCATTAGCAATTTGGGCGGCCCCGCTGGCTTCCGTGGCAATCAGCGCACTATCGCCCACAGATTCCAGCCCATCCGGGTTCGCAAAGATCGCCAATTGGATTTGTCCGAAGAGGGCGGGTTTGGCTTCGCCATCGGCACGGCCAAAGACCTGGCCTGCCGGGTCGATGTAGATTTCGCCCACATTGGCGGGAACCGTAACCTGTGGCTGGAGCCTGTATCCCTGTGAATTAACAAGGCGGCCCTCGGCATCGCGTTGAAAATCGCCTGCCCGTGTGTAGAGCTGCTGGCCTGCCGGGTCAGTCAATTGAAAAAAGCCATCGCCGTTAATCGCCAGATGGTGTTGATTGTTGGTCTGTTGCAGCGACCCCTGCGAAAAAAGGCGGGTGCTGTGGCTGAAGAAAGTGCCCATGCCCTCCTGGATCACATCCCCGGCGTTGGCATTCACAAAGACGGCGGCTTCATCTTCCGAAAGCACACGCTCGCGCACCAACGCCTGAAAACCGGACTGGCTGGCCTTGAAACCCACTGTGTTGCTGTTCGCGATGTTATGGCTGAGCACATCCAATTGGCGCTGGCGGCTATGCAAGCCCCCGCTGGATATGGTCCACAAATGGTTAATCGTATTTTGCATTCAATCGCTCCCGGAGAGTCCTGGCAACTCGGCTTTTAGATTTCGCCTACGCTTAGTGCCGCGCCCAATGCTGCATCTTGCAATTGTAGGGTGCGTTGGCTGGCTTCATAGAGCCGCAAGATCCGCATCATTTCCAGCACCTGGGCAGTTTCATCCACATTGCTGCCTTCCAAATAGCCCTGTTTAATGGTAACCGTGTTGGGGGCCAGCGCTTGCGCGCCGTTGGCCTGATAAAGATTGTTATTTTCCATCGCCAAATTCTGGCGATCGGGCACGTCGGCAAGCCCAATCTGCCCCACTGCTTGATTGCCGATATAGATTGACCCATCGCGGGCAATGCTCGGCGTGCCCGCCGGAATTGTCAGCGGTTGGCCGTTGCTGCCTAGCACATAGTACCCATCGCGGGTGACCAGTTGGCCCAGACTGTCCCGGTGAAACGAGCCATCACGGGTGAGACGTTCGCCATTTGGGGTCTGCACACGAAAGAAGCCATCGCCTTCAACGCTGAGGTCTAGCAGGCGTTCTGTGCTCTCCAGATTGCCCTGGCTAAAGTCAAGAATCTTTTCAGGAACCATCAGCCCTTGTTCCAGACCGCCCAGACCTTGTAAATATTCGGCGTTGCCCTCTCGATAGCGGCCCATGGTTTGTAGCTGATAGGCTTCACGGGCGGTAAGGGCTTGCTTGAAGCCGGTGGTTTGTATGTTTGCCAAGTTGTGCGAAAGTCGGCCTTGGTGGAGCGTTGCCGCCCGCAAGGCCGAGGCTGCCGTATAAATGCCTCGAATCATCGATCTCTCCTCTGCCCAGTAGACTTGCCATCCTTCACAACCACCCGACGCACCACGGCGGACCCACGCCGACGTAGCATGATCACGAGCACCGTGGCCGCTGAGAGCAAAAGCACCGTTGCCAACGTGGCTGCGCCATCGGAGTCTGTTTGCGCGGCCCCAGTGATGGGCAACAACGAGGGCGCTTCGCTGACACTGGGGGGCAGCGCTTGTGGATTGGGCAAGCGTCCGGCCAGGGCAACCTCCAGGCTAGGGGCGGCCCCTGTGCTGGACGCATCTTCCAGCGAAATCAGAACCCAGGAGAAGTTCTCTGAATAGGGCAGCGCCTCCATGTGTTGATCAATGGAGGCTGTGCCATCCGTCTGATAGGTCATCGCGCCCACAGGCAAAAAGCCGCCAGTTGTCTTTTCCAGCCAGGCATAATAGACCTGACCGGCAGGCGGCGTGGGCAAATTTTGCGCCATCACCCGCACTTGTTCGTCATTGGCCGAAACCACTGCCACCCCGCGCCCGCCGGTGGCGGGTTTCCAGGTTGTCTTAAAAGGCAGGTGATCTAAAAAGACCTGTACCGGAATGCCATTCGCGGAGACAGAAACGCTACCCGCCACCATGAGTAGAATAACCAATGAAAAAATAGCGAGTGTGCGGCTGCGGATGTGTCTCTTCATGGCGAGCAATCACTTTCCATCTGGGGCGTTGCACTTGGAATAACACGATTCTCTACGAAGCAGCGCCACAAAGGAACAATTTTTGCTCTTTGAAAAATGTCCTTGTGTGCTGCTGCGGAGTATAAATACAATTGGGGTGGATGGGCGTAACGGTTCATTGCCCAGAGTGTCACGGTTGCGTAACTAGCCTACTTGGTCACCGAAAGCTCTTCTTGAAAGCGCAGGAGTAGACGCAATTCTTCCACACCCAAGCCGGTATGGCGGGCAATATCGGTGGTATCAATGCCCTGAGTCGCCATCTCCAACGCCTGAAAGTGCGGATGGTAGGTCGGCTCGACTGGGCGGATTTGTATTGCTTCTTCGTTCCACCAATCACGCTCTTCTACCCCAGGCAAGGGGTCTGGCTCTCGTTGGCTCTTGGCCGGGGCGCGCCGAGGGAGGTTTTCTCGCTCTTGCAACACAGCAGGTTTGCTCTGGGCCACAGTCGTCGGTGGGATCGATTCAACCTGGGCCAAACAGCGATCCATTGCCTCATACAGATATTGGCTTGCCATCGAGATCTCGTCGGCCAATTCGCCCACCAACACAGCCTGGGCGCGCACCTGCTCTTCGCGCTGTTTCATGCGTGCTTCGCTCTGTTGAATCTGCCAATAGAACCACCCGCAGAGTGCGGCTGCAATAAGGGCAAGCAGGGTGAGCAAAAATGTAGACATAAGGAAGGGATCCGTTTCTGTAAAGGTTAGGCTTCACCAAACATTTGTGACCAATACTTGCGCGCTCGATACGACGTGCGGCGTTTATCGACTACGGCAGCGGATAGATCGCGCCCCAGCGGGGACGGGTCTGCTTTATCAGGGGGAGGGGGGTCATCTTTAACCTTGGTTGCCTTTTCGGGCACAGGCGCAATCAGGGCCTTGAGCGTTAAGATGGCCCGTGCATGAAGCTGACAGACGCGAGTTTGGCTGATGTCCATGACGCTGGCAACCTCGCGCATGGTTAAATCTTCGTAATAGTAGAGCGAAAGCAGCACTTGTTCGCGGCGCGAAAGGGACTGAATGGCATGCACCAAGCGTTCTTGCATCTCCGCATCTTCGATCTTTTCTAATGTTCCCGTTGCATCGGGATCTTCCAACAGATCAGCCAAGCGCAGCTTTTGCTCATCGCCGCTATCGCGCAGGGGTTGATCCAGACTGAGCATGACAAAACTGGCATCTTGCAACACTTGATGATATTGCTCCCGGCTCAGGCCGATGGCCTCTGCCACTTCATCATCATCAGGGACGCGCCCCAATGTCCCGGTGAGTTGTTGAATCGCTTCTTTGGCTTCTCGCACACGGCGGCGAGCCTGTCGTCCTAGCGGATCCAGTTGGCGAAGGGCATCCAACACGGCCCCGCGTACACGCAGGCTGGCGAAGGTCTGAAAGGTGACCCCCCGGTCTGGCTCGTAGCGTTCAACGGCATCGATTAAGCCCAACACCCCATAGTTGATTAGATCGTTCCACTCAATCGACCCTTCCGGGTTCAGCCCCATGCGCCCCACCACCTTATTAACCAGCGGTGCGTAATGAATAATTAACTGTTCACGCAGGTCGCTGGCCCCTGTTTTTTTATAAGCAAACCAGAGACTAAGCATGGGATCCGGCTCGGCAAGCGGGGTTAGAGTCACTATCGGTTGGTCAGCTTGATTTAACATAATAAGGCGTTATCTCTATGCACATGACAACCACAAATTCGCGAAAAAGTCAGGTTATTGATGAGCGGCAACCATGCGACGCAGGCTAGATGCCTGATCTTCCACAGGGGCCTTTTCGGGTTTAGCTGCTTCAGGCCCAGTTCCCACATCTGCAAAAGCCTCATCTAGCCCTGTGGGGGGAGGGGTTAGACTGCGCCTACCCGCAAATTCCTGGTTTGCTACACGCTCTTCTTTGGCCCGTTCCATGGCGGCAACCTGGGCGGCGCGGATGGCCGCTTTGTGGGCAGCGACCCCCCGTTCATACTCTTTCACACAGAGCGGTATCACCACCGACGAGAGGAACAAGATCCCCAAAATAGCCGTACCCAGCAGCGAAAAGAAAAAATAGATCAACCCCGTCGCCAGATCTCCCGTATTAACAAAGGCTACGAAGCCAATCGTCATGCTGAGGCCCAAAATGGCATAGTAAAGGTAGTTCCAAGCGGCTGGGCCAAACTGAAACGCAGGCATGTCTGGGATTTCAATGCCTAGTTCGGCCGCCTCCTCCCGTGTAATGTCAGGGTATGCTTGAGGATCCATCTGCGCAACCGCCATACTCTCTGCTCCTTTTTACCCAAGTTCCATTTGGTGGGGGCTGTGCCCATGCGGCTGAAAAATCTATAGAGACGGTTGCAGCCGTTCCAGCGCGGTCTGCATGGCCGCCGCTGAGATAGACATCACGTTGCGTTCTTCTTCCACGTACGAAAGAGCCTGTTGCAACATACGGTCAATCATTTTTTCGTTGCTGGCAACGTCAATATCTTCTGGCACACGCTGCCCCTGGGTAAAATAGGAGAGCGGAATGCTCGCCTCGGCCAGCACTGCACAGGCTGGCCCAAAGAGCGATGTTTCGTCTAATTTTGTCAACACAATACCGCTGGGCGGGACCATGGCGAAGCGATCCACAATGCGGCGTGCATCGGCCAGATTTGTGCCAGCCGCCAGGGCAATTTGCAAATGGGGGTTGGGCAACACTTCGATAAACGAACGCAACACTTCCAATTGATCGGTGTCCGTGGGGCTGCGTCCCGGTGTATCAATAAAGATGATGGATTTGTCTTGGTGGCGGTCAACATGCCCCGCCAACTCTTGCGGGGTGTAGGCAACCTCCAGCGGGGAACGAATCAGATCGCTGTAGGTGCGAAGCTGCCCCACGGCCCCGATTCTAAAGGTGTCTGCCGTAATCAACGCCACGGGCAAGCGATGATGCATGCTAAAGCGGGCGGCTAATTTCGCCAACGTTGTGGTTTTGCCCACGCCTGTTGGCCCCACCAGTACAAAGACCAGCGGATTGCCAGGGCGACCCGGGCGAAGGGGGCCAGTCGGTGTGGGCAGTTCTGCGCTCAGCCGTTGGGCAATCGTGTTTGCCACCATCTCTGGACGCTGAATGGCCGACGGCGTCAGCACATCTTCGATGCCCAACAGCAGTGTATCGATCATGGGATTGGGCAACATGGCCTCGCGCAGGGCCGTTCGCCACACACCCAACGGTTCGGTTGGGTTATCTGGGCTGCCATTTTGGCGCTGAAGCAGCGAGCGAATATGGCGAATCTCGCGCCACAGAGCATCATATTCCGAGGCCACTGCATGGGGCTCGGGCTGGGGCGGGGCAGGGCGGCGCGGCGCAGGCAGTAGTGCTGGGGCCGGTTGTCGGGTTGTCGATCCTGGCGACAGAACGCGGCCTGTGTCCGGCGTGCTGGGCCGGGGTGATGCGTAGGTGGTGGGAAAGAAGGCGCGCACTTCCGGTTTGGCTGCGGCTGGCTCTTCAACATCAATGGCGACGGTCACTTCAACCATCAGGCTACCCAGGCGAGGATCCGTGTTGAGCGTGCGTTGGTGCAGAAGCACAACCTCGTCCCCTAATTCAGCGCGAGCCAGAGCGAACGCTTCTTTGGTGGTTGCTGCTCGATATTTCTTCACTCTCATCGCTCTTCACTCTCAAGAATAGCTCTGCACGTTGCAGATGATTTTGCGTTGTAAGGGATCCGTTGGCTTCTGTATCGCTATTATGAGATGAACGAAGAGAGATCTACATAAGTTTTCTGTCTGCCTCTTGTAAATTTCCCGTTACAGTCGCAGCCCTGGCAGATCCACCACCCCCTCGGCGCGCACGTCCATATCGGTGGGAATTTCACGGAAGCTGACAATATTAAGCGTAGGCAGTGTGCGGTTGGTAAAGCGTTTGAGCGGCAGGCGAATCCGTTGATTGGTCACCAGCACAGGGTCATAGCTTTGGGCGGCCAGCGCCTCCATTTGTTGGGCAATCTGTGCCATGAGCGGCTGGGCAATCTCCGGCGAGAGGTTGACCAACCACCCTTGGGCTGTCTGTTGCATGGTTTCAGCAATGCGGTGCTCAATCGCCGGGGCAAGCGTAAAGACATGCAACACGCCATCGAAGCCGCGATATTGGTTGACCACGGTGCGGCCCAGGTAGCTGCGGGCATGCTCGGCCAGGGCGTCGGCATCGCTGCCATCACGGGCGTGGTCAGCAATCGCCTCGAGTACAATCACCAGATCGCGGATGGGCACGCGCTCGCGCAGCAGAGATTGCAAGACCCGTTGAATCGTGCCCAGCCCCGGTGTGTTCATGACTTCGTTGACAATGGCCGGCGAGCTTTCTTGCAGATTGTCCATTAACTCTTGCACTTCTTGACGACCCAGCAGTGCCCCGGCATGTTGGCGGATGGTTTCGGTCAGGTGGGTAATGATAATGCTGGGCGGCTCGACCACGGTGTAGCCGTTCATTTCGGCGTCGCTGCGGCGATCCGGCGTAACCCACACGGCGGGCAGCCCAAAGACCGGCTCGGTGGTCTGGATGCCTGCGATCTCTTCGGCCACCATGGGGCCAGGCATTGCCAGCAACATCTTGGCCTGAAGCTGCCCTGTGCTTACTTCTTCGCCGCGCAGTTTGATCACGTATTGGTTGGGGCCGAGGCGCAGGTTGTCGCGGATGCGGATCTTGGGGACGATGAAGCCCAATTCCGCGGCGATCTGGCGGCGAATGTAGCCCACCCGCTCCAAGAGATCGCCGCCCTGGTTTTTGTCAATAAGGGCGATCAAGCCGTAGCCGATCTCCAGCTCCAGCACGTCGACATGCAGCAGCGAGAGGACTTCGCCCTCTTCTTTGGTCTCGCCTGAAGCGCCGGGCAGTGCTTTGCGTTCGCCGTTGGGGCCTTCGAGCAGGGCGGTTTCGGCAGCCGCCGCCGCGCTCTTTTGCTTGCCCAGCAGATAGCTTGCCCCGCCCACAACCCCGGCCAGCGTCAAAAAAGGCACAGTGGGCAGCCCCGGAATGATCCCGAAGCCCACGAGCATGGCCGACACAATCCCCAGCACACGCGGGTTGGCGGTGATCTGCGCGAAGACATCGCCGCCCATGCCCTTTTGCGAGCGGGCACGCGTGACGATAATGCCGGTGGCGGTACTTACCAAGAGCGACGGAATCTGGCTGACCAGGCCATCGCCCACAGTCAAAAGGGTGAACGTTTGGGCTGCTTCGGCCACGCCCATGCCCATTTGCAACATGCCGATGATCAGGCCACCGAGGATGTTAATAATTGTGATGATGATGCCAGCGACGGCATCGCCTTTGACAAACTTACTGGCGCCATCCATCGACCCGAAAAAATCGGCTTCACGAGCGATCTTTTCGCGGCGTTCTTTGGCAACCACGTCGTTGATCAAGCCAGCGTTGAGGTCGGCATCAATCGCCATCTGTTTGCCGGGCATGGCGTCCAGTGTAAAGCGGGCGGTCACCTCGGCCACCCGGCCAGCGCCCACGGTGATCACAGCAAATTGGATGACCATGAGCAATAGAAAGATCACCAAGCCGACAATATAGTTGCCGCCCACCACAAAGTCGCCAAAGGCCTCGATAATCTCGCCGCCACTGCCTGTGAGCAAAATCAGGCGGGTGCTGCCAATGTTGAGCGAGAGCCGAAACATGGTGACGATGAGCAGCAGCGAGGGGAAGATGCTGAACTCTAGCGGCTCGTCAATGTACATGGCAACCAGCAGAATCGTCAGCGAAAGGGCGATGTTGAGGGTCAACAACAGATCCAACATCAACGGCGGCAGCGGGATGATCATCATGCCCACGATTAGCACAACCACACCTGCCCAGAGGACATCGGTATATTGACCGAGACGGCTGAGGAAGCCGGTCAGGCTGTTGACTGGGGATGTGGCGTTGGATGTGGCTGTACTCATTGTGTCTGATCCTCAAAATTGGATAGTAGCGATTAGATAGTCGGGATTGGATATTGCACCGCCATCTCTCTGCAATATCTAATCTCCACTCCCATTCTTTATCGTCGTTTCAACCCATAGACAAAGGCCAATACTTCGGCTACCGCCTGGAAGAACTCAGGCGGGATGACGGTGTCCAGGGGCAATTTATAGAGCGCCCGCGCCAGCGGTTTGTTGGGAACCACAGGCACGCCATGTTTGCGGGCCAACGAGATGATGCGCAAGGCGACTTCGTCGTGGCCTTTTGCCACCAGCCGGGGGGCATCCATTGTCTTGTTGTCATAGCGGATGGCGGCGGCGTAGTGGGTGGGGTTGACGATGATGGCGTCGGCTTTGGGCACTTGGGCCATCATGCGCCGCTGTGCCATTTCGCGCTGAATGCGACGGATGCGGCTTTTGACTTCGGGCGAGCCTTCTTGCTGTTTGGATTCGTCGCGCACTTCTTGTTTGCTCATAAGCAGGCTTTTGCGAAACTGATAGAATTGCCAGCCATAGTCGAGCAGGGCAATCGCCATTAAAACCGCCGCCGCCTGAATCGACATATCATAGGCCACGGTCACCGATCCACTAACGCCACTATCGAACCCTAACCGGGCCGAGTTGATCAATTCGCCCAGCCGCCCCGACAGCGTGCCATAGACCACGAGAGCGATGGCGCTCTGTTTTGCCAGCCCTTTGACCGTCTCGGCCACAATCTGTTTGCCAAACATCTGCTTGAGGCGGCTAAGCGGGTTCAGGCGATCCCATTTGGGGATGAGCAGTTTGGGCTGAACCAGGCCACGCGTCTGCACCACATTGGCCCCGATGCCGATCGCAACCAATACCCCCAGCCAAGGGGCCATAATCATGCCCATCTCCAGTAACGATTGGCTGCCTGTTTCCAACAAATAGTTATAGGTGATCAGGCCGGGGCGCTGTTTGCCGATCTCTTCGTAGCTGATGCGCATAATCTCCGACAGATTCTCGACGAGGCGCGGGCCGATCACCGCCAGCATGTAGACGCCCACATAGAGGACCACAATCCCGCTTAGATCCTGACTTTTGGCAACGCGGCCTTCATTCCGGAACTGTTCCAGCTTTTTGGAAGTCGGTTGTTCTGTGCGTTCGTCACTCATCTGCGCGCATCCCGTGCCAAACGGATCGAGTCAAAACGTAGGTTAGCGAAAGAGCAAAAGCATGATCTGGCCGGCCTTATCGACTTCGATCAAGAGTTGCGGCCACAAGAAGGGCATCCCGATTAGGGTGATCACCGATCCCACGGCCAATTTGAGCGAAAGGCTCAGTGAAAAAACATTCATGCGGGGCATGGCCCGGCTGATCAACACCAGCGCCAGATCGGCCAACAGAATCGAACCGATCACCGGTAGCGCCAGTTGCAGGCTGATGGACCAAAGCTGCCCAGTGAAAAAAATCAGGCGTTCGGTGAGCAACGCCCCAGCGTTGCGCATGACATCGGTGAGCAGCATTCCCGGCGGCATCACCGCAACCATGCGTTTGAGACCCAACAAGACCACGGTGTCGGCGCGCATGGAGATAAAAATAATCAGCGCAAATTGCAGGTAGAACTGCCCCAGCGGCGGCGATGCGTCATCAAACAGCGGGCTAATGCTATTGGCATAGCTCAGGCCCATGGAACTGGCAAGCAATTGACCGATCACGCCGATGGTGAGCATGGGCAACAAAACTGTAAAACCCATGAGCAGCCCCACAAGAATTTCTTGGAACATCAACGTAAAAAAGGTGAGATTCTCTTGGGCCATCACCGGAACCGGGCTAAACGGGGCCAGGAGAAAGGCCAACAGGAGCGCCAACCCAATCTTGGCCGGGGTGGGAAAGGTGCGCTGGCTAAAGAGCGGAGCCGACGAAATAAAAGCCAGGAACCGTATGAAGAGTAAAAAGAAGACATAGGGATACTGGATCGGAATGCTCATGTGCCCAGTGTACGCAGTTGAACAATGCAACGGGGTAAGAGGAGTGTAACAGCAGCGTAAAAAGCAGGGGAAATTAAGTGCGGATGGAATTTTATGAAAACGGCGTTGACAATCTTTTGGCTTCCCCTCTATAATTTGTCAGACAATTATTGTCTGACAAATGTGTAGGCGGCTCAATGGATTTTCCCCCTGACGAAACGCGGACTCGTCCCCGCTATGTACAAGTCGAAGAATCGCTCCACACGCTGTTGCGCACCGGCGGCTATCGCGCGGGCGATAAACTGCCGCCAGAGCCAGAGCTGGCGCAGCAGATGGGGGTGAGCCGCGCCACCCTGCCGCGAAGCCTTGCGCAGCTTTGAACAACAGGGCATTATCAGCCGCCGCCAGGGCGTGGGCACCTTTGTCAACGCACAACCGCTGACAGTCGAGAGCGGGTTGGAGACACTAGACTCCATTGAAATGTTGTTGCATGCACGCCAACTCCCCGTGGAGATTGTCAGCCGCCAAGCGCGGATGGAGAAAGCGCTGCCAAAGGCTGCAAGCCGTTTGCAAGTGACCGAGGGCACGCCGCTGACGGTGATGCGCAGCACCTATAGCCTGGGCAATGAACAGACCGCCTATCTGCTTGAAGTGGTCCCCGCGCTGGTGATGAGCGCCGAACTTCTGGCCCAAGCGCGCCGTTCTTTGCTTGATCTCCTCTTGGCGGAGCGGGAGCGTTTTGACATTAGCTATGCCGTCACCCACATTGCCCCGGTCCACGGCGACGACGAAATTTGCATGGCGTTGGGCATTGACGCCAACACGCCGCTCTTTTTTATTGAACAGACCGCCTATACCAGTACCAACGTGCCGCGCTATTATTCACGTAATTACTATCGGCCTGATCTCTTTGATTTTCACCTGATTCGGAGAGTTTGAGTTTGAGACAGTAAGTGGGAATTCAACCTCATGTTTTTAGCCCCATCACAAGGAAAGTACGCATGACGCACATTGATATTTCTCAAGTCCAACAACAGGTTGAAGATCACCGCGCCGACATCATCACCTTTCTGCGCGAGATCGTCGCCATTCCCTCGATGAACTCGCAGATCGGCCCCGTGGGCGAACGGGTGCAGGCCGAGATGAAAGCACTGGGCTTCGACCAAGTCTGGTTTGACAGCATGGGCAATACCGTGGGCAAGATCGGCAACGGCCCGCGTGTCATTGTCTATGACAGCCACATCGACACTGTGGGCATTGGCGATCCCGCCGAGTGGGAATGGGACCCGTTCCAGGGCAAGATCGAGGATGGGATCTTCTATGCGCGTGGCACGTGCGACGAAAAAGGCAGCACGCCGGGCATGGTCTATGGGCTGGCGATTGCGCAACGGCTGGGGCTGCTAGAGGGCTGGACGGCCTATTATTTCGGCAACATGGAGGAATGGTGCGACGGCATCGGTCCCCACGCTTTTGTGGAACATGAGGGCATTCGGCCCGATTTTGTGGTGATTGGCGAGCCGACCAAAATGCAGGTCTATCGCGGCCACAAAGGGCGTGTGGAGATGAAAGTGGTGGCAAAGGGCAAGAGCGCCCATGCTGCCAGCAATCATTTGGGCGACAATGCCATCTACAAAGTGTTGCCCATCATCGAAGGCGTCAGCGGGCTGGAGCCACAGTTGGGCGATCACGAATTTCTCGGCCACGGCAAGATCACCGTCACCGATATGAGCGTGCAGACGCCCAGCCTCAACGCCGTGCCCAACGAGTGCACCGTCTACATTGATCGCCGTGTCACCTTTGGCGAAGGTGTGGCAGATGTCATCGAGCAGGTGCGCCAGTTGATCCCCGCAAAGTATCGAGCCAACGGCGAAGTCACGGTGGAGATGCTCTATTACGATGAGCCGAGCTATACCGGCTTTGTCTTCCCTGTGGACAAGTACTTCCCGGCGTGGGCGCTGGACGAGAGCCATCTGTTGGTGCAGGCGGGTCAGCAGGCACGCCAGTTGGTTGGCCTCTTTGATGCGCCCACGGGCAAGTGGAATTTCAGCACCAATGGCATCTATTGGGCGGGCAAGGCAGGCATCCCCTCCATCGGCTTTGGCCCCGGCGACGAGGTCACCGCGCACACGGTGCTGGACAGCGTCAGTCTGGAGGACGTGGTCAAGGCCACGGAGTTTTACGCCGTGCTGCCGGCGTTGATCGAGGGGTAGGGAACTAGGGACCGGGGACTAGGGCAGAGGTGACGGGATGATTATGAGATGGTCATCTACCCCTTACAACCTGCAACTTGCTTTACCGCTTCTTGCCCAAGATCTGCGCCACGGTCTCGTCCACGCTAAGGCGGCTGCTGTCGATGACTTTCCAGCCTGCTTGGGGGCCGTTGCTTTTGAGCAGTTCGGCGTGCAGGCTGCGCGTGGTTTCGGTGAGAACTTTGGTATCAAAGGCTTTGTTGGTGCGGGCGGCGTTGCGTTCTAGGGCGACTTCCACACTGGGGGAAAGCAAAATTTTGTGGATGGTGTAGCCGTGGAGCAGTTGCTGGTATTGGCGTTGGAAGACCGGCTCTTGCACCACGTCGTCAATGGCGACGGTGAAGCCAGCCTCGGCGTAGATCGTGGCCGTTTGCAGCGCCGACCAGCGCGCCAGCCGAAATTGGCGCTCAGTCTCTTCGGTCCACTTGGGGATGGGGTGAGCAATCCCCGCCACCACCCACTCGCGGATCTCGTCGACGGGGACATGAACGCCCAATTCAAATTGCTGCATCAAGGCTTTGGCAACCGTAGATTTGCCAGCGCCGGGCGTTCCCGTGATGATATAGATGGGTTGTGGGGGGGAGGAGGAGCTTTTTTCATGGGTTTCTCGCCAAAAGTTGGAAGTCGGTATGTTCGCAAAGAGAATAACAGTCTCGCCCATCTAACGCAATCTCAAATAATTCGTGTAAACAACTTTCTATCATGGAGTATGCAAACCAGCCCCTTATGCCCAATGCTTCCAGGCTTGCCGTCATCGCCATTGGCGGCAATTCGCTGATCAAAGACAACAAACACCCCGACATTCCCCACCAATGGGAGGCCGTGCATGAAACTGTGGGCCACATTGCGCGCATGGTGGACATGGGCTGGCAGACTGTGATCACCCACGGCAACGGGCCACAAGTCGGCTTCATTTTGCGCCGCAATGAACTGGCCGCCGACGAGGTCCACACCACGCCACTGAGCTTGATTGTAGCCGAAACCCAGGGCGCGGTTGGCTATATGTTGCAGCAAGCGCTTAACAACGAGTTCTACCAGCGTGCCATCTCCAAACAGTGTATTACGTTTGTCACCCAAGTGCGCGTTGATGCTGAAGATCCTGCCTTTCAAACCCCCAACAAGCCCATTGGCGGCTTTTTAGATGAAGAGACTGCGCGTCAATTTGAGCAGGCAGGCTGGAGCGTGGTGGAAGATTCGGGGCGCGGCTGGCGGCGGCTGGTTGCCTCGCCGCAGCCTGTGGAGATCATGGAAATTGACGCCATCCGGCTGGCGGTGGAAATGGGCTGGATTGTGGTGGCGTGTGGCGGCGGCGGCATTCCTGTGGTGCGCAACGAGAAAGACGAACTGCGCGGCGTTTCGGCGGTCATCGACAAAGACCGCGCCAGCAGCTTTTTGGCTCGGCTGTTGGGAGCGGATCTTTTTCTAATCAGCACCGGCGTGGAAAAAGTCGCCATCAATTTCAACAAGCCCAATCAACAAGTGTTGGATCAGATGACCGTGTCCGAGGCCAAAGCCTACATGGCCGAAGGTCACTTTGCCCCTGGCAGCATGAAGCCCAAGATCGAAGCTTGTATCGACTTTGTGGAAAAAAGCGAAAAGGACGGCGCGTTTGCCCTGATCACCGATCCGGAAAATCTGGCGCGGGCGTTGCGCGGCGAGACGGGTACGAAGATTGTCAAACTATAACGAGTAAAGAGTAATAAGTAAGGAGTCGACAAGTTTGGTTCGCTTTTTAAGACATGTAGCTTTATAAATCCTTACTTCTTACCCATTACTCCTTTTATCCATCAAAACAGGCAAAGGAGTTTTTATCATGCAAACCGACTTACACGGTCGCGACTTCATCGGCGACATGGACTTTAGCAAAGAGGAGATTCAGACCGTTATTGATGTGGCCTTCAAACTTAAGCGCGACCGGGCACTGGGCATAAAGCACCCGATCTTAGAGCAAAAAACGCTGGCGCTGCTCTTCTTCTTCACCAGCACGCGCACCCGTTCCAGCTTCGAGGTGGGCATGGCACACCTGGGCGGACATGCGGCGTTTATTGATTCTGACACGACACAGATCAGCCACGGCGACACGGCCAAGGAGATCGGCGAGATCTATGGGCGCTATTATGATGGCATCGCCATTCGCCAATGTGATTGGGATTTTGGAAACAAGTATATTAACGCTGTAGCCGCGGCCAGCCGTGTGCCTGTGCTTAACATGCAGTGCGATGTCTACCATCCGTTTCAGATCTTGGCCGATTTGATGACGATTTTCGAAAAGGTGGGTGATCCACGGGGCAAGACGATTAACGTAAGTTGGGCCTATGCCAGCAGCTATCAGAAGCCGATTTCCGTGCCACAGAGCCTCATTTTGCAGATGACGCGCTTTGGCATGAACGTGCGCCTGACCCACCCCGCCGAATACAAGCTGATGCCCGACATTGTGCAGCAGGCCCAAGACAACGTGAAAAAGCATGGCGGCAGCTTCGAGGTGATGGATGATTTTGACGCCGGTTTCAAGGATGCCGATATTCTTTACCCCAAAAGCTGGGGCGCGCTGCTCACCACGTCGGACAACGAAGAGAGCGCCGCGATTGGTCGCCAATACACAGACTGGATCACCGACGAGCGGCGCATGGCCTTGGCAAAGCCCGATGCCATCTACATGCACTGTCTGCCCGCCGACCGCAACATTGAAGTCACCGACGGCGTCATCGACGGCCCCAATTCTGTGGTCTATGATGAGGCTGAAAATCGCCTCCACGCCCAGAAAGCGGTGATGGCGTTGACCATGCGATAGGAGAGAGGGGAGTAGCGATTTGCGATTATTTACCGATCCTCAATTGCCAGTCCCCATTCCCTGGCCCGCAACGTTTCCAGGGTTGGCGTGTTATAATTCATAGAAACAAACGTGACCGGCATGGCAAAAGCGTGCCGGTCACTTCATGTGTAATCTATTGTTGGGAAAGGCCTTCAGTATGCCAGCCGATAATCGTCAATCGTCAATCGTCAATCGTCAATCCCGCCGCCGCGTCGTCGTCACTGGCGTGGGCTTGCTCACACCGCTGGGCCATGATCTGGAAAGCTCGTGGCAGGGGATGCTGGCCGGGAAATCCGCGGCCAAGCGGGTCACCCATTTCGACCCGACAGACTATCCCACCCAGTTTGCGGCGCGCGTAGACGACTGGGAACCCAGCGACTATCTGGACAAACGCGAATCGCGGCGCGTGAGCCGCGCCACCCAGTTTGCACTTAAGGTCGCGCAAGATGCCGTGAAAGATGCCAAACTCGACATGGCCGCCGAAGATGCCTATCGTGTGGGCGTGGAGATCGGCATTGCCTTTGGCGGTTGGGAAATCGTGGAAGAGCAGACCATTTTGCACGAGACCAAGGGCGTGCGCCGCTTTAATCCAGCACTGCTATTGGGCGCGTTGGTCAGCGGCGGTCCCACCCAGGTTGCCATTCGCTTTGGTGCAAAGGGACCGACCAATAGCCCGGTGGCGGCCTGCGCCACGGGTATTGTGGCGATTGGCGAAGCGACGCGCCGCATCCAATACGGCCACGCCGATGTGATGATCGCCGGCGGCTCTGAGGGCTATTTGACGCCGATTATGGTGGCGACCTTTAGCCGCCTGGGCGCGGCCAGCACCAACAATGCTGATCCCGAACATGCCTGTCGCCCCTTTAGCGCCGACCGCGATGGCATGGTGGTTAGTGAGGGCGCGGCAGTGTTGGTGCTGGAATCGTTGGACCATGCCCAGGCCCGCGGCGCGCAGATCCTGGCCGAAGTGGTGGGCTATGGTCTCACCGAGGACGCCTACGACGCCACCGCGCCTGATCCCACAGGGGATGGCGCAGCCAATGCTATGAAACTGGCGCTGACGGAAAGCGGATTGGCCCCGACTGATTTCGATTGGATCGTGGCCCACGGTACGGGAACCCATCTCAACGATAGCATGGAGACCGCCGCCATTAAGCGTGTCTTTGGCGAGGCTGCCTATAATATCCCCGTGACCAGCATCAAAAGCATGATCGGCCATGCCATGGGCGCCGCCGGCGCGCAGAGTGCTGCGGTCATTGTCAAAGCGATGGGCGAAGACCGCATTGTGCCAACGATTAACTACACCACACCCGACCCCGAATGTGATCTCGACTATGTGACCACGGGCGCACGCCAGCATCATGTGGACGTCGCGCTGTGCAACGGCTTTGGCATGGGAGGGCAGAACGCATCGCTGGTCTTGAAGCAGTTTGAGGGAGAATAAAAAGGGGTATTGGTATTGCGACATCCAATACCCAATACCCAGATACCCTCTTCACCCCCCCCCCAGCATCCGCGCCCCGGCGGGCGTGATATTGCCCCGGTTGATCTCCACAAGACAGGCCAGTTGTTCGCCTGCGCCGTAGCCGGGATTCTTTTCCACGAAAAAGGCAATATCCTTGTTTTTAAGGCGGCGTGTATCCACGTCAGCCACGCCTTCGCGCAGGGGCGACGATTCGTGAAAGCGGATGATGCCCGTGGCGGGATCATACTGATCGCCAAATTTGTGCCGGGCCAGCGCGTCCAGCGTGCGTTGAACATGCGGTGGCGTGGGTTGCCGATAGGTGGGGTAAAATTCCCCAAAAAAGACGGGCAAGAAACGATAGGTTTTGTAGCCCGACGAGATCAGAAACCAATAAACCCTGGTGTTGGGACGTTCGGCATGGATCGCATCGGCCAGGGCAAAGACATGCGCCCCCCATAGCTTGGGCAGTTCCATCTCGTGCCAATAATCGGGATGAATAATCGTATCGCCGGAATAGACAGCGGTCACGGGCTGGCCGTCCACGTTCAGATCAATGCGCATGAGTGTGGAAAAGCCCTGGATGCCTCCCTGTGCATCGGTGAATAGAAAGACCCACTCCTTTTCGCCCAAATCCTGCTCGAACTGTGTGCGATCTACATTTTCAAAAAACTGTTGGAGCAGCATACACATCCGATCCCGCGCCGCTGCGTCCACCTCGGCGGGCCGCATCACCGTGCCTGTCAGCGCGTCGCTGCTTATTTGGGCAGTTGGTTCTTGTTTCATCATCGGTTACCTTGCATGGGTTGGTTATAATGTGGCAATTTCTACAAACGGCACACGCCCATCCAGCCCGGTGTGCCACGCTTCATCACCTTGCCAGCAAACCGTGTAAAGGGTGCTGGCATAGGGAAGGTGCAGCCATTGTTGAGCTGTCGATATTAGCGGATGGCGCCCACACAGCCCCAACATGACAAAGGAATAGGCGCGTTCGGCGGCTCTATTGTAGAGTGCATGGAGCAGACCCCGAAAGATCACCGGGTCATCGTCGGCGACGCAGACAAAGCTGGCATAAGCAAAGTGGATGGGCTGCCCGATTTCGGTGAGGGGGCGCGCACCGAGCACTCTAGCCCCGGCGTTATAGAGTGCTTTGGCGCGCTGTAATTTGTCCCCATAGGCGTGGACCACGGTCTGTTTATAGGCTGACTGATCCCACAATCCCATAACGCCCACAATCGCATTGCCCTGACAGGCCACCACGAAATCTGCCGGATCAAATCCGCGTGTGCGTTCGCCCAAAAAATCGGCCTCGCCATAGACCGGGAAGAACTGTTTGCGCCGCCCTTCGCGCTGCAGAAAGGCAACGATTTCATGCAATTCCACTTCGTCACCGCCCAACACCTCAAAGGTCGCCGGGGAAAAGCGCTTGGGTCGGCGGATCACCAACGCCAGGGTCAGTAAGCGATCCAGGGCACGATAGGCGGGGTAGTGGCGGCGGGCTTTTTCCACAAGAAGCCCCTCGGCCTCGGCATTGCCCTCAATAATCGTCGTGAGGTAGCCCGTGGCCTTGCCATCGCTGTGTAGGTCGTGGAAAAGCCGAAAGCCCAACGGAACCAACCAGCGCCCGCGGTGGTGCTGATCGACGCGCAGCCCGCCAATATAGCCCACCTCTTCCGGCTCACCATTGACAAAGAGCGTGCGCAGTGAGCGCGTCGCCAGCCCCACTACCTCGCCACTATCGACGCTGCGCGCCACCAGCGTTTGACAGACGTGCCCGAAAACCGAGCAGCCATCCCAATAGCTTGGTTCGCGTTCATAGGTCAGCGCCAGTTGACCGGGCACGGGATTTTCGCGCAGTAGGCGGCGGATGGCGGCATCGTCGGCGGGGTGGGCAAGTTCAAAACGATAGCGGGTCTGCATGGGAGGCTATTATAGCAGAAAGTGCGGCAAGCGCCTTCTCTCGTAAAACAATCCCATGTGCATCGGCATCTGCAGATGCTTCATGAGATTGTTTTTGCTATGAAATTGGTTTATGATGAACTTCCACGCTCTCCATTATGCGAATCATCCGTTGCTCTGTAAAGTAGACTTATTTTTTAAATAAGCTTTTTTTAAATAAGCTGAGACTTTCAAGAGGAACACCTGGTTTGCTTATGTTCATGGAGGTAGGTTCAATGAGCTATCAAATTTTTGTGGTGGAGGATCATGCTTCCATGCGTGCGGCCTACGCCATGGTGATCAAAACGCAACCTGACCTGTTACTGTGTGGCGAGGCGGAGAATGCAGAGGATGCGCTGACGGTGATCCCTGGCTTGCAACCCGATTTGATTCTCGTGGATATTTCACTGCCGGGCATGAGCGGCTTGGAACTCCTGAGACAGCTCAACACCGCACAGCCTGATCTGCCTGCGATAATTGTTTCTGGACATGACAAAACACTTTATGCCGATAGTGCGTTGACCAATGCGAAGGGCTACATTATGAAGCACGAAGGCCCCGAAGCCTTGTTGGCGGCTATTTGGCGTGTGTTGCGGCATGCCTAGACCGCGGCATATCCTGCTTGCGCTGGGACGAGCCGTTGACCGTGATCTGTCTTGGCGAGATAGTCGCGATCCAATGGGTGGACAACTGCTGGTGTGCGCTCTTGATGATGCATATAGTTGGCAGCATGGAGCACCGTAAGCGCGTGACAATCTGCGTTGCCATAGACTCCCGGCTCGTGGTGAAAGCCAACCGCAATGATGATCTCTTCGTTAAATCCCCATAACCCCAATAAATAGGCCCCTAATTCGGCATGGGAAACCCCAAAAATCTGACGTTCAGCCTGATGCAGTGACATTTTGGCACTGCGCGCCAGCGCCATAGTTGGGAAATAATCCTGAGCAAAGTAAGTGCAAAAGATCAACTTGCCAATGTCGTGGACCATGCCTGCCAAAATGGCATTGTCGATGGTGGTACGATCTGTGCTGAGATGACGAATCATCAAACGTGCCCGCTGGCTTACGTCCAACATATGACCGTAGAGATCTTGGCGCAGATTGCGTGTTTTTTCGCTTTCCAAAACCGAGAATACCGTCACTGCCTGTACAAGGGCGCGCACAGTGTCCAGCCCCAGCAAGATCACCGCCTGTTGCAGATCAGTCACCTGTTGGCGCAAGTTAAAATAAGCCGAGTTGACCAGCCGTAACACCTCCACCGAGATGGCTAGATCCTGCGCAATTACAGCACTCACCTGTTTCATCGACACAGTGGACGATTGCACCACGCGCATGATCTCGGCTTGAGCCGAGGGCAACATGGGCAGCACGCCAATATTGGTGACAATCTGTTGCAGCACAGGGTTGCCGGTGACTGTGCAAATCAGACTCGTCCGCTGAATGGCCTGGATCAACTGTTGGCTTTGGCAAGGGCGTGCTAAAAATTGATGGCCCAATGCTAGTGTGTCCGCCAACGCGTTCTTGTCAGTCTCCGCAGCCAGCACAAAGCGTACTGTGTGAGGGGAGAGTGCGCGCACATAGTGCAGTAAATGGCGACCCTCCAACAAAGCAAGCCGCCCATCGGCCACCACAATATCCACCGCACGCTCTTCCACCCATCCCAGAGCTGTTGCCACGTTATTACAGAAGAGGAGATCCCATTCGGCTTGCATAGGTTGCAACATGTCTCTCATCGTATCCAGAAGACGCACATCATTATCCACAAACAAAAGGCATCGTTTTGGCATAGTATTATCTCATCGGTTCTCTCGTTGCCAGAAGCCCATCATGACTTCCGCAAAAGATGGAAATCGCCTTCTCGATACGAGGAAAAATATTTGGAAACAAATGGCTACCTTATTTATTCTTAAGGAGAATTATGGGTAAGGGTGGCCGTCTTTGGCAATGGTACTTTCAGGCATAGCTGCATCTTTTATGGCAACCAAGACCACACACAACAATTTCTCGCACCCTCCATCCTATGCTATGCTTGCACGATAGTTTCACTGAACCTACCCGAAAGTTGCCCACCATGCCCATCTGGTTGACTCGCCATCATGTGCGCCAACTCCTGACTATGCCTGCCGCCATTGAGGCGGTTGAACAAGCATTTGTCCTTCTCTCCACCGCCCAAACAGTGCTACCGTTGCGTACCAATATGGCGATTGGCGACCAGCGCGGCAGCCTTTTGACAATGCCTGCCTACGTCGGCGGGGCCGTCAACGGACTAGGCGTCAAGTTAATCACGCTCTATTCTGAGAACCCTGCGCTGCGCCAATTACCCGCCATCCAGGGCAACTTTGTGCTCTTTGATCCCGTGGATGGCCGGCTGCTGGCGGTGATGGAAGCTGGCTACATGACCGCTGTCCGCACAGGCGCGGCAACGGGCGTTTCCGTGCGCCATTTGGCCCGGCCGGATGCCGCTGTGATCACCCTCTTTGGCACAGGCGCACAGGCTCCCTTTCAACTAGAGGCCGCCTGTGCCGAGCGCCCCATCCAGCGTGGCTGGGTGATCTCGCGCCAGCTTGCACACGCCGAACAGTTTGCCCGCACCGAAAGCGAACGGCTGGGTATCGCCCTCACCGCCACCGCCGATGTCGAGCGAGCGGTGCGCGACGCCGATATTATTATCACCGCCACCAGCGCGCACGAACCCCTTTTTGACGGCGACTGGGTGTCCCCTGGCACGCACATTAGCGCCGTGGGTGGGCATACGCCAAACGCCCGCGAGGTGGACAGCAAAACGCTGCGCCGCGCTATTCTTGTCACCGACCAGACCCGTGCCTGTCTGGCCGAGGCCGGCGATCTGTTGATCCCGCTGCGCGGCGGGCGAGATCCGCGAAAGTGACATTGTAGGCGAAATCGGCGAGATCGTCGCCGGGCACAAGGCTGGCCGTCGCCATGCCGACGAAATTACTTTTTTCAAATCTGTGGGGCTGGCTGTGCAAGATGTGGCGCTTGCCGCCTGGATTGTGCAAGAGGCCAGCCGCCGCACCATTGGCCAAATACTGGAAGAATAGCCCTTGAACCCTCTCCACTTGGTTGATTTCTCACCCCATTTCGCTGACCATCTTGACTGGATGGCTGCGCTGTGGAACAGCGCCTGTGGCGAGGCGCTGCCTATCTCCAGCACTTTTGTCGAGTTCAACACGCGACCATCAGACGGCGCCGTGCAAAAGGGCGTCATCGCGCTGGATGATAATGAACGCCCCGTAGGCTTTGTGCTTGCCAGTGCCCATCCCGCGCGCCGCCCACAATGGATGCAGGCGAGGGCTGGATCGACGCCCTCGCGGTTGCTCAGCCTTTTCAGCGCCAGGGCATTGGGCGAGAATTGCTGACCCATGCTACACAGTGGCTGGCCGCACAAGGCTGTAGCGGGGCGAGTGTGGGCGGAAGTCTGCGCCCGTTTGTACCCGGCGTGCCCACAGAGTTAAAGAGCGAAGGCTTCTTTCGGCGGGTGGGGTTTGTGTCCGCTTGGGAGGATGGTCTGGTCTGGGACGTGGCACGCGATTTAAGCGATTACGCTGCCATGCCAGGGCTGGATCGACTGCCCTGTGCGGCGCGCCCAGCCGGGCCAGGAGATCGGTTGGCACTGCTTGGCTTTTTGGAACGAGAATTCCCCGGTCGCTGGTTTTACGAATGCCATGAATTTCTGCGCGAAGGTGGGCGCATTTCTGATTACATGTTGCTGTGGACCGAGACGGGTGTACAGGGGGCGTGCCGTCTCACCTTTGAAGATTCAGCCTGGCCCATGGAGCGCTTTTACCCCTATCAATTGCCGCGCCCGTGGGGGCAACTTGGCTCGATTGGGATTGCGGCCGGTGAACGCGGACGCCATTTTGGGCTGGCCTTGTTGGATGGCGGGCTGCGTCGGCTACACAACAACGGCGTCAACGGCTGTATCATCGATTGGACCACATTGGTGGATTTTTACGCCAAAGCGGGCTTTCAACCCCACCGCAGCTATCGCCAGATGCGGCAGTCATTTTTCAAAGAATAGCCCATGAACGCACATTTTTCCGAGGTGAATAGCCTCCTCAGCGCCGCTGTGGGCAAGGTTGCGCCAACGTTGGTCTGTCGTGTGGAGCAGGGGGGAACCCTGCTTTTTGAAGGCAGCTATGGTTGGCTCAACCCGGCTTCGCAGACCCGCCCCACGCCAGCGGATGCCGTTTTTGATCTGGCCTCGTTGACCAAACTCTTCACAACCACGGCTTTTTTGCGACTGGTGGCCGACGATCAGGTTGCCATTGACCAAACTGTAGCCGAGATCGTGCCCGAATTTGGCGGGCAGCGGATCATCGGCGGCACAGAAGATCCCCTGAGCAAGCGGCCTCTCCCCGCCGTTCCAGAATGGAGCGGGGCCATTGTCGATGCCAACACCGTGACTTTTCGGCATCTGCTCACCCACACCAGTGGCCTTCCCGCCTGGCGCAGTCTCTATCGCATGTGTGGCGCGCCGCCAGTTTTCCCGCTGGATGATGCCGAAATTGCCCGCCGTCAGCAGTGCGCGCTGGATGCGATTGTGGGCTTTCCGTTTGTCGCGCCGCCGGGCCTCTCGTATGCCTACAGCGATATAGGGCTGATTTTGCTGGGCATGGCCGTGGAACGGCTCCACGGCCAGCGGCTGGATGCGGCGATTCACGCCCTGGTCAGCGAGCCACTGGGCATGGGCGTGTGCTACAACCCACCGGCAGAAATTCATAGCACAGTTGCGGCCACCGAAGATGACCCCTGGCGCGGGCGGCGGCTGCGCGGCGAAGTCCACGACGAAAACGCCGCTGGGCTGGGCGGCATCGCCGGTCATGCCGGGCTATTTGGCAGCGCCGCCGATCTCTGTCGGCTCGGGCGGCTCTATTTGAGGGGTGGCGCGCCCTTGTTATCCCCCATCTTAGCGCATGAAAGCATTCGTGCGCAGCAGATCCCCACCGTGGATGAACGTCGCGGGTTGGGCTGGATGTTGCACTGTGATCCCAACCCCTCATGTGGTCCTCTCTTTAGTCCCGAAAGTTTTGGGCACACAGGGTTCACCGGAACCTCGCTTTGGTGTGACCCTGCGCGGGATCTGTGCGTGGCATTGCTCACCAATCGGGTCTATGCTGGGCGCGACCGTGCTGCAATCGCTGCGTTGCGACCGGCCCTTCACAGCGCCATTATACAGGCGGTGGCGTCATGATGCGTGTCGTGGGGTTAATGAGTGGGACTTCCGTCGATGGCATCGACGCCGTGCTGGCCGAGATCGACAGCACAGACGGGCAGATTGACCTGCATCAAAAGGCCTTTGTCTCTGTGCCCTGGCTGCCCGATGAACGGCGTCTGATCTTCGATCTCTTTGAAAATCGAGCCACGACGCGGGACCTGTGTCGAGCCAACTTTGTTTTGGGCGAAGGCTTTGCGCGGGCAGCGCTGACAGTCATCGACGCCGCCGGATTGTCGCCCGCTGCCGTAAATCTCATCGGTTCGCACGGGCAAACCGTCTGGCATGAAGTGGGGGCCGATGGACATGTGCAAAGTACATTACAGATTGGCGAGGCCGCAGTAATCGCCGAACGTACCGGGATCACGACGGTTGCCGACTTCCGTGTGGCCGATGTTGCTGCCGGCGGGCAGGGTGCGCCATTGGTCCCGATGTTTGATTGGTTGCTCCTCCGCCCGCCGGATGCGCTGGGCGGCTGGCGCGCTGTGCAAAACATCGGCGGGATAGGCAACGTCACCTTTTTGCCGGCGCTTTCGTCCACCGCCGAGCCGCTGGCTTTTGATACTGGCCCTGGCAATGTGCTGATAGATGGCGCGGTGACACTGCTCTCTGGCGGCAAGTGCCACTACGATGTTAATGGCGAAATGGCCGCTATGGGGAATGTATCGGGAGAACTCTTGGAAGCGTGGCTTGATCTGCCCTATTTTGCCCAGAAGCCACCCAAATCTACCGGGCGTGAACTCTTTACACAGACGATGGTGGCCCAGGGCTGGCAAGAGGCCCAAGCATTGGGGCTATCGGCGGCGGATTTTGTGGCAACCCTCACCGATTTGACGGCGATCTCCATTGCCGATGCCTATGCCCGTTTTGCGCCAGGGCCGGTAATGGAAGTGGTGGTGGGCGGCGGCGGTGGGCGCAATCCCGTGTTGTTGAAACGGATTGCTGCCCATCTCCACCAACGGCTGGGGCGTCCCGTTCCTGTCCTGCGTCATCAAGATCTGCCCCACCCCACGATTGACGATGATGCCAAAGAGGCCCTCGCCTTTGCGCTCTTGGCTTGGCTAACAATACGCGGTCATGCGGGGAACATTCCCACCTGTACCGGGGCCGCAGGAAGCCGGGTGCTGGGAAAAATAGCACTGGGGTGGCGGTAAAGATAGATGGATTGAGGATTAGCAAGTGGAGAGTAGGCTTAATCGGCAACCTCAATAATATTTATAGTCGTTTTGATAATAATTGACAGTAAATCCGCTGCTGTGCTATAATTCTCGTAGCGAATGACCCCGATAGAGACAGGCATATCCTTGTGCAGACGGTGCGTAGGCGGATCTTAGAAATTTTGAAACGGCGCAAGAGCGCAACGGTTAGCGAACTGGCCCGCCACCTAGACATGGCACCGGTTTCAGTGCGCTATCACTTGGACATTTTACAGGGCGACAATCTGATAGAGATCAGCAAGGTACGTCGTGAGGGGAATGTAGGGCGGCCCAAGCAAATTTATACACTGACCCATGAAGCCGATCATTATTTCCCCGACAACTTTGCGCCTGTAACCGCAGGCTTGGTCAACCAGATGAAAAAAGCCCTTGCCCCAGAGCAGGTAGCCAACGCATTTTGTGCATTGGCCCAGGAAATGGCACAAGAGTTATCTCTTGAAGGGGTAGATGAGCATAATGTTGAAGAGCGGCTGGGGCGGGTCTCGGAGTTTCTCAACGACCGTGGCTATCTGGCCCGCTGGGAAAAGATTATGCCAACCGCGCTGGATGGCCGCGCGAGCTATCTGTTGCACACATTTAATTGTCCTTATGCCAGTGTGAGCCTGGAACACAGGGAACTTTGTCAGATGGATCTGGAGTTAATCCAGTCGTTGGTGGGACAATCTTGCCAACGCAAAGGCTCTTTGGCCGAGAATCACCATTGCTGCACCTATGAGATGCAAATGCCGGGCGAGGATGTTGATGTGACATCCAAACTCACCGAAATTCATCTAGTTTCATAGCGCTTTGCGCTTGAAATTACTGCGAAAGTACTGTACGCACCCATGCCTACAAATTTACGCCAAATTGATCCCTATCGTCACCTTGAAGCCGTTGTCGAAGAACAAGCCGTCCATGTTGATGCGCGGAACGGGGGCAGTATTTCCCTGATTTCGCCCGAAGCCTATCGCACTGACTTGGGGCGTGTCACGGTGGCAAAAGCCCCCATCGCATTTCCCATTCAGAATATGCACGATAGCTATGGGCGACGGATTAACTATTTGCGTATCAGCCTGACTGATGCCTGTAATCTGCGCTGCGTCTATTGTATGCCCGAACATATGAAATTCCTTCCTCGCCACGAATTAATGAGCGATGACGAAATTCTCTTTTTGGTGCGAGTAGGGGCCAGCCTGGGCGTTAATAAGATCCGGCTGACCGGCGGTGAACCGACAATTCGCCCTAATGTGGTGGAGTTGGTGCGCGAGATCGCCACGGTGCCCGGCATCAAAGATATTGCTATGACCACCAACGGTCTTCTTTTGGATAAACTGGCGGAGCCGCTGGCCGAAGCTGGGCTAAACCGGGTCAATATCAGCATCGATACACTTGATCCCGAAAAGTTTCACCGCATTACACGCTGGGGCCACATTGAAGATGTCTGGCGCGGGATCGAAGCGGCAGAGGTCGCCGGTCTGCTTCCGATTAAGCTCAACAGTGTGGTCACCCGCCACTTTAATGATGATACAGATGTGGTAGAATTGGCTCGCCTGACCCTGGACCGGGATTGGGAAGTGCGCTTTATTGAGATGATGCCGTTTGGCGAAGTTACCGAATTTCAACAAACAAACACCGTCTCATTTCGCGAAATTCGCCAAAGTGTGGAGAATGTGTTTGGTCCATTGGAAGATGCTGGGTATGATTATGTCGATCCCAGCCGTCCGTTTCGGATTCCGGGCGCAAAGGGCACGTTGGGGTTCATCAGCAGCGTAACTGAGCCGTTTTGCCAGGGCTGTGGACGGGTACGCCTGACGGCCGATGGTAAGTTGCGACTGTGCTTGCTGCGCGAGGACGAGGTTGACCTGCTCACCCCCTTGCGCCAAGGGAAATCGTTTGAGGAAATGCGCGTGCTTATGCGCGAAGGCTCTTTCCACAAACCGTGGGGGCATGGACTGGCTTCGGGCATTGTGGCCGAGAATCGCTCGATGAATCAAATCGGCGGCTGAGCTACGCAGTTTTCCGTGAAAGTGCCCTGGTGGGCCGAATTTGTTTGTGTAATACTTGATTGTTATAACTATCTCGTGATCTTTTTCATGAATCAAAAGGAGAATAGGGTACGATGGCAACTATGGTAATGCAAGGCGTTTCGTTGACTGAATCGGCAGCCGAAAAGCTGGGCGTGATCCTCGATCAAAAAGGCATGCGCAACACCCATGCGCTACGCGTCTTTGTCAAGGGCGGCGGCTGTGGCGGGATGCAGTACGGCATGACCTTTGACGAGAACGTGGGCGAGGCCGACGAAATCTACGAACAACCGGGTGGTCTGCGTGTGGTGGTGGATGCTACGAGCATGTTCTATGTTGGCGGTGCGAACATTGATTATGTGGATAATCTCATGGGTGGTGGCTTCCACATTGAGAACCCCAATGCCGTGAGTTCTTGCGGCTGTGGCAGCAGTTTCCGCACGGCTCAAAGCCACAACGGCGAAGAGATGCCGAAGAGCTGCGGTCACTAAATTGACGTAAGTAACAAGCCAGGGCGAGGGCGCTTTATGTGTCCCTCGCCCTGATCTTGTTTACCGTATCTGTTTGCAGCCGATTGACGATTAAATCACGGGACTGAATTATGAATTTTCTTAACAGTGCCAAGAAACAAGGCACATCTCCTTTATCTGAACGCATTCAAAGTGTGCTGGATGGCTATCGCCCTACACTTTATATGGACGGCGGCGATGTACAGTTGCTCAAAGTGGATGAAAAAGGGATTGCCCATGTGAAGATGTTGGGGGCATGTATTGATTGTCCGATTAGCTTGCTGACGATGAAATTAGGCATTCAACGTCTACTTAAGGAAAATTTTAGCGAAATCACCGGCGTCCATGCCATCACCGATATTGATATTTCGGCGCTCTATAACCGACCGCAGCCCTCTACGTAATCCATAAGCCGCGCCACAAAGGAACATTTTTTGCTCTTTGAAAAATCTCCTTGTGCTGTTGCGAAGTATAACAATGTCGGTTCGAGTGGGTAATGGCAGTCCCACGGCTGTCCTGTTATCAATCCCATGTTTCTGTGAAAAGAGATCGCAATGCCAAACCCCTATGGCGCGCCCGAAATTTCCGCGCAAACAGTGGCCCAGAAGTTAGCCGATGGTGATCCCGTGCTTTTGTTGGATGTACGCGAGCCGCACGAATTAGCCAGCGCCAGCCTGCCCGAAGGCACATTTCAACTGGTTCCCTTAAGCGACTTGTCAAACCGTCAACTGGCTGCTTTGCCCGAAGCTGCCCAGGATCACGACGCAGAAATCGTAGTTTTCTGCCATCACGGGATGCGCAGTGCCCAAGTTACGGCTTGGCTACGCCAGCAAGGCTGGGCCAACGTGGTCAGCATGGCTGGCGGCATTGATGCCTATGCCCGTGAAGTAGATGCCTCGGTGGGGACGTATTAGCCATTTGTGACTTTTGGTCTTGGGCAATCCTTCCCAACAACGTAGACTAATCGTCTAGGAGGGATCCGGTGAATTATTCTAAGATCTCTCATACTTATTTGGGTCATGCCCTGCCCTATGATACACTGTTGCATCAGCACGGTTGCTGAGTATAGAGTTACTGTACCCTAAACCCAATTTGTATTTATCAGCTTTTTTCGTGGGCAGCTTGGCCCACCATGGGGAATCTACTATTCCCATCCAGAGGAGGAATCCGCTGTCGCGCGTAGCTCTGATCAATCCACGATTTCGGCTTCCCATCGACACCCGCACCACGGCCCATCTGGGCCTGGCCTATCTGGCTGCCGTCAGCGAAAAGCGCGGCGACGAGGTGGTCATTTTTGATGCCGATGTGGAACGGAAACCGATTGCTGAATTTATTCAAGAATTTCGCCCGCACATTGTTGGCATCACCGCCAACACGCCGCAGGTGAAGCAGGCATGGCGCACGGCGCAGTCCATTAAAGAAGTGCATGATTGCCCGGTGGTCTTGGGCGGTCCACACGTCAGCGTTCTGCCCGAAGAGAGCTGTGAAAAGCCTTACGTTGATATTGTGGTGCGCGGTGAAGGCGAAGAGAGCTGGATCGAGATTTGCAACCATTTGGAAACCTTCCTCAAGGATCAGCCCACCTTCTCGACAGAAGCCTTTATGCACATGGAGAATGACATTTTCTCCGACTTTGCTGGTATCACCTACAAGACCAGCGATGGGCAGCTCCACAACAACCCAGATCGCACGCCGATTGCCGATCTGGATAGCCTGCCCTGGCCGGCCTATCACCTCTTCAAGATGGATCGCTATACCAACTTGCAGCCCGCCACCGATCACGTGGATGGCGCGCGCAGTTTCAGCATTATGACCAGCCGTGGCTGCCCCTATCGTTGCACGTTTTGCTCGCAGAGTATTATGCCGATTAAATGGCGCAGCCGCAGCCCGGAAAATGTGCTGCTCGAATGGCGACATTTGGTGGAAGATCTGGGCGCACAGGAGATCGGTGTACTGGATGACAGCGCCAATATCCGCGTGAAACGGCTGGAAGAGCTGGCCCATCTGATCATCGACAACAAGCTGAACCACGTGCCGTGGATTTTTGTCAACGGCATCCGCGCCAACCTTGCCAGCAAAGAGTTGCTGACGCTGTTGCAGACGGCAGGTCTCAAGCGTGTGGCCTTTGGCGTGGAAACCGGCGACGAAGATATTTTGATGACCATTGACAAAAAGGTCGATCACAATACGATCCGCCAGGCTTTTAAGAATGCCAAAGAGATTGGCCTGGAGACCATCGCCTTTATGATCATCGGGCTGCCTGGCGAAACCCGTGAGACGATGCAGCGCACGATTGATTTTGCGATTGAACTCGACCCGATTATTGCCAACTTCTCGATGATGACGCCCTATCCCGGCACGAAGGTCTACGAGATCGTCAAGCGACAGGGACGTTTCCTGATCAACGACTGGGAAGATTACGTCTTTTTCGAGCAGAAAGCGCGCTACGAAATGGGCGAAATGACCGCCGAACTTGTTGAGGAGATGTATCGCAAAGCCTATCGCCAATACTATCTACGCCCTTCCCCGATTATGCGTCGCCTCAAGACCAAAGACTTTTGGCTGAACTTGCCGCGTAACGTACGTATCGCGCTCAACACCTTTATCCCCAAGAAGGAAAAGACCGGGCTGCGCAAACAGATGGAAGCCGAAGGCGCGATTTAGGCCGTATGCCTACACTACTCATCAAACATGGCTGGCGTTTCTATTTCTATGCCAACGAAAGGAATGAGCCAGCCCATGTTCATGTGGAGAAAGGCAACATTGAATGCAAATACTGGCTGAAGCCTGATCTTTATGACGTTGAAGAGGTATATGCTTACAATTTGAGTCCAAGTGCTCGTCGACAAGTCCGCCGCCTTTTGTTTGAAAACTTTGACTATTTTGTTGAGGAATATCAAAAAACACATGGACGTTCATGAGAAGTTTCATGAGGTAGCGTCTGTCCGTACAGATGAAAGCTTCCTGTATTTGTCGGTAGACGGTCAATCCTATCGAGTGGCATGGAGCCATTGTGCAAATTCTCTGGTAGAGGCATCCCCTATGGAGCGCGTCCTGATCCAGGTTTCACCGGCTGGCTATGGGCTGCACTGGCCGTTGATTGATGAAGACCTGGCCATTGAACCACTGCTTCGGCAGGCGGAACTATTGACGGGAGAAAACAACGCAGAGCTAGTCACTGCGTCATCATAATGTGGTGATTAGGTGTAACTGAACTTTCTAACAATATCTGCCGGGTTATTACCTTTATTTATGTTTAGCAAAGTGAGTGCAAAATAGCATGCGTATTATTCTTGCCAGCCCTGAAGCCAAAGTCTGGAGCGCCCGTAAGCATATCCCCCTGGGTTTGGGCTATTTGGCGGCCATCCTGCGCGAAGATGGACATGATGTCATCATCTTTGATGCAGCCGTGGAAGATGTGGGCGTCGATTACTATCTCGACTTGGCCGAGGAACAAGGCCACCCCTATGACATGATCGGCGTCACCGCCACCACGCCGTTGATTCAAGAGGCGTGGGAGATGGCGGCGCTGTGCAAGCAGCGTGGGCTGATCACCGTGCTGGGTGGGCCACACCTGACCATTATGCCGCTGGAATCGTTGGGCGCGCCCCACGATCAATATGTGGACTATATTTTCAAGGGTGAATCCGAGTATAGCATTCTCGAGTTGGTGAATACCCTAGAAGCGGGCAAAGAGCCGGGCTTGATCCCCGGTATCGGCTTCCGGCGCAACGGCGAGATTGTCTCCAGCCCCGAAAGCCCCATGATCCCGGATCTGGATGAGTTGCCCTTTCCGGCCCACGATCTATTTAAGATTGACCGCTACACTAACTTGCAGCCCCTCACCGATGGGCTGGATCCGCATGCACGTAGCTTTACGATCTTGACCAGCCGCGGTTGCCCGTATAAGTGCACCTTCTGCTCCAAGCCTGTAACCGGCGACACATGGCGGGCACGCTCGGTGGAGAGCGTGGTGCAGGAGTGGAAGTGGCTGGTCAAAGGGTTGGGGGCCACCGAAATCGGCGTCACCGACGATATCTGGAATTTGAAACTGCCGCGTGCCAAAGAACTTTGCCGCCGCCTGATCGAAGAGGGGCTGAATACTGTGCCTTGGGTCACAGTACATGGCATGAAGGTGAACCACACGGATCTGGAACTCTTTCAGTTGATGAAGGCCACGGGCTGCAAGCGTGTGGGCTTCGGCGTGGAAAACGGCGACGAGGCCATGTTGCGCAACGTCATCCGCAAAGGCCAAACTGTGGACATGGTGCGCGAGGGCTTCAAAAATGCCAAAGCCGCCGGTCTGCAAACCATGGGTTTCTTTATCTTTGGCATGCCCGGCGACAATGAAGAGACCATGGAAAAGACAATTCAACTGGCCCTGGAACTTGATCCCGATCTAGCGAACTTTATGCTGGCTGCGCCCTTCCCCGGCACAGTGATGTACGATCAGATCATGGACGGCGGGCAGGTCTTCGCCAACAACTGGACCGACTTTGCCATCCACGAGCAGAAGGCGCGCTTCACCATGCACGACGGCAAATATGATCCTGACCTGGTGGTAAAGAAGTGGCGCGAGGCTTATCGCCGCTTCTATCTTTATCGCCCGGAGCGAGTGTGGGAAAAGATGACGTTCAAGGAAAACTGGACGAACATCCCCAACACGGTGGCGCAGATCAAGCGCTTCTTTATCGGCAGCAAAGATCAGACGTCCGACACCATCGGCGCTTCGCCAAAAAAAGTCGTGGCGTAACACAGTTTCGGCGCAGCCGAACACGACACAGAATTGAACGCAAACGGCCCGCCTGTGTCGTACTCTGGGCGGGCCTTTTTTATGGGTAAGGAGGAAGGAATGGCTGTCATCCAGGTCCATATTCCAGAAAAATTATGGGCACGGTTGCAACAAACCGGGCGTCCTGTGGAGGATATTGTGGTAGAAGTTTTGGAAAAGAGCTTTGAAAATTCTCCAGATCAAGAGAAAACTTTCGCTAGAGAAAACGTTGTGCGCCGTTTAATAGAATCGGGAACTGTAGTTTCACCGGCCGCATGGGATGATGACTACGCAGCGGCTTGGCTAGCTCGCCCAGAGGATGAACGGAGAGCTTTGATCGTAGAAATGGAGCAAGAATGGCACCCTGGTTCACTGGCGACCAAAATTGTCTCTGAAGGACGTCGATAATCTGTGTCTACCCTATTTCTAGACAGCAGTGCGATTGTTAAGTATTACTACAGCGAAGAAGGATCCACTTGGGTGCGTAGTACTGTCAATAGCAAGACGAATGTCTGTGTGATTTCTCAAATCGCTGTTGTTGAAGTGGCCGCAGCCTTTGCACAGATCCAACGGAATACGCCAATGGGCAAAAAACGCATGACTGAGATGTACGAACATTTTCGGGGTGACCTGCGCCAGGGCATATTTTTAGCCCGTGCGCTGGATGAAAATGTGCTTACACTTGCTGCTGATCTTGCCCTGCGCCAAGCGTTAAAGGGATATGACGCAGTTCAGGTTGCATCAGCACTGCTCGTGAAATCGCTCATTCAAGACACAAGTTTAGTTTTCATCAGCGGTGATCAACAGATGCTTCGCGCTGCCAGGCTAGAAGGACTAGCCACAGACGATCCCGATGATCACACTGACGAAGATCGGCAACGATAATAGATGATCGGACTCATTCCCAAACTCCCCCTCTACTGGGCCTTTCGAGCCTTTGGCTGGCCTGCCGTGAAACCCTTCTCGGTGGTGGTCAGCGTCAGCTTTCGCTGTAACAGCAAGTGCCGCACGTGTGACGTGTGGCGCAAACCCAACGACGACATGACCGTGGAGGAGTGGGACAAGGTTTTTCAAAAATTGGGTACGTCACCCTTTTATATTACCTTTACGGGGGGCGAACCCTTCTTGCGCAAAGATCTCGACGAAATGGTGATCAGCGCGTATAAGCATTGCCAGCCCGAAGTGATCACCATTCCCACCAACGGCATGTTGGGCGACCGTGTGATCGAGTCGGTGGATCGCATGTGCCGGGAGTGCCCAAAGAGCAGCATCGGCATCAACTTAAGCCTGGACGGCATCGGCGATGAGCACGACGACATCCGCGGCGTGGAGGGCAACTGGGATCTCTCGATGAAGACGTGGGCACGCCTGAAAGAGCTTCAGAAAACCCACAAAAATCTGGTGTTGACGGTCCACACGGTGATCAGCCGCTTTAACGCCCACCGTTTCAAGGCGATCCAGGAAGGGCTGAAATTTCTGGAGCCAGACAGCTACATCACCGAAGTGGCCGAGGAGCGTGTCGAGTTGGACACTATGGGTTGGGGCATTACCCCGCGCCCGGATGATTACGACGAGATCGCCGACTTTCTGAGCCAGCAGGCACGCCAAACGCCCGCCCGTGGCATTGCAAAATTTACACAAGCCTTTCGGGCACAGTACTATCAAATGGCGAAGCGGGTGCTACACGAGCGTGATCAGATCATCCCGTGCTATGCGGGCTGGGCCAGCGCCCACATTGCGCCCAATGGCGATCTGTGGAGTTGCTGCATCCGTGCCGAGGCGGTGGGCAATCTGCGACAGCACGATTATGACATTACCCCGATCTGGCGCGGACAGGCCATGCAACAACTGCGCGGTAGCATTAAGCGCAAAGAGTGTGCGTGCCCCATGGCGAACGCCAGCTATGCTAATATGCTATTACACCCGCCCACGGTGGCAAAGGTGTCTCTGGATGTGTTGAAGGGTTAGCAGGCGGCAGCTTGCAAGTTTGCATGTGTAATCTGCCACTTGTTCTTTAAATTCTTGATGGAGGAAGTATCCAATGAATTTTTCTTGGCCGTGGAGCCAAAAGCGCAAGGCTGAGATTGTCTGGTTGGACTTAGGCGATCTGGGCGATCTGGTGCATCCCAACGGGCCGCACGAACAGTGGCAAGATCATGGGCTGGGGTTGCTGCGCACAATTTTGCACGAGAACGGCATTGAAACTGACATTCTGTCGACACGCGCCGTCACCTCGTGGGAGCAACTGGCGAAACAGTTGCCCGGCTACAAAATGCTCTTAATGAATGTGCGCAGCTATACCTTTCCGGTGGCGCTAAAGGCAGCCCAGATCTTTAAGGAGATTAACCCCACGGGGCTGGTGATGGCTGGGGGCATGCACGCCACAGTTGCGCCCAACGAAATGGAAGCCGTGGCCGAGTTCGACAAGATCTGCAAAGGCCCCGGCGAAGCGGTGATTGTCGATCTGGTGCGCGATCCCGACGCCTTCCAGCGCGTTTTCACGGGCAAAGGCGCGAAGTCGATGGCAGACTGGCCTATGATCAACCGTGAACTGTGGCCCAAGCCAGCCCATCGCAAACTGCGCCGCAAGTTCAACTGGCCCATGGAGCCAGAATGTGGCTGGGGGCCGCCGCCAGTGGCGACGATTATCACCAGCCGGGTCTGTCCGTGGCAGTGTGTTTTCTGCAACGAGGCGTCGTACATCCCCAACATGGGCCGCCGCCCGGTGGATGCTGTGATCGACGAGCTTAACATGTTGGACGAAAAATATGGCGTCGGCTCAGTGGTGATCCACGACTCCATGTTCTTTCAAAACCCATCGTGGCTGAAGGAATGGGTGGAAAAATACCCACGACGCGCTAACAAAGTCTGGCCCTATTGGGCCGCCGGGCGCGCCGATACCGTGCGCCAATGGCCTGATCTCTTTGAAGCGCTGATCCGTGAGACCAATTGGAACCTGATTTCGATTGGCTTTGAATCGGGCAGCGACCGCATTTTGAAACTGCTCAACAAAGAGTGCGGCGAAGAGGACAACTATTTTGCCATCGACTTGCTCAATCGGATTGGCGACGACATGGTGGCCGAGGGCAAAGAGCCGCCCAAGTTCTGGTCCAATATTATGTTGGGCATTCCCGGCGAAATGCCAGAAGATGCCTTTAAGACCATGCGTATGTTGAAACGCATGAAGCGTGTCTTCCCGTCGATTTCGTACTATGCGCCCTATCCCGGTTCGGCGCTTGGCTTCCAGTTAATCGCCGAGGGCAAGAGCTTGATGAGCAATGACAACTATCACCGCTTCCCCGATGACGAAAAAGTCAAGGGGGTGGACTATCAGTTTTACCGGCGCTTGCTGGCCGGGGAGTTTGATGCCGAGGTCAACCAGGGGCTAAGCGACAGTGAACGCCACCGTGGCTATCAAGGGCTGTATGCCGAGGCGCTGGTGAAAGCGTAGGGGGAGAACCATGAGCAGTTTCTCAAATCCACACTTTATGTACCTGTTTGAGATGAAGAATGGCAAGAAAAAGCTGGCCTATGGCGAAAGCCCGGAGGAAGCACTTGCCATTCTGAATATTCGTCTGAGCGAGGCCGAGATGGCCGAGATCGATACTGGGCGCTTCGAGAAGATCAACCAGCGCAAACTGCAAGAGCATATCCACGAACTGGGGTAGCCGATAGGAGGCGCGACGGTGAATTGGTTGCGACGCTGGAAAGAACCGACTCAATCTCAGCGACACATTCTAAATGCTCTGCGCCAGGGGTGGACGCTGAAATCTCATCGCTATTTGGATGGCCGCAAACGCTATCAGCTTCATTCGCTCCAGGGTGAGCGTGTGGATCTGGTCGCTGCCGATGTTGATAAATTGGTGACAAGCGGTTGGATCCACAGCAACCAGAAATTTCCTGCGGCCACCTTTTTGCTCAGTGAGCGGGGTCGGGCGCTGTGTGACGGTGAAGTCGCTGGTAATCCGTTGGGATCGCAGCGCTTTTCTTCGGTCTAGGCGATGAGGAGAACGGCTGGGAAAGCGGCCATCCCAGGCATATTGCCTGAGATGGTGCGCTTTATGCTTCTTCAGGCAGGGATATCCCCAGCGCTTCCGGTGTCTCGGCTCCATAGGGATTCTCAAAAGCGATCTGCGGAAAGCGGCTTTGATCGAACGAGTTCAGCGCTTGCGGACCGCCTAAGCTAACCTCCGTATGAATGGCTTCGGCCACAATGCGAAATGCACCCACGTCGATCCCCTGGCAGACAGCGGGGAGATCGCGCAGCCGCGGCAGCCCCCGCCGCAACATTTTGAGTGCGCCATTCCAATTTCCCCGCTCAATTTGTAAAAAGGCCACGCCCACCTGCAAAATTCCCTGATAGAGATCGCGGATCGGGCGCGATTCTGCGCGCCATGCCAGTTCCAAATATTCGTGCTGTTCAAAATAGTTGCGCTGATTAAACTCGATCAACCCAGCCACGGCCAGTTTCCCCAGCGGCTCGTCGCATCCCGCGATTTGGCGCACAGGCGGGTTTAGGTAACGGTTCACCACAGCCACCAACTCTTCCATCATCTTGCTGCGCGCCCAAGCGTGATCTGCCCCAGCCCGGCGTGCCCGCTGCAACACTTCCACCTCCACATGACTGCCAAACGCATAGAGGGGGATGTTGGCCGTGTGTGGCCGAGTTTTACAGCGTACAATCGCCGTCTCCCAATCGCCGGGCGTCTTGAGATCGAGCAAAGCCAGCACCGGAAAGGATTGATCCAGCGCCACCACAAATGCTTCTGGCGTCGCCACGGTGACGGGACGCCCACCGCAGCCGCGCACAACATCTTCCAGGCGCGTGGAGAAAAAAAGATCTTCTTCCAAGATCACCACAACCCGTTCCAGTTGGTTTGGGGTTTGCTCTTCGTTTGGCCGGTTAATACTCATCTTCTGCATCCCTTTCGTCGCCAGTTCAGTCTTGTTTGGCTGTAGCATAGCATAGGCCCATGTGAGTCTCTAATTACTTTTACACTGTTTCCCCTTCCTTCTGCTATACTAGACAACGAAATTGGCGAGATGGATAGTGAACAGCGCAGCCTGGGAGATCACGGTGAAAGAGACGCAACCCATCACAGCAATCAGCCCAGACGAGCTGGCACAGTGGAGCTATGAGCAGAGTTATACCCGTCTGCAAACCTTGCTCGAAGCATTGGAAAGTGGGGAACTCTCGCTGGAAGATTCGCTGCACATCTATGAAATGGGGACGCGTCTGGCGGGCCATTGTGCCCAAAAGCTGGAAGAAGCCGAGTTGCGTGTGCAACGGTGGCAAGCGGGCAATGGCACACAGCCCTTCACCGAGTGGTCGCAGGACAACCGTTAGCAAGCATTCCGGTATGGTGTAGAAAAGCATGGCTACAATCTGGACAAATGACACGCTTTGGATACCGATAACCGTCGCCTTTGGGGTTCAACTCTATAAAGTTCTCTATGAATGGTTCTTGCGCCACGATTTTGATCTCCGCGTATTGACTCGCTCAGGGGGAATGCCCAGCAGCCACTCGGCCATGGTTACCAGTCTGGCGTCAGCCATTGGCTATCGACATGGCCTGAGCAGTTCTACCTTTGCCCTCTCGGTAATTTTTGCCTTTATCGTCATGTACGATGCCACTGGCGTGCGCCAAGCAGCGGGCAAACAAGCCAAAGTGCTTAACCAGATCCTGCGAGAGCTTTTTACCGGCCAGCCTGTCAGCGAAGAAGAACTCAAAGAACTGATTGGTCATACCCCGGTAGAGGTCTTTGTGGGGGCCGCTATTGGTATCCTCTACACCGCTATTTGGTTTGAACTGCCCGCCGTGTGGTCAAGATAAATTGAATTTTTATGAAGTTTCCTATAGAAACTTTGCCCGCTCTCATTGGGTATGATACGATACCCGCACCCTGACATCCATATTAACTGGGCCAGGGTCTATCTTTTGTTATTTTTGATACCACCGGAGGACCTTCATGCGACGTGTCGTGTTAATTAAACCCATCCGCGACGGACGGGTTTTGGGCAAAGCGCCCGGCTCACCTTATACACTGATGCGCTTGGCTTCGTTGGTGCCTGCGGAGATCCCTGTGGAAATCTGGGATGAGAATCTGGCCCCGCTGCCACTGGACACCTTGCAAGAGGGTGATCTGGTTGGCGTCACCAGCATGACATTGACCATTGAGCGTGCCGAAGAGATTGCCACCATTGCCAAGAAGCAGGGCGCGGGTGTGATTGTTGGCGGCACGCACTCGACCCTCATGCCTGAGCATGTGGAGACTTTTGCCCACAGCGTTTTCGTGGGCGAGGGCTACTTTACGTGGCCGCAGGCGATTGCAGACTTTGCGACGGAGGGGGTAAAGGGGCTGAAACCCGTTTACAAAGATGAGGAGTGGGCCAACTTGGACGGCATCGCCCCCATCACCGACCGCGTGATTCAAATGGTGGACGAAAACAAACATTACTGGACACCTTATTTGGAGATTACACGCGGCTGCCCGCGCAACTGTTCTTTCTGCACGGCTATCCGTGTTAGCGGACGCCGCATGAGGCTGCGCCCCGTGGATGAGGTTGTGGACGAAATCCAGCGCCGCGGCATCAAGCGCTTCTTCCTCACCGACGATAATTTTGGACTGAACTTCACCACGGATCCCAACTATTGCTCCAATTTGTTTGACGCGTTGATGAAACTCAATTTGCACAGTTGGACTGCCCAATCTGAGATGAGCGTGGCAAATTTCCCCGACCTGTTAGAGATGGGCCGTGCTGCCCATTTGGACAAGCACTTTATCGGCTTCGAGAGCATCAACCCCAACAACCGCCGTGAACTCGGCGGCAAATCTAAGGGCAATGGGTTGCAGAACATTGAGGCCATTCGCAAGATTCACGAAACGGGAACAGGCGTAGTGGGGCTGTTTGTGATGGGGTTCGACGAAGATACGCCGGAAACCTTCCAAACCATGTGGGATTTTATCCGCACGGGCGATCTGGATGGGGTGAGCGTAACCGTGTTGACACCCTATCCGGCCACACCTTTCCGCGATCAGTTGATCGCCGAGGGGCGCTTGCTGGATGTGCCGTGGAGCTATTATGACACCGCCCACGTCACCTATGAGCCGAAGAATTTCACGGTGGACGAATTGCGCGACGCCTACGATTGGCTGTGTGGCAAGATCTACAGCCCGTGGCAGATTGCGCTGCGTGGGGCGCGGGCCATGCGCCGCTATCCGCTCAGCATGGCGGGCAAGAAGGTTTTCGGCAGTTTCAGCACCGATTATGGTTACCGCCGCACCTATGGCTGGCGGAATTCAATGTAGATCAACCGTTCCTCTATGACGGTGTGGTTTTGGAGAAAAGAGTAAGGAGTAAATCCACAACGTTTACTCCTTACTCTTTTCCTTGCAGAGCGATCTTTAAATCCGTTTCGCCATGTCTTGTATGGCTTTGCACAGGCAAATTCAAGCGGCGCACCATGCTTAAAATTGCGGTGTTGTCCGCCTGAACAGTTGCCGTGAGCGTTTCGATCCCCATGCTCTGCGCCAGCCGTACCAACAAGCCCAACAGGACTAAACCAATCCCCTGCCGGTGATAATCATCGCGCATCACCACCGCCACTTCGGCATGGTCAGCACCTACATCATCCAGTGGGCGGGCTAGACGCGCCACGCCAATAAGCGCTCCTGTATCGGTCAACGCCAAGACGGCTCCGGCTGCGCTGTGATTATCAACGTTGACCAACTGCTGCGCTGTTTCTTCGATGCGCGCTCGGCCAACATTTTCAGCACTCACATGAAAGCGCCGCCGCCGTGTCTCGGCAGAGAGATGGTCAAATAGATCGATCAAAAGCGGCGCATCCTGCGGGCGAATCAGGCGCGTGTGGACCATCACCCCTTGCGTGGTCACAAAGTGGGTGATGAAGCTGTCGTTGATCGACTCGGCTTGACTGGAATTGCTCATCGCTGTTGTGCATCCCACCATTCGTGCATCTCTTGCCAGGGCAGAGTGGAAAGATCGCGTACGCCGCGCACTCGATTCGCATCTGCAAAGAGCGGGTGGAAGGTCTCCACAACATCGGCCAGCGCGCCCACCACCACACAGGCCATGCCCGCTGCCGCCGCCGCTTCCACGCCGTGACGGCTATCTTCAATCACAACACAGTTTGGGGCAGAGACCCCGGCCGCCAGCGCCCCGCGCAAAAAAAGATCCGGCGCTGGTTTGCCGCGCGGCATATGAACCCCTGAGATCAGCCCCAGGAAATTGTCAGCAATGCCCAGTTCTACCAGACAGGCGGCAATGTTGGCCGTCGGCCCCGACGAACAGACCACTTGGGGAATGGCCGCCGAGCGAAAGCCGGCTAGCCATGCCGCTACACCCGGCAACAGTCCGATCTCGCCCCCAATCGTGGTGCGGAAAGTCGCCTCTTTATCATCGGCAATGCGCCCATGCTCGGCTTTTAGATGGGGCAGCAGATCGGCCAAAAGTTCCGGGTTGGAACGGCCAAAATCGCGTTCAAAATCATCCCGCGTAAAGGCGATACCCTCGGCGCGTAGCGTGTCGCGCCAGGATAAAAAATGCAGATCCGCTGTGTCCGTCAGTGTGCCGTCCAGATCCCACAATAGTGCGCCTCGTTTAGAATTTACAGTCACAATTTTTTCCATGATTTGATGAGTTTGCTTTGATAAACCCGTGATTTAATCACAACGACGATAGCTGTGTCTCGGCGTTAAAAGATTCTGTGCCAAGTCTACCGTGAAAAGATCAATGGATGCAATGCGCCGGAGTCTAAAAAGGCTCCGGCGCGCTCATCAAAATGATCGATAATTGTATCGCTACTTCAACTGGCTGCGCGTATACCCCAGAAGTTGTGCGGGCGATGATCAGGTGGGTCTATGCTGAGTGGAATGGCAACCTCGCTGCCTGTTGCGGCTGTCATTTGGGGAAAGGAGAGCACCACAGCATGGGACAACCCTTCTTCTTTTATCGGCATGGCAAAACTCACGGTATGGAGAGTGCGCCCGAACAGGGCTGTCAGCCACAGACAGCCCAACACTATCCACCAGCGTTGTGCTCTGTTGTGCATACCTTCTATTCTCCCCCATCAACGAGGGGGAGGTAGACTGGATTCGCTTGGGTGGGAGATTCATCCAGAGTGACTGGGATTTGCCCCTCGTTAATCGCTACCTGGCTCAGGTGCAACGGTGAATCGGGAGCGCCATCCACACGCACAGTCAGTAATGGAATGCGCCCGGTCAAACCGATGCCGCTGGCAATACCTACAACGGTGGTTCCGTTTGGTAACGGATTGACGCTGACCAACGCCTCGGCCAGGGCTGGCGCTGACTCCACGGTGATAGCGTTCCCCACGCTCTCGAAGCGGATATCCAGGCTCATCACCGTCTGGGAGGCCCCAGCATCCATGACGAGTTCATAGAGGCTGTCATCGGCGGGTACCTTTTGCAGCCAGAGCGAAAGGGGCGGTGTACTGCTACGGTTATTCTGCGGTGTTCCCCAATTGCCCGAAACATCACCCAAGAGAGCCGCCGTGAAATTCTGTGCGCTTTGGTCGGTGCTGAGGGATGTGTAACTGCGGCTGGATGGCGTAAAGATCCAGACGGCACCTGCCCCGTTAAAGGGCAGGTCGATTAGGCCGACCGAGCGTTGCAGAATAAGAAAAGCGTCCATCGGCGTTACGCTGCCGTTGCGGTCTACATCGGCCAGGATATGCGGCTTCTCCGCTGAGGAGGCTGACTCCGCGCTGTGTTGAAGTACTAGCGAGGCATCATAGGCAGAGATCCCCTCGGCGTTGTCTGACTTGCGTGGCTGTAAGGTGTAGTTCCCCTGCTCTACGTCTACCAGATTAAAGAGACCGTTGCCGCTCACTTTGTACGGTGTAGGTCTTGCTGCCCGTAAGAGGGAAGTTCTACACCGGGCACGGGCAGATTGTTCTTCCAAAATTGAATTGTGCCGGTCAGAGTGGAGAGCATTTTAACCGTCAGTGTGCCGTTGCTGTGACTGGTGGGAATGAGGCCATTGTTCAGCGCTGCGGCGGTGACGGTGAGCGCAGAATTGGTGTTGGCTGCACCTTTCACCAAGAAGTCGAGCCAGAGCAGCGAACCCACCCCTCGGCTGATCGTGCCCGGGCTGGCGGCTGAGATTCGGAGCGTGTTGGCTGTGTCGCTGTTGCTGACGATGCTCCAGCCGTTGGTCAGATCGCCACTGCGCGCGCCCTGGAAGGTCAGCACATTGCTGTTGTAGCTCACTGTCAGGCTAATCGAGACCAAACCTTCAATGTCCTGGGCATGAATGGGAATCTGCACCGTGCGGTTCTGCTCACTGGTCAAGGTGGGCAGGCTCAGACGTGGCCTGCTGTCCTTGATAGGTATACGCTTTCAGCACTACTTCAATTCGGTGCGTGTATATCCCAAGATCGTGCGGGCCACAATCAACGTGTTGATCTGCCCGGTGCCTTCGTAGATGTCGTTGATCTTGGCGTCGCGCATCCACTTTTCGGCCAGCGTTGCCGTGCTGTAGCCCAGCGGACCGAGCAACTCCACGGCTTTTTGGGTGACCCAGGTCACGGCTTTCCCGGCTTTCACCTTGCACATCGACGTCCAGCAGCTTGTTTTCTTCGCCAGCGTCGAGCATCGCCGTCGCCTTGAGCGTAAGCAGCCACGCCTGGCGCAATTGCACTTCCATCTCCAACAGATCGGCCTGGACTGCGCTCAGCTTCCAGCGCGGCAGACCGTACTCCAGGCGCACGCCCTCTTTCGCCAGCGTATCCCGGCAAAATTCAAAGGCAGCGCGGCCAATCCCAATCGCACTGGCCGCCACAATCGGGCGGGTGGCGTCAAAGGTTTTCATGGCCCCTTTGAAGCCTTTGTTGCCCTTACCCGTCTGACTTCGGCGTCGCCCAGCAGATTGTCGGCGGGGATACGGCAATTGTCGAGCACAAACGAGGCGGTGTCACTGGCGCGGATGCCCAGCTTCTCTTCGATTTTGAGAATCTTCAGCCCCGGCGTACCTGCTTCCACCACAAAGGGCTTCATGCCGGCGCGCCCAGCCTGCTTGTCCACCGTGGCCCACACCACAATCAGCCCGTCGGATTCTTCGAGAGCCAGTTTGCCGCTGGTGCAGAAGATCTTTTGCCCGTTGAGCACCCACTCGATTGGTCTCGGCATCAAAGGTGGCCGTGGTCTGGATGTTGCTGGTGTCCGAGCCGGCCTGGGGTTCAGTCATTGCCATCGCGCCCCATTTCGGTTCGCCTTCGGTGAAGCGGCGCAAAAAGCGTTCTTTTTGGTCGGGCGTGCCCACCGCCTGGATCGCCGCCCCGGCCAACGCACTGGCGGGGATACAGAGGTAGACGCCAGCATCGCCCCAACTGAGCATTTCAATCATGTGGATCAGACTCAGATTGGCGATGCTTTGGCGTTTTTCGCCGCTCTTCTTCTCGCCTGAGCCGCTGTGTGCAGTTTGCCCGTTATGTCCGTTTTGCTCAGGGCGACTACGCCGCAGTGATGCCTCCAGATTGACGCGCTCCATCTCTTTCATCTGCGGCCATATCATGTGGACAAAGTTGACCGGGCGCACATGCTCTGCGTCATCTAATTGGCGGCTTTCCGGGCGCATGACATTCTCGGCCACCACGCTGACTTGGCGAAGCTGCTTTTCAATCTCTTCTGGGGTACGAAATTCAATAGCCATCGGTTTTTATCTCCTCATCTCAGGCCAGCACAAGCCCGTCCCACGTGGCGAAGCCACGCCCATTGCGCAGCCACAACTCCACGGGATATTCACGAATGTAGCCATGCCCGCCCAGCACTTGCACGGCATTATCGGTGACTTGCAGCACCATTTTATCGGCGGCCAGTTTGGCAAGGTAGGCCAGCCGTGTGGCATCCTCGCGGTTATCAAAGCGATAGGCGGCTTCCCACACTTGCAGGCGCACCGCCTCGATCTCGATTGCCATCTCGGCCAACATAAAGGCGATGCTCTGGCGGTGGGCAATCGGTTCGCCAAATGCTTCGCGCTCTTTGGCATAGTTCAAGCGCATATTCATAGGCCGCGCGCGCCTGGCCCACGGCCAACGCCGCCGCCGACATGCGCCCCACCGTCAGCAGCCGACTCAGACGAATGCCTTTGAGTCCACCCAGGCGGTTCGCCGCTGGGACATGACATCCGTTAAAGGTCACGGGATAGACTGCCAGCGCCTGCACGCCCATCATCGTCACCCGTTCGCCAACGGACAGCCCGGGTGTATCACCTGGCACAATAAACGCCTGCGTGCGGTTGCGCTCTTGGGCATAGACCAGCATGATCTCGGCCTCGGCTGCCAACGGAACCAGCGTTTTGTTGCCGTTGATCACATAGCTGATCGCCATCCTTCTCGGCGGTGGTTGCCAGAGCTTCTGGGTCAAATTGATAGACCGGCTCAATCAGCGCGGCGGTGGCGGCGGGGAAAGCTTCGTCACAGAAGGGGGGAAGATAACCAGCTTGTTGCTCCTGTGTGCCAAAGAGGGCAATGGGCAGGGCAAAGAGATTAGGCGTCAACAAGTGTAGAGCCGATGCCCACATCGCCCCAGCCCAATTCTTCCAAAAAGAGCGCTGCCGTCAGCGCCGAATGTTCGCCAAAGCCGCCATACTCGGCATCAATGCTGGCGGGCAACAGCCCCAGCTCCCAGCCTGTGCGGATGGCATCGGCGGGAACCTGCTTAGTCTCTTCCGCCTCGCGGTGCAGCGGCCGCAACACTTTTTCTGAATAGCGGTGGACGGTATCCACGAGCATTTTTTGCTCAGATGTCATCTCAAACGAGTACATGTCACCTCCTCGGATTGAATCTCCCCAGGATGAAAAAACAACTTTGTGCGGTAACTGTTATCTTAAAAAGCATGTGTTTTGCTGGGGTTTTGGCCTTGTGTCGAGGATGTGATCCCCGAATTTACCCGTCTATTTGGTTCGCACCCACTCCTACGGTACAATGCATGTCGTACATAAGAGCGACTGTGCTCCCGTATAGTCAACTGTGCAATCTGTTTCCCATCCACAAAGTTGGTGGCCCGTGAAAAGACCCGAAGCTTGTACCACCCTGGAAGAAGTCCGCGCCGAAATCGACCAAATCGATCACGAGATTGTCGAAGCGTTGGCGCTGCGTCGCCAATACGTGGGCGCTGCTATGCGCTTTAAACGCACTGAATCCGATGTTCATGCGCCCGAACGACAGGCACAGGTGATTGCCGCGCGCCGTCAATGGGCAGGCAGTTTGGATCTCAGCCCCGATCTTGTGGAGAAACTCTTCCGCACGTTGATCGAGCATTTTGTGGCCGAAGAGATGGCACTGTTGGCCCAGCGGAGCCACGGGTGAAAGTGGCGTTGGTGCATGATTGGCTGAACCAAATGGGCGGGGCCGAAAACGTGTTGGAAGAACTTGTGGATCTCTTCCCCGGTGCGCCGATCCACACCAGCATATATGCCGCCGATCTCATGCCGTCACCGTATCGCCAGTGGCCGATCCGCACCAGTTTTATGCAACATTTGCCCGCCGTTGCCACTCATCACCAAGCTTATTTACCGCTCTATCCGTGGGCCTTTGCCGCGATGGATCTGAGCGGATACGATCTGGTACTGAGCAACAAAAGCGGCTTTTGCCACGGCGTGCGTACCGGCAACGGCAACCCGCACGCCACCCATATTTGCTACTGCCTCACGCCCACGCGCTTTCTATGGCTCTATGAGCAATACCGGGAACGCGAGGGGATTGGCGGTACTCTCAACGCTGCGTTGCAGCCTGTGCTGGCCCTGTTGCGACGGTGGGATTATGCGGCTGCACAGCGCGTCGATCATTTTATCGCCATTAGCCGCGAAGTGCAGCGCCGCATCCAAACCGTCTATGGGCGCGACAGCGTGGTCATTCACCCACCGGTGGATACAGAGCGCTTTACGCCAAACCCGGCTGTGGCTGTGGGCGACTATTTTCTGATCGTCAGCCGTTTGATCCCGTACAAACGGATTGATCTGGCGGTGAACGCCTTCCGCCACCTGCCCAACCAGCGCTTGATTATTGTGGGCGAAGGCCGTGACCGCGCCGCGCTGGAAGCCGCAGCCAGCCCCAATGTTACCTTTTTGGGGCGGCAACCCTGGGACCGACTGCTGGAACTGATGCGCGGGTGTCGGGCGTTTCTCTTTCCGGGGCTGGAAGATTTCGGCATCGCCCCGGTGGAAGCCCTGAGCGCAGGCCGCCCGGTGATCGCTTTCGCGGGCGGCGGCGCGTTGGATACAGTGGTCCCCGGCGTGACAGGTGAACACTTTCCGGTACAAACGGTCGAAAGCCTGCTCTCCGTATTGACGCAGTTCAATCCTCTGGCCTACGATCCCGGTGCGTGCCGGGCCGGGGCAGAGCAGTTTAGCCGGGCGGTTTTTCGTCAAAAGTTAATCGGCTTCGTGGAACAGGTTATGGCTTGAGAAAGAAGGGGCGGATGAGCGAACAAGTTTTTGATCTAGAAGTTGCGGTGCGACCGGATATTAGCCACCTAATCACAGAGGATGACGAACCCGTGGACAACATCTTTTCGGCCAAGCAACAGCGGCTGTTGGTGGAGCCATTGTACAGTTCGTGGCAGCCCGAACGCTCCTTTGTGGCCGACGCCAATGTGGGTGTTTTTAGCGCCACCAACCGCCCGCCTTTGGTCCCGGATGCATTTTTGAGCATGGATGTTAGCCTGCCCGAAGAGCTTTGGGAAAAAGAGCATCGCTCTTATTTTATTTGGGAGTATGGCAAAGCACCCGATGTGGTGATTGAGGTGGTTTCCAACACCAAAGGCCATGAGACCGAGCGTAAACTGCGCGACTATGCCCGAATGCGCGTGCTCTACTATGCCATTTTTGATCCGCAACAGGTTGTTCAGTCGGATCCGCTGCGTATCTATGAACTGCACGTTGGCGCTTATGTCCCAATGGAAGATACCCGGCTTGAGGAAGTGGGTCTTGGGCTGACATTGTGGACCGGAACCTATGACCGCATTGAGCAGACATGGCTGCGTTGGACTGATCTGGCGGGGAATCTAATTCCTACTGGCGGAGAACGCGCCGAACAAGAGCGCCAGCGGGCCGATCAGGCAAGCCAGCGAGCCGATCAGGCAAGCCAGCGGGCTGAGCAGGCAAGCCAGCGGGCTGAACAAGAGCGCCAGCGCGCTGAACGGTTAGTTGCCCAACTGCGCGCTCTGGGCATTGAACCGGAAGCATAAACAATTTCTATGGAACTACGCGAGTACGGGCAAATTTTGGCACGGCGCTGGTGGATCCCGGTGGTGCTGACGCTGTTGGTGGCGTTGATCAGCGCGTGGCAACTGCGCCCCTGGCAGACGCCGCCCCCCACCTATACGGCTTCGCTGCGCATGTTGGTGGGCGTGCTGCCTCTGGCCGATGCCGATGTTGCCCAGTATGACCCGCGCTACTATGCTTGGCTCACCAGCGAATATCTGGTGGACGATTTCACCGAAGTTGTGCGCAGTGGGCTGTTTACGGCGGCCGTGAATCGGCGTCTGGCCGCGCAGGGTGTTGCGATCCCCGCCGGGCTGATCAACGGAAGCGCTACCACAGGCAAGCAGCATCGCGTCATCCGCCTCAGCCTCAATTGGGGTGATGCCGAGCAACTGGGCCAGATTGCCGCCGCCGCTGCCGCTGAATTGACCGAAAAAAGTGCCGACTATTTTCAACAACTAGGCACGCCGGAAGCAGTCATCACCGTGTTGGATGAGCCAGTGGTTATGGCCGTTGGTCCCGATCTGCGGCGCCGCTTGGAATTTCCACTCCGGGTCATCTTGGGATTGGTAGCGGGGATCGGGCTTGTTTTTGTGCTGGAATACCTGGATACGTCGGTACGACGCACACGTGATTTAGAGGGGATCGGTCTGCCGGTGGTGACAATCGTTCCCAAAGAACAGAGGAAATAATCCATGACCATTACAGATTATTTGCGCATCATCCGCCGCCGCGGTTGGATCGTTTTGGTGGCGATGCTGTTGGCGGGCGGCGCGGCCTTTGGCGTAAGCAGCCTGCAAAAAGAGATGTACCGGGCCACGGCACAGGTAAGTACGGTACCCGCCCGCCCAGATTGGGGCCTGGGCAACACAGCCAAAGATCTCATGCGCAACTTCTCCCTCAACATCCACACGCCCGAGGTGGCCCAACGCTCTATCGAACGGGCGCGGCTGGATATGAACCCCTATGATTTTCTGGGGCAGACCACGGTGACGCCGGATTCCAGTACCTTTATGATCAAGATCGAAGCGCGCTGAGCGCGATCGTGAAGTAGCAAAGGCGATGGCGCTGGCCCTGGCCGACGAATTTGTGGAAGAGCGCACCGCCTATTACGCCCAGCAGGACAAGCAAAACCGCATTGAGGTTAAGATATTGAGTCGAGCCATTGACGCGCCGCAATATCAGCCGCAGCCACTGCTCAACGCCATTGCCGGCAGCGTGCTGGGCATCCTCTTGGGCATCACGGTGGTGCTGTTGCTGACCTGGCTCGAAGCCGATCTGTTGCGCACGCCCGAAGCTGTGGAACGCACACTGGATCTGCCCGTGCTGGGCGCTATTCCGGCGGTCTCTGGCGAACGCAACGCCAGTCCGGCTACGGCATCGCCATCCTATGTGGGGAAGCCGACGACGGCATAGCGCGGAAGACGAGGGACGAAAGACAACAGACGGATGTAGGTGCCTGTTGTGTTCGTAACTTGTTTGACCTTCGTCCTCCGTCTCTCTACACAACTCAAAAAGAGCAGTCACACATGTCCTTAATCACCCTAACCGACCCACGCAGCCCGGCGGCGGAAGCCTACCAGAGCCTGCGCACCAATATTGAATTTTCTAGCCTGGAGCGCACCTTGCGCTCGATCTTGATTACCTGTGCCGATGCTGACACGGACAAAAGTCTGGCTTTGGCTAATCTGGCCGTGGTCATGGCCCAGTCTGGGGATCGTGTGATTGTCGTGGATGGTGATCTGCGCCGCCCGCAACAGCACGAGATCTTCGGCCTTTCCAACAGCCAGGGCCTCACCGATCGGCTCAAAAATGGCGGCGCGCCCGCACTCCAAGAGAGCAGCGTTCCCAATCTGCAAGTGCTCACTTCGGGAGCGCTGCCCGTCAATCCCGTGGCCGTGTTGGGATCCAATCGGTTGGCCGAACTGCTCACGACATTGCAGCCACTGGCCGACTATGTTTTGTGTGACGCGCCGCCTGTGTTGGCCGTCACCGATGCAGCACTGTGGGCAGGCAAAGTAGATGGCGTGCTGCTGGTTGTCAACGCCGGGCGCACGAAACGCGAGGGCGCACGCCGGGCCAAAGATGTTTTGGAAAAGGTGCGTGCCCATGTGGTGGGGGCCGTGCTGATCAACGCCGAAGAAGAGGTCGCGGGGATAGGCCGCTATGGTCGCTAATGGGACTGGGTTGTACAACGGAATGGCTATGCATCTAGAAAATGAAGCTCTGTGGATCCAATCGGTGCCTGCGTTGGCAGTGGCATTGCGTCGCACAGCACAGAGCCAAATGCCAGCCTCGACTACGGCTCGCGTCCAGCCCGATGCGCTGGTTCCACTCTATCAAGTGGAAGGTGGAGATCTGGAAAATGAGGTGAACGCCGCCGCTCATGTGATTTCAACCGTCTCGGACAAATTACGACGGCTGGCTGGGGCCTATGGCGAATGGGGCCAGTTCGATGCATCAGCCTTCTTTGATCTCTATCCAGCGCAGACACATTTGCTGTTGCGCCTCTCCGAACGGGTGACTACAGTACACGTCACCTTTTACGCGGATCTGTTGTTGCCCTCATTTCAACACTGCGAAGCGTATTGGGCCACGGAATTTTTCCCGGCCTATCAATCTGCCCATCCCAGCACAGCCAGCCCGCATGTGGATTCGGTCTATACTGATCACTTTTTTGAAATTACCCAGCCCAAGATGGTAGCCTATTGGCAACGCACGCTGGATGTAGTGCAAGCGGTGCGCGGCCAGTTGAGCGAAGACATTGGCTTTTGGGCGACGGCGGGCGGCAGCGAAGAGCGCGGCCGCTGGCAGCGTCAATGGCCGTCTACATCGGCGGCTGGGTTGGATGCTGCGCTGTTGATGCCGCTGGCACAACTGCCCACGTTAACCCTATCGACGATTTTTCCGTTGCCCGCCCATCGTCAGCCAGGGCGATTGCGGCGGCTACGCCGGATGTGGCTACATAAAAGCTGGCGACGACATTAAGAAAGAGATTGGATATGCAAAATATTCTTGTCACCGGTGGTGCCGGTTTTATTGGCTGTAACTTTGTGCGTCTACTGCTTGGAGAAATACCCCGACTATCAGGATCGTGGTCTACGACAAGTTGACCTATGCCGGCCGATTGGAAAATTTGCAAGATGTGGCCAGGCCGCTATGCCGGACCGCTATGCTCTTTGTGCAGGGTGATATTTGTGACGCCGAGCGCGGTGGAAGAGACCATCCGCCGCTACGACATTGACACCATTGTCAACTTTGCTGCCGAAACCCATGTCGATCGCAGCATTCTGGACCCCGACGCCTTTCATCCAAACCGATGTTTTCGGCACCTATGTCTTGCTGGAAGCGGCGCGCAAGCTGGGCAATTTACGCTATCACCAGATCAGCACCGACGAAGTCTACGGCCACATTCACGGCGATCACCGCAGCCTGGAAAGCCGATGACATGGCCCCGCGCAGCCCCTATTCTGCCAGCAAAGCCAGCGCCGATCACTTTGTCCACGCCTATCACATCACCTATGACCTGCCCGATTACGATCACGCGCGGGGCCAACAATATTGGGCCCTATCAATATCCAGAAAAGGTGATCCCGCTCTTTGTGACCAATGCGCTCAATGATCTCTCGCTGCCGGTCTATGGCGATGGCCAGCAGATGCGCGACTATCAATATGTGATGGATCACTGTGCAGGCATCGATCTCGTGTTGCACAAAGGCACGATTGGCGAGGCCTATAACATCGGCACTGGCTCAGGAGATGACCAACTTGGCGATGGTGGAAATTCTGCTCGATGAACTGGGCAAACCGCGCAGCCTGATCCAGCATGTGGAAGATCGCCTGGGCCATGATCGCCGCTACTGTATGGACGTCCGCAAGATAATGGCACTGGGTTGGGAGCCAGATTACACGCATGAAGAAGCGATCCGCGCCACGGTGCGCTGGTATGTGGACAACCGCTGGTGGTGGGAACCGATCCGCACCGGTGAGTTCAAGGAATACTACCAGCGGGTCTATGGCAATCGCAAAGTCCTGGCCTGATCATAAACCCTGGCGGCAGAGGATGCTGCCAGGGTTTTCTTTTGCCTGTTTGAGGAATGCCATGCCCGTTCGCCCCAGTACGCCTGCGGATCTCCCCGCGATTCGGCAACTGATGCGCAGCAACCGCAGCTACCTTGACGGGGGGCTGGAAGATCTGCCCGATCTGCTGGCGCGCGGGTTAGCTACGTGGGCGCAGATGAGCGGGGGGACCTGTGGGGATTTGTGGCCTTTCGGATTGAGTCGCGTTCCCCTGCCTTGCCCGCCCATGTCCCCCAACGGGTGACTCTGCGCGCCGCCGCCCTGATCCAGACCTTGTTTAGCGGCAACCGTCTGCCAGAGGTAATGCGGGCGGCGCTGTATGCGCTTCGATCTCAACCATGCGCGCTTCAGATTTCCGTGCTAACCAATCATGGGTGGCTGATCTCGGCGCTGCAAAGTGTAGGCTTTGTCGAAGCTGAACAGATCCGTTTCTATGTGCGGGCACAAAAAGATCTGCCTGCCGTCGCCATCGAGACGGCCATGCGTCCCCTGGCTGAATCCGATCTGGACCGTGTGGCCCAGTTGGATGCCGAGACCTTTGTCCCCCTCTGGCACATGGGCCGAGCGGAGTTGCTGCAACTCTGGTTTAGCAGCCGGATTCAACTTGCCTATGCTGGCGACGAAATCTTGGGCTATACAGCCACCGCCGTCCACACCTTTGACGATCCACAGCACGCCGCCGAAGCGCAGATTGTACGGCTGGCCGTACACCCGGCCCACCAAAACCGCGGCTTGGGTCGCCAACTTCTCATAGACAGCCTTGCCTATGCCCACAGCCAGGGCGCGTATCGTGTGCAACTGACTACCCAAGAGAGCAACAAACGATCGCAGCGCCTCTACGAATCCTTTCAATTTCGCCGCCAGGGGCAGAATGTACCCTTGTTTGTCTATTTGGTTGAGACAAAGTAAGATTCCCGCAGCACCGACGGTTCCCCTTTTTTGTCCTTCAATCCTACCAATAGCAGCGTCGCCGACTATCTTATCGCCGGGGAACTGCGCGGCGTTTTGCGGAGACAACGAATGCAGAAAAAGATCAAGGGCTTAAAAGATCACTATATCATTTGCGGCTATGGGCACGTGGGTAGCCAAGTTTTGCAAGAGTTGCTCCACCACAACGTTGAGTTGGCGGTAATTGAAATCAACCCGGAACGTGCCAGCGAGTTGGAAGCCCTGGGCATCTTGCCTGTGATCGGCAACGCCTCGGAGGACGCTACGCTTTTAGAAGCGGGCATTGAGCACGCGTCCGGGCTTTGCTCTTGCCTGCCCAACGACGCCGACAACGTCTTTGTCACGTTGACGGCGCGCACGCTCAACCCCAACCTCACGATTATTTCGCGTGCCAATACCCACGAAAACGAGCGCAAACTGCCCATTGCCGGGGCCGATCATGTGATCAATCCCTATTCGATTAGCGGTCATCGCATGGCGCGCCAGCTTGTGCACCCCAATGTCGTGGAATTTATGGATGTGGTCATGCGCCGCGGCCAGGTGGAGATGCGCATTGGCGAGATCCTCATTAACCTAGAGTCGGACATGCAAGAGAAGACTATTGCCGAGAACGATGTGCGCCGCCGCACCGGGGCCAACGTGTTGGCTGTGCGTCGACCGGGCGGGCAGACCTATACCAATCTTAACGGGGATTTTTCGTTTGCCGGGGGAGATACGCTAATCGCACTCGGCACGCCGGCGCAACTGGACGCGCTGGCCGAACTGGCCGATGATCGCGAGCGCAAAGGGCGATAAAAAAGCGGGGCAGACTTTTGTCTGCCCCGCTTATACAACTCCCATCGAGCTACGGTAACCGGATCGACTGCCCGATTGATAGCACAGAATCGTCGTTGAAATGGTTGACATCGACCAAATCATACCAATCCACGCTGTACTTCGCGGCAATGCTCCACAGCGTTTCGCCCTCGGCCACCACATGGACCCGGGGAGCCGCTGCCGACTGTGTGACTGTCTCCGGGACTCCCGTATATGCCCCGGGTATCTTTAACTGACGGCCAATCGAAAGCAGAGCGTTTTCAGGCAAATTGTTGTAGGCCGATAGCGTCTGCCAGTTGACCCCATAGCGCAGGGCAATTTTATAAACTGTATCCCCGTCCACGACAGTATAGACCTGCTCCTCGTCGGTGCTGATGATCTCCCGTTGCACCACCGACGCCTGACCCGCTCCCGGGATCACAATTTGGCTACCCAGGCTGAGCATAGAGAATTCACCCAAACCATTGGCGCTGGCAATTGCCTGCCATGAAAGGCCATAGCGTGCCCCAATGCTGGAAAGTGTATCGCCAGCCTGGATCGTATAGTTGGCCCCGTCCACTGGCGCGCTCTCTCGTATAATCGGGGCTGGCACGGCTTGAGCAGGGGCTGGCACGGCTTGAGCAGGGGCTGGCGCAATCACTATTTCGCTTTGCCCGCTGCTGTTGCCTGTGGTGAAATCTGCCACCAAAATCAGTCCCCATCCTCGCGGATGGATCCGGGTGCCGATACCCATCTCTTTGTACGACGGGTTGAGCACATTGGCCCGGTGCGGCGGATCGTTCATCCACCACGTCACAGATTTATCCACAGTTTCGTAAACGGCCCAATTCTCACCGGCCCATCCATCGATCCGATACCCTGTGCGGCTAATCCGCAGGCCTACGGTGCTACCATCGCTGCCACCATGCCCATAGCGACCACTAGTAACCATATCGATAATGTGTTGATTGGCTGCTAAGGTAATCAACGGGTGGATGGCAAGGGGTGGCAAACCCGCGTTCATGCGTTGCTGATTGATCAGGTATGCGGCCCGTTCGGCTTCAGATGAGAGCTGCGAACTGGCTTCTTCTTGGGGCGGCTGGGCGGCAGCGGGAATAACGGACAAAAAACTCAAACAGAAAACAACGCCAACCAGTAGACCGATCTGACAGACTCGGCTACAATCAATGAAATTTTTTGGAAGCTTAGACATAGATTGAATGTTCCTCCCTGGCGGCAATTGTAACAAAAGCTCCCAAAGTGTGCCAATTCCCCAAACGAGCGTTGCGTTTGAAATTGCCGATTGCAATGCACAATTGGACCCTTGATGCGCCTCCGCTATAATAACAGAGCTGAACACACGCTGAGTTTGTGTTACCTATCGCCACGCTTGGCTGATCCGTAAAAAATTAACCCGATATGAAACAGAACAACGAAGAGATCCAAACCCAGGGGATCGCAGCGGCGCGCTGGCCCTGGTATCTGGCCCTGTTTGCACTGGTGGGAGGAATCGCCGTTTTGATCTGGCAACTGCCGTCGGTGCGCACTGCTGCTGGTCAGATCATAGCTTGGGTGGGCAACCCAGAGGCAATTGAAGCCTTTGTGGTCTGGCTTGGCTGGTTTGGCCCGCCGGCGCTAATTAGCCTACACGCGCTCCAAATCATCTTTGCGCCGCTGCCCGCCTATGCGCTTTTTGGTGCGGCTGGCTTTCTCTATGGCACGCTCTGGGGAGGGATCTACGCCACCGTGGGCACGCTGCTGGGCGCAACGGCGGCCATGTTGCTGACCCGGCGCTTTGGTCGACCTCTGGCGGCGCGCATGGTGGGCGAAGATCGAATGGCCCGCTGGCATGACAAAACGCTTAACCAGAGTTGGTTTACGTGGGGCTTTTTATTGCTGGCGCCTGTCGGTGATCTACCCTTTTTCTTGGCCGGGCTGGCTGGGATTCAAGTCTGGCGCATTTTACTGTTGACGTTGGTGATCCGCGTGCCCAGTATTTTCTTGATTGCAGCCGCCGCCAGCGGAACCACCGCCCTTTCCTGGCGCGAGGTGATTCCAATCATGGCCGTAGTCATTGTGCTATGCGCTGTTCTTTTTCGCTATCAAGCTGCGCTGTTGCGCTGGTTTGATCGAGCGGCTCAGCAGCGCTTTGTGGCGCGCACCGAGAGCAAAAGCCCTTAACTTGGGCACGGGTTAAAGCTTACGCGCGCTTAACAGCCGCACGGCTATACTATACTCCGTAGCAGCACATAAGGACATTTTTCAAAAAGCAGAGAATGGTCCCTTGTGGCGCTGCTTAGGATAGACGGGCAATTTTACATGTGTGTCTTAGCCATACAAAGGTGGGGAGTCTATGTCAGATCAATCGTTGCTTGCTCAAATTGATGCCGATCTAAAACAGGCCATGCGCGACCGCGACGAGACGCGGCAAATTGGCGCTGCGCTCGCTGAAAACGGCTCTCATCGAGGCCCAAAAAACCGGCGACAATCGCCAGTTAACAGATGCCGATGTTCAAAAAATCATCGCCAAAGCCGCCAAACAGCGGCGCGATTCAATTGCTGAATATCAAAAAGCCAGCCGTCCAGACCTGGCCCAGACCGAAGAGGCCGAACTTGCTATTTTGGAGAGCTACCTGCCGCAGCAGATGAGCGAAGCCGATGTTGAGGTGATCGTACGTCAGGTGATTGCCGAAACTGGCGCAACCTCGGCGCAGGAGTTGAATAAGGTGATGCCGCTGGCAATGCAGCGTACCCGCGGGCAGGCTGAAGGGCGATTGATCAATCAAATTGCCAAACGGCTGTTGAGCTGATCGCGCCAACGTGCAAAGCGACTGGACAAAAACCATGAAGCGGCTGTTGTGGGGATGGTGGGGCCAGCGTAAAAAATGGCTTAAACCTGCCATCAATGTGACAATGGTGCTGGCGATTAGCAGCGTCTTGGTGGCGTTGTTGGTCGTGCCATTTCCTTTCGGCAAGATTCAGTTAGAGGCAGGCGAGGTTGCGCCTCAGAATATTGTTGCTCCCCATAAAATCACCTACGAAAGCGCTCTGCTCACGGAAGAAGCGCGGGCGCGGGCGGCGCAGATGGTCCCGGACTATTACGACCCGCCAGAGAGCCGCATTCGTCGACAACAGGTGAGCCGCAGCCGCGAAGTCTTGGAGTTTATCAGCACAATCCGTAGTGATGCACAGGCCACCCCCGAACGGCAAATGGACTATCTCTTGGCAATTCAAGATTTAGATCTAAGTGTCGACAGCGCGCAGCAAATCTTGGCGTTGGCCCCTGAAGAGTGGCAAGCCGCCAGCAACGAAGTCCCGTTGGCGTTGGATCAAGCCATGCGCGAGGAGATCAAGGAGACAGCACTGCCCGCAGTGCGGCGGCGCGTCCCTGTTTTGATCAGCCCTGATCTCAACGAAGATGTTAGCGCCGTAGCGACTGAATTGGTGCGCGATCTCGTGCGCCCCAACAGCTTTTTCAACCCCGAACGTACCCAGGAATTGCGCCAGCAAGCCTGGGATGCGATCCAGGTGCAGGTCCAAACTTTGGAGCAGGGCGAAGTTGTCTTGCGCGCCGGCGACATTGTTCTGGAAGAAGATGTGGAGGCACTGGAATACCTGGGGCTGAACCAGAGCCAGTGGGAGTGGTGGGAAATTGTGCAATCTCTGCTGATTGTGCTGCTGTTAGTTACGCTTGTCGTGGGCATTCTCTATCGACTCAGCCCGCGTGTGCTGCGCAGCCGCCGCCGGAGTGCGCTCTTGCTTTCGCTCAGCGTCGTCACCCTAATCGTGGGACGCTTGATGGTCATCCCCAGCGATTGGCTACCCTATCTTTTCCCGTTGGCCGCTTTTGTGATGCTGGCCGCGATCCTCTTGGATCTCTCCACCGCTATGGCTCTCGGGATTACGTTTGCCCTCTTCGTGGGCTACCTGAGCAATGGAAACTTGATGCTGATTTTTTACAGCAGCATCGGCGCGATGCTGGGTGCGCTGGTTTTGGGCAAGGCCGAACGGCTGACCTCATTCCTGTGGGCTGGGTTGGTAGTGACCATTTGCAATGTGGTGGTGCTGTTGGCGCTCTGGTCGCAACCTTTGGAATCGGTTTCCTGGGCACAGATGGGGCGAACTTTGTTCATGGTTTTGCTCAACGGCGGGCTTTCCACAAGCTTGGCGCTGATTGGCTATTTTATGCTGGGCAATCTCTTTGGGATCACCACAAATTTGCAATTAATGGAACTGAGCCGTCCCACTCATCCGTTGTTGCGCCAGTTGTTGCTCAAAGCACCGGGGACTTATCATCACACGATTTTGGTGAGCAACTTGGCCGAGCGCGCCGCTGAGGCCATCGGGGCCGACGCATTTTTGATCCGCGTAGGGGCCTATTATCATGACATCGGCAAGATCGTGCGCCCCTATTTCTTCACAGAAAATATTGGCGACGAGGTCTCACCTCATGCCGGGCTGGACCCCAAAACCAGTGCCCAGATCATCATCAGCCATGTGAAAGATGGCGCGGATCTTGCCGGAAAATATCAACTTCCCGATGTCTTACAGGACTTCATTTGGCAACACCACGGCGCACAGACCATGCACTATTTTTATCGGCAAGCCCAAGCCCAGGCCGCGCCCAGCGAGATGGTCGATATAGCAGACTTTAGCTATCCAGGGCCAGATCCGCAGACCAAAGAGGCGGCAATTATGATGTTAGCTGACGTCTGCGAGGCTGCTGTGCGTGCCGAACGTCCGTCCACCCGTCAAGATCTGGAGACACTGGTTAACAAACTGATTACCCAACGTGTGTTGGATGGGGCACTGGATCAAAGCGACCTGACTTTCCGAGAGTTACAGACGGTGCAAAATACCTTTCTACAAGTGTTGCAAGGCGTACACCATCCGCGGATCAAATACCCGCCGCGCAAAACTGAGTCCACCCCCGCTGCCCTCGTGGTGGTTCCGCCTGACACATCAACACGAATTTTGGACATTGAAGTGGAGGGGGCTGTTGTCCAAAACGGCAAAGCCACGCGACAAAATGGTCATACTGATACCCAGAGCGAAAAGCCGCCGCTGCGCGATTGGAGCGCATAAGAAAATAAATAGAGTGGGCGGGTGGGCAACCACGCGCCTTTTTGTTGTGCAGAAAAGGATCTGTAGATGGACGAAATTGAAATTGAAATTAATCATGCCTTTGTGAATGAGGTTGACGAAGAATCGCTACGTCAAGCCGTTGAAGCGACCTTGCGCTATGCCAAGATAGACGAGGGTGGTGTAACCGTGGTGATCACCGATGACGAAGAAGTGCGCGTGCTGAATCAGCAATATCGGGATGTGGACAGCCCCACAGATGTGCTCAGTTTTGCCGCCCATGAAGGCGAAACGTTGGCTACACTCCCCCCAGAGTTGTTGGCTGAAATTGCCGCGTACCTAGGCGATCTCATCATTGCCTATCCTTTCAGTGCAGCCCAGGCCCAGCGTTATCAGAATCCCATCGGGGCCGAATTGCGCTTGTTGGTAGTTCACGGCACGCTGCATCTGCTCGGCCATGACCATGACACACCCGAACGCCAGGAAAGCATGTGGGAGGCGCAACGGGCAATCCTCGGTGGGCTAGGCGATCACAACACACAGTGGGACCGAGAATACGAAACGCCGTGACACAGCCGATTTCTCCTTCCAATACTGAGCCGTATACAACGCCTAAGCCGGTCTCCAAACCCGCATTCTGGCAGAGTCTGTTAGTGGCGGCAAGTGGGATGCGCTATGTGCTGCGCACCGAGCGAAACGCCCGCATTGAGAGCATGGTTGCCGTGTTGGTGATCTTGGCGGGTCTCGTTTTTCAGATCAGCCGTCTGGAGTGGATTGTGGTTGTGCTGTTGATATGCCTTGTGTTGGCATTGGAAATGATCAACACCGCGATTGAGGCTACGGTTGATCTAGCGATGCCTGAATGGCACACGTTGGCTAAGATTGCCAAAGATAGCGCAGCAGGTGCGGTACTTTTGGTCACCAGTGGCAGCGTAGTTGTCGGTATCTTGATCTTTGGCCCTCGACTCTGGCAACTCCTGTGGATTCTGTTTTAATTGGAAAATGGTCATTTGGAGGGGCGCAATATTTCTGGCCGGGATTAGATTTGAGCCAGTTGAAAGCTTATACGTTTTAAGCGGTGTAAATAGATTTATCGTATTTGGCATAAGAAGCAAAACCAACAGAGATGTCTCTTTTTTGACCTAATCTATATACTGTGGCAAACTTCAGATTCGTATCGGCAAGACCGTACCTTGGAGTTTCTAGAGAAGCTTGATTTTGTCAAGGACACTCGGAATTTGACATTTGTGCGGACAATCGTTAAAATGAAATCCTTGCCGTAAGATATAGGTAAGATTCCTGTCGAATCAATCGCCAAGTTTGCGTTAGAAACATGAAACAAAAGCGAGTGGGTTAGGATTTGACGGGTGAGAGAGAGGGTGATAGACTTCTCTCTTGTGTCCTGAGCGAGCCGGGAGGCGAGCTTGGGAGAGCGGTACATTAACAGTTGAAGAGTGGTAAGGTAACCAGCCTGAAATAGATGGAAAAGGCTCGGTCAGGGCAGAGCGATTTGCCTTGGACCGGGTTTGAGTTTTGTAAGGATAACTTCAGGACTGGGCGTGTCTCCGCAAGGGGATGGGTCCGGTCTATACGGAGAGTTTGATCCTGGCTCAGGATGAACGCTGGCGGCGTGCCTAACACATGCAAGTCGAACGTGAGAGGGTACTTGTATCCTTGAAAGTGGCGGACGGGTGAGTAACACGTGGGTGACCTGCCTCGAAGTGGGGGATAACTGCGGGAAACCGCAGCTAATACCGCATGGGCTTATGAAGATGGGAATCTTTGTGAGCAAAGCTTTAGTGCTTTGAGAGGGGCCTGCGGTCGATTAGGTAGTTGGTGGGGTAAAGGCCTACCAAGCCGATGATCGATAGCTGTTCTGAGAGGAAGACCAGCCACACGGGAACTGAGAGACGGTCCCGACTCCTACGGGGGGCAGCAGTGAGGAATATTGCACAATGGGCGAAAGCCTGATGCAGCAACGCCGCGTGAAGGATGAAGGCTTTCGAGTTGTAAACTTCTTTTCTGGGGGAAGAGGAAGGACGGTACCCCAGGAATAAGACACGGCTAACTACGTGCCAGCAGCCGCGGTAATACGTAGGTGTCAAGCGTTATCCGGAATTACTGGGCGTAAAGGGCACGCAGGCGGGTCCGTGGGTCTGACGTGAAAGCTCTGGGCTAAACCTGGAGAGGTCGTTGGAAACTGTGGGTCTTGAGACGGTGAGAGGAGAGCAGAATTCCCGGTGTAGTGGTGGAATGCGTAGATATCGGGAAGAATACCAGTGGCGAAAGCGGCTCTCTGGCACAGGTCTGACGCTGAGGTGCGAAAGCGTGGGGAGCAAACGGGATTAGATACCCCGGTAGTCCACGCTGTAAACGATGTGAACTAGGTGTGGGCGGAGTGACATCTGTCTGTGCCGAAGCCAACGCGATAAGTTCACCGCCTGGGGAGTACGGCCGCAAGGCTAAAACTCAAAGGAATTGACGGGGGCCCGCACAAGCAGCGGAGCGTGTGGTTTAATTCGATGCAACGCGAAGAACCTTACCTGGGTTTGACATGCACCTAGTAGTGAAGGGAAACTGGAACGAGCCTTCGGGCAGGGTGCACAGGTGCTGCATGGCTGTCGTCAGCTCGTGTCGTGAGATGTTGGGTTAAGTCCCGCAACGAGCGCAACCCGCGTCGCTAGTTACACGTGTCTAGCGAGACCGCCGGTATCAAACCGGAGGAAGGTGCGGATGACGTCAAGTCAGCATGGCCTTTATATCCAGGGCTACACACACGCTACAATGGCCGGTACAAAGGGAAGCGAAAGGGCGACCTGGAGCGAATCCCATCAAAGCTGGTCGTAGTTCGGATTGTAGGCTGCAACTCGCCTGCATGAAGTTGGAGTTGCTAGTAACCGCAGGTCAGCCATACTGCGGTGAATACGTTCCCGGGCCTTGTACACACCGCCCGTCACGTCATGGGAGTTGATAACACCTGAAGTCGGTGACCCAACTGGTGATAAACCAGAGGGAGCTGCCTAGGGTGGGATTGATGACTGGGACGAAGTCGTAACAAGGTAGCCGTACCGGAAGGTGCGGCTGGATCACCTCCTTTCTAGGGAGAGGCTGACAGATTGTGAGAAAGTGGAAGGTAGATGGTGAATGGGAGGGTGCAGGTTGCAAGGAGCGAATTGCGAATTGCGAGGTGTAGACTGCCATGAGGGATTTGACTGGAAGCGTTCAAAATCAAGGCTGTTGGGCATCCTTGTCCCTGTGTGTTTGGGCGAGATGATGCTGTCTGGAAGGTGCAGGTCTACAAGCGATTGTAGGGATGTGCTGGAAGGATGGGGTTGTTGAGTTTGAGACACAGGAGAGCGTCGAGTGCGATGCAAGTCCCTCGATGCGACTACTGGCAAAGCCGGTAGAGCAGTCTGGTTACGTTACCACTCTTCAGCGGTTAATGCCGCGAGCGATTGACGATTTAGGATTGAGGATGGATGATTTGAGTCAAGCGAGATGGGGGCAGAGATGTCTGTATCGAGGTTGAGGAAGAATCGTCATTGTACAATCGTAAATCGTCAATTGATTTGGGCCTGTAGCTCAGCCGGTTAGAGCACTGTGCTGATAACGCAGGGGTCAGTGGTTCGAGTCCACTCAGGCCCACTGTGGCAGGCAGCAGGCAGCAGGCGGCAGGCAGCCCAGGGAACTGGGGGACTGTCGGGAGCCAAGTGTTGTCGGCCCCAAAGATGATTTTGGATTAAGGATTGACGATTAAAAGATGGGTTAAGCGAGATGAGGGCAGCGATGCCTGAGTCGAGGGTGAGCCACAATCTAAAATCGTCAATCTAAAATCGTCAATCTAAATCGACAATCTGTATCTGGTACATTAAAAACTGAATAGGATAGAAGCATCTTCAGAATAGGCGAAGCCGCCAGCCCTCGGGCTGTGTGGGTGGAGCCAGGAATGGAGTGACTCTTGTGGTGGAAGCGAGGGAGGGAGTTGTTGAGGAATCGACGACGGCTCTTGTGAGCAGAAGCGACAGGAGAGTAGAAGAATGGTTCTTAGTGGTTAAGCTACTAAGGGCACACGGGGAATGCCTAGGCGCAAAAAGCCGATGAAGGACGTGTACCACTGCGAAAAGCTGCGGGGAGTTGTGGTAGGACTATAATCCGCAGATGTCCGAATGGGGAAACCCATCCTGGGGAATGCCAGGATAGCCACAGGTGAACAAAA